>NZ_CP043474.1:1409480-2818961 GCF_008329645.1 Mycolicibacterium grossiae
TGAGGGAGCTGCCCTGCGGGTGGACCACGAACTCACGCAACTCGAGCTGGCGCAGCTGGTGGGGTCGTCGCGGGAAACGGTGAACAAGGCACTCGGCGAGTTCACCCAGCGCGGCTGGATTCGCGTGCAGGGCAAGACGGTCTTCATCGAGGCACCCGAGCGGCTGGCGCGGCGGGCCCGTTAGGCGTCGGGCCGGTCCGTCATGCCACGGACGTGGTGCTGAGCAGTTGCATAGCATCACGTCGATCTCTACCGTGGTCTGCGGCGTGCCCGCCCGCGCCGAGCAAGTTCGGCGTCGGTGCCGTCGGTGGCCCGCGCCGGGGAGAACCTCGCGGTGTTCCTCATGTGGCGAACGTGGAAGGTGCGGTTCCCTGGTGTGTGGGTCATGGCGAGACGAGCATCATCACCGCGGACGGAGAGGCACTGCGGGACGACCGCCGTGGATCCACGGCCACGATGCGCCGCCCGGCGCTGGTGACCCGATCGCCGAGATAGCGCGCAACGGTCGGAGGCACGTCGCGTGATTCCGCTCTGGTGGCTGTGGCGGGCACTCCGGTCGATGATGCTGTTCGTCGATCGGCTCGTTCCCGGATCACGTCCGCCGACCGTGCACGCCGAGGTCTCCGACACCGGTGCGCTCCGGAAGGCCCCGCCCGAGAGCGCGTCCGCGACGTCGGTGGAGCCGCGCGCGATCGAACCACCCTCGGCAGGAGAGGTGCTCGACGCGCTGATGGCCCGGTCGATGTACGCCAACCCGGCGCAAAGCAGGGAGACCCTGCACCGGGCGTTGATCGAACGGCTGGTGCCCGACGAGGCGCGCATCCTCGCGGCGCTGTCGGACGGGTCCGTCTACCCCGTCATCCACGTTGCCGAGCCGGGCGGCGCCGCGTGGGCCGCACAGAACGCGTCCACGGTCGGACGCGCCGCCGGCGTGTCACTTCCGCACCACACCCCTGGGTATCTCACGCGACTGCAGTCGCTCGGCGTGGTGACGATGGGGCCGGAAGTGGAGTCGATGCGCGATGAATACGAGCTGCTGCTGACCGACGCGGCCGTGAACGCCGCGCTGAAGACGGCGCGACGAGGCCTGCGGCCGCCGCGCATCGTGCGCGCTTCGGTGCGGATGTCCGACTTGGGACGCGATCTGTGGGAGGCGGTCACATGACGGAACTGTTCGCGCACGCGTTCTCCTACCCGTGGTGGGTGTACGTGTCCATACCGCTGGGCGCTGCCCTGGTGGGGTGGGCGACGAAGATCCTCGCGCTCAAGATGATGTTCCATCCGGTGGAGTTCCGCGGCATTCCGCCGTACCTCGGCTGGCAGGGGCAGATCCCGAAGCGCGCACCGAAGATGGCTGCGGTAGCGGTTGATTCGTTGACCTCCGGGATCATCGACCCCAAGGAGATGTTCGACAAGATCGATCCCGACGAACTCGCCGCAGAACTCGGTGCGCCGCTGCACGACGCCGCCGAGGAACTCGTCGACACCATGATGTCGTCGTTTCAGCCCCAAGTCTGGCGAGCGACGCCCGACCGGGTGAAGAAGCTCATCGTGGCCAACGTCGAAGGCCGCATCCCGGCGGCGTCGCGGGCAATGTTCACCGAGTTCCGTGACCAGGTCGATCAGATCTTCGACATCAAGCACATGGTGGTGACCAACCTCGTCCGCGACAAGCAGACGTTGAATGCGGTGTTCCAGGACATCGGCCGCCCCGCCTTCACGTTCCTCATCCGCGCCGGGCTCGTCTTCGGCTTCGTCATCGGCATCATCCAGATGGTGGTCTTCGGTCTCACGGGATGGCACCTGGCGCTCCCGCTGTTCGGCCTACTGACCGGCGGCCTCACCGACTACGTGGCGCTCCAGATGATCTTCCGACCGCTGCAGCGGCGATCCGTCATGCCCGGCGTCCGCTGGCAGGGCGTCTTCCAGGCCCGCCGCGAGGAAGTGATCCGGGGTTATGCGGCGCTGATGGCGCAGGAGATCTTCACGCCGAAGGCGATCATGGAGAGCCTGCTGACCGGGCCGATGTCGGACAAGTTCTTCGACGTCATCCAGACCGAGATCTCCCGCACCATCGACGACCAGTTGGGCTTCACCGGCCGCATCATCACACTGGTGGGAGGCCGGCAGTACCAGGAGATGAAGGCCACCGTGGCCGCCTCCATGATCGAGCGCCTTCCGGAGACGTCGGCCCACATCGAGGCCTACACCGCGCAGCGGCTCGACCTGGAGAACACCATGATCGACAAGATGCGCGAGCTGGACGCACTGTCCTACGAGAACCTGCTGCGCCCGGCGTTCAAGGACGACGAGTGGATCATCGTCGTCCTCGGTGCCGCGTTGGGATTCCTCTTCGGCGAGCTGCAGTCTCAGCTCATCCTGCTGCTCGCGGGGTGACCAACGTCAGCTGGTCGCAGGAGCCAACGGCTCGTCGACAGCAGCGGCGTCCGCGCGATTCGCCACGAACAGTCCCGTGGCCGCCAGCAGTGCCGCCGCGACCGTGGCGGCCAGCGTCATCGTCGCCGCACCGGTGAGATAACCGACGACCGCCAACGCCGCCGCGGCCACACTCACCATCACCAGCGCTATACCCCTCATCACCGCATCACGATTACCGGAATGGCCCCGATCCAAACCACGACACCGCCGCGGCCGGCCGGACGTCGCCGCGCGCGTGGTCGTGGCCTACATTCGGACGTGACACCACACGGGAGCGCGCAACGGGCGCGCTGAGAGGACGGCTGGGCCGTCGACCGTACGAACCTGACCGGGTCATGCCGGCGTAGGGAGTGAAGCGATGACGACGTCCTTGGGCTCGATGCACGACGGCACCCGCCGCACACCTCGCTGGCGGGTGATCGACATCGTCGTCGCAAGCGTCCTCGCCGTCGCGTCGGGACTGGTGTTCGTGCTCTGGAACGTCGCCGTCAATCCGATCAGCGCACCGTTGGGCGCGGTCCTGCCGGGCCTCAATGCCCTGCTCGGCGGCGGCTGGCTCTTCGCCGGTGTGCTCACCGCGCTGGTCGTGCGCAAACCGGGCGCGGCACTGTACGGCGAGATGGTGGCCGCATCGCTCTCGGCGCTGGTGGGCAATCAGTGGGGGATCCTGACCCTGGAGTCCGGCTTGGTGCAGGGCCTGGCAGCCGAACTCGTCTTCGCCCTGTTCCTCTATCGACGGTGGGGGCTGCCCACCGCGGCGCTCTCCGGTGCGGCGGCGGGGTTGGCGATGGCGATCAACGACCTGATCCTCTGGTACCCCGGCTCGACGGCAGCCTTTGCGGCGGTCTACACGATCGCCGGGATCGCATCTGGTGCCGTCCTCGCCGGGGTGGTGTCGTGGTTCGTCGTGCGCGCCCTGGCCCGTACCGGCGCGCTGTCGCGCTTCGCTTCCGGCCGTCAGGTCCGCCAAGCCGACCCCTCGTGACTCCGCCGCGTCCGCACCATGCGGGCGGCGCCCGGATCGAGGCCCGCGACTGGGGATGGCAGCACGCGGGACGTGCACGCCCGACGATCTCCGGGCTCGACCTCGTCGTCGCACCCGGGCAGCGGGTGCTGCTGCTGGGAGCGTCCGGCTCGGGCAAGTCGACCGTCCTACTCGGCCTCGCCGGCCTCCTCGGCGGCAGCGAAGACGGTCACCAGACGGGGCAGCTGCTCGTCGACGGCGCACCGCCCGCGCAGAACCGGCAGCGCATCGGCATGGTCCTGCAGGATCCCGACGGCCAGGTCATCCTGCCGCGCATCGGTGACGACGTCGCCTTCGGCATGGAGAACTTCGGCGTACCCCGGGAGGCGATCTGGCCCCGGGTCGCCGAGAGCCTCGCCGCGGTCGGGCTGCACCTCCCGCTCGACCGCCGGACGTCGGCGCTGTCGGGCGGGCAGAAGCAGCGCCTCGCACTTGCCGGTGTCCTAGCCATGGCACCCGGGGTGATCCTCCTCGACGAACCGACGGCCAACCTCGATCCGCAGGGCGTCCTCGAGGTCCGCGACGCCGTCGCCGTCGCCGCAGCGCGCACCGGCGCCACGCTCGTCGTCGTCGAACACCGCACGTCGGTCTGGTTGCCCGTCGTCGACCGCGTGGTGGTGCTCGGCGCCGCGGGCGAAGTCATCGCCGACGGGCCGCCGGACGAGACGGTTACCCGCGAACGCGAGCACCTCACCTCTGCCGGCGTCTGGGTGCCCGGTGGCGCACTGCCCCAGCTCACCCGCACCCGCCGCACCGACCGGGACAGTCAGCTGACCGCGTCCGAACTCGAGGTGGGCCAGCCGGGTGCCCCGTCCCTGCGGCACCGTCTCGACGTCGACATCCCCTCGGGCACGACGACGGTCATCACCGGGCCCAACGGCGTCGGCAAGTCCACGCTCGCGCTGACGCTCGGCGGTCTACTGCCGGCGCGGCGAGGCCGCCTGGAGGCGGCCGCCGACCTGGCGCCGCACCCGCGGCGACGCGACCCGGCCCGGTGGCGCTCGCGCGAACTGCTCACCCGCATCGGCAGCGTCTTCCAGGATCCCGAGCACCAGTTCCTCACCGGTCGGGTGCGCGACGAGGTGGCGCTCGGACCGCGTGCGCTGCGGCGTTCCGACGCGGCGGTCACCGGCGTCGTCGACGAGATCCTCGGACGGCTTCGGCTGGCCCACCTCGCCGACGCCAATCCCTACACCCTCTCCGGTGGCGAGAAGCGCCGACTTTCCGTGGCGACCGTGCTCGCCACCAGGCCGCGGGTCGTCGTGCTCGACGAACCGACCTTCGGCCAGGACCGCACCACCTGGGAGGAACTCGTCCGACTGTTGGCGGCCGCCGCTGACGATGGCATCGCGGTGGTGGCCGGCACCCACGACCTCGACCTCGTCGAGGTGCTGGCCGATCGACGCATCGACCTGCCGGCGCAGCCCGCGCCGGCCGTGGCGTCGTGACGGCGCCGCCGACGAGCCGTACTCGGCGCGTCAACCCCGTCGCGACGCTGGCGGCCACGGCGATCATCGCCGGCGCGCTCGTCCTCAGCGTCGACTGGGTGTCTTCATCGACGGCGCTCGTCCTCGAGGTCCTGGTGATCGCCGTTCTGCGAATCCCGTTGCGCGCGTTGGTCCGTCGCCTGGTGCCGCTTGGGCTCGCGGCCGTGCTGACGGCGCTCACCATCCTGCTGTACGGACAGCCGTCGGGGACGATCCACTGGCACTTCCTGCTCGTCACCGTCAGCGACGGATCCATCGACCTGTCACTGGCGACGCTGTTGCGGGTACTGGCGATCGCGCTACCGTCGGTGGCCCTGTTCATCGGTACCGATCCGACCGAACTGGCCGACGCGCTCGGTCAGGTCCTGCGGATGCCGTCGCGTTTCGTCCTCGGCGCGTTGGCGGGAATCCGTCTCGTCGGGATCCTCGGCGACGACTGGCGCACCATCGGGCATGCCCGCCGCGCCAGGGGCGTGGGCGACCACGCCCGCGTCCGCCGGACCGCGGGCCAGGCCTTCGCGCTGCTGGTGTCTGCGATCCGGCGCGGCTCCATGCTGGCCACCGCCATGGAGGCCCGCGGCCTGGGCGCCCATCCGACGCGGACCTGGGCACGTCCGTCGTCGCTGCACGCGCGGGACGCGGCGTTGATCGCCGCGGGCGTCGTCATCGCGGCCACGGCCGTCGGCGCATCGGTGCTGAGCGGGCACTGGAACTTCATTGGACGCTGACTGCATTGGACGTTGACGCGATCGGTCGCCACCTCGTGCGCGTGGCAGCGAGCACCGTCCTGATCGACGGACGCTCCGGTGCCGGCAAGACCACGCTCGCCCGGCACCTGAAACGCCGCTGGCCCGGCAGCGTCGTGGTGCACCTCGACGCCGTCTACCCGGGGTGGGACGGCCTGCTGGCCGGCGCGGAACACGTGCGCGCGGAGCTACTTTCGCCGCGGCGCCGGGGAGATGCTGGTCGGTGGCAGCGGTGGAGCTGGGTCACCTCGTCGCCCGCCGAGTGGCACACCGTCGCACACGACCGGCCGCTCATCGTCGAGGGGTGCGGGGCGCTCACGCCCGCCACGCGGGCGCTTGCGGACGTCGCGATCTGGGTCGAGTGCGCGGAGCCCATCCGCAAGCAACGTGCGCTCCGACGGGACGGCGACACGCTGGCCGCACACTGGGACCATTGGGCGGCACAGGAGCGCGACCACATCGACCGCCACGACCCGCACGGGCTGGCCGACATCGTCGTGACGGATTGATGCCGCTGAGGGTAGGGCTGCGGCGCTACGTGGCGCGCCATTCCGCGGTGCGTTCCGGCGAGGCAGCGGCGAGCGCTCGGCGGGTCCCGTCGGCATCGAGGTCCTTGCCGTAGACCGGCGAACCGGGTTGCTGCCGCCAGGATTCCGAGATGGGCCCGGCGTCGACCGGATCGAAGCCCAACGCGTCGACGACGTCGTGCACCAGGTCGCGGCCGGGTCCGTCGTCGCCCGCGACGGGCAGCGCGATGCGACCTGCCGTGCCGTGGGGCTTCCCGCTCTCCAGGAGGTGCTTCCACCAGATGCCGTTGAACACCTTGTACACCGGCGCGCCGATCTGCTCGGCGACCCACTGGCTCTCCACCATCCCGTCCTCGATCGCGTCGATGCGGCCGTCGCGCTGCTGCGGGTAGTAGTTGTTCGTCTCGATGACGGGCGCGCCCGGACGGCGTTCGTCGACGATGCCCGTCGCCAGGTCGGGCACGTTCTTCTGCGGGATGCTGACGATCACCAGGTCGGCGTCGCGGGCCGCATCCTTCGCCCACACCGCCGTCGCGCCGGTCTCGGCGGCGAGATCGCCGAGCGTCTCGGGCGAGCGCGAGTTGGCGACCGCCACGTCATGGCCGAGTTCCCGCAGACGCCGCGTCAACGTCCCGCCGATCAGCCCTGCTCCGATGATTCCGATTCGCACGTTGGCACCTTCCTGCACGCGCCGCCGTCGTTCGTCGCGCCGGCCACTGCTCAGCTACAACCGCGGGGGGCCCGTCGATAGTCCACGTCCCTTCGCGAACACGCCCCCATCCCGCAGCCCGTTGCCTATCCTCGGGAGGCGCCGAACCATCGCGCGCGTCAATAACCCTGAGGGAGAGATGACCACCCAACGCATCTGGGCGGGCCGGCCGCTGTGGCCCCTTGCCGTGTGCGCCGTCCTGCTGGCGGGATGCAGCAGCGACGACGCCGCCGGCCCGTCCGAGGTCACCGCCGAGCGGCCCGGACCGGCGACCACCGCGGTGCAGGCCGACGCGGCGGCACCCGAACCGGCCGATGGCCGCATGATCGTCCGGTGGGACGAGGCCACCAGCCAGGAAGCCATCGATGGCCGAAAGTTGCTGCAGGACAATCAGGTCCTCGACACCATGGCGCAGGACGCCGACGACCTGCTGAAGCTGCCGCAGGACATCCAGCTGATCGGTGCGCAGTGCGACGAACCGAATGCGTTCTGGAGTCCCGAGGATCGCGCGATGACGATCTGCTACGAGGATCCGATGTCCGGGCTCGACATCTTCACCAAGGCCGGGGACGTCGATCCCGTCGCGTCCGCGGTCGGCGTCGAGATCGCGACGTTCTTCCACGAGATGGGTCACATGACCATCGATCTGTACGACCTCCCGGCGACGGGTCGCGAGGAGGACGTCGCCGATCAACTCGCCGCCTTCATGCTGCTACAGCCCGACGACGACGGGACACTCGATCCGGACGACGTGAAGGCCGTCGTCGATTCCGCCCGGGAATGGGACTACTACGGACAGCTCGAGGACGAGGTGGACGACGATGCATTCGCCGACGAGCACTCACTCAACGAGACGCGCAAGTTCAACCTGCTGTGCTGGGTGTACGGCGCCGACCCGGAGGGCCAGGCCTACCTCGTCGACCAGGGCATGCTGCCCGAGCGCCGCGCGGAACGCTGTGAGGACGAGTGGTTCAAGCTGGACCGCGCATGGTCGACGCTTCTCGGCCCACACCTGAAGGACTGACGGCGACGGTCCGGCTAGACCTTCCCTCCCGGAAACATGGTCTTGACGGCTTGGGTCATGGTGGCGCGTGCCGCCGCGGCGTCGTCCGGCTCGAGCGAACTGATCGCCATCACGTAACGACGGTCCGGCCCGATCGCGCCGGTGGAGACGTGCAGCTGGTTGCCACCGTTCCAGCAGCAGAACCAGCCCTGCTTCACCGCGACCGGCTCGGCGTACAGACCCTCAGGGATGCCGAAGCGCTGCGGATACCCATCGGTGCCCGTCGGTGTCGACTGGGCGAGGTTGCCGAGGATGACGTTGGTCTGTTCGGGCGGCAGTCCGCCGGTGCCGTCGAGGAGCATGTCGTAGTAGCGAACGAGGTCGGCGGCCGTGCTCGTCGTGACGTCCCAGTGTCCGTTGGACGGTGCCGTCGTACCCGGCAGGCCGTACCTCGCCTTGACGCGGGCGATCACGGCGTTGCCGCCGCTGCGATCCCAGAACGTCTGCGCCGCGCTGTCATCGGAGGAACGCAGCATCACGTCGAGCGATCGGCGATCGGCGTCCGACAGCGTCGCCTGCCCCTGCGACTCGCGCAGCAGGAGGTCGTCGGCGATGAAGAGCTTGACGACCGACGCGATGGGGAAGGGCTTCGCGACGCCGTTGGACACGGTCTGCCCGGTGGTGCGGTCCATGACGACCGCCTCGATGTCGGCGCCCGATGCGGCGGCATCGGCAGTCGCCTGTCGGACGCGGGCGTCCAGACCGTCGAACGATGCGACCGGCTCGCCGGGCGGGGCTGCGGGCGGCGCCGGTGCGGGCGCCGGCCCGGTGACGGCGGGCGAGGTGTCATCGGCGGCCGGTGGCGCACCCCAGACGCGGGCTTCGCAGCCGCTGAGCAGAACCACCGCACCGGCGATCGCCGTCGCCGTCGCCAGCGACTTCTTCAGTTGTCGACGCATTCATTTCCTCCGACCAGGCGGTGATCCACGGGAGCGGGGTCAACGCTGCGCCCACTGATTACCCAATCTAGACGTTTCACGCAGCCGGGCGAGATCTATCGTCCGCGGACCGCAAGCCGCCCGGCTACGTCGTCTCGGCAAAACCCAACGCCGTCAACTGCATTCGCATCAGCTTCTTCTGATAGGCCGCGGGAAGGCGCTTCGGAAAGAGTTCGGCGTGCACGGACAGGCCGTCGATGACCGCGATGAGCAGTTCGGCGATGGCGGCATCGGTCAGGTCGCTGTCGAGCAGACCGACGCGGCGGACGTCGGCGATGAGTTCGCGGAGCCGCGCGAGCAGATCGCTGGCCGCTTCCACCTGGAATTCCCGCAGGGCGGGGTTGGAGAGGGCGCGCGGCCAGAAGGTGATCTCCATCAGCGTCTCGACCCGCCGGTCGTCGTCGAGGGGAAGGTTCTGCAGCAGCAGCGCCCACAGCCGCCCGAACTCGTCCTTGCCGCGCATGCTGCGGGCCACCCGCTCCATGAACTCGCGGTGCGTCTTGCTGAGGATCGACCGCAGGATGTCGTCCTTGTCCTGGAAGTAGTGGCTCAGGACTCCGTTGGAGTAGCCGCACTCCTGGGCGATGGCACGTGTCGTGGTGTTGTCGAGGCCGACGCTCTCGATCACGCGGATGGCGGCGCGCAGGATCTCCTCGCGGCGTTCGTCGTGGTCGACGATCTTCGGCATCGGCTCCCCTCGGCGATCGGCGTCGGACCGAGTCTAGGACGCGGCGGCAACGACCGACCGGAGGCCGCAGGACGGTGACGGTGTGCGCCTCGCGCCGGTCAGGAGCCGTAGGACAGTCGTCGGGACTGCGCGGCGACCGCCTGGAGATCCGCGTCGGAGAGCAGAGCGGGAGAACCGATGCTGCGCGCCGCGAGGTACACGTCGCACAGCCACTCGAGCAGGCAGGCGTGTTCGACGGCCTCGCCGACGGAATGGGCGGTGCTCACGGCACCGTGGTTGCGCAGCAGCACCGTCGAAAACCCCTCGCCGACGGCCTTCCCGACCGCGTCGGCGAGTTCGTCGGAACCGAAGAGGAAGTAGGGAACGGTCGGGATGCTGCCGCCCAGTCGCAGCAGGTTGTAGTGCACCAGCGGCATCCGGTCGCACACCAGGCCCACGGCCACCGAACTGCGGCCGTGGGTGTGGACCACGGCGGTCGCCGACGTCCGCTCGTAGATGCCCAGATGCAGCCCCGTCTCCGACGACGGCCGGGCCCCGTCGAGGACCGCACCCGAGCGGGTCAGGACGGTGATGTCGTCCGGGTGCGCGGTGTCGAAGCGCAACCCCGACCGGGTGATCAGGACGTGCTCGCCGGTACGGGTGCTGACGTTGCCCGCGCCGGCGAGCGCCAGCCCCTGCGCCGCCAGCTCCCGGCAGCGGGCGGCGAGGTCGCTGCGCGCGTCGTCGAGGCCGGAAACGTCTGGTGTCATCGGGCGCCGTGCTGCGGGTGCCGGGCCCGCAGTGCGGCGAAGGCGCCGTCGAGACCGCCGAGAGCCATGTCGAGATCGTCGGACGTCATCGCGGCCGAGACGAACCAGTTGTGCTTGGGGTGGACGTAGACCCCACGCGCTTGGGCTTCGGCGCTGAAGGCGATCGCGAGGGCGTGATCGACGTCGTCGCGGAACGCGAGGTTGGGCATCTGCGCCGGGCCGGTGTAGGTGACGTCGAATCCCCACCGTGCGGCGCTGTCGAGGACGCCCGTGCGGAGCTGCCCGCCGAGTTCGCTCATGTGGGCCACCGCGTCGCGCCGTTCGAGTTCTCCCAGCGTGGCGAGGCCGGCGGCCATGGCCACCGCGCCCATCCAGAACGAGCCGGTGACGAAGATGCTGCCCGCCGCTTCGCGGTAGCGGTCGGTTCCCGTGACGGCGGCCAGGGGATGGCCATTGGCGATGGCCTTGCTCCACGGCGTCAGGTCCGGGTGGACGCCGAGCGGCTCCCAGCTGCCGCCGTGGTGGAGGCGGAAGCCGGCGCGGACGTCGTCGAGGATGAGCGCTGCGCCGATCTCGTCGCAGTACGCCCGCACGTCCCGCGCGAAGGCCGGGTCGACGAGTTCCTGGTCGAATCCCGCGTCGTGGCGGAACGGACTGACGATGATGGCGGCGACGCGGTCGGTCTTGTCCCCGACGGCCGCGCGGATGGAGGCGATGTCGTTGAACCGGTAGTGCAGGAGGTTCGCGCGGTCTGCGGCGGTGACGCCCGCGGGGAACGGGGTGCACCACGGCGCGGCGCCGTGGTAGGCGCCCGCGGCGACGAGGATCGCGTCACGGCCGGTGGCGGCTCGAGCGATGGTGCAGCACATGGTCGTTGCGTCCGTGCCGTTCTTCGCGAACATCGCCCAGTCGGCATGGGCCACGGTACGGACCAGGGCCTCGGCCAGCTCGACCATGACAGGAGCGGGACCGTTGAGGCAATCGCCCTGTCGGCGTTGGCGTTCGGCGGCCTCCTCGACGACGGGATCGGCGTGGCCCAGGATCACCGGTCCCCAGCTGCACATGAGGTCGACGTACTCGTTGCCGTCGACGTCCCACAGGCGCGCACCACGTGCGCGGGCGATGAACTGGGGGATCGCCGGAAAGGTCCGCATGTCGAGGTGGCCATACATGCCGTTGGGCACGACGGCGGCGGCCCGACGGCGGAGGTCGGTGTCGACGGTGCGGTGACGCGGGTCGGTGCCCGCGTCGACGTGCGTGGTCATGGTCGTTCTGCCTTTCGTGGCGGCGGGTTCAAGACTCGAGCGCGACACCCGCGCGCGCGGTGTGCTGGTCGAGGGTGCGGTGGATGCGGTCGGCGACGTCGGGATGGTGGGTGTCGATGAGCGCGAGGACGCCAGACAGGTCGTCGATGCCGGCGTCGGAGCCGAGACCGGTCGCCACCAGAGCCCCGCAGGCGCAACCGATCAGCGCCGCGTCCTCCACCGCGCATCCGGCGAGCACACCGGTGATCATCCCCGCGTTGAACGAATCCCCGCAGCCGGTGGTGTCAACGACGGTCGTCGGGAACGCCGGCACCGTCACGGGGCCCGTACCCGGTCGGACCAGAAGCGCACCGTGCTCGCCGACCGTCACGGCGACGCCGCCGACGCCTCGGGCGAGCAGCGCCCCCGCCGCGTCGACGAGGTCGTCGCAACCGGTCAGACCCCGCAGTTGCAGGTCGTTGGGCATGAACCAGTCCACCATCGGCAGCAGCGGGGCGAGCATCGCCATGGTGTCGGGCGTGGGTGCAACAGGTCGACGAAGATCGGCGTGCCGGCTGCGTGCACCGCCTCGAGGATCGCGATGCCGTCGGGTTCCCACAGCCGCGGCGTGGTCTCCGGCCCGCCGAGCAGGACGGCGTCCGCTGCCAGGAGGGCACCGGTGTCGAGATCGGCGGCCACGAGCGTCGGCGTCGCCCCGGGGACGTGCAACGCCGGCCGATCTCCGTTGGGTCGGATCGGCAGGATCGTCGCGGACGTGACCTGGTCGCGTCGCACCACGAGGCCGTCGACGTCGACGCCGTGGGCGCGCAGTTGGGAGGTGAGGAGATGTCCGAGGACGTCGTCGCCGATGGCGGCGAAGGAGGACACCCGGCACCCCAGCTTGGCCAGGTCGACCGCCGCTCCGCCACCGGTTCCCGCCACGGTGAGCCGGATTTCCTCGAGGCGTGCGCTGCCCTGGCCGGCGGGGATCTCGGACACCGGCCGGCCGAGGACGTCGACGATGTGGGGGCCGACCACCGCCACCGCGCCCCACGGCGCGCGTGCCGGCGCCGTCACGCCGGCTGCCGTGACGGCGGTGCGGGATCGAAGTCGACGACGGCGCCGCGCCGGAGGCGGCGGACCACGAATCCGACGGCGAACGCGAGGGGGATCGACCACGGCAGCAGGTTCGGGATGGTGTCCTCCGTACCGGTCAGCACCGAGTAGTTGGCGATGATCAACGCAGTGGCGGTGAGGAGTCCCACGGCTCCGATGGCGGGCGCCACCAGGGTCTTCCAGATTCGGCCGTCCCGGCGTCGACGGAAGAAGACGACCACGGTCACGGCGACGGCGCCCTGCATGGCGACGATGCCGACGGTGAACAGCCCGCCGAGGCTGGTGTAGATGCCGAGGTAGGGGTCGGCCCCCACGAGGGCGAACACGGCGACCAGGGCGGCGGTCAGGAGCGACAGCGCCTCGCTCGCGCGCGCGGGCCCCTGCGTGCGGGAGTGCAGGACGCCGAGGAACTTCGGCATCGTGCCCTGCGTGCCCATCGTCTGCAGGTACCGCGTCGTCGCGTTGTGCAGGGCCACCAGCGACGCCAGCACGCTGGTGAGGAAGAAGATCTGCATCAGCGTGGCGAGCACGCTGCCGCCCTGCTCACCGGAGAGCACGAACAGGAGGTCGCCCTGCGCCTCGTCGGCCCGGGGGCCGATCTCGTCGACGCCGACCGACCCGACGATGAGCCAGATGGTGAGGAAGTAGAACACCGAGATGACCCCGACGCAAAGGTAGATCGCGCGGGGCACCGTCGTGCCGGGATTGCGCGCCTCGTTGGCGTAGATGACGGCCGACTCGATGCCGATGAACGACGTGAACGCGATCATCAGGGCCGGCCCGATGCTGCCGGAAAAGACGTGCTCCGGGGAGAAGACGTCGAGCGGCAGCGCGGAGATGCCGCTGTGCGCCAGGATGAGGACGTCGAGGACGACCAGCATCGCGAACTCGGCGACGATCATGACGAGGAGCACGGTGGCGCTGAGGTCGGCGGCATGCCGACCCAGCGCCCCGACGATCACCATGGCGACGACGGAGTAGACCCACCAGGGCAGGTGCAACCCGTGTCCCTGGGCGATGACATCGGCGAAGTACCCTGCGGCAGCGGTGATTCCGATGGTCCCGGCGCCGTAGGCCAGTGTCGTTGCGTAAGCGGCCCCCAAACCCGCGCCGGGGCCGAAGCCGGCGTGTACGTACCGCGCGA
Organism: Mycolicibacterium grossiae; assembly: GCF_008329645.1. Classification (NCBI taxonomy): domain Bacteria; kingdom Bacillati; phylum Actinomycetota; class Actinomycetes; order Mycobacteriales; family Mycobacteriaceae; genus Mycobacterium; species Mycolicibacterium grossiae. The sequence continues at coordinate 1,423,355 of NZ_CP043474.1, forward strand.
AGCCCCCGCCGCCGGGGACCGCCCTGTTGATGGCCACGTACCCGGCCGCGAAGCACCCGAGCACCAGGCCCGCGACCAGGAAGACGATCGGCAGCCCCGCCCCGTTGCCGAGGGTGAATCCGATCGGCGTGTTGCCGATGACCGATCCCAGGGGGGCGGCGCACGCGACGACCAGGAGGGCCACCCGGCTCGTCCCGAGGTTGGCCTTGAAGTGCGTCGGTTCCGCGGGGGCGTACGGCGCCGAGGTGCCACTGGGGGCCGCGGCGTCGGGTGCGGGTGCTGACATCGGGTATCTCCTCCGGAGCGTCGCAGGACGGGTCGTCGTCGGCTGAGAACTGCAACTCGGGATCACGCGGTCGTCGAGCACACCGGGGGAGCAGCGCCGTAGCTCGTAAGTTAGGCGGGCGTCCGAAATAAAACAAGAGGGGCGGGAACTCGTAACGCGATGGAAACGCGTTGCGGCGTCGGGCCGTCCGACGGGGAAGTCGCGACGCGGACTCAGTCCAGGACGAAGGAATCCTCGAGTGCGACGGTGCCTTCGGCGATCACCTCGAGGTAGGCGCCGGCGCACGGCAGCCGGCCCAGGCCGAAGGAGTCGACGAGGTTCTCCGCGGCGGGTGTCCGCAGGGCGCTCGGGGCGCGCTCGGAGTCGCCGTGCTCCAGCGTCGGGATCACGCACCGCGGTGTGGGACCCATGCCGCGCAGCCGGACCGTTCCGACGGTGCACGTCCGGCCGGTCCACTCGTTCTCCGTGTACGGCGGATGACCCGCAGGGGTGGCGATGACGATGTTGGGCCGGTAGCGCTCGGCGTCGATGCCGATGTGGGCGAGCGTGGCCTCGGTGATGACGTGCAGCGGTGCGAGGTCGACGAACGACTCGCCCGGCGTTCCCTCGGACAGCTCGAGCAGCGGCGCGTCGACCTCCGCGTCGAGCCCGTGCGCGAGCACCAGGTCCGGGTCGGCGCGTTCGACACTCGCTCCGGGCGGACGTTGCCGGGCCAGCCGCACGGGACGGGAGAGCAGGTCGGACAGCGCGTCGTCGAACGCCGCGTCGCCGGGGGACACCTCCGCCCCGTCCGGAAGACTTACGCGCACCCGCCCGTCGTCGATGCGTGCCGAGCACTTCAACAGGTGGCGCCAGAGTCGCGCCTGCTTGGCACTGGCGACGCGTCCGGTCTCCTCGTCGATCAGGGCGAGCCGGCGGTCGCCCTCGGCGCCGCCGTAACCGATGTCGAGCGTCGCCACGGTCTCCCCGAGCATCGACTTCACGGGGTAGCGGTGCAGGCTGGCGACGTGCATCTGCGGTGCTGAGGTCATGGAGCCAGCGTAGGCGGCGTCCCCACGACGGGACCCCTCCCCGGGGGCGCGGGAAGGGGTCTCGGGTTCGGGCGGCTCAGGCCTGGTCGGCGCCGGTGAGGTGGGCGATGTAGGCAGGGCCGTGGTTGCCGTGCCAGCCGGGCTTGGCCGACGGTGCGGGGTGGGCGTGGGTCTGCGGGGAGTAGGAGTAGCCGGGGCCGGTGGGGTCCTGGCCGCCGGGGCCGGTGGACGCGTTGGCAATGCCGGTGGCGACGAGGGCGGCGGCGCCGGAGATGGCGAGGGCGAGGACGGGGAGGGCAAGGGTGGGGAGGATGAAGTAGCGGGCGGTGGTGGTCATGTCGATCCTTCTGTCTCGGTGAGCCTTTCGGCTCTGCGTCCGGTGTGTTCCGGTGATGAGATGACTATGTCGCGGATGTGGGCCCGGGTCTGTCGGGCGACCGGTGGATGAGGCGGGGGAACCGCGGGGTCCCCCGATCGGAGGACGACGCCTCGACCTTCCGGTTACGGGAAGCTCCATAGTGGAGCCATGACACGCGAACACACCGAGGCGGGCGGGTACGACTACGTGGTCGTCGGCGCCGGGTCGGCCGGGTGCGTGCTCGCCGCACGCCTCTCGGAGGACCCCGACGTCCGGGTGCTGCTGGTGGAGTCCGGTCCGGCAGACACCCGACCCGAGATCGCCGTCCCGCCGGCCTGGCCGTCCCTGTGGGGCACCGACGTCGACTACGCCTACCAGACCGTCCCGCAACGGCATACCGACGGCGCCGTACACGGATGGCCGCGCGGCCACGTGGTCGGCGGTAGCGGCAACCTCAACGCGATGGTGCACTTGCGGGGGCATCCGCGTGACTTCGACGGCTGGGCCGACGCTGGGTGCACGGGCTGGGATCACACCGGTCTGTTGCCCTACTTCCGGCGGATGGAGACCGTGACCGGCGGCGACCCCCGGTACCGCGGGACGGAGGGGCCGTTGCGTCCCGCCCCCGCGTCCGGGGCTCATCCGCTGTCGCAGGCGTTCCTGGACGCCGCGGCGGAGGCGGGCTTCCCCCGGACCGAGGACTTCAACGGTGCGCACCCGGAGGGTGCGGGCTGGCACGACCTGACCATCACGGGGGGCACCCGGCAGAGCACCGCGGCCGCGTACCTGCATCCGTCGTGTACGCGGCCGAACCTCGTCGTGTCGACGTCCTCGCGGGCGCGCCGCCTGCTGTTCGCCGGAAACCGCTGCGTCGGAGTCGAGTTCGTTCGTGGCGACGAACTCGTTCACGTCCAGGCGGAGGTCGAGGTGGTACTCAGCGCGGGCGCCGTCGACTCACCACGCCTGCTGCTGCTCTCCGGTGTCGGCCCGGCAGCGGAACTCGATCACGTGTCCGTCGCGGTCGTACACGATCTTCCCGGCGTGGGCCGCAACCTGCACGACCACCCGCTCTGCGGGGTGACCTACGAGGCCTCGAGAGCCGTTCCGCCCGGGCGGAACAACCTCGCCGAGGCGTCGGTGCTGTGGCGCAGCGGGTCGTCCGACGGACCCGACATGCAGCTGATGTTCATTCACGTGCCGTTCCATCCGCCGCATCTCGCCGCACCGGAGAACGGCTTCACGATCGCGGTGTCCACCGTGCCCGAGGCGCGTGGATCGGTCCGCCTCGCCTCGGCGGACCCCGCGAGTCCGCCCCTCATCGATCCGAACTACCTCGGTGCCGACGCCGACGTTCGCCGGATGGCGCACGGCCTCCAGGTGGCGCGGGACGTCGGGCAGCGCAACGCCTTCGGCGGATGGCGCGGTCGCGAGGTCCTGCCGGGGCCGGACGTCACGGACGAGGCGGCGTTGCGCGCCTACCTCGCCCGCGCCACCAGCACCTACTACCACCCCGTCGGTACCTGCGCCATGGGCACCGGACCGGAGGCGGTCGTGGACCCCGAGTTGCGGGTACGGGGACTGGTCGGGCTCCGCGTGGTCGACGCGTCGATCATGCCGCGCATCGTCGCGACCAACACGAATGCGGCGACGGTCGCGATCGCCGAGAAGGGCGCCGACCTCATCCGGACGGCCCGGCTCTGACCTCTGCGCCTCGCCGCGCGGACGTCAGGACACGGCCACCGCGTCGTTGGTGACCACCGGTCGACGTACCGCCGACGTGACCAGGTGGCCGCGCAACCGGCCGCTCGACTGCAGGAAGAGGCAGTTCATCGCGGTGACGATGCCGCGGACGTCGTCACGGGCGGTGAGGTACGTCCAGCGATGCTCGTCGGGCAGGCCGAAGAACTGCTCGAAGAAGCCGGGGACGTCGTCTGGAGGCATCCGCAGGAGCGCCTCGAGGCCGATCCGCCGGAACCGGTGCACGATCTTCGCGCCCCGCGACCAGACGGTGCGCTGGGCAGCGGCGAGCGCGCGGTCCGGGCCGCCGGGGAGGTGCGCGGCGATCGCGTCGGCAACCCGGGGGGCGAGCCGCAGGGAGGCGGCCAGGCTGTATCCGGTGGCGGGATGCACGAGCGGCGCCGCGGCGCCGAAGCCGAGCGCGCCGGAGCCGCGGTGCCGCACCTGGTCGACGGGGAACGACACCCGTTCGGAGACAACGTCGTTCGGCAGGGCGACGCCGTGGTGGGCCAGGCGGGTGTGCAGCCGTCGACGCAGCGTCGACATCGGCAGTCCCGGCCGGCGCGCCAGAGACGTCTCCTCGACCAGCACCCGCCCGCCGCCGAGCGGGATGACGTAGAGGAAGGTCGGCCAGCCCAACTCACCGTGGTCGGCGCGCCAGTCCATGAACAGCGCGTCACCGGGCCGGTGCAGCGGCGCTGCGGCGTCCTCGTCGAGGACCAATCCGTAAGCCGTTTGAGCGGCGGCGGCCCGCGCCGTCGGACGCCCGTCGAGTGGTCGCCACCGACCTCCGGCATCGACGACGACCGACGCCCGCAGCTCGGACCCGTCGGCCAAGGCGACCACGCCCGGTGCGGGCGAACCGACGGCGCGCCCGGCGTGGATCGCCACCGCCGAGAGCTGGTCGTGGAAGTGGTGTCGTAGGGCGGGGACGTCGAGGACGGCGTACTCCCAGCCCAATCGGTGCTCGGTGAGGGCGATCGCTCGGCCGGCAGCGCGCGCCGCGACGACGGAGGTCGGCAGATCGGCCGGTATCTCGCGACTCCACATCCCGTAGGTCGCCGCCCATGGCCGGTCCGGGGCAGGGTCGACCAAGCCGGTCGTCAGACCGACGCGGCTGCACGCGGCCGCCAGCGCCACGCCCGCAGGCCCGCCCCCGACCACCAGAACGTCCACGGGTCCCATCGTGCCCGATCGTCGGGCGCGCTCATCGCGTGCCTAGCGTGCCGCCGCGCGCCGGGAGCCGAGTCGGCCGTGGCGCCGATGGAGCCACAGCACCAGGACACCGGCGACCACGATGCCCACCAGGTTGAGCGCCAACTGCGCGGTCGACTCCGCGGCGACCGCCCAGTCACCGATCGTCGCGGCGATCACCGCGAAGCCTGCGGCGGGAACCGTGGTCACCGAGATGAACACGCCGACGAGGGCGGCGGACTTCGCCGAGACGAGCGACAGCATCCCCGCGGCGCCGGCGAGCAGCGCCACGGCGAGGGACAGCGGCCCGATCTGGAAGATGAAGTCGACGTCCTGCAGTTGACTGGTGTCCTGCAGCGTCACCCACCCGAGCGCCTCGGCCCCGAGCGTGGCCCCGGCCGTCAGCAGCATCGCGACCGGAAATCCGATCAGGAGAGCCGAGACCGCGCGGCGGGCGAGGTCGCCACGACGGCGCACGATGGCGACGGCCAGCGCGGCGAGCGGCCCGAACTCGGGGCCCACCACCATGGCCCCGACGACGGTGACCGGCGAGTCGGTGACCACGCCGACCGCGGCGATGAGGCACGCCAGACAGAGGAATGCGACGAAGGTGACGTTGAGTCGGGACTCGTCGCGGGTCCGCTCGGCCAATTCGTCCCAGACGATGGCATCGGCGGGATCGCCCTCGGCTTCCTCCTCGGCCCGGTACGCGGCGGTCGACAGCACGGTATCGACGACGTCGAGGGTGATGGCGCCGGAACGCTGGATGCCCAGGCGCTTCAACTCCTGCACGAGTCCGTCGGCGCACTCGCGGGCGATGTCCGCGGTGATCTCGTCACCCTCGGGTTCCAGCGCCGCGCCGCGGTGCACCACGAGGTGAGCCACGCCGACCTCCGCGCGGAGCAGGGCGATGACGTCGTCGGTTCGCGATTGCGGCGCGATGACGCGCAAGTGCAGCACGCGCGCAGAGTAGCCCGCGTCGTGGGCCCAAGGCCCGTGAACCGCTAGGCCAGCAGACCCTCGTCGACGGCGGTCGCGAGCATCGGGTAGAGCGGCAGCCGGGGGATCAGGGTCGCCTGCACGGCGTGGTACAGGTCGGGCTTGCCCTCCCACACGCTGGACGCGAGGTGGTTGGCGTGGTCGAGCTGATGACGCCATGACCCTCGGACGTGATCGATGAGGTACGCGTCGGCGTAGTCCCACCACCGTCGGTACCACTGCGCGTACTCGGGGCGACCGGTCCTGCGGTGCAGCGCCGCTGCCGCACCGATCGCCTCCGCCGCGACCCAGTGCATCCGGTCGCGGACCACCGGGGTGCCCGACCAGTCGGTGGTGTAGACGAAGCCCGGTGCGCCGTCGGCCGCCCAACCGTCGGTGACGGCTCGCTGGAACAGTCTCTCGGCGGCCTCGACGAGGGACCCGTCGCCCGAGCCGAGCGCCGCGTCGAGGTGCACCAGCAGTCGTGACCACTCGAATCCGTGGCCGATGGTGGCGCCGAACGGCTTGAAGGGGTGATCGGGCTGGTCGCGGTTGAGGTCGAGGTCCGGCTGCCAGGTGTCGTCGTGGTGCTCGGGGATGCGCCACTCGTGGGAGCCCGCGATGTCGGCGACGAAGCGGCAGACGCGATCGGCACGCGCGAGCCACGCCCGCTCGCCCGTCACCGACGCCGTTGCGAGCATCGCCTCGACGGCGTGCATGTTCGCGTTGATGCCGCGGTACGGCTCGACGGCGGAAAAGGCGGTGTCCCACTCGTCGACGCAGCGCCCGTCGGCGTCGGACCAGAACCGATCGAGGAACACCCGTTGCGCCTCCGCCAACAGGTCCGCCGCGCCGGCGAGGCCAGCCTGCACCGCCGAACCCGCGGCGAGAAGGACGAAAGCGTGGTCGTAGCAGGCCTTGCCGTCGGCCGGTCGGCCGTCGTGGGAGACCGACGGATGCCAGCCGCCGTGCGCGTCGTCGTGCAGTCGGCTCGTCAAGCCCACCAGCGCCGCCTCTGCGATCGACGCCGAGCCCGGCACGCCGAGCAGGCTACCGAGCGCGTACACGTGCGTCGTCCTCGCCGTGATCCAGGTGTGCATCGGCTTCGAGCGGTCAGGCCGTCCGTCGCCGTCGAGCCAGTGGGCGCCGCCGCGGGCATCGGCGGTGTTCCTGCCGAAGGCGAGGAGATGACGGGTGTGGGCGTCGAGCCACGCGCGGTGGCTGGCGCTGTCCGGCCATTCGGGCATGGGCTCCGCTTTCGTCGTGGCGGCGATGGCCGCGGCAGCGTATCCGATTCTCGATCTCTGTCTCCGCGGGATCCTCGTCGGCGAGGGGATCGACGTCGTGCGGTGACGACGGAAGCGATTCGGCGTCGACGTGGTTGCACGATCGGACCACACCCGAAAGGCGAGACCTCACCCGGAAGGCAGTGACCCGTGGCGACCAAGACCATGTCCATCCCTCGTGGGCCCTTCGACCTCGCGGCGGTGCTCCACCTGCCCGACGAGGAGTCTGACGCGTACCCGGTGGTCGTCCTCTCCACGCCGGGGAGCAGCGTCAAGGAACAGATCGGTGCCAACTACGCATCCCGACTCGCGGCGCGCGGGATCGCCGCACTGGTCTTCGATCCTGCGTACCAGGGGGCGAGCGGCGGCGAACCGCGCGATCTCGAGGACCCCTACCGCCGCGGCGAGGACATCTCGTACGCCATCGACGCGTTGACGCTCGAGCCCGGCGTGGACGCCGACCGCATCGGCGTTCTCGGGATCTGCGCCGGGGGCGGCTACGCCGTGCACACCGCACGCACCGATCACCGCATCCGTGCCGTCGGCACCGTGGTCGCCGGCAACATGGGCGAGTCCTGGCGGTCCCCCGCCTTCGCTCCCGACGGACCCGCTGCCGCTCTCGACGCCCTCGCGGCGGCGCGGACCGAGGAAGTGCGGGCCGGAAAGGAGACCCGGTTGAACTGGCTCCCCGACACGCTGGAAGACGCCGCGGCCGCCGGCATCACCGACATCGACAACACCCAGGCGATCACCTACTACCGCACGCCGCGCGGCGGACATCCCGGCTCGACCAACCGGCGCCTCGCCCGCAGTGACGCACTGTTGTTGGGCTACGACGCCTTTCACCTCGTCGACCAGCTCATGACCCAGCCGCTGCAGGTGATCGTCGCCGGCCGCAAGGGCGTCACCGGCTCCTACGAGGCGGGCATGAAACTCTGGGAGCTGGCCCCGAATCCGGTGGACCTGATGGTCGTCGAGGGTGCCGGGCACTACGAGATGTACGACGTTCCCGAATACGTCGATCAGGCCGTCGACCGTCTCGCCGACTTCTATCGCGAGTATCTCCCCGCCCGCTGAGCCGGACGGTCGAGAACGGAGTCGACGCGGCGCGTCTCCGTCGACGCGATGAGGGACGCGTCGAAGTGCGCGTGGTCCGACGCGAACGCGGGACTCCGGCGATACCGGTCGGCGACCTCTCCCGGGTCCTCGTCCGGCGGGTACTCGACGATCGCCAGCACGCGACGCGCGTCGGTGCCGACGTCGGCCCACACGCCGCGCACGACGATGCCGAAGGCGAGCAGGCTTTCGGCGTGGCGGGGCCAGAATTCGTTGGTGTAGGTGGACATCGCAGGCGTGCTCACCAATGTGTAGATCCGCAATTCGAGCATGGTCGGCCGCCCGCTCAGGACACGCCGCGCACGACGCCACCGTCGACGCGAAGGTCGGCACCGCTGACGTAGTCGGCGTGCGTGCTGGCGAGGTAGGTCACGGCCGCCGCGATCTCGTCGGGTCGGCCGAACCTGCCGACGTCGTTGGGAAACCACTCCCGTGAGGCCGTCGACTCGATGTCCTCCCAGGACGGTCCCCAACCATGATGGGCCGCCGCGCGTTCGGCCATGACGCGCGTCGCGTCGGTGAGGATGGCACCGGGCGCCACGACGTTGACGGTGACGCCGGTGCCGGCCAGCTCCCGAGCGAGTGACACGGCCATGTTGTGGCGAGCGGCCAGCGTCGCCGCGTAGTGGGGTTGGGCCGCGGCCGGCTGGAGAGCCAGTCCGCCGCCGATCTGGATGACGCGTCCCCAGCCGCGTCGTCGCATGCCCGGCACGAGGTGCCGGATCAGGCGTACACCCGACATCACGTTCGCCTGGTGCACGTCGACCCAATCCTCGTCGGTCAGTTCCCACCAGGACAGTCCGTCGTACCGCCCGGCGTTGTTGACGAGGATGTCGACGTCCCCTACTGCCTCGCAGACCTCCGTGGCTGCTCCGGGATCGGCGAGGTCGCCGAGCACGGCGGTGGCGTCCCCGCCGGCGGCGCGGATGCCCGCGACGACGAATTCCGCTCTGGCGCGGTCGCGCCCGTGCACGATGACCGAAGCGCCCTCGGCGGCCAGCATCTCGGCGGTCGCCCGGCCGAGACCGGCACTCGACCCCGTCACCAGCGCGCGCTTGCCGGTCAGTCCCATGTCCATGCCTGCTCCTCATCTACGGTCGTATACATCGGCTTCGTATACAGACGTAGACAAGGAGTGATCGATTCCCTACGCTGACGCCGTGCCGTCCGAGACCCGCCGGCCACGCAACGCCGAGGCGACGCGGGACGCCATCCTGCAGGCGGCGATCCGGGGTTTCGCGCGCGCCGGATACGACGGCATCGGGGTGCGGGAGATCGCCGGCGACGCCGGGGTCACGGCGATGCTCGTCAACCGCTACTTCGGCTCCAAGCAGGGCTTGTTCGCCGAGGCGGTCGACGTCGCATTCGCCCCTCCAGTGATCGTTCCCGAGGGCGACCAGTCACTCGGGCGGGCTGCCGTCGAAGCCCTGGTCGCGCGATCCGATGCGACGTCCGACGACATGCTGCCGTTTCTGATCCTGCTGAAGTCGGTGTCGAACCCGGACGCCGCCGACATCGTCCGCGACGCCATCGAGCGCCACGTCGGTCACCGGCTGGCCGGCCGGCTTCCCGCTCCGGGGCGCCAAATCCGCGGCGACGTGCTGTTGTCGGTCATCAGCGGGGTGTTGCTGATGAGACGGGTGGTGGGGACGCGTGCACTGAACACCCGCAGCACCCAGCGCCTCGAAACCCTGCTCGAGGCGGTGTTCGACGCGGTGAGTGCCACGGAGCTGGACTGACGCACCCGGTGCCGTCAGTGGACGGACGATGCGAGTGACGATGCGGCGACGAACAATTCGGCTGTGGCGATGCGCCGCGCCGCCCGGTGCAGCGTCACCGACTGCAGTCCACCGTCGGCACCGCGCTCGAGACCGACGCGGAGGACGCCGGCCGGCGTGCCCAGTCGCAGGCCGTCGGTTCCGTGCCGATGCGCCGATCCGGAAGCGCTGACCGCTCGCGCGACGACGCTGCCCGCCACCGTCGACGCCGCCGCGACGGCGACGGCCGACGTCAGCCCGATCGCCGGGTGCGGTGCAAGCATCGACAGCATGCGCACCGACACGTCGTAGTCGTCGGCACGGACGACATCACCGCTCGTGGTGCGGTAGTCGCGCGGCACGCCGATGACCCCCACCTTCGGGATGGCGTGGCTGATCGGCTGGTCCGGCGTACTGAGGCCCATTCGCAGTGCGGACTCGCGCCGCAGAGTGACCAGGAGCGGCAGGTGCTCGGCAATCGTCGCATTGTCCTCGGAGCCAGTGAGGCCGAGGGCCGTCGCGTCGAACAGTGCCGCGGGCGCTCCGGCGCTTACCAGGGTGCCCTCGTGGTGAACACCGCCGGCCGCGACGACGTCCACGGCGTTGCGGGTCGGCAGAAGGGCGTGCGCGTCGGTCGACAGTCCGGTGAAGCACAGTCCGACCGGGACGCCGAGCGCGGACGTCCCCGGCACGGCGGCGTTCCCCTCTGTGGGAATGGCGCCGCCCGGCGTGGCAATCTCTGCGGTGAGGATCGTGCCGGTGTTCTGGTTGCGCATCCGCACGGTGGTCACGTCCTCGGCGACGGCCACGAGACCGCACTGCAGGGCGTAGAGCCCGATCGCGGTGGCGCAGTTGCCGCAGTTGCTACCCCATTCGACGCGCCGGTCACCGATCGCCACCTGGGCGAACAGGTAGTCCACGTCGATTCCGGATGCCGGTGAACGGCGCACGATGGCGGCCTTGCTGGTGGTGGAACTGCCCCCGCCGACGCCGTCGAGCTGTCGCGGGTCGCCGGAACCGAAGGCCGACGTCAGCAGGGCGTCGAGGCCGCCGGCCTGAGCGACGAGGGGGTCGACGTCGACGGCGTTGAACAACCAGCACTTGCTGGTGCCGCCTCGCATCCAGGTGGCGCGAAGGGTGAACATCTCGATCTGACCTTTCCGCACGGCGAGGGGACGTGCTTCCACTCTCACCGTGATCACGTTGAAGGACAATCACGAAAAACGTGACGGGGGTGAAGGGCTGCTTAACCCTGTCGGTCAGAGCACGGCGGGCGTGACGACCAGGACCAGCCAGCACAGGGCGGGGGCGACCGCCACGACGATGCCCGCGTTCAACAGCAGCTGGCGGTAGAAGCGCGGCCGGGCGATGCCCTGCGCATTGGCCAGCACCAGCGCGCCGTTGGTCGAGAACGGGGACACGTCGACCACGGTGGCGGAGATCGCCAGCGCGGCAACCACTCCGGCGACGGGCAGCGCTCCGGTGTGCAGCAGCGGCAGTGCCATCGGGATGACGGCCGTCAGCAGTGCCGTGGACGAGGCGAAGGCGGAGGTGACGCCGATGACGTAACAGAGCACGACGGCCACCAGCAGGGGTGCGCCGATGGTGATCGCCATCTCGGCGAGGTGGTCGATGGTGCCGATTTCCTGCAGCACCGAGATGTAGGTGACCATGCCGGCGACGAGCAGCACCGTGGACCAGCTGATCCCGGCAATGGCCTCGTTCTGCTTGGACAGGTCGGTGAACGCCAGCACGGCGCCGGCGGCGATGGCGATGAAGCTGATGGGGAGATGGAAGACGAGGACCAGAACCAGGACGATGCCGATCAACGCCAGGGTGAGCTTCTGGACGCGGGTCACGGGCGTCGGCGCGGCGTCGAGCAGCACATCTGTCTGCACGGGGCGGGTGAGCAGCCCGGTGGCGGCGCCGCCGCCGACACCGCCGGACGGGGCCGGGTGCGGCTGATCGAGGCGGGAGACGCCGGCCGATCCGCCGTCGGGGCCTTCGACGGCGGAACCCATGGCGCTGAACTCGAGGTGGCGGGTGCGGGCCAGCGTGGCGTAACCGACGACGGTCAGTACCGACAGCAGCAGGTTGATGCCGTAGCTGGCGAAGAACAGCGTCCACGGATCGATGCTCAGACCGCTGTTCTCCACGATGTCGCACACCAGAACGCCCGACACCGAGATGGGGGAGAAGGCGCCGGCATGCGCGCCGTTGATCGTCATGATGCCCATGACGAGCGGACTCATCTTGGTGCGTGCGGCGAACGACATTGCGGCCGGCGAGATCAGCGCCACCGCCGCCGGGCTGAAGGTGCCGAGCGCGGTGAGGACCGAGGCGCAGAAGAAGAACACCCACGGCACCACCGTGACGCGACCGCGTACGGCGCGGATGCAGGCGTTGACCAGGAGGTCGATCGTTCCGTTCTTCTTCGCCATGCCGAAGAAGTACGTCACCCCGATGATCGTGAGGACGATCGAGCTGGGGAAGGCGGCGAGGATCTCCTTGTCGTCGTATCCCAGCATGAAGGCCCCGACGGCGAAGGCGCCGATGAAGCCCAGGATTCCGATGTTGATCGGGAAGAAGGTGGCGATCACGAACATCGCCACCAGCGCGATCAGGGGCAGTACTTCGACAGACGTCATGATGGTGCTCTCAGTTCCCGAGGGGTGCGTGTAGGCCGGTCGTGCCGCGGCGGGCGATCCGTGCCCGGTGTCACACGCGTCCATTGATGATTACGTAGATCACAGTAGGAACGGCGTGACTTAACGACAATGTCGAGTTGTTACAGTGCACTCAACTTCTGCTTAACTCATCGGGTTCGAGGTGGTGGTGCGTCATGGACACGAACCGGATGTTCACTCTGCGTGAGGTCGCCGCGCACGGGTCGATCACCGCGGCGGCCGAGGCCCTCGGATACACCACCTCGGCCGTATCGCAGCAGATCGCCAAGCTGGAGAAGGAGGCCGCGCAACCGCTGATCGAGCGCCATGCGCGCGGAGTGGTCCTCACCGAGGCAGGCCGTGCGGTCGTCCGCCACGCCGAACGCATCCTGGTCGAACTGGAGGCAGCCGATGCCGAACTCGCCGAGATCCGAGGCTTGCGTGCAGGGGGACTGGCCATCGGAACCTTCCCGACGGCGGGATCCTCGCTCCTGCCGCTGCTGGTCAAGGAGTTCAAGACCCGGCATCCCGGCGTGGAGTTGACGGTCCTCAGCGGCCGATTCGCACGCCTGATCGACGCGCTCCGCCGGCGGGAGACCGAACTGTCGCTGCTGTGGGACTACGAGTGGAATCGCATCGACGATCCGACGCTGGTCTACCACCACCTCATGAACGATCCGACGATGCTGCTGGTCTCCGAGCGACACCGCCTGGCAGATCGGGAGTCGGTGGGCATCAACGAACTGCGCGACGAAGCCTGGGTGGTCCGCGCCGACGATCATCCCGTGGCCCAGACACTCGAAAAGCTCTGTCAGCAGGGAGGGTTCGCGCCCCGCACCAGTGTCTTCGCCCACGACTACGGCGAGGTGCAGGCCATGGTCGCCGTCGAACTCGGCGTGGCGATCGCGCCGCGGCTGGCGGTGCTGAACCCCCGCCCCGACGTGCGATCGATCAGGCTCTCCTCGCGTCCACCGCAGCGACGGATCCTCATCGCCCACCTCGCGGAACGGCGACTCAGCCCCGCAGCACACGAGGCGATCGCCGTCAGCGCCGCCGCAGCCCGCCGACTCGAGGACGGTTTCGGCGGACGGTAGCGGCGTGCGTTCAGCTCGAACGTGCCGCAGCGGGGGCGTCGAGCAACTCCTCGAGCGCCTGCCGGAGGCCCGGCATCAAGGTCGCGACGTCGGGCATCTGGTCGCGGTCGGCGATGATGCCGACGTCGAGGTGCCCGTCGTAGCTCATGACGGTGACGTTCAGGCCGCAGCCGTCGGTGATCACCGACACCGGGTAGTGCGCCACCAAGCGGGCCCCACCGCAGTACAGCGGAATCTGCGGACCCGGCACGTTGGACACGACGAGGTTCCACGTCGGCCGGCCCACCCGGGACGTCGCGAGGGCGAACGTGGCCCGGGCGGCGCGGCTGAACAGCGCCGGCGGGATGAAGTGGTTGAAGTCGATCAGCAGGTCGGCGGGCAGGGCCTGGTGGCGGTCCTTCATGTCGCGCAGGCTGCGGGCGGTGGCATGGAGGCGTTCCACCGGGTCCTCGATGTCGGTGTGCAGCGGCACGGCAAGCATCAGGACGCGGTTTCCGTACGTGCCGGCCTGTTCTGCGGTGCGCACCGACACCGGGATCTGCGCGACCAGCGGCACGTCGGGCAGCTCGTCGTGGTCGAGCAGCCAGCGCCGGACGGTGCCGGCGGCCAGCGCCACCACCACGTCGTTGACCGTCACGCCGTAGGCGTTCTTGACGGCCTTGACCCGGTCGAGGTCGAGGCGCCCGAACACGAAGCGCCGATTCGGTGAGACACGGCCGTTGAACGAGGTCCGCGGTGCCGGCGGGGCCCCGGCCGGCGGACGCTCGCGCCTGCGCCCGGGGACGCCGGCCATGCGGTTCATCAGTCGACCCACGCGGCTCACGCCCGGAACCGAGGACAGCGTCGTGTCCTCGAGGTTGGGCAGGGCGTTCGGCGCCGCTCGCAACACCCGGGCGGGATAGCGGGGCAGCCCGAGGAGGGCGCGCTGCCAGCGCTCGACTTCACCGGGCGGATCGTTCGCGGGGACCGGTTCGGGCGGTGGAACTCGCGGCCTTCGGGGTCGACGTCCATCAGCAGCCCGGTGATCTCGGCGCCGGAGACGCCGTCGATCACGGCGTGGTGGATCTTGGTGTAGACCGCGACCAGGCCGCCGGCGAGGCCACTGATCACGTACATCTCCCATAGCGGGCGTGACCGGTCGAGGGCACGGCCGTGCAGCCGCGAGACGAGTTCGGACAGCTGCTCGTCGTCGCCCGGCGAGGGCAGTGCCGACTCACGCACGTGGTAGCTCAGGTCGAAGTCGTCGTCGTCGACCCAGTACGGGTAGTCCAGGCGCAGCGGCATCTCGAGCAGCCGCCAGCGCAGCGGCGGCAGGATGTGCAGGCGCTGCTCGAGCAGTGCGGTCATGGTGCCGCAGTCCATGACGCCATCGGGCGCGGTGCGCGGATCGTAGACGGCGAGCGCACCGACGTGGCCGGTGCGCCGGCCGTCCTCGATGGCCAGGAATTGCGTGTCCAGACTGCTCAATTGGCGCATGTGTGATCCCCGCCTCATCTCTCGTGTCGCAGCGGGCTTCCCTGTGCCGCGGCGAATGAAACGGCCGCCCGCCCCCTACTACGCCGACGGCGACGATCGGTGGCGGGTGCCGGCTTCGGCGGCACGGATGGCGTCGCGCACCGAACGGTTGTGCATCAGCACGACGTCCATGACGGCGGTGGTGATGCTGCGCGCGGCGAGCAGTGGCTCCACCCAGCCGGGGGCACTCACCCGGCCCGACCGATCGACGATGCCCTCGAGGACGTCCGCGGCGGCCCGTTCGACGGTCATCGGCCGGGTGATGAAGCCGGGGATGGCGCGGCGGATCGCCGAGGCATGGTCGTCGGCGAAGACCTCTGCGGCGAGGTCGGTGTCGATGAAGCCGAGGTACGCCAAGCCGACCGTCACACCGTGATCCGCGAGTTCGACGCGCAGCGTCCGCGACAGTTGTTCGACGCCGGCCTTGCTGACCGCATACGGCGCGGCGAGCACGCCGTTGAAGAAGGCGTATACCGAGCCGACGAGCATGACGTGTCCGCGCCGCTCGATGAGGGCCGGCAGCGTCGCGCGCACGGTGCGCCATTGACCGAGCAGGTCGACGTCGACGGTCCGTTCGAAGTCCTCGGGGTCGATCGTCGCGATGGTCTCCGACGGCGGCGCGATGCCGGCGTTGGCCACGGTGACGTCGATGCCCCCGAAGTGCGCCACCGCGTCGTCGGCGGCCCGCCGGAGAGCGCCGAGATCCGTGACGTCGGCCTCGAAAGCGGCTGCCTTGGAGCCGAGTTCGTCGGCGAGTTCGCGAAGCGGGCCGAGCCGTCGGCCGACGAGTGCCACGTGTGCGCCGCGCCGGTGTGCCTGGCGGGCGATCTCGGCGCCCAGGCCGCGCGCCGCACCGGTGATGAAGACGACCTTGCCTTCGAGGTCGTCGCCCGCCGGAGGCAGCAGACGCCCGACGAGGGGCAAGTTGCCGAAGAGGCGCGCGGGCACCCGGTGCCACGACGTCGTGACGTCACCACTCATGCCAGGCCTTTCGTCGAAGGGGCCTGTTCCCGTGCGGACCGGGACGGAAACACCGTTCCGCCGGCGGGCGCCGTGCCCGGGTCGCACCGTGGGACGTGTTTCCCTCCCGGGAATCACGCGGCGTGCGACAGTGCAGGGCGTGACGACCGTCGGCATCATCGGCGCGGGCCCGGGTGGCTCGTCGCCGCGCGGTGGCTGGCAGCGCAGGGAATGCAGCCGGTCGTCTTCGAGCAGAGTGCCGCGCTCGGCGGCCAGTGGTCGGCGCTGCCCGGACGCAGCGGTGTCTGGCCGGCCATGCACACGAACACCAGCCGGATCCTCACGGCCTTCGGCGATCTCGAGCATCGCGATGCAGTCGTCTTCCCGTCCGCCGGCGACGTGCACGGCTATCTGAACCGGTACGCGGATGCGTTCGATCTGCGGAAGCTGATCCACTTCAGCACCCGGGTTCGGCTGGTGGACAGGGCGGGAGCCCAGTGGCGGCTGGTTCACGACGGCGGCGTCGACTACGTCGACCGCGTCGTGGTCGCGCCCGGTCGATTTCATCGCGCCGTCATCCCGGAAGTGACCGGGCTCGACGGCTTCACGGGTTCGGCCGGCGTCACGACCACCTACGACTACCGCGGCGCCGAACCGTACCGGGGCAAGCGGATGCTCGTCGCCGGCTGTGCGGTGAGTGCACTCGAGATCGCCGCGGACCTCGCGCACGCCGGTGCGGAACACGTGACGGTGACGCAACGGCGGCAGCGCTACGTCCTGCCGAAGTTCGCGGCGGGCGTGCCATCGGATCACCGGTTCTTCACGCGCTACGCCACGCTGGCCGACGAGTCACTTCCGTCGGCGCAGGTCGAGCGGCAGCTCAAGGAGATCGTGACGGCAGCCGGGGGCAGCCCCGAGCAGTACGGCGCCCCGGCACCCGATCCGTCCTTGGCGGTCGCCGGCGTCACCCTCAGCCAGGACTACCTCCCCCTCGTCGCCGAAGGTCGGATCTCGGTGCGGCCGTGGCTCACGTCGGTCGCGGGGTCTTCGGTCACCTATGCCGACGGACGAACCGAGCACGTCGACGGCATGGTGTTCGGCACCGGGTATCGGCTGGACCTCCCGTTCCTCGGTGACGAGGTGCGATCCGCCGTGGGCCTGGACGACGTTCATCTCGACGTCGACCGGCACACGTTCCACCCCGATCTGCCCGGACTCGCGTTCGTTGGCATGTGGGACCAGTCCGGCGGCTACTTCGTGCCGCTCGAACTACAGGCGCGGTGGATCGCCTACGTCTGGGGCGGACGGCTGCCGCCGCTCGACGCCGAGACGATGCGGGCGTCGGTCGCGGCGTGTCGCGCACGACGCGGGACACCGCAGAAGACGCGGATGAACGTCGCGGCGCTGACGTTCGCTCGCGCGGCGGGCGTCGAACCGCGCCTCGACGAGTGGCCAGACCTCCATCGCGCATTGCTGTTCGGCCCCCTGTCTCCGGCGAGCTTCCGACTCGTCGGCGCCGATGCCCTGCCCGACGCGGCGGCCCGGGTGCGCCGAGATGCCGCGACGTTCGGGGCCATCACGTCGCCGGTCATGACCCGGCGGGAAGTGGATCAGTGGTCGCTGCTGAAGGAGGCGATGGCAGGCCGGTGACGGCGGGGTACCGACGTCCGTCCGCTTACGCCGACACCACTGCCGGGACGCGGCGGTCGAGCGGCACCGCGTCGGCGATCGTCGGGACGGAGACGCCGACGCTCGATACGTCGAGGAACCCGAAGGCACCGAAGTTCTCGTAGTTGACCGTCGACGCGACCAGCTGCAGGGTGAGCGCCTGCCCCGGGTTGAGCGTGTGTGCCACCTGCTCCAGATCGATCGTGACGGTGTGGCTCTGACCGTCGAGGGTGACGGGAATGGGCGTCACCTGGTTGCCGAGCACGGCGCCGGTGGCGTCGTCGACCAGTTGGGCGTAGACGTGCCGGCTCGTGCCGGTCCCCGAGTAGGTCATCGTCAGCGTCGGTGCGCCGACCACGTAGGTGGTCTGCGTCGCGGCCGGCAGGTTCACGTTCAGGGCGTTGAGGGCTCGGGTGCCACCGATCGGCAGCACGAACAGCAGCGGGCCGGAACCGCCCAGGACCGGGAACAGGGGCAGTGTGCCGCCCTGGCTCGCCGCGACGATCGACGCGCTGGGCGCGGCGGGATACGTCGTCGACGAGTAGTACTGACCGCGTTGGTCGACCCACTCGAACTGCGGGCCGGTCGAGACCCCCGTCTGGCCCTTGACGTAACGGGCAAGCCAGGCGAAGGTCGCCTCGGTGATCACCTGACCGTCGGTCGGATCGAACAGGTTGTTGGTGCACACGCCGTGGCCGCCGCAGAACCACAGCACCTTCGTGGGCACGCCGTTGGCGATGAGCGCGAGCGCGTTCTCCTGCGCCTCCTGCAGGGAGAACAGCGTATCCACGGTCCCCTGGATGAGCAGCGTCGGCGCAGTGATGTTGCCCAACAACGCATCCGGCCCGCGATCCGCCAGGAGGTCCTGCTGCTCCTGGGTCAGTTGGCCGGTGATGTCGCCCTGGATCGCGGCCGGGTAGATGGCCGCGTTCGGCCGGGCTCCGGTCAGCAGGAGAGCCGCGGCGAGCAGCGTTCCCCAGCCGCTCTTGAAGGCCTCGCTCTTGTAGAGCGACGAATTCAGGGTGTTCCACGCAATGGTCGGCACGAGGGCGTCGACGCGGTGGTCGATGGCGGCGGTGACGAACTGGATGCCGCCACCGTAGGAGGCGCCCACCATGCCCATCCGGGGGTCGCCCGGGGCGTCGAGCAGCACCTCGGGCTGGGTGGCGACCCAGCTGATGATGGCCGAGGTGTCGCGCGCCTCGAAGTCGGGGGAGTCGACCTCCAGCGTTCCGCCCGAACGGTATTCGCCGCGGGGATCCCACGTCACCACGTTGTAGCCGGCGGCTCGCAGCGGGCCGACCCCGACGGCGCCGAGGTTGTCGGTGAGGATTCCGTCGAGGAAGGTGCCGTCGAGGTTCGTGGCACCGGGCATGCCGAGGCCGGGGCCCTGGAAGACCGTCGGGGCCAGTTGGCCGGACTGCAAGCCCTTCGCCGGCATGAAGTGGACGTAGATCTGCGTGCCGTCGAAGGACGTCAGCATGACGTCGCGCGAGACGGGCGCACCGGGCGCGCCGTACTGCACCGGGTAGCCGACGAACGGGTGGATGATGTCACCGAAGATCGGAATCTGGTGCAGGGCTCCGACGACCGGCGTCACGAAGACGGGCCCGATGAGGGGGATCTGCTGCAGCCACCCGAGCGGCGGCGTCTGGACGACGGCCACGACCGGTGGCGCCGCGGCGACCGCGGCCGCGGCCAGCTGAACCGTCGCGGCATCGTCCGTCGACGAGGTGGTACGTAGCGCGACGGGGCCGGGAACCAACGACTCCTTGCGCGCGGCGGCCGCGATCGTCCACGACACCGGCGAGCCGAGCGGCGCCGCGGGAGGTGCGGCCGGCGGGACGTCCGCGGGCGCCGCCGTCACGGTGTCGACCGGTTTCGGGACGGCTACGGCGGGCTGCTCGGTCACCGTGGGTATGGCGGCCGGTCCGGGATCGACGACGGCGGGCACAGCGCTCGCCACCGGCGCCGGCGCGGGTGCCGTCGCCTGTTCTCCGACAGCGGATGTGGCGGGCTCGGCTGGATCGTCGACGTGGCTGGGGGCGGTTTCCTGGGCGTCGCCCGCAGCGGTCCGTGCAGTCGTGGGCCGCGTCGATTCGGCGGTCGTCGCACTACGCCGCTCCTTGCGGGGCGGCGCCGTGTGGTCGCGTGCGGACGTGGTGGAGTGCGTACCCGTCTGGGCCCCGCCCGTGCCGGTTGCGGTGCCCACGGCAGTGGACGGCGAGGCAACGGATGGCGAGGTGGCGGACGGCGAGGTGGCGGTGCCCGAAATGGCGGACGGCGAGGTGGCGGAGGGTGAACTCGCGGTGCCCGAGGTGGTGGTTCCCGTCGCCGCATCGGTCGTCGAGTCCGACTCCGACGACCCAGACGATGTGCCCGACGCGGCGCTCGTCGAGGACGTCTCGCCGGAGGACCCCGTCGAATCGGCCGCGGCGACAGCACACCCGCCGGACCACACCGCCACACCGATGCCGAGCGCTGCCGCCAGCGCGCCGACCCGTCCCACGTACACCGCGTCCGCCATGCCGATCGGCCCCCATTCACCCCGTCGAGAACGGCTCGGCGCCAGAGGCCGGGCCGTTCCGGACTATAACGTCGCGTCGCCGCCGCACGACCTGGTTCGGTGGCATCGATCGCGGAACGTCCCGGGGGGAACGAGGATTGGTCCGCCCCGGGACGGTCTCAGGACGCCGGAACCGTGGGCTGCAGGACGGCGGTCGACACGGCCTCGGCACGCAGGTGCTCGAACTCCTGGTAGTCCGGGTCGCCGATCATGTCGACGAAGTGCCGACGGCTCGGGTAGCGCACCAACAGCACCATGTCCCAATCGCCGCCGTCCCCGGCGACGAGGGACGGGTGACCAGCACCGCCGTAGACGATCGTGACGCCGTAGCGCTCGCCTACCCCGGAGCTGTCGAAGCGTTCGATGTACTGGCGGTACGTCTCGTCACCGCCGGGTGCGAAACGCAGCAGGTTCAGCATGACTACCGGCCCGTGCGGATCGGCGGCGACGAAACGGTCGAGGTCAGACCGGGAAAATGGGGACATGGTGGCTCCTTCGGGCAACTAGCTTGCTATTCGACAAGCAAGTTACGCGCGGGCACCGACATGCCCGAGGCTCGGGCGAGCGCCGTCAGTCGCCGCCGGTGTCACCGTTGGGGGCGCCGGCTCCGCCGCCCGAGGACAAATTGCCGCCACCGCCCTCGGTACCGCCTTCGCCCGTGTTCCCCGACTCGCCGCCGGACGTGGACGGGCTGACGTCGTTCGGACCGGTCGATCCCTGCACGCCTTGGGAGCCGCCGCCACCGGTCGACCCGCCGCTGGACCCGCCACCGCCGGAGCCGCCGGGCATCGGCGCGCCAACCTGAATCCACGCCAACAGGTCTTCGGCGCCGTTGTTGTAGACGACGCTGTTCGGCGCGTCGCCCACCACGTCGAAGTAGAGCTTGCCCTCCGTGGAGGCGCCCTGGAACAGAGGTGCCGCGCTGAGCGTCGACACCTGCGGTAGGACGCGGTAGTTCGCACCGTTCTCCGCGCGAGCGTTGAAGAACGGCACGACGGGAAGCACCGTGCCTGCGTTCGACCGGGCCATCACCGTCGCCTCCCACAGCTGACCGGCGACCGGGTAAGCCACGGCATCGCCGCTGGGCATGATCTTGCTGACGGTGTAGGCGATCTCCGCGCCGTTGAGATCCCTCAACGGCTCCTCGATGCCCACCACCTGGATGTCAGTCGTCGCCGATGCCGACGGCGCGGCGCCGAAGCCGAACAGCACCGCGGTGGCTGCGAGGGCCACCGCCGTTCTCTTGGTGTCCACGCGGACCTCCCTCATTCGATGGAGTCGCCAGGTACCCGGGTGCCTCGGGGACAAACGCGAGGTCCCGCGGGTCGGATTCACCGGAAGCAGTCAGGTCCATGCCAGTCGACGCGGACCTCGGGCGGGCAGCGTTGGTGGCGCACGGTGACGAAGGTCGATCGGGATCGACGCGTATCCGTCGCCTGCCCGCATCGAAGGAGAAACGTGTTCACTGCTGACGGAACGACCGGCGCCTTGCTCGCCGAGCTGGCGACGACGCCTCCGGGTCCGACGCTCGACTGCTTCGGTGGCTTGATCGAGGTGTTGAGCAAGGCCGACGAATTCTGGGTGCTGCGTGGGACCGTCCCACCCGGATCGGTCGTACCGGCGCACCGCCACCCGGACGCCGAGGACTTCCTCATCCTCGCCGGAACGCAACAGGTACTCGTTTCCGAGGGAGATCAGATGGTGTGGCGCGACGCGCGCGCCGGGGACTACGTGCGCGTCCCCGGCAGGGCGTTGCACGCGC
Organism: Mycolicibacterium grossiae; assembly: GCF_008329645.1. Taxonomy (NCBI): domain Bacteria; kingdom Bacillati; phylum Actinomycetota; class Actinomycetes; order Mycobacteriales; family Mycobacteriaceae; genus Mycobacterium; species Mycolicibacterium grossiae. Next base: position 1,445,329 of record NZ_CP043474.1, read on the forward strand.
ATCGCAACGTCACCGACCGTCCGGCCATCGACCTGATCGTCACGACGGCACGCCTCGGTCGGTTCTTCGAGGAAATAGGGCGTCCCATGACGAAGGACCACCGCCCGCCGACGCCGGAAGAGGTGGCGTTCTTCGCCGCGAAGAGTCGCGAGTACGGCTACGAACTCGCGTCACCGGAGGAGAACGCCGCCTATGGCATCCATCTGCCCTTCGATCTGCCATAGCGCAGTGATCGAGCGGGCGAGGCGGTCCGGCGGGCAGGGTCACTCCTCGGCGACGTGAACGCGGTTGCCGCCGGCCCGTTTCGCTGCGTACATCGCAGTGTCCGCGGCGGCCACGAGTCGGTCGATGGAGGCCGTCCAATCGAAGGAGCCGTCGCGCATGGCCATCGACGCCACGCCGATGCTCGCTCCGACGCCGTCGCACGATACGCGGATTGCCTCGCACAGTTCATCGGCCAGTCGAAGGCCCTGTCGCGGACCGTCCCGGAGGGCTACCAAGAACTCTTCACCACCTGCTCGACACGTAACACCCTGCCGCGGCGTGTGTTCGACGATGGCTTGGGCCGCTCGCCGGAGCACGTCATCACCGGCGGCATGTCCGTGGGTGTCGTTCACGGACTTGAAATCGTCGAGGTCGATCATCAGCACGTGCAGTGTCGGATTCGCCTCGCTCAGAGACGGATTCGACAGGACCATCCGCGTGGCCTGGGCAGCGAACGCGCGTCGGTTCAGTAAACCCGTCAGGGGATCCTGGTCGGACCGCGTCGCATAGTGTCGCAACGCTTTCAAGGCGCCGCGGATGCACACGGGCGCCACGATGGTGAGGAGCCACACGAGCCAGAACGCCGCTATGGCCGTCGCCGCATCGATGGACTCGGCGAGCCGGTAGGTGGCGACGCACGCCGTGGCGACGGCTATCACCACGTTGAAGGCCAGTGTCCGAGTGCTGTGCAGCAGCGCGATGTAACCGCCCGTCACCGCGAGGACCATGCAGGCGAGGGCGGCGACCGCGGCCCGCGGCTCGGTCAGGCTCCACGCGGATACGCACACCGCACCGAGCGTCACGGAGTAGAGCGACTGTCGACGGGTCGGCCACCGCGTCAGCCAAAACCAGGTCATGAACAGGCAGACGACGACGCCGACCGAACCGACGATGACGGACTCGAGCGGCACGCGTCGACGCATCATTGCCGAGAGGGGCACGAGTGCTGCCGAGCCGGTCACGGTGGCCATGGCGAGACGCGCCTTCGCATCCAAGCCGCGACTCCGTAGGAAGATACTCAGCCACTCGAAGTGGTCTTCCTCGCTGAGCCAGGTGTTCACGCGCGACAAGCCGTCCCCACGGCGCGGGCGACGCTGGTAGTTCAAGGCATCCCCCTCATCGACGACGCCAGCCAGAGCCTGTGCCGGGACCCCTTTGTAGCAACGTTTTGGCAATCGGGTTGGCTGAGGATCGATCTTATCGAATGCGGCGCACCGTGGTCATCACGAATTAGCCGTCTGCCTTTGACGTCCGCGCTAGATCGAGGCGCGAGGCGTTTGCCCTGTCATGCGACTTATCTTCGGGCGCGTTGAAAACGGTACCGACGTGAGGGCACGTAGCAGCAGTTGAAGACAACTGAAGACTCTATTGGCCGCCCGTTTCTCCACAGCCCCAGGTGAAACAACTGGGATTGCCAGTAACAACCGTGTCGTCTCGCCGCCCACCGAAAAGCCGTCGAAAGATGTTTGCTGAACGTCTTGTCACACATTCGTAATAGTTCTACGCTCGACCCCGTCAGCGGCTCTCAGCGAAGGGAATCTCATGTCTCGCACTCGTTCCACCCTGCTCCTTGGCGCGTCGTTCATCGGCGCAGCTGCTCTCGCGGTACTGGGCACCGGCACGGCGTCGGCCGACAGCGGCATCAACTTCACGCCTGGCAATGACGGGCTCCTCAACAGCGGGACCGGCAACACCGGCATCCTGAACGGCGGCGTCGGCAACAGCGGCGTCGCGAACAACCTGCTCGGCCCCGGCGTGTTCAACAGCGGCATCGCGAATGGTCTGCTCGGCGGCTCCGGCAACACCGGGGTGGCGAACCTCGGCAACCTGAATCAGGGCATCGCCAACATCGGCAACCTGAACAACGGCGTGGCTGGCATCGGCAACCTCAACACCGGCGCAGTCAACGTCGGCAACGCCAACACCGGGCTCGTCAACATCGGCAACGCCAACGGCGGTGTGGTCACCATCGGAAACGGGCGGACGGGCTTGATCCGCCTCGGCTTCTGAGGCTCGAAGGAGGGTCCTCGGGGCCGCAGGACGCGATCGTCCTGCGGCCCCGAGTGCGCTCAGCCTGCCGTGCGGAACCGGTCGCGGTACGCCTTCGGGGACACGCCGAGGTGGTTGAGGAACACCCGTCGAAAGGTCTCCGGGCTGCGGAATCCGGCGAGGCGGGCGCTCTCACCCACGCTGTGCCCGGCGTCGAGGGCGGCCTTGGCGAGGTCGACGCGGACCAGCTCGACGTAGCGTGCCGGGGTCGTGTCCAGCTGCGCGTGGAAGAGCCGGGTCAACTGCCGTGTGCTGAGGGCTGCGTGCGCGGCGAGCGTCGTCACGCTGTGCGTGGCAGCGGGATCGGCGGCGATCGCGTCGATGACGCGGCGCAACGCCGATTCCGGCGGGGGATCGGATTCGACGAGGACCGAGAACTGCGATTGGCCGCCCGCGCGCTTGAGATAGACCACCAGCGACCTCGCGACCTCCCGCACCAGGTCGCTGCCGTGGTCCCGCTCCACCAGCCCGAGGGCGAGGTCGATACCCGCGGACACCCCGGCCGAGGTGAAGACGTTCCCGTCATCGACGTAGATGGGGTCGGGTTCCACGTGCACCTTGGGAAAGGCGTTGGCCAGCAGTCGGGTATGGCGCCAGTGCGTGGTGACGCGACGGCCGTCCAGGACGCCGGCCTTCGCCAGGATGAACGCCCCGGTGCAGATGGAAGCCAATCGGCGGGTCCGACCGGACAGCGCCTTGACCGCGTCGACGAGCGCCGGATCGATGGGTCGGCCGACCAGGCCATCCCCGCCGGCCACCAGGACGGTGTCGACGTCGGTGATCGCGTCGACGGACGCGGCCACGGCGAAACGCGTGCCCACCGACGTCGAGACGTCGTTGCCGTCGGGCGAAACGAAGCGCAGCCGGTACCGCGCGCCGAATCGATTCGCCTCGGCGAAGACCTCGGCGGGACCGACGGCGTCGAGCAGCTTCACGCCGTCGAACACCACGATGACGACGTCGAGCTCCGCCTCCCGTGTCTGCACCCGTCCATTGTGTCCTGATTCGAGGGAAACATGGCAGATCTGCCACAGCCGCCACGTGACTTAGCGATCGCAGACTGGGGTCGAAGCTCACATCGAACCCAGGAGGACACCGATGACCACGCAACTTCCGCACACCATCGCCGGCATCGCGATCCCGGATACGCCGTTGGTACGGGCGACCACGGACTACATCCGGCAGCGCGAGGACGACCTGCTCTTCGACCACTCCGTGCGCGTGTTCCTCTTCGGTGCGTTGCAGGGACGACGCCGCGGCATCGACGTCGACCTCGAATTGCTGTACGTCGGGGCCATGTTCCACGACCTGGGGCTCACTGAACCGTTCCGCACCGAGTCCCGGTTGCGCTTCGAGGTCGACGGCGCGAATGCCGCGCGCGACTTCCTGCTCGAACGGGGCGTCGGCGCCGCCGACGCCCGCAAGGTGTGGCTCGGCATCGCCCTGCACACGACGCCCGGCGTGCCGGAGTTCCTCGACCCGGAGACGGCACTCGTCACTGCGGGCGTGGAGACCGACGTGCTCGGCATCGGTCGGGGCGACCTGCCACAGGAGGCGCTCGACGCGGTGACCGCCGCCCATCCACGTCCGGACTTCAAGAACCGCATCCTGCACGCCTTCACCGAGGGTGTGAAGGCGCGTCCGGGCAGCACGTTCGGCACCGTGAACGCCGACGTCCTCGCACACTTCGACCCGTCGTACACGAGGGAGGACTTCGTCGAGATCATCCGGTCGAACGGCTGGCCGGAGTGATCGGTATCGGTCGTGGACGCGTCACCGACGAGGACCACCGCATGCAACTCCGCTTCGGCTAAGGCGCGTCTCGCGGCGTCACGCCGACTCGGCGGTGGTCGCCGGGACCTCCCAGTCGAGGACGCGGCCGGGAGCCGAGTCCGTCGGCGGGAGCAGACGTCCGCCGTGGCGGGTGGTAAGCGATCGGATTCGTTCGAGCTTCGCGAGCACGTCGGGGTCGGCCTCACGCCCCACTTCGTGGTCGGGCCCCGCCCCGCCGTCGGTGACCCGAAGGGCCAGTCCCTCGTCGGTGGCGGCCACGCGGACGCTCGCCGAGGTCGCCCGTCGCAAGGAGACGGCGCCGATGGCCTCCCGCAGCACGGTGAGCACCGCCACGTCGACTCCGGGGTCGAGGCGCACCCGCTCGACCGGCCCGACGAACGTCAGGCTCGGTGCGAACCCGAGATGCGGCGCGCTCTCGTCGACCACCTCGATGATCGCGGACCGCAGCCCGTCGTCCCGTGAGGACGCGTGGGCGTCGTCGAGATCGAAGATGATGCGCTGCAGGTCCTCGATGATGTCGTCGGTCGCGGCGATCAGAGGCCGCATGTCCGAGGCTCCGCGCGCAGACGCCGACGTGAGGTCCAGACCCAGTCCGAAGACCCGTCGGATCGTGCGGTCGTGCAGCTTCGCGGCCATGCGCGATTGCTCGGCGCGGCGTTCCGCGTCGACGAGGCGCTTGGCGCTGCTGCGCAGATTGCCGCGCAGCACCTCGACGGCCTCGGCGAGGACGGCGATCTCGCGGGGGCCGCGGGGGAAGATGTGGTGGTCGTAGTTGCCGTCGGCGACCGCGCGGACGTCGCGGACGACGGCGTCGACGGGCCGGGTGAGCGAGCGATGGATCAGCACCGCCGCGGCGGCGATGGCGCCGAGGACCAGGGCGATGGCGGTGTACTGGGCGACGTTGGCGACCCGCTGAGCCGTCCTGACGTCGTAAACGTGTTCGGCGACGATCTCGCCCATCCGCGTGTCCAACGCCGCCAGGTCGGTGCGTAGCGCATCGAAGAGCTGCTTGCCCGACTGCGCCGTCGGAACCGTGGCCGGCGGCGGAAGCGGGCCGGTACGGCGCGCCGCGATCTCCGGTTCGGCGGCCTCCGTCGTCCAGCGCTCGGCGGACGCCGCGACGGCCTCGAGCCGTCGAGCGGCTTCGTCGTCGTTGCTCAGCCGCGAACGCAGCGACGCGAGGAGCGGCGTGGCCGTCGCGCGCCCGGCGTCGTACGGCTGCAGGAACGACGGGTCGCCGGTCAACAGGAATCCGCGCTGACCGGTCTCCTGGTCGACGAGCGCCTTGGTCAACGCCGCGACCTCCGTCCGTGCCGGCATCACCTGATCGTTGAGGTCGGTGAGAGTGCGCGCCACGCTGAGTCGCGCGCCGAGGGAGAAGGCGGTCGGCACCGCGAAGATGGCCACGATCGACCCCACCAACAGCCAGATCGTCCATCGCAGCGACATGCGCGCGACGTCGTCGGATCTCCCCATGGTCGTCCCTCAACACCCGAACGTCACTGGCGACGCCCGGGCCGGTGCATCGCCGATGCCATGAAGGACTTTATGCCCCATCGGCGGGGACTTACGCTGCGGCCACGGGGTGCCGAGCCGTCCTAGGCTCGGTACCAGCGATGGACGTGAGGGGTTGCCTCCAGTTCTTCGTCAGGCGAGACCGAAGGCAACCACGTCGTTCAGCAGCCAGCGCGTTTTCCGTCATCGCCGACTTCCACGCTCACCCGCTCATCGGCACCGACCACCGCACGAGTGTGCGGCCGTCGTCGGCGTCACCGGTGAAGAGTCGTCCCCCCGAGGCCTCCGCCCGTTGACGGAGGTTGTCGAGCCCGCGACCGTCGATGGCCGCGCGGATGCCACTGCCGTCGTCGTACACCGCGATCTCCAACTCGTCGCGCCCCACCGTGACCCGCACGGTCACGTCGGTCGCGCCTCCATGACGCACGGCGTTGCTCACCGTCTCCCGCACGACGGCTTCCGCGTGCTCGGCGAGGTGCGGTGCCACCCTGACGAGCGGTCCCACGTAATCGACCGTGGTGCGTACCCGGGCGCTCGCGAACGACGAGACGGCGTCGTCAATGCGTCGCTGCATGTGCGTGGTGGTGGGCCGATCGGCGTGCAATTCGAAGATAGCCGTGCGGATTTCGTGAATGACCTCCTGGAGGTCGTCGACGTAGGCGGTCAGGTCCTGACCGAGTGCCGGCGGGGCCCGGCCGATCGCCGACTGCAGTCCCAGTCCCACCGCGAAAACGCGCTGGATGACGTGGTCGTGCAGATCCCGGGCGATGCGGTCGCGATCGGTGAGGACGTCGGTGCGCCGTGACTGCGCGGCGTCGCCGAGCGAGCGAGCCCATTCGGCGTGCGCGACGAGTTCGGCGGCGACGGTGAGGTCGTGCTCGTCGAAGGGGGCGGCACGGACCACTAGCATCGCCGCGTCCGTGCCGAACGCGCCCGACAGTGGCACGACGAGGGTGGGTCCGCGCAGCGCTCGACCACTGGAAAACGGGACGTCGGCGTCGCTCACTTTCGTGGGTCGCCTCGTCGCGATCGCGTCGATGAGGGAACGGACGGAATGCACCGGCACGGGCGCCGCCGTCCCGGCGTCGTCGCCTCCGGCGGCGTGGTCCTCGACCGCGAGGTGGTCGATGATCAACGACGGCGGGGTGGTCTCTGACAGCCGACCGACGGCGGCGCCGTCCGCTGCGAACACCTCGAGAGCTGCCGTGCACAGCGACCGCGCCAACGACGCTGCGTCCTCGTGTTCCCCGGCGGCGTCGCGGATGCGCCGCATCGCCTGCAGCAACAGCCGTTCTCGCGTGCCGGCTCCAGTCATGACGGCGGCGACGTCATCGTGCGTCGCCTTCCTCGTGGTGCAGCCGCGACACGTACAGCGCTGCTTGCGTGCGGCGTTGCATGCCGAGCTTCGCGAGGAGGCGCGAGACGTAGTTCTTCACCGTCTTCTCCGCGAGGAACATCCGGGCGGCGATCTGCCGATTGCTCAGGCCTTCGCCCAGCAGGTCTAGCAGTACCCGCTCCTGGTCGGTCAAGCGCGCGAGGGGGTCGGCGCGCTCGACGGATTCCCGGACCCGCGTCATGAGGGCCGCGGTCGCGCGATGGTCGAGCAATGAACGTCCGGCGCCGACGTCCTTGATGGCGCGCGCGAGTTCCATGCCCTTGATGTCCTTGATGACGAAACCGCTGGCGCCGGCGAGCACGGCATCGAGCATGGCCTCATCCGACGTGTAGGAGGTGAGCATCAAGCAGCGCAGCCCCGCGGTGCGCGAGAGCAATTCGCGGCACAACTCGATGCCGTTGCCGTCGGGCAGTCGGACGTCGAGTACGGCGACGTCCGGCCGAACGACGGGGACCTGAGCGAGCGCACGCTCGGCCGTGCCTGCCTCGCCGACGACCTCGAGATCGGCGTCCGAACTCAACAAGTCGATGAGTCCTCGGCGCACCACCTCGTGATCGTCGACCAGGTACACCGTGGTGGCGCCACCGTCTCGAACCACCGCTGAAGTCTTACCGCAGGCGGTTGCCTCGAAACGTCGTGTCGAACGACGCCCGACCGACGGGAGCATGATGGACCCATGGCCACCGACGAACTGACCGACGAGGTCGTCGCCTTCCTCTCCTCGGGGACTCGCACCGGGAAGATCGGCTACGTTGCCGCCGACGGACGGCCGCTGGTGGTGCCCATCTGGTTCGTCGTCGAGAACGGGCAGCTGGTGTTCAACACCGGCGCCGACTCGGCGAAGGCCCGTGCACTGCACCGGGATCCGCGGGTCGTCCTCGTCGTCGACGACGAGCGGCCGCCGTACTCCTTCGTCCAGGTCCAGGGCACCGTCTCCGTCGGAGAGGATCCCGACGACCTCCTGGCGACCGCCACCCGGATCGCCGCGCGCTACATGGGGCCCGAGCGTGCCGAGGAGTTCGGTCGCCGCAACGCGGTGCCCGGCGAAGTCGTCGTGAGGATCGCCCCCACCAAGGTGATCGCCGCGTTCGACGTCGCCGACTGACGCGTCCGACGTCACGTTTCGCCGCATCCCATCCTCCGGGAAGATGGAGGACGACACCGATGTCGGAAGGAGGCGACGTGACCGCCGCTCGAGACGATGCCGACGCTCCGGTACTGCTCTACGACGGTGTCTGCGGGGTGTGCAACGCCGCGGTGCGGACGATCCTGCGCGTCGATCGCCGCGGGACGTTGCGTTTCGCCGCCCTCGACAGCGACATCGCCCGCGGCGTGCTCGCCCGGCACCCGGAACTACGCGACGTCGACTCGGCCGTATTCGTCCGCCACGTCGGGTCGCCCGGAGAGACGGCCGATGCCCACTCGGAGGCTCTGCTCCGCGTCGCCGACTACCTTGGCGGACCGTGGCGGGCCGCGGCGCTGGCTCGCATCGTCCCGCGGGCCCTCCGCGACTGGGCATACACGCGATTCGCCGCCGTCCGCTACCGCATCGGTGGCCGCTACGACACGTGTCCGGTACCGACGCCCGATGTACGCAGCCGGTTTCTCGACGCGACGTACGGTTAGGGACTGCCCGAGCACGTCGGCGGTGATGAGTTCTTCCGTGTTGAGCGGTCCTACCGTCGACACGAGGAGGCTGCATGCGCGACGTCACCTATTCGATGAGCACCTCGCTCGACGGGTTCATCGTCGGGCCGGACGGCGGGTTCGACTTCTCGACGCCCGACGACGAGGTCTTTCAGCTCGCGCTCGACGAGGTGCGCGGCGCTGCCGTGCACCTGCTCGGCCGGCGCCTGTACGAGACGATGCTCTACTGGGAGACCGCCGAGCAGGACCATGAACTCGATGCCGCCGAGCGGGAGTTCGCCGCCGTGTGGAACGCACTGCCCAAGGTTGTGTTCTCGTCGACGCTGACTTCCGTTCGGGGAAGCCACCGCCTGGCGTCGGACGGGTTGGCGGAGGAGATCGAGCGGTTGCGGCCGGGTGACGGCGACATCGCCATCGGCGGGGCGAGTCTCGCGGCCGCCGCGGCCGCCCGCGATCTCATCGACGAGTACCGGATTCGGGTGTACCCGGTGCTGCTGGGCGGCGGCACGCCGTTCTTCGCTCGGGACGCACGCCGCCGCGACCTCGTGCTGGTCGAGAACCGCACCATCGGCCCCGACGTCGACTACGTCCGGTACCGCGTGCGCAGATGAAAACGCCTGCTCGCGTGGGGCGCTGACGGCGTCACCGACCGGTGGCGGGGATTGCACCGTCATCGGACGGGTAGTCTCGAAGTGCAATGATGCAACCGGTCGATCGTTCCAACGGGTCTCCCGGCGTCCGTACCGCGGTTCGTCGTGAGGGCCGGTTGACCGTGTTGAGCGTCGGGGGCGACGTCGATCTGGCCACGGCTACCACCCTGAGTGAGCAGATCCGAACCGTCCTCGGTCATCGGCCGCCCATTCTGGTGCTGGACCTCACCGACGTCGAATTCCTCGCGTCGGCGGGCCTGCAGGTCCTGGTCGACGCCTACCGGACCGCCCCCAGCACCCGCGTCGCCGTCGTCGCCGCGGGCCCTGCGACCCGCCGTCCGATCACAATGACCGAGCTGCATCAACTGCTCGAGCTGTACCCCAGCCTCGACAAGGCCCGGGCGGCCCTGGGCGGGGACTGACTCACAGCTCGCGTTCACGAAGAGTTCGCCGTGACGTGCGGGTCCTCACGACGCGCGGCGCAGGAGGATGCGCGACGATCCCGTCATGCCCTCAGACGTTCCCTCCGCTGCCGGAGACGTTCCCGACACCGGCGTCCCGGCGGCCCTCGCGGCCGGCATGACGATCGCCGAGCGGTACGACTGGCACCGGCAGTACCTGCGGCGCCATCTGGTGTCGCGGCGGCACTTCCTGCTCGGCAGTGCCGCAGTGGCCGCTGCGGGTGCCATCGGTGCCTCGCCGTTCGGGGCGCGTGCCTACGCCGCCGACGCACCGCTCACCGTGGCGAACCGCCGCGTCGGCTACGGCGCCGACGCCGCCAGCCAGCTGCGGTTGTCGGCGCAACTCTCGCGCAACCCACGTGGCAGTGCGATCTTCCTCGACTTCGGTGCCACCCGGGAACTCGGTGCAACGGCGGAGGCGGAGGTGCGCAACCTCGTCACGCAGATCCCGTCGTCGGACGGTGGCGTCCTCGCCGCCGAGCAGTTCTACGTTCACGTCCCCGTCGACGGTCTGCCCGGACGGACGCCGCTGTACTTCCGCTGGCGCACGGCCGACGGTGCGGTGACCGACGTGCGATCGGCGTCGACGGCGCTGCCGGCGACCCGGAGTGGGTTCGGCCCGTTCCGCTTCACGATGATGGGTGATCAGGGCACCGACGACACGCCGACGGCGCCGCCGGGGTTGAGGCCAGGCGACTACGACGACGCGTACTACGCCCCGGACAACGATCCCTCGGCCCCGCACGCCGACAACGTCCTGGGCCAACTGGTCGCCGCGCGACCGGACTTCCACGTCCTCGCCGGGGACATCGCCTACGCCGATCCGTCGGGCATGGGCAAGCCGGGCCGGTTCGTCCCGTCCGGCGGCACACTGCCCAGCGGCTTCGACAAGTTCAATCCATACGTGTGGGACGTCTACTTCGGCGCGATCGAGGCGAGCGCGTCGACCACGCCATGGATGTTCGCGACCGGCAACCACGACATGGAGGCCGCCTACCCGACGCACGGCTACGGCGGGCATCTCGCTCGAATGGACTTCCCCGGCAACGGACCGGCGTCCTGTCCTTCGGTGTACTCCTTCACTTACGGCAACGTCGCCGTGCTGTCGCTGGACGCCAACGACGTCAGCTACGAGATCACCGCCAACACCGGATACTCCGGCGGGGCGCAAACCGGTTGGGTGGGGCGCACTTTGGCGGCCTACCGGGCCGACCCGAACATCGACTTCATCGTCTGCTTCTTCCACCACTGCGCGTACTCCACCACCCAGTCGCACGCCAGTGACGGTGGCGTGCGCGCCGCCTGGTGCGAGCTGTTCGACCGCTATCAGGTGGACCTCGTCCTGCAGGCCCACAATCACGTCTTCGAACGCAGCGACCCGATCCGCGCGGGAAGCCCGACGACCGCCGCGCCGGACAACGCCGTGGTCAACCCGGCAACCGACGGCACCGTGTACTACACGGTCGGCAGTGCGGGCCGCCCGCGCTACGCGTTCCAGCCCGGCGAGCCGGAGAGCTACCGCGGGAACGTCGCGCCCGACACGTTCGTGCCGAACAGCTACGTGTGGACGGCCGACGGGCAGAAGCAGCCGGAAGCCGTGGGTTGGTCACGGGTCCGGTTCCGCAACTACGCATTCCTCCGGATCGACGTGCGGCCGGGAACCTTCGTCAGCGAGATGGACGCGGTCGCCGTCGACGAGTACGGCCGCGAATTCGACACGGTGACCTACCGCAGACAGGTTCGGCTCTGACGTCACCATTGGTTCACTAGTCGCACTGCGAGTAGAGCCGGCGGTACCTCGAACGTGAGGGAGTCGACCACCTCGGCCGTCTCGACGTGGACGGTGTGACTCCAGGCGCCCGAACCAGCACGTGTAAACCGATCGGTGTACCGTGTTGCCATGACGGAGCGCGACCTCCCGGCACCCGCACGCGACATCTCGGCGCTCGGCGTCCGGGAGAGGATCCTGGCGGCCGCAACCGAACTCTTCTATGAGCACGGCATCAACGCCACGGGTGTCGACCGTCTCGTGGACGTCTCATCGGTATCGAAACGGACGCTCTACAAACACTTTTCCGCCAAGGATGCGGTCGTCGAGGAGTACCTGCGATCGATCGAAGACCACCTCGACCACCGGGCCGTACGTGCGGACGATCCACGGGAACGTCTCCTGGGCATCTTCGACCTGCGTCCGCGCGGACGGATTCGGGGCTGCCCCTTCCACAACGCGGCCGTCGAGGCAGCCGATGCGATGCCGGGCGTCCGGACGGTGGTGAGCGACTTCAAGCGCCGATCGATCGTTGGCTTGGAAGAGATGGCGGAGGCGGCCGGTGCCCGTGATCCGGCCCGGTTGGCCCGGCAGCTCGCCGTGGTGTTCGAAGGGGCCATGGCACTGTCGACGTCGCTCGACGATCCGGGGCCCGTCGCCGACGCGCGTGAGATCGCGGCCGCACTGATCGACGCCGCGACGCGTAGCAGCGACCGTGATTGACATCACACCGTTGGGCTGTCGGGAATGCCCCGCTCATCGGCACGACTTCTGCGAAGTGGCGTGCGTAAGGCCAAATTCCAACGAGCAGAACGGATTTCGTAATGTCCAACAGAACACCAGTCGTCTTCGTCCACGGATTGTGGGTGCATGCATCCGCGTGGAGTCCGTGGGCCGCTCTGTTCGAGCGTGAGGGCTTCGATCCCATCGTCGTGGGTTGGCCCGGTGACCGGTCCACGGTGGAGGAGACCCGTCGGGACGGCGACGCCGTCGCGAACCGTGGAGTCGACGACGTCGTCGCTCACTACGCCGACCTCATCGAGACTCTCTCGAAGCCTCCCGTCGTGGTTGGCCATTCCTTCGGCGGACTCGTGGCACAGCGCCTGCTCGACGAGGGGCGCGCTGCAGCTGCCATCGCCATCGACCCAGCGCCCATCCTCGGCGTGACGGCACTCCCGTTGTCCCAAATCCGATCGACACTGCCGGTTCTGCGCAACCGCAGGAATCGCGAGCGCGCAGTGGCTCTCACCGAGCGACAGTTTCGCTACGCCATTGCCAATGCGATCCCTCGCCTCGAAGCGCGCGACCTCTTCGATCGATACGCGATCCCCGCTCCCGGTCGACCGCTCTTCGAGTTGTTCCGCGCCGCAAAGGATCCGCAGACGCCCCTGAAGGTGAACCTGAGCAATCATCGCCGAGGACCATTGCTCATCATCGGTGGCGGTCGTGACCACATCGTCGCCGAACGCGTGACTCGTCAGGCTGCCAGCCTTCATTCGGCGTCGCGCGCCGTCACCGACTACCACGTCTTCCCGGACCGCGGCCACTCGATGATCATGGATTCGGGATGGCGCGACGTCGCTGACCTCGTACTCGAGTGGATGGCACGCCACCCCGTCTCACACGGCCGCCCCGCGCAGGAGGTGGAGGCGTGACCTCGAAGGAACTGTTCCTCGTCACCGGAGCAACCGGCAAGACCGGTTCGCACGTGGTGCGCATGCTGCGCGAACTGGGGTTGCCGGTGCGCGCGATGGTGCATCGCGCGGATGCGCGTTCCGAGACGTTGGCCGAACTCGGCGCCGACGTCGTACAGGGTGATCTTCTCGACCTCGACCGCGTGAGCGCGGCGATGAAGGGTGTGCGTGCCGCCTACTTCTGCTACCCCATCGACCCGGGCGGACTGCTCGATGCGACGACGATCTTCGCTCAGGCCGCGTCCGACGAGCGGATCGACGCCGTGGTCAACATGTCGCAGATCAGTGCACGTCGCGAGGCCGGCAGTCACGCGGCGCGACATCATTGGCTCGGCGAGCGCCTGCTCGATCGGTTCCCCTTCGTGACCACCCACCTACGCCCGACCTTCTTCGCCGAGTGGCTGATCTGGCAGTGGTCGCGTGACAGCACGGGCGGCGTGCTGCGACTGCCCTTCGCCGACGGCCGTCACGCGCCGATCTCGGCCGTCGACCAAGCCCGCGTCATCACGTCGATCCTTCGAGACCCCGTCCCGCATGACCGTGCCATCTACCGACTGGTCGGGCCAGTCGAGAAGGACCATCACCAGATCGCTCGAGAGATCGGCGATGCGTTGGGAGAACCCGTGCGCTACGAATCCGTGGGCATCGACGCATTCGCTGAGGCGCTCCGCGCACAGGGCAACGGAGAATTCCTGATTCAACATCTGACGAACGTTGCGCAGGACTATCGCGACGGTGTGTTCGCGGGAGCGGACGACACGGTCGAAGTGCTGTCAGGTGCACCGGCGGCGACGGTACGGGCCTTCGTCGAGGCGAACCGGCAGGCCTTCGCCGGCGAAGGCCAGGAGCGGGCTTGGCGAACGGTGCTCGATCGCTGAGTGCTGACCGGCGTGGCGTCACCGCACGACTGGACGTCACGCCGGGACCGCCCAACAATGTCGTTTGACACACCGTCGACTAAAGCTGACACTTTGTCGAGTAACTGATCGACAAGGGGTGTCCATGAAGACGTTTCTCATCACGGGCGTGAGCACCGGCCTGGGAAGGGCGTTCGCGGAGGCTGCGCTGCAGGCGGGTCACCGCGTGGTGGGCACGGTGCGCACACCCGAGGCCGCCGTTGCATTCGAAGCGCTCGCCGACGGCCGCGCTCGTGCACGGCTGCTCGACGTGACCGACGACGCTGCCGTCGAGGCGACGGTGGCCGGTGTCGAGGCCACGGTCGGACCGATCGACGTCGTGATCGCCAACGCGGGTTACGGCGTCGAAGGCACCTTCGAGGAGACGCCGCTCAGCGACGTGCGTGCGCAGTTCGCCACCAACGTGTTCGGTGTCGCCGCCACGCTGCAGGCGGTCCTGCCCCACATGCGTCGGCGTCGCGCCGGCCACCTGATGGCGGTGACGTCGATGGGCGGCTTGATGGCCGTACCGGGCATGTCCGCCTACTGCGCCAGCAAGTTCGCCGTCGAGGGACTTCTCGAGAGCCTGCGCAAGGAGGTCGCCCATTTCGGTATCCGCGTCACCGCGATCGAGCCGGGCTCCTTCCGCACCGACTGGGCGGGCCGCTCGATGACCCGTGCACCACGGACGATCAACGACTACGACGATCTGTTCGGGCCCATCCGCGCCGCCCGCATGGCGGCGAGCGGCCACCAACTCGGCAATCCCGTCAAGGCGGCCGAGGCGGTCCTCGCGATCGTGGATCACGATGACCCGCCCGCGCACCTCGTGTTGGGCTCGGACGCGCTGAGGCTCATCGCCGCCGCACGGGAGGCCGTCGACGCGGACATCCGCCAGTGGGAGGTCGTCTCGCGCAGCACGGACTTCGCCGACGGCGCGCAACTGAGCGCGTCCTAGCCGACCATGACGAAGCCGTGGCCGTCGCGTCGATCAACCCCCACCGTCCGTCGCGGCGACCTCCGCGAACGCGAAATCCTCGACGCTGCCGAGAAACTCATCGCCACCCACGGTTACGTGCACACGACCGTCGGCCACATCGCGGAAGCCGCGGGGATCACCCGCGGGGCGCTCTACTTCTACTTCTCGTCGAAGCAGGACGTCTTGGTCGCCCTGGTCGCTCGCACGGTGCACGTCCTGCGCGAGGGTTCCGCTGCCGTACTGGCGGGTGATGGCCCGATCGAGGAGGTCGTCGGGGCTGCGCTCGAACACACGGCACGGCAGTGGCGCGAGCACGGGGTGATCATGCGCGCGGCGGTCGACTTCGCCTCGACGGTGCCCGAGGTGGACCGCCTGTGGACCGGAACCGCACTCTCGCTCGCCGATGCGATCACGACGTTCCTGATCCGCAGTGGCGTCCCGGACGGTGACCGACCGGATGACGCGCCGGCCATGGCACGCGTGCTGTGCTGGATGGTCGAGCGCAGTTTCTACCAGGCATCCCGGGTCTCGGCGGAGGAACTGGATCTGGCGACGCGCACGTGCGTCGCCGCATGGCTGCGCATCGCGCACACCTGACGCGGCGGGCCCGAGACCGACCCCGCGCGGTCACGGCACCGAGGGCTGAGCACGCGTCGCCAGCGGTAAGGTGCCGGGACACCGTCCCACCGATCGTGAGGAACCCCGATGGCACCGGAGGCGTCGACGGCGGGACGGCGTCGCGGGACGGGGCCGATGGCCCGGCGCCTGATCGTCGGCGTCCTCGTGCTCGCGTTGGTGATGGCGGGCAGCGTAGGCGGCTTCCTGGCCAGTCGCGAGCAGACCCGGCAGCCGTCGATCGTCTTCGACACCGGCGACGTCGGTGACGCCGACGGCGTCACGCTGACGATGTACATCACTCGCGTGGACGTCGGCGAACAGACGATGACGGTCGAGATCGACGACGCCGCGTTCGATGGAGCGCTCAACGGGCCGGGGGACACCCTCGGCGAGGACATCGTGCTGCAGACCAACGGGCGCCGCAACGGCACGGTGCGGCTCGCCAAAGGCGATGTGTTCCAGACGGTTCTGCAGGAGTTCGCGCTGAACGGCGCCATCACGGACTTCCCCTTCGACCGCTACACCGCGTACACCTCGGTGCGGGTGCTCCGCGCCGACGGTAGCCAGATCCCGGTCGCCATGAACCTGCAGAACGTCGACGCGTTCTTCTCCGCCGCGCCGTACTACGACGCCCAACAGGGCTGGCTCAACGTCGACATCGCCATCGACCGCAGCCTGCCGACGCAGGTGTTCGGCGTCTTCATCATGGTGCTCATGCTCGGTCTGGCTCTCTCGGCGGCGCTGCTGGCGTTCTTCGTCGTGCGCACCCGGCACGGCATCGCCTTCGGCGCCTACTCGGTGATGGCGGCGCTGCTGTTCGCCATGGTGCCGCTGCGCAACGCCATCCCCGGCAACCCGCCGATCGGGTCGCTCATCGACTTCGCGGCCTTCTTCATCGCCGAGGCCGTCATCTCGATGTCGCTCATCGTCAGCGTGGTGACGGGTTACCGCCACCAGATGCGCATCGACCGCTCCACCTGACCGACGAGGGTCCAACCAACGTCGCGGAAGTTTGGGATCGGTAGCGCCGCGGACGACACACGCTGTTCCCACGCACCCGCTGACGGTCGGCGGGACGGGGACACAGGAGAAGGACATGACATCGATCCGGATCGCCATCGCGCTCACCGCCGCCGCGCTCGCCGCGTCCACTCTGAGCGGCTGCTCGAAGGTCACCGAGATCCGTGACGTGGCCGCCAGCGCAGCCGAGCAGGTCGCCACCTCGGGCACCGCGCGTTTCGTCGACGCGGTCTCCGGGGACCTGTTCACCGCCGAGGGGATCGACGTCGCGTATGCGGCGATCACCGCCGAGGTGGGAGCCAGCCCCATGCAGGTCGTCGAGGTGACGATCGTCCCCGGGGTGCTCACCGTGGAGGCCATCGATCCGGCTGCCCCCACCGAGCTGAACCAGTGGAGCTACACCGCGGGGGCCGTGGGCCCAGCCCGGCCGGTCGACTACGACGACGACACCGAGGCGCTGCGGCAGAACCTCTTCGCCAGCGACGAGGTGCCCACCAGCGCCCTCGTCGCGGCACTCGACGGGGCGGTCGCGGCGAGCGGCGTCGAGGGCGGCGCCGTCCAGAGCCTCATCGTCAAGCGCAACCTGCCCTTCGACGAGAACCTCGTCCTGTTCGTCAACGTCCAGGGTGAGCGCAGCACCAAGCAGGTCCGCGCCGACGCCACCGGCCGGATCACCGACGTCGTCTGAGCCGCGGCGGCGTCACCGGACAGCGGAAGTCACTCAACTCTGGTACTAGTCGACCCGATCACCGGGCGTGTGCCTGGGCGCGGCGGTAGGAGGCGAACATGTCGGCAACCGAACCTGTCGAGCGCAACATGCGCGCGCTCTACGAGGCGTATCTCGACGCCTGCAACGCTCACGACTTCGATCGCATGTCGACCTTCTACACGTCGGACATCCACGTCAACGACGCCCCGATGGAGCCGACCGCGGTGTCCGCTCAATTCGCGCCGATCGTCGCGGCCTTTCCCGACTGGCACTGGGACGTGCGGCACATCGCCATCGACGGGGACCTCATCTCGCTGCACTTCACCGTCGGGGGCACCCATCGTGGTGAGTTCGCGGGCATCGCCGCGACCGGACGCCGCGTCTCGGTCATGGAGTTCACGCTCTACCGCGTCAGGGACGGGAAGTTCGACGCGGTGTGGGATCTCGTCGACTGGGACGCGGTCCGCCGGCAGATCACGGAGGTGAGCTGACGGCCGCAGCGTCCCCCGTCCCACTCTCACCATACGGCCGGGAGGGGGCCTTGCCGCAAGACCCCCGTCCCGGGGCACACTCGTCCGGTCGATCAGGACGAGGAGGGGGAATGACCATGGGACAGAGGCCGATTCCGTTCGAGGTGCACGAGTCCGGCGCCTACCTGCACGGCACGCGGGCCGATCTGGCGGTCGGCGACCTGCTGGTGCCCGGGCGCTTCTCGAACTTCCAACCGGGGCGCGTCATGAACCACGTGTACGTCACCCAGACGCTGGACGCGGCGGCGTGGGGCGCCGAGCTGGCGGCCGGCGACGGTCCGTGCCGGATCTTCGTCGTCGAACCGCTCGGTGCGCTGGAGGACGATCCGAACGTCACCGACAAGAAGCTCCCCGGCAATCCGACCCGGTCCTACCGCACGCGGGAACCGGTGCGGATCGTCGGCGAACTCGCGGACTGGACGGGGCACACCGCCGAGCAGATCGAGGCGATGCTCGCCGGGCTCGCCGACCTCCGTCGGCGGGGACTCGACGTCATCTACGACTGAGCCCCCGCCCGCCGGCTCGACTCGGGAGGATCGCTCAGTAGTCCCAGACGCCGGGCACGGCGCGGAAGCCGTTGCCGTGGACGGCAACTCGGCACAGTGACGGGAACGGCAGGTGAGTCGCGACGAGCGGCTCGTTCCGGGCCGCCAATTCGGTCAGCAGGTCGAGACGGACCCGAGCAGCCACCTCGGGATCGTGTTCGAAGCCGTTCTCCCAGTCGGGTCGGTCGAAGCCGACCTGGAACACCGCATCGCCCGCGAAGGTCAGACGTTCGCCGCGTGACTCGAGTCGGACGATGCTGTGGCCCGGCGTGTGGCCGCCCGTGCGGCGAATGATCACCCCGGGCGCCACCTCGTACTCGGTCTCGAACGGCTGCAGGTTGTCCCGGTAGACGTCGAGGAAGCGGGACGCGGTGGAGCGGAGTACCGGGGGGATCGACTCCGGCATCACCGTGTGCGAGAAGTCGGGAGCAGCCCAGAACTCGGCTTCGGCACTCGCGAGATGGACCTTCAGATCGGGACGCAACTGCCCGCGCAGCCCCTCGGTCAGCAGACCGCCGATGTGGTCCATGTGCAGATGGGTGAGGACCACGTCGGTGACCGATCCCGGCGCGATGCCGGCCGCCGCCAGCCGTTGTGCCAGCCGGCCCGCCCGGGGGAAGTCGGGGAACTCCACCCCGAGGCCCGAGTCGATGAGGATCGTGCGGTCACCACTGCGGACGACGGCGACGTTCAGCGGCCAGTCCACGACATCGGGCGGTAGGAACATGTCGTCGAGCCACGTCCTGAACGCGGCGGGTTCGGCATTCGTCGCCAGCGTCGAAGCCGTGATCGGCAGCACGCCGTCGCTGATGATGAGGACGTCGAGGTCACCGACGGGCTGGGCATAGCGCGACGGCACCAGTTCGTCCAACGCGATCGTCGCGGAGTCGGACAGGTCGACAGTGCTCATGGTGGTTCCTTCCGAGCGTCAGTCGGTCATCTCGGCGATGACCGATCGACCCCGAGAACGCGGCGCCGCTTCGGTATTCATCCATGCCCGGGTACGACAGTGGGGTGCCTGACATCCGCTGGGCCGCGAGCCGCCGGTGAGCTAGCATCGGGCCGCACCGGGCAATGACAGTGGGATCGAAGGATGCACGCAGCAGCCCCAAACCCGAACGGCGGGCGCAACACGCGTCTCCACGGTCGCGAATCCGAGATCGCGACGCTGAGCGCGCTGCTCGACGCGGCCCGCGAGCGTGCGGGCGTCCTCGTCGTCCGCGGCGAGGCGGGCGTGGGCAAGACAGCCCTCCTCGACGCGGTGGCGGCGCAGGCCTCCGGGTTTCGGGTCCTACGGATCACCGGCGTCGAATCCGACATGGAGCTTGCCTTCGCTGGCCTGCACCAGCTGTGCGTGCCGCTGCTGGGGTACCTCGACGAGCTTCCCCCACCGCAGCGTGCCGCCCTCGACGTGGCGTTCGGCCGGGGCGCCGGAGCGGCGCCGGACCGATTCATGGTCGGCCTGGCGGCCCTCAGCCTGCTCGCCGCCGCGGCGCAGACACAGCCGCTGCTCTGCGTGGTCGATGACGCGCAGTGGCTCGACCAGGTGTCGATGCAGACGCTCGGTTTCGTCTCGCGCCGCCTGCTCGCCGAACCCATCCTCCTGGTGTTCGGCGTACGCGACCGACCCGATGTGCTGGGCGACCTGCCCCAGCTCGAGGTGCGCGGACTGTCCGACGCGGCCGCCCGCGAACTCCTGGACGCGGTGATGACGGCCGGGATCGACGAACGGGTCCGCGACCGGATCGTGTCCGAGGCACGCGGGCTGCCGCTCGCGCTGCTCGACGTGCCGCGCAGCGCGAGCGCCATCGAGCTGGCCGGCGGGTTCTGGATCTCCGGGAAGCGGTCGTCGGTCGCGGCCATCGAGGAGGAGTTCGTCCGTCGCATCCATACGCTGCCTGCCGACACGCAGCGGCTGCTCCTGGTGGCAGCGGCCGAACCCGTGGGCGACGTCGCACTCTTCGTTCGCGTCCTGCAGCGGCTCGACATCCCCCTCGACGCGCTCGGCGCAGCGGAGGCGGACGACGTCGTCGACATTGGTGCGCACGTGCGGTTCCGCCACCCGCTGATGCGCTCGGCTGCCTACCGTGCCGCCGACCTCCTCGACCGCAGGACCGTGCACCGCGCGCTCGCCGACGCCCTGGACATCGAGTCCGATGCCGACCGCCGGGCGTGGCACGCCGCACACGCTGCGTCGGGTCCCGACGAGGTCGTCGCCGCCGACCTCGCCGCATCCGCCGAGCGGTCGCTGTCCCGGGGCGGCATCGCTGCCGCGGCGGCCTACCTCGAGCGGGCGACGACCCTGACCGCCGACCCCGTCGTGCGGGGGGTGCGGGCGATCGCCGCGGCAGAGGCGAAGCACGAAGCAGGGCAACCGCAGTCGGCACGGACCCTGCTCGAGGTTGCCGACCTGGCACCGCTCCCGCCACGACAGCGAGCCGAGGTGACCCGCATCCGCGCGCAGATGGAATTCGCACGGAGCCGTGCGGGCTTGTCCGGTGCCACGACGGGCGCGGCGGCTCGGCAACTCCTCAGCGCGGCCGAGGGCCTCGCGGGACTGGACGAGGACGTGGCCCGCGATCTTCACCTGGAAGCCTTGGCTGCGGCGATGTACGCCGGACGTCTCGGTGAGCCGACCGTGCTTGGCGATGCCGCCCGCGCGGGGAAACGGGCGATGGAGCGGGGCCCCGCTGCGCGCCGTTCCACCGATCTGCTCCTCGATGGCCTGTCGCGCCGCGTGCTGGACGGCCCCGGAGCGGGAACGCACCTGTTGCGGGCGGGGCTGGACGCCTGGAGCGATGCCGCGGACGCCCCCGAGGAGTCGGAACGCCGCTGGCCCCTCGCCATCGCACTGGAATGTGCGGCTCACGAGACGTGGGATGACGCCGTGTTGCAGCGCATCGCCGCGAACACGGTGCGACGCGCCCGCACCGGCGGGGCACTGGCCGTGTTGCCGTCTGCATTGGTGCACCGCGCCGGCCTCCACGTGTATGCGGGCGAACTCGACGTCGCGGAGACGCTGATCGACGAAGCCAACGCGATCACGGCCTCGATGGGATCCGGTCCTGCCACCTATCACTCGCTGACCCTCGCGGCATGGCGCGGCGACGCCGCCGTGGCGCTACCGATGTTCGCCTCGTCCGCAGCCGACGCCACGGCCCGCGGTGAGGGCAGACTGCTCGCGCTCAGCAAGTACACCTCCACCGTGCTGTTCAACGGGCTCGGTCGCTACGACGAAGCGCTCGCGGCCGCGCGCGAGTGCTGCGCTTACGAGGACCTCGGCTTCCATGCCTGGTGCCTGACCGAACTGATCGAGGCTGCCGTGCACGTTGGAGACATCGACGCCGCGGCGGACGTCGTGCCGCTGCTCGAGGCGAGAGCCGGTGTGAGTCACACCGACTGGGGCCGGGGGACGGTGGCGGCGGCCCGTGCGATGGTCGCCGACGGGGACGCGGCCGAGAAGGACTTCCAACACGCGATCGACCATCTGCAGCGTGCGGACGTCGCACCGCCGACGGCTCGGGTCCAGCTGTGCTACGGCGAGTGGTTGCGCCGCACGGGCCGGCGCAGCGACGCCCGCCGACAGCTTCGCGCCGCGCACGACGCCTTCACGGCCATGGGCGCACACGCCTTCGCCGAGCGCGCACGCCGCGAGTTGATGGCTGCCGGGGAGAAGGTGCGCAAGCAGCCGGTGTCCTCGGGTGACGCCCTGACCGCGCAGGAGTCGCAGATCGCACACCTCGCCGCGCAGGGGCACACCAATCAGGAGATCGCCGCCCAGCTGTTCCTCTCCGCCCACACGGTGGAGTGGCACCTGAGGAAGGTCTTCGTCAAGCTCGGCGTGACGTCGCGTCGACAGCTGCGCACCATTCGGGTCACCTGATCGGAGCCGCTCGGCCGGTCAGCGGCCACGGGCACCACGAACTCGACCACGCATTCCCGAGGGTCCGGTGCGCGCCTACGGCGTCGAGGCTTAATCCGACGGCCAGATCGCCGTCGCGGCAATACGGAACGGCGCGCATTCACGACGTCCCGGATCCGCGCAGCGCCTGCACGAGAGATCCCCATGATGACGGTGACCCATCCACCCGCGACCACGGAACGGCCGCGCGCCGCAGCGTTCGCCGAGGACGCCGCCCCGCTCCTCGACGCCCTGGCACGCCGGGCCCGACGGCTCTGCGCGTGTGACGCCGACGCCGAGGACCTGCTCCAGGACACCCTGCTGTACGCGTTCCAGGGCTACGCCACCTTCCGCCCCGGTACCAACTTCAAGGCCTGGCTGTTCCGCATCCTGCACAACCGGTGGGTCAGCAATCACCGGTACCGGGAGTCCCGGCCGTCGGAGGTCATGGCCGACCCCTGCGGTGTGAGCAGTCTCGCGGACCTGGTCGCCCGCCCATCCGCGGTGCGGCGGTCCGCGGAGGCGGAGGTACTCGACGACATTCCCGACGACGACGTATGCGCCGCGCTGGCGACGCTGCCTGCCGGCGTCGCCACCGTGATGTACCACGTCCTCGTCGAAGGCCGTACCCACGCCGAGACCGCCCAGCTCGTGAACGTTCCGCTGGGCACCGTGATGTCCCGGGTCGCGCGCGGGAGGGAGAGGCTGCGCCTGGCTCTCTCGCACCATGCCGGTGCGCCGGGCCGGCGCCCGATCACCCCGAGGCGGCGGAGTGCCTAGGCCGGCCGCCGGCACCGAGCTGGCCGGTCGCACGGCGCTGATCACCGGTGGGACCGCCGGAATCGGCTTGGCCTGTGCCACGGCCCTGGCCGCAGCGGGCGCGGTCGTGATCGTCAGCGGACGCGACCCGGTACGCGGCCGCGCCGCTGCCGCCGAGATCGGCGGGGACGTCCGCTACGTGCCGGCCGACATGGCCGACCTCGATTCGGTGCACGCCCTCGCCCGCGCTGCCGGCGAGGTCGACGTGCTGGTCAACAATGCCGCAGCGTTTCCATCCGCCGCGACCGTCGGGCACCCCGTGAACGTCTTCGAGTCGACCTTCGACACCAACGTCCGGGGCGCCTTCTTCCTGACCGCAGCGATCGTCGAGGGCATGCTGGCGCGCGGTCACGGCAGCATCGTCAACGTCACGTCGATGGTGGCGGTGAAGGGGGTGCCGGGAGCAGGCGTCTACAGCGCCTCCAAGGCCGCCGTCGAATCGCTCACCCGCACGTGGGCGGTCGAATTCGGGGCGGGCGGTGTGCGGGTCAACGGCGTGGCCCCGGGGCCCACCGACACCGAGGGCGTGGTCACCGAGTGGGGTGACGCCAACGACGCACTGGGCCGTGCGACACCGTTGGGCCGGACGGCCCGTCCCGACGAGATCGCCGACGCCGTGCGGTATCTGGTTTCGCCCCGATCGAGCTACGTCACCGGAACCATCCTGCGCGTCGACGGCGGCGGCGCCGTCACGTGACCGACCGATCCGAGGAGGACAGGCAGTGCCGTCGAACTACGATGCCCGGTGGGAAAGCGCCCTGGAAGTGGTGCAGGAGATTCGACCGCCGTCCCTGCCGAGCGACGCCCGCGTCATCACCGTCGTCGTCACCTACCCGCCGGGAAGTGCGGGCGCACCGCCGCACCGGCATCCAGGGGGACCCGCCTTCGGCTTCGTCCTGGACGGCGACATGCGCTTCGAGGTGGAGGGACGACCGCCGCGCGTGGTGCGGTCGGGGGAGACCTTCTGGGCACCTGGCGGTGACGTCGTGCAGTACTCGGATGCCAACGCGCGCAACGACCGTGCGTGCCGCTTCCTGATGACGATGGTCTGTGCGCCGGGCGTGCCGATGCTCAGCCTCGTCGACGAGACCGAACAGCAGGCACGCCGACACCTCCGATCCACGCACGCCACGAACCACGAGGACTGAGATGCCGCGGATACTGCTGCAGACCACCATCGCCGATCACCCCGATGACTGGCACATCGGCCGCTTCGCCCTGCTGGCGGCCGAACTGCGCGCGGCCGGACACGATGTGGTCGCGCGCAACCGCAGCGGCGACGTCGATGGCGACCCCGTGCTCGGGCGCCTCGACCAGTTGGGTTTCGACCAGTTGTGGTTGCTGGCCGTCGACGTCGGCGATGGCCTGACGCCGGCGGAATGCGATGCCATCGTGCGGTTCCGGCACGGAGGCGGCGGGGTCCTCACGGCACGCGACCACCAACGGCTCGGCAGTTGCCTGGAACGGCTCGGCACGCTCGGACGCATCAACCGGTTCCACGACCCAGACGTCGACGCCGCGACGTTCCTGGACGACCGGCAGACCCCGTCGATCTCCTGGCCCAACTTCCACTCCGGAGCCAACGGCGACTACCAACCGGTGCTGGTCACCGAGCCCGTTCACGAGCTACTCCGATCGGGCGCGAGCGCGACGGGGCGCATCGAGTACTTCCCCGCTCACCCGCACGAGGGGCTGGTCGTCGCCGAGGGCGACACGGAGACCGTCGTCGCCTACGGGCGCAGTCGAGCCACCGGGCGACGCTTCGCCCTCGCGGTCGCCGTCGACGGGGAGCGCGCCGCCGACGGTCGGCCCCTGGGCCGTGCCGTTGCGGAGTCGACGTTCCATCACTTCGCGGACTACAACTGGGACGTCGGTTGCGATGCACCATCATTCGTCTCCGAGCCGCCCGGGACACAGATCGCCGCCGACCCCGAACCCCTACGCGCATTCAAGGACTACGTGGTCAACCTGGCCAAATGGCTGACTCCGCCGGCCGCTGCCGGACGTTTCGAGTCGAGACCCGAGGGGTAGGCAGCGGTGCTCGACACGCGCAGCCGCGACCACGGGGAGGACCGCATGGGGGCGACCGAGACGGATCCGCACGGCGCGAGGGGCGGTCTCGCGGACGCTCCCGGTCAACTCACGGGATCGGCGCTCGTCGTCGCGGTGGTGTCGGCGGTGTCGGGCATGTTGTACGGCTACGACACCGGCATCATCTCCGGCGCGCTGTTGCAGATCACGAAGGACTTCGGCATCGCCGAAGGATGGAAGCAGGTGATCGCGGCGAGCATCCTGCTCGGTGCGGTGATCGGCGCGCTGACGTGCAGCTACCTCTCGGAGCGTCGTGGCCGTCGCGGGACGCTGCTGATGTTGGCGGTGGTCTTCGCCGTTGGATCGCTGTGGTGCGCGGTCGCGCCGAATCCCGTATTGCTCTCCATTGGACGGTTGGTCCTTGGCTTCGCCGTCGGCGGCGCGACGCAGACGGCCCCGATGTACGTCGCCGAGTTGGCGCCGCCGAAGTACCGGGGACGGTTGGTCCTGTGCTTCCAAATCGCCATC
Source organism: Mycolicibacterium grossiae (assembly GCF_008329645.1). Taxonomy (NCBI): domain Bacteria; kingdom Bacillati; phylum Actinomycetota; class Actinomycetes; order Mycobacteriales; family Mycobacteriaceae; genus Mycobacterium; species Mycolicibacterium grossiae. Next base: position 1,471,143 of record NZ_CP043474.1, read on the forward strand.
GGCGTGGGCATCGTCATCGCCACCATCGTCGGTGCGTCCGACCACATTCCGTGGCGCTGGTCGATCGGCGCCGCTGCCGTCCCGGCGGCCATCATGTTCGTGCTGCTGCTGCGCCTGCCCGAGAGCCCGCGGTGGCTGGTGAAGTACGACCGCCGATCGGACGCGCAGGACGTCCTCGCCCGCGTGCGTCCCGAATCCTACGACGTCACAGCAGAACTGGATGAGATCGAGGAACTCGCCGACGCCGAACGGACCGCGAAGACACGCGGCTGGCCGGGTCTGCGCGAGGGGTGGGTGCGACCTGCGCTCATCCTGGGATGCGGCATCGCCGTCTTCACCCAACTCAGCGGCATCGAGATGATCATCTACTATTCGCCGACGATCCTCACCGACAACGGATTCGCCGAGTCGGTGGCGCTGCAGGTGTCCGTCGCCCTTGGCGTGAGCTATCTGGTGGCTCAGCTCGTCGGGTTGACCATCATCGACCGGGTCGGTCGGAGGCGTCTGACCCTGATCATGATCCCCGGCGCGGCCGCGAGTCTGTTCGTCCTCGGCGGCCTGTTCGTCACGGGTCACAGCGGGCGCGAGTCCATTCCCTACATCGTGGCGTGCCTGGTGATCTTCATGCTCTTCAACGCCGGCGGGCTGCAACTCATGGGGTGGCTGACCGGTTCCGAGACCTACCCGCTGGCCGTCCGGCCCGTGGCGACCGCGGTGCAGTCGGCCACGCTCTGGGGCACCAACCTGCTGATCACGCTCACCCTGCTGACGTTGATCAGTGCCATCGGCGTCGGACCGTCGATGTGGCTCTACGGTGCCTTCAACGTCGCGGCATGGCTGTTCGTCTACTTCCGCATGCCGGACCTCACCGGGCGAAGCCTCGAGGACATCGAGGCCACGCTGCGCAGCGGGCACTTCCGACCAAAGGACTTCGCACGCCAGGACACGTGAGGCCTGTCAGCCATTGCACAGGTGATGCACACCCGACTGACAACCGTTTGCCAGGATGGGCACTGCCGCCCTCTCGACGGGCGAGTCGCGGTGTCGGACGCCGTCGGCGGCTCGACGAAAGTGCCTGTCGCGCCGACGTCGATCAGTGGCCGGGTCCGTGTTGTGCTGCGGGCTGCGGTGTCGTAACGTCCTTTCGTTAGCTTCGCTACGGAACGAATCCGTCCCCCCGTCGCCGCTCACCGGAGGTCATCGATGACGCTGCACTGGGTTCCGGACGCCATCCGGCGGTTCTCCGTGCTGATCGCGTTGTTCTGGCTCGGACTGGCGGTGCTCACCAACGTCTTCGTGCCGCAGCTCGAGACGGTGGCCGAGGCGCACAACGTCTCGTTGAGTCCGCAGGACTCGCCCTCGCTGCTGGCGAGCAAGCACATCGGCAAGGTCTTCGACGAGTTCGACTCGGACAGTTCGGCGATGGTGGTCCTCGAGGGCGACGAGCCACTCGGCGCCGACGCTCACCACTACTACGACGGGCTGGTCGAGAAGCTCGGCAAGGACACCAAGCACGTCGAGCACATCCAGGACTTCTGGGGCGATCCCCTCACCGCGGCCGGGTCGCAGAGCGCCGACGGCAAGGCCGCGCTGGTGCAGCTGTATCTCGCCGGCAACCAGGGCGAGTCGCTGGCCAACGAGTCCGTCGACTCGGTCCGCGACATCGTCGCCGACACGCCGCCGCCGGCCGGACTGCACGTCTTCGTCACCGGTGCGGCGCCGCTGGTCACCGATCAATTCGAGGTCGGCCGCCAGGGCACGCTGAAGACGACGCTCATCACCATCGGCGTGATCGCCGTGATGCTGTTCTGGCTCTACCGCCGACTCACGACCGTCTTCCTGGTCATCTTCACGGTGATGATCGAGCTGACCGCCTCGCGCGGCGTCGTGGCGGTCCTCGCCAACGCCGGAATCATCGAATTGTCGACGTACTCCACGAACCTGCTGACCCTGCTCGTCATCGCGGCGGGGACCGACTACGCCATCTTCATCCTCGGCCGCTTCCACGAGGCCAGATATGCCCGACAGGACCGGGTCACCGCCTACACGACGATGTATCACGGCACCGCGCACATCATCCTCGGATCGGGATTGACGATCGCCGGAGCGGTGCTGTGTCTCACCTTCACTCGGTTGCCGTACTTCAACAGCCTCGGCATCCCCGCGGGCATCGGCGTCCTCGTCGCCGTCGTCGCCGCGCTGACCCTGGCCCCGGCGCTCCTGATGATCGGTCGCCACTTCGGTCTGTTCGAACCGGCCCGGCCCATGCAGACCCGCGGCTGGCGGCGCATCGGCACGGCCATCGTCCGCTGGCCGGGACCGATCCTGGTCGCGACCATCGCGATCGCCCTCATCGGACTGCTCGCGCTGCCCGCCTACAAGACGAACTACGACGCCAAGCACTACCTGCCGGCCTCCGCCCCGGCGAACGTCGGCTACGCCGCTGCCGAGCGGCATTTCTCCGAGGCGCGTCTCAACCCCGAACTGTTGGTGATCGAGGCGAACCACGACCTGCGCAACCCCACCGACATGATCCTGCTCGAGCGCGTCGCCAAGGCGGTATTTCACACCGACGGCATCGCTCAGGTCCAGGCCATCACCCGACCACTGGGCACGCCGCTGGACCACACGTCGATTCCCTTCCAGATCAGCGCCGGCAGCGCCTCCCAGCTGAACAATCTGCCGTTCCAGCAGGCGCGCGGTGCGGACCTGCTCAAGCAGGTGGACGTCATCAACGACTCGATCGACGTGCTGCGGCAGCAGTACTCGCTGCAGCAGCAGTCGAGCGCGGTCACCGACGAGCAGACCCGGGCGTTCCAGCAGACCGTCGCCACCGCGCAGGACCTGCGGGACAAGATCGCCGACTTCGACGACTTCTTCCGCCCGCTGCGCAACTACTTCTACTTCGAGCCGCACTGCTTCGACATCCCCGCCTGCGCGGCGCTGCGATCACTGTTCGACGCGCTCGACGGCATCGACGCGCTCACCGAGCAGCTCGGCAACGTCTCCGGCAGCATCGCCAAACTCGATGCGCTGCAGCCGAAGCTGCTGGCCCTGATTCCCCCGCAGATCGCCAACCAGGAGACCAACCGCGACCTCACGCTGACGAACTACGCCACGACGTCCGGCATCGACGACCAGACCCAAGCGGCGTTGCAGAACTCGACGGCGCTCGGCCAGGCCTACGACGCCTCGAAGACCGACGACTCGTTCTACCTGCCGCCCGAGGCGTTCACGAATCCCGAGTTCCAGCGCGGCCTGAAGCTCTTCCTGTCCCCCGACGGGACCGCGGCCCGCATGATCATCACCCATGACGGCGATCCCGCGACGCCGGAGGGGATCTCGCACATCGATGCGATTCGGCATGCCGCTCAGGAAGCCGTGAAGGGCACGCCGCTCGGCGGCTCGAAGATCTACATCGCCGGAACGGCCGCGACATACAAGGACATTCAGGACGGCGCCCGGTACGACCTCGTCATCGCCGCGATCGCGGCGATGACGCTGATCCTGCTGGTGATGATGTTCATCACCCGCAGCATCGTCGCGGCCGTCGTGATCGTGGGTACCGTCGCGTTGTCACTGGGCGCGTCGTTCGGGCTCTCGGTGCTCATTTGGCAGGACATCTTCGGCATCGAGCTGTACTGGATCGTGCTGGCGCTGGCCATCATCCTGCTGTTGGCGGTCGGATCGGACTACAACCTGCTGCTCATCTCACGCTTCAAAGAGGAGATCGACGCCGGGCTCAAGACGGGCATCATCCGTGCCATGGCCGGATCCGGCGCCGTGGTGACCGCCGCCGGCCTGGTCTTCGCCGCCACAATGGCGTCGTTTCTCTTCGCCGATCTGCGCATCCTGGGTCAGATCGGCACGACCATCGCGCTCGGCCTGCTGTTCGACACGCTCATCGTGCGCTCGTTCATGACGCCTGCGGTCGCCGCGCTGCTGGGCCGGTGGTTCTGGTGGCCGCTCAAGGTGCGCACCCGGCCGCTGCGCCGTCCTCCGACCGACGGCGGTTCCGAGCGTCAGCTGTCCCTGTGGGACGACGGGGACACCGCGGTCCTCCCGGGCCGCGGCGCGCACCGCGCGAAGAATTAGACGCACACGCGCTTGGGATCTGGCGCGCAGCGGGACGGATCAGGCCGAGGCGTACTGCTCGGCTGCTGCTGGGCGCGTCGCCGGAAGCCGACGCCCGAGCCGGGCGACCCGGCGCAGCTGTCCGGCCATGTTCATCGACGTCAGCATCGGGATGCCGCCGATGAACGTGCGGAACGACGGATGGCCGCCCTGGAGGTGCAGCACGAAGAGGCAGCCCACGACGTACAGGAATCCCATGGTGAAGAGCGCCGCCGGGATGGCGTACGCCAGCGGCGAGCGGGCGTCGCGGACCAGTTCGCTCGCGTAGTCGAACTCGTCCGGCGACAGCGGTTCCCGCTTGCGCACCTTCGCCAGCACCGCCTTGTGGGCGCCGACCTGGTCGCCCAGCGGGTGCGACGTGCGCCGCTCCAGCCGGGTGATGAAAACGAAGACGCACGACGCGAAGACGAGTTCCATCACGCCGGCGAAGATCGTGAGGTCACCCCATGGCCCCAGGGTCATCGCGTCGCTCCCTCCACCTCGCCGACGTCCGACGCACGCACGAACGGAGTTTCGCGTCGGCGGACGCTCCCGATGACGGTGACGCTACCGCATCACCGCAGCGCTGCGAGGTTTCACAGCAACCTGGCAGGAACTACCCCGGCGGTGGAACGCCCGGGTCAGGCCGACCAGACGCGCACGTAGTCGATGAGCATGTCGGCCGGGTACGTGCCGCCCTTCGGGTCCCCGCCGCCCGAACCGGCGACCGCCACGTTGAGCACCGGGAAGACGCGGTAGTCGGGCAGGTTGAACGGCCAGTCCTCCAGCGAGTTCGCCGGGACCTGGAAGTACGGTTCGGCACCGGCGACGTAGTCCTGCCAGAAGTACAGGCCGGAGTCGTTCCACGTCACGCGCCAGGTGTGCCAGGCGTTGTCCACCGGGTAGGGATTCGTGGCGAACGAGGTGCCGTCCGAGCGGGCGTGCACGGTGGTGCCCGAGGGCCACTCGCCGTTGCCGTACCACTCGACGAGGTCGATCTCGCCACCCACCACGGGATGATCGTTGGACAGCCACCAGGCCGGCCAGGCGCCGAGGGTGAGGCAGTCGAACTTGATCCGCGCTTCCCACGTCGTGTTGATGCCGCCCCAGAACGTGCCGTTGACCTTGCCGCTCACGTACTTGCCGTCGGCATTGCGGGTCGCGCGGATCACCAGGTTCGAATTGCCGTCCAGGAAGACGTGTTCCCGGTCATCGCGGTACTGGCCCATGTTCTCCGGCCGGTCCCAGAAGACCGGGTTGCGGATCGTTTCGCGTGCCTTCGCAACCGACCACTTCGACGGGTCCGGCGCCGACCCCGCGGGACCGTCGAACTCGTCGTGGAACAGGAAGGTGGGGGTGGCGGCACTCGGTACAGGCGGCGTATCGGCGCCGGGGGACGGGACGGCCCCGGCCGTCGGGAGGGGCATCGCGGCGGCCAGCGCACCGAATCCGCTCAGCATCATCAACGTACGACGGTTCATCTCCTGCACACGAGAAAGATAGTCGGCCGTCACCGGCGGCGCGCAGAAGGGCGCGCCGACGCCGCCGCCGGGCCCGCGGACGGCGGCGTCACTGGTGCAGGGCGCTGCCCTTCACCCACTCCGACCACGGCAACGTCCAATCGCCGTTCTGGTCGAGCCGCAGCGGCGCGCCGCCGGTGTGGCGCACTTCGACGACGTCGCCGGGCTGAGCGAACTCGTAGAACCACTGGGCGTTCTCGCTGTTGAGGTTCAGGCATCCGTGACTGGTGTCGGTGTTGCCCTGCGCCCACACCGTCGAGTTGAGCTGATGCAGGTAGATGCCGTCACTGCTGATCTGGGTGGCCCACGGGATGGTCTCGCGGTAACCGAGTCGGCTGTTGACCGGCAGCCCGAACGTCGAGGAGTCCATGATGACCGGGTTCGCCTTGCCGATCACGGTGTAGACCCCCGGCGGCGTCCAGAAGCTCAGCGTGGTGCCGCCGATGGTCTCCGTACCGCCCATTCCCATCGACGTCGGCATGGTGCGGACCAGCTTGCCGTTGTCGAAGACGCTGACCTGCTTGGTGGTGTCGTCGGCGATCGAGACGTGTGCGTCGCCGATCGTGAAGGCGACGTGCTCGTCCTCCGCGCCGTAGAGGCCGTCGCCGAGTTGGTCGCCGTAGATGTCGGCGTGCACGTCGACCTTGGTGCCGGGGGCGTAGTACCTCTCGGGACGCCAGTGCGCCGTCTGGTCGTCGACCCAGTACCAGCTGCCGTTGACCTTCGGAGCCGTGTCGACGCGGAGATGCTTCTCGGCGGCGACCTTGTCGGTGATGGGCTCGTCGAAGTGCGCGACCACGACCATGCCGACGCCGTAGGTGCCGCCGTCCTGGATCGGCGTGTAGCCGACGGTGTTCAGGTAGACCTGGGTCTGGTCACTCGGCGTGACCGTGGAGAAGCTCGAGGTCTGTCGCGTCGGCATGCCGCCGGGTCCGCGGCCGGCGATCGTCAGCGTGTACGAGCGCCCGTACCCCAGCTGCACGGTCGGCTTCCACGCCTTCGCGTCGGGAGTCAGGACACCGGGGATCTCCCGGCCCGCGTCGTTGATCATCTGAACGCCCTGCAGCGTGCCGCTGGTGGCCGTGACCAGCACGCGCCCGTCGGGGTTGACGTCGGCGGCGCCGGGGGAGGGGACGAGGGCCAGTGTCGCCGGTTCGGTGGGTGACGGCGGCGGCGTCGCCGCCTGCTGCGGAGCGTCGCGGGACGCCAGCGTCTGGCAGTGCTCGCCGCAGGGCGGGGCACTCGAGACGACGATGCCCGCGCTGATGGCGAGCACCGCCAGCAGGCCGGCGAGGCCGGTACCGCGGGCACGGCGAAATGACGTCAAAGGTGTTCTCCAGTGGGTCGGCGAAGGCCGGGGCGATCGACGTCGATCGGATGAGTGAATGGTAGGCGACGAGCCTGACTCGACGGACCGGGTGGGGTGACGAAGTCGCGACGGCTGCGTAACGGGTTGCGGTCACGTGCGTCGTCGATTCATCGCGTCCGCCGATGGCACCGATCGGGTCCGAGGCCTTGGGCGCGGCGGCGACGTCGGCGATGATGAACGGGCCCACCCGGGTCACCGGCGGGCATCGACCACGACGGACGTCTGCTGCACGCGAGGACCGCATGAACGAACCCCGACCACCGCTGCCCCCCTTTGACCGCGACGGCGCGCTGCAGAAGGTGCAGGCGGCCGAGGACGCGTGGAACACCTGCGACCCGCACCGCGTCAGCCTCGCCTACACCGTCGACAGCGTCTGGCGGAACCGCGACCAGTTCGTCACCGGCCGTGCCGCGATCGTCGAGTTCCTCACGGCCAAGTGGGAGCGCGAGCGGGACTACGCGCTGCGCAAGTCCCTGTGGAGCCATTCGGAGGACCGCATCGCCGTCCGCTTCCAGTACGAGTGCCGCGACGTCTCGGGTCAGTGGTGGCGCAGCTACGGCAACGAACTGTGGGAGTTCGACGAGCACGGGTTGATGCGCCGGCGCGAGGCGAGCATCAACGACGTCCCGATCGACGAGGCGCAACGCCGCCTGTTCGGCCCGCGCAGCGACGAGGAGCGTGCCGCGCGGACCGACATCCCGCTGCGCTGAGGCGAACCGTCAGCGGCCCGGCAGGTACTGCAGCGCCTTGACGAACGGCGGCATGACCTTCGCCCACAGCTTGGGCGGAAGTCCGCGCGGGCCACCGAGATTGAGGATGCGCGTGGTGGCGATGGTCTGCGGCTCGGTGTACTTGACGAGGCCCTCGGGGCCGTGGCGGCGGCCCATGCCGGACACGCCCATGCCGCCCATCGGGGCGCCGGTGCTGCCCCAGGTGGGGGCGTAGCCCTCGTCGACGTTCACCGTGCCGGCGTGGATGCGCGCGGCGATCTCCTCGCCCGCGCGCTTGCTCGCAGCCCACACGCTGGCATTCAAGCCGTAGTCGGTGTCGTTGGCGCGGGCGACGGCCTCGTCGATGGTGGCGACCGGATAGATGGAGACGAGCGGCCCGAAGGTCTCGTCGCGATAGCACTCGGCGTCCTCGGGCACGTTGGTGAGCACCGTGGGTTCGTAGAACAGGGGCCCGAGGTCGGGCCGGGCCCTTCCCCCGGCGACGACGGTCGCACCCTTGGCGACGGCGTCGTCGACGTGACTGGACACCGCCTTCACCTGGTCTTCGGAGATCAGGCTGCCCATCTCCACGCCGAACTCGTAGCCGCCGCGCAGCGTCATGGCGCGGACGCGCTCGCCGAAGATGCGGGTGAACTCCGCCGCGATCGGTTCCTCGACGTAGATGCGTTCGATGGAGATGCAGAGCTGGCCGGAGTTGGCGAAGCACGCCCGCACGGCGGCGTCGGCGACCTCGCGCAGATTGGCCCCGGCGGCCACGATCATGGGATTCTTGCCGCCCAGTTCGGCGGAGAACCCGATGAGACGGCGGCCGGCCTGCTCGGCGAGGAGCGACCCGGTGGCGGTCGACCCGGTGAACATGAGGTAGTCGGTGTTCTCCACCAGGGCCGTGCCCACGACGGAGCCCTGTCCGGGCACCACGGCGAACAGGTCGCGCGGCAGGCCCGCCTCGTACAGCAGCTCGACGCAGGCGAGTGCGCAGTACGGCGTCTGGCTGTCCGGCTTCAGCACGACGGCGTTGCCGGCGAGCAGGGCCGCGATCGCGTCGGAGACGGCCAGTGTCATCGGATAGTTCCACGGCGCGATCACGCCGACGACGCCCTTGGGCTGGTAGCGCACGACGGTCTTGGTGAGCACCGGCAGCATGCCGCTCACCCGTTGCGGCCGCAGCAATTTGGGCGCCACGCGTGCGTAGTGACGCGCCGTCATGGCGATGTCGAGGATCTCCTCCTGCGCGGCACCGCGCGACTTGCCGGTCTCGGCCTGCGCCATGTCCATCAGCGCGTCGAGGTTCTTCAGCACCAGGTCGCGATAGCGGTGGAAGATGGCGGCCCGCTCGTCCACGGGCAGCTCCGCCCACGACCGCTGCGCCGCGCGGGCGCGGGCGATGGCGTCCTTCGCGTCCTGCGCGGTGCCGATCGGGACGGTCGTCAGCTCCTTGCCCGTGAACACCTCGATGACCGAACGGGTCGGCCGCGCCGACGCGTCGGGGATGGCGATGAGGTCGGCGAGCCGCGCGAAGGTGGCGGGGGACGGTGCAGGCATGCGAACTCCTCTGTGTCTCGGCGACGTGTATCTCGGCGACCCGGACGCGGTCGCGAGCGGTGCCGTCGATCGATGACCTCAGTATGCCGCGTCAGGAATGCGGTGAATTTCCGGCGTGCGCGGCGTTCTCGTTAGTTGACCTCAGGAAATGACCATTGGACCGTCATCGACGATGTCGCATTCCCTGTCGGGATTAAGTTCCGATGGACGGTAAAGTCTCGGCTTCGGGGGCGGATGCCGAAAGGGAAGAAATGGCAGAACGCGTGATCCGCCAGGTCATCGACGACATCGACGGAACGGATATCACCGAGGGCGGTGAAACCGTCGAATTCTCGATTCGTGGCGTTGCCTACCGCATTGATCTCTCGGCGCAGAACGCGTCGAAATTCGAGAAGGCTCTGAGTCCCTACGTGAAGGCCGCGGAAAGGATTTCGGGTGATGAACGGCCGCGTGCCACCCGCTCCAAGAGGGGTCGGGGAAACAAGAAGTCGGCATCGGAGGATCTCTCGGCCATCCGGGCCTGGGCGAGTGAGAACGGGTATTCCGTGAGCCCGCGCGGCCGGATTTCCTCCGAGGTTCGCACGGCCTACGAAGAGGCCAACGCGCAGTAGCGAAGGCCGCCGCGTGATGCGGACGGCCTCTCGATCACGAGGCCGGCGGCGTCACCTGGAAGCCGTCGAGGATCGCCGAGCTGTCCTGCTGATAGGTCGGATTCGCCGGATCGGTGGTCTGCACCGTGACGGTGATCAGGAACGTGCGATCACCGGTCGGTGCGACGACGTTGAGCAGACGGCACGGACGGGGACCCACCTGACCGGTGGGCGGGCAGGTGTACTCGACGCGTTCGGCAGGCTGCCCACACACGGTCGTCTGCGTCGTCTGCAGGTCCGCGCCGCCGGCCGCCGTGAGCGTGCTGCGATTCGACTCGAATACGTCCTCGGCCGGGACCTTGCCGTCGACCGACTCCCGGGTCACCACGGCCGTGGGCGCGAAGCCCTCGCTGACGAGGTCGGCGTTGACCATCGCGAACGGAATCATCTCGTTCGTCACCTCGTCGCTGGGCTCCCAGCCCGGCGGCTGAGGGATGCTCAGCATCGGCTCACCGTCACCGGAGGGAATGTCGGTGAGGGGAACGTCGACTGCGGTGCAGTCGACGCCTGCCGATTCGGCGGCCGCACCGCTGGATGCCGAGGAGCTGCTGGAGCCAGAGCTGGATTCAGCGGCCTTCGATGCGTCGTCGCTGCCGCAGCCGACGGCCGCGAACAACGTCAGCCCGGCCGTGACGACCGCGAATCGAAGGGGGTGGCGCCGGATGACCGGAGCGGTCTGGCCCGCAGGCGTGGAGGACACGGTCGAGATGCTAGGTGCGGGGAGGACCGGACGGGGTTCCTTGGTGCGCGGCATCCCGACAGGTGGGACTGGGCTGTCGCCAGGCCCCGTGGGCGACGGCGATTTCCTCAACCGTCGCGTGCCTTTGCGCAGGTCTAGACTGCGGGAGGTGGGCCGCCCCCGGGAGTTCGATCGCAGCCGCGCCCTCGAGGCCGCGATGCGCGCGTTCTGGGAGTGCGGCGGATACGACCGCACGTCCATCAATCACCTGACCACGGCGATGGGCATCTCCTCGCCCAGTCTCTACGCGGCCTTCGGCAGCAAGCGCGACCTCTACGACGAGGCCGTCGATCTCTACGCACGGCGCCCGGGGACGCCGCTGCTGCTGGCGATGTCGGAGCCGACCGCCTACGACTTCGCGTCCTGCCTGCTCGACGCCGCGATCGTGGACTGCACGAAGCGCGGTCAGCCGACCGGGTGTCTGGTCAACATGGACCCGCTGCTGGTACACCGCCGCGACGACGGCCGCGCCGTGATCGCCAAGCGGCTCGCGCGGGCGATCGACGAGGGCGACCTGCCCGCGACGGCGGATCCGGAGACGCTCGCCGAGTACCTCGTCGTCGTCATCAACGGGCTGTCCACCCGAGCCCGTGACGGTGCCGGCCGCGCCGAACTGCGTGCCGTCGCCGCCACGGTCATGGCGGGCTGGCCGCGCACCTGAACAGGCGCACCGCGACGGTCCGTGACCAGTCGATGACGAAACCTCCGCGGACTCCCGCCGGCGTCGTCATGATCGGAGTGCATGGCTACATTACGAACGTGCTGCTACGCGTGAGGACGCCGCGGATCGGGTCGGCGGCGACACGACGGAACGGACGCTGACCCGTGCACGCCGCCACCGCCGTCCACTTCTTCGGTGAACTCGCCGTCATCCTGCTCGCGTGCCGCATCGTCGGACTGATCGCGAAGCGTCTCGGCCAACCCCAGGTCGTCGGCGAGATGATCGCCGGCGTCCTGCTCGGCCCGTCGCTGCTGGGGCAGCTCGCACCGGGAGTGCAGGATCAGCTCTTTCCGAGCGGGGACGCCAACACGGTCCTCTACACGATGGCTCAGGTCGGCCTGGTCCTCTACATGTTCCTGATTGGCTTGAACTTCGACGTCGACCTCGTCCGGCACCGCGCCGGGACCGCCGCCGCGGTGTCGGCCGCGGGCATCCTCGTCCCGTTGGCGCTCGGCGCATTGGTGGCCGTGCCCCTGCTGGGCAGCGCCGAGTTCTTCGGCGACGGCACGACGCTGCTCATGGCCATGCTGTTCATGGGCGCGTCGATCGCGACGACGGCCTTCCCCATGCTCGCCCGCATCATCTTCGAGAAGCGCCTGTCCGGAACGCCGCTCGGCACGCTGGCCTTGGCCTGCGGCGCGACCGACGACGCGATCTCGTGGTGCATCCTCGCCGTGGTCCTCGCCCTGAACCAGGGAAATTCGACCACGGCGCTGCTCGCCGTCGGCGGCGGCCTGCTCTACGGCGTCCTGGTGCTCACCGCCGGGCGGCGCGGACTGCGCGTCCTCGGCCCGATGGCGGAACGCCGGAACGCCATCACCCCGCCGATGCTGAGCGCCGTCCTCATCGCGCTGATGGCCTGTGCCTTCCTCACCGACACCATCGGCATCCACGCCATCTTCGGCGCCTTCATCCTCGGCGTCGCGATGCCGTCCGGCGTCTTCGCGAAACGGCTCACCGACATGCTGGAGCCGCTGGTCACCACGTTCCTGCTGCCCCTGTTCTTCGTCTTCTCCGGCCTCAACACCCAGATCGGTCTGGTCGACAGCGTCGGACTGTGGGCGGTGTTCGCCGGCCTGCTGGTGGTGTCGATCGCCGGAAAGTTCGTGGCCTGCACGGTGGCTGCGCGCTGGAAGAAGGTCCCGACGCGCGAAGCGATCGCCCTCGGCTCGCTGATGAACGCCCGCGGGCTCATCGAACTCATCCTGCTCAACATCGGACTGCAGGCCGGCATCATCACGCCCACCCTGTTCACGATCCTCGTTCTCGTCGCCATCGTCACCACGCTGATGGCCAGCCCGATCTTCGAGATCGTCTACGGCAGGCACCGGTCCGCCGAGAACATGGGGCATGCCGCCGGCCCCACCGACAGTCCCGTGGGCGAGAGCGGGACGCGGCGATGAGCACCCCATCACCGACCGACACCGGCACGCCGGTCGGCGCACCGCATTCCGGTAGCGTCGAGAACACGGGATCACCCCGGGGAGGAAAGCACGTGGACGTCCGAACACAGCTGTCGCACCTGGATCTGGACGCACGCGAAGCGCTCGCCCGCCGGATTCGTCGCCAGCTCGCCGCACCCGAGACCGTCGCCACCGAGCACGAGATCGGCGCCGAGCACGACGTCGTCGTCATCGGCGGCGGCGCTGCGGCCCTGACGCTGGCGCTCGAACTGCGCACGGCGCGGCGCGACACGCGCGTGTGCATCATCGAGCCGCATCCGCACCCGGTCGCCGAGATGACCCACACCGTCGGCGAATCGACCGTCGAGGTGTCGGCCCACTACCTGCGGGACCGACTCGGTTTGGGAGATCACCTCAGCACGGCGCAGATCCGCAAGATGGGCCTGCGGATGTTCTTCACTCACGATGACAACACCGACATCGCCAGCCGCATGGAACTCGGCAGCTCCTGTTTCGTGCCGCAGGTGACCTACCAGATCGATCGCGGCAGGCTGGAGAACGAACTGAGCCTCCGGTGCCGCGCCGCGGGTGTCGACATCCGCACCGGCCGCGTCCGCTCCGTCGAGTTCGGTTCCGGCGCAGCGGCGCACACCGTCTCGTTTCAGCACGACGACGCCGTGTCGACCACCACCGCACGCTGGGTCGTCGACGCCTCGGGGCGCAACCGCATCCTCGGCCGGCAACTCGGTCTGCGGCGAACCACCGATCACGACTGCAACGCAGCGTGGTTGCGGGTGGCGACCGAGATCGACGTCGGCGGCTGGAGCGACGACCCGCAGTGGCAGGGACGGCTGATCGAGGGCGACCGCGCCCTGTCCACCAATCACCTGATGGGCGAGGGCTATTGGGTGTGGCTCATCCGCCTCGCCTCGGGCGCCACCAGCGTCGGCATCGTGGCCGACCCGCGCTTCCACGCCTTCGACGGCTTCAACACGCTGGAGAAGGCGCGCGCCTGGCTGGCCGAGCACGAACCACAGTGCGCGGCGGTGCTGACGGAACACGAGCACCTCATCAAGGACTTCCGCGTGATGAAGCACTACAGCCATGCCGCGACGAAGGTCTTCGACGGCGATCGGCGCTGGTGCATCACCGGCGACGCCGGCATCTTCCTGGACCCGCTCTACTCTTCGGGTCTCGACCTGGTCGCGATCGGCAACGGGCTCATCACCGACATGGTGGTCCGCGACCTCGACGGCGAGGACGTCACGGCCCGGGCCGGCGTCAGCGACTCCATGTTCCGCTCGCTGGCCGACATGTGGCTGAACATCTACCAGGGCCAGTACTCCCTGATGGGGACGCCGACGGTGATGGCCGCCAAGATCATCTGGGACGTCGCCTTCTACTGGGGATTCGTCGGATTCCTGTACGGCAACGGGCGATTCGTGACCGTCGCCGACGACCCCGCGGTGGTGCCCTACCTCGACGGCCTGATCGCCCTGAGCAACCGCGTGCAGCGCTTCTTCCGCGAGTGGGCGGCCGTGGAGCGCGGGGTGTCCGACGTCCCGTTCGTCGACCTGTACGCGCCGCTGAACTTCATGGTGGCCCTGCACACCGCGATGATGGGCACGTCCGCGACGTTCCTCGACCAATTCGACGCCAATGCCCGGTTGCTGCGGCAGCTGGCCGGACAGCTCACCGACACCGTCCTGGCGGACAAGGCCGAACTGTTCGACGACGACGACGCGATGCGCCAGGTGCAGGCATGGCAGACCGACGCGCTGCTGCGCGACCTGCGTTCGGTCTACCGCCAGGAGCAGGCGGTCAATCCGGTCAGCAGGGAGTGGATCCTCTCGACCGCCCCCGAACTCAAGCTGACGTGAGACCGGCCTCGATGACGGAACGGGACACGCACGCGCCGCTGGCGATCGTCGGGATGGGCTGTCGCCTCCCGGGCGGCGTCGGCTCTGCGGCGGACTACTGGGAGCTGCTGTGCAGCGGCACCGACGCCACCCGCGTGGTGCCCGAATCTCGCTGGAACGCCGCCAGATATCACGACCCGAGCCCGAAGAAGGTCGGAAAGATGGCCACGCGGCGAGGAGGATTCCTCGACGACATCGACCAGTTCGATCCGCAGTTCTTCGGCATCTCCCCTCGCGAGGCGCATTCGATCGATCCGCAGCAGCGCTTGCTCCTGCAGGCCACGTGGGAGGCGTTCGAGGACGGCGGCATTCCCGTCGATGCGTTGGCGGGCACCGACGTCGGCGTGTTCGTCGGGGGCTTCACCCTCGACTACCAGCTGCTGCAGAACCAGGGACGGACCAGCCGCTACCGCTTCAAGTCGCACTCCGCGACCGGAATGATGATGACGATGCTGGCGAACCGCATCTCCTTCGCGTTCGACTTCCGCGGACCCAGCATGACCGTCGACACCGCCTGCTCCAGCTCGCTGGTGGCGGTACACCTCGCCGCGCAGAGCATCTGGAACGGCGAATGCCGGCTCGCACTGGCGGGCGGCGTCAACGTCATGGTGGGACCGAATACGGCCATCGCCGAATCGAAGAGCGGATTCCTCAGCCCCGACGGCCGCTGCAAGGCCTTCGACGCGTCGGCCGACGGCTACGCCCGCGGCGAGGGCGGAGCGGTCGTGGTCGTCAAGCCGCTCGAGGACGCCGTGCGCGACGGCGACCGCATCTACGCCCAGATTCTCGGGACCGCGGTGTCGCAGGACGGCCACACCGACGGCATCACCGTGCCGCGCGAGGAGGCGCAGGAGACGGCGATCACCTCCGCGCTGCGTCGCGCCGGCGTGCAGCCCGCCGACATCGCCTACGTCGAGGCACACGGCACCGGGACACCGGTGGGCGACCCGGTGGAACTCCGGGCCCTTGCCAACGCGCTGGCGGCCGAGCGACCGGCCGATCGACCCCTGCTGGTCGGCTCGGTGAAGACCAACATCGGGCACCTCGAGGCCGGTGCCGGTGTGGCGGGCCTGATGAAGGCCGCGCTGGTGCTCGAGCACGGCTACATTCCGGCGCACCTGCACCTGAACGAACCCGCGGTCGCGTTCGAGGACCTCGGCATCGACGTCCCGCGCAGCGGCCGCGCGTTCCCCGACGTCGCGCGCCGTCTGGCCGGGGTCAACTCCTTCGGCTTCGGCGGCACCAACGCCCACGTCGTCCTCGCCGAGCCGCCGCAACCCGTGCCCGCGCCGGACGCGACGGACGGACTGCCGCTGACCCTGCTGCCGCTGTCCGCACGCAGCGAGGAGGCGCTCGTCGCCTCGGCACGCCGGCTCGCCGACCACGTCGACGCCCACCCGGACACCGAGCTACGAATCCTCGCGCACACGCTGAGCCGGCGGCGGACCCACCTCAGCCACCGCCGCACCCTGGTCGCGGCGGATCTTCGCGACGCAGCGGACCAGCTCCGTGCGCTCGCCGACGGCGAGCGGATCGCGTTGAGTCGCAACGGGTCCGCGGATCCCAAGCTCGCGTTCGTCTGCACCGGGATGGGACCGCAGTGGTGGCGCATGTGCCGCGGACTGCTCGACGTCCTGCCGACCTTCACCGAGAGCATCCTCCGCAGCGACCACGAGCTGTCCCGGCACGCCGACTGGTCGCTGATCGAGGAGCTGCGCCGCGACGAATCCGCATCGCGGATGACCGAGACCGACGTCGCGCAACCGGCCAACTTCGCCATCCAGGTGGCGCTCGCCGAGCAGCTGCGCGACTTCGGCCTCGTCCCCGACGGCGTCGTCGGCCACAGCGCGGGCGAGGTCGCCGCCCACCACCTCGCCGGACTGCTCACCTTCGAGCAGGCGATCGAGGTCATCTACCACCGCAGCCGACTGCAGCAGCGCACCCGCGGACTAGGACGCATGCTTGCGGTCGGCCTGGGCGCCGAAGCGCTGCCGCAGGCGCTCGACGACTCGGCCCGCGCCGAGATCGGTCACCGCGTGTCGATCGCGGCCATCAACGGTCCCTCGGCCATCGCGATCGCCGGCGACGGCGACGTCCTCGCCGACATCGCCCACCAGCTCGAGGAGGCGGGTGTCTTCCACCGCTTCCTCACCGGGAAGGTGCCGTACCACACGCACTACATGGACGCGGTGAAGGACGACCTCTTCGCCGCGTTCGAGGGACTGTCCTCGAAAGCCGCTGCGACACCGCTCTATTCCACGGTCACCGGTGAACGGCTCGACGGGTATTCGGCCGGTGCTGCGTACTGGTGGCAGAACACCCGGGCGACGGTGCTGTTCGAACCGGCCGTGCGCCGCATGCTGGACGACGGCTTCACCCACTTCCTCGAACTCGGCCCGCATCCCGTGCTCGCGTCGTCGATCTTCGAGATCGCGGGCACCGAACGGGCCGTCGTCCTCGCCAGCCAGCGGCGCGACGACGACGACCTCCGCACGTTCCTCGACGCCGTGGGCGCCCTGCACGCCCACGGCCACGACGTCGACTGGTCCGCGGTGCATCCCGGACCGTCCTCGGCGCCCCTGCGGCTGCCGTCGTATCCGTGGCAGCTCAAGCGCTACTGGAACGAAACCCCGGAGGCGGCAGAGGAACTGCACTACGCACCGGTGCACCCGCTGCTCGGTCAACCCGTGCACGGGATCCACCCGACGTGGGAGGTCGAGCTCAGCCAGGCGCTGCTGCCGTTCCTGGGCGATCACCGCGTGCAGGGCAGCGTCGTGGTGCCGGGCGCGGTGTTCGTGGAGATGGCGCTCGCCGCGGCGAAGGCCAGTTACGGCGCGGACCACAGCGTGCACGACCTCGTCCTGCACCGCGCGCTGATCATCGACGACACCTGCGATCCGATTCTGCGGACGACGTTGAACCAGGACGACGGGACGCTGGAGTTCGCGGCGTTCACCGCCGGTGCCGACGGCGACCTGAAGTGGACGGTCACGGCGACCGCGGAACTCAACACGCTGCCGCGCCGCCCTCGCCGTACCCCGCGCGGCGACGCCTCCGAACCCGTCGCCGCGACGGGACGCGAGGAGTTCTACGCCCGCACCGCCGCGATCGGCTTCGACTACGGCGACGCCTTCCGCCCCATCACCGAAGTGACGGCGGGGGAGGACTGGGCCGCCGCCGCGATGACGGTCCCCGCCACCATCGCCGGCGACCTCGCCCAGTACCGGTTCCACCCAGCGCTGGTCGACGGGGCGTTTCAAACGCTCTTCGGCGCACCGTTCCTCGGCAAGGTCGCCCACGACAGTCCGTACCTGCCGACCCGCATCCGCCACGGTGCGGTCTACGGCGCACCGACCGCCGCGATGACCGTGCACGTCGACGTCGTGACCGCGACGCGCGAGGAGGTGGAAGCCGACATCACCATCACCGATGAGCACGGCGACCTGCTCGCGGTGTTCGACGGCTTCACGGTCCAGTCACTCACCGCGTCGTCGCGCATGTCGCCCGAGCGCATCGACAAGGGTCTCTACGAGATCGACTGGCAGGAACACGAACCCGAACTCGCCGACGCCGAGCCGCCGATGTCGATCGAGGCCCGGTCCTGGTTGGTGTTCGCCGATCGCAGCGGGGTCGGCGCCGCCGTCGCCGAGCGGCTCCGCAGTACCGGACACGACGTACGGACGGTCGCTCACCAGGACGTCGCCGCCCTCGTCGAGACCGACGACGGCTGGGCGATCGACCCGAGCCGTCCCGACCACCTCCACGAATTGATCGCGGCGCACCTCGACTCGGGTGCCGGTCTCACCGACGTCGTCGACTGCTGGCCGATGGACGTGGTGGACCGTGCGGCCGATGCGGAGGATCTCGGCGTCCTCACGGTCCTGCGGCTCGTGCAGGCGCTCGCCGGGCAGGACGGTGCCTCACCCCGGTTGCACCTGGTGACCGCCGGCGCGCAACCCGCGCTCGGTACCGAACGCCTCGCGGTCGAGCAAGCCGCGGTCTGGGGCCTCGGGAGGGTGATCGGTCACCAGGAATTCGGCGACCGCTGGGGCGGACTCGTCGACGTCGACCCCGACGCCGACGCCACCGCAACCGCACGGCGGCTCCACGACCACCTCGTCGGTGGCGGTGAGGATCAGGTGGCGTTGCGCGGCGACCGGACCCTGGTCCCGCGGCTGCGACAGTGCGCCACGTTGACGCGTCCCTTCCCGACCAAGCTCGCCCCGGACGGCACCTACGTCGTCACCGGCGGCGCGGGGGCGCTCGGCCGCACCGTCGCGACGTTCCTCGCCGAGCGTGGCGCCCGGCACGTGGTGCTGTTGGGACGGACCGCCGTTCCGCCGCGCGATCAGTGGGCCGCCCTGGGTGACGATCATCCCCAGGCCGCGGTCGTGGACGCCATCCGCGCCGTCGAACGCCTCGGCGCCCGCGTCTCCACGGCGAGCGTCGACGTGACCGACGTCGAGCAGCTGCGGTGCTGGCTGGATCGTCACGCTCGCGAGGACGGCCGTCCCGTGCGTGGTGTCGTCCACGCCGCCGGTACGGTGCACGACCAGTTGCTGGTGAACCTCGGCGAGGACGACTTCCGAAAGGTGTTGCAGCCGAAAATCGATGGCACCCGCGCCCTCGACGACGTCTTCGGCGGCCAGGATCTCGATTTCTTCGTGCTGTTCGGATCGGCGGGCTCGGTCATCTCGGCCCCGGGACAGGGAAACTACGCCGCCGCGAACGCCTTCCTCGACGCCTTCGCCCACGACCGCCACGCTCGCGGACTCCCGGCACTCACCATCGGCTGGGGACCGTGGTCGGTGGGCATGGTGGAGGAACTCGACCTCGAGGCGAGCTACGCGCAACGGGGCATCGAACTCATCACGCCCGCCGCCGGGGCGCTCATCCTCGACCGACTCATCGGACAGCGGACCCCACACGTCGTCGCGATCAGCGCGGACTGGGGACGGGCCCGGCACCTCGGTCTCGGTGGTCGGCTGCCCGCGATGTTCTCCGGATTGGACGTCGCCGACGCGTCGGCGACGTCGGCGGCCGCGGACACGTCGATCCTCGACGAGCTGGCCCGCACACCGGACGCACAGCGCCTCGAGGTCGTCACCGAACACGTCCGGCGGCTCGTCGCGGGCGTCTTCGACTGCGCAGTCACCGACATCGACCCGGGCGACGTCCTGGACGACATCGGGCTCGACTCGATGATGGCCATGGACTTCCGGGTGCGCATCAACACCACGTTCTCGATCGACATGTCGGTCCTGGAGATACTCAAGGGCGTGAGCGTCGACTCCGTCGCCGACCGCGTGCTCGCGGAACTGCATGCGGTGCACGGCGACGCGACCGCGGTCGCGGACGCGCCACCGGCGTCCACCGGTGACGACCTCGACCAGCTGATCGACGAGCTGTCCGAGGACGACCTGCGGGCGCTGCTCGCCGAACTGGACGCGGACGAGGGGACGTCATGAGCGACGAGGGGACGTCGTGACGGCGGGTGCCTCCCCGTGGTGGCGGTGAGCGGTCCGGCGTCGGCGACCGCGGTCCACGTGCGGGGTCTGGCGAAGGCCTACGGCCGCACGCAGGCGGTGCGCGACCTCGACCTCGACGTCGGTCGCGGAGAGGTGTTCGCCATCCTCGGTCCGAACGGAGCCGGGAAGACCACGACGATCGAGATCCTCGAGGGCAACCGCCGGCGCGACGCCGGCGAGGTGCGCGTCCTGGGTGAGGATCCCGGAACCGCGGGCCGCGCGTGGCGGGCGCGGATCGGCATCGTGCTGCAGGAGGTCAGTGACGCCGGCATGCTGACCGTGCGTGAGACCGTCGGGATGTTCACCAATTGCTACGGCCGGACCCGTGATCGGGACGAGGTGCTCGACCTCGTCGGCCTCGGTGCGGTATCCGGGTCGCGGGTGCGGGCCCTCTCCGGAGGGCAGCGCCGCCGGCTCGACGTCGCCCTCGGCATCATCGGCACGCCGGAACTCGTCTTCCTCGACGAGCCGACCACCGGTTTCGATCCCGAGGCGCGGCGCCAGTTCTGGGACCTCATCCGGCTCTTGGCGCAGGACGGTACGACGATCCTGCTCACCACCCACTACCTCGAGGAGGCTGCGGCGCTGGCCGACCGCGTCGCGGTGATCGCCGGCGGTCGGGTGGTGGCCGTCGATTCGCCGGCGCGGCTGACCGGCCACGTGAACACCGCAGCGACGGTCCGTTGGCTGGAGGGCGACGTCGTCCACGTCGAGACCACCGACCACCCGACCGAGCTGATCCGCCGGCGCAGCGCCGCGGGGGAACTGGAGCAGTTGACGGTCACCCGACCGACGCTGGAGGACGCCTACCTGCATCTGATCGGCCTCGCCTGATGGGCGTCGGCAATGCGCTGCCGCGGCACCGCGCGTCGGGTGAGCAGGCACTGCCGTCCGCGGTGCGGATCGGCTTCTCGCGCGTGCTGCCGGAACTGAAGATGTTCTACCGGCGTCCCGAGCAGATGGTGCTCACGTTCTCCATGCCCACCATCATCTGCTTGCTGCTGGGGTCGATCTTCTCGGCGAAGCTGCCCAACAGTCAGGTGAGCACCGGTGCCGTGCTGGCGGCCAGCATGCTCGCCTACGGAATCTTGTCGACGTCCTTCATCAACCTCGGCATCAGCATCGCCGCGGACCGCGACACCGGCGCGCTGCGGCGGCTGCGCGGGACGCCGACCACGGCGTCGTCCTACTTCATCGGCAAGATCGTGCTCGTCGCGATCGTCAGCCTGGCCGAAGCGGTGATCCTGCTGGCCGTCGGCGTGCTGGTCTTCGATCTGCGGCTGCCGTCGGACGCCTACGGCTGGTTCACCCTGTCCTGGGTGTTCGCGCTCGGCATCGTCAGCTGCTCGCTGCTCGGCATCTTCATCAGCAACCTCGCGAGCAACGCCGTGTCGGCGGCCGTCATCACCAACGGGCCGGCCGTCGGCCTGCAGTTCCTGTCGGGCACCTACGTCCCGCTGATGGTGCTGCCGACGTGGATGCTCGTCGTCGGATCACTGTTCCCGGTGAAGTGGATGGCGCAGGGCTTCCGCTCGGTGCTGCTGCCTCCCGAGATGGTCTCGATCGAACCCGCGGGGACGTGGGAGCACGGGCGGATCTTCCTGGTGCTCGCCGCGTGGAGTGTGGGCGGGCTCATCGGCTGCCTGTCGGTGTTCCGCTGGTCCGACCGCGGCTGAGCGTGGGGGTCGCGCACGCGCGGCGGCCGAATCGCGTGCACTAGGCGCACGCTCGAGACCGAGATGGATGCCCGACCCCTTGTGACGTGACCGCCGTCACAGTATTGTGACCAGTGGTCATATTGCCGACGAGGAGGTCGGATGCCGACGGTCACGTGGTCACGACTCGCGGGGGAACGGCGCGCCGCGGTGGTTGCCGCCGCCGAGGCCGAATTCGCCGCGCACGGCTTCTCCGGCGGCAGCCTCAACGTCATCGCCCGCCGCGCGGGCGTCGCCAAGGGCAGCCTGTTCCAGTACTTCGCCGACAAGCGGGACCTGTACGCCTACATCACCGACGTCGGCAGCCAGCGGGTCCGTGCGCACATGGAGGCGCGGATCCGCGACCTCGATCCGAGCCGGCCGTTCTTCGAATTCCTCACCGACCTGCTCGACGAGTGGGTCGCCTACTTCGCCGAGCATCCTCGCGAGCGATCGCTGCACGCCGCGTCCAGCTTCGAGGTGGACACCGATGCGCGCGTGAGCGTCCGCGCCGTCGTGCATCACCACTACCTGCAGGTGCTGCGGCCACTGGTCGAGGACGCCAAGCGCCGCGGTGACCTCCGTGTCGACGCCGACACCGACACGCTGCTGTCGCTGTTGCTCATGCTCCTGCCCCATCTGGCCCTCGCGCCGTACGTGCGCGGCATGGACCCGATCCTCGGCCTCGACGAGTTGTCCTCCGAACAACCGACTCTCGTCGTCCGCCGTTACGTCGCGGTCCTCGCCGCGGCGTTCGCCCCCCTGCCTCAGCCCCAGCCCATCGACGAAAGGTCACGCTCATGACGAGGACACGGTCCGACTCGCTCGCCGCCGGCGGTCTCAACTGGGACAGTCTGCCGCTCAAGCTCTTCGCCGGCGGCAACGCGAAGTTCTGGGATCCCGCCGACATCGACTTCTCCCGCGACCGCGCCGACTGGGAGGCACTGTCGAACCTCGAAAGGGACTGGGCCACCAGGCTGTGCGCCGAGTTCATCGCCGGTGAGGAGGCGGTGACGCAGGACATTCAGCCGTTCATGGCGGCGATGCGGGCCGAGGGCCGACTCGGCGACGAGATGTACCTGACGCAGTTCGCCTTCGAGGAAGCCAAGCACACCCAGGTGTTCCGGATGTGGCTCGACGCGGTGGGCATCACCGAGGATCTGCAGCACTACCTCGACGACCTGCCCGCCTACCGGCAGATCTTCTACGACGAACTGCCCGCGTCGCTCGACGCGCTCGCCACCGACCCGTCACCCGCCGCGCAGGTGCGGGCGTCGGTCACCTACAACCATGTGATCGAGGGCATGATGGCGCTCACGGGATACTATGCGTGGCATCGCATTTGCGTCGACCGCGGCATCCTTCCGGGCATGCAGCGGCTGGTGCGCCACATCGGCGACGACGAGCGCAGGCACATGGCCTGGGGCACCTTCACCTGCCGTCGGCACGTCGCCGCCGATGACGAGAACTGGAACGTCTTCGAGGCCAGGATGAACGAGCTGATCCCCTTGGCGCTGCGCAACACCGAGGAGGCCTTCGCCCTCTACGACGAGGTGCCGTTCGGGTTCGGCAAGGACGAATTCCAGCAGTACGCCGCCGACAAGGGCATGCGGCGGTTCGGCACCATCAGCAGTGCCCGGGGCCGCGCGCTCGCCGAGATCGACGTCGACTACACGCCGCTGCATCTCGAGGAGACCTTCGCCGACGAGGACAGCAAGACGCTCGCGGCCTCGGCCTGACGCGTCCGGCCTGACGCGCCCCCGCGCCGAAATGACATTCCCTGCGATCAGCGGGTGCGCTCGATCGCAGGGAATGTCATTTCGGCGGAAAGTGCCGCTAGTTGTTGCCGACCGGAGGCGTGCCGCCGGCGGGACCGTAGGGGCCGTTCTGGACGCCGTTGCTGATCGACGGCGGCATGGCCTCGTTGGGGCCGGTCGAGCCCGAGACGCCGCCGGAGCCGGGGGTCGTCGTCGTCGACGATCCGCCGGTACCGCCGGTGCTGGTGTCCGAGCCGGGCACGACCTCGGCGGGATCGATGGGTTGCACGCCCACCCAGCCGAGCAGGTCCTGGAAGTTGGCGTTGAAGATGACGCTGTCGGGGTTCTCGCCGACGACGTCGAAGTACAGCTTGCCGGTGTTGCTGCCGCCCTGGCCCAGGGGTGCACCGCTCAGCGTGGACACCGGCAGCGAGCGGTAGTCCGCGCCACCGGGAGTGCGGGCGAGGAAGTTGCCCGGCTGCGGGGTGACGGTGCCGACGACCGCGTCGGTCGTGACGTTCGCCTCGTAGAGGCGGCCGGCGAGCGGGTAGGGGACGGCGTCGCGGCTAGGCCGGAGATTCTTGACCGTGTAACCGATTTCGCTGCTGAAGTCCGACAGCGAGTAGAAATCCTTGAGCGTCTCCTGGACGCCGAAACCCTTGATGTTGTTGATCGCCGATGCAGGCGCGAGGGGGGAGACGGCGAACAGCGCTGCCGCGCCGACGATGGCGCCTGCGATACGGGTCTTCTTCACTGAAAGGTTCCTTCCGCAACTAGTGTGCGATGCGGTTACCCCGGGCCTGCATCAGCAAACGAGATTGCCACGTGGCGATCGCAATCCGTCACATTCCGGACGGCGTGCGGTGCTAGGCAGCGAATTCCGGCTTGAGCCGGCAGTGCTTGAAGTGCAGGCAGACGGTGGTGCCGTCAGCGGTACCGTCGATCTTCACGTCGTCGGCCATCGCATGCATCAAGGCGATGCCGCGGCCGCGTTGACCACGCGGGGATCCGGGCACCGGTTCGATCCACGTCCCGTGGTCGGTCACGCAGATGACGACCATGGCGGTGGGCACGTCGAGGCTGACGTCGAGGACCATCGGGCCCGGCGTCTCGCGGCCGCGGTACGCGTGATCGGCGCAGTTGGCCAGCGCCTCGCACACCGTGACGAGGATGTCGGCCCGGCGTTCACCGCTGACCTCCAAGGTGTCGGCGATCCAATCGTCGACCATCAGGCGCAGTGCCGTGGCGGTGCGTGCGTCGGCAGGACCGCGCTGTTGCCAGCGCGTGCGCACCGCATTGGACGTGATCACCATGCCGGGGGTGATACCCACCACATCGCCGGTCCCAATCGCCGCCGGGTCGCCTTTTCCGATCCGTGACGCGCGCGGGTCCGTTGCGTGCCGCGTGGAGTCCATGGCTGCCCATCCGTCGGTTCGACCGCGTCGGCGCCAACGGTCCGTGTTCTCGACGCCGTGAGGACATCATTCGTCGGCGGCGGCGTCTTCGCTCGCGGATCGCGCATCTTCGTCGCGGACCGGTGCGCGCGCCCACTAGGTTCGACGTCGTGGCGCTCTCCCCGGACATCGTCGGCCTGACGTACCTGTATCCCGATCACTTCGAGGTCGGGCGCGAGAAGATCCGCGAGTACGCCGCGGCCGTCCAGAACGACGACGCCGCCTACACCGACGAGGACGCCGCCCGCGCACTCGGCCACGACGCGCTGCTGGCGCCGCTCACGTTCATCTCCATCTTCGGGCTGCAGGCACAGATGGCGTTCTTCGAGCACGCCAACATCCCGATCACCGAGGAGAAGATCGTCCAGGTCGAGCAGGGTTTGGTGTTCCTGCGACCGATCAAGGCCGGCGACAAGCTGTACTGCCACATCCGGCTGGACTCGCTGCGCCGGCAGTTCGGCGCCGACGTCCTGACGATCCGCAGCCGCATCACGAATCAGAACGGCGAGGTCGTGCAGGAGGACTACACGACGATGGCGGGTCGCACCGAGACCGAGGACTAAAGGGTCAGCGGAAGCGCACGTTCAGCGTCGCCAGGCCGAAGATCTTGCGGGCACCGGACTTCGCGGATACCAACAGGACGCCGGTCCGAGTCTCGGGGTCGAGGGACTTGACCCGGCCGCTGAACTCGATGTCGGCACCCTCCTTGGCCGGCACGATGGCCGGCGCGGACAGCCGCACGGCGAAGCGCGTGGCCGCACCGGGATCGCCGGACCACGCTGAGGCGAAACCGGCGCCCAGGCCCATCGTGAGCATGCCGTGCGCGATGACGTCGGGCAGACCGGCCAGCTTGGCGAGGTCCTCGTCCCAGTGGATGGGGTTGGCGTCACCGGCGACACCGGAGTAATTGACGAGGTCGCCGCGGGACAGCCGGGCGTGCCGCACCGGCAACTCGTCGCCCACCCGGACGTCGTCGAACGACGGCGTGCCCGGGGAGCGGGCACCGGGATCGGCGATCGTCACCGCCGCCTCCGGGCGCACCTCCTTGGCGTAGGCGGCGTCCGCGTGCCCGATGTCGAGGATGTTCATGTCGTGCATCATCGCGTTCTGCACGGCCGCCTTGACGTCGGCGCCGATGTCCTCGGCGGTCACGCCGACCACGGTGGTGTGCAGCGTGTGCACGCGTTCACCGGCCGCGTCGGTGAACGTGTTGGTGACGGTGATGAGGTCGCGGCCGGCGATGCGGCGCACCGAGGTGAGTTCGACGTCGATGACGAGTTCGTCGCCGGCGACGATCGGGCGGTGCTGTTCGAAGACCTCCTCGGTCTGCATGTAGGTGTCGTAGCCGACCACGATCTCCTCGAACATGCGGCGGTTGCACTGCATGCCCGGAGCCGACGTGAACGTCAGGGGAGCCACCAGGTCCGGGTAGCCCAGCTCGCGGGCGGCGCCGACGTCCCAGTGCGCCGGGTGGTAGTCCTGCACGGCGCGGGCGTACTCGCGGAGCTTCTCGCGCCCGACGAGGTACGTGCCGTCCATCTGGTACCAGTGGCCGACCCGCGCTTCCAGCGGCGACGCGTCTGCTTCTGCGGTCATGTGGGGCTCAACTCTTCCGTCGGCGGTCGGTTCGTGCCGACTCAGCACACTAACGCGCCCCCCGAACGGTGGGTCAATCCACGTCGGACCCGCTCGGCGGCGGTCAGAGGTCGTCGTCGGAGAAGTCCGCGGTGATCCACCGGTCCGGTCGGATCGTGAACAGCACGCTGGGAGCGTCGCCCATGCCGGCGACGAACGCGCGGCCGCCCTCCTCGCCGAGGTACCGGATCGCGATGGACTCGCGCACCTCCCGCGGCGCCGGGTTGGCGGTGTCCACCACCGTTCCCTCGACGACGACGTACTGGTAGGGCGGCTCCTCGCGCTGCGCGACCAGCGTCACCACGCCCGCGTCCTCGATGAGTCGGGCCTTGCGGGAACCCGCGCCGGTGTTGACGAGGATGAGTCCATCGGCGGTGTACTCGTACCAGATCGGCACGCTCGCCGGCGGACGCCCGCCGGTGGCGGCCACGGACAGCACGCCGACGCGCACGTCTCGAAGGAAGGATTGCCGCTCGGTCTCCGAGAAGTGCCTCATGCCCGGTCCGAACGTGGCCGGCGGCGACGCCTATTCCCGGCGACTCTGGCGATTTCGGCGCGCTTTGATGGTCCTCAGCGACGCCGAGCGCGCCGAAATCACACCGCGACGCCGGCCGGCCACCCCGGCGGATCAGTCCGCGCTGTCCGGAGTCTCGCCCGTCGCCTGGAACACCACGCGCCGCCCGATCTCGACCGCATGGTCGGCGAAGCGTTCGTAGAACCGACCGAGCAGTGTCACGTCGACCGCTGCCGCGACGCCGTGCGGCCATTGGCGATCCATCAGCAGCGTGAACAGATGGCGGTGCAGATCGTTCATCGCGTCGTCGTCGTGCCGGAGGCGAGCGGCCCGTTCCGGGTCGGCGGAGAGGACCACGTCCCGCGCAGCGTGGGCGAGGTCGACGGCCACGGTGCCCATCTCGGCGATGACGGCGCTGACGTCGTCGGCGAGCACCTGCGACGGGTGGCGCAACCGCGCGATCTTCGCGACGTGCAGTGCCAGGCCGCCCATGCGTTCGGCGTCGGACACGTTGCGCAGCGTGCTGACGATGGCGCGCAATTCGCCGGCCACCGGTGCCTGCAGCGCCAGCAGGATGAAGGCGGCCTCCTCGAGAGCCGCCTTGCGCTCGACGAGGTCGTCGTGATCGGAGATGACGCGCTCGGCGATGCTCAGATCGGCGTGCAGCAGGCCGTCGGTCGCGCGCTCGATGGCCGTCGCCGCGAGCCCGCACATGTCGGCCAGTCCGGTCGTGAGGGCGTCGAGTCGATCGTGGTAGTCGGAGCGCACCCGTCAACGATAGGCCGTAGTGGCGGTGCGCCGCGTGCCCAGGTGATCGACGGGTGAACGTGTTCCAAGCGGCCGCAACGGGACTGGTGAGGAGGCCGTGCGCGATGGCTTTGGTGCGCCGCCGGCCATCACGCCGTGACCGGTCCGCCGAGGCGGCCGTTGGTGGCATCGCGAATGGCGCGGTCGACCATGGCGAGTGCCTCGTCCTGGGTCACCTTCTCCTTGTCGAGGATCGCCCGGCGACCGACGTCCTCGTCGATGATGCGGAAGGCCGCGGTGACCGCTGCGGCGCAGAGCCGGGCGGTCAGGTCGTCGGCAGGCAGGCGGAGGCGGGCGGCGACGACCGGGACGAACTCGCGTTCCATCTCGTCGTGCACCATGAGGTAGGACGTCCGCAACGCGGGCTCGGTCACCGACAGGGTGGCGATCCGCAACGCGCTGACCTCGTCGGCGATCTCCTGCTCGGACAGGGGATGCGCGGCGGTGTAGGACGCCATGTGGTCGGCGAGCGACAGTTCGTCGGGCCAGCGGCGCGCGAGCGCGATGAAGCGGTGCGCCGACTGTGCGAGCACCGGTTCGACGCACGCCTCCTTGGAGCGGAAGTAGCGCCACACGGTCCTGGTGGACAGGCCCGCGGCCGCGGCGATGTCGTCGCCGGTGGTGTTGGCCACGCCACGGTCCCAGAACAGCGCACACGCGTGCCGTGAGACCTCGAGTCGTGCGCCGGCCTGCTTCGAGGTGGGTGGGGTCCGCCCGTCGTCGTCCGGGATGGCCGCTCACCTCCTCCCCGCCTCGACCTGCAGTCATCTTGTCACTTAGTGACAGAGGCGGTCAAGCGTGGCCGCCGGCCCCGGTCGGAGGGTCAGCCCGTGAGTTCGCCCATCCAGACGCGGTCGGTGGCGTCGTCGAAGACGACAACGGCCAGCGAGGCGTCCTCGGCGTGGTGCACGGACGCGGTCAACGTCGCCGGTACCGGCGTGCCACCGGAGTGGACCAGGGTGACCAGGCGGCGGACCGCTCCGTCGAGCCACGCCATCGGATCCGAGGCGTCGGCGGCCTCGGCGACCACGGCGGCCAACGGCTCGCCGGCGACCGCCCGTCCCAGCAGCGCCGACAGCGCCGCGTTGGCGTCGACGATCACCCCACCATCGGCCACGATCGCCACGGGCACGGGGAAGCGGCCGATCAGCGACGCTGCGGACATCGCCCGAAGTGCCGCGGCCGGCGCGGGCCGTGCGGCGCCGGATTCGTCGCGATCGTCGACCTCGGGACCGCTCATCATGGACACCTCCTCGCCATCGGTCTCCGTGATCGGTCGGGCGTGCCCGACGATTCCGAACGAGGTCGACGCGAACTGTGATGACCGCCACGACGCGGCGCGGCC
Organism: Mycolicibacterium grossiae; assembly: GCF_008329645.1. NCBI lineage: Bacteria > Bacillati > Actinomycetota > Actinomycetes > Mycobacteriales > Mycobacteriaceae > Mycobacterium > Mycolicibacterium grossiae. The sequence goes on from NZ_CP043474.1 coordinate 1,500,584, forward strand.
GGCTCAGCCCTCGGGCAGCGCGGCGAGTCCGGCGACGACGCCGGTGAGGGAGGCCGCGGTCACCGTCGCCTCGCCGAAGACCGGTGAGGGCACGCCTTCGAGCCGGGGACACCATCCGGTGGTGCAGCCGACGCGGCGGGCGCCGTAGACGTCCCAGGAGTGCACGGCGACCAGCGCCATGCGCTCGATCGGCACGTCGGCCCGCTGGGCGGCCAGCCGGTAGGGCTCCGGCGACGGCTTCCAGGCGCGGGCGTCCTCGATCGAGACGACGTCCTCGACGTCGCCGGCGATGCCCGCACGGTCGAGGAAGCCGCGCGTCGACGATGCCGCGCCGTTGGACACCGTGATGACGCGGAACCCTGCCTCCCGCGCAGCGCGGACGGCGTCCACGGCGTCGGGTTGCGGCGTGAGCTGCGTGAAACCGGTGACCGCGTGCTGGACGTCGTCGTCGGACAGCACGTCGACGGTCTCGGCCCGCAGCGCCGACGCGGCGACGGCGGCGAAGGGCTGGAAGTCGCCGGCCGCGGTGAGAGCCATGCCGTCGCGCAGCAGCCGGATGAACCAGCGGTGCAGCAGATCGGCGGGTTGCCCGAGCTGCTCGAGTCGTGCACCGACGACCTCCAGCGATGCGAGTGTCTCGATGACGTCGAAGGCGATCACCTCGGGCCGCAGGCCGGATACGTCGGTCACCGCAGCGCGGTACCCCGAACGGGCGAGGCTTACCCGGCCTCGTTTGCGGGTATGACGGCCGTCCTTCAACAACGGAAAGCCTTCACGCATCGGAAAGGTGGTCGGCGTGAGCCCAGCGACGCAGCGCGACCTGGGCGACTCGGACAGTCCCATCGAGGACGCGCTCGAGGAGACCTTCAACCGGATGATCGACGAGGGCGCCCAGCGCCTGCACCGCGCCTGGCGCGAAGTCCTCGTCACGGGTTTCTTCGGTGGTACCGAAGTCGCCGTCGGCGTCCTGGCCTTCCTCGCGGTGCTGCAGGCGACGGGCAACCACCTGCTCGCGGGACTCGCCTTCGCCATCGGCTTCCTCGCCCTGCTGCTCGGCCGCAGCGAGTTGTTCACCGAGGGCTTCCTGGTACCCGTCACCACCGTCGTGGCCAAGCGGGCGAGCATCCGGCAACTCCTCAAGCTGTGGGGCGGCACGCTGGCCGCCAACCTGATCGGCGGCTGGCTGATCATGTACCTCGTCGTGCGTGCCTTTCCCCGGCTGCACGACCAGATGATCGAATCCGCCGGTCACTTCGCGACCGCTCCGCTCTCGGGTGAGACCGCCGCGTTGGCGGTGCTGGGCGGGATGGTCATCACCCTGATGACCCGCATGCAGCACGGCACCGACTCGGTGCCCGGCAAGATCGCCGCTGCGGTGGCGGGCGCGTTCCTGCTGGCGGGCCTGCAGATGTTCCACTCCATCCTGGATTCGCTGCTGATCTTCGGCGCGCTGTCGACGGGCCGGGCCCCGTTCGGCTACGGCGACTGGGCGGTGTGGTTCGGGTACACGGTGACGCTGAACGTGGTGGGCGGCCTCGTCCTGGTGACCTTGCTCCGCCTCGTCCGCACGAAGGACCGCTTGAAGCAGGAGCGCGCCGAGGCGGAGCAAGAGTGACGGCCCGGAGTGCCCGATTCTGTGCATTCCCTAGGAGTCGTTTCGCCGAGCGCGCGTCGAGGTACCCCTGACTCGGGTTCGGAAGACACCGGACTGAGGAACGAAGGAGTCGCTGACATGGGTATTGCCGACAAGGCCCAGAACAAGATCGATGACCTCGGCGGTCAGGCCAAGGAAGCGGCCGGAAGCGCCACCGGTGACAAGAGCACCGAGAACGAGGGCAAGATCGACCAGGCGAAGGCCAACCTGAAGGACGCCGGCGAGAAGATCAAGGACGCCTTCAAGTAAGTCCGAGCGCCCGCCAGAACGCGTCGCGGCCCGCCACCTTCCGGTGGCGGGCCGCGTTGCGTTCACATCCTCGCGCTTGCGGATGCGATTCCCCTCTGCGACGATACGTGACGTTTCACCTATCGAACGAGGAGCGTCGTGAGCGAAAACGTCGAGGCGGTCAAGCGGGCATACGAGACCGCCGAGAAGAAGGACCTCGAAGGGTGGATCGACGCGTTCACACCGGACGGCGTGTTCACGGACTTCTCCGTCGGTGCCCAGTACCGGGGTCGCGAGCTGGCCGACACCGTGCGCAACTACGGCACCGCGTTCTCCGACATGCACCGCGAGCTCTACCGGATCTACGAGGACGGAGACGTGGTGATCGTGCAGTTGGCGTTGCAGGGCACGCACGACGGGCCGCTCACGCTGCCCTTCGGGACGCTACCGCCGACCGGCAAGAAGATGGACGCGCCATGCTGCGACGTCTTCGAGATGCAGGACGGGAAGATCAAGCGATTCGACTGCTATCCCGAAGGATCCATCATCTTCGCCCAACTCGGTGTGCTGACTCACCTGGCCGACTCGCTCAGCTGATCGGCGCCGGTCGCACTGCGGCACCGGACGGCTGTGGTGCGACGATGGCACCATGACCGCAACGCTCGTCGCCAAGAACGTGGCCGGCGGCTTCGCGCACCGCACGCTGTTCGAAGGCGTCGACCTGACCGTGGCTGCCGGTGACGTCGTCGGGGTCGTCGGCGCCAACGGCGCCGGCAAGAGCACGCTGCTGCGCATCCTGGCCGGCGACCTGCAACCGCTCGAGGGATCGGTCAGCCGCGCTCCGGCCGACGCCTTCGTCGGCTGGCTTCCGCAGGAACACGAGCGGGTTCCGGGCGAGACCGTCGCGGCGTACCTCGCGCGCCGCACCGGCTGCACCGAGGCGACCCGGGCGATGGAGGCTGCTGCGGCAGCCCTCGCCGATCCGTCCGCTTCCAGCGCTGTGTCCACGGATTACGCGGCGGCGCTGGATCACTGGCTCGCCACCGGAGCGGCCGACCTCGACGAACGTCTGCCCGTCGTGCTCTCTGATCTCGGCTTCGACGTCGCGCACCCCGAGGCCACGCCCATGACGGCGCTGTCCGGCGGGCAGGCCGCGCGCGTCGGCCTGGCCGCGCTGCTACTCTCCCGCTTCGACGTCGTCCTCCTCGACGAACCGACCAACGACCTCGACCTCGACGGGCTGGAACGGCTCGAGCAATTCGTGCGGGACCTCCGCGGCGGTGTCGTCCTCGTCAGCCACGACCGAGAGTTTCTGTCGCGCAGCGTGACTCACGTCCTGGAACTCGACCTCGCGCAGAACACGACGACCGTCTTCGGCGGCGGCTACGACTCCTACCTCGAGGAGCGCGAGGTCAACCGGCGGCACCGGCGACAGCAGTACGAGGAGTTCGCCGAGAAGAAGGCCGACCTGGTGGCCCGCGCGCGGACGCAACGCGAGTGGTCCAGCCACGGGGTGCGCAACGCCATCCGCAAGGCCCCCGACAACGACAAGCTACGGCGCCGGGCGGCGTCGGAGTCCAGTGAGAAGCAGGCCCAGAAGGTCCGGCAGATGGAGAGTCGGATTGCACGCCTCGACGAGGTCGCAGAGCCCCGTAAGGAGTGGACGCTGCAGTTCGCCATCAAGGCCGCACCCCGATCGAGTGCCGTGGTCGCCACGCTCGACGGCGCCGTCGTCCGCCAGGGCGACTTCGTCCTCGGGCCGGTCTCGGTTCAGGTCGACGCGGGCGAACGCATCGGCATCACCGGTCCCAACGGGGCCGGCAAGTCGACGCTGCTGCGGATGCTGCTCGGCCGCCGCGCGCCCGACGAGGGCCGCGCGGGCCTCGGCGCAAGCGTCGAGATCGGCGAGATCGACCAGGCGCGAAGCCAATTCGTCGGTGAGGATCGGCTCGTCGACCGCTTCGAGCGGACGATGCCGACGTGGACGACGGCGGACGTGCGGACGCTGCTGGCCAAGTTCGGGCTCGGTGCCGACCACGTGGAGCGCGCGGTCGACGACCTGTCACCGGGGGAGCGCACGCGCGCCGGTTTGGCGCTGCTGCAGGCACGGGGCACCAACGTCCTGGTCCTCGACGAACCCACCAACCACCTCGACCTGCCGGCCATCGAGCAGCTCGAGGCGGCCCTCGACGCCTACGACGGCGCACTGCTGCTGGTGACCCACGACCGGCGGATGCTGGCCAACGTCCGGCTGGACCGCACGTGGCACGTCGCGAACGGGTGCGTCACGCAGCTGTGAGGGCGCCGTCGGACGTCGGGGTCACGCCCGACGACTGGTTCGCCGCTCCGGGCCGAAGAGACGCTTGACGACCGACCGTTGCGGATCGGCCTGCTGCTCGGCGAGCAGGAGGGCGATCCCGCCTTCGATGGCGGCCTTCGTCTCGTCGCGGATGCGGCGCACGGTGCGGTCGTCGGTGGTGTCGACCGCCGAGGTGTCGATCGGTTCGCCGAACCAGTAGTACTGCCGCTCCGGCCGCGGGATGGGCGTCGGCCCGATGCCGCGAACCAGGGGGAAGAAGTCGGGGCTGCCCGAGATCCGCTCGAAGAGCCGCTGTACGGGCTTCATCGCCGGATGCTCGGTGTCGACGAGGACGTCGAGTGCGTCCTCGGCGCCAACGGTGGCGAACGGCACGATGGGATAGCCGTGCTTGACGGCCAGCCGCGCGAAGCCCATCCGGTTCTCCCAGATGAGCTGGTACTTCTCGCCCTTGCGCTTGGCGACCTCCCGGCCTCCGCCGGGAAACACCAGGATCGTCTCGCCGCGACGCATCAACGCGTCCGCGATCTCCGGTCTCCCCGGCACCACCCCGACCAACGTCAGCAGATCGCGCCACCGCGGCAACTTGAAGTGTGCGTGATTGCCCAGGACGCGCGCCCGGATGCCGCGCTCCCAGAGTTCGGCGCACAGGAGCGGCGCGTCGAGCAAGCCGATCAGCGTGTGGTTGCCCACGAGCAGCGCGCCACGGTCCGACGGCAGGTGCTCGCTGCCGTACACCCGGGGATTGACCAGGCGGCGCGCCGGCTCCAGCAGCCGCAGCACGCGCGCGAGCGTCGCGTCGTTCGGCGGATCGGGGATCTCGCCGTGTCCGTCGGGGACGAGGCGGATGTCGCTGCGTTCGGCCATCGGGCAGTGCTACCCGTGTTGACCGGGGTGGGAAACGGGTAGAGATCACCGGTGCCCGACGCTCAACTGCCCGTCGAGGGCGGCACCCTCCCCGGCTATCTCGCCACCCCGTCCGGGACGGGACCGTGGCCGGCGGTCGTCGTCATCCACGAGGTCTTCGGTCTCACCGACGACATCCGGCGCATCGCCGATCGCTTCGCGGCGAACGGCTATCTGGCGTTCGCGCCGGCCCTTTTCCAGCGCGGCCCCAAGCCGCTCTGCATCGTCAGCGCCTTCCGTGCCCTCGCCAGCGGCTCGGGATCGGCCGTCGACGACCTCATCGGCGCGGCCGAGGCGCTGCGCGCGGACGACCGCACCACCGGAAAGGTCGGCTCGGCCGGATTCTGCATGGGCGGCGGCTTCTGCCTCCTGCTGGCCGACCGCGGCGTCTTCGACGCCACCGCCCCCAACTACGGCCCGTTCCCACCCGCGGTCGGCGTGCCGTCGCGGTCCTGCCCGATCGTGGCGAGCTACGGTGCCCGCGACGTGCTGCTGCCCGGTGCCGCGGCGAAACTCGAGAGGGGGCTCGCACCGAGCGGCGTGGCGCGCGACATCAAGGAGTATCCCGGTGTCGGGCACAGCTTCATGAACGAGTGGAAGACGCCGTCGGCCGTCCACGTCGTCGAGCGCATCGCCGGGGTGCACCATTCGGCGCCCCAGGCCGAGGACGCCTGGCGTCGCATCCTGACCTTCTTCGACGAGCACCTGCGCTGAGGACCCGGTCCCGATCCGCGCGGTGTAATCGACGGCCGCTCGGGTACAGGGAGGCGGTGACGGCATCCCCGAGCGCCGACCGCCACGGCGCGCCACGGTCCTTCCGCCTCGCCGACCGTATAGTCCACGCGTGACCGCCGATTCCGTGCCGGACGACCTTCGCCGGCTGGCCGCCGCGCACGGCGTCGCGACCTCCTATCGCAACGAGCGACGAGAACCCGTCGAGGTTGACGCAGACGTCGTGATCCGCATGCTCGGCCTGCTGGACGTCCAGGCGGAGTCCGAGGACGACCGCCGTCGCGAACTGGACCGTCTCGCCGAACTCGATCAGGCCGGCGTGCTCCCGCCCACCGTTGCGGTCCGCGCGGACGGCCGGGCACATCCCCTGCCGGGCGTGACCTCCGTGGTCGCCGAGGACGGCGCGGAGATCGAGGTCCGCGGCGAGCTACCCGCCGACCTGCCGCTGGGCTGGTTTCGGGCGCGCACCGAGACCGGTCAGGAATCCACGCTCGTCGTGGCGCCGCCCACGGTGCCGAAGTCCCCGGACACCTGGGGCTGGATGCTGCAGCTGTACGCCCTGCGGTCGGCGCGCTCCTGGGGCATCGGCGACCTCGGCGATCTCCGCGAGTTCGTGCAGTGGACGGCCCGAGAGCACGGCTCCGGCGCGGTGCTGCTGAATCCACTGCACGCGCCGGGCCCGACGCATCCCGTGCAGCCGTCGCCGTACACCCCGTCGAGCCGTCGTTTCGCCAACCCGCTGGCGCTGCGCATCGAGGACCTCCATTCCTACTCGCACGCCAACTCGGACACCCGCGGCGAAGTGGACGCGTTGCGGGTCAGCGCCGAGGGCGACCGCATCGACCACGACCTCGTCTGGGCGGCGAAACGCGATGCGCTGGAACTGCTGTGGCGCGCGGAGGGCCGGCCGGATCCGTTCCGGGGCGGGAACGCCTCGGCGGGCCTGCGGGACTGGGCGACGTACTGCGCGTTGGCCGAACGGCACGGCGGCCGGTGGAGCCGGTGGCCGGAGGCGCTGCGCGACGTGCACTCGACTGCGGTCGAGTCCGCGCGCCGCGAGCTGGCGCCGCGGGTCGCCCTGCACGCATGGATCCAGCAGCAGTGCGCCTCGCAACTGACGGCCGTCCGGCAGACTGCCCGGGACGCCGGTATGGCCGTGGGTGTGTTGCACGACCTCGCGGTGGGCGTGGACGCCGACGGTGCCGATGCGTGGGCGCTGGCCGACGTCCTCGCCACCGGCGTGAGCATCGGCGCGCCGCCGGACAACTTCACCCCGCGCGGGCAGGACTGGGGCCTGCCGCCCTGGCGCCCGGACCGGCTCGCCGCCACGGGATACGCCGCGCTGCGGGACATGATGCGCGCGGTGCTCGCGCACGCCGATGGATTGCGGATCGACCACGTCGCGGGTCTCTGGCGGCTGTGGTGGATTCCGCCCGGCGAGGGGCCGGACCGCGGCACCTACGTCTACTACGACGCCGACACGATGCTCGCGGTGCTGGCGCTCGAGGCGCACCGCGCCGGGGCGGTCGTGGTCGGCGAGGACCTGGGCACGGTGGAACCGGAGGTCACCCGAGCGCTGGCCGACAACGAGATGCTGGGCTGTGCCGTGTCCTGGTTCACGCGCGACGAATCGGCGCCGGGTGAGCCGCTGCTCGCACCGGCGCAGTGGCCGCAACGCGCGGCGGCGAGCCTCTCGACGCACGACCTGCCGACGGCGGCGGGGTTCCTCCGCGGCGAACACGTTCGCGCGCGCGCCGACCTCGGGCTCCTCGACGACGTGCCCGCCGAGGAGCGCAACGCCGCCAGGGAACGCGACGAGTGGGTGACGCTGCTCCGGTCGGAGGGCTTCCTGGCCGACACCGACACCGACACCGACACCGCGTCGGTCATCGTCGCCATGCATCGCTTCCTCGCCTCGACGCCGAGCCGGCTGAAGCTGGTGTCCCCCTACGACGTCGTCGGCGAGATCCGCCAGCCCAACCTTCCCGGAACGGTCGACGAATACCCCAACTGGCGTCTCCCGCTGCCGCTCACGCTCGAGGAGTTCCAAGCCGATCCGCGAGTGGCGGAGATCGCCGCCATCTTCGCGAGGAAAGCGTCCGGTGACTGACGGCTCGGAACGTCACCCCTGTGCGGCGCGCAGGGCGTCCGCCACGGTGGCGTAGAGCGGGACGGCGTCGTCGACGCCGGTGATCCGAATGGGCCGGCTGGTCGCCGGACCGTCGGCGACCACGACGACGCGCACCTCCGGCGGCGCCGTCGTGCGCGCGTCCACCAAGGTGCCGAGGCCGATCGAGGCCAGGAAGTCGACGGCCGTCAGGTCGATCACGAGCAGAGCGGGGTCGCCGTCGAGTGCGGCGAATACCTCGCGCGAGAAGGTCGACGCCGTCACGAGGTCGATGTCGCCGCGAACGGCGACGATGACGGCGCCGTCGCGGTGGGTGGTCGATACGTCGATGTTGGGACGCCGGGTACGTGGTTCGAAGACACTCATGCCCTCGCCTGCCTCTCCTGAACCCGGGTGGCTCGCGCGCAGCCGGGTCGTTTCCGAAGGGATCCTCATCGGTCCCGTACTGGTGAGACGCGACGGGCGTCGCCGACCGCATGGCGACGTGGTGTGTCGTCCACCACTCGGGCTGGGCGTCGAGCGAAGGTCAGCCGCGCCGTCCGCGCGTTGCGTGTCGTGCGCGTGCAGGCTCCCAGAAGGTGCCGATGCGGTCACGGCGATGCCGTGACCGGCGGGCCGCGCGATATGACCGCCACGCGGCCGTCAACGGCTGCATCGTGGTCGAATTAGCCACATCGAGCCATGGTGAATCGTGGCGAAGGTTCATTCCGATGGCATGCATTCATGACGGAATTGGACGCCGTGAATTTCGCGACGCGTGCGTCAATATTGATGTTATAAACGTCTCGTCGATGACGAAACCGGTCCATCCTCGCTGGTCAGGCCAGCTCGACGGCGGCACCCGACCGGTGCGAACGCACTGACGTCACCGACCCGAAATGGCGGCACCACGACGGTCGAGAAGCGAGGGAAATGACGATTCGCGAGTTCGCGGCCATTTCGGACGGACCGCCAGAGAACTCGTCGCCGGTCATACCCCGTCGTCACGTCTCGCCGGCGCACGTGGCCGCTGGGTTCCGGCTCACCTCGGACGTGGTCACCGTCCTCGTGGCCGTCGTGCTCGGGTCGGGGTGGGCCGCCCCGGCCGGCGGCCCCGCGGCCTGGGGGATGCCGTTCGCGGTGTTCCTGGCGTTCGTGGTGTTCCTGCACGCTCGCGCCGCGCTGTATCGCCGCGGCATCGCGCATCGCTTCGTCGACGACATCGGCCCGATCGAGCTGGCCGTCGCGCTCGCGGCGCTGTCGACCGCCGGTGCGTTGGCGCTGCTCGGTCAACCGAGGCACCCGGAAGCAGTGATCCCGCACGTGTGGGCCTGCGCTGCGGTACTGGTGCCGGCAGGGCGGCTGCTGCTGCTCGGCGGCCTGGCCGTCGCCAGGAGGTTTCACCACGACCTGTCGGTGCCCACGCTCATCGTCGGCAACGGCCGGATCGCCCATCAGATCTGCCACCGGCTCGAGTCCTCACCGGAATACGGGCTCACCCCAGCGGGTCTCCTCTCGGTCGACCCGTTGATGTGGACCGGCTCGGACGACGACGTCGTCACCACCACGCCGCGCCTTGGTCCGCCCGACATGATCGCCGAGGCCATCGGCGCTACCGGGGCGGGCGCCGTCATCATCGCGTTCTCCCGGGCCAGGGACGCCGACCTCATCGACCGCGTGCTGCGGGTGGCCCAGGCCCGGGGTCTGACGGTATGGGTCGTGCCCCGGATGTTCGACGCGGTGGGCCTGCACGCCCGGGTCGACCACCTCGGCGGGATGCCGCTGCTGGCAGTGCCGCGCGCCGACCCGCGCGGCTGGACCTTTCACGTCAAGCACACCGGCGACCGGGTGGTCGCGGCGCTCCTGCTGCTCGCGCTGGCGCCGCTGATGCTGTTCATCGCCGCGCTGGTGCACGCCTCGTCGCCGGGTCCGATCCTGTTCCGGCAGCGCCGGGTGGGGCGCGACGGCGTGCCGTTCGACTGCCTGAAGTTCCGGTCGATGCGACCGCCGGCGGAGGCTGACGGCGTGTTCGAACTCCTCTCGGAATTGGCTCCCGGTGGCGTCGAGGGCGTCGACCGACGCACCGCGGTGGGACGGATCCTGCGGTCAACGTCCCTCGACGAGCTGCCGCAGCTGATCAACGTCGTCAAGGGCGAGATGAGCATGGTCGGACCGCGACCGGAGCGCCCCGACTTCGTGGACATCTTCGACGCCAAGGTGAACCGCTACGGGGAGCGGCACCGCGTCAAGGCGGGCATCACCGGGTGGGCTCAGGTGCACGGGCTGCGCGGGCAGACCTCGATTGCCGACCGCGCCGAGTGGGACAACTACTACATCGAGAACTGGTCGATGGGCCTCGACCTCAAGATCCTCGCGTTGACGGTGCCTGCCGTGCTGCGCCGCGCCACCTAGCCGACCTCACACGACGACCGTCGGCTTGGCGTCGGGGTGCGCATCCGGTTGCGGCGCATGCGGATTGATGACCACCTCGCTACGTGGCATCAGGTAGGTCAGCACGAAGGCCAGTATCGCCAGCAGGAGCAGCATGGTGGCCGGAACCAGGAATGCGGCTTCGCCGAAGTGGTGCTGCAGCACCCCACCGAGCACTGCGCCGCTGGTCAGGCCGAGCCAGAGCGGCCCCTGAATCCAGAAGGACGGTGCCGGCTTGTGCAGCAGCATGTTGGCCAGACCGGCGCCGAATCGGACGACCGTGCCGGTGACGTAGGTGAGGGCGAGGCTGCGGCCCGCTTCGTCCTGCAGCGTGGCGTTCTGCAGTCCGAGCGCGAGCACGATGGGGTAGACGTGCCACGGCACGGCTTCGGTGCCGTGCGGGAGGAAGACGCCGATCAGCAGCAGTGACCCCTGGATGGTGAGCAGGGCGGCAAGCCGCCACCGGCCCACCCAGGCCGCGATGAGCGTGCCCAGGAAGGCGCCGAAGCAGAAGATCGCGATGACGCCGCCGAACCGCACGACGCCGATCCAGTCGGCGGAACTCGCGGCCTCGCCGAACCGCGTGGTGTTGCCGCTCATGAACGACATGAACAGCTGCGCGTACTGCATGAAGCCGATGGCGTCGGAGATGCCGGCGATCATCGCCAGTACCACCGCGAAGCGGAGCCGGACCTTGTCGTCGGCGGGGAAACTGCGGTTGGGCATGGCGGACCTCTGTTCGACGGGTGAAGGACGCGGTGACGGAGCCGACGCACGAGCCGTCACCGGTGACGGCCGATTCGAACGTGACCACGAGCGTTGTCGCGCAACGTAACTGAACGTCGACTCCAGGTCGTTGAACCCGGCGATCAGGTGACGTGCGACGTGGTCGCCTCCGATTTACCCGGACGCGCGATACGGGCAAACGCGTTCATGGGAAACGCATAAATTCGTCACCGGTGGCGTCGCCGCTGCGGCGTGACCCGGCACCCGGGATTGGCGTTCAGTGCTTTGGCCCACTAATTTCCATCGGGTGACGTCCTCAGCTGCTGCCGCCGTGGCGCGGTGGATCGCCCCCTGTCTCACCGTTGCGGCCATCGCCGGGATCGGCCTGGTGCACGCGCCGGCGCCCGTGGAGCAGGCGCCGTCGATCCGCCTGGTCGACGACGCGAACCCGCTGGTCGGCCTGCCGTTCTACGTCAATCCGAACTCGGCGGCGATGCGCGCCGCCAACGGCGCCGGCAGCCCGGAGCTGACGACCATCGCGAACACGCCGACGGCCTACTGGATGGATCACCTGTCCACCCCGTCGGTGGACGCGAAGTACATCGCCGACGCGCAGGCCGCCGGAACGCGCCCGATCCTCGCTCTGTACGGCATCCCGCATCGCGACTGCGGCAGTTTCGCGGCCGGCGGGTTCGGCTCGGCGGACGCCTACCGCGGCTGGATCGACGGCGTGACCGCGGCGATCGGATCCGGTCCGGCCGCGGTCATCCTCGAACCCGACGCGCTGGCGATGGCTGATTGTCTCTCCGCCGATCAGCGTCAGGAGCGCTTCGACCTCATCCGGTATGCCGTCGACTCGCTGACCCGCAACCCGGGGACCGCCGTATACGTCGACGCCGGCCACTCCCGGTGGGTGAGTGCCGACACGATGGCGGCCCGGCTGAACGACGTCGGCGTGGCCAAGGCCCGCGGCTTCAGTCTCAACACCGCCAACTTCTTCACCACCGAGGAGGAGATCGGCTACGGCGACGCGATCTCGGGGATGACGGGCGGCAAGCCGTACGTCATCGACACCTCGCGCAACGGCGCCGGACCCGCCGACGGCGAGCTGTACTGGTGCAACCCGACCGGCCGTGCGCTCGGCGCCTTCCCGACCACGGCGACCGGCAACGGCAACGTCGACGCCTTCCTCTGGGTGAAGCGTCCCGGCGAGTCCGACGGCTCCTGCGGTCGCGGCCAGCCCGGTGCGGGCCGCTTCGTCAACCAGTACGCCATCGATCTGGCGCGCAACGCCGGCCAGTAGCGGCTAGGCCGACCGCGGACCGGCCACCGGCAGCACCAGTCGGAACGCCGCACCCGGGCCGCCAGGGACGTACGTCAGGTCGCCGCCGTGGGCGCGGGCCAGTGCGCGGGCGATCGGCAGACCGAGTCCCGCGCCGCCGTGGTCCCGCGTGCGTGCGTCGTCCAGGCGGACGAGGCGCTCGAAGATGCGCTCGCGCTGATCCACTGCGACTCCGCTGCCGGAGTCGGTGACGGTCACGACCGCCAAGTCGTCGGCGACGCGCACGTCGAACGCGAGCGAGCCCCCGGCGGGCGTGTGCCGTCGGGCGTTGTCGCCGAGGTTGGCGAGTATCTGCGCGATGCGCACGCCATCGGCGCGGACCCTTACCGCGGGCGCCCCGGTCCGGGTGACCGTCACGGCGGGGGCCAGCAGTGTGCAGCGCTCGCGCTCGGCCTCGACCAGAGCCGTCAGGTCGCAGTCGGTGACTCGAAGGCCGGCCCCGGCGTCGATGCGGCTCAGGTCGAGCATGTCGGCCACCAGCCGGCCGGCACGTCGGGCTTCGGTGAGCACCAGGTCGGCGCGGCGGCGTTGAGCGTCGGCGTCGGCGTCACCGGCGTGCTGCGCCGCGGCCGACGCGATGCGTTCGGCGCCGGCGTGCATGCCGGCGATGGGCGTCCGGAGTTCGTGAGCGGCGTCGGCCAGGAACTGGCGGGTGGCGGCGTCGGCCCGTTCGGCGTCCGCGGCGGACCCTCGCGCCCGCTGCTCGGAGTCCTCCAACTCGTCGAGCATCGCGTCGAATGCCGCTGCGGCGCGGCCCAATTCCGTGTCGGGACGGTCGGGTCGCACACGGCGCCCGCGGTCGCCCGACGTGATGGACTCTGCGACGCCGGTCAGCCGACGCAACGGTGACATCGCGACGTCGACGACGAAGGACAGGGCGACCGCGGCGATCGCCAGCACGACCAGCGCCGACACGATCACCACGATCCGCAGCTGCCGCAGCAGGCTGGTGGTGGCCGTCGTGTCGGCGATCAGCACCAGCCGGCCGCCACCGGGGAGACGGTGGGTGACGGCCGTTGCGGTGGCGTCGGGCGGGGCGCGCCCGTCGGGACGGTCCCGCGGGGGTCCGGGCGGCACCGGTGGGCCGGGCGCACCCGGTGGCGCACCGCCGTGCGGCGGCCGCGGCGGACGGGGTGGGGCGACGTCGCCGTCGGCGACGTCGAGCGGCACGTTCGGGTCGCCGTAGTCGACGCCGTCGGCGGTCAGCAGTCGGACCCGGATACTGCCGCCGGCGAGTTCGGCGACCAGCTGCTGCGGCGGGGTACCGGTCTCGGCGAGTGCGTCGGCGCGCGCCACCGTCGCCATCAGCCGGTCGTGCAGGTCGCGGCGGGCCTGGGCGCCCACGGCGACGTCGATGACGACGCCGAGCAGGACGAGCAGGACGACGAGCACGCCCAGAGTGGTCGCCACGACGCGGCGCCGGAGAGAGGGGGTGGCGGTGCGGCCGGGGTCGGTCACGGCCCCTCGGCGTTCGGTTCTGCCCGCGGCTCGGCCCGCAGTGAGTATCCGATGCCGCGCGCGGTGTGCACGATGCGGGGACCGTGGGCTTCGAGCTTGCGACGCAGGCTGCTGATGTGGACGTGGACCAGGTTGTCGTCGTACGCGGCATAGCCCCACACGGCGGTGAGGATCTGTGCGGCGCTGACGATCCTGCCTCGATGGTCGAGCAGGAACTCGAGAATCTTGAGTTCCGTTGCGGTGAGTGGCAATCGATGGCCGGCGCGGGTCGCGACGCCCGCAGACCGGTCCACCAGCAGGTCGCCGACGGCGACCGTCGACGGCACGCCACCGCGCCGTCGCAGGACGGCCCCGACGCGGGACAGCAGCTCGGACATCTCGAAGGGCTTGACGACGTAGTCGTCGGCGCCGCCGTCGAGGCCGCGCACCCGGTCGTCGAGCGCGTCGCGCGCGGTGAGCATGAGGATGCCGACGTCGCCCCAGGCGCGCACCACGTCGATGAGCGCGAACCCGTCGCGGCCGGGGACCATGACGTCGAGGATCACCGCGTCGGGCCGGTAACCGTCGAGGGTGCGTTCCAGGCCGTCGCCATCCACGTGACCCGCTGCTGCATAGCCGGCGTCGTTCAGCGCCTCGACGACGAGTTCGCGAATGGCGTCGGAGTCCTCGATGACCAGGACGCGAGGCACACCACGGGTCGCTGACACCACTCCATTGTGGAGGGCCGTACCTGAAGACGAGGTGAAGATCCCCGCCCCGGGACGAGTCTTCAGGTTGGCTTCACGCTGCGCTCCTAGCGTCGGATCCGATCAGCCGAGACGCAGGAGGACCTTCCACCATGACCGATGACGAACGCACGCAGAGCGATTCGGGCGACGCCGCTGCGCACACCGAACCCCTGCACACTCCGCAGGACGCCCGCGCCGACGAGCCGGCGGATCCGGTGGCGCCCGACGCCCCGGCGGCGGCGGAGCCCCGGGGACGCCGCTCGCGGTGGGCGGCGGTGCGCGAACCCGCCCGACGTCATCCGATCGGCATCGCCGTCGGCACGGCGGTCGCCGGCCTGGTGATCGGGTTCCTGGGTGGGGTCGCGACCAACGCGCACCCCATGATGTCGCTCACCGTGGGCAGCGTGCCCGCCGGTTCGCACGCCGCAGAGGGCCGCGAACCCGGTCAGGGTCCGTGGGTTCCCGACGATCGCGGCCCCGGCGGCCGGCACGGCGATGCGCCGCCTCCTCCGCCGGGTGGTCCGGACGGTGGGGGCCGGCACGGCGGCCACGGGCCCGGCGGACCGGGCGGGCCGGGTGGCCCTGGCGGGCCGCGTGGCGACGAGGGACCCGGTGGGTACCGGGGACCCGGCGGCCCTGATGGTCCTGGCGGGCCGGGTGGGCCTGGCGGTCCTGGCGGTCCTGGCGGGCCTGGCGGGCCGCGTGGCGGGCCTGGCGGTCCGGGTGGGCCGCGTGGCGACGACTACGGTCCCGGTACTCGCGGAGACGTTCCGCCCCCTCCCGGCGAGGCCGGTCCGGCGCCGCGCGGACCGCAGGCCCCGTCGCCCGGTCAGCAGGGACCCGGTCAGTCTGGAAGCCCTGCCCAGCAGGCCCCGGCGCCCAGCGGTCAGCAGCCGACGACCCCGCCGCTACCCGCCGAGCGCTGACCAGCCCGACCGTGGGCCTCGCGTACGCCGAACGGCCGTTCCGCGTACGCGAGCCCCACGGTCGCGGGGCTTGCACCGTCAGGACGCGTCCGTGGGATCAGATCGTGAAACCGCCGTCGACGTTCAGGTTGGCGCCGGTGACGTAAGCCGCGTCGGGGCCGGCGAGGAAGCTGACGATGGCGGCGACGTCGGCCGTGCGACCGTAGCGACCGAGCGCGACGATCTCCTTGAGGCTCTCGGCGAAGTCGCCCTCGTCGGGGTTCATGTCGGTGTCGATGGGACCCGGCTGCACGTTGTTGACGGTGATCCCGCGCGGGCCGAGTTCGCGTGCCAACCCACGCGTGAACGAGGACACCGCGCCCTTGGTCAACGCGTACACCGACACCCCCGGACCCGGTACGCGGTCGGCGTTGACCGAGCCGATGTTGATGATGCGGGCGCCGTCGCCCAGGTGCTTGAGGGCGCTGTGCACCGTCCAGAACACCCCGCCGACGTTCACGGCGACCACGCGGTCGAACTGCTCGGCGTTGAACTCCTCGACCGGGGCGAGGTGTGCGGTACCGGCGTTGTTCACGACGATGTCCAGGCCACCGAGGTCGCCGGCCGCCTGCTCCACGGCGGACGTGATGTCGGCGGGTTCGGCGGCGTTCGCGCGGATGGCGACGGCGCGGCCGCCGCCCGCGGTGACGTCGGCGACGAGACGCTCGGCCTCGGCCTCGGAGTTCGCGTAGGTGAACGCCACCGCCGCACCGTCGGCGACGAGGCGCCGCACGATTTCCGCGCCGATTCCCCGCGAGCCGCCGGTGACGAAGGCCTTCTTGCCATCGAGCTGAGCCATGATTCCTCCATTTGTAGAACGATCGTTGCAGATATCAAGACACAAGCCGCGGCGAAGGTCAAGATATTTCCGTAGCATTCATTGCAGAATTTCTGCGAAGGAGTGCACTCATGGGAACGCGTGGTCGGCCGCGCGCATTCGACAGGACCGCGGCGCTCGAACGGGCGATCGACGTGTTCTGGGAGAAGGGGTTCGAAGGCGCCTCCATGGCCGACCTCACCGCGGCCATGGGCATCGGGACGACGAGCCTCTATGCGGCCTTCGGATCGAAGGACGAACTCTTCCGCGAAGCCGTCGAGCACTACGCGATCTACGCCGGCGCCGAGATCTGGGGCGCGGTGACCGACGCGGACACCGCGCGCGGCGCCATCGAGGGCTACCTTTTGGCGACGGCACGCGCCTTCACCCGCGGCGACCGGCCGAGCGGCTGTCTCGTCGTGCTGTCGGCGCTCCACGCCAACGGCGCGACGGCGGATCTGCGGGACGACCTCATCGGCAAGCGCGGCCAGAGCGTCGAGGACTTGGCCGCCGTGCTCCAGCGAGGCGTCGAACGCGGTGAACTACCCGCCGGTCTCGACGTGCGCGCCGTGGCCCGGTTCTATGCGACGGTGCAGCAGGGCATGTCGATCCAGGCCCGTGACGGCGCCGACCGTGCGACGCTGGAGGGCATCGCGCACGCGGCGCTCGCGGCCTGGGAGCCGCTGCTCGTCAGTGCTTCCGCCGCCTGAGGCGTTGTCTGGTAGACGTTTTCGTCACCCCGTCGGGCGCCAGCCGCGCATCGCCTCGTCCATCTGATCGGGGGACAGCGCGTCGACCGGCAGGCGCTGCTGTTCGTCGCGCTGGCGCATGCCGTCGAGTAGCAGCGCCACGTAGCGGCGCCATAGGTCGGCGTCGACGTGGCCCGCCCACTCGCTCACGGTGCCGGCGAGGAGGCCGACGATCGGCATGTCGGTGTGTTCGACGTCCGGTCGGAGGTGGCCGTCGTCGCGGGCCCGCTCGACGAGCTTCGTGATCGACGGGGTGAGCCGCTCGCGGGCACATTCGACGCGGTAGCCGCCGGCCTTGCTGTAGACGATTTCCCGGAGACCGCGGTCGGTGGCCGTCAGTTCGCAGAGCTGCTCGACGAACCACACGAAGCCGGTCCACGAGCATTCCTGGCGCAGCGCCGTCTCCGCGAGGCACACGATCTGCTCCATGCCGTCCTCGAAGATGGCCTCGACCAGCTCCTCCTTGGTCGCGAAGCGTCGATAGACCGTTCCGACGCCGACGTTGGCGTGTCGAGCGACGTCGTTCAGCGTCGCGTCGAGACCCCTGCTGGCGAACAGTTCGCGGGCGGCCACCAGCACGCGCTGCCGGTTGCGGACGGCGTCCTTGCGCAGGCCACGGCATGGTTCGTCAATCATCGCACCCAGTTTAGTGATGTAGCCAACAGCGCGTCCATAACCGGATTGACTCTATCCACTTAGCGACTTAGATTGCCTATCTAGATCAAACCGCCGCCTGCGGATTCCGCGGCGCACCCTCCTGTCGAAAGGCTCAGCCGTGACTGCTGTCTTCGAGCGTGCCCGGACCAGCGCAGGACCGTCGCGGTGATCGGCGCCGTCAAGCGCGTGTGGTTGCCCGTGCTGTTCGTCGTGGCCCTGGCGATCGGCGTCGTCACCGTGTCGCACCTGCGGTCGATCTTCGGCTCCGACGGAGCCGTCGTGACCCCGGTCGGGTCCGACACCGCCGAGAAGTTCAATCCCAAAGTCGTCGTGTACGAGGTCTTCGGCTCTGGATCGACCGCCGACATCAACTACGTCGACCTCGGCGGCGTGCCGCGAAAGACCGGCACGGTGCCGCTGCCGTGGACGTTGCGACTCGAGACGACGATCCCCTCGGTGCAACCCAATCTGCTTGCGCAAGGCGATGGTTCGTCGATCGGTTGCCGCGTCACCGTCGACGACGAAGTCAAGGACGAAAGGACGGCGCAGGGCGTGAATGCCGCGACGTACTGCTTGGTG
Organism: Mycolicibacterium grossiae; assembly: GCF_008329645.1. NCBI lineage: Bacteria > Bacillati > Actinomycetota > Actinomycetes > Mycobacteriales > Mycobacteriaceae > Mycobacterium > Mycolicibacterium grossiae. The sequence continues at coordinate 1,518,979 of NZ_CP043474.1, forward strand.
AAGGCCGCATGAGCGACGCTTGCGAGCGGATCGAGGTCAGATGAGCGCGCCCGTCGACGACGCCCCCACCGACGCGATCCCGCCGGTGCGGCACGCCAAGCGCCCTCCGCTGGCACGGTTCATCCGCATGTTCGCCATCCCGATCGTGCTGGTCTGGGTGGTCATCATCGGGATCCTCAATGGCACCGTGCCGCAGCTCGAGGAAGTCGGCAAGCTGCGCGCAGTGTCCATGAGCCCCAACGACGCTCCGTCATTGATCGCCACCAAGCGCGTGGGCAAGGTGTTCCAGGAGTACGACACCAGCAGCAACGTGATGATCGTGCTCGAGGGTGACCAACCCCTCGGTCCGGATGCCCACGCGTTCTACGACGAAATGGTCCGCAAACTCCGCGCCGACCCGACTCACGTTCAGCACGTCCAGGACTTCTGGGGCGACACGCTCACCGCGGCCGGTGCACAGAGCATCGACGGCAAGGCGGCGTACGTCCAGGTGTACGTCTCGGGTGACCAGGGCGAGACCATCGCCAACGAGTCGGTCGACGCCGTGCGCGACATCGTCGCCGGGGTGCCGGCGCCGCCCGGCGTCAAGGCCTACGTGACCGGTCCGGCCGCGACGACGACCGACCAGAACGCCGTCGGCGACGCCAGCATGCAGCAGATCGAGATGCTGACCTTCGGCGTCATCATCGTGATGCTGCTGCTGGTCTACCGCTCCTTCGTCACCGTCATCATCACCATGGTGATGGTGGTCGCCGGGCTGCTCTCGGCGCGCGGTGTCGTCGCCTTCCTCGGCTATCACGGCGCCTTCGGTCTCACGACGTTCGCGACCAACATGTTGGTCACCCTGGCGATCGCCGCCGCCACCGACTACGCGATCTTCCTGATAGGCCGGTACCAGGAGGCGCGGCGCAACGGGCAGGACCGAGAGTCGGCCTACTACGACATGTTCCACGGCACGGCGCACGTCGTGCTGGCGTCGGGGCTCACGATCGCCGGTGCGACGGCGTGCCTGCACTTCACCCGCCTGCCGTACTTCCAGACCATGGGCTTCCCGTTGGCCATCGGCATGGCCATCGTCGTGGCGGCGGCACTCACGCTGGGCCCGGCGCTCATCTCGATCGTCACGCGGTTCGGGAAGGTCCTGGAGCCCAAGCGCATGCAGCGCTCGAGGGGCTGGCGCCGGGTGGGCTCGGCCACGGTGCGCTGGCCCGGCGCGGTGCTCGTGATGGCCATCGTGCTGTGTCTGGTGGGCTTGCTGACGCTGCCCGGCTACCACACGTCGTACAACGACCGCATCTACCTGCCGGACACCGTGCCGGCGAACGTCGGTCAGGCAGCGGCGAATCGGCACTTCTCCGAAGCCAAGATGAACCCCGAACTCGTCATGGTGGAGACGGACCGGGACCTGCGCAACCCCGCGGACTTCCTGGTGATCGACAAGATCGCGAAGGCCATGGTCCGCGTCAACGGCATCGCCCAGGTGCAGACGATCACCCGACCCGACGGCAAGCCGATCGAGCATGCGTCCCTGGCCTACACCATGAGCCAGAGCGGCAATGGGCAGCTGATGAACAACGACTATCAGCAGCAGATCCTGGACAACACGCTCAAGCAGGCCAATGACATGCAGACCACCATCGAGTCGATGGAGAAGATGCAGAGCATCACCCTGCAGATGGCGTCGGTCACCCGCGACATGGCCGACAAGTTCGAGAACACGTCGGCCGACACCAACGAGATCCGCAATCACCTCGCCGACTTCGACGACTTCTTCCGCCCGCTGCGCAACTACTTCTACTGGGAGCCGCACTGCTTCGACATCCCGGTGTGCTGGGCGCTGCGGTCGATCTTCGACAGCCTCGACGGCATCAGCACGCTCAGTGACGACTTCCAGGACCTGGTGCCGGACGTGCAGCGGCTGGCCGACCTCACGCCGCAGCTCGCGGCGCTCATGCCGTCGATGATCCAGGTGATGAAGAACCAGAAGCAGTACCTGCTCAACCAGTACCAGGCGCAGAAGGCGCAGCAGGACCAGAACATCGCGCAGCAGGACAACGCGACGGCGATGGGGCAGGCGTTCGACGCCGCGATGAACGACGAGAACTTCTACCTGCCGCCCGAGGCGTTCCAGACGGCGGACTTCCAGCGCGGCATCAAACTGTTCCTCTCGCCGGACGGACATGCAGTGCGGTTCACGGTGTTTCATCAGGGCGATCCGCTGAGCGAGGAGGGCACGGCGCACATCGAGCCGCTGCGCACCGCCGCGGTCGACGCCATCAAGGGCACGCCGCTGGAGGGCTCGACGGTCTACGTCGGCGGCAGCGCCGCCACGTACAAGGACATGCAGCAGGGCGCCGACTACGACCTGCTGATCGCCGCGGTCGCGTCGCTCATCCTGATCTTCCTCATCATGGTGGTGCTGACCCGGGCGATCGCCGCCGCGGCAGTCATCGTCGGCACGGTGGTGCTGAGTCTCGGGACGTCCTTCGGTCTGTCGGTTCTGGTGTGGCAGCACCTCATCGGCATCCCGCTGCACTGGATGGTGCTGCCGATGTCGGTGATCGTGCTGCTCGCCGTCGGCGCGGACTACAACCTGCTGCTGGTGTCCCGCATGCGCGAGGAGATGCACGCCGGCCTGCACACGGGCATCATCCGATCGATGGCGGGCACCGGCTCGGTCGTCACGTCGGCGGGCCTGGTCTTCGCCTTCACGATGATGGGCATGGCGGTCAGCAACCTGATCGTCATCGGTCAGGTCGGCACGACCATCGGCCTCGGCCTGCTGTTCGACACGCTGGTGGTTCGATCGCTGATGACGCCGTCTCTGGCCGCGTTGCTGGGCAAGTGGTTCTGGTGGCCGCAGCGGGTGCGCCTGCGCCCGGTGCCGCGGCCGTGGCCGACGCCGAAGACGGTCTCGCCGCCGGTCGCCTGACCGCGGGTCGCCCCGACTAATGATCGGGGCGACCCGAAGCCTGACATCCGTGCCGATGGCGAGGATCATCGATGTCATGACCGACATCGCCACCGACGCCTTCACCGAGTCGTGGACCCACTGGCACGCCGAGCGCGAACGGTACTACGGGGACCCGCTCGGCTGGGTCAGCCTGACCGGATTGCACTGGCTGACCGACGAATTCACCACCGCCGCCGACCTGCCGGGGCGCTGGCGGGCGGATGCCGACGCCGTGTACGTCGAAGGCGTACCGGGGACCGAGAGGCTGGAGCCCGCCGAGGGCGCGCCGGGGATCCTCGTCGCGGACGGCGAGCGCCGCATCGAGGTGATCCGGCGGACCGGATCCGTCGCGCTCCGCGTGCACGATCCGGCGTCGCCGCATCTGCAGTCCTTCGGCGGCATACCCGCCTACGAGCCCGATCCGGCGTGGGTCGTCGCCGGTACCTTCACGCCCTACGCCGAGCCCGAGACCGTGACGACGGGCGCGGTGGTCGAGGGTCTCGAGCATCACCACCGTGCCGTCGGGGTCATCACGTTCACGGTGGCCGACATCAGCCACCGGCTGATCGCGTTCGGTGCGGCCGATGGCGGGCTGCACGTGCTGTTCACCGATGCCACCAGCGGCGTGACGACCTACCCGGCCGCACGGTCGCTGAGCGTCGCCGCGCCTGCTGCCGACGGCGCGGTGACACTGGACTTCACTCGGGCGGCCAACCTGCCGTGTGCGTTCACCGACTACGCCACCTGCCCGGTCGCGCCGGCCGAGAACCGTCTGCCGATCGCCATCGAGGCGGGCGAGAAGACGCCGCTGCTCTAGATCAGGGCCGCGCGTGCGGGCAGGCCGCGGGAGGAAGTCCGCACGAGCGCAACGATGGCGGCATGCCGTCGTGTGAGCGATGATGCCGCACATGCGCGTGTTGACGACCCTGGGGACGCTGGCGGCAGGACTGCTGCTGGTGTCCTCCTGTGCCCCGGCCGACGAGTCGGCAGCACCTCCGGCGCAGCCCTCGGACTGCTCGAAGGACGCGCTGAGGACGCTGCAGGCCGGCACCTTGACCTTCGGGACCGACCAACCGGCCTATGCACCGTGGTTCGTCGACAACGATCCCGCCAACGGCAAGGGCTTCGAATCCGCGGTCGCCTACGCGGTCGCGAACGAACTCGGGTACGCCAAGGACGACGTCGCCTGGGTGCGGGTACCGTTCAACTCCGCCATCGCGCCAGGGCCGAAGACGTTCGACGCCAACCTCAGTGAGTTCTCGATCACCGACGAGCGCAAACAGGCCGTCGACTTCTCCTCGCCCTACTTCGACGTGACGCAAGCGGTCATTACCACCAAGGGTTCACCCGCCGCGGGCGTCGCGTCGGTCGACGCGTTGCGGTCATTCAAGCTCGGCGCCCAGGTCGGCACCACCAGCTACACCGCCGCGGCCGCCATCGACCCCGAGGTCGCGGTGTTCAACAGCAACGAGGATGCCAAGGCCGCGCTCGCCAACCGACAGATCGACGCGCTGGTGCTCGACCTGCCCACGGCCTTCGCGGTGCAGGGCGACCTGCCCGACGGCGTGATCGTGGGTCAACTCCCGCCGAGTGGTGGGGCCACCGAGCAGTTCGGGATCGTCCTCGACAAGGGCAGCCCGTTGACCGCCTGCGTGTCCCAGGCCGTCGACCGGCTCGGTGACAACGGCGACTTGTTCCGGTTGCAGAAGGAGTGGTTGTCCAAGCCGGGCCAGGCGCCCCTGCTGTCGTGACGTCCGCGGCGATCGATCGCGTTGCGTTCCGGCGGTCGCGGGCGCGGCGTTCAACACTGGTCGCGCTGCTGTCGACGACGGTGTTCGCCGTCGTCCTCCTGGTCGGCGTCACGTCCTCGCCCGGGTGGCCCCGGGTGCGGGACGCCTTCTTCGACGTCCGCGTCGGGTGGGACAGCCTGCCCGCTCTGCTGGACGGTCTGTGGCTCAACGTGCGGGTCCTGCTCGTCTGCGAGGTGCTCGTGCTCGTGCTGGGGTTGCTCCTAGCTGCGATGCGCACGGTGCGCGGTCCCCTGTGGTTCCCGTTGCGAGCCTTGGCCACCGGTTACGTCGACGTCTTCCGGGGCCTTCCGCTGCTGATCGTGCTGTACCTCGTCGGTTTCGGCCTGCCGGGACTGCGACTGGCCGGAGTTCCCACCGATCCGGTGCTGCTGGGCGGATTGGCGCTGGTCTTGGTCTACTCCGCATACGTGGCCGAGGTGCTGCGCGCGGGCATCGAGTCGGTGCATCCCTCGCAGCTCGCGGCGGCGACCTCGCTCAGCCTCGGATACCGGCGCACCATGCAGATGGTAATCCTGCCTCAGGCGGCACGGCGGGTGACTCCCGCACTGCTCAACGACTTCGTCGCCCTGCAGAAGGACTGCGGACTCATCTCGGTGCTCGGTGCGGTGGACGCCGTCCGTGCCGCGCAGATCCAATCCGCCACCAGTTACGACTTCACGCCGTACGTGGTGGCAGGCCTGTTGTTCGTCGCGCTCGCCGTTCCCTCGGCGCGAGTGGCGGACTGGGCCGCGCGCCGTGTCGGGGTGCGGCAGGGAGCGCTGTGACCGCCGAGGTGCCCCCGGTCCTGTCCCTCGAGGCGGTGACGAAGTCCTACCACGGGCGCGTGGTTCTCGATGGCGTGGACCTCGACGTTCCCGAGCACCGCGTGGTGGTCCTCATCGGGGCATCCGGGTCGGGCAAGTCGACGCTGCTGCGGTGCGTCGACCTGCTGGAGGAGATCGACGACGGCCGAATCCTGTTGGACGGCCGAGACATCAGCGATCCCCGCATCGACGCCGATCACGCGCGGCAGGCGATCGGAATGGTCTTCCAGTCCTACAACCTGTTTCCGCACATGAGTGCGCTCGCCAACGTCGCGCTCGCGCCGCGGACGGTCCACGGTCTGGGCCGCCGCGACGCCGAGGACCGCGCGCGGGAGTTGCTGACGCGCGTCGGACTGGGTGATCGCGTCCACGCGTATCCCGACAAGCTCTCCGGAGGCCAGCAACAGCGCGTGGCAATCGCTCGAGCGCTCGCCTACGCGCCGCGTCTGCTCTTGCTCGACGAGATCACCAGCGCTCTGGACCCAGAACTGGTCGGGGAGGTCCTGACCCTGGTCGGTGAGCTGGCGGCCGCCGGGACGACCATTCTCATGGCGACCCACGAGATGGCCTTCGCACGCGACGTCGCGGACGTCGTCTGCTTCCTCGACGAGGGTCGCATCGTCGAACGAGGCTCCGCGGCAGCGGTGCTCGGCGACCCGCAGCACGAGCGGACCCGTCGGTTCCTGACGAGGTTCCTCCTGCCCTGATGCCGTGCGCGATCCCTATCCTGGGTGTCGTGCTCTTCCTGCTCTTCGGCTACGGCACCAAGCAGAAGTACCTCGGCACCGGCGAGGTGCGGACCTGCCCGCGCTGCCACAACACGACGCAGTGGACGAAGATGCGCGAGTTCAAGCAGTTCTCGCTGTTCTTCGTCCCGGTCGCGCGGTGGCGACGGCGCAGCTTCGAGGTCTGCGGCGTCTGCGGGGCGGCCGTCGCCGCCTGATCGTCAGTTCTCGTCGAGCGGATGCACGACCGCGCGAACGTCGCGCAGCACGTCGTCGGCGATGACCCCGAACGGACGTCGTTCCCCTGGCGCGATCCACTGCGCGAAGGCGATGCCGAAGACGACCGTGCCGATCCGCGCCGCTACCTCGGCGCGTGGCGCGTCGACACCGCGTGCCCGCAGCGCATCGGCGAGCGCGTCGCCGAGCCCAACGAGCTTCAGTGCCTCGCGCTCCCGCAACGCCGGGTTGTCGTCGATGACGTCCTGGCGCAGGCGGGAATGTGGGCGCCGTTCGTCGGGGAAGAACTGCGCCGCCGATCGCACCGCGGCGATGGCCAGTTCGATGGGCGCAGCGTCAGCCGGGGCGCCGTCCACGCCGGCGAGGAAGGACTCGCGCAGTGACTGCTGGCCGTGGAACAGCACCTCGCGCTTGTCGCTGAAGTGTCGGAAGAAGGTGCGCTCCGTCAGACCCACGGACTGTGCGATGTCGGTGGCCGTCGTCTGTTCGTAGCCGCGCGCGGCGAACAGCTCCAGGGCGGCCTGCTGCAGCCGCTCCGGAGTGCCGGGAGTCCAGCGCACCATGCCGCCGAGTCTAGTGATGACAGAGACTGACTTCAGGCGTAGCCTCCATGTCAGTAACTGACATGGAGGATGGGAGAGCATCGTGCACGTATTCGTCACCGGAGCATCCGGCTGGATCGGCACCGCCGTCGTCGACGAGTTGTTGTCCGCGGGCCACCAGGTCACGGGTTTGGCCCGGTCCGAGGCATCGGCAACGGCCCTGCGGGCCAAGGGGGCCGACGTCCGCCGCGGCGATCTGGACGACCTCGACGCCCTTCGCGACGGCGCGCGCAGCGCCGACGGGACGGTGCACCTCGCCAACAAGCACGACTGGTCGAACATGGCCGGAACCAACGCCGCCGAGCGGGCGGCGGTGCACGCCGTCGCCGAGGCGCTCGTCGGGACCGACCGCCCGTTCCTCCTGGCATCCGGTTTCGCCGGGCTCGGCCGCAACGGTCCGAGCACGGAGGACGAGCCCTCGCCGTTTCACGGCCCGGACAGCCCCCGCGGCGGCGCCGAGAACCTGGCACTGGACTATGCCGACCGTGGCGTCCGTGCGGTCGCCGTCCGCTTCGCGCCGACGGTGCACGGCACCCGGGACCACGGCTTCATCGCCCATCTGGCCGGCATCGCCCGCGATCGCGGCGTCTCCGGGTATCCGGGGGACGGGAGCACCCGATGGTCGGCGGTGCACGTGGCCGATGCAGCCCGGCTGGTGCGGCTGGGTCTGGCGTCGGCTCCGGCCGGGAGCCGGTTGCACGCCGTCGCCGAGGAGGGTGTCCCCACCCGCGCGATCGCCGAGGCCATCGGACGGGCCTTCGACCTGCCGGTCGCATCGATCGCACCGGAGCGGGTCGGGGAGCACTACGGCTGGATCGGAGGGTTCTTCGCGTCGGACCTCAGCGCGAGCAGCGCCGCGACCCGGCGACTACTGGATTGGGCGCCGACCGGTCCGACGCTGATCGAGGACCTCGACGGTGGTGCCTACCGCGTGGCCGAGTGATCGCGCGGGGACGCGCTCGTGCCGCCGTCGATCAGCGCCAGGGCGGCTGACCGGACACGGCCGTCGGCGGCGAGTTCGGGGTCGACCTGGCACTGCATGGCGATGCCGCGGACCAGCCCGACGAGCGCCACGGCCGTCCCCTCGGGGTCGACGTGGGGGGCGATGCTGCCATCGGCATGGCCGTCGGTGAGGGCCTCGATGAAGTAGGCGCGGAACGACGCGTCCCGGTCGGCGAAGGCGGCACCCAGGCTCGGTTCCTCGTCGCCGACCGACGCGGTCCAGAGCCGCAGGAAGACCCGCATCGACCCCGGGTCGTCGGCCATGCCGGTGAGGTACTGCTCGACGGTCCGGAGCACCCGCTCGCGACCGGTGCGGCCGCTCGCGTCCGGGGTGAACCGACCTTGCGCCGCCGCGGCGAGACGCGCCATCAGACGGTCCCGACTACCGAAGTGGTGGTTGACGATTCCCCGCGAGTACCCGGCGCGCTCACCGACCGCCGCCGTCGTCACCGACCGGACGCCGTGCTCGGCGACGATCTGGAACGCGGCATCGAGGAGCCGCGCCTCGCTGGTCGCGCGCCGTTCGGCCTGCGTGCGCGGGGCCGCGGCATCGCGGCGGTTCGCGTCGGTCGGCACCCGGGAATCGTAACGGTAGGGTGAGTTACGCCGTGGCGGAGCGGTTCTCGTCACTGCCGAGATGGTCCTCCGCCGCGACCCAGCCCGGCGGCACGGCAGTCGACAGCGCCGACTGTACGAAGCGGCCGACGGCCGCGGTCGCGGCACGTATCGGGCACCACTGCAGCGTGTAGGGAAGGTGCGTCGGCGGGGTCAGGGGAACCAGCGGATCGGTGACGACGCTGCCGGAGATGGCGGCCGTGGTCAGGATCCAATCGACGGAGGATTGAGCCGCCCACCGCCCGGCGGACAGGTCGATGTCGTCGAGTTCGACGGCCGGCGGGGAGGATCCGTTCGCGTCGAGGACCTGTCGCAACGCCATCGTCCATGCCGGGAACAAGCCGTCGGTGTGCAGGCCGAGGGTGCCGGACTCGAGGTCTGCGAGGCGCACGGCGGCCTGCCCGGCGAGGGGGTGGGAGTCTCGGAGACCCACCAGCAGCGGTTCGGCGCAGAACACCTCGTTGATGAGACCTGGTGCCTCGGGCAGGATTCCGCACGTGATCGCGACATCGGCGTGACCGTCGGGAATCGACCGCTGCAACTCCGGCAACCACATTCGCCGGATGACCAGGTCGACGTCGGGAGCCTCGCGCGCGAAGGCCGCGGCGAGATGCGGCGCCAGGACCGGCGCCACCGGCGGCGTGATCGCCAACCGGACGGTGCCGGCCTCTCCGCCGACGAGCCGCTGCACGGCGGCGCGCGCGCCGGCGACGTCCTCGAGGATGGCCTTCGCCCTGCCGAGCAGTTCGACTCCCGCTTCGGTCGGCACGACGCGTCGCGTGGTCCGCGTGAACAGCGGCGTGCCGAGTTCGCGTTCCAGCCGCTTGATCAGCTCGCTGAGGGTGGGCTGCCCGATGTACAGGCGCTGCGCCGCGCGACCGAAGTGCAGCTCGTCGGCGACCGCGACGAAGGCCTCCAGCTGACGCAAGTCCACGTCGCGATCGTAGGACTACGCGCCGCATTGATCGGTGGAACCGATCACCGCCATCGCGGATCGGTGCTTTTTCCAGTGCCGGCGGGCACGCATCGTGGGTGGCGAGTTCCCGCCCCGTGTCGAGGAAGGTTCGTCATGCCCGCGTTCGCCACCCGCCACCACACCGCCACGATCGACGGTCTCGACGTCTTCTACCGGGAGGCCGGCGACCCGGCGAAGCCGACCGTGCTCCTGCTGCACGGCTTTCCGTCGAGTTCGCACATGTTCCGCGGACTGCTGGACGCCCTGTCCGACGAGTACCACCTGGTGGCCCCCGACCACATCGGCTTCGGCCAGTCGGCCATGCCCTCGGTGACCCAGTTCGACTACGGCTTCGAGCGTCTCACCGAGGTCACCGAGAAGCTCATCGACCACGTGGGGCTCGAGCGGTTCGCCCTCTACATCCACGACTACGGCGCGCCGATCGGCCTGCGCATCGCGAGCCGGCGACCGGAGCGGGTCACCGCGCTCATCACCCAGAGCGGCAACGCCTACGTCGAGGGCTTCACCCCGTTCTGGGACGTGCTGTTCGCCCACGCGAAGGACCGGGCGACTCACGAGGATGCCGTACGCGAATACCTCACGGCCGAGAAGACCCGATGGCAGTACACCCATGGCGTGCCCGCCGACCGCCTCGACCGGATCGCCCCGGAGGCCTGGCAACTCGATCAGGCCGGCCTCGACCGGCGGGGCAACGACGCCATCCAGCTACAGCTGTTCTGGGACTACCAGTTCAACCTCGACGGCTATCCGGCATTCCAGGAGTACTTCCGCACGCACCGGCCGCCGCTGCTGGTGACGTGGGGCAAGAACGACGAGATCTTCGGTGCCGCCGGCGCGGAGGCCTTCGCACGGGACCTGCCCGACGGCGAGTTCCACCTCCTCGACGCCGGGCACTTCGCGTTGGAGACCCACGGCGAGGAGATCAGCGGCTACGTCCGCGACTTCCTCGGCCGGCACGTCGGGCCGACGGCATGAGCCGGCGCTACCCGGCGATCGCCTTCACCGACGACGTCCGCACCGAGCAGCGCCGCCACGGCAGCGACCGGTTCTACGAGCGCAAGCGGGTGGCCGGTGCGGTGTCGACGACCCCGGATCCGCTGGGGGAGGACGAACGGGAGTACCTCGCCGAATGCGATGGCTTCTACCTGGCCTCGGTGAGTGCCACGGGGTGGCCCTACGTGCAATTCCGCGGCGGGCCGCCGGGCTTCCTGCGCGTCGTCGACGCGCACACCATCGGGTGGGCCGACTTCCGCGGCAACCTGCAGTACGTCACCGCGGGGAACGTCGCCGGTGACGACCGCGTGGCGTTGATCGCGCTCGACTACGTCCACCGCCGCCGGCTGAAGATCTTCGGGCACGCCCGGGCCGTCGCGGCCGAGACCGATCCCGACCTCTGTCGCTCGCTCGCGGTCCCGGGCTACGACGCGGTCGTCGAGCGCGCCGTACTCGTCACCGTCGAGGCCTTCGACTGGAACTGTCCGCAGCACATCACGCCGCGGTTCTCGCACGGCGACCTCGCACCGGCACTCGAGGAGATGCGCCGCGAACTCGACGCGCTGCGCGCCGAGAACGCGGACCTGAGGGCCCGCCTCGACGACCAACCCGCGCCGAACTGACATTCCCTGCGTCCAGGCGTTCTGCTTGAGCGCAGGGAATGTCATTTCGGAGGATTCCGTGACGAATGGGCGCGAACCGCACCCCGGTGCGCGCATCCCCGTGACCAGCGGGCTACGAATGAACGGTGTTACGCAGCGATGAGTGGCGCCGCAGCGGCGACCACTACTACTGGCTGACGGCATTCCTCGCTGCGCGCGATCTGCAGCGCCGCACGTGCCGGACCAACGCGGCGATCATCCTGGGCCTCGGTGCGATCGGTCCCATCATCTCGCTTGGGCGGCTGGGTCCGCACTCCACCGCCGGCCGGATCGCCGAAGCGGTCGTCGTGCTGTGCTGCGTCGTCATGGGTGCGCTGTGGCTGCGCCCCGGGTGGCCGAGCCGGCGGGTGTCGCAGGGCTGCGTCGTCGTCGGGACCCTCTGCATCGCGACGTCGTGCCTCATCGTCCCGGAACACTCGCTCGGCATCGTCGGCGCCACGACGTTCGCGGTGCTCGGCTCGTTCGTGGCGCTGTTCCACTCGCTGCGGCTGCTGGCGTTCACTTGGACCGTCGGCGCCGGCGTGCTGGTCTACCTCGCGTTCCGGCTCGCCGAGGTCGACGTGTCGCTGGCGGTCGCCACGGTGCTGCTCATCGTGCTGGTCAACGTCTTCGCCGTGTTTGGCTGCCGCATGGTGGTCCGCCTGCTCGCGAACGACACCGGGTACGGCGACCTCGAGCCGTTGACCGGCTTGCTCACCCGTGACGGATTCTTTCAGCGCGCCGCCGATCTCATCGGCTCGCGCACCCGCGACGACGACCGGCGGATCGTCGTGACGGTGGTCAGCCTCGACAACTATTCGCTGCTGACCGAGTTGCAGGGCGGCACTGGGGCGGACCGCGCGCGGGTGGCGATCGCGCGGACCCTGCGCGAGACCGTGCGCCGCGACGCCGTGCTCGCTCATCCCGGCGACGCCGAGTTCTGGGTCGCCGACCTCTTCACCACCGCCGACCCCAACCCGCTCGCCGAACGCATCCGCGGTGCCATCGTCACCACCGAATTCCGCCTGGCCGCCAGCGTCGGCGTGGTGTGCACCCCCCTCGCACCGCTGGCGCACCTGCCCACCTATGACGTCGTCGAGGAACTGGTGACCGTCGCCGCGACGGCGATGTTCGACGCGCGCCGCGCCGGGGGAAATCAGACACGCGCGGCGATCGATCCCGCCCTGGCGGTGCTGCGCAACCCGCCGACCGGTGGGCCGCAGCCGTCGGAGTGACGGTCACCGACGCAGGGGCGCCGCCGCCTCGAACGACGCCGCACGCCCCGCGGACTGCCACTGCAGCCAGTTCTCCCACCGTGCGAGGTTGACCTGCTGCCAGCACCGGTCCACACGCGACGACGCGCGGCGCGCCAGTTCCAGCGCCAGGATGGCCGGAGCACGGGCGAGGAGCACGGCGACGCCGGGCACGGCGGACGGCAGCCGGTAGCGCCGTCGATTCCACGGCAGCATGTAGAGCCCGAGATAGCCCGCCTGCACGCGGTAGTGATACTCGGCCCGGAGCCGGCCCCACCCGCGATGGGCGCGCGTCGGCGCGAACGCCGGGACGAACGACTCGACCAGTTCGGTGCCGCTCGCGCCGCTGTCGTAGCTGCGGGCGGAATCGGCGAGGAACAGGATCCGCCACGCGTCGGCGACGGTCTCCGGGAAGTAGCCGTCGCAGCGCACGCCGACGAGGTGGCCGCAGTAGCGGTTGAAGTGCAGCACCGCCCGCATCTCGCGCGGCGAGGTGACGTACCCCAGCAGGAACAGCCCCGCGGCCGGGGCGACGCTCCCACCGAGCAGCGTCAGCAGCATCGCGGACTGGCTGATCGGGAGCCCCCAGCGGCCGGCATCCCACTCGGGGTGGCGCAGCACCCGATCGCGGACGCTGACGTGCATGATCCGCACGTGCAGGGAGATGTTCCGGCCCGGTGACCCCGGCGTGAGGATGGCACCCGGCCGGCACACCTCGATCCACCAGCGCGAGGTCTCCAGATAGCGGTGCAGTGCCCGCTCGCCGGCGTACCCGCCGGACAGCGAGAGCGGCACGGCCAGCCAGCCCTCGGTGTACGTGTCGTTCGTGCCGGCATTGCCCAGCGCGCCGAGCGCGTACGCCCACCGGCGCCAGACGGCGGCGCCCTCCTCGACGAGGTCGGGATCGACCCAGCCGGGAATGCGCTCGAAATCCTCGAACAGCGCCCGCATCGACGCGGGCGCCTCGGGAACCGCATCGATGCCGTCGCGCTGGGCGCGCTCGACGAGGTCGCGGGCCCGCCGCGCGCCGAGGTCACCGTGGTAGGTCTCGGCGACGAAGCGCTCGGCGACGGGGTCACCGATGGTCAGGCCCGCGACGAACGCCGACGTCACGGCCTCGGACGGCAGCGCGTCGATGCCGGTGATGCGCCGTACGGCGGCGCGCAGGCGCGCACGTCGACCGGCCACGGGCCGAAACGCCGTGGGAGCCGGGGGCGGGTAGGCGTCGGGTGCGGCCACGTCTCGAGTCCTAGCGCACCGCGGGCGACGGCGCGAGCGAATGCCGTGAGGTCACATCGCGTAGCGTCGCACCGTCTCCGGGTGGATCACGATGCGCACCCACTCCTCGCGCAGCATCCCGGCGAGGTCGTCGGCGCGGACGGGGTCACTCAGATCCCAGTACCGGGCGGCGAGGCGTTCGACGAGATCGTCGGCGCCGTCGACAGCGATCGTCGTGGACCCTGCCACGGACACCCACCGTTCGTGCTCGCCGACCGGAGCGGTCACGACGAGCGAGGCCCGGGGGTCGCGGCGCAGGCGGCGCACCCGTGGCGTGTCGGGTGCGCTGAACAGCGCGACGTCGCCCGCTTCGGTGGCCTCGAACCACACCGGCCGAGGTTGCGGCGGCCGCGGCCCGTCGGCGGTCGACAGGAAGCCGTAGAGCGGGCGGTGCAGGAAGTCGAGGTCCGCCGCGGCGAGGGACGCCGCGCTCATCGGTGCCACGCTCCCGTGACGGCGACGCGCAGCACGTAGTCGGTGAACGTGCGCGCCGGGCGGCCCAGTACGTCGGTGACTCCGTCGGTGGGCGTGGCGATGAGCCCGCGGTCCATCAGGGCGAACATCTCCGCGACGTGCTCGGCGTCGCCGCGGTCGACACCCTGCCCGACGAGCGCCTCGACGTACTCGTCCGGCGTGACCCGGCGGTAGGTGATGGGTCGTCCGGCCGCTCGCGAGACGAGGTCGACCGCCTCGGCGAACGTGATGGCCCGGGGCCCGCTCAATTCGTGCACCCGACCGACGTGCGCGTCCGGCTCGGTGAGCACGCGCACGGCCACGTCCGCGATGTCCTCGAGGTCGATGAACGGTTCACCGACGTCGCCCGCGGGCAGGGCCAGCTCCCCGTCCAGCAGCGGAGCGTGCCACAGCTCCTCGTCGAAGTTCTGCGCGAAGTTGTTCGGCCGAAGGATCGTCCAGTCGAGTCCGGACGCGCGGACGGCGTCCTCGGCGTCGCGCATGTCCCGGCCGAACGCGGAATCACCCCAGGTGTCCGCGCCCCGCCCGGACAGCAGGACCAGATGCCGCACCCCGGCAGCGGCCGCCCGGGCCGCGAACTCGTGCACCGGCCCGGGCGTCGACGGGGGCACGACGAAGACGGCCGCAGTGTCGCGCAGCGCGGCGTCCCATCGGCCGGGATCAGTCCAATCGAAGGGGGTCGCGCTGCTGCGCGACGCGGCGCGCACGGGGAGTCCGAGCAGCCGCAGGCGCGCGGCGACGCGCCGGCCCGACTTACCGGTGGCACCGAGGACGAGGAAGGTGGTCGGATCGTTCATGTCTCCATCCAAGGGCGCCGCATCGGACGATGTCATGGGTCAAAGCCCGAGAAAGCTGTGTGATCGTCTACCGTGAGGTGCCGTGGACGTCTTCGGTGACCTCTTCCGCGGCGTGCGAGCCCATGGCTCGTTGTTCGGCAGCTCCACGCTGACCCCGCCCTGGGCCCTGCACTTCGTCGACGGTGCGCCCCTCACGTTGTGCGCCGTCCTGGGAGGGTCGGGATGGATCATCCCGATCGACGGCGAGCCCGAACCGCTGAACGCCTACGAGACCGTCGTCGTCCGCGGTCCCGGGACGTTCACCTTCGTCGACGAGGTCGGCACGTCGGCCGTGCCGGTCGCCTGTGGCGAGTTCTGTGCGACGCCCGAGCAGGGCGGGACCCGGCACCGGCTCGGCTGGAGCGACGGCGACGGCGACGGTGCGGCGACGTTGATCGTTGGGGCCTACCCGGTGCGCGGCGAGATCAGCCGCCGGCTGCTCGACGCACTGCCGGTGGTGCTGCGCGTGGAGGCGGGCGGCACGGGCGATCCCGTCCTCGACCACCTCGCGGCCGAGGTGGCGCTCGACGTCCCAGGGCAACAGGTGGTGCTCGACCGGCTTCTCGACTGGATGCTGGTGTGCACCATCCGGGAGTGGTTCGACCGGCCGGGCGGCGAGCCACCCGCGTGGTGGGCGGCCCAACGCGATCCCGTGGTCGGCGATGCGCTCCGGTTGCTGCACGGCGATCCCGCGGCCCCGTGGACGGTGGCCGACCTCGCCGACCGCACCGGCGTCTCCAGATCGACACTGGCCAAGCGTTTCTCGCAGCTGGTCGGGGAAGCGCCGCTGACGTACCTCACCCACTGGCGGATGGCGCTCGCCGCGGACCGGTTGACCGACGAGTACGGCTACACGGTCGCCGAGGTGGGCCGTTCCGTCGGCTATGCGGATCCGTTCGCATTCAGCGCCGCCTTCAAGCGGGTACGGGGCGTGAACCCCCGCGAGTTCCGGCGCAGCGCCGTACGCGCGTGACGGATTTTGCGGCTCAACGTGTTTCGTTCGCCCCCACGGGAGGAAGGTCCGGCTGGCTTGCGGCCCACGACGCCAACAGGGCTAGCCCGTCGGCCGACGGCGAATCCGTCGGCGCGGTGTAGACGTTCAGCTGCAGTCCTGGGTCGGTGGGCAACTCCATCGACTCGAAGTCGAGGTCGAGTTGGCCGACGACGGGATGGCGCAGCCGCTTCCGCCCCGAGCGGTGCAGGTGCACGTCCTGTGACGCCCACCGCTGCCGAAACAACTCGCTGCGCGTGGACATCTCGCCGACCAAGGCGATGAGGTCCTCGTCGTGCGGGTTGCGGCCCGCCTCGAGGCGCAACATCGCCGCTGCGTCGCGGGCGACGGTGTCGTAATCGACGAAGAACGCCTGCGCCGCTTCGGGTTCCAGATACACGAACCGCGCGGTGTTCGCCGGCCGCCGCGGGCCGGCCAGGACCGGTGCGTAGAGGGCCCGTGCCAACTGGTTCATCGCCAGGACGTCGTGCCTGCCGTTGCGCACCCATGCCGGTGCCCGGGTCATGGCATCGAGTACCTGCTGTAGACCCGGACGGATGACGGTGGGCGTGCGTCGTCGACGGCGCTGTCCGCTCGACCCCGACTGGCGCGCGAGGTGGAACAGGTGGTCGCGCTCGGCCTCGTCGAGCCGTAGCGCCGTGGCGAGGGCGTCGAGCACCCCGTCGGACGCCCCGGCCAGGCTGCCCCGCTCCATCCGGACGTAGTAGTCGACCGACACGCCGGCGAGCAGCGCCACCTCCTCGCGGCGCAGCCCCTTCACCCGTCGGTTCCCACCGTAGGCGGGCAGGCCGACCTGATCGGGGGTGATGCGCGCGCGCCGCGAGCCGAGGAACTCGCGGATCTCGTTGCGCACGTCCATCGCGGGCATCTCCCCACCGTAGGCACGGCGGGCGGCGGATGGGAGGTACTCCCGGTACCCCGAAGCGCAGACACTCCCAGCGGTCCGTCGATCGGCCTAGCGTCGAGGCATGAGCATTCCTACCTTCACGCTGAACAACGGCGTCGACATCCCGGCCCTGGGCCTTGGCGTGTACCAGACGCCGCCGGACGAGACGACCGCCGCCGTCGAGGCGGCACTCGAGATCGGCTACCGCCATGTCGACACCGCCGCCGCCTACGGCAACGAGCGCCAGGTGGGCGAGGCCATCCGGCGGTCCGGTCTGGCGCGTGACGACGTCTTCATCGAGACCAAGGTGTGGATCACCGACTTCGGCTACGACGCGACGCTGCACGCATTCGACAAGGCCGCCGGCAAGCTCGGCGTCGACCGCATCGACCTTTTCATCCTCCACCAGGCGCTGCCCAGCGAGTTCGACCTCACGCTCGACGCATACCGGGCGCTGCAGCAGCTGTACGCCGACGGCAAGGTCCGTGCGATCGGCGTCTCCAACTTCATGCCCGCCCACCTCGAGCGACTGCTGGCAGCGACGGAGACGGTGCCCGCGGTGAATCAGATCGAGGTGCACCCGTACTTCCGGCAATCCGAACTCCTCGACTTCGACGACCGGCATGGCATCCTCAACCAGGCCTGGGCACCGATCGGCGGCATCACGTTCTACCGCGAGGGACCGCACACCTCGACGCTGGACGATCCGGTGATCACCGACATCGCCGCCGCACACGGCAGGTCACCGGCTCAAGTGATGTTGCGGTGGCACCTGCAGCAGGGCCGGCAGGTCATCCCCAAGTCGGTCACGCCGTCGCGGATCGCCGAGAACTTCGCCGTCTTCGACTTCGACCTAGGCGAGGATCAACTCGCCGCGATCGACGCCCTCGACACGGGTATCCGGGGTGGACCCGAACCCGAGGACGTCACGCGCGAGACGTACGCCATCGACGTTCCGGAAGCCTGACATTCCAGCAGCCCAACGTTCCAAACCTCAGGAGGACTCGTGCACACCAGAACACTCGGTCAGGGCCTGCGGGTGTCGGCCATCGGATTCGGCGCCATGGGCATGTCCCAGGGTTACGGACCCAACCCCGGCGACCGCGACGAGATGATCGGCGTGCTGCGCCACGTCGTCGAGACCGCGGGCGTCACCTTCATCGACACCGCCGAGGTGTACGGGCCCTACGTCAATGAGGAACTCGTCGGCGAAGCGCTTGCACCGCTGCGCGATTCGGTGGTGATCGCCACGAAGTTCGGCTGGGACATCCAGGACGGCAAGATGGTGGGCACCGACAGCCGACCCGACCAGATCCGCCGAGTCGCCGACGCGTCGCTGCGCCGGCTGAACGTCGACGTGCTCGACCTCTTCTATCAGCACCGGGTGGACCCGGACGTCCCGATCGAGGACGTCGCCGGCACCGTCGGTGAGCTGGTCGCGGCCGGCAAGGTACGGCACTTCGGACTCTCGGAGGCGAGCGCCGCGACGATCCGCCGGGCGCACGCGGTGCACCCCGTCACGGCGGTGCAAAGTGAATACTCCCTGTGGACGCGTGATCCCGAGCCCGAGGTGCTGCCCGCCTGCGCCGAACTCGGGATCGGATTCGTGCCATTCAGTCCGCTCGGCAAGGGCTTCCTCACCGGCACCGTCGACAGCTCGACCACCTTTGGCGCCGGAGACATCCGATCCACCATTCCGCGCTTTGCCGGCGACAACATCGACGCCAACGCGGCGTTGGTCGCCCGGGTCCGGACGCTGGCCGATTCCCGCGGCGCCACGCCCGGTCAGATCGCGCTGGCGTGGCTGCTGGCCCAGCAGCCGTGGATCGTGCCGATTCCGGGCACCCGGCGGCGGGAGCGCGTCGACGAGAACTCGAGCGCCACGACGGTCGCCCTGTCCGCGGACGACGTCGCCGACCTCGATGCGCTCGCCTCCCAGGTCGGGGTGCACGGCGACCGCTACAACGCGACCGGCATGGCAATGATCAACCGCTGACGATCAACCGCTGACCTACGGCCAGCACGATCAACCGCTGACCTACGGCCAGCACGATCAACCGCTGACCTACGGCCGGCACGATCAACCGCTGACTGTTCGACCTCCGAGACGGCGAACTCGCTGTCTCAACCCATCGGCATGTCCGGGACCGGTGCGTCGCACCGGTCCCGGAAGTCGGCCGCCGCTTGGCGGACACCCCGGAGTTCGTCACGCACCTGAGGATTGGCTTCCATGTAGGCCTCGAGTGCGGAGCGCATCTCCTCCCGCGGCTTGCCCTTGAGGCTGGTGAAGAAGTCGTTGACTTCAGGGTGGGTGAACAAGTAGGTGGAGGTTCCGGCCGAGACGCCGGACATGACGCCGGCGAGGTCGGCGGCGGTGCAGTTGGGTGGGTCGGCGGCCGCCGTGCCTGCTCCGACAATGGCCGTGCCGACACCAAGTGCGGCGCACGCGAGAGCGCGGATGAGCATGGACGGACTCCTTCTCGAAAGATGGGTGGATGTCAGCGCGGCCCGATGCCGCCGGGCCGGCCCCCGCCGGGACGGCCGGGGCCGGGATCGATGATGATGTCGAGTCCCCAGTCGTCGCCGCAGTACCAGGGGTCAGGGCAGTAGGACGGGTAGTACGGCCCCGCCGTCGGCGGCGTGGGGCCGCCGCCGCGAACGGTTCCTTGCGCGCAGACGTATGCTCCGCCCGCGTTGGTGCAGTCGGCGGACGCGGGCGGGGCGAGGGATGGTGACGTCACAGCGAAGAGAGCAGCCGCCGCCGCACCGAGTGCGGCGGCGGTCCGTGGTGGTCTCATGGTCGTCCCCTCACGCGTTCGGTCGACCGCATCGCCGACGATGCGGAGACCCGGATGGACGTCACGATAGCTCCGATGAGCGCGACGGCCAGCAGAATGAACAATTCAAGATCAAGTTCGTCGGCCTAACTTTTGATGTGTCAAATAACCTCGTACGCAACCACATTGACGGTTTCGTCATCCGTTGATCTCGGCCACGGACGCGCGGTGGCGCTGCTACATTTCGCGGTACGACACGAGTGAGAGGCACGCCATGGCGCCGCATGCGCAGGACTGGACGAAGCCCGCCGCGATGGCCATCCCGCCGGAGGGGTACTTCGAACTCGAGCGTGGCCGCTACGGCCCCACCTTTCCGAGAACCCCTGCCTGTCATGGTTTCTCGATCATCGCCAAGGTGAAGGAGGGTCGCGAGGACGCCATTCGCGCATACGGCACGACCATCGAGGACGCGATCAAGGAGAGCCCCGACGCACTGGCCCCACTGCGGTTGCACTACCTGCGCTGGATCCTCTTCGACGTGGGGTCGGGCTTGCACTTCCAGTACCAGGGCATCTTCGACACCGACTTCGACAAGTACACCGAGGATGCCGTGCAGCTCTTCAGCGCCACCGGCATCACCACCGTCTTCACGAACCTCGAGGGCTTCCCCGAGGACTGGAAGGAGAACCCGACCGCGTTCATCGAGTTCGTCCGCGCGCATCAGGTGCCGAGCTTCCTGGAGTACGGCGAGTATCCCTACGTCACGGCCGACGAGATCAAGAAGGCGCTGCGGCTCAAGGCGGCGTTCTCAACGATGCTCGATCAGATGCAATGACTCGACCAGAGGCGAAGACTCCGCCAGAGGTGACCGGCGAACCTTTGCGTGCGGTACGCGGCTACATCGATGCCTTCAATGCCGGCGACGTCGACGCCATGGCCAACGCGTGCACCGCGACGATGTCGATCCTCGACGGGATGCCGCCGCACGTGTGGCACGGACCGAACGCGACACGTCACTGGCATCGCGACGTGCTCGACGAGGGCCTCCGCCACGGAGCGTCGGGGTATCACGTGACGTTGGGCGAGCCGCACCACGTGGACGTCGCGGGCGACGCGGCTTACGTGGTCCTCCCGGCCACCATGACGTTCGACGCCTCCGGAGTGGCGAGGACGCAGGACGGTGCGGTCTTCACGGTGGCGCTACGCCGTGAGGCGCACAGCTGGCTCGTCGCCGCCTGGGCGTGGGCCAAGGGCCGTTAGTCAGGCGGGTTGCATGATGCTCGAACTCGACGACATTCAGCACATCCTGTTGACGAGGACGCCGGCGTTGACCGGCCGCTACGAGTTCCTTTCGTTCGACACGCCGGAGGGCGGACGGGCGTGGTTGTCCGCGCTCCTGCCGACCACGCAGTCCGCCGCGGACGCCGTCGACACCATGGACGAGAGCGACAGGTGGGTGACACTCGCCTTCACCTGGCAGGGACTGCGCGCGCTCGGCGTGCCGGAGGACGACCTGGCGACGTTCCCCGATGCCTTCCGGGAGGGCATGGCGTCGCGGGCGAGCATTCTCGGCGATACCGGTGCCGCCGCCCCAGAACACTGGCTGGGCGGGTTGGCAGAACCCGCGTTGCACGCCATCGCCATCCTGTTCGCCCGTGACGAGGAACGATCGCAGCGGTCCATCGCCGAACACGACGCACTGCTCGCCCGCACTCCCGGCGTCCGGAGCCTGTCGCACCTGGACCTGAACGCCACACCGCCGTTCAACTACGCGCACGACCACTTCGGCTTCCGTGACCGGCTGTCCCAGCCGGTCATGAAGGGCTCCGGGGAGGAACCGACGCCCGGCTCCGGCGCACCACTGGAACCCGGCGAGTTCATCCTCGGCTACCCGGACGAGGACGGACCCGTCGCCAACCTGCCGCAGCCCGAGGTGCTCAGCCGCAACGGCAGCTACATGGCCTACCGGCGGCTCGAGGAGCACGTCGGCGCCTTCCGAGACTTCCTGCGAGAGAACGCGGACTCTCCGGAGGGCGAGGAATTGCTCGCGGCGAAATTCATGGGCCGGTGGCGCAGCGGCGCCCCACTGGTGCTGGCCCCGGACTGTGACGATCCCGACCTGGGCGCGGATCCGCAGCGCAACAACGACTTCGATTACGGCACGATGGACCCCTTCGGATACGCCTGCCCGCTCGGATCGCACGCCCGCCGACTCAATCCGCGCGACACCGCGCACTACATGAACCGGCGCCGGATGATCCGCCGCGGCGCGACCTACGGCCCGGCACTTCCGGAAGGAGCGCCCGACGACGGCGTCGAGCGCGGTATCGCCGCGTTCATCATCTGCGCGGACCTGGTGCGCCAGTTCGAATTCGCACAGAACGTGTGGATCAACGACGAGACCTTTCACGAACTCGGCAACGAGCACGATCCCATTGCGGGCACGCAGGACGGCACGTTGGACTTCACCGTGCCGAAGCGGCCGATCCGTCGGGTACACCGAGGCATCCCCGCCTTCACCACGCTGCGCGGCGGCGGCTACTTCTTCCTGCCGGGCATGCGCGCGTTGCGCTACCTGGCGGGCGAGGAGGCATTCGCATGACCGCTGCACGGACGTACAACCAGTCGCACGTCCGTCGCCCCGCTACTGGCGGGCGTCGGCTCTCCATCTACTGGACGTGGAGCTATCCCTGGGAAGCGCAACGGGATACCGCGGCGATGGAGAACCGCTTCTCGACCATCACCGAAGTACGCAACGTCGCCTGGCCGGCCTATGAGACACCCGAATACGACGCCGCGAACTTCCTGCAGGGGATCGCCGGCACGCTGGAACTCTTCCACCGGTCGACGCTCGACTTCCAGCACCTGGCCGAAGAAGCCACCGGGCACCCCGTGGCCGTCTACCAGCGCACGGATCAGGCCGGGTACCGCTGTCCGATCGACGAGCGGATCCTCGCCGACACCGACACGCTGCTGGTCTTCGGGCTCGATCATCTGCCGTCCGAGCAGGAGGCGTCCGTCGACGAAGTCCAGGCCCTTCGGGCATGGCTCGCGCGAGAGGGCAACTGCCTCATGCTGGCGCCCCATCACGACGTCGGCTTCACCGACGACGTCGAACAACGCCAGCTGGAATATCGCCATCACGGGGACCGGCTGGTGCCGCGGCGTCAGCGATTCGGGCGGTACACCCGGTCCCTGATGTCGGCCCTCGACGTACCGGTGCACAACACGTGGGGGTTGCGCCCCGCCGTCGTGGACGGTACGTCGGAGATCGCACCGCTCAACGCATTTCATGACCTCGACGACCTCGGCTTACTGCGTTCGGTGCCGACGCTGAACTTCCACCCGCATCTGCCGCACTACGCGCTGACTGCGCCGGAGGGCCCCGCGTTGCGCGTGCTCGGCCGTCAGCGCGTCGACCCCAACCGGCCGCACCCCTTCACCGCTGCCGGTGACACCGAGATGAACGCGCTCATCTGGATGCCGCCGAACGGCACCCGCGCCGCGGACATCGTGCTGCTCGACTCGACGCACTTCACCACGCTGTTCGGCGGAACCGACAGCTTGCGCACGCTGTGGCGCAACATCGCGCTGATGCGCCGCTGACGCGTCCGCTGCTCACGTCGCGTCCGACGAGTCCGACGTGTCCTTCGTGTCCTTCGCGTCCTTCTGAGTGTCGCCGGCCTTGCTCGGATGACCGCCGTCGCCCGCGCCGGGAGAGGCGTCGTTCGACGGCTTGTCGGCGTCGGTGGACTGCGCGGCCGTACTGCCCTGCGGCGCCGTGGTGCCCTGCGAGCCAGTCGTCGTGGCGTTGCTCGTGCCGTTCGGCTTCTCCGGGGTCGCGTTCTTCGGCGCCACGGGCGGTTCCGAGAGGCCGTCGACGTCGGAGGGCTCGACCGGTTCCGTGCCGGACGACGGAACGACGTCGTGGGTGGCATCCGACGGCAACGACGGGTCGATGACCGCACCGGCGCTGCTGGACGTCATGGTGTCGGACGTGGTGCTGTCGGCCGTCGCGCTGTCGGGCGTGGTGCTGTCGGCCGACGGCGTCTCCTGAGGCAGACCGGCGGCGGACCGTGGCACCGAGCCCAGGGTGACCAACGAGGCATCCACCTCCGGGACGCCGGCGGCGTCCGGTGCAGAGCGTGCGGCGAATGTCGACGGCGGCGAGACGTTCGGTGCGGGGTCCTCGAAGGGACTCGGCGGCGGGTTCGTCGCCAGAGCCGTCGCGATCCCGAGCTGCGCTGCCTCGATGCCCTCGACGATCAGGCGCGCTCCGTCGCCGAGCGAGGCGAAGAAGTCCTTGGTCCCCTCGAGAGCGGCGTCGACGATGTTCCCCAGGTTGAGCGTGAGGAATGCGGCGACGAGGTTCTGCGAACCTTCGATGAGCGACGTCACGACGCCGTTGCCGGCGGCGAGGAAGCCGTTTGCGACGTCGATCCACGCCTTCGGGACGGCGGCTTGCAGTGCCGCGTTGACGAGATCCGCCTTCTGATTGCGCCAGATCACGGACTCGAGGAGCGGCTCGCCGACGGCGACGACGGCATCACGGACGGCGAGGGCGAACGTGTTGAACGCGCCGACGAAGTCGAGCGCGAGCGCCTGCCGAACGATCGCGACCGTCACTTCCGGTATGGCGGCCACCGACTGCACGACGCCTACGCCGGCCTTGCCCAGCCCGGCGAGGTAGACGGCCCAGTTGGCCGCCCAGTTGCGGAGCGACTGCCGCACGACGGGAAGGGTGAGGATGTAGGGCAGCTCGAGCGCGGCCAGATCGACCGCAGCGACCCGGCTGACGGTCTGCGCTGCGGCGAGGTCGAACCGACTCGGGGTGGGGATCGGGGACACCGGCGTCAAAGCAATGGCGCTCGCGCCGATCAGCGCGATTCCCGATGTGACGGCTGGGCGCAGGGTGACGTACACGGTCGGCCTCCTCGTTGAGTCCTGTCGAGTGGCTGTGAGGTTAGACCGTCGTGATCTTGGTGAGACGTGTTCGGACGAAATCGTGTCGACGTCTCGACCGGTTGCTTCAGGACGCAAGGACCTGCGGTGACAACTCCTTCAGCATCGCGTTCGCCCAGCGCATTTGCCGCAGCGTCTGCGGATGGCAGCGGGTGGTGACGTCGAGCAGGTCGAGGTCCTTCGCCGCCTGGGCTCCTTGGCCGAGCAGCTCCCAGTCCAGCGACACGCCCGCCGCCACGCGGTGGATGCGGCGCAGATCGGCCAGCAGCAGCATCGCCGGTTCGCGACGTCGGCGGACCAGGTCGGCGATCCGCTCCTCGACTGCCCGCCGCAGGGCGAACCGCCGAGAACTCGTCCGCAGGTGCATCCCGTGACGGCGGCCGTGCTCGGCGAGCAGCGCCACGTGTTCCTCGCTCCACCCGGCCAGGTCGTCGGCGAGGTGGCTGATGTCCTGGTCGGCGTGGTGCCGGGCAGACACCGTGCGTAGCTCGTGTGCGAGACGTCGTTCACTGCGGTGTAATTCGGCGACCGCCAGGCCGAGCTTGCTCACGAGCCTGCACCCACGCGACGCACGGCCGCCGCGGCCGTCTTGAAGATGGGTTGCTTGGACACCGGATCCCAGTCGGTGAGTGTGAGTTCGTTGGCGGCGCGATGGTGGCCATCCCCGTCGGCAATCCCGTCCCCGTCGCGGTCCCAGTAGCCGTAGTGGAAGGGCAGGAACACCACTCCGGGCCGGATGGCGGTGATGCGCGCCGCCGCGAGGACGCAGCCGCGCGGGGTGCGTATCTCCAGCATGTCGCCTTCGGCGACGCCGAGGCGCTGCGCATCGGTCTCGGCGATCTCCGCCCACACCTCGGGTGCCGCGGCCTGGAGCTGCGGTGTGCGTCCCGTCTTGGTGCGGGTGTGGAAGTGGTACACCGTGCGCCCCGTGATCAACCCGAAGGGGTAGTCGGCAGACGGCCGTTCGTGTGCCGGAACGTACTCGGCCGCCTTGATGATCGCCCTGCCGTCGGGGTTCATCGCCCGGTATTCGGTGGGTTCCAGCGGTGCGCCGGTGATGAGGTCCTTGCCGTAGGTCTCGCAGTAGTCGGGGTGGGCGAAGAACGTGCCGTCGGCGTACAGCCGCTCGGTGCCGTCGGGGTGCTCGTCGGTGCAGGGCCACTGGATGCCGCTGCCCCCGCGAAGGGCGTCGTAGCTCAAACCGGTGTAGTCACACGGTCGTCCGGCGCTGCACCGCTGCCACGCCGCGAAGGCCTCCTCGGGGGTGTTCCACGGCGGCAACGGTTCTCCGTCCCGGTCGCGGAAGTCCATGCGACGGGCGTAATCAAGAAAGATGTCGAGGTCGGGTCGCGCATCCCCGGGTGGGTCGACGGCCTTGTCCGAGAGGTGCACCGTGCGATCGGCATTGGTGAACGTTCCCGTCTTCTCGCCCCACGCGGCAGCGGGCAGGACGACGTCGGCCAGCTCGGCGGTCTCGGTGCGAAAGGCGTCCTGCACCACGAGGAACAGCCGGTCCTGGGCGAGGATGCGTCGGATGCGCGCCAGTTCGGGTAGGGACACCGCGGGGTTGGTCGCGGTCACCCACAGCATCCGCAGCGTCCCCTGCTCGGCGTAGCGGAAGATCTGCATGGCGTGCGTCGGCGGCGCGTAGTGAGGGATCTGCGCGGCGTCGAGATTCCACAGCTGCGCCAACTGCTCGATGTGGGCGTCGTTGGCCCAGTTGCGGAACCCCGCGAGATCCCCGTCGGCGCCGCACTCGCGGGTGTTCTCCGCCGTGGGCTGGCCGTTCATCTGCAGGACACCGCACCCCGGCTTGCCCAGCATGCCGCGGACGAGGTGGACGTTGTTCACCTGGACGGCGGCCGCCGTGGCTTGGTGGGACTGATAGAAACCCTGCAGCACCGTCGACAGCAGGCGCCGCGCGGTTCCGATGATCTCGGCTGCCCGGCGCAGGTCCGCGGCGTCGACGTCGCAGATGCGCGCCACCCGCTGCGGCGGGAATTCCGCGACCCGCTTGGCGAGTTCGGCGTAGCCGATGGTGTGGGCGGCCACGTAGTCGTGGTCGACCCAATCGTGGGCGAGGATCTCGTGCAGCAGCCCGTTCATCAGTGCGACGTTGGTGCCGGGCAGCGGCGCGAGGTGCACGGTGGCCTGCCGGGCCACCGGTGTCGGGCGGGGGTCGACGCAGACGATCGCCGGCGGGTTCGGTCCGGCGAGCCGGTCGAGCATACGCATCCACAGCACCGACTGCGTCTCGGCGACGTTGTGACCGAACAGCGCGATGACGTCGGCGTGGTCGACGTCGGTGTAGGAGCCGGGCTGGCCGTCGCACCCGAAGGACTCCTTGAGCGCCTCGGCCGCCGTCGCCGTGCACAGCCGGGTGTTGCCGTCGACGTGGTTGGTGCCGATGGCGCCGTGGGCGATGACGGCCTGGGTGTAGTACTCCTCGAGGAACAACTGACCGGAGGTGTAGAAACCGATTGCGCTGGGCCCCTGTTCGGCGAGCAGCGCCCGGCTGTGGGCGACGACCGCGTTCATCGCGGTATCCCAGTCGGTCTCGACCAGCCGGCCGTTGCGGCGGATCAGTGGCGTCGTAAGCCGGTCGGCCGCGTGGTTGGCCTGCCAGCCGAACAGATCCTTGGCGTCGAGCCGCCCGTGATTGACCCGGTCGACCGCCCGCCCGCGGACGCCGACCATCCGCCCCTTCGCGACGGCGATGTCCAGCCCGTCGCCGTTGGAGTGCAGCACCGCCGCGGACTGCACCCACCGCTCGACGTGTTGCGGATGGACGCCGTCGAGCAGGTACTCGTCGACGCGCTGCGGCCACGGGTCGCCCGGTCCGTACGGCGTGCGTTCTCCCCACGGTTCGGCGATGCGGTCGGTCACGGCCACCTCCTCGCCCAAATCCCCGGCGGCGGTCTACCCACTGCGGCTCAGGACATGCGCTCGATGGCGAAGGCGGTGAGGAAGCCGACCGTGGTGATCATGCCGGTCAGGACGTGGGTCCGTTCGAAGGCCTCCGGCACCATCGTGTCGGCGATCATCGTGAGGATCGCGCCCGCGGCGACGGCCGTGATCACGGCGATGACGAACGGCGAGGCATCGGCGAGCGCGAGGTAGCCGATGCACGCCGCCAGACCACTCATCACGGCGATGCCGATCCAGACGCCGAAGACGTACCGCGCACTGCGGCCGGCCTGCTTCATGCCCGCAGCGCTGGACAGTCCCTCGGGCAGATTCGAGATGAAGACCGCCGCGAGGACCGGAAGCCCGACACCAGAGCCGCCGAGCAGCGACACGCCCAGCACCACCGACTCCGGGATGCCGTCGAGCAGCGCGCCGATGGCGATCGCGGCGCCGCTGCCCTGGTCCTGCTCCTCACTGGGCTGCCGGTCGGACCGCTTGCGGTGCCGGGCACCGCGCCGCGCCAGGGCGACGTTCGCGGCGACGTAGGCCCCAGCACCGCCCAGGAAGCCGAGCGCGACGGCCAGCAGGCCGCCGGCTTGCTCA
This sequence comes from Mycolicibacterium grossiae, assembly GCF_008329645.1. NCBI lineage: Bacteria > Bacillati > Actinomycetota > Actinomycetes > Mycobacteriales > Mycobacteriaceae > Mycobacterium > Mycolicibacterium grossiae. Next base: position 1,547,325 of record NZ_CP043474.1, read on the forward strand.
GCCTCGTCGACCAGGTCGAACGCAAGCGCCGAGATGAGCACCCCGGCGCCGAACGCCATGACCGCCGCCACGACGCGGGGCGGCACCCGCACCCACCACGCGATCGCCGCGCCGACGACCAGCGCTCCGCCGGCCACCAGGCCCCACCAACCCGCTGCCAACCATCCGGGCATGACACCTCCTCCAACGACGAGTTGAGGTGCCCTCGACGAGGGCACCTCAACCGTCGTGTGACGAAGTGCTGCGGACCGCGGGGCCGCAGCGGCGGGGTTAGCCGCCCGTGCCGACGCAGATGCCGCCGGCGCACGCACCTGCGCCACCGGGGCCGGCACCCGCGCCCGCGCCCGGGACGCCCGCGGTCGCACCGCCGGGGCCTGCGCCCGCACCCGCACCCGGAACGCCCGCGCTCGCGCCGCCCGGACCGGCACCGGCGCCGGCACCCGGCACCGAGGCGCTCGCGCCGCCCTCACCGGCACCGGCGCCCGCACCCGGGGCCGTGGCGGAGGCGCCGCCCTCACCGGCGCCGGCACCCGGCGCAGGGGAGGTCTCGGCCGGGGCGGCCGGAGTCGTGGTCACCGTCGTCGCGGTGGTGGTGGCCGTCGTGCTGGACGTCGTGCTCGAGGTGCTCGACTCGTCACCGCTGTCGCTGCCACCGCAGGCCGCGGTCAGCGTGCTCAGGGCGATCACGGCGGCGATCCCTGCAGCGGCAGAGAATCGACGGGTCGTACGGCGTTCGGTCATCGTGTGTCCTCGATTCGTTGTGCAGTAGACGTACCGAAGCGGCTAGTACCCCGTGTCGCGTGGATCGAAGCACCGATCCACGACGAATGTGCGCCGGTCGCCGTTCACAGCCATCGATCAGGGGCGACCCTCTACCGTGGCGAAGCGATGACCACACCAGATCCCGTCCCGCACCCCGGACGCGAACGCCAGGAGGACGTCTACCGGGCCGGCGTCTTCGGGCACCGGCCCACCGTCCCGACGAACTTCACCGCGCTCGAACGGCTCGCGCGCCGGCGGATGTCGGACCGGGCCTGGGCCTACGTCGCCGGTGGTGCCGGTGAAGGCGCCGGCATGACCCGCAACCGCGAGGCGCTCGACCGGTGGGCCATCGTCCCGCGGGTGCTGCGCGACACCTCGCGCCGCGACCTGTCGGTGGAGGTGTTCGGGCGCCGCCTGCCCGCACCGGTGCTGCTCGCGCCCGTCGGCGCAGCCGGGCTGATCCGACCCGATGCCGACGTCGACATCGGTGCCGCGGCCGCGGCCCTGGGCGTCCCGTACGTCTTCTCCAACCAGGGCTCCGCCCCGATGGAGGACGTCGCGGCCGAGATGGACCGCGTGGCGGCCGCGCGCGGGGCCGACGCCGCACCGCGCTGGTTCCAGCTCTACTGGTCGACCGACGACGACGTCGTCGCGAGCTTCATCCGGCGGGCGGAGGCCATCGGCGCCGACGCCCTCGTCGTCACCCTGGACACCACCCAGCTGGGGTGGCGGCCGCAGGACCTCAACCTCGGGTCACTGCCGTTCACCCAGGCCATCGGCATCGCCCAGTACACGTCCGATCCCGCCTTCCGCTCGTCGGTGCGCGACCGCATCGCCGCCGCGAAGGCCGCCGGGCAGCGCCCGGAGGTCGAGGTGACCGTCGGCGCGGTACGGACGCTGCTGTCGCTGGCCCGGCACGTCCCGGGCAGCTTCTGGCGCAACCTCGTCTCTCCGGTTCCCCGGGCGAGCGTGGAGACGTTCCTCGACACCTACTCGCGGCCGTCCCTGTGCTGGGCCGACATCGAGGGGCTGCGCCAGCGCACCCGGCTGCCGATCGTGCTCAAGGGCATCCTGCATCCCGACGACGCCCGCCACGCCGTCGACCTCGGCGTCGACGGCATCGTCGTCTCGACGCACGGCGGCCGCCAGATCGATTCGGTGATCGGCGCCGCCGATGCGCTCGTCGACGTCGCCGCGGCCGTCGACGGCCGGGCGACGGTGATCCTCGACTCCGGGGTGCGCGGGGGCGCCGACGTGTTCAAGGCGCTCGCGCTGGGCGCCGACGCGGTGGCCATCGGTCGCCCGCACGTCTACGGCCTCGCGGTCGACGGGCGGCGGGGCGTCCAGAGCGTCGTCGAGAACGTCATCGCCGAGTTCGACATCACGATGGGCCTGGCCGGCATCACCTCGCTCGCCGAACTCGACGCCGGGGCCCTGCGCCGGCTCTAGGGGAGCCCGGGCGAGTGACCGACCGGTTAGTGGGGTAGACATCAACCCGCAACGACGGAAGGACCGAGGCTGCCGTGAAACTGGCTCTGAGCGACGACGACGTCGCGTTCCGCGAGGAACTCCGGGAGTTCATCGCCACCGAGATCCCGGCGGACGTCCGCGAACGGGGGAGGGCGGGGCACCCCCGGTTCCCCGACGACATCGTCACCTGCCAGCGGCTGCTCAACGCGCGCGGCTGGGCCGTGCCGGGGTGGCCGGTCGAGTGGGGCGGCCAGGACTGGACGCCGATCCGCAAGCAGATCTGGGCCGACGAACTGCAGATGGCCGGCGTGCCCGAACCGCTCGCGTTCAACGCCAGCATGGTGGGTCCGGTGATCGCGCAGTTCGGCTCCGAGGACGTCAAGAAGCGCTTCCTGCCGCCGACTGCCAACCTCGACATCTGGTGGTGCCAGGGGTTCTCCGAGCCGGAGGCCGGCTCCGACCTCGCCTCGCTGCGCACCACCGCCGTCCGTGACGGTGATGACTACGTCATCAACGGGCAGAAGACGTGGACCACACTTGGGCAGTACGCGGACTGGATCTTCGTCCTCGCCCGCACCAATCCCGACGCACCCAAGCGGCAGGCCGGAATCTCCTTCCTGCTCGCCGAGATGAACACGCCCGGCATCACGCTGCGGCCCATCAAGTTGATCGACGGCGGCTACGAGGTCAACGAGGTCTTCTTCGACGACGTCCGGGTCCCCGCCGACCAGCTCGTCGGCGAGGAGAATGCGGGCTGGACCTACGCCAAGTACCTGCTGAGCCACGAGCGGTCGGGCATCGCCCGGATCGGCATGACCAAGCGCTGGCTGGTGCAGGCCAAGCAGCACGCGGCCCAGGTGCGGGTGAACGGTGCGTCGCTGCTCGAGGACCCGCTGTTCGCGGCCCGCGTCGCGGAGCTGGAGAACGAGGTGCTAGCGCTCGAGATCACCCAGCGCCGGGTGGGCGGATCCGAGGCGGACGGCAAGCCGAACCCGGCATCCTCGATCCTCAAGCTGCGGGGCAGCCAGCTGCAGCAGGCGGCCACCGAGCTGCTGCTGGAGGTTGCGGGGCCGGACGCCGTCCCGAGCGTCGCCGGAGACGCCGCCGAGACCGACGATCTGGCATGGGCCCACGAGGCCGCGCCGCATTACCTCAACTACCGCAAGACGTCGATCTACGGCGGGACCAACGAGGTCCAGCGCACCATCATCGCCTCGACCATCCTGGGACTGTGAGCTGACATGGACTTCGACTTCACCGAAGAACAGCAACTGCTGGCCGACACCACGCGCGAGCTGCTGTCCCGCGGGTACGACATCGAGAAGCTGAACGCGGTGCTCGAGAGCGACCTCGGCTGGAACCGCAAGATCTGGCAGCAGCTGGCCGAGTTGGGCGTTCTCGCATTGGGATTCGAGCCCGAGGAGTCCGGCCCGCTCGAAGCCATGGTGGTCCTCACCGAGATCGGCGCGCGGCTGGCGCCCGAGCCGGTGCTGGAGGCCGCGCTGATCCCGGGCGGTCTCGTCGCCGAACTCGGCAACGACGCCCAGAAGGCCATCCTCGACGAGGTCGCCGCCGGCACGAAGCTGCTGGCGTTGGCCTACCTCGAGCCGGGGATGCGGCTGCCGCAGGACGAGCTGTCCACGAAGGCCAGCCAGCAGGGCGACGCGTGGACGCTGAGCGGGACGAAGAGCGCCGTGGCAGCCGGTGATTCGGCCGACACCCTCCTTGTGACCGCCGCGTTGCCCGACGGCAGCGTCGGGCTGTTCCTCGTCGACGGCGCGGCGACGGGCCGTCGTCCGTATAGGACGGTCGACGGCCACCGCGGGGCCGTCGTGGACTTCGACGCGGTGCCGGCGGAGCCACTGGGGTCCGGCGGGGATGCCTCGGACGCCGTCTCCCGGGCGCTGGTGCGCTACCAGGCGGGACTGTGCGCCGAGGCGGTGGGCGCGATGGCCGAAGCGCTGAAGCTGACGACCGAATACCTGAACGCGCGCAAGCAGTTCGGTGTGCCGCTCAAGACGTTCCAGACGCTGACGCACCGCGCTGCCGACATGTACGTGTCACTGGAACTGGCGCGCAGCATGACCTTCTACGCGACGATGTCGCTCGCCGACGGCAACGTCGATCCGGCGATCGCCTCGCGGGCCAAGCTGCAGGTCGCACGCTCCGGGCGACACATCGCGCAGGAGGCCATCCAGCTGCACGGCGGCATCGGCGTCACCGCGGAGTACCCGGTCGGGCACTACGCCGCCCGTCTGACGGCCATCAACAACACCCTCGGCACCGGTGACGATCACGCACGGCTGCTCAGCGGCGGCATCGGCGGATACGAGGCCGTGGCGCTCTGAGCCTCAGCCGAGCGCGTCCTCGATGCGCTGGACCTTCGCGGTGAGCTGCCCGGTGTGCCCGGGGCGGATGTCGGCCTTGATGACCAAGCTGACGCGTGGCGCGACGGCGGCGACGGCGTCGACCGCCTGCTTCACGACCGCCATCACCTCGTCCCATTCGCCTTCGACGTTGGTGAACATCGCGTTGGTCTCGTTGGGCAGCCCGGATGCGCGCACGATGCGAACCGCCTCGGCCACCGCGTCGCCGACGCCGCCGGTGTCGTCGGTGGTCAGGGGACTGATGCTGAAGGCCACGATCATGGCTCCAGTGTCCTCCCCGGCGACCTCCGGGGGACCGGCTACTCCGGCGCGGCCGTCCACGCGTACGGCAGGAACTTGCCGTCGAGCGTGACGACGACGCGATCGCCGTCGGGATGCGGCTTGCGCTGCACGTCGATGCTGAAGTTGATGGCGCTCATGATGCCGTCGCCGAAGTCCTCGTGGATGACTTCCTTGATGGCACCGCCGTAGACCTGCAACACCTCGTAGAACCGGTAGATCGTCGGGTCGGTCGGCACCGCGGTCGGCAGACCGCCGCGCATCGGCACGGCCGCCAGCACCGGCACGACGGCGGGGTCGAGGCCGAGCATCTCGACGAGGACCTCAGCCGCCTCGACCGGCACCGGGTGCTGCCCGAGCAGCGCGGCGACGGTCCACAGCACCGGCTTGTCGACGGCGTCCGCGAGTCGCTGCCAGGTCAGCCCCGTTGCCAACCTGGCAGCGAGGATCTCGGCGGTCACCTCGTCGCGTGTCATGCGCTCGCCTCGGCGGGAAGCCGGAAGTCCTCGGCCGCGGGCCGTCGCTCACTCGCGGTGCGGGCGTGCGTGGCGTACAGCGTCAACCCGACGAACGTCAGCCCACCCACGAGATTGCCGACCACCGTGGGGATTTCGTTCCACACCAGATAGTCGGCGATCGAGAAGTCGCCGCCGAGCATGAGTCCCGACGGGAACAGGAACATGTTGACCACCGAGTGCTCGAAGCCCATGTAGAAGAACAGCATGATGGGCATCCACATCGTGATCACCTTGCCCGACACGGACGTCGACATCATCGCGGCGACGACGCCGGTCGACACCATCCAGTTGCACAGGACGCCGCGGACGAACAGCGTGAGCATCCCCGCCGCGCCGTGGTCGGCGTACCCCACCGTCCGGCTGGCGCCGATCTCCCCGAGGCGTTGGCCGACCTCGTTGGGATCCATGGTGAAGCCGTAGGTGAGGGTGATGGCGATCATGACCGCGACGGTCAGCGCGCCGAGGAAGTTGCCGAGGAACACCAGGCCCCAGTTGCGCAGCATCGAGCCGACGGTGACGCCGCGGCGCTTGTCGAGCAGCGCCAGCGGCACCAGGGTGAAGACGCCGGTGAGCAGGTCGAAACCCATGAGGTAGAGCAGGCAGAAGCCCACCGGGAACAGCACCGCGCCGAGCAACGCGTTGCCGGTCTGCACGGTGATCGTCACGGCGAACGCGGCGGCGAGCGCCAGGATGGCGCCTGCCATGTAGGCACGCAGGACGGTGTCCCGCGTCGACATGAAGGCCTTCGCCTCGCCGGCGTCGACCATCTTGGTCACGAATTGTCTGGGGTCCACGTACGACATGCGGGCTTCTCTCTCGTCTCGAACGTCCGGCCAGCATGTCGGGTGGCCGTGACGTCGGTGTGAATCGGCTGAGAGGTTCGTGTCACGTTCGTCTCACGCGCGGGCGGGTGCCGCTGTGAGGACGCGCTCAGGGGGAGTGCTGCTCGATGTAGGCGTCCGCGTCCTTGCTGGACTCGTCGATGCCGGTGATGGATTCCCGCTCGGCGTAGAACCGCAGCCACTGCATGCCCAGCTCGTGGCGGAGTTCCAGCGACGCGCTCTTGATGAAGTCGGGCATCGCCTCGCGCTCCTCCTCGTCGAGGTGCTCGCCGTTCTCCGTGCGCGCCTTCAGGACTGCGTCGAACCACTCCGGGGTGCCCACGCGGTGTTCGCGCGACGCCTTCACCGCCTCGCGGATGGCGTTGTGATCGGTGATGGCGTCCTCGGTCTCGTCCTCCGGGTCACCTTCGGGGTTGCCGCGGACGTCGCGTCCACCGTGCTTCAGCAGTGCGGGGTAGAACACCGTCTCCTCGGCGTCGGCGTGCGCGTCGAGGCGCGTACCGAGGAGGTCCCAGATCGCTGCGAGTTCCTCGTCGGTCTTCGCGTCGTCGAGCCGGAAGAACTGGCGGCGCAGCCAATCGTGATCGGCGTAGACGAGTTCGATGATGTCGGCCATGCGCCGCAGCGTAACCGCATCACGCCTCCGCAAACCGGTAGTTCACCGAGGCGGCGGGCCGCCCAGTCATCGGCGCGGCGGCGGGCCGCCCAGTCATCGCGGCGGCGGAACCGCCCAGGCGCTGCCCTGCTCCCGGTCGAGCGCGGTGGCGGCCTTGTTGCGCAGTACGAAGACGTAGACGGCGAGGCTGACGGCGATCACCACGGTGACGTAGACGATGAACCATCCGACGTGTCCGCCGGACTTCGCGGCCTGGTAGAGCATCGGCGCGGTGCCGCCGAACGCCGAATTGGCCAGCGCGTACCCCAGTCCGACGCCGAGTGCCCGGATCTCCGCCGGGAACAGCTCCGCCTTCACGATCGCGTTCACCGACGTGTAGCCGGTCAGGATGACGTAGCCGACGGCCGTCAGCGCGAAGGCCAGCAGCGGCGACGACGTCTGCGGCAGGTAGGTCAGCAGCACGTAGGTGTACGCGACGCCGCCGATGCCGAAGAAGACGAGCAGTGGCTTGCGGCCGACGCGGTCACTGAGCAGCCCGCCCACCGGCTGCAGCAGCATGAGCAGGATGAGTCCGAGCAGATTGATCCACGTGCCGGTCAGTGCCTGGTCCTTGCCGAACGTCGACTTCACGATCGCGGGGGCGTTGATCGTGTAGGTGTAGAACGCCACCGTGCCGCCCGCGGTGATGAGGAAGACCAGCAGCAGCGGCCGCCAGTAGGTGGTGAACAGCGCCCGCAGCGATCCGGCGGACTGGTCGCGGCCCTCGCGGATCGCCGTGAGGTGGTTCTCGCTGAGCGACTCGTCCATCGAACGGCGCAGCCAGAGCACCACCAGTGCGGCGACGCCGCCGATGAAGAAGCCGATGCGCCAACCCCATTCGGTGACGGCGTCGACGTCGAGGACCGTGAGGGCGATCAGCAGAGTGAATTGTGCGAGTACGTGGCCGCCGACGAGCGTCACGTATTGAAACGAGGACAGGAAGCCGCGCCGGTTGGCGGTCGCCGCCTCGGACATGTACGTGGCCGACGTGCCGTATTCGCCGCCGGTGGCGAAGCCCTGCAGCAGCCGCGCGAGGATCAGGATGACCGCCGCCCAGTACCCGATGACCTCGCGCGTCGGCATGATCGCGACCAGGAACGAACACGCCGACATGATCGTGATGCTCAGCATCAGTGCGGCCTTGCGCCCGCGCCGGTCGGCGTAGCGGCCGAAGAACCAGGAACCGATGGGCCGCATGACGAACGTGACGGCGAAGATGGCGTAGATGTACAGCGTCGAGTTCTCGTCGTCGGAGTCGAAGAACTGCGCCTCGAAGTAGGTCGCGAAGACGGTGTAGACGTAGACGTCGTACCACTCGACGAGGTTGCCCGCCGAACCGCGCACGGTGTTCAGGACGGCCCGGCGCAGGCTCGTCGGGGCGAGGGTCGGACCGGTTGGTGGCGTCGCAGCGGTCATGCCCGGGGACGATAGCGAACCCCGCTACCCACGCGTGGGCATTGCCCCGGCATGGGTCAGGGTCCGGTGACCGGCTCGCGCGGAGATCCGTCGCCGGCCTCGGCGGCGTCGCGGCGGCGGTCGCGCCGGGCGACGTAGACGATGACCCCGACCACGACGAGCGCCGGCCCGAAGGCGGGCAGCGACATCCACAGCCCGACGTCGGTGGCCAGGATCGACGGCTCGATGGCGGTCATGGCGTCCCCCGGTTCCGGTTCGGCGCGTGCCGGCGGCGACGCGTCACCCCCGTAGTGTGCCCCGGATCGCGTTCAGGCGTCGGTGGGGCTGCGACGTCCGCCGATGGCGGTGGCGGCACCGGCGATTCCGACCACCCCGGCCAGGGCGACGAAGCCCACTGGCACGGTGCTGAGCGCCGCGACGCCGGCCACCAGCAGGGGACCCGCCGCGTCCCCGCACTCCCGGCCGATCTCGGCGGCGCCCATGGTCTGACCGAGGTGCTCCGGCGGACTCGAGCGGGCCAGGACGCTGAACGCGAGGGGGGTGATGACGCCGCACCCCGCGCCGATCACCACCGCGGAGCACAGCAGCCCCGCGAGACCGGGCAGCGCGCCGGCCAGCAGTCCGACGGCGGTGGCCGCCATCCCGGCGAGCAGGCCGGACGTCGGTGCCAGCCGCCCGGCGTCGAGGGCACGCCCGGCCAGCGGTTGGACGACCGCGGTGGTCAGCGCGAGCACCGACACGACCGCTCCGGTGACGACGGCGGAGAACCCGGCCTGGGTGCCGAGCAGCGGCAGGAACCCGACGCCGACCGACAGCGCGCCGGTCGCGACCGCGAGGCCGAGCGTCGGCACGACGAAGCCGGCATCGGTGAGCCGGCGGGCGGTGTCGAGCAGGGTCTGCCGTCGTCGCGGCAGCGGTGCCAGCCGCGGCACGGCCAGCGCAGCCCAGCACGCGACCAGCACGCCGAGGACCGCCATCACCGCGAACAGCCCGCGCAGCCCGCCGCCGTAGGTGACGATGACGCCGCCGAGCAGCGGTCCGAGCGTGTAGCCGATCGACTTGTACATGCCGTAGGAGCCGAACGCGCGGCCGTGGCCCCCGGCAGGGCTCAGCCGCGCCACCAGTGCGGAGGCGGCCGGGGAGAACGCCGCCGCCCCGATCCCCTGACCGACGCGCCCGGCCCACAACCACGCCGTGTCGTCGACGACGGCGTAGCCGAGCGACGACACCGCGAAGACCAGGAGCCCGCCGATCAGCACGGGGCGGGCGCCGATGCGGTCGGCCAGCGAGCCGAACACCGGTTTGAGCACGATCTCGGCCCCGTCGTAGATCGCCAGCAGCAGGCCGAGCGTCAGCAGCGACGCCGCGGTGCCGGTGCTGGTGGTCCCGAGCGTGCCTGCGACGGCGTGTGCGCCGAACGCCGTGGTGAATCCCGCCGCGAGCAGCGGCGCCCGCGCGCCCGGGCCGGGGAGGTCGCCGGTCGACGCGGCATCGCGGTGCATGGTCATCGACGACGACTCCACAGGCTGCGTCGACGGATTGCAACGGGTACGCCCGTTCGAGCGTCGGCCGGTCGACCTGCCGCGTGACGCGTCGATGACGAGTACGGGGGCGAAGGACGGGTTCTGACCAGCGCCGTCCGGGTGCCAGGCATAATTCGGGGAGACACATGGCGACTTCACCGTGACCAGCCGAGACCCTCGAGGGGCTTCCGCTGACGACCTCCTGCCGGTGGGCACTCCCATCGACCTGGAGAACTGCGCCCGCGAACCGATCCACATTCCCGGCAGCGTCCAGCCGCGCGGCGTGCTCGCGGTGGTGCACGAGCCCGACTTCACCGTGCGTCACGTCAGCGCGAACGTCGAGCACCTGCTCGGCCGGGCCGCCGTCGACGTCCTCGGCAGGCACCTGTCGGCGTTGATCGGTGACGGGCAGGCGGCGTCGCTCATCCAGGCGGTGTCGACGTTCAGCGACCTGCGGCAGCGCAATCCGCTGGAGTGCATCGTCGACGTCGGCGGTTTCCGCCGGGTGTTCGATGCAATCCTGCACCGCGTGCCCGGCGGACTACTGCTGGTCGAGTTGGAGATCGCCTTCGGCGAGCGGCCGTTCAGCTTCCCGAACACCTACCAGGCGGTGCGGGTGTCGGTCGAGGAACTCAACCGCGCGACCTCGTTGGCCGAGCTGTACGAGGTCACCGTGCGCGCGGTGCGCGAGCTGACCGGATTCGACCGCGTGATGGTGTACCGCTACGACGAGGACTACAACGGCGAGGTCGTCGCGGAAGCCAAGGTCGACGGGCTGAACTCGTTCCTCGGCCTGCACTATCCGGCCAGCGACATCCCTGCCCAGGCGCGGGCGCTGTACGAGAAGAACTGGCTGCGGCTCATCGACGACGTCGACTACATCCCGGCGCCGCTGCTGGCCGCCGAGGAGGGGCCGCCGCTCGACCTGACGCACGCGTCGCTGCGCAGCGTGTCACCGATCCACGTCGAGTACCTGCAGAACATGGGCGTGCGCGCATCGATGTCGATCTCCCTGCTGCGGCACGGTCGGCTGTGGGGCCTGATCGCGTGCCACCACTACGCCGGACCGCACCTGCCGCCGTACGGTGCCCGCGCGGCCGCGGAGTTCCTCGGCTCCACCCTGTCGCTGCGCCTCGTCGACCAGGACGACGGCGACCAGCTACGCGTCCGGCTGGCAGCGCAGGCGGTGCTGGGCAAGCTGACCGCGGCCACGCTCGACGACGACGAGCCGCTCACCGCGGCGCTGCTCGGCGCGCCCGACCTCTTGGACCTGGTGCCCGCGGACGGCGTGGTCGTGAACATCGGCGGCGACTGCGAGGAGCGCGGCGACGTCCCGACACCCGACGTGGTGACCGCGGTCGTCGAGTGGGCGCGTGGTGCCGGCGACGAATTCGCCACGAGCCAGTGCTTGTCCGAGGATCTGCCGGAGACCGACATCGATCCGGACGTGGCGGCGGGCGCGCTCGTCGTGCACCTGCCCGAGGACCAGTACGCGGTGTGGTTCCGCCAGGAGGCCGTCCGCTCGGTCGACTGGGGCGGCGATCCGCACAACAAGGCCATCGCGGTCGACGAGGGGGACCACGTGCGGATCAGCCCGCGCCGGTCCTTCGACCGGTGGCGGGAGGTGGTGCGGCACCGCAGCATGCCGTGGACGGCGAACGAGACGGAGTCCGCCGAAGCCCTGCGCCGCCATCTGGTGGAGTCGCTGTACCGGCGGACGCGCGAGACGCTGCGGGTGGCCGAGACGCTGCAACGCAGCCTGCTGCCGGATTCGATTCCCGCCGTTCAGGATTGGCGGCTGTCGGCGCACTACGAGCCGGCCGTCGGTGGTCGCGTCGGCGGTGACTGGTACGACGCGTTCCGTCTGCCCGACGGCCGTCTGCTGGTGCTGCTCGGTGACGTCGCGGGGCACGGCATCGCCGCGGCGGGCACCATGGCGCAGCTGCGGAACGTGTTGCGCGCGCACCTGTTCAACGGGGCGTCGCCGGCCGAGGCGCTCGAGCGGCTCAACGACTTCTGCGTGCACATGGTGCGGCGGCCGTTCGCGACCGTCATCGTCGTCCGCGTCGATCCCACGACCGGGCTGGTCGAGGCGGCGTCCGCCGGGCACCTCACGCCATTCCTCACCGATGCCGACCGGCCCGCGATTCCCGCGCCGATCACGCTGTCGCCGGCAATCGGCTTCCGCGGCATGAGGTATGCGCCGAGCACGTTCACGCTCGGTCCCGGCCAGGGGTTGGTGATGTTCTCCGACGGGCTCATCGAACGCCGGGGCGCCACCATCGACGACGGCGTCGCGCGGCTCGAGACGATCCTCCGCGGCGCCGACCACGTCGAGGCGTCCGATCTGTCGGTCGCGATGCGAACCAGCGACACCGATGACGACGTGACGATCGTGACGCTGCGGCGGTCCTGAACCTCAGGCGTCGTCGCCGACCTCGGTGAAGACGAGCACGGGGATGGTGCGGCGCGCGGCGAGCCGTTCGTACTGGGCATAGGACGGGATGAAGTCGACGGCCAACTGCCACAGACGATCTCGTTCGGCACCGGTGACCTCCCGGCCGACGAAGGTTCCGGTGTGTCCGCCGGCCCGGATCGTGACGCGGGGATGCGCGAGCACGTTGTAATACCAGGACGGGTGGCGCGAACCCCCGTAGTTGGAGGCGATGACGACGGCCCGTCCGGCGTCGGTGAAGTACGTCAGCGGCGTGGTGCGGCGGCGCCCTGTCTTGGCGCCGGTGTGCACGAGCAACAGCTCCGGTGTCACCACTGCCGAGGACAGCCGTCCCCTGCTCAGACGCAGCAGCTGCCGGTCGACGCGCGGGGCGACGCGGCGGGTGATCCACCGTCCGGGCGTGTTGCCGGTGAGGCGTGCCCCGAGACGCAGCAGCGGGGAACCGGCCGTCGGGTCGACTTCGGGGATGCCCATGTCGCCGATGGTAGGAGACGGCCGGTTCCGCTGCGCTCACCGATCGAGCGCTGCACTAGCCGATCAGGCGCGGGGCTAGCCGATCAGGCGTTGCACGACGCCCTTCGACACCTCTTCGGGCCGGTACTGCTCGGCGGCGTAGGCGCCGATCGCAGTGAGCGCGCCGGTGAGGGCGGGCACCGCCCACTGCAGCAGCTTCAGCTGCTTCTGCGCCGACGCCACGTCCGGCGGCGTCGACGAGGTGGGAGTCGTGCCGTCCGCGGCCGGGACGGCGCCCTCCCGTGACACGCGCTGACCGAGCGCCCTGCTGTAGGCCGTGACGCCGAGTGCGGCGACGGTCAGCACCGTCTTGGCAGTGGCCATCGTCGGGACGCCCTGCTGGGCGCGGGCCCGGCCCAGGTCGTGCTTGAGCAGGCCGGCGGCACCGACGAGGTGGGCGCCGATGGCGGCGGCGTTCACCGGCGTCCAGCGGTCCCAGCCCTCGTTGGCGACGGCGCCGACGCGGGCGGAGTCGCCGCTGGACGAGGCCGCCGGGTTGAGCGCGACGGCGTTGGCCAGTGTTCCGCCGAACCAGGCGGCGAGGCCGACGTCGTGCAACTGGTGGAAGATGGTGGCGCGTGCCATGGCAGGTCTCCGATCGTGGGTTCCGGGGTCGGGGACGAGAGCTACCCGGGCAGGCGGACGACAAACGGGCCGGACGTCAGGACGCCGTGAGACCGGCGACGAGCAGATCAAGCAGATGCTCGAAACTGGTGTCGGCGTCCGGTGTTTGGCCAATGCCGACGCCCTCGATGGAGATCGATCCGTGAATGGCGCTCCAGGCGGCCTGGGCGGACTCGGTCGCGTCAGCGGGAGCGCCGATGCCGCGGATGAGGTCGACCAGGATGCCGAACACCGATCGCCCCTGCTGCGCGACCGGGCTGGCCTGGTCACTGAGCGGGCTGCCGGCGGCGAAGATCAACGCATACCTAGCAGGGTGGGCGAGAGCGAACCGACGGTAGGCGCGGCAGGCGCGGCGGAATCGGTCCTCGGGTGCCGCGCCGTCGGGCGTGGCGATGGCCTTGGCGAGTTCGTCGAGCGCTCGCGTCGCCAGGGCGACGAGCAAGCCGTCCTTGTTGCCGAACCGGTTGTAGACGCTCATCGGTGCGACCTCGGCCGCGCCGGCGACGGCGCGGATCGTGACACCCGCGGTGCCGTCGCGGTCCAGGACGTTCTCGGCCGCGTGCAACAGGACGGTCGACACCTCGTCGCTGGCGGTGCGGCGACGCACCGGTGACCGTCGGTCTCCGGTGCGCCGCTGCGGCGGTGGCGTGGACGGGGTCATGCGGCGGCGATGACTCCCTGGGCGGTGAGCCAGTCCAGCGCGGTGTCGGCGACGTCGCGCCAGCCGTGATCGATGACGAGCGAGTGACCGCGGCCCTCGAAGGCATGAAAGTCGGTCACGGCAGCGGACTTTCGGTACAGGGCGTGGGTGGCTCTGGCGGAGGCGTACGGCACGGTGTGGTCGAGCGTACCCGCGGTGACGAGCAGCGGCCCGCGGGTGGCGACGGCCGTGTCGACCGCCGCCGGCGACCGCGGCGCGAAGTTCGCGGTGGCTGCCTGGAACAGCGGCCGGCCGGGGGACGGGACGGCCCACTGCTCCCACAACGCGTCGGACTCCTTGGGTGCGAGCGCATTGCCGAACCCGTATCGCCACTGCGCGCTGCTGAGGCCCGTGGCGCGGCCGCGATTGAGCGGGTTGCCGAGGACCGGGAAGGCGGAGCGCAATTGGGCCCACGGCAACGGAAGGACGCCCTTGATGGGAGCCGGGTCGATGGCGACCGCGGCCGACGCCTGATGCTGCGCGAGCAGCTTCTGGGCGATGAGCCCGCCGAACGAGTGTCCGATCACCACCGGCGGGGTGTCGAATCGGCCGACGATGTCGGCGAAGTGCTCGGTGATCTCGTCGATGCCGACGCCGGCCTGTGAGGACGGATCGGCGCGGGTGGCGTCGACCGTGGGGTGCTCACCGGGCCAGGCCGGCGCGACGCCCGCGATGCCGCGGGCGGCGAAGCGATCGAGCCACGGTTGCCAGGCGGTGTGTGAGATCCAGAGGCCGTGGATGAAGACGACGTTGGTCATGGCGGTGTTCCCGTCCCGAGTGCCGTTCGGGTGGTGGAACGGCCGGTGGCCGCCCCGCACCGCTTGTAGAACGACGTTACATAAGCGGTGCGGTCAGCTCAACGGCGTGGCTCGCGGGAACATTCCCGACTCGGGCGGACTCCGGCGTGCACGGGTCGGCGGTTCATGGTTCTATAACGAGCGACACAAAACTCGGGGCGAGTCGAGGAGAGACGACGTGACGTTCGCGATCATCGGATCGGGCAACATCGGTTCGGCCGTGGCGGGGCACTTCGCCCGCATCGGTAGGCCGGTGTCGGTCGCCACCGCCCGCGGACCCGAGGCGGTGGCGCCACTGGCCCAACGACTCGGGTCGGCCATCGAGCCCGCGGAGCTGGCCGACGCGCTCCGGGCCGACGTCGTGGTGCTCGCGGTGCCGTTCGAGGCCGTCGAGGCGCTCGTGCGCCAGGTCGACGATTGGGCCGGCCGCATCATCGTCGACGCGACCAACGCCATCGACTACACCGATTTCTCGGCGGCCGACCTCGACGGCCGTGCCTCCTCCGACCTCGTCGGCGAGTGGGCGAACGGCGCCCGCGTCGTCAAGGCCTTCGGCCACACCTGGGCCAAGGTGCTCGCGCGGGAGCCGGGCGACGGGCACGGCGGCAGAAGGGTGCTGTTCCTGTCCGGCAACGACGCTGCCGCCAACGCCGAGGTGGCCGCACTCATCACCGACTTCGGCTTCGAGCCGATCGACCTCGGCCGCCACGATGAGGGCGGACTCCTGCAGCAGTTCGGTGGACCGCTCACGACCCGCAGCTTCATCTCGCAGCCCATCGGGGGCGCCGGTCCCGCGGAGATGGACCTGATCGAGTCCTAGGGGGTGCTCTCGGGCGGTCCGACGGCGAGCGTCAGGTTTCCGACGGCTTCTCCACCTCACCCTCCGGGAGTGGCAGCGCTTCGGCGCCGGGCGTCGCCGGAGCCAGCACCTCGTCCTCCTTGGTGGCGGTCTCGGGCGTTACATTCTCTTCGGAAGATGTCATGCCCGGAAGTTACCCAGGGGGCTGCGCCGGTAATCCGAACGGTGGCCGTTTGGCCTGTCGGATCAAATTACCCGCCGGTACAGTAGGCCTCGGGGGAATGGAGGCGTCGTGATCGAACCCAAGTACATCGACATCCACGGCGAACGGCTCGCCTACTACGACGAAGGTCGGGGCGACGTCCTGCTGCTGATCCACGGCATGGCCGGCAGCGCGCAGACGTGGCGCGAGATCCTGCCGGGCCTGGCCAAGAAGTACCGCGTGATCGCGCCTGATCTCCTCGGCCACGGCAAGTCCGCCAAGCCGCGCACCGACTACTCCCTCGGCGCGTTCGCCGTGGGACTGCGCGACCTCCTCGACGAACTGGGCGTGGATTCGGCCACCATCGTCGGCCACTCCCTCGGCGGCGGCATTGCCATGCAGTTCCTGTATCAGCACCCCGACTACTGTCAGCGCCTCGTCCTGATCAGCAGCGGCGGCCTAGGACCCGACGTCGGTCTCATCCTGCGACTGCTCTCCGCGCCCGGCGCCGAGATCGTCATGCCCCTGATCGCACCGGGCTTCGTGCTCGCCGCGGGGAACTCGGTCAAGTCGTGGCTCACGTCGCTGGGCCTGCGGTCGCCGCGCGGCGCCGAGATCTGGAACGCGTACTCGTCGTTCAACGATGCACAGACCCGTGAGTCGTTCCTCCGCACGCTGCGGTCGGTGGTCGACTACCGCGGCCAGTCGGTCAGCGCGCTCAACCGGTTGCAGCTGCGTTCGGACCTCCCGACGCTCGCCATCTGGGGCGAGGACGACACCATCATCCCGGTCGACCACGCCTACGCGGCACTCGAGGCCCGCCCCGACTGCCGCCTCGAGGTGCTACCGGACGTCGGTCACTTCGCGCACGTCGAGGCGCCCAGTCGGGTGATCGACCTCATCGACGAGTTCATGACCGCGACGGACGTGGGCAATTCGCGTCCGGGAGCGCCGGTTCCGGCAGCGCCCGAGTGACTTTCGGGCCGGCCCGCCCACCGAGGACGTAGGGCCGAGTGCGGGCGAGCGCGCCCGTTAGGAGTGGGCGAGCCGCTTGTTGACCAGACGCGTGAGCCAGGCCGGGGAGAACCGGGCGCCGGTCGCCAGCACCTTGGCCTGCGTGCCGACGGGGTAGTGCACCTGATGCAGCAGCCGGCGGCCCAGCGGCGGATCGACGGCCTTGACGATGTCGTCGGCGATGTCCTGGGCAGTCAACCGGATGCCGAGCGAGTCGGTGGTCCCGGTCTTCACGTCGGTCGTCATCGCGGTCTGGACGTACAGCGGCCACATCGCCACCACGCGGATGCCGTACCGCTTCCACTCGAGGTCGAGTGCCTCGGTGACGGCGCGGACGAAGAACTTGGTGGCGCTGTAGTTGGCGAGTTCGGCCTGACCGTAGATCGCCGATGCGGACGCCATGTTGACGACCACCGAGTTCGGCGTCGAGCGCAGGTGCGGAAAGGCGGCGTGCAGGCCGTTCACCACGCCCTTGGTGTTGATGTCGATCTCGCGGTGGTGCCGCGCGACCGGGATCTCCTCGAAGCGGCCGGCGATCAGGATTCCGGCGTTGTTGATCATGACGTCGAGCCGGCCGCCGGCCGCCTCGACGAATTCGTCGACGCGCGTGGCCATTTCGTCGGCGTCGGTGACGTCGAGGTGCCCCGTGACGATGGTCGCGCCGATGCCGTCGAACTCCTCGGCGAGCGACTTCAGGCCCACCTCGTCGAGGTCGTACGCGCCGACGACGTACCCCCGCTTGGCGAGGGACAGTGCCGTCGCTCGGCCGATCCCCGCCGCCGCGCCCGTGATGAAAACCGTCTTCCGCTGACTCATGCGACCCATCTTGTCTCGTGGCGGACGGCCGTGGTGCCGTCCGCGGATAACGGAGCGGGCCGCGCCGAAACGACGCGGCCCGCGCCGGCGATCAGTCGGTCAGCTTGTCCTTGACGTTCTCGCCGACCTTCTTGACGCCAGAGACGCCCTGGTCCTTCTGGCCCTCGGCCTTCAGGTCGTCGTTGCCGGTCACGTCACCGACCACTTCCTTGACCTTGCCGACCGCGTCCTCGGCGGCGTTCTTGGCCTTGTCGACGATGCCCATGTGCGAACTCCTCTCCTGATGCGCGTCGACTCTCGACGCGTTCGATGAATGGGACGGCGCGAGTTCGGCGATCCGTACGCGTGACGTCGGTGACGTGCGCCACGGCGGAAGTGACGGTTCGGGGTCGTATGCGGGGCCGCACGTTAGGACGCCGGCCGGCCGGGTACGTGGCGCGGACCAATCTCCCGACGAAGGACGTACCCATGCCCCTCAGCACCCCGTCATGGCGCCGCACGAAGGTGGTGCTCGCCGCCATGGCCTGTGGCCTCGCGCTGGCCGGCCCGACGGCACCACCGGCCGCCGCGGACGACTTCAAGACCGAGCCCGTCCTGACCGCGGACACGACGGCCGTCGAGCCGGGCGTCGTGCGCATCGACACCCGGCTGGACCTGCAGCAGGCCGTCGGCGCGGGTACCGGCGTGGTGCTGAGTCCGGATGGCATCGTCCTGACCAACAACCACGTGATCCGCGGTGCGAACGACATCACGGCGACCAACGTCGGCAATGGCCGCACGTATCCCGTCGACGTCCTGGGCTACGACCGCAAGAGCGACGTCGCCGTGCTGCGCCTGCGCGGCGCCGCCGACCTGCCGGTGGCTCCCACCGCGCCGTCCTCGGGCGTGCGCGTCGGCGACCCGGTGACGGCCGTCGGCTTCCCGGGCGGCTCCGGCCTGACCCGGTCGCCGGGCACCGTTCAGGGGGTCGCCGAGGACATCACCGCCAACGACGAATTGACCGGCAGCACCGAGGAACTGAGCGGCCTGATCGGCTTCGCCGCCGACATCCGCCCCGGTGATTCCGGCGGGCCGCTGGTGGATCAGGCGGGCCGCGTCGTCGGCATCACGACCGCCGGATCGCAGAACTACCGCATGGGCGGCGCCGGCGGCTTCGCGATCCCGATCGACCGCGCGCTGGGCATCGCGGACGCGATCCGCGCCGGGATTCCGTCGGGCTCGATCCACGTCGGTCCGACCGGCATCCTCGGCGTCGGGGTGGGCAACGACGGTGACGGGTCGGGTGTCGCGGTTCGGGCACTCCTGCGCGGCGGGCCCGCCGAACAGGCCGGTGTGCGAGGCGGCGACGTGATCACCGCGATCGACGCCACGCCGGTCACCGACGGCACCGTCCTCACCGACGTCCTGGATCAGCGCCGTCCCGGCGACACCGTGACGGTGACGCTGCGCGACCGGGCGGGCGCCAGCCGCGACGTCCGCGTGACCCTCACCGCCGGGCCCCCGAACTGATCGAACAGCGGCACCCGCACGGAGGGGCGGGTGCCGCTGTTCGTCCGTGCTCGCGGCGTCAGCGTCGTCGCGGCGGCGGGGGCGGCCCGGGAGGACGGGACGGCATGGTGGCGCGCGGCCGGAATGGGCGCGTCGGCGGATCGGCGACGACCTGACCCGCCGGCGGCGCCATCCGCGTCGTCTGCGGGTCGATCGGCCGGGGCGGCGGGGCGCCGAGCTTCATCGGACGGGTCTCGTCGGCGGCGGGATCGCGCTCGATCAGCACGCCGCGTGCGATGCGCTCGAGCGCGCCCTGCACCTTGATCCGGTCCGGGCGGCCGTTGAACTCGGGCGACTGCGCCAGGGTTTCGGTGATCCAGCCCGAGATGACGTCGCGCGCGATGCTGACCTCCGCGGCGCCGGCCGGCGTCAGGGAGAACCGGTTGCCCGAACGCAGCGCGAAGCCGGTGGCGACCAGCCGTTCGAACGTCGGTTCCAACACCTGCCGGGGCACGCGCCGCTCCTCGGCGATCGCCGCCAGGTCGGCCGATCCGGTGGCGGCGGCGTGCCGGTACACCTGGATGACCGCCCACAGCCGCGCGGTGTCGAGGTGGCTGCGCGACGAATGCGACACCGCCTCCAGGTCGATGCCGTGACTGCGCTGCAGTAGGCGGCCGATCGACACCTCGAGCAGCTTCTCGGGCGTCTCGTTGGTGGGCATGCCGAAGCCCTCGCCGAGATCGGTGCTACCGCTGGCCGCGGCGTCGCGCAGCGGAACCTGCTTGAGCAGCAAGGCCAGGACGAAGCCGACGACGGCGAACGGCGCGGCGAACAGGAAGACCTTGCTCAGTGAGTCGGCGTACGCGGAGATGATCGGTGCGGCGACGTCGGCGGGCAGACCGTGCAGCGCCTGCGGTGACGTGGCGGCCTCCGGTGGCGCACCGCTGCTGGCCATCGCCCCCGGCAGTCGGCCGTCGAGGAAATTGGCGAACATCGACCCGAAGATCGCCGCCCCGAACGAGCTGCCGATGGTGCGGAAGAAGGTGACGCCCGACGTCGCGACGCCGAGGTCGTTGAAGTCGACGGTGTTCTGCACGACCAGCACCAGCACCTGCATGCTCAGGCCGATGCCGGCGCCGAGCACCAGCAGGTACAGCGACTGCTCCCAGGTCGAAGTGTTCTCGTCCATCCTGCTCAGCAGCACGAAGCCCAGCGCCATGATGGCGGTACCGGCGATCGGGAAGATCTTGTACCGCCCGGTGCGGCCGACGATGACGCCACTGCTCAGCGACGTGACGAGCAGGCCCAGCACCATCGGCAGCGTGCGCAGGCCGGACTCCGTGGCCGAGACGCCGTCGACGAACTGCATGAAGGTCGGCAGGAACGTCAGCGCGCCGAGCATTGCGAAGCCGACGACGAACGACAGGACGCAGCAGACGGTGAACACCGGGTTGGCGAACAACCGGATCGGCAGGATCGGTTCCGCAGCGCGGCGTTCGGCGAACACGAAGGCGACCAGCGCCGCCGCGGAAGCGACGAACAGCCCGATGACCGTCGCCGACGCCCAGGGGTAGGTGGTGCCGCCCCAATTGGTGGCCAGCGTCAGGCCCGCGGCGCCGAGTCCGATGAGCACGATGCCCGCGTAGTCCAGGACCGGCCGTGCGGCGCGCGCGAGTTCGGGCAGCGCCACCGCGGCGATGCCGAGGACCACCACGGCCACCGGCACGTTGATCCAGAACGCCCACCGCCACGTGAGGTGGTCGGTGAAGAAGCCGCCGAGCAGCGGTCCGATGACCGTGGTGACGCCGAAGACCGCCCCGAGCGCGCCTTGGTAGCGGCCCCGTTCGCGCAGCGGGATGACCTCGCCGATGACGGCGACCGCCGTGACCGTGATGGCGCCGCCGCCGAGGCCCTGCAGGGCGCGCGAGGCGACGAGCATGCCCATCGACTGTGCGAGGCCGCACAGCACCGACCCGATCAGGAACAGCAGTACCGCCGCCTGGAACACCTTCTTGCGACCGAAGACGTCACCGAGCTTGCCGACGATCGCGGTGACGATCGTCGAGGCGAGCAGGTAGCTGGTGACGACCCACGCCTGGTGACCGGCGCCGCCGAGGTCGGCGACGACCGTCGGCAGCGCCGTCGCCACGATCGTCTGGTCCAGCGCGGCGAGCAGCATGCCCAGCACGACGGCCAGGAAGACGATGTTGCGCCGCCGGACGTCGAGCTGCTCCGGCCCGGTCGCCGGTTGCGCGGGTTCGGCCGCCGCGCGTGGGGGACCCGTCACCGACATCGATGCCTACCTTCCACTCCTCGAACGCGTGCACGACGCGATTGGCGGCGCACGCCGACCCAGCGGGTTACCCACGTGCGGTCCGCTCGACACCGAGCCGGGCAGCGAACCCCTCCCGACGCTACGGCGCGAGACCACGCAGCACGATCGCGAGGTGGCGCTGCCACAGCGCACGTCCCCGGCGCGCGGGATCGACCGCCTCGGACTGGATGACGCCGCGCAGCGCCCACACCGCGGAGGCGACGTCGTCGGCGGTGACGTCGTCGTGCACCGCGCCGGCGGCCTTGGCGCGTTCCATCAGCGCCGTCGACCGGTCACGGAGTTCGTCCACCAGCGGCTGCGGCGCCAGGTCGCCCCACATCGGGGCCGACAGACCGGCCTTCGCCGCGATCTCGACGCCCACGGTCCGCAGGAAGACGGCAAGGCCGTCGGCCGCCGGCGCCCGTTCGGCATCGGCGGTCACGTCGATCAGCCGGTGGAAGAAGCCGGTCAGCACCTCGCGCACCAGGGCGTCCTTGTTGGTGAAGCGGCGGTAGAGGGTGGCCGGTCCGACCCCGGCAGCGCGGGCCACGTCCTCGAGCGTGGCCGCAGGGCCGTGCGCGGCGAACACGTCCTCGGCGGCACGCAGCAGGCGGTCTCGGTTGTCGGCGGCGTCGCGGCGCATCGGTCCTCCTCGCGTCGTGCGGAATGCCGGGCGGCATACGGGCGTTCAGGATAAGTGATAGTCAAACTCTCAGAAAGAGGCTTCGTCATGACCAAGGTCTGGTTCGTCACCGGTTCGACACGCGGCTTCGGGCGCGCGCTGGTCCGCACCGCGCTCGAGGCGGGCGACGCGGTCGCGGCCACCGCGCGCCGGCCCGAGCTGCTCGCCGATCTCGTCGACGACTTCGGCGACCGCATCCTGCCGCTGCCACTGGACGTCACCGACGGCCCGGCTGCCGCCGCAGCGCTCACCGCCGCGCGCGAGAGGTTCGGGCGCGTCGACGTGGTGGTCAACAACGCGGGCTACGCCAACGTCGCGCCCATCGAGACCGGCGACGAGCAGGACTTCCGGGCGCAGTTCGAGACGAACTTCTGGGGCGTGTACCACGTGTCGAAGGCGGCCATCCCCGTGCTGCGGGAACAGGGCGGCGGCCTCATCGTGCAGTTCTCCTCGATGGGCGGGCGCGTCGGCGGTTCGGCGGGCATTGCGTCCTACCAGGCGGCCAAGTTCGCGATCGACGGTTTCTCCCGCGTGCTGCGCGCCGAGACCGCCCCGTTCGGCATCCGGGTGGTCGTCGTCGAACCGAGCGGATTCGCCACCGACTGGGCGGGTTCGTCGATGACCATCGACGACGTGCCCGAGCGCTACGCCGACACCGTCGGCGCGATGAACGCGATCCGCGTCAGCGACGCCGTCACCGCCGGTGACCCGGAACGCGCCGCGGACATCCTGGTCCGGCTGTCACGCCGCACCACGGTGCCCGACCACCTGCCGCTGGGCGTGATCGCCGCCGAGGGGGCGATCCGGCACGGTGAGTCAGTGCTTGCCGACGATCGCGAATGGGCCGCCGTCGCACGGTCCGCCGACTTCGGCGAGCCCTTCCCGGTCGACCTCCCGCCGGAGCGCTGATCCGTCGACGAAGGGCACGCATCCGCCGGCTGCGCCGAGCAGGGTCAGCAGGCGCGCGAGGCGCTCCGACCGGTGGGCGGCCAGGGGCAACCACGCCGTGACGCCGGCGAGCAACGCCATGGTCACGGCCGCGACGAGGAGGGTCATCCATTGACCCTGTCGTGAAAGCGTCCGGGCGACAAGCACGTCGACGGTCAGTCGGCCACGAGATACCGCCACGGTCGAGAAAAGTAGTTGTGCTAAACAGAGGGTGTGGTCCTACGCTGGCCGCTCGGGCAACGACGTCCGCGGTAATGGCTCGACGACCCATGGAGATGACGATGGCTGGCGACGTGCTGGCGCCCGGACGACGCACCGCTCCGAGCGCCACCATGATCATCGGACTGCTGGTCGGTTCGGCGTTCGTCATGATCCTCAACGAGACGATCATGAGCGTCGCCCTGCCGGCGCTCATCGTGGATCTCGGCGTCTCGGCGGGCACTGCACAATGGTTGACCAGTGGCTTCCTGCTGACGATGGCGGTGGTCATCCCGATGACCGGCGCGGTGCTGCAACGCTTTCCGGCACGGTCGATCTACCTGGTGTCGATGCTGCTGTTCTGTGCCGGCACGCTGCTGGCGGCCGTGGCGACGGGGTTCGGCATGCTGCTGGGGGCGCGCATCGTGCAGGCGTGCGGGACCGCGGTGATGGTGCCCCTGCTCATGACGACCGTCATGACGCTCGTCCCCGTGGAGCGCCGCGGTCAGACGATGGGCACCATCTCGATCGTGATCGCCGTCGCCCCGGCGGTCGGACCGACCCTGTCGGGATTGATCCTCGGCTCGTTGAGTTGGCGGTGGATGTTCGGGATCGTCCTGCCGATCGCGTTGGTCGCGCTCGCCGCCGGGGTGCACTGGTTCCACGTGCGGACCGAGCAGCAGCGCTCGACGCCGATCGACGCGGTCTCGGTGCCGCTGTCCGCGCTCGCGTTCGCCGGTCTGGTGTTCGGGCTGTCGCTGCTGGGCGAGTCGTCCACCGGGCACGTCGGGTTGCCCGCGTGGGTACCGGCAGCCGTCGGTGCCGTCGCGATGGTGCTCTTCGGGGTCCGTCAGGTACGGCTGCAGCGTCGCGACCGTGCCTTCCTCGACCTGCGTCCGTTCACCTACGGACGGTTCTTGATCTCCGTGGGCCTCGTGGTCCTCGGCTTCATGGCCCTTTTCGGCGCCATCATCATGCTACCGCTGTACGTCCAGGACGTGCTGGGACGCAGCGCTTTGGTCGCCGGCCTGATCGGGCTGCCCGGCGGTCTGCTGATGGGTCTGGCGGGACCGTTCATCGGCCGCGTCTACGACCGGCGGGGCGCCCGCGTGCTCGTCATCCCCGGCGCCGTACTGCTGTGCGCGGCGCTGTGGGGATTCGCGACACTGGATGCGACGTCGCCCATCGCCGAACTCGTGGCGCTGCAGACCGTCATGATGCTCGGTCTGTCGATGATGTTCACGCCGTTGATGACCGACTCCCTCGGCGTCCTGCCCGAGTCGCTGTACTCGCACGGCAGCGCGATCCTGACGACACTGCAGCAGGTGGCCGGTGCCGCGGGCACCGCGCTGTTCATCACCGTGATGACGAACGCCTCCGAGGCGGGTGGCGCCCCGGATCTGCCCGGCGTGCGGGCAGCGTTCACCGTCGCGGCGGTGATCTCGGTGGTGGTGGTGCTCGCGGCGTTCGGCACGGGCCGGCGTCCGGCGCCTGCCGACGGGCTGGCGGTGCACTGACGGCGTCCACGGGACGCCGCCGACGCTAGTGGCGGACCGGCGTGCGCGGCCGCGCGCAGCTGACGAGTACCGGCGCGGCGGTCTCGGCGGCGCGTCGGAGCTGGCGATCGTCGCGGGTGACGCGGCGCTCGAGGGTGCGTGCGTCGCGTTTGCCGAGGGCCCGCATGCGGGCGGCGAGGGCGTCGAGCTGGCGCCAGCTGAGGCCGTCTAGGTCACCGTCGGCGTCGTGGGTCGCGACGACCACGGCACCGCGGAGCAGCGGCACGGTCTTGGCGGTGAAGTCGCTACTGCTGAGCAGCAACTCGGTGGCGTTGCGGTTCACCCGGCGCTGGCAGCCGGGAGTGGTGGGGCTGAACCAGAAGTCGAGCGAGCGGTCGGCGCTGGTCAGCGATTCCAGTCGCTGCTCGCGGATGAGCTGGTCGATGTCGGCCTTGCTGAAGGCGCTGGTCTCATAGATGGCGCCATTGGCGCTGAAGTACAGGACTGTATTCATTTCGGTGATCCATTCGGCTCTTTCTCAGGGGTTTTCGCGAAAGGCGCTGACCGGGTCGGCACCTGTTACTGAAGTTACCCGTGTGACACTTGGGACAAACCTTGATAACGATCGCGATACGGTGTTCATTTCCTGGGCGTCTGCTGGGAACGCGCCACCGGCAAGGGACGGCGCCGCCGGTCGCGGGCGGCGCCTACGGTGCAACGATGGACTTCGACGAGTACCGCGCACAGGACGCCACCGGACTGGCCCGCCTCATCGCCGACCGGCAGGTCACCGCGGCCGAGGTCCTCGAGGCCGCCCGCGCCCGCGCCGCCGAGGTCAATCCCCGCATCAACGCCATCGTCCGGGACGTGCCGGTGCCCCCGGACGCCCACCACGCCGGACCCTTCGCCGGCGTGCCGTTCCTCGTCAAGGACCTCGCGCAGGATTACGCGGGCCTGCCCAGCTCCCGCGGATCGCGCTCCTTCGCGAACCTCCCGGCCACCGAGCACGCGACCGTCGTGCGCCGCTGGCTCGACGCCGGGCTGGTGATCTTCGGAAAGACCAACACCCCGGAATTCGGTGCCAAGGGCATCACCGAACCCGAACTGTGGGGTCCGGCGCGCAATCCGTGGGACCCGAGCCGGACCCCCGGCGGGTCCTCGGGCGGCTCGGCCGCTGCGGTGGCGGCCGGCATCGTGCCGTGTGCCGGCGCGAACGACGGCGGCGGATCGATCCGCATCCCCGCCGCGTGCTGCGGACTCGTCGGGCTCAAGCCGGGCCGGGGCCTGACGCCGATGGGGCCCGACACCAGCGAGAGCATGCACGGCGCCGCGGTGCAGGGCGTGGTGTCGCGCACCGTCCGCGACACCGCGGCCATGCTCGACGTCATCGGCGGTGGCGAGCCGAGCGGACCCTACGCGCCCGCGGCACCGGAGGCGTCCTACGCCTCGACCCTCCGCGAGCGTCCCGGTCCGCTGCGCATCGGCGTCCGCGTGCCGTCGGCGATCAACCCCGACCCGCACGCCGAGGCGGTGGCCGCGGCCGAGACGGCGGTCCGGGTGCTCACCGACCTCGGCCACCACGTCGAGGAACTGCCCCGGGCGCCGTTCGACGACGCCGCGTTGGCGCGGGACTTCCTGCTCAGCTGGTTCGTCTACACGGCGTGGGAGGTGGCCGACGCGAAGCGCCGGACCGGTGCCGGCGACGACGCGTTCGAGCGCGACACCCTCATCATGGCGGCACTGGGCCGCGCCACCAGCAGCGTCGACTACGTGGACGCGGTCCAGCGCCGGCACGACCACACCCGCAGGTTGACGACGTTCTTCGAGTCCTACGACCTGCTGCTCACGCCCACCCTCGCGACGCCGCCGCCCACCATCGGAGCGTTCGATCTGCCGGTCGCGTTGCAGCGGGGCGCCGACCTCCTGCTCCGCACCCGCACCGCCCGGCTGCTGCGATACACCAGCATCGTCGACGACATGGTCGACCAGAACCTCAACTGGGTGCCGTACACGCAGTTGGCGAATCTCACCGGGCGGCCCGCGATCTCGCTGCCCCTGCACTGGACGGCGGACGGCCTGCCGATCGGCGTGCAGTTCGTCGCTCCGCTCTCCGGTGAGCCGCTCCTGCTACGGCTCGCCGCCCAGCTCGAGGAGGCGCTGCCCTGGGCTCACCGCATCGCGCCGGTGTGACCCGCCGGGATCGCCGAAATCGGGTTTGCGCGCTGGGGAAAGCGGTTACGCCCGACCCATGACGGGCCGTGAACTGCTCGGCGACCGCTACGAACTCCGTGGCGTGTTGGGCGTGGGCGGAATGGCCGAGGTGTGCGACGCATGGGACACCCGGCTGAACCGGCCGGTCGCGGTGAAAATGCTGCACCCGGCGCTCGTCGCGCAGCCCGACGTGCGGTTGCGCTTTCACGACGAGGCGCGCGCGGCGGCAGCGCTCTGCCACCCGAACATCGTCGCCGTCCACGACTATGGCGAGCAGGACGGCACGCCCTACATCGTCATGGAGCGCTTGCCCGGCACCACGCTCGGCGACCTGTCGGCCGACGGTCCGCTGCCGCCCGACCGGGTGCGCGCCCACCTCGACGAGATCCTCGCGGCACTGGCGGTGGCGCATGCCGCCGGTGTGCTGCACCGCGACATCAAGCCCGGCAACGTCCTGGTGACGACGTCCGGTGACGGCGTCAAGGTCGCCGACTTCGGCATCGCCAAGACCGGCGGCGCCGCGCACACGATGACGGGCCAGCTCGTCGGCACGCTGTCCTACATGAGCCCCGAGCGGGTCACCGGTGCACCCGCCTCGCCCGCCGACGACCTCTACGCCGTCGGCGTCATGGGCTACGAGCTGCTCACCGGCGAACGCGCCTTCCCGCAGGACACGCCGATCGCGTTGGCACGCGCGATCGTCGACGCACCCCCGCCGCCGCTGCACGCGGTCCGGCCGGACCTCGACGCCGGGCTGGCGGCGGTGATCGACCGCGCCATGGAGCGCGACCCCGCGCGGCGCTTCGCGTCGGCCGAGCAGATGCGCGCGGCCCTGCACGGGGACCAGACGGCGCTCGTCGCGGGCCTGCCGGTCCCGGCGCCCGTCGCGCGGACGGACGGGGACATCACCGCGCCCATCGTCGTGCCGCGCTACTCCGCCACCCGCACCGTCGACGTCCTGCCGCCGCCCAGCGCGACTCGGCGGACGAAGGGCGGCCTCGCGGCCGCCGCGGTGCTCGGCTGCCTGGCGGTGGCGGCCGTGGCGCTGGCCGCAGAACCGTTCACGGCGACGCCCCCGCCGACGCCGATCAGCACCAGCACGCCGGTCCCGACGCCGGAGTCGCTGCCGACGCCTGCCGTGCTTCCGCCGCCGCCCCCGGCGCCGACGATCGTCCCGGTCCAGGAGACGGTTCCCGACGACGCCCCCATCGCCGTCGATGCGGGAAAGAACAACGGCGGCAACGGCAATGGGGGCAAGGGCCATGGTGGCGGCGGCGGGGGCGGCGGCAATGCGGGCAAGGGCAACGGCAACGCCAAGGGCAAGCACTAGTAGCGATTCACGAGCGCTGACGTTCGCTCACCGAACGAAAGCGCTCGTGAATCACTGCCGAGGCTAGGTCCAGTACAGGGTGCGGGCCTGGGGCAGCGTCTCGGCCAGCTCGGCGGCGAACCAGGAGCGCAGCTCGGCCATCGTGTCCTTCGGGTAGACGTACTTCGCGGCGCCGAACTTGCCGAACTTCCGGGTGCGCGCGGCCTCGTCCATCTCCAGCTTGGTGCGCGGGTACCACCCCAGCAGGACGTCCTTGCTGTTGTCGGTGAACCGGTGGGTGATGCACTCGACGGTCAGATCGAGGTCGTCGACGTCCGCGGTCGCGGCGGCGACGTCGCGCAGCAGTGCGCCGTATCCCTCACGCCACTGCGGGATCGGCATGATCGGCGCGATCGTCAGGCCCACCCGGTAGCCGCCCAAAGCCAGCCGGCGCAGCGCCTCGATGCGGCGCGGCAGCCGCGCGGTGCCCCCTTCGAAGCGGCCGGCGATCTCCTCGGCGTTGACCGACACCCGCACGCGCGTGCGGCCGCCGTGGGGCACCTCGAGCAGCGGACCCACGTTGTCGTACTTGGTCGTGAACCGCAGCCCGACCGGAGCCTGCCAGTCGTGCTGACCGACGTGCGCGATGGTCGCCGACAGCGAGCCGGTCAGGTGCTCGAGTGCCAGCGGGTCGGTGTAGCAGGACGCCTCGAACGTGGTGCCCTCATCGGCGCGCTCGTCGGAGGTCGACGTGATGGTGCCCTGTCCGACGTAGTCGTCCATGCCCGCCAGGATCTCCGGCAGGTTGGCATACACCCGCGTGATGGGCGGACCGGAGAGCGAGCCCGCCAGATAGCAGTACTGGCAGTGGCCGGGGCAGCCCTCGGCGAGGTCGATGCGCCAGTCGGCGCTGGGCGGGATGGGCTGCATGCGGCGCTTGGACGGCGGCGCCACGACCACGGCCAGGGTGCGCTTGGCCAGGGCGTAGGTGGCGCGGTCGTCGTCGCCGCGCAGCGGAGGCAGCCGGTCACCGGACAGGAGGCGGATGTCCTCGACGCCCGCGGCCTCGCAGCGGGCGACGATCTCGGCGCCGTGCGGCAGTTCGGCCGCCGATCGGGTGACCAGGACGCGCGACGGCGTCCACAGCACGGGGCCGCCGGCGGATCGGGAGGGAAGGGTTCGGGAAGGATCGCTCAACATCGTCGTCATCGCTTCTCCTTCAACGGCGTTCACCAGCTTCGGATTCCCCCTGCGGGGCGTGCCACACCCCGACGAAGGAGTGGGCGTCGCGGCGCCGCGCCGGTACGGTCACGGCATGGATGCTGTGACGATCATCACCGGCGGTGCGGGCGGAATGGGGCGGGCGACGGCAGAGGTGATCGGCCGCGACCAGCGGGTGGTGCTCTACGACGTGCGGGCCGATCGGCTGGAGACGGTGGCGGCCGAACTCGCCGCGCTGGGCATCGAGGCGGTCGCCGTGCACGGTGACGTCACCGACCACGCGGCAGTCGACCGGCTGTTCGAGACGGCGGGCAAGGTGGGTCGCCTCTCCGCGGTGATCCATGCCGCCGGCGTGAGCCCCAGCATGGGCGACGCGGAGTACGTGCTGCGGACCAATGCGCTGGGGACCGTGCACGTCGGCGAGGGCTTCCACGTCGCCGCGCCCGAGGGTGCGGCGCTGGTCAACGTGGCCTCGATGGCCGGTCACCTGCTGCCCGCCGAGTTGATTCCCACGGCGTCGTTCCCCCGTGCACTCACCGACCCCACGGGGTTCATCGACGGCATGCTGGCCGCGTGCGCGGTGGCCCCCGAGGAGGCCCGATCGGGGATCGCCTACGCGCTGAGCAAGAACTTCGTCACGTGGTACAGCACGTCGCAGGCCGAACGCTTCACCGGCCGCGGCCAGCGAATCGTCTCGGTGTCACCGGGGTCGATCGACACCGAGATGGGCCGGCTCGAGGAGAAGGCGGGGGCCGGTGCGCTGGTCGCCGACGCTGCCGTCCCGAGGTGGGGTAGGCCCGAGGAGATGGCCGACCTGCTGGCCTTCTGCGCCAGCAGCAGGGCCGGGTACCTCACCGGAACCGACATCCTCAACGACGGCGGCGTGGTCGCCTCGGTTCGAGAACGGGCCCGGGCGGCCGCGACGGGCTGACGGTCAGGCGGCGCCGTCGGCAGGCGCCGTGCCGGAGATCGCCGCGGCGGCGTAGGCGGCGGCCTGGTCGGCCATGCCGTTGTCCTCGTAGGCGCTGTGTGCCGAGCGGTCGAGTCCGCCCGGGTAGCAGACCGGATCGCCCTGCGCGCACAGTTGCAGCGTCTTGTTGGCGTACAGCGGACCGATGGTCAGCGGCGGCGCGGAGTGGTCGACCAGGCCGAGGAAGAAGGGCGACGGGGTACCGAACATGACGACCGCCGCCACGTGCTGGGCGACTGCGGGCGGCATGGGTCCGCTGATGTCGGCGGGCAGGGTGAAGCCGGCGGGGACGGCGTCGGCGGTGGTGTAGCCCGCGACGGCGGCGCCCTGGGAGTATCCGCCAAGGACGATCTTGGTGTTCGGACAGCTGGCCACCGTGGTCTCGATCTCGTGGCTGGCGTCGGCGATTCCCTCGGTGGCCTCGGAGAAGTGCAGCGACGCGGGGTAGTTCACGCCGTACACGTCGATCGCCTTGCCGGGCAGGCGGGAGGTGAGGGCGTCGACGAACGCCTGGCCGGTGTCGCCCACACCGGGCGCCTCGTGGGTGCCGCGGGCGAAGACGACCTGAACGTCGGCGCACGCCGGGTCGGTGGCCGCGGACGCGGTGCCGGCGGCTTGCGGCCCGGCGACCGCCGCCACGGCGACCGCGGTGGCGGCGAGGCGTCGGGACGTACCCGAGCGGAGGATGTCCGTGACGTTCATGGGCGTTGCCTTTCCGAAACCCGAGTGAGTGCACATAGCGTCCCGCGCAACGGACACCGGCACATCGGCGCTGGCATCCGGCCCGGCGTGGACGGCAGCACCCACGTCGACTACCGGCTAGCCGGAAGCGGCGGCGCCCTCTCCGGCGGGCCACGGCTGCTCGTTGTGCACCCGGCGGGCCGCCTCGTCGGCGCGTTCCTTGGCCCAGTAGTCCTCGAAGCGCTCGCCGGGGCGCACGTTCGGTACGCGATTCAGCAACGCGCTCAACCACTTCGGCGGGGTCACGGGATCGTACTGCGGCAGCGACGCGCCGAGTGCGAAGAAGCCCTTCAGTGCGACGAAGGTGCCGAACAGCGCGGTGGACGCACCCGTGAGGCCCATGCCGACGAAGCCGACGAGGATGGTCAGGTGCACCACCATGACGCGGCCGAGTCCGTGGTAGGCGAGCTGCTCGACCTGGCGGAACTGCCAGCGTCGTAGCCCGGACAGGTCGACGGCGAAGTCGAGGAGTAGCAGGAGAAGCACTGTGGCGCAACCCATCCCGACGCTGCGCCAATCGACCTCGGCGAGCTGGCGTTCGCCGTTCTGCCGCAGGATGAGCAGTACGGCGCCGAGGAACACGCCGTGCACCGCGCAGAAGCCGAGGCTGACGAGCAGGAATCCGGAGACGAACGACTCCCGGCGGGTGACGCGCCGTTCGTTCTCGGCGGCGAGGTACTCGTAGTACCCGCGCAGCGGACGCCAGCGCCGGTGCAGCACGGCGCGCGCCGCGACCAGCAGGCAGCCCGCCACCGTCTCGAACCAGTAGACGAGCAGGGTCGTGGCGCCCGACCAGTCGGCGACGAACCACCCGAGGATGGGGACCGCGGTGATGGCCAGCGCGGCGAGGACGTGCACGATCCGCGCCGTGGAAGGACGCGCACCGGAGGGCGACATGGCCTCATCGTCGCACGGTCGACGGGCGACGTACGGACCTCAGCGAGCGGTCACGCGTCGGCGGTCAGGGCCCAGCGGATGCCGCCGACCAGTACCCGGCCGGCGGCCCGCACCACGGTGGCCTCGACCGGCGGCAGGTAGGGCAGCCACAGCGGGGCGCGTGCCCACGGCGGCAGCATCGCCACCGACGTGGCGGCCAACACCCCGTAGGGCGCCCGGGCGAGCAGCGGTAGCGGCGGTGTGAGCAGCAGGAAGCGCGCCGCGTCGCGGGCGGCGGCCGTGCTCGTCAACTCCGGCCGGTAGGCGTCGATGCGTTCGGCCAGTGCGCGCTCGGTGCGCGGCGGATCGGGCACGCCCAGCGCCTCGGCCACCCGGGCGGTGTCGGCGACGTAGCCGTCACGGCCGGCCTGGTCGAGGGGCGCGGCCCCGTAGATCTGGTGGGCCAGCAGGAAGCTGTCGATCTCGGCGATGTGGACCCACTCCAGCAGATGCGGGTCGGTGGCGTGGTAGGCCCGTCCGTCGGGCGCCGTGCCGCGGACCCGCTGGTGGATGCCGCGCACCCGGTCGACCGCGCGCTGCGCGTCGGCGGCGGGACCGAAGGTGGTCTCGGCGAGGAAGGTGCTGGTGCGCGCGAGCCGGCCCCAGGGGTCGCCGCGATAGTCGGAGTGGCCGGCGACCCCGGCCATGGCCAACGGGTGCAGTGACTGCAGCAGCAGCGCACGCAGCCCACCGACGAACATGGACGCGTCGCCGTGGACGCGGCGGATTGGCCGGTCATCGGCGAACCACCGGGGGCCGGGAGTGCCGTGGATGCGGGCGCGGTTCGCCGGGCCGTCGGGTCCGGCCACCATGCCGAACAACGCGCCGCTGAGCCGGCGTCGCACGGCGCCGAGGTCGGCGAGTTCCATGACCGCCATCGTGCCCTCTATCGCACCGTGCCGGCGAGCGTCGAAAGCGTCTCGGCAGCACTGTACTTCGGTCGCCAGCCGAGCTGGGACCGGGCGCGGTCGGTGTCCATCAGCGCCGACGCGCGGCCGGCGTGCAGCCACTCCAGCGCGGACGGGACGAACGGCACCCGGGCGAGCACCTCGGACGTGGCCACCGCGGCGACGTGCGGCACCGGCACCGCGCGGGCGCCGAGCGCCTCGACGACCTCGGACAGCGACAGGAACCCGTCGCCGGCGATGTTGTAGGCACCGGGCGGTGCGGTGTCCGTCGTCACCGCGAGCGCCAGCGCCGAGGCCACGTCGTCGTGATGCACCAACTGCAGCGGTGTCCCAGGATCCGGGCACAGCGGCTTGAGGAGGGGGAACGCGCGGGTGAGGCGGCGGATGCCGGCGGGCAGCCGGTTCCACGGCATCGCCTCGGCGAGGGCGGGAGCCTTCGGCCCGGCGACGATGCAGGGGCGCAGGACGTACACCTCGAGGTCGCTGCCCGCGGTGATCTCCCGCAGCGCCGCCTCGCACTCCGCCTTCTGCTCGGAGTAGTAGTGCTGCGGCGTCCCGCGGGTCGGCACGTCCTCGGTGATCGGCGTGGGGTTGTCGGCGTGGTAGCCGTACGCGGCGACCGACGAGGCGTACACCAGCCGGCGCGGACGCTCGGCGGCGACGGTCGCGGCGAAGACGTTGCGGGTGCCGGCCAGGTTGACGCGCGCACTCTCGCTGCGCGACCCCATGATGATGAACGCGAGGTGCACGACCACGTCCACGTCGGCCACCAGCTCGTCCACCGCCGCGCGGTCGAGGATGTCGCCCTGCCGGTAGACGGTCTTCCGCCACCCGTGCGCGGCCGGGTCGAAGGGGCGCCGCGCCATGCCGACGATCTCGGCGACGTCGGGGTGGCCCTCGAGCGTTTCGATGGTCGAGATGCCGATCTCGCCGGTCGGACCCGTAACCGCCACGCGCAGCGCCATGCTCGTCGAACTTCCCGCCGCCGGGCCGGCGGAAACGTGGCGGTTTCGTCCGACGGGGGCCAGGGTAGGCGAGGGCGTGCCGAGGAGCCGAGCCGACCGCCCGCGTGCGCACCCCCTCCTGCGGCGCGTCATCGACCACGGCGGCGTACAGGCGGCCGCGCGGATGGGCTTCGTGGTCAGCGGCGTACTGCACCTGCTGATCGCCCTGGTGATCGTGCGGGTGGCCACGGGCCGCGGCGGCAGTGCGGACCCGTCGGGCGCATTGGAGACCGTGGCGGCCGGCCGGGACGGCATCGTCGTGCTGTGGGCGATCGCCGCGGCGATGATCCCGTTGGCGGCGTGGCGGCTCATCGAGGCGCGGCACGGCCTACACCCCACCGAACGCGGCCGCGACCCCGCCGACCGCACCAGGATCAGCCGTCTGAAGGCGCTGGGTCTGCTGCCGGTGTACGTCGGGATCGGTTACACCGCAGTGCGATTCGCGGTCGGCAGCCGAGAGTCGAGCAGTCAGCAGAACACCGGGATGAGCGCGACGCTGATGCAGACCTACCCGGGGCGCGCCGTCCTCGTCGTCGTCGGCGTCGTGGTCGCCGTCATCGGCGGTTACCTGGCCTACAAGGGCGCGTCGCGCAACTTCCTCGGCGATCTGACCACGCCGGGCGGCCGGGTGATCACCGCGCTGGGGATCTACGGCTACGTCGCCGAGGGCATCGTGCTGGCACTCGCCGGCGTGCTGGTGATCGTGGCGTCGATACGCGTCGACCCGAGGCAGGCGGCGGGTCTGGACGCCGCGGTCAAGGCGCTCGGTGCGACCGGCGGGGGCAACGTGCTGCTCGGCTTCGCGGCCCTCGGCTTCGCGGCCTACGGGTGCTACAGCTTCGCGCTGGCGCGGTACGCCCGGCTGTAGCGCCTAGCCCGTACCCTCGTCGGCCTGGCCGGGCCCACGACGCGTCGTGACCTCGGGCCGGCTGGTGAGGTGCTCGAGGATGCCGGTGACGTCGAGGATGCGCTCGAGGTGGCCGGGACGGTTGGCCAGATGCAGCTGAATGCCGACGCGTGCGGTGCGGCGGCGGACGAGCAACAGACCCGACAGGCCGACGGAGTCGCAGAACGTTAGATCGGCGAAGTCCAGATGCAGGTGCCGCAGTGCCGGCTGGTCGCGCAGCAACTCGGTGACGGTGGCCGTCAGCTCGCGCGTGGTGGCGAAGTCGAGGTCGCCGTCGATCCGCAGGGTCGCCGATCGAGCGGTGGCGTCGAGGTCGAGGATCAGGTTCATGCGTGGTGGTGGGGGTCGGGGGCGGCGCTGGTGAGCGCGGCGCCGGCGGCGGACAGGATGCGCTGGCTGCGGGGAAAGTCCCGCAGCTGGTCGGACAGGAGGCCGAGGGCCGGAAGCAGCGAGGCGGCCGGGACACCGCGGGCTGTCAGGATGTCGGCGGTCCACGTGACGAAGGTCGTGAACAGCTCGTCGTCGTCGGTGTACAGCGCCACGGAGAGGAAGTCGACGATCTGGGCGATGTCCTCGACGGTGTGCTGCCGCTGCTGGGCGGTGTAGTCCCGCATCGCGGGGAAGCGGTCCTCGAGGTCGTCGACGGTGGCCTTCACCAGGCGGCCCGCGCTGCCGCTGACCATCGAGTACTCCTGGTCCGCGAGGTGCGGCAGGTCGTCGATCGGCTGATGGTTCGACGTGACGAGTGACCGGGAGAAACCCTGGCCGAGGCAACGCGCCGCGGTGCGGGCGTCGGCGGCCCACCCGTCGGCACCGAACAGCCGCGCGTACCGGCCGTCCGGCCCGAAGGCCGCGCCGCCGGCCAGGACCGACACGCCCGCGGCCTGGCAGGCGGTGATGGCGGCGTGCGCGGTCGGCAGCCGAGTGGGGATCATGCACGACAGCGCGACGGCGTCGGGACCGAACTGGTGCAGGTGCGCGATGAGGTGCGGTGTCGGCACCTGAGCGCCCAGGAAGTCGACCTGCCAGCCGCGCAGGCGGAGGACCTCGGCGAGCAGCCGCGCCGGCAGGGCGTGCCACTCGCCGTCCACGCAGGCGACGGTGACGCGACCGGCGTCCCCGGTCGACCGGCAGGCCGGGTGGTGCGCGAGCGCGGCGATCACGCGGTCGTTGATGGCGGTGGCGGCGTGCTCCTGCGCGACGGTGAGCCGGTTGGCCGCCCACTCCATGCCGACCCGGTGCTGCACCGGGGCGATGACGTCGAGCAGCACGTCCTCGGGGTGCACCCCGGCGTCCAGAGCGCCGAAGACGGTCGACGCGGCGGCGTACTCGTCGCGGTCGACGACGGCGCCCCAGAGCCGGTCGCGCAGCACGGCGAGATCGACCGCCTCGGCGTACGTCTCCGCGTCGGTGTCCGGACGACTCATGCGGTGTACCGTCCGGCCGTGTGGCCGTCGACCGCGCTGAGGTGGGTGCGGCGCGGTGCCGTGATCGCCACGACGGCCATGTCGTCGTGGGGGCGCCGGCCCACCCAGTCGGTGCTGAGCATCATGACGCGCTCGACGATCGCCTCCGCGGGCATCCCGGCGCACTCCGCCAGCGCCGCCGCCAGGCGCGCTTCGCCGAACATCTCGTCGTCGAGCGGTCCGCCGCGGGCCTCGGTGACGCCGTCGGTGTACAGCAGGCACGTCTCGCCCGGCGCCAGTGACGTCTCGAAGGTGCGGGACTTCACCTGCGGCAGCGCTCCGACCAGAGTTCCGCGGGTGTCGGCCTCCTCGACGCGGCCGTCGTCGCGCACGATCAGCGGCGGCAGGTGCCCGGCGCTGGTGAGCCGCAGGTCGACCTGTCCGTCGCGCCGGATCACCGACGCGAGGACGAGCGTGGCGAAGCGGGTGTGATCGGCGGACAACAGGGCGCTGTTGAGCAGCTTGAGCACGCCCGCGTGGTCCTTGGCCAGCGGCGACAGCGCCTGCAGCGTGTTGCGGATCTTGCCGGTGAGCACGGCCGCTTCGAGGCCCTTGTCGCAGACGTCGCCGAGCACGATGAGCGTCTCGCCGTCGGCGTTCTCGGCGGGGTGCACGTCGTAGAAGTCGCCACCGATCAGCTGGTGATCCTCCGACGCGCGATACCCGCCGGCCAGTTCGAAGCCGTGCAGCCGGTGCAGGCGCGGCGGCAGCAGTCCCCGCATGAGCGTGCGGGTGATGTCGCCCTGTTCGGCGTAGAGCCGTGCCGCGGACAGCGCCGCGCCGGCGCGGGCGGCGAAGAGTCGGGCGAACAGTTCCTCGCCCTCGCTGAACGCCATCTCGGCGTTCTGCCGCAGCAGCACCAGCGCGCCGGCGGGAACGCCGTGGCCGGGCAGCGGGGTGATGACCACCGAGCCGACCGAGCTGACGAAGTCCTCGGGGATGAGCCACTCGGGCAGCGTCGCGGGGTCGATCCAGCGCGACGGCACGGGCGGGAAGCCGCGCAGCGCCTCGCTGAGGCCCGCGACGAGACCGGGATCGGCGTCGACGCGTTCCTGCTGCACGGAGCCGTCGGCGGCGCAGCGCAGTACCACGGGGATGCGTCCGCCGGTCACCGGGGCGACCACCACGGCGGCGTCGGCGAGGTGCCGGGCCGCCATGCGGACGGTGGCCTCCATGCACCGCTCCACGTTGAGCGAGGCCATGAGCACCGCGGACGCCTCGTCGAGGAACGTGGCGCGGTCCCGCTCCTTGGCCAGCGCCTGCTGCGCGTCGCGCAGGGCGTGGTCGGCCTCGTCGAGCAGCCACCACGCGACGTCACCGCCGGGCAGCACGGTCGAGTGAGCGGAGCGGGCCTCCGACGACGCCACCCACAGCGGCACGGCGTCGTTCTGCGGGCTGCCGGCAACGACGCCGGGCAGCATGGTCTTGGCCGAGTCGCTCACCGCCTGCACCACGTCGTCGTGGTCGACGACAACCACGGGGTGCGGGACGGCGGCCCACGACGCGTCGGGGGTCAACCCGACGACGGGAGCCTCCTCACGCATCGCATCCTCCTCGGTCGATTCGGGGTGCACACCGTTCGGTTGGACGGCGCTATCCCGAGAGTGCTTGACTCGTCACCTAGAAGCGCCCGCCGTGATCTCGACGTGGCGCGGCGCGAGGCCATCCTTCACTGTATGTCCTTCAGGTCTCGAAAGACACCCGCCGATCAGCAAAAACGGGTCCCGTCGCACGTGAGAGGGCAAAACGCGGGGTTTCGTTTTCCGGACACGCGGGGCCGACACGCCGGGTGGAGGTCAATCCGCTACGGGCACGTGCCGCCGGAGGAAGTCGACGTAGTCGGCAACGGCCACCTCGAAGGCGTCGCCGAGGTACACGTCGTAGCGATCCACGGGTGCACTCAATCACACGGGGATGTTCGCCGAGGCGCACGAGTGGTTAGATCATCTCAGCACCATCGGGCACGCGACGGTTTGGAGTACGCACCATGAGGTTGATCAAGACGGCTGTCGCCGCGGGACTCGTGACGGGTGCACTCGCCGCAGGCGTTCTCGGAGCCGGGGTGGCCGCCGCCGAGCCGGTGCCGCCGCCCGGCTACCCCGCCGGTGACCCGCCGCCGCCCAACGCGCCCGCCAAGCCGCCGCAGCCACGCTGGTCGCCGAACACCCCCGTGGTGTGGGAACAGCTGGGCTACCGCTGGGGCGTGTGGATCAACGGGTCGTTCCTGCCGCTGTACTGAGCCACGGCGCGATGATGCCGCCCGGTGCGGCGTTTCGTGGCGCTCGTCACAGCGGGGCGGTTCGCGCAGCTAGGCCGTACCGCCATGCGTCCGATGCCCCGGCCGCCGGGTCGCGAGGGCCGGACGACGGTCGCCGGAGCGGGTGCGGGCCGATACACTCGGCTGCGCCGTCGGGGTCGGTGCGTCGCGCGATGTCTTAGCTCAAAGCAGTTGTGGCACAAGGTCATTGCGACGCATCGCAGTAGGTGCCGCGCGCCCAGTGTGCGCGTGAGCGGTACGTCCGACGTGCGTCCGTTCCCAGGGCACCGCCTGCGGCGGCGAGTGGACCAGACCATGGACCCGACCGCGAAGGAACCAGCACGTGCCCCGTCCCGATGCGACGGGCGGCGAGGGCCGCCTGCTGCGCCGACGCACCGCCCTGCAACTGCCGGTGGCGCTGACCGCGGCCACGGCGCTGACCCGCGCGCCGCGCGCGGCCGCAGCGCCGCCGCCCGGGCGGTGGTCGGCCGACCGGGCGAAGCGCTGGTACCAGGCGCAGGGCTGGCTCGTCGGCGTCAACTACATCCCCGCGTACGCGGTCAACCAGCTCGAGATGTTCCAGGCCGACACCTGGGACCCGCACCGGATCGACGTCGAGCTGCGCATGGCGCGCACCATGGGCGTCAACGCCGTGCGGGTGTTCCTGCACGACCAGCTGTGGGTGCAGGACCGCGTTGGCTTCAGCCGGCGATTGGCGCAGTTCGTCGGCATCGCGGCGCGCCACGGCATCAAGCCGTTGCTCGTCTTCTTCGACTCGTGCTGGAACCCGCATCCCAAGCTCGGCCGTCAGCCCGCGCCGCGCCGCGGCATCCACAACTCGGGCTGGGTGCAGAGCCCGGGCGCCGACCGTCTCGACGACCGGTACTACCGCCGCGTGCTGCACGACTACGTCGTCGGCGTCATGCGGCAGTTCCGCGACGACGACCGCATCCTGGGCTGGGACCTGTGGAACGAGCCGGACAACCCGGCTGCCCAGTACCGCGGGGTCGAGCGCACCGACAAGGTGGACCTGGTGGCCGACCTGCTGCCGCAGGTCTTTGGGTGGGCACGGTCGGTCAACGCCGTCCAGCCGCTGACCAGTGCGGTGTGGGACGGCTACTGGGGCGACCCGGGGCGGCGCAGCGCGATGGCCGGACTGCAGCTGGAGAATTCCGACGTGGTGACCTTCCACAGCTACGCCAAGCCATCGGAGTTCGAGGGGCGCATCGACGAACTCGGCCCATTCGGCCGGCCCGTGCTGTGCACCGAGTACCTGGCGCGGACGCTGGAGAGCACCGTGGAGGGGATCCTGCCGATCGCCAAGCGCCGCAACGTCGGCGGGTTCACCTGGGGACTCGTGGCCGGCAAGACGCAGACCTACCTGCCGTGGGACTCCTGGGAGCGGCCCTATCTCGAGCCGCCACGGGAGTGGTTCCACGACCTGCTGCACGCGGACGGCACGCCCTACCGCGACGGCGAGAAGCAGACCTTCCGCGCCCTGACGGGTCCGCCGCACCCCAAGTGACGGTTCAGCGCGGCGGGTCGGAGAGGTGCGCGCGCACCGTGCGCGTGAGGTCGTCGCCCAGCACCTCGGGGTAGCCGGCGAACAGCCCGTCGAGCGCGGCCTTCGCGACCACCGCGGGATCGGTCTTCTGCTCGGCGGGGATGTAGCTCACCATGTCGGTGTCCATGTAGCCCACGTGCAGGGCGGTGACGGTGATGCCCTTCGGGGCGAGTTCGGTCCGCACCGCGTCGGTGAGCGCCCACGCGGCGGCCTTGGCGGACGCGTAGGCGCCGCTGGTCGGCGGATGCGCCCAGGACAGCACGGACAGCACGTTGAGGATCGCGCCGCCACCGTTGCGTTCGATGATTGGCGCGAAGGCGCGGACCATCCGAAGGGTGCCGAAGTAGTGCGTCTCCATCTCCAGGCGGATGTCGTCGAGCGGGCCGTCGAGCAGACCCGCCCGGGTGGAGACACCGGCGTTGTTCACCAGCACCGTCACGTCCCCGGCGGTCTCGGCCGCACGGCGGACGGATTCCGGATCGGTGATGTCGAGCTGGATCGGGATGACGCCGGGAACATCGATGGTCTCGGGGCGCCGGGCGGCGGCGTAGACCGTCGCGCCGCGGGCGACGAGGTCCTCGGCGAAGCGGCGGCCCAGGCCGCGGTTGGCGCCGGTGACGAGTGCGGTGACCTGCTGTGGATCGTTCACGAGGGTGACCTCCTGCCGTGGTGCTGCCGGGTTGGCATGGAGGAGAACGCCGGCGCGGGCGCCGCGCGTCCCGAACCGGGCGAGGATGGCGGTTAGCAGGAATCAGGTGAGGGCGATGACGGCCCGTGCGCCGAGCGGTGCGGCCAGCGGAAGCGTCACGGTGGCGGGTACGGCGATCATCGCGCACGCCCGTCCCGCAGCGCTCGGGTTGGTGCCCGACGTCAGCTTGACGGCGACGACGTCGGCGGTCTCCTGGACCTCGCCGTGCACGCCGTAGCAGTCGGGTAGCCCGCTGGTGAAGTGCACCGTGACGGCGTCCGGCCGCGGCGCGCGGCTCCACGACGAAACCGACTGCGGGTGCGGATTCAGCACGGCCGGATCGTCGACGAACACCGTCGCGCCGTCCTGGTTGGGCGCCTCGGCCAGCACCGTGACCGTGGGCGCGGCCGGCTCGGCCGTTGCCGATGGGGCCAGGCCGTTGGCCGTCGCCGACGCGAGGGCCAGTGCCGCGACCGCGGTCACTGCGACACCATGGCTGCGCATGGCCTCACGGTAACCGCGGCGCGGCCGCTGCGACTAGCCCGCGGGGACCGGCTCGGGTGCCGGCTCGGGTGCGGGTGCGGGCGGGCGGAGGGAGCCGCCCTTGGGGAGTTTGCCCACCACGAAGTCGGCCGCCTGGTCGGTTCGGCCCTGAGCGACGTAGGCGCCGTGCAGGCCCCGGTCACCGCCGCCTTCGGTCGAACACACCGGATCGCCGTCGATGCACTGCTCGGTGGTCTTCGACGCGTACCGCGGGCCCACGGTGATCGGCGGCGCGTCCCGGTAGATGATCTGCAGGAAGCCGGCGGACGGCTTGCCGAACAGGGCCACGGCGGCGACGTGGTCGGCCACGTCGGCCGGCATCGGGCCGGTCAGCCCGGGCGGCAGCACGTAGCCCTCGGGCACCTCGTCGGCGGTGATGTAGGCGGCCACCGCCGCGCCCTGGGAGTAACCGCCGAGCACGATCTTGGTCTTCGGGCACTGCGCCGCGATGTCGCGGACCTTGTTGCTGGCATCGATGACGCCGTCCGCCGCCGTCGCGAAGTCGAGCGATGCCGGGTAATTGACCGCGTACACGTCGATCGACTTCTGCGGCGCCCGGGCACGCAGCGCGTCGACGAAGCCCTGACCGGTGGCCCCGACGCCCGGCGGCTCGAACGTGCCGCGGGCGAACACCACCTCCACGTCCGGACAGGGCTCGGCGTACGCGGGCGCTGCCACCGCGACGGCGCCTCCCATCGCCAGGACCACCGGGGCGGCGGCCGATAGCCACCGTCCGATTCTCTTCATTCGACCGCCTCGATTCTCATTACTCACCGACGGCCTGGCGCACCATTGCTTCCCCGACGGACGGCGTGCATCTACCCAGCAAGATCAAATACGAAACACAGCTAACCAACAGCTTCGTCCGCTGCGGACCGCGGCGCAACCGGCCACGCCGCACTGTCGGCGGCGTCACGTCCGGCCGTCACCACGGCGCAGCGCACTCTGGTGTCAAGTGCTGCGGACGCGCGGGCATTCCCGTCCGTTAGGCACTCGTGCGGACGCCGGCCGGCAGGAGGGAGCGTGTTCCGGCGAGGATCGGGTACACGCCCGGTCGTGCCGAACGCGGGGGAGACGATCGCCGAGCCGTCGTGCCCCAAGCGGATGGACTTCGGGCCGTGCGGCGGGGTGCGGCCGGACGGGCAGTGCGAGATGCGGCCCGGTCCGTGCGCCTTCCATGACGTCGTGGCGTGGACGGGACCGCCTGCCACCCCTCGCGAGACGGTGGCGCCGCTGGTCCTCACCGACTTCAGTTGCGCGCCCTTCGATCGGCGCGACGTCGCAGCGACGGCCGCCGTCCTCGGTACGTCCTGCGACGCGGTGCTCGTCGGTGAGCACCAGAACAAGCCGGACTTCCCGCCCACGCTGATGGGAGCGCTGCTGCTCGACGCCGGCGTTCGCCCGTTCATCACGCTGTCCTGCCGGGACCGCAACCGGGTGGTGCTCGAGCAGGAATTGCGCGGTCTGGGCAGCATCGGCGTCGACACGGTCTTCTGCGTGACCGGGGACGGCCGTGGCTATGACGTCCGTCCGGACGTGACGCAGACCTTCGACCTGGACGGTCCGCGGCTGGTGGCGCTCGCGGCGTCACTCGGCGTGACCGCCGCGGTGCCCGAGACGCCGACCGCGCCGCCCGTCGCTGCGCGGCCG
The DNA here is from genome assembly GCF_008329645.1 of Mycolicibacterium grossiae. Classification (NCBI taxonomy): domain Bacteria; kingdom Bacillati; phylum Actinomycetota; class Actinomycetes; order Mycobacteriales; family Mycobacteriaceae; genus Mycobacterium; species Mycolicibacterium grossiae. The sequence goes on from NZ_CP043474.1 coordinate 1,590,598, forward strand.
CTGCGGTTGGTGGAGAAGCAGCGTGCCGGCGCCAGCCTGGCGGTGCTGAACCACGTGCCGTACCCCGAGACCATCGCGGCATTCATGGCGACCGCGCGCGCGGCCGGCTTGTCGATCCCGGTGGTGGCCGCGGTCGCGGTCTACACCGACGACGTCTCGGCGGCGGTGCTGCAGGGTCTGCCCGGGTTGGAACTCGATCAGGACGTCCTGCGCCAGGTGCTCGGCGCCGCCGACCCGGTCGCGGCGGGCATCGACGCCGCGGTCGCCGAGGCGCGTGCGCTGCTGGCGATCGACGGGGTGGTCGGCGTGAACGTCTCCGGGCTCGCCTCGGCGGCCGGTCCGCGGGTGGGCGCTGAGATCAAGGCCACCGTGGGTCACCGCGTCCGGCAGGAGGCGCAACAGCGCAGCGTCCGGCAGGAGGCGCAGCAGCGCAGCGTTCGGAGGGAGGCCCGGTGACCGGTGCGATGGAGGCGGAGTTCGACACCATCGCCGAGTGGACCGCCCACGTGGCACTCGACCTGGGAACGGACTACTACGTGCCCGCCGGATGCCGCGGCAGCGGAAGCCCCGCGGCGCTCGACTGGTTGCTCGCCGAGATGGGCCTCGACGACGGCGCCGCGCTCCTCGACTGCGGCGCGGGGGTCGGCGGGCCCGCCGCCTATGCCGCCGACACGCGGTCGGTGCGGCCGCTGCTCGTCGAACCGGAAGCGGGCGCGTGCCGGGCGGCGGCGACGCTGTTCGGCCATCCCGTGGTGCGCGCCGCGGGGTCGGCCCTGCCGGTGGCCGACGCGACCGTCGACGCGGCCTGGTCGCTGGGCGTGCTGTGCACGATGCCGGACCAGGAAGCGCTGCTGCGCGAGTTGGTCCGCACCGTCCGGCCGGGCGGCGCCATCGGGCTGCTCGCCTTCGTGGCGCACGGCGAGATATCGCGAGACCAATTGCCCGACAACTACTTTCCCACCGAGGATCGGTTGGACGAATTGTTCGGTGCCGCTGGGCTGCGTGTCGAGTCGCGGCGGTGCACCGCGGAGCTGCCGGCCATCCCGGACGAGTGGAGTGGCCGGGTCGACGCCGTCACCGATGCGCTGAGCGAACGATACGGGCATACCAGGGCGTGGCGGCTGGCCGAGGCGCAGAGTTCGCGGATCGGCCAGCTGCTCTCCGACGGCACGCTGACCGGCGAACTCCTGGTGCTGCGAGGGGCGCAGCGTTAGTCCAGCCGCCCCGCGTCGAGCATCCGCAGGACCGGAGTGCCCTCCTCGTCGGACGCCTCGAGGTCGACCTCGACCGCGAAGCCCCAGTCGTGGTCACCGGCGGGGTCGTCGAGGATCTGCCGCACCTGCCAGCGGTCCGGCCGGCGGTCGATGATGAGCAGCGCCGGACCGCGGGCGTCGGCACCGGTGCCGACGTCGTCGTGCTCGGCGTAGTAGGCGTCGCCCACCGCCGCCCAGCGGTCCGCGGTCCAGCCGGATCCGCCGTCCAGGTCGCCGAGGTCGTCCCACCGCTCCCTCGCGAACGCCTCGACCCTGCGGAACAGCGCATTGCGCACCATGGCCGTGAAGGCGCGCTCGTTGCCGGTCAGCGGACGCGGCCGGACGGGCGCGGCGACGGGGACGTCGAGCGGCTGATCGGGGCTGGTGAGCTTCTCCCACTCGTCCAATAGGCTCGAATCGACCTGTCGCACCAGCTCTCCCAGCCACTCGACGACGTCGGTGACCTCGTCGGTGCGCGCCGCCGCGGGCACACCCGACCGCAGCGCCTTGTACGCGTCGGACAGGTAGCGCAGCACCGCGCCCTCCGAGCGGGTCAGCCCGTAGGCGCTGACGTACTCGCGGAACGTCATCCCGCGCTCCCACATCTCGCGGACCACCGACTTGGGGGACGGCCTGGTGTCGGACGCCCACGGATTGGTCTGGCAGTACACGTCGAAGGCGTGCTCGATGAGGTCCGCGAGGGGCCGGGGATACGTGACGTCGTCGAGCAATTCGATGCGCTCGTCGTACTCGATGCCGTCGGCCTTCATCGCCGCGACGGCCTCGCCGCGGGCCTTGTTCAGCTGTGCGGCGAGTATCTGCCGCGGGTCCTCCATCGTCGACTCCACCACGGACACCACGTCCAGGGCGAAGGTCTCGGCCGCCGGGTCGAGTGCCTCGACGGCGGCGAGGGCGAACGTCGACAGTGGTTGGTAGAGCGCGAAATCCGGCGGCAGGTCGACGGTCAACCGGTAGCGCCGCGCCCCGTCGTGCTCGGTGCGCTCCAGGACGCCGGCCTGCAGGAGCGACCGCGCGATGCCGACCGCCTCGCGGATGTGCTGCAACTGCCGCTTGCGCGGCTCGTGGTTCTCACCGAGCAGCCGGCGCATCGCCAGACACGGGTCACCGGGGCGGTCGACGACGTCGAGGATCATCGCCGTCGACACCCGCATGTTGCTCGTCAGCGGCTCCGGGGTCGCCGACACCAGCCGCGTCATCGTGTTCTCGCCCCACGGCACCATCCCCTCGGGAGCCTTGCGGCGCACCAGCTTTCGGCGCTTCTTCGGGTCGTCGGCGACCTTGGCGAACTGCTTGAGGTTCTCCACCTCGTGGTCGGGTGCCTGCACGACGACCGTCCCGGCCGTGTCGTACCCCGCGCGGCCGGCGCGGCCCGCGATCTGGTGGAACTCGCGGGCGTTGAGCAGCCGGGTGCGGGTGCCGTCGTACTTCGACAGCGCCGAGAACACCACGGTGCGGATCGGGACGTTGATGCCGACGCCGAGGGTGTCGGTGCCGCAGATGACCTTCAGCAGCCCGGCCTGGGCGAGTTGCTCGACGAGGCGCCGGTACTTCGGGAGCATGCCCGCGTGGTGTACGCCGATGCCGTGGCGCACCAGCCGCGACAGCGTCGCACCGAAGGACGTCGAGAAGCGGAACGCGCCGATGTGGTCGCGGATGGCGTCCTTCTCCTCGCGCGTCGACACGTTGACGCTCATCAGCGCCTGCGCGCGTTCCAGGGCGGCGGCCTGCGTGAAGTGCACGACGTAGATGGGTGCCTGGCGGCTGTCCAGCAGGTCGCCGATCGTCTCGTGCATGGGCGTGGTGGCGTACGAGTAAAACAGCGGCACGGGGCGCTCGGCGTTGGCGACCAGGGCCGTCGGGCGTCCGGTGCGGCGGGTCAGGTCCTCGCGCAGGAAGGTAACGTCGCCGAGGGTGGCCGACATCAGCAGGAATTGGGCGTTCGGCAGTTCCAGCAGCGGCACCTGCCAGGCCCAGCCGCGATCGGGATCGCCGTAGAAGTGGAATTCGTCCATGACGACCAGGCCTATCGCGGCGTCCGGTCCCTCGCGCAGCGCGATGTTGGCGAGCACCTCGGCGGTGCAGACGATGATCGGCGCGTCGGCGTTGACGGCGGCGTCGCCGGTGAGCATGCCGACGTTGACCGCGCCGAACACCGCGCACAGGGCGAAGAACTTCTCGCTGACGAGCGCCTTGATCGGCGCGGTGTAGTAGCTGCGGCGTCCCGCGTGATTGGTGCTCCTCGCGTCCGCGCCGGCCAGCGCGAAGTACTGCGCCCCGGTCGCCACCAGGGACTTGCCCGACCCGGTTGGCGTGGCCAGGACGACGTTCGCACCGCTGACCAGCTCGAGGAGCGCCTCCTCCTGCGCCGGGTAGAGCGTGGTGCCGTTGTCCTCCGCCCACGCGGCGAAGGTCGTGAACAGCTCGTCGGCGTCGTCGCCCAGCGCGCGCACGGCGGCGAGGTCGGTCGGGTCGGCGAGCAGAGTGGTGGGCATCTCGCCGTCCAGCCTGCCCGACGCCCCGCGGAGCCGCTGCGGCGGTGTGCCCGGGCGCGTCAGCCCAGGCCGACCCCGATGCCGAAGGACCCGGAGTCGTCGTCCCAGTGGTTGGGGCACCGGACGTCGACGTAGACGGTGTCACCCACCTCGACCGGGGCGTCGGAGTGGTCGGGATCGTTGACGCCGACCACGGTGCACTGCGACAGCGGCTTGGTGTCATAGCCGTTCACCCAGTTGATCTGCACCAGGTAGCCCTGGGCCTGAAGGTCGGCGATGGTCGCGTCGGCCCCGCCGGCCCACGCGGCCGGGGCGCTCACGAGGGCCGCCACCACACCGGCCGCCGCGAGTGTGGCCGTGGCCCCCCACCGCAGGGATCGCATGGCCCCCATGGTTCGCGCGTTCCGGCGTCCACGCAAGCACGCCGCCGCGGCGACGGCCGGACATCCGCCGTTCACCCGCCGTTCGGGAGACGGCTCTAGGTTCGCGCGGTGACTCAACCGGCCGAGATCGAGGGCCTGCGCGCCGACTACGACACCACGCCGTACACCTCGGATGCGTTTCCCCAATCGGCGCCCGGCCGGCTCGCGGCCATCGCCCACGTCTTCGGGCTCGACACCCCGGACCTCGCCACCGCGCGGGTGCTGGAGATCGGCTGCGCCTCGGCGGGCAACCTCATCCCGTTCGCGGCAATGTATCCGCGCGCCCGCGTGGTCGGCGTCGATCTGTCCGAGGTGCAGATCGCGCACGGTCGTGCCCGGGCGGCGGCGCTCGGCGTCGAGAACCTCGAATTGATCGCCGCCGACCTCGCGCAGCTCGACCCGGAGTCGCTCGGTCGGTTCGACGTCATCGTCGCCCACGGCGTCTACAGCTGGGTGCCCGAACACGTCCGCGACGCCCTGCTGAACATCTTCCGGTCGGCGCTCTCCCCGGACGGCGTGGCCTACGTCAGCTACAACACCCATCCCGGCTGGAAGTCGAAGGAGGTGCTGCGCGACGTCATGCTGCTCGCCAGCGGCGCCAGCGCCACACCGGAGGAGAAGGTGCGCGAGGCCCGCGGCGTCGTCGACTTCCTCGCCGACGTGGCGCCTGCCGGCAGCGTGCTGGCCCGAACCCTCGCCGAGTTCGAGGCGCGCGACGTCGGTTTCGGTGATGCCTATCTGCTGCACGACGAACTCGAGGCGTTCAACGCCCCGTGCTACTTCTACGAGATGATCGGCCGGGCGGCCGCGCACGGGCTGGCCTACCTCGCCGAGGCGCACCCGGAGAGCATGTTCCCCGCCAACCACGGGCCCAAGGTCGTCGAGTACGTCAACGCCAAGTGCGGCGGCGTGCAGGTGCTCGTCGAGCAGTATCTGGACTTCGTGGTCAACCGGGCGTTCCGCGAGACGCTGCTCGTGCACGCCGAACGGGCGCCGCTCATCCGCCACGCCGTGGACCGGGCCCGCCTGCGCGAGCTGCACGTCGCCGCGTGGTCCCCGCCGGTGGACGGCCCGACCGTGCTGGATCACTCGCGCCAGGAGTACGAGGTGGCCGACGGGGCGACGCTGTTCACCAACGACCCCGGCCTCAAGGCCGTCCTCGAGACGCTCAACGCGCACTGGCCGTGGACGCTGTCGAGCGGTGAGCTGGTCGGCGAGGTGCACGACCGGCTCACCGCCGCGGGCCTCGTTCCCAGTCCCACTCTCGCCGCCCACGTCGACGAGTTGGTGGGGGTCCTCGTCGTGCAGGGCACCGCGCGCTACCGGCTCACCCCGGTCCGGCCGTCGACCGACGCGTCGACGCGGCTGCCGGAACCCGTGCGGCGCGCGTACGCACTGTCCCGTGCCGACGCCGAGATGTCGGTGTTCAACCTCTGGCACGAGCCGCTCCTGCCGTCGGAGGTCGACCGCCGGCTGCTCCCGCTGCTGGACGGCACCCGCGATCACGACGCCCTGCTGGCCGAGCTGCTCGCCGACCATCGGGACGATCCGATCCCGGACGTCACCGAGCGCGACCTCGAAGCCGCCGTCGACGGCCTGCCCGCCCGGTTGCGGGAACTCAAGCTGGCCTGAGCGCGGGGTTCACGTCCCGAGTCGGTCGGCGAGTGCCGCGCCGAGCCGGTGCCCCGACAGCCACGCCGACTCGACGCGCGGCGCCCCCGACGGACACCACGCGTCGCCGCACACCCCGAGCGGCCGCCCGGCGCTGACGGTCAGGGAGAACGACTGATCTCCGTGTGTGGCAACGGGTTTGGCGAACGTCCAGCGGTGCGCATGGGTCCAGGCCGGCGCGTCGTCGATGTCGAGCAGTCGACGCAGCGCTGCCACCGCGGGCCGCACGGCGCCGTCCGGATCGTCGAGGTGCCGACGCGCCCGGTCGGCGGTCGTGTGGGCCACCAGCACTGCGGCGGCGTCGCCGCGCCGGGCGCCGTCGTCGGCGACGAAGCTCAGATCGGGGTCGTCGTTGACGAACGCGGCGTCGGTCATCGCCCACTGCCGCCGGTTCCATCCGGCCGCGACGGCGATCACCGGGTCGTAGTCCACCCAGTCGGCGGCCTCCGGAGCGAGTCGGGCGGCCTGCGGGTCCGGCATGGCCAGCACGACCGCGTCGTGGTCGAGCACGTCGAGGGTCGCGATCTCGGCGTCGGTTCGGACCTCGGTGGGCAGTTCGGCGCGGACCAGGGACCGCAGGCCCTCCACGGCGGCGTAGCGCACCGGACCCGACGTCCGGTCGGTGCCGTCGGGGGAGAGGACGTCGAAGGTGTCGGTCCACGGCCGCGCCAGGCCGGCGCCGGTCCAGCGTTCGACGACGGCCGTGAAATCGGGTTCCTTGGCGGTGAAGTAGGCGGCGCCGAGGTCGACGCGGCGACCGTGCAGCGTCGGCGCGGCCATGCGCCCGCCCGGCGCGCGGCCCCGCTCGAACACCTCGACGTCGTTCCCCCGGGCGAGCAGGGCGGTGGCACAGGCTGCGCCGGAGAGTCCGGCACCGACGACGGCGACGCGTGGCATGGCCACGGCGTACCCCGCGCGGCGTCCGGTCAGTCCTCGGCGGTCCTCAGTCCTCGGCGGTCAGGGGCCGGGCAATGGATTCGAGGCTCTTGCCCTCGGCGTCGACGGCGAGGAACGCCGCGACCACGCCCGCGACGATCATCAGGGCACCGCCGAGGTAGTAGCCCGGCGCGATGCCGGTGATGTCGCCCGCGGCGCCGGCACGGTCGATCAGCACGCCGAACAGCAGGGGACCGGTGATGCCGCCGACGGCCGTACCGATGGCGTAGAAGAACGCGATGCACAGGGCGCGCGTCTCCATCGGGAACACCTCGCTGGCCGTCAGGTACGCCGAACTCGCACCGGCCGAGGCGATGAAGAACACCACGGCTCCGAGCGCGGTCAGCGTCACCGCGGTCACCGAGCCGAGGAAGAAGCCGACCACGATCAGGAGCGCGCCGGACACCAGGTACGTCCCCGAGATCATCCGGCGGCGTCCCAGGGTGTCGAACAACGGGCTCAGTGCCAGCGCGCCGACGAAGTTGCTCACCGCGAAGATCGCGATGTACCAACCGGTCTGGTCGACGCCGAGGAACGTCGACAGGGTGTCGCCGTAGGTGAAGTAGAAGGCGTTGTACAGGAACGCCTGACCCACGAACAGGGCGAAGCACAGGATGGTCCGGCGCGGGTACATCGTGAACACCGTGCGGGCGATGAGGCCCAGGCCGATGGTCTTGCGCTGCCGGATGGTGATGCGGTTGGACACCGCCGACAGGGGCTGGCCGGTCTCCCGTTCGATCTCGGCCTCGATGCGGCCGACGATCCGTTCGGCGTCCTCGTCGCGACCGTGGATGAACAGCCAGCGTGGGCTCTCCGGCACGTGCCTGCGGACCAGCAGCACGCCGACGCCCAGGATCGCGCCGAGACCGAAGGCGAGGCGCCAGCCGATCTCGGCGTCGATCACCGTCGGGTCGAGCAGGGGGACGGTCAGCAGGGCGCCGCCGGCCGCACCCACCCAGAACGAGCCGTTGATGACGACGTCGACGCGGCCGCGGTACTTCGCCGGGATCAGTTCGTCGATCGCCGAGTTGATGGCCGCGTACTCGCCGCCGATGCCGGCGCCGGTGAGGAAGCGGGCGGCGAAGTACCACAGCGGGTTCATGGAGAAGGCCGTGAGGACCGTCGCGACGATGTAGACGCCGAGGGTCAGCAGGAACAGTCGCTTGCGGCCGAAGCGGTCGGTGAGCTGTCCGAAGAACAGGGCACCGACGCACGCACCGGCGACGTACACCGCGCCGGCCAGGCCGATCTGCGAACTGCTGAGGCCCAGCCCGGTGTCGGGCGACTTGAGCGCGTCGGACATCGACCCGACGATGGTGACCTCGAGCCCGTCGAGGATCCACACGGTGCCGAGGCCGATCACCACCAGCCAGTGCCAGCGTGCCCACGGCACCCGGTCCATGCGGGCCGGGATGTCGGTGTCGATGCGACCCAGTTCGACGGCCACCGTGCCGAACCCCCTGCCGCGTCAGTCGGTCTCGGCGTCCGGGATGCCCTCCGGTGGCGGTGTCGCGTAGGCGGGATTGGCGGTGGGTGCGGACTCCTCGGTGGAGTCGGGCCCGTGATCGGAGGACGGCTGATCGGCAGAAGGTGTGGTCACGTCGGGTGCATTACCCAGAAACGGCCGGCGTATGCCGGCGCCGAGCGGGTAGTACTCCGCACCCGACGACGAGAGGACGCTCATGGGCCGCGACCAGCACGCCGACAGCACCGACCACACCACGGACGAACCGCCAGGACCCGCCGATCACGGCCAGGACGGTGGGATGGCGACGCGCGAACTGGCGCCGGAACTCACCGAACCCGACCGCGACGACGGGTAGGACGGGTCAGCGACGGACGGCGGTGCTGCCGCGGCGGCCCGTGACGCCCAGGTAGATCGCGATCAGGACGATCGCGACGATGATGCCGACCAGGAAGGGGATGATCTCGAAGCCGCCGTTGGCGTTCGAGTAACCCAGCTTGTAGGTGAGCCAGGTACCGACGAACGAGCCGATGGCACCCAGCAGAATCGTCATCACGAGGCCGATGTTCTGCTTGCCGGGCATGACGAGGCGGGCCAGCGCACCCACGATCAGGCCGACGACGATGGCGCCGATGATTGTTCCGATCATGATTGAACTCCTCACTCGAGGCGAACGGAGCCGCTCCGTCGCTGCCCTCGGAGCTACCCCGTTCGCAGGCGGGTCATACCTTTCGTCGGTGACCTAGTTCGCGGTGTCCCCGGGGTCGACCGCTCCGTCGGCGGCTGCGTCGGCGCTGCGCGGCATCGTGGCGAGGCCGGCCAGCATCAGCGCCATGGTGTGTTCGAACGACGATTCGAGCATCAGGCGGCGCAGGTGCGGCGCGGCCGCCTCGGCGTGGCTGCCGCTCGCTTGCGTCACCCGGTCCGGGAGATCCTGCCAGGCAGCGTGATCGGCGGCCCGGACCTCCGGGGGTAGCCCGGTGAAGCTGCCGTCCAGCATCGCCTGGCCGAGGAGGAAGTCCGACAGCGACCGGAACCAGATGGCGGCGGTGGCGTCGTCGAACCCGCCGTCCCGCAGCAGGCCGATGGTGATCTCGACCGCGCGGATCTCGTTGGGCAACCCGGTGGTCCGGCTGGCGACCGCGACGCCCGCGCGGGGGAACTCCAGGACGTACACCCGGTACAGCGATCGGGCCAGGTCGCCCAGCGATTCCAGCCAGTCGGTTCCGGGTGTCCAGGCATCCAGGGCGATGCCGATCATCCGGTCGGCGACGGCGCGCAGCACCTCGTCGACGCCGGAGAAGTAGCGGTACAGCGCCGAGGGGTCGGCCCCGACGGCCGTCGCGAGGGTACGGGCGCTCACGACGTCGGCGCCGCGCTTCTCGATGAGGTTCAGCGCGCCGTCGACGTAGGCCTCCCGCGACAGTTCGGTCCCCGCCCCGGTCCGTCGCCGGCGTCGGCCGGTCGCCGGTTGGCGTCGCGGAGTGGTCACGTCCCGCCTTTCTCGGCTCGACACCGCTTATGTCAACACCGTTGACCGTACCGAGCCCGTTCGGAAGAGTAACGATCGGAACGGGGGTTCGAATCTTGGACGACGTCAGTGTGCGGAGCATCGACCGCGTTGCCGGCGAAGGTGGATACGTCGACTATCACGTCGGGCTCCGGACGCCGACCGGCGTGCGGTTCACCGTCACCTTCACCGGCAACATCTTCGTCGGACCGGTCATCCTCATCGGCGACGAGGACGGCCGGTGCCCGGATCGGGTGATCGACGAGCCGCGATGCTACGGCGAGTTCTACTCGGCCGACTGGGTCCGCAGCTTCCTGGCCGCTCAGCGCAGCGAGCGCGACGACGAGTGCGAGGACGTCGCGGGGTAGCGCGGGGCTTGCCGATTCCGTCCCGCTGAATCAAGATCGATGTCGACGGTTCAGTGCCGCGGCGGAGGAGATCTCGATGGGCGTCGACTCGATCGTGGCGGCGAAGTTGCCCGGTGGTGAGACGCTGCCGTTCCCGCCCCGACCTTCGGCGAGCATCGCGGGACGCACGCTCGCCGAGTCCACCTATCAGCCGCGTCCGGTGCCGCAGCGCCTCGCGCAGGATGCACCGAACATCGTCATCGTGCTGATCGACGACGCCGGCCCCGGCCTACCGACGACCTTCGGCGGCGACGTGCGGACCCCGACGCTGGACCGGATGCACGCCGAGGGCGTGTCCTACAACCGGTTCCACACCACCGCGATGTGTTCGCCGACTCGCGCATCGCTGCTGACCGGACGGAATCACCACGCCATCGGCAACGGGCAGATCGCCGAACTCGCCAACGACTGGGACGGGTACGCCGGCAAGATCCCCCGTGCCAGCGCCACCGTGGCGGAGGTCCTCAAGCACTACGGCTACGCGACGTCTGCCTTTGGCAAGTGGCACAACACGCCGGCGGAGGAGACGACCGCCGCCGGACCGTTCGAGAACTGGCCGACCGGACTGGGGTTCGAGTACTTCTACGGTTTCCTCGCCGGTGAAGCGTCGCAGTACGAACCCCATCTGGTGCGCAACACCACGGTGGTGGCTCCGCCGAGGACCGCCGAGGAGGGTTATCACCTGTCGGAGGACCTCGCGGACGACGCCATCTCCTGGCTGCGCCGACACCGGGCATTCAACGCCGACAAGCCCTTCTTCATGTACTGGGCCAGTGGGTGCCTGCACGGCCCGCACCACGTGATGAAGAAGTGGGCGGACCGCTACTCGGGGGCCTTCGACGACGGCTGGGACGCATACCGCGAGCGGGTCTTCGCCCGGGCCAAGGAGAAGGGTTGGCTGCCTGCGGACTGCGTACTGACCGAACGCGACGAGACACTCGCCGCCTGGGAGGACATCCCGGATGACGAGAAGCCGTTCCAGCGGCGTCTGATGGAAGTCGCTGCCGGTTTCGCCGAACACGCCGACGTGCAGGTGGGTCGGATCGCCGACGAGTTGGACCGCCTGGGTTACGCGGAGAACACCCTGTTCTTCTACGTCTGGGGCGACAACGGCTCATCCGGAGAGGGTCAGAACGGCACGATCGCGGAGTTGCTCGCGCAGAACGGGATTCCGACGACGGTCCGCCAGCACATCGATGCGCTCGACGAACTCGGCGGCCTCGACGTGCTCGGCTCGCCGTTGGTCGACAACCAGTACCACGCGGGCTGGGCATGGGCGGGAAGTACGCCCTACAAGGGCATGAAGCTGTTGGCGTCCCATCTCGGCGGGACACGCAATCCCATGGTGGTGCGGTGGCCGCGACGCGTCGCTGCCGACGAGACGCCACGCGACGTGTTCCTGCACTGCAATGACGTCGTGCCCACCATCTATGACGTCGTCGGCATCGAACCGCCGCGAACGGTGCACGGCGTACCCCAAATGCCATTGGCGGGCGCTAGTTTCGCGGATACCCTCGTCGATCCGAGCGCACTGGGCGGCAAGTCGACGCAGTACTTCGAGATCATGGGAAGCCGCGCGATATACCAGGACGGCTGGCTCGCCTGCGCCCGCGGCCCGCGGCTGCCGTGGGTTCCCGGGACGCCGGAGGGCATCGCCACGTGGACCCCGGACGCCGATCGATGGGAGCTCTACCACCTCGACGAGGACTGGTCGCAGTCCCGGGACCTGGCCGACGAACTCCCCGACAAACTCACCGCGCTTCGCGAGGTGTTCGCCATCGAGGCGGCGCGCAACGCCGTGCTGCCGGTCGGCGGCGGACTCTGGGTGCCGGTCTACCACCCGGAGCTGAGGATCGCGCCGCCCTACCGCGAGTGGGAGTTCTCCGGCGACACCATCCGCATGCCCGAGTTCTGCGCACCCGCGCTCGGCAACAAGGACAACCGGGTGACCGTCCATGCGCACGTGCCGGAGCGGGCGAACGGGGTGCTGTACGCGCTCGGGGGCGCCGCGGGTGGGCTCACGTGCTTCTTCGACGACGGTCACCTCTGCTACGAGTACAACCTGTTCATCCTGTCCCGAACCAAGTTGCGTTCAGTCGATCGCATCGACCCCGGCGTCGTCGCCATCGGCATCGACACCCGGTACGCGGAGCGTCGCCCCGGTGGGCCTCTGACGGTCAGGATCGACGTGGACGGCCGGGTCGTCGCCGAGGGCACCGTACCCGTCAGCGCGCCGTTGCTGTTCACGGCCAACGACTGTCTGGACGTCGGCAGATGCCTGGGATCGCCGGTGGCCCTCGACTACCGCGACCGGGCACCCTTCCCCTTCGAGGGAACCATCGAGCGCATGCAGGTCGTCTATACCTGAGCGCCTATGGTCGAGCGGTGACGATCACCTACGACGCGGCGCTGCGGGACCGGATCCGGACCCACCTGGCCGGACATCGGCGTCGGGTGGTCACCGACGACACGAAGCGCCACGCAGCGGTGGCCGTGGTGCTGGTCGACTCCGAGTTGGGCGAGGACCGGGTAGATCCGGCCCCGGTCGACGACTGGATCGCCGGCCGGCCGATGGAGCCCGGCCTCGACGGCCGCATGGTCGGCGTGTCCGGCGGCGCCGCCTTCCTGCTCTGCCGCCGGACCTCCCGGCTGTCGACGCACTCGGCGCAGTGGGCGCTCCCGGGCGGGCGGCAGGACCCGGGCGAAACCCTGATCGAGACGGCGTTGCGCGAGTTGCACGAAGAGGTGGGTGTCGCGCTGCCGGAGTCGAGCGTGCTCGGCCTGCTCGACGACTACGCCACCCGTTCTGGCTACGTCATCACCCCGGTCGTCGTGTGGGGCGGCGGACGACTGGCCCCACAGCCCTCGCCCGCCGAGGTGGTGGCGGTGTACCGGGTCGGCCTGCACCAGCTGCTGCGCGAGGATTCGCCGCGCTTCATCGAGATCCCCGAGAGCCCGCGACCGGTGGTGCAGATCCCGCTCGGCAACGATCTGATCCACGCCCCGACCGGCGCGGTGCTGCTGCAACTGCGCTGGCTGGGACTCGAAGGCCGCTCCGATCCGGTCGACGAACTCGAGCAGCCGGTGTTCGCCTGGAAGTGAGCCAGGACACGAGTCCGGCCGCCGCGTAACGCGGAGGACCGCCTCCGGCGATGAACCGGCTGAACAGGTCGGAGGGAACACCGTGAATCGTCGTCTGAGCACCGCCGTGGTGAGCGCCGTCATCGCCAGTGGCATGGCCCTGGCCGGGCTGACCGGGGGGGTCGCTGCCGCCGCGCCCGCCGGATGCGCCGACTACCACTGGATGGGTGCGGCCGGATCGGGTCAGCGCGACGGCGCGAAGCTCTACGCCAACGGCGGCATGGGCGACGTCGTCTACCAGTCCTACGAGCAGTTGGCCGCGGACCTCGCCGCCGACGGACGCACCATCACCGCAGAGGCCGTGCAGTACCCGGCCGCGCCGGTGCCGCTCGACGGCAGCATCGGCGGCTGGATGACGTTCATGGACAGCGTCAAGGCGGGCACGGAAGCCGCCGGGGAGCAGTTCACGGCCTTCACCGAGCGCTGCCCCGACACCAAGGTCGTCCTCGCCGGCTACTCCCAAGGCGCCATGGTCATGCACCGCAATCTGGCGGACCTGGCCGAGGATCCGCACGTCGCGGCGGTGCTCCTGGTCGCCGACGGCGACCGGCTGCCCGGCGACACGACGATCGACATGGGGTCGACCGCTCGGGTGCCCGGTGTGGGCAAGGGCGTCGCCCAGGAGCACTCGTTCCTGGCCTCCGCCCCGACGTCGCCGCTGCCGCCCGCCCTCGGCGCCCGGACCATCAGCGTCTGCGACGTCGGCGACCTGGTGTGCGACTACGACCCCGACTCGACGGCCAGCACCGAGGCCGGCATCGCGATCCACACCGCCTACGCCCCGACCGCCAGCGGGCCGCACGCCTGGGTGGCGCCGCTCTACCAGCTGGTCGCCGCGTCGGCGCCGCTGCCGTCGTCGACCCTGGCGCTCAGCAGCACGCACGGCTGACCGCGGCGGCGCGTGCGCCGGTGATTCCGCCGGCCGGGCGTTTGCGCACGGGTCGTAACGGGCAGCCTGCGGTTCGTGCCCGATCCGCCGGAGTTCGACCTCGCCCAGCGCATGGCCGACCTCGCGCGGACCGTGGCGCGGCCCCGTAGCCGCGCGGACGTCTTCGACGACGTGACCGGCGCCGCGGTGGAGATCATCGACGGCGTCGACGCCGCCGGCATCCTGCTCATCGGCGACGACGGCCAGTTCGAGTCGCACGCGGGCACGTCCCCGCTGCCGCACGAACTCGACGAATTGCAGCAACTACTGCACGAGGGCCCGTGCCTGGAGGCCGCGCTCGACGACCTCGTGGTGCGGACGCACGACTTCCGCCACGAGCCACGCTGGCCGGCGTACTCCGTCGAGGCGGTGAAACTCGGTGTGCTCAGCGGGATGTCCTTCCGGCTCTACACCGCCGAGCGGACCGCCGGTGCGCTCAATCTGTTCGGGTTCGCGCCGACGCCGTGGGACGCCGAGGCGCTCGCGACGGGGTCGGTGCTCGCGGCCCACGCCGTGGCCGCCGTCCTCGCCGAGCGCCAGCACGCCCACCTGAGGTCGGCGCTGGCCGATCGCGACCGGGTGGGCCAGGCCAAGGGCGTCCTCATGGAGCGCCACGGGGTCGACGACGTGCAGGCCTTCGACATGCTCAAGGCCTACGCCGACGGTGGTGGCGGCGCGCTCGTCGACATCGCCGAGCAGGTGCTCGGCACCCGCGGCGGCTGAGGCCGGCATTACTGTTGGCGCCCGCCCAGGTGCTCGGCGAGGAACCGGTCCACCGCGTGGTACATGTCGATCGAGTTGTCCGGGTTGACGAAGCCGTGTCCCTCGTCGTCCTTCACCATGTACTCGACCTCGACGCCGCGGTGGCGTAGCGCCTCGACGAGGTTGTCGGATTCGGCCTGGACCACCCGGGCGTCGTTGGCGCCCTGGACGACCAGCAGCGGTGTGCGGATCTGGTCGACCCGGCTGATCGGTGAGCGCGCCAGCATGTCGGCTTCCTGCTCGGGATCGCTGGGGTCGCCGACGAACAGGTGCCAGTTGTTGGCGAGGTTCGGTCGGACGAACGGCGGCAACGTTCGCATGAAGTTGGCCAGGCTGGAGATTCCGACGTAGTCGACGGCCGCGGCGAAGACGTCCGGGGTGAACGTAATTCCGACGAGCGCCGCGTAGCCGCCGTAGGACCCGCCGTAGATGGCGACCCGCTGGGGATCGGCGTAGCCCCGCGCGACGGCCCAGTCGACGGCGTCGATGAGGTCGTCGTGCATCTTCCCGGCGAATTCGCCGATGGCCGCCTTGACGAACGCCTTGCCGTAGCCCGTGGATCCGCGGAAGTTGCACTGCAGCACCGCATATCCGCGGTTGGCGAACAGCTGGACCTCGGGGTCGAAGCGCCACCAGTCCCGGGCCCACGGCCCGCCGTGCACCACGAGGACCATCGGGAGGTTCTCTGGGGGAACACCCGGCGGCAGGGTGAGGTAGGAGTGTAGTTCCAGGCCATCGCGTGACGGAATGGTCACCGGTGTCATCGGCGCCAGCGTCTTGTCCTCCAGGTGCGGGAACGGCCGGTACAGCGGTCGGCTCTGACCGGTCGCGTGGTCGTAGAAGAAGGTGTGGCCGGGACGGCGGTCGTGGTTGAAGCCGACCACCCAGCGCTGTCCGCTCAGGTCGGAGGACAGCAGGCCGACGTCGCCGTCGGAGAGCTGTTCGATGGCGGCCAGCACCTCGGCGAAGTGCGGATCGAGGGCCCGGATCTCCTGCCGCTCACCGAGATAGCGCACGCCGAGCAGCTCGCCGGTGCGCCGGTCCTGGATGAGCGGTTGCGGCACCACCGGGGCCACCAGGCCACGGTTGTCCACCTCGAGGGTCGGATGGGCGTCGACGGCGAACTGCGCGCCGGTGGCGACGTCGAGCCGCACGATGCGGGTGAGGTCGCTGCCCTCGTTGGAGCCCATCCAGATCCCGGTGCCGTCCGGGGTGACGACCATGGGGAAGATGCCCAGCGGGTAGTCCGTCCCGTCGTAGACCGCGATGGTGCGCAAGGCCGCGGCGGCACGGTCCCACTGCTGCACGACGGCGTTGCCGTCGGCGGTCAGCGACATGGCGAACAGCTGACCGCTGCGGCCGCTGAGCCAGCCGGCCACGCCGCCGGGATTCTCGGCGATCATCGTCATCTCACCGGTGGCGATGTCGAGTTCGTAGGCGTCGAGCAGTTCCTCGGTCCGCTTGTTGCACGCCACGATCGCCTTTCCCGGCAGGCTCGCCGGCAGCTCGAGGTACGCGCGGCGGCCGGGGAAGGGGGTGAGGTCGACGGCGTCGGCGTCGGGGTCGTCGAGGTCGACGCGGAACACGTGCCAGTTCTCGTCGCCGCCGTCGTCCTGCAGGTAGAGCAGCCATCGCGGGTCGTCGGTCCAGTCGAAGCTCAGCACGCTGCGGGTCTCGTCGGCCGTGACGCAGCGGGCGTCGTCCTCGGTCCCGTCGACGGGCTGCACCCAGACGTTCAGCCGGCCCTTCCACGGGGCGAGGTAGGCCAGCCGCGTGCCGTCCGGCGAGATCGTCGCGCCGGCCTTGACCGGCGGGCTGAACAGGTCCTCGACCGTGATGAGTTCGGGCAGCGCCATGGTGTCCTTTCGATGGGTAGCTGTCACTTAGTGACACCGCCACTGTGTCACTTAGTGACAACAGCGTCAAGGTGATAAGCGTCGACTGGGGCCGCACCTTTGGCGAGTGTGAATCTCACGACGCGTTACTCGGCCGTTGCGTCGCCAGATTCACAGTCGACGCAGGAGGGGCGGTCGGCACGGCGCGTGCCCTCCCCGAGGCGGCAACGGCCGGGCGCACACGGAAGGATCGACGGGTGCTCGCCGTCTTCGAAGCCTTCGCCGTGATCGGGGTCGTCATCGGGGTGGGCGCGATCGTCGGGCGCACCGGGGTGCTCGGCGACAACGCGCGGATGGTGCTCAACCGCGTCGCCTTCCACATCGGCGTGCCG
Source organism: Mycolicibacterium grossiae (assembly GCF_008329645.1). Taxonomy (NCBI): domain Bacteria; kingdom Bacillati; phylum Actinomycetota; class Actinomycetes; order Mycobacteriales; family Mycobacteriaceae; genus Mycobacterium; species Mycolicibacterium grossiae. The sequence continues at coordinate 1,607,833 of NZ_CP043474.1, forward strand.
GCACTGCTGCTGCTCAGCCTCTCCGAGGCGACGCTGGGCGAGATCTTCTCGCTGCCGCTGCTGGTGTCGGCGATGACCGCGTTGACCGTGCTGGGGGTGTGCTTCGCGCTGATGGTCCTGGTGCGTCGGCGCGGCCGGGCCGACGCCGCGATCGCCGCCTGGGCGGGCTCCTACGTCAACGCGGGGAACCTTGGAATTCCGTTGTCCGCTTACGTGTTCGGCAGTACTACCGAGATCTCGGCGATCATCTTCTTCCAGGTGGTGGTCCTGGCGCCGCTCGGCATCGCCGTGCTGAACTCCGAGGCCGAACCGCGGCGCTCGGCCGGTCGGCAGGTGGTCGCCCTGCTCACCAACCCGATCATCGCCGGCAGTGCCGTCGGCCTCGTCCTCGCCGGCACCGGCATCGACCTGCCCGAGCCCGTCACCGACCCGCTGCGGCTGCTGGCGGACCTGGCCATCCCGACGGTGCTCCTGGCGTTCGGCATCTCGCTGAGCAGCCGCGCCGAACGCCTGCCCTCGGCCGACCGCGTGGACGTCGGCATCGTCGTGGCGATCAAGACGATCGCGATGCCCGCACTGGCCTACGCGCTGGCCCGCTGGGGGTTCGGCGCGACGGACGCACAGGTGCTGCTCGTCACCGTGATCGCCGCGCTGCCCTCGGCGCAGAACATCAACACCTACGCCGCGGTGTACCGCCGCAACGAGTCGCTGGCGCGCGACGCCACGCTCCTCTCGACGGCCGTGTCCATCCCGGTCATCGCCGCCGTCGTGGGTCTGCTCGGCGGCTGACACCGTTTCGCCAGCTCGCCTCGGGGTAGAGACGACGTGCGACGCGCGTCGCACCGAAGAGAGCAGAGGTTCGTCGTGAAGCGACTCATCCGTACGTTGGCCGTCGGAGCAACGGCCGTCCTGTCGGCCGTCACCACCGCGATGGTGGTGGCGCCATCGGCGTCGGCGGAGCCGCCGTGCCCGGACGCGGAGGTGGTCTTCGCCCGCGGCACCAGCGAGGCGCCCGGTGTCGGCGGGACCGGTCAGTCCTTCGTCGACGCGGTCCGCGCCCAGGCCGGCGCCCGCACCGTCGGCGTCTACGCGGTGAACTACGCCGCCAGCAGCGACTTCAACAACCGTGAGGAGATCGCGCGCACCGTCATCGACGGCGTCCGCGACGCCGGACAGCGCATCGAGTACATGTCGACCGCCTGCCCCAACACCCGCATCGTGCTGGGCGGCTACTCGCAGGGCGCACTGGTCGCGGGCTTCACCACGTCGGACACCGCACCCGCCGGGGTGCCCGCCGGCCTGGTGCCCGCGGCGCTGCCCGCCGCGGCCGCCGACCACGTCGCCGCCGTCGTGCTGTTCGGCACGCCGTCGGAGCAGTTCCTCGCGCAGTACGACGCGCCGCAACTCGTCATCGGTCCCAACTTCGCGGACAAGACGCTGCGGCTGTGCGCGCAGGGCGACACCATCTGCGACGGCGGCTTCACCGGCGCCCCGACCGTCGCGCACGCGCTGTACGGGGTCAACGGACAGGTCAACGAGGGCGCGGCCTTCGCGGTCGGCCGGCTGTAGCCAGTCGAGCCAAGAGCTTCAGCCCGCGGCGTCCCGGCGCGCCCGCGCCCGCCGCTTGCCCTCGTGCATCGCGGCGACGCGGGCCACCGGGATGCCGCGGCCCTGCTCGATCAAGTCGGCGGGCAGCGTCTGCGGTGCCGGCATCTCGGTGCGCCACGGATCGCGGCCGGACAGGGCAGCGACGGCGGTGTGCACGGTGAAGTCCGACGGGTGCACGGCGTCGAGGTCCGACCACGCCACCGGGAAGGACACCGGCGTGCCCGCGCGGAGCCGGGGACTGTAGGCCACGGCCACGGTGGCGCCGCCCGCCCGGGTGGAATCCACGAACACCTTGCCGCCGCGGTCGGCGACGATGTACGCCGTCGTCGCCAACTCCGGGTCGAGGGCCTCGGTCCGCGCCGCCAACGCCCGCGTCGCGGCCGCGACGTCGTCGACCGGCGCCGCGTCGTCGATCGGTACGAACACGTGAATGCCCTTGGCGCCGCTCGTCTTCACCGCACCGGTAAGCCCGCAGTCCGCCAGCGCACGGCGCACCAGGTGCGCGACGGCGACCACCGCGGAGAACGCGTCGTCGGCGGGCGGATCGAGGTCGAGCACCAGGTGCGTCGGCCGGTGCACGTCGGCGGCGGTGCCCAGCGTGGGGTGATATTCGACGGCCCGCTGGTTGGCGAACCACAGCAGCGTGCGCCGGTCCTCGCACAGCGCGTACCGCACGTCGCGGTGGGACGCCTCCGCCCACAGCGTCACCGTCGGCACCCAGTCCGGCGTGTACTTCGGCACGTTCTTCTGCATGAAGGGAGCACGCCCGCGCAGGGCACGCAGCACGGTCAGCGGGCGGCCGGCGAGCCCGGGCAGCAGGCGGTCCGCGACGGCGTCGAGGTAGTCGACCAGGTCGCGCTTCGTGGCGCCGGCATCGGGCCCCAGGGGCTGGTCGAGGTTGGTCAACTCGACGCCCGCGCGCTCCTCGGAGACGCTCATGGGCCCAGCGTAGGCGCGGGTGTGACGGCGGGCGGCATTCCGGCCCGTGTCGCTGGGCACTCGCTTAGCATGGCCGCGACACCCGAAGGAGAGCCATGCCAGAGACCACGACGCGGCCCGGCATCTGCCGGATCTGCTCGGCCCACTGCGGCGTGCTCGCCACGGTCGAGGACGGCCAACTCACCAAGGTGACCGGCGATCCGGACAACCCCATGTTCCGGGGCTACACGTGTGCCAAGGGACGTGCCCTGCCGGACATCCACAACAACCCGGACCGCCTGCTGCACAGCCAGAAACGCGACGGGGACCGGTTCGTGCCGATCGCCGCCGAACGCGCCATGGACGAGATCGCCGAGCGGCTCCAGGAGTTGATCGCCACGCACGGCCCGCGATCGGTCGCCATGTACATCGGCACCAACTGTCTGCCGTACCCGGCCTCGCCGCTGACGGCCAACGCCTTCCTGCGGGCCATCGAGTCGCCGATGTTCTTCACCGCCAACACCATCGACCAGCCCGGCAAGCAGATCGCGCTGGCCGCGCACGGCCACTGGCTCGGTGGCGACGTCCCGTTCGACGAGGCCGACACCTGGCTGCTGGTGGGCACCAACCCGTTGGTCTCCAAGGCGATCGGCATCCCCGGCCAGAACCCGGGACAGAACCTGCGCGCCGCGATCGCCCGCGGCATGCAGCTCATCGTCGTCGACCCCCGCCGGTCGCAGACCGCCGCCCGCGCCGCGATCCACCTGCAACCCCGACCGGGAGAGGACGCCACGATCCTCGCCGGCCTGATCAACGTCGTCATCACCGACGGGCTGTGCGACACGGAGTTCCTCGCCGAGAACGTCGCCGGCTTCGACGACCTCGCGCGCGCGGTCGCGCCGTTCACCGCCGCGTACGTCGCCGAACGCGCGGACGTGCCCGCCGACCGGCTCGTCGAGGCGGCCCGGCTGTTCGCCTCGGCGCGCTCCGGCATGGTCAACGCCGGCACCGGCGCCAACTTCGGCCTGCACGGCAACCTGCTGGAGTACCTCTGCCTGTGCCTGACCACCATCTGCGGGCGCTGGCAGCGGGCGGGTGAGCGCGTCACGCGGCCCAACACGCTGATGCCCGCCTACACCGCCAAGGCGCAGGCCCATCCGCCGTACGAGGGCTGGGGGTACGGCGAACACCTGCGCATGCGCGGGCTGACCGACACCGTGGCCGGCATGCCGACCGCCGCGCTGGCCGACGAGATCCTGCAGCCGGGGGACGGTCAGGTGAAGGCGTTGATCTGCGTGGGCGGCAACCCGATGGCCGCCTGGCCCGACCAACGCAAGACCCACCGCGCGCTGGAGAGCCTGGACCTGCTGGTCACCCTGGACACCGAGATGTCGCTGACCTCGCGGCTCGCGGACTACGTCATCGCGCCGATGATGCAGATGGAGACCCCGGCGATGACGCAGGGCAGCGAGCTGATCAAGTACTACGCCAGCGGCACCGGCATCCCCGCGGCCTACGCGCAGTACGCGCCGCGGCTGTCCGATCCACCGCCCGGCTCCGATCTGGTCGAGGAGTGGCAGTTCTTCCTCGGCCTCGCCCGGCGGATGGGCCTGACGATGTTCTTCGTCAACTTCTTCGGCGGTGGCGGCGGCAGATTCATGGAGTCCCCGCCCGTGGTGGTCACCATGGACGAGCACACCGCGCTGACCACCGAGGAACTGTTCGCCGAGATGTGCGCGAACTCCCGCGTGCCGCTCGACGAGGTGGCCGGTCACCCGCACGGCAAGGTCTTCGACGTCGACGCCGTGGTGGCCGAGCGCGACGCGGACTGCACGGCGCGCCTCGACGTCGGCAACGCCCACATGCTCGCCGAGCTGGCGCAGGTGCGCGGCGAGGACCACACCGCCCGGCGGGCCGACGGGGACTGGCCGTTGCGGCTGATCCCACGCCGGCACGGCAGCTTCATGAACTCCTCGGGCACCGCGCTGGCGGCACTCAACCGCGGCAAGGGCTACAACCCGACGTACATGCACCCGGCGACGATCGCCGCGCTCGGCCTGAGTTCCGGCGACCTCGTCACCGTCACCAGTCCGCACGACTTCATCCCGAGCGTCGTCGAGGCCGACGAGTCGCTGCGCGAGGACGTCGTCGCGATGCACCATGCGTTCGGCGGGCTGCCGTCGGAGGACCACGAGGTGCGCGCCCGGGGCAGCAACGTGGGCCGCCTCATCCCGACCGACGTCGACTACGACCCGGTGACCGGAATCCCCCGCCAGGGCAACATCCCGGTCCGGGTCACCCCGCGCGCCGGCTGATCTCGCGGGCGTGGCGCGGCGCACACCCGGACCGGTGAGAGGATCGTCGGCGTGGCGATGAGCGTCAGCTTCCCCAGCACGTCCGGACCAGACCTCGGCGGGCTCATCGACCTGCCCGAGGGCGAGCCGCGCGGCTGGGGCGTCTTCGCCCACGGCTTCACCCTCGGCAAGGACTGCCCGGCGGCGAGCCGCATGTGCAAGCAACTCGCCCGCGAGGGCGTCGGGATGCTGCGCTTCGACAACCTCGGCCTCGGCGACTCGAACGGCGACTGGGGCGACGGATCGTTCTCGCACAAGGTCGCCGACACCGTCCGCGCCGTCGAGTACATGAACGCCTCCGGCCGCGAGGTCCGCCTTCTGGTCGGTCACTCCTTCGGCGGCGCGGCCGCGATCGCCGCCGCGCACGACTGCCCGACCGTCGCCGCCGTCGCCAGCGTCGGCGCGCCGTACGATCCCGCGCACGTCGAGCACAACTACGACGCGCTGCTCGCGCGCATCGAGGCCGAGGGCGAGGCGCCGTTCCTCGTCGGCGGCAAGGCGCTGACGCTCAAGCGGCACTTCATCGACGACGTGCGCCAGGCCGACCTCACCGAGCGGATCCGCACCCTGCGCCGCGCGCTGCTGGTGCTGCACTCGCCGACCGACAACACCGTCGGCATCGCCAACGCGAGCGACATCTTCCGCACCGCCCGGCACCCCCGCAGCTTCGTCTCGCTCGAGGGCGCCGACCACCTGCTGACCGGCAAGAACCAGGCCGCCCGGGCCGGCCGGATCATCAGCGCGTGGGCCGATCCGTACCTGGCGGCCTGACCGTCGTTTCGACCGGTCGTCGCGCGGCAACACTGCACCGCACGCATCGCGCCGGCCAAGCCCCTCCGCGCGTCGCCTCGGCGTCCGGAGCGGTGGGATGCGTCCAACGAGAAGGGAACGACATGGCACTCGACGACGACGACATCACCACCTCCTCCGGCGGCGGAGAGGGAACCGCCGACGGCGGCTCCAACCCCGAGGGTCACGACGGCGGCGCCGACGGCTCCGCGGGTGGCGAGGGCCCGGCCGACGGCGGCTCGAACCCCGGCGGTCACGACGGCGGCGCCGACGGCTCCGCGGGTGGCGAGGGCCCGGCCGACGGCGGCTCCAACCCCGACGGTCACGACGGCGGCGCCGACGGCACCGCCTGATCGACCGCCATGCTGAGCCGCTGCATCGCGATCGACTCTCGGGCGTTCGCGACCGAGTACTGGGGTCGCCGGCCGCTGCTCACCAGGTCCGGCGCGCTGCCCCGTGACTTCGGCGACCTGCTCTCGGCCGCGATGGTCGACGAGCTGATCGCCGAGCGCGGGGTACGCGCGCCGTTCATCCGGCTGGCCAAGGAAGGCGACGTCCTCGCGAAGGACTGCTACCTGGGTCCCGCCGGCTTCGGGGCGGAGATGCCCGACCAGGTCGACTCGGCCAAGGTCCTCCAGCAGTTCGCCGCCGGGGCGACCATCGTGCTGCAGGGTCTGCACCGGTTGTGGCCGCCGGTGATCGACTTCGTCCGCGACGCCGTCGACGACCTCGGCCACCCCGTGCAGGCCAACGCCTACGTGACGCCGCGGAGCAACCGCGGCTTCGACCCGCACTACGACGTCCACGACGTCTTCGTGCTGCAGGTCGCCGGCGAGAAGCGCTGGATCGTCCACGAGCCGGTGCACCAGCATCCGCTGCCGTCGCAGCCGTGGACGCAGCACCGCGCGGCGATCGAGCAGCGCGCCCGGGACGCACCGGTGATCGACACCGTCCTCACCCCCGGCGACGCGCTCTACCTGCCACGGGGCTGGGTGCACTCGGCCCAGGCTCTGGACACGACGTCCATCCACCTGACCATCGGGGTGTCCGCGGTGACCGGCCTCGACGTCGCGCGCGCCGTCGTCGACGAACTCGCCGGCCGGGCGGAATTCCGGGAGTCGCTGCCGATGGGCACCGATCCGGGCGACCGGGATGAGATCATCGCGACGGTGACGAAGGTGATGGCGCGGATGGTCTCGACCCTGCGCGACGACGCAGCAAGCCTCGGCGACGGCGCCGCCGAGCGGCTGGTGCGCCGGCACGCCGACCGCACCCGGCCCGTCGCGGTACGCCCGCTGGCGACGGTCGACGCGCTCGCCGCCGACGTGCCGCCGCGGGTGCGGTGGCGCAACGGCCTGCTCGCCACCGTCGAGATGCGCGACGGCCGGGTCGCGCTGCGCCTGCCGGACCGCGTCATCGCGTTTCCGCCGTCGTGCGCCGACGCGGTACGGGCGCTGCACGGCGGCGCCGTGAACGACACCCGGGTTCTGCCCGGGCTGGACGCCGCCGACTCCGCGGTGCTGATCCGGCGACTGCTGCGAGAAGCCGTCCTGGTGCCGGCTGACCGATGAGCCCTGCCCCCGGGCAGGGCTGCAGCTACCAGTCGCGCACCCGCAACGATCCGATGTACGGCACCGCGTCGGCGGGGTCGCGGTGGCTGATGCTCGAATTGTGCGGTGGCTGGGGACATTCGGCGTTCCTGCAGTCGCCGGCGTGCATCGATCCGACGCTCGGACGGGCCATCGTGCACCGCGCCGAGAAGGCGGGCATGCGGGTCGCCGCCATCCGCAAGCACGGTAGGCGTCCGGCCACGAGGCGCTGGCGCTGGTTCGTGGCGCACTCCGACCCCGGCCGCGAGGCACTGTTCGCCGGGGAGGTCGGCGACCCGGCGGAGTACCTGACCCTGGACCTCGACGGGCACGACGGCGAGCGGACGTCCGACCCGATGGTTGCGATCTGCGCGCACGGCAAGCACGACCAGTGCTGCGCGGTGCGGGGCCGCAGCGCCACCGCCGCCATCGATGCCGCGTACCACGACTTCACCTGGGAGTGTTCGCATCTCGGTGGTGACCGGTTCGCCGCGACGATGCTCGTGCTGCCCGAGGGGCTGTGCTACGGCCGGGTCGACTCGACCGACGCCGCCGGCCTGGTGCGCTCGTACCTGGACGGCAGGCTGCACAACGACGTGCTGCGCGGCCGGACGTCGCTGCCGCACGCCGTGCAGGCCGCGCAGTACTTCGCCCGCGAGGCGTCGGGGGAGGATCGCATCGACGCGCTCGGTCCGCTGTCGGTGGACCGCGACGGCGCCACCACCCGGGTGGTTCTCGACGCCGGACCGTCGACGGTGACCGTGACGCTGGGCGAGCGGATGTCCGAGCCGCTGCTGAGCCAGTGCAGCGCCAAGGTCGAGGGATCGGTCCGCATCTACACCCTGGTCGACCTGACGATCGGTCGATAGGCTGAGCCACTCGGGGGTGGCTGCTGTGCTGACGATGATCGAAGAGCACGACGCGACGACGGTCGTGCTGCGCATGTCCGGCGAACTGCATGCGGGCACGTACCGGGACGCCCGCGACGGGGTGATCAAGGCGGCGCTGACGGCACCGGCGCTCGTCGTCGACGTCGACGGACTGCGGGTCACCGACCGGCACGCCTGGTCGGTGTTCACCAGCGCCCGCTGGCACGTGCACGCCTGGCCCGACGTCCCGATCGCGCTGGCCTGCGGCGACCGGGGCACCCGGCGGCTGCTCGCCTCGCTGTCGATCACCCGCTACGTGCCGGTGTACGCCAGCGTGGACGCGGCGGCTCGGGCCGTCGCGGACGCGTCGCACCGCTACCGCCGCCGGGCTGCCGTCGACCTCGACGGCGGCGGCGCCGTCCGGAGGGCGCAGGCCTTCGTCAAGGACCGGCTGCGGCAGTGGCGTCTCCTCGACGCGATGCCCGCCGTGCTCATCGTCTCGACGGTGTTCGTGGAGAACGCGATGGAGCACGGCGGGGGATCCTGCACCCTGCGATTGGAGACCGACGACGTCGGCGCGGACGGCGGTGTCGTCAACGGCGGTGTCGTCAACGGCGGTGTCGTGAACGGCGGTGTCGTCAACGGCGGTGTCGTGAACGGCGGTGTCGTCAACGGCGTCGTCGTGGCGGTCACCGACGCGAACCCCGCGCAGGCGACGCGCCGCGAACAGGATCCGACGGCGCCGCCGACCGGGCTCGATCTGGTGGCGGCGGTGAGTCACGGCTGGCGCAACCTGCCGACCCCGCAGGGCAAGACCGTCTGGGCCCTGATTCGGCCGCAGGACGACTTCCTGACCGGCATCGCGGGACTGGTCCACCGGTGACGGCCGAACCGCGCGACGCGCTCAGCGCGCTGCTGGCGGGGATGTCGCCCGCCGCCGTCCTCGACCGGCTGGCCGTTCCGGTGCTCGTCGTGGACGGCGAGGTGGTCGGATTCGCCAACGCCGCCTTCGCCGAGATGCTCGGCAGGCAGGTGCTCGATCTGACCGGGGCAGCCCTGCACTCCCTGCTCGTGGGGTCCTCGACCGTCGAGCCGGTGCCCGCCGGGCTGATGACGTGGCGCCACGCCGACGGCTATCCGGTGCGCGCGAAGGTGAGCGGGCACGTGTCCGTCCCGGGCGCCGACGGCGTCGTCATGGTGGCCTTCACCGACGTGACCGAGCAGGCGTGGGAAGCCGACTAGCGACCACCGCCATCCTCAGCCGCAGCAGGTCTGCTCGGCCTCCATGCGGCACGCGCAGGACGCCCGCACCGGCACGTCCGCGCGCGCTGCGGCGAACGCCAGCTGCTGGCCGATGATCGCCGCCTCGGCGTCGCGTCCCAGCCGGCGCAGGCACTCGGCGTAACCGTGCAGGCTCCACAGGTTGCGTGGGTGGCGGCACGGCCGGCTCACCGCGTCGGTCAACCCGAGGTCGGCGGCGTACACCCGAGCGGCCTCGTCGACGTGGCCCTGCTCGAGCAGCAGGGCGCCGAGGGCGTGCCGGGTCGGCTGCATCCAGCCCCACGGTTCGTCGAACGGCAGGGAGTCGTCCAGGTCGACGGCTTCCCGCAGCAGCGTGAAGGCCTCGTCATGGTCGCCGCGGCGGTAGGCGATCTCCCCGTCGAGCATCCGCGCGCCGATGTTCAGCGCCTCCCGACAACTGATCTTGAACAGCGTGCGGCTCGGCGGCACCTGGTCGTAGGCCTGCCGGAACGCGCTGCGTGCCGCGTCGGCGTCGTCGACGCGCCCGAGCGCCGCGAGGGCGAGTGCGCGGCCGTACAGCGTCGTCGCCGTCGTCACGGCGTACAGCTCCGGATCGGCGGGCAAGGGTTCCTCGGCCAGGTCGGCCCAGCGGCCGAACCGGATGAGCACGTGGATCCGCAGCGCGACGAAGGCCTCCAGCCAGTCCGCCATCGGCGGTGCCTCGACCGCCAGCAGCTCCGCGGGGAAGACCTCGACGGCCTCGTCGGCGGCCGCCATCGCCTCGCGGAACCGTCCGGCGAACATCGCCGCGTAGACCGCGAAGTGCAGGTTGTGCGCCCGGTAGCGGTAGTACGGGGTGGCCGCCTTGGAACGGGCGAAGAACTTGCGGTCGGCTCGCACGGCAGCGAGGTTGGCCCGCAGCGCGTTGGCGTAGTCGCCGCACAGGACGTCGATGTGCGATGGCATGTGCTGCAGGTGGCCCGAGTCGGGCACCAGGTCGCGCAGCAGATCGGCGGCGTAGAGCGCGCGTTCCGGCTCGTCGGACATCTCCATGGCGTGCAGGTACACGTGCAGCACCCCGGGATGCGCGCGCCCCTCGGGCGTGGCCAGGGCACGCTCCAGCAGCGTGCGCGCCTCGACCACGCGGGACCCCTCGGCGGGTTCGCCGGTGCGGGTGTCCCACAGCGCCCACACCGTCAGGTTCACCAGCGCCTCGGCCGCCAGCATCTGCACGTCCACGTCGTGCGGGTGCCGCGTGGCCAGGTCGGCCATCGCGTCGGCGTATGCGGCGTGATCGGCGGTCAGCGCATCGAGGTCGTTGGAGTTCGCCGTGCGGTAGCGCAGCGCCAGGGTCGCGATGAGGTCGCGGTCGATGGGGTGGGCGGTGCCCTGCTCGGCGGCGATGGTCAGCTCGTGCCGCGCCCGGTGCAGCGCCGCGGCACGCCCCGGCCCGTGGTACGACGCCCAGGTGCGGTTGTAGTTCGGCCCGGCGGCGTAGGCGATGCCCCAGCGGGCCGCCGCCAGGGTCGGGTCGTGTTCGAGGGCGCGCTCGAAACAGCGCACGGCCTCGTCGTGGTTGAACCCGAAGGCCCACACCATCCCGCGGTCGAACCAGCGCTGCGCTGCCGCCGATGCGGTGTCCACCTCACGGTGGTAGGTGCCGAGGTCGTAGTAGTCGTCCTCGTGGTCGGAGCGCACCGCGGCGCCGCGCTCCAGTGTCTCGCTCAATCCATGCTCTCCGTCGAGGTGCCCCCGTGCGGGCGTGAACCCCTATGTACCCCAGCCGGGTTGGTGCCACACCTGCCGTGTCGGGCGGCGTGACCGCTCACCAGGACAGATCGACCTCCGGGTCCGCCGACACCAGTCCCACGTCCGTGGCGGGCACGACGACGTCGGCGCCGAGCCGCTCGGCGTCGGCCGGATCGGCGAAGCGGACGGCGCCGGTGCTCCAGCGCCGCGCCCGGTGCGCCGCCCACGACGCCCCGACCACCACCGCCGCACCGTCGGGACCGTCGACGCGAACCCGCGCCACCCCGGGCTCGGCCGCGCGGGCGAGCAGGTCGGCCACCGCCGCCCGCGACAGCACGGCGCGCCCACGCACCGTCGCCGTGGCCTGGCAGCGGCGACGGACGCGGTCGGGCACCGGGCCGAGGTGAATCCTGCCGTCCTCGCCGAGGTGGGGATGCAACGCGTCGGCTCCCGCGCCGGTCAGCCACACGCCGACGTCCTCGCCGAGGAAGCCGCCGACCGTCGTGATCAGCGAACCCAGCCCGTGCCCGGTGGTGTCGACCTCCACCGCGACGGCGGGCACCGCGTAGCGCAGGCCGCTGCGGCGGGCCGCCGGATCGCACACCAGCCGGGCGACGGCGGCGGCCTCGCGGTTCTTCGCCGCGGCTCGCTCGGCGACGTCGCGCTCGCCCCAGTCCGGGCCGTCGTGCCAGGCCACGGCGTCGCGGGCGTGGTGCAGCACCGCGCCGTTCACCACGGCGCGGTGCGCGAACTCCCAGTCCTCGCCGCCGTAGCCGACGAACGATTCGTCGAAACCGCCGACGTCGTCGAAGAGTTCACGGCCGCAGCACAGCACCGAGCTGATGACGAAGCGGTAGGAGCCCCGGTCGACGTGTCGCAGGTCGCCGCTGCGGGCGTAGGCGTCGCGCAGCCACCGAGGTTCGGTGAGTTCGGTCGGCGCCGACGTGCCCGCCCACCAGCCCGGCAGATCGGCCGGTGTCCAGCCGCTCAGGTCGGCGTGCCGACGGCGGCCGACGGTCACCGCGTCCGGCAGGACGTTGGTCAGCCGGGAGACCCGCCGGACGTAGGAGGGCTCCGGCACGGTGTCGGCGTCCAGGAAGCACAGCACGTCGGCGTCGGTGTGCGCGGCGCCGAGGTTGCGGACCGCCGCGGCGCGGAAGCCGAAATCGTCCTGGCGCACCACCGTGACCGGCAGGTCGGACGGCGCGACGCGGGGCGGCACCGCGGAACCGTCGTCGGCGACCACCACCTCGAGCAGCCCGCGCGCGTGGTCCTGCAGCGCCAGCGCGGCGAGGACCAGGTCGAGCTGGCGCTGCTGCTGATAGTGGGCGATGACCACCGCCACCCGTGCCGGGGCGACCTCGCGCTCGGCGAGCAGATCCCACCGGTTGCCCGGCACGACGGCGCGCCCGTCGGTCAGCGCGAACGTCACCGGTGCCACTCCCGTAGCAGCCCGGCGTAGGCGTCGGCGGCCTCCGCGGTGGTGGGCGTGCACCGCGTGCCGGGCGGCAGCCAGGTGGTCGACGGCTCGGCGAGTGACGCGGCGATGGCGTCGCGCAGGCCGGCGTCGTCGTCCGGGTAGAGCAGCAGCGCGCCGGGATTGCGGTCGGCGATCTCCCGGGTGTAGCGCGTCGCGGGTGCCAGTGGCCGGCGGCCGGCGGCGAGCCAGGAGTTCAGCGAGCCCGACGCCGAGACGTGGCGATGGTGGGCGACGGGCACGGTGACCGCCCGCAGCGTCGCGGTGACGGCGTGCTCGGGGACGTGACCGGTGAGCGCGACGCGGCGGCGCCCGCGGCGGGCGGCGTCGTGCAACTCCTCGACGAGGTCGTCGTGGCCGGCGGATGCCTCGCCGATCGCCAGGAACCAGACTGCCGGGGACAGGCCGTGCAGCGCGTCGAGGACCTCGCGGTGGCCCTTGCCGGGGTAGACGTAGCCGAAGACGCCGACCGACAGCGGCGGGGGAAACGCCGCGGGTACCGCGACCGCCCGCTGGTCGATCGGCAGCGGGACCACGCGGACGTGGTCTGCCGGCACGTCGATCTCGCCGAGCAGGGCGCGCTCGTGGTCGCTGTTGACCACCACGCCGTCGGCGTCGGAGCAGACCCGCGCGTAGCCCGCGGCGCGCGTGCGGAAGTGCCTGCCGTCCGACGGCTGCGGCACGTCGTGCAGCGTGACGGTGACCCGGCCCCCGCGGTCTCGGGCCGCACGGGCCAGGGCAGTGAACGCCGCGGCGGCGTCGGTGGCGTTCGCTCCGAACAGCCGATCGGTGAACTGCACGTGCACGCCGCCCGCCGGTACCGCGTCGGCCGACCGGGTGAGAGACGTGGGGAGGCCGCTCGCCCGCAGCGCCGCGTCGAGCGCGACGCCGAAGCGGACCACCCCGTGCCGGGGCGGTCCGATGACGACGTGCGACGGTGCGTTCACGACAGGCCCAGCAGGTCCATCGTGTCGCCGTGGCGTTCGGCGGCCAGCGCGATGAAGTCGGAATTGGTGGCATACCAATCGAGTTGACGACGGTGCACGGCGAGCGGGTCGATGGTCTCGCCTGCCATGGTCCACGCGGTGCGCTCGGGGGCATCGGACCCCACCGCCGCGAGCACCCGCCGCTCCAGCGGCGCGTACACCGAGCCGAGCAGGGTGCCGTCGACCGGCGTCACGGCGGCAGGCGCGTCGAGCGCGGCGAGGATGCGGCGGGCCAGCGCCTCGAGGACCGTGTTGCCGGGATGGTTGATGGTGTGGCAGGCGTCGGCGCCGGCGGCGGCCAGCACGTCGGACACGGCGACGTCGGTGTCGCGGCGCTCCCGGGCAGCCAGCGCCGCGACGCTCGCTTCGGCTGCGGCGCGGATCTGATCGCCGGTGACCGCCACGTCCCACGGATCGTCGGCCGAGCGTCCCGCCCGGGCGGCCGCGATGGTGCGCAGGTCGTGATACGGCACGACCGGTGGGGTCACCGAGCGGTCCGCGGGCCGCCGCACGATGACCTGGAACGGGTAGAGCCCGGCGTAGCGGATCACCGGCCACCGCAGCAGCCGGGCCGACGGGCGCAGCCGCGCCGCCAGCTGCGCGGTGCCCAGCGGCAGCTCCCGGTAGTCCGCCCGAATCGGCTGCGACAGGAGCACTTCCGCGTCATCGAGCAAACGATCGAGGTGCGGCAGGTCGGCGGCGGTCAGCTCGTGCACGGGTGGCATCCGCACGGTGCGGAACGGTCGGTCGGTGACGCTGTCGAGCACCCGGCGCACGGCTTCGGCCTGGCAGTTGCCGACGACCAGCCACAGCGGCAGCGGCTCGCCGGGCTCGGCGTCGGGGTGCGCGTAGAAGTGGCGGTAGTGCCACGTCCGGCCGTCGGTCGTCACGCCACGACAGTAGAGCGAAGCGGTTCGTGCTAATTTCTGCGGTGCGTGCAACCGTCCAGTCCGGGGCGATGTCCTGCCCGCTCATTCCGGACCCAGGATGCTCGTGATCAGGCTTGCCTCGGTGCCCGCAGGGCATCCGTACGTCGACGCCGTCGTCGACCCGGTCGCCGTTCGGCTGCTGCCGGACCCGACGCCGCCCGGCGCCACGCTGCCCGGGCAGTGGTGGCCGCCGCGGTTCCTCGACGCCGACTACCTGCGCGGCAGGATCGCCGAGATCGACGTGCTGCACGTGCACTTCGGGTACGACACGCAGAGCGCAGCCGACCTGACGCGGGTGACGCGGGTGCTGGCGACGGCCGGTGTGCCGCTGGTGCTCACCGTTCACGACCTGCACAACCCCCACTTCGCCGACCCAGCGGAGCACCTCGCCCGGCTCGACGTGCTGGTGCCCGCCGCCGACGAGGTGGTGACGCTCACCGCGGGCGCGGCCACGGAGATCGGCCGGCGGTGGCGGCGTCCGGCGACGGTGCTGCCCCACCCGCACCTGTGTGCCGCCACGGACGTCGGCGTCGGCCGCGTCCGGCGTCGCGTCCCGGTGGTCGCCGTGCACGGAAAGTCGTTGCGCGCCAACGTCGATCCGTGGCCGCTGCTCGACGTCCTGGCCGCCGCTCAGGGCGCGGACTACGCGTTGCGGTTCGACCTCGACGAGGACGCGCTGCGCGGGCCGCGTGCGACCGATGCCACGGCGGATCGCCTGGCGGCGTACCGGGCGGCGGGCGTCGACGTCCGCGTGCACCCGCGGTTCGACGACGCCGGGCTGGCCGGCTACCTGGCCGACGTCGACGTGCTGGTGCTGCCCTACCGTTTCGGCACGCATTCCGGTTGGGTCGAGGACTGCCACGACGCCGGGGTGGTCGCGGTGGTCCCGGACTGCGGCCACTTCGCCGAGCAACACGGTGATCTCGAATTCGGTTATGGCGCCGACCGTTTCGACGCCGACGGTCTGCAGCGGGCGATCGGTGCCGCGCTGCGCCGGGTGGCCTGCGGCGACGGTGCCCTCGACGCCGACCGCCGCGACCGGCGCATCGAGCAGCGGCGGCAGGTGCGCGCTCGGAGCGTGGCTCTCTACCGGCGGGCGATGACCCGGGCCGCCGCGTGACGGCATCGCTGCGCATCGCCATGCTGGCGTCGTCCCGGTACGCCATCGGGCAGCCATTCGCCGGCGGCATGGAGTCGTTCGTGTTCGAGTTGGCGCGCGCGCTGACCGCCGCCGGGCACCGCGTGACGTTGTTCGCCGCGCCCGGATCCGACGCCGGTCTGCCGTGCGAGGTGCTGCCCGTGCACACCTTCGACATGAGCGAGGCGTCGCGCGCGGATCCGACGGCGCCCGAGTGGATCGTGCACGAGACGCACGCCTACCTCTCGGTGATGCTCGACCTCGGCCAGTCGCTGCGCGACGACTTCGACCTGGTGCACAACCACAGCCTGCATTACCTACCGCTGGCGATGGCCCGCAGCATCCCGGCACCGATGATCACCACGCTGCACACGCCGCCACTCGCCTGGCTGGAGCAGGCGGTCGCGCTGCCGCGCGGGGTGCGCAGCGAGTTCGCGGCCGTCAGCGCGTTCACCGCCGCGCAGTGGCGGCCGATCACCGGTGCGGTGTCGGTGATCCCGAACGGCGTCGACCTCGACGCGTGGCGGCCGGGCGCGGGCGGCGACTACGCGGTGTGGACCGGGCGGCTGGTGCCGGAGAAGGGTGTGACGACGGCGATCGCCGCGGCCCGCAGGGCGGGGCTGCCGCTGCGCATCGCCGGCCCGGTGGGCGACCGGCGCTACTTCACCGAGGTCGTCGAACCGGAACTGGGCGGCGGCGTGACGTACGAGGGGCACCTGCGGCACGACCAGCTCAACGACCTCGTCGGCGGTGCGGCCGTCGCGCTCGTCACGCCGGCCTGGGAGGAGCCCTACGGGCTGGTGACCGCGGAGGCGCTGGCGTCGGGCACCCCGGTGGCGGCGCTGGCGCGCGGCGGCATCCCCGAGATCGTCGACGACACCTGCGGGCGTCTCGTCGAACCGGGTGACGTCGATGCGCTGGCCGGCGCGGTGCTCGCCGCCGCGGACCTGTCCCGCCGGGCGGCGCGCCGCCGCGCCGAGGAGCACTGCTCGCACGCGGTGATGGTCGACCGGTACGTGGCGCGCTACCAGCAGCTGGTGGGCGCACGGGTGTCGGCGTGATCGGCTACTACGTGCACCACCACGGGCGCGGGCACCTGCACCGGGCGCTGGCGATCACCGCCCAGCTCGACGAGCCCGTGACCTTCTTGTCCTCGCTGCCCGCCCCCGCGGGCCTGCGCGCCACCGACACCTGGCTGCGTCTGCCCCTCGACGTCCCGGACACCGCTGCGCCGACGACCGACCCGGCGGCCCACGGCCGGCTGCACTGGGTGCCGACCGGCGTCG
The DNA here is from genome assembly GCF_008329645.1 of Mycolicibacterium grossiae. Taxonomy (NCBI): domain Bacteria; kingdom Bacillati; phylum Actinomycetota; class Actinomycetes; order Mycobacteriales; family Mycobacteriaceae; genus Mycobacterium; species Mycolicibacterium grossiae. The sequence continues at coordinate 1,624,767 of NZ_CP043474.1, forward strand.
CGGGGCTCGCCGAACGGCACGCGCTGATCACCGACTTCCTCGCCCGCGAGCGGCCCCGCCGCGTCGTCGTGGACGTGTCGGTCGAGGTGACCCTGCTGGTGCGCCTGAGCGGCGTCCCCGTCGTGGTGATGGCGATGCCCGGCGACCGCGGCGACGCCGTGCACCGGCTGGCGCTCGACGTCGCCGAGCACGTCGTCGCGCCGTGGTCGGACCGGGTGTACCGGCCGGACTGGCTGGCCGAGCACGCGCCGCGCACCCACTACGTCGGGTCCATCTCGCGCTTCGACGGCCGGCCGCGGCCTGCACGACGACCCGGTGCCCGCCGGTGCGGCGTGCTGCTCGCCGGCGCGGGCGGCAGCGCGGTGCCTGCCGGTGCGCTCGCCGAGCTGCGCGGCGCGGCCGCCGACGTCGACTGGACGGCCATGGGCGGTGACGCCGCCTGGGTCGACGACCCGTGGTCGCTGCTCGCCGCCGCCGACGTGGTGGTCTGCCACGCGGGCCAGAACGCCATCGCCGACGTCGCCGTCGCGGGCGTGCCCGCCGTCGTCGTCCCGCAGGACCGGCCGTTCGACGAGCAGCACGCCACCGCGGACGCACTCGCCGCGGCGGGCGTCGCGGTGGCCGTGCCGCAGTGGCCGGCGCCGGAGCGCTGGCCGGGTCTCATCGCCCGCGCACGGGCCTGCGGCGACCGCTGGGACGAGCTGCGCACCCGCGGCGCCGCCGCGCGGGCCGCGGAGGTGATCGCGGCATGACGCCCGTCGTCGCCGCGGTGACGGTGGTGCACGGACGCCACGACCATCTGCGCCGCCAGCAGCGCGGCCTCGACGCCGGCACCCGTGGGCCCGACGTCCGGTGCGTGGTCGCGATGGACGACGACGCCGTCGCCGGCCTGCTGCCCGCCGACGCCGACGTGTCGGCCCTCCCGCGGGAAGGCGGTGCGCTGCCCCTGGCGCGTGCCCGCAACCTCGGAGCCGAGATGGCGCTGCGCCGTGGCGCGGACCTGCTGGTGTTCCTCGACGTCGACTGCATCCCCGATCCTGACCTCGTCGCGCGCTACGCCGACGCTCACCGTGCCACCGACCGTCCGGCGCTGCTCGCCGGACCGGTGACCTACCTGCCCGCCGGCGCGGCCGAGCGGGCACTGACCGATCCGGCGTCGTGCCGACGCCCGCACCCCGGCCGGCCCGACCCACCCGACGGCGTCCTGCTGCACGGCGGAGATCCCGACCTGTTCTGGTCGCTGTCGTTCGCGGCGTCGCGGGCGACGTGGCAGCGCATCGGCGGATTCTGCGAGGACTACGTCGGCTACGGCGGGGAGGACACCGACTTCGCCGCCGTGGCGACGCAGCGCGGTGTCGGTCTGTGCTGGGTCGGCGGGGCGCACGCCTACCATCAGCACCATCCGGTGTCGGACCCACCGACCGAGCATCTGGCGGACATCGTCGCCAACGCCCGGGTGTTCCGGCGCCGCTGGGGCCGCTGGCCGATGCCCACCTGGTTGAACGCATTCGAGGAGCGTGGATTGCTGGTACGAGACGGTGACGACGTGCACGTCACCACACCCGACGAGGTCACGGCGTGAGCGAGCAGACGGGCGCACCGGCGACCCCGCGGTTCGCCGACGAGGTCACGCACTGGTCGGACATCCCGGGCTGGTTCGGCTGGCGGGACGGCCAGCTCGAGGCCGTCCGCACCTTCGACGAGGGCAGCACGTTCGTCGAGGTGGGGCTGTACCTGGGCCGCAGCATCCTGTCGCTCGCCGAGTGCGTGGCGGAGTCCGGGAAGTCCTTCCACGTCATCGGCATCGACACCTGCCGCGGCAGCGGGCCGGAGGGCATGCGCAACGTGGACGCGCACGGGCCCGCGGCCGCGCACGGCGGTGGCACGTTCGCCGGGCTGCTGCACCGCAACGTGCTGTCCTGCGGCGCCGCCGACGACGTGCACCTGCTGATCGGCGCGTCACCCGGGGTGAGCGCCGTGTTCGCCGACGCGTCGCTGGACTGGGTGCACGTCGACGCGCGGCACGACTACGACAGCGTGGCGGCCGACATCGCCGCGTGGGCGCCCAAGGTGAAACCCGGCGGGTGGCTCTCCGGGGACGACTACCACCCCGAGTGGTGGCCCGGCGTCGTCGCGGCGGTGTCCGACCAGCTGCCCGACGCCCAGCCGTGGCTGCAGGGCCAGTGGCGGTGGCTCAAACCCCAGTCCTGACGACCCGGCGGCGACCGCGGGGCAAGCCTGATTCAATGTCGGGATGGCAATCACCGCGCCTGCGCCGCTCCCCGAGCACGAGCCGACGGCTGCCCCCGGCGGTGCGTCGCTCGAGGGCGTGGCCAGCGGGCTCGCCGACCTCGACGACGTCGCCTGGAGCAGCCTCGACCAGCTGAGCCGCGCCCTGCGCATCGACGAACGCGACCTCGAGGCCACACTGGTCGGCATCCTCGCGGCCGCGGTCGAACTCGTCGACGGCGTCGACGCCGCCGGCCTCAACCTCCTGATCCGGGGCAAGTTCCTCCCCCAGGTGGTGCTGGGCGCCGCGCCGCCGGTGCTCGACGCTCTGCAGCAGCGCACCGGCACCGGCCCCTGCATCGACGCCTCACGCGAGCAGCGCACGATCGAGATCACCGACACGACGACCGACGAACGGTGGCCGGAGTTCGTCCGCGAGGCGCGCGGGCTGGGCGTGGCGTCGATGCTGTGCATCCCGCTGTGGGTGGACGAGCGCAAGCTGGGGTCGCTGAGCCTGTACGCCGGACGTACCGGCGTCTTCGACGACACCTCGCGCAACGTCACGACGCTGTTCGCGACGCATGCCGCGCTCGCGCTCGCCGATGCTCAGCGCACCGATCAACTGCGGCGGGTGGTGGCGAACCGCGACGTCATCGGTCAGGCGAAGGGGATCCTCATGGCGACGCGACGGATCACCGCCGACGAGGCGTTCGACGTCCTGCGGGTGACGTCGCAGCACCTGAATCGCAAGCTCGTCGACGTCGCGGAGGTCGTGGCCGCGACGGGCACGCTGCCCGGCGGGGAACCGTCAGGCGACGCTGGCGCCGTCGATCATGACGGGCGGGGTTAGCGCGGCGGCGACCGCCGGGTAGGTCTCGAAGGCCGCGCCCTCGGCGGCCACGGCCGCGAGCACGGCGGCGTCGGTGCAGACGACGGCCAGGCGCGTGCCGGCCAGGGTGCTCGTCACGCGCCGGCCCGCCCGCAGCAGCACGTCGAGGCACGACCGGCCGAACCGGTCGGTGCGGCTGACGTCGACCACCAGCACGCCGGGTGCGTAGACCAGCGCCATGTCGATGCAGGACGCCAGGGCGGCGGCCTCCTCCGGCCCGGCGCTGCCACGCACGGTCAGCAGGATGGTGCCGTCGGCCACCCGGGTGGAGACGTCGAAGGGGCGCCGGGTGAGTGGCCGCTGGCCGTTCCGTGACTGCACGATGCGGTAGTTACCCGTTCCGGCGACGTTTCACTCTCTGAAAGGAAACGCGGGTGTCAGTCGGCGGGTGTCAGTCGGTGGTGTCCCGCACCGCCCGCTGCACCCCGTCGCGGAGTTCGAAGACGTCGGTGGCGAAGGCCCCGACCACCGAGGCGATCTCCCCGGCGGCCGTGGCGACGATGGACGCCACCTGCCCGGCAGCCGATGCGCCGGATTCGACGAGTTCCTGCACCGCGTCCTTGACGATCTCCGCCCGGCTCAGCTCCTGCATGGAATCAGTGTGCCACCGGACTCAGTCGGCGTCGCCGTTGCCGACGGGCTTGCCGGACTCCAGCTTGTGGTAGCGGGTGACCAGGTCGAAGTTCTCGCCGTAGTGGCTGGCCCCGGTGATGACCGCCCGCTCGACCACCTCGGCGCTGCGCCGTTCGACGGCGACGATGCGGTCGTTGCGCAGGTCGCGGTACAGCGCCACGCACAGCAGCACCATCACGATGACGAACGGCACGGCCGCGACGATGGTGAGGTTCTGCAATCCGGTCAGGGCCTCGTCACCGCCTCCGCCGATGATCAGCATGATCGCCGCGACGGCACCGGTCAGGGTGCCCCAGAAGACGACTGTGGCGCGCCGCGGCTCGTGGGAACCCTTCTCCGACAGTGACCCCATGACGATCGACGCGGCGTCGGCGCCCGAGACGAAGAAGATGGCCACCAGCACCATGACGAGCACCGTGGTGATGCCGGCCAGCGGCATGGTGTCGAGCAGCTTGAACAGCGCGCCGGTGCTGTCGACGGAGCCGTCGGCGCCGACCATGTCGCCGACGGTGCGCTGGCGGTCGATGGCCGCGCCGCCGAAGATCGCGAACCAGAGCAGGCTCACCAGCGTCGGCACCAGGAGCACGCCGGTGACGAACTGGCGGATCGTGCGGCCACGGCTGATGCGGGCGATGAACATGCCGACGAACGGCGTCCACGACACCCACCATGCCCAGTAGAAGATGGTCCAGCCCGACAGCCACGCCGCCAGCTCGGCGTCGCCGTTGGCGTCGGTCCGCGCGCTCATCGCGACGAAGTCGCGGACGTAGTCGCCGAGTGCGCTCGGGATCAGGTTGAGGATCAGCAGCGTCGGCCCCGCGACGAACACGAACACCGCGAGCACCAGCGCCAGCGCCATGTTGATGTTGGACAGCCACTGGATTCCGCGCGCGATGCCCGAGACGGCCGACAGCACGAAGGCGATGGTCAGCACGGCGATGATCGTGACGAGGATCGGCGTGCCGACGGTGCCCACCCAGCCGTTGAACTCCAGCCCGTCGCCGATCTGCAGCGCGCCCAGGCCGAGCGACGCGGCCGACCCGAACAGCGTCGCGAAGATCGCGAGGATGTCGATGACCTTGCCCGCCGGACCGTTGGCCCGGTCGCCGAACAGCGACGTGAACGCCGCGGACAGCAGGCCCGCGCGGCCCTTGCGGTACATGCCGTAGCCGATGGCCAGCCCCACCACCGCGTAGATCGCCCACGGATGCAGGCCCCAGTGGAACATCGTGGTGGCCATGGCCGTCTGGAACGCCGCATCCGACTGCGCCTCGCTGGTGCCCGGCGGCGGGGTGACGAAGTGGTTGAGCGGTTCGGCGACGCCCCAGAACATCAGGCCGATGCCCATGCCGGCGCTGAACATCATGGCGATCCACGACGTCGTGCGGAACTCCGGCTGCTCGTCGTCACATCCCAGCGGGATGCGGCCGTACTTGCTCGCGGCCAGCCACAGCACGTAGATGACGAAGAAGCTCGCCGCGAGGACGAAGAACCAGCCGAGCCCCTTGATGGCGGCGTCCTTGGTGCCCGCCGAGATCGAGGACAGGCTCGACGTGTCGAGCAGACCCCACACCACGAACGCGATCGAGATGACGCCCGTGACGCCGAACACCACCCAGTCGCGACCGGGGTTGGCCTCCCTCGGGCGGACCGGCTCGGTGATCGGGGCGAGCGGGTTGGCGGTGGCCGGGTCGGCGGCGGCGCCAGTCGCGTCCGGATCCGGTGCGTCGGCGTGTCGTGCCTCGCCGGTGGTGTCGAGCGACATCGGTGAACCTCGCGTCCGTGGAAGTGGCAGTCATTACACCCCATCGAGCGATCGGTCGAGGACCATTCGCGCGATGTGGCCGTATTCAGTTGTCGGTCAGGCCAAGCGGTCAACCGGTGTGGCCGAGCCGCCTGCTGATCGCCGCGGCGCCGGCGGTCACCATCTCGGCGACCACCTCGAAACGGCTCGGGGTGAGGCGGTAGGCGGGGCCCGAAACGCTCAGCGCCGCAACGACCGTGCCGCTGGCATCGCGGACCGGGGCCCCCACGGCGTTGAGGCCGATCTCGAGTTCCTCACAGGCCGAGGCCCACCCGCTGGTGCGGACGAAACGCAGCTGTTCGAGGAGGTCGTCGAGCGACGACAGGGTGTGCGGAGTGAACCCGGCCAGGGCGTCGCCCAACAGTGCGCGCAGCGCACCGTCGTCGAGCCCGGAGAGCAGTGCCTTGCCGCTGGAGGTCGCGTGGGCGGGGCAGTTCTGGCCCACCCAGCTGCGCAGCGCGATCTCGGCCGGGCCGACGGCCTCGACGACGTTGACGATGCGGTCGCCGTCGAGGATCGCCAGGTTGGTGGTCTCGCCGGTCTGCTGGGCCAGCCGGTCGCAGATCGCCTGACCCTCCTTGGCGAGGTCCATGCGGGCGCTCGTCGATCCGGCGAGGCGCACGATCGCAAAGCCCAACCGGTACTTGCCGCGGTCGGCGAGTTGCTCGACGAAGCCGCGCGATTCGAGCACCGCGACGAGGCGGGACACCGTCGACTTGTGGACGCCGAGTTCGCCCGCGATCTCGGTGACACCGGCGCTGCCGAGTTTGCCGATGATCTCCAGGACGGTGAGCGCACGGTCCACCGACTGCACGGCCGCAGCGCTCTTCTCCCGGGGCGGGGTGTCGACGCGTCGCGGGGGCATGGCGCGTCCAGTGTAGGAAACGGTGATGGTCACGGTGCGGCCCGTCCCCTAGGCGTCGTCCAAGATGCTGGTCAGCCAGCTGTGGAACTCACCGATGTGGTGCTCGGCGGGCACCAGGACGCCGCCGGTGCGGTATGCGCGCGACGACATCGCGGGTTGGGTCCGCTCGCACGCGTCGAAGTCCTGCATGTTGACCCGGTGGAACAGCTCGACCGAACGGCGCAGGTCCATGTTTTGCTCGACCACCTCCGGCAGGTACAGCCAGTCGCACTCGACCACGGTGCGGTCGGCGGCCATGGGATACATCCGGTGGAAGATCACGTGGTCGGGCACCAGGCTGATGAAGACGTTCGGCCGCACCGTGATCGCGTAGTAGCGGCGGTCCTGCTCCTCGCTGACGCCGGGGATGCGGTCCAGCCCGGAGCCGCCGTCGATGGTGAATCCGCTGACGTTCTCGCCGAACAGCGCGCCGTGCCCCACGAAGTACTGGGCTGCCAGACCGTCGGCGAACTCCGGCAGCACCTCGGTGAGTTCGGGATGGATGGTGGCGCAGTGGTAGCACTCCATGAAGTTCTCGACGATCAACTTCCAGTTGGCCTTCACGTCGTATACGACGCGGCGGCCCACCGACAGCGCCGAGACGCCGTAGTTCTCCACCGCCGCCACGTCGCCGAGACGCGCGGAGACGGTGCCGACGACGTCGGTCTCGAACGACGGCGGGTCGTCGGCCAGACAGACCCAGGCGTAGCCGAGCCACTCGCGCAGCTCGACGCGGACGAGGCCCCACCGCGTGCGGTCGATGCGGGTGCCGTCCGCCTCGGTGAGCGACCCGAGATTCGGTGCGGCCGCCAGCCTTCCGTCGAGGTGGTAGGTCCAGGCGTGATACGGACAGCGCAGGTGGCGCGTCACCTCGCCGGCGTCCTCGGTGCACAGCATCGCGCCGCGGTGGCGGCAGACGTTGAGGAAGGCGTTCAGAGCACCGGTGCGGTCCCGGACGACGAGCACGCTCTCGCGTCCGATCTGGACCTTGCGGAAGGATCCGGCGGTGGCCAGGTCGGCGCTGCGCACGGCGCAGAACCACATCTGCTCGAAGACGCGGTCCTGCTCGGCGGCGAAGACGTCCGGATCGCAGTAGTAGCGGCCGGCGAGCGTGGGCACCAGGCTGCTGCCCGACGATGCGGTGGGCGTGGGGGATTCGTCGATGGTCGTCACGTGGTCACCAGTCGTCGGGGGTCGAAGAGGCCGATCGGGTGGTGGGTCACGCCGTCGATGGCGAGGTCGGCGAGCACCTCGCCGACGACCGGCACGAACTTGAAGCCGTGGCCCGAGAAGCCGCACGCCACGGTCACGTTGGCGTAGCCCTCGGGACGGGTGATGACGAAGTGCTCGTCGGGAGTGTTGGAGTACATGCACGTGGCGGTGTGCACCGCCGGGCCGGACAGCGCGGGCAGCAGCTGGATGACGCGCTCGCGCATCTCGTCGACCTCGCGGTCGGTGACCGTGCGGTCGATCGTCTCGGGCGTGCACTCGCGCCCCTTACGGAAGAACGCCGTCTTGACTCCGCCGCGGGGGCCGTCGATGGCGGGGAAGCCGTAGATCTGCTGCCCGCGGGCATTCTCGTCGATGTAGACGGGATGGTCCTCGAAGGCGGCGGTGCCGCCGACGGGGTCCAGCCAGTACAGCACCTGACGTTCGATGGTGATGGGGATGCCGAGTTCGGTGAGCAGCGCGGGCGCCCATGCTCCCGGGCACACGACGAGTTGGCCCGCGGTGTAGCTGCCGCGCGCGGTCCGTACCTCGACGCCGCGGGGTCCATCGGACCACTCGAGCACCGGCTCGTCGAACCGAAGCGTGGCGCCTTCGCGCGCGGCGAGGTCGAGGTGGGCGGCGACCGTCAGCTCGGGGCGGGCGAACCCGGCCTTCGCCTCGTAGAGCGCGACGTCGCCCGCGCCCGGGGTGAGCGTCGGGAAGCGGCGCCGGATCTCGGCGGCGTCGAGCATCTCGTGCGGCAGCGACCACTCGGTCGCGGCGCGTTGGCTGCCGGCCACCGTGAGGCAGTCCGGCGGCCCGACGAACAGTCCACCGGTGAGGCGGTACACCTCGCGGCCGCTGCGTTCGGCGAGTTCGGCCCACAGCTCGTAGGCCCGCAGCAGCAGGGGGACGTAGGCGGGGTCCTCGAAGTAGGACTGGCGGATGATGCGCGACCCGCCGTGGCTGGAGCCGCGGTCGTGCGCCGGACCGAACCGGTCGAGTCCCAGGACGCGCACCCCGCGGCGGGCGAGGTGGTAGGCCGCGGCGCTGCCCATCCCGCCCAGTCCGACGACGATCGCGTCGAAGTGTCTCTCGGACAACGCCTTCACCTCCGGATCAGAGCCATCTCGGGGTCGACCACCGGCTCGGCGTGCACGGTGGCGCGGTACGTGGTGGTCAGGTAGTCGACGCTGACTGCGGTTCCGACGGCGACGTCGGCGGGCAGCCAGGCATACGCGATGGACCGCCCGATGGTGGGCGAGTAGCCGGCGCTGGTGACGTAGCCGACGTTGGCGGTCTCGTCGCCGAGGCGGACCGGCTCCTTGCCGAGGACCACGGCGTCCGGGGCGTCGAACACGATGCTGCGCAACACCGTCGATGGCGCGGGCGCGGACTCCAGGGCGGCCCGCCCCACGAAGTCGCCCTTCTTCGCCGAGACCGCGAAGCCGAGACCCGCTGCGGCGGGGGAGTGTTCGGCGGTGACGTCGGTGCCCCAGGCGCGGTAGCCCTTCTCCAGGCGCAGGGCGTTGAAGGCGATCCGGCCCGCGGCGATCGCGCGGTGCGCGCGGCCGGCCTCGGCGAGCGCGTCCCACAGCGCGAGTCCGTGTTCGGCGGAGGTGTAGATCTCCCAGCCGAGGTCGCCGACGTAGGACACCCGCAGCATGGTCACCGGCACCGAGCCGATGAAGGTGCGCACGGCGCGGAAGTATCCGAAGGCGCCGTGCGACAGGTCCGCCGCGCACAGCGGCGCCACCACGTCGCGGGCGCGCGGGCCCCACACGCCGATGCAGCAGGTGCCGCCGGTGACGTCGCGGATCGTCACGCCCGCATCGGGCAGGTGCCGGGTCATCCAGTCGAGGTCCAGCGGGCCGTTGGCACCGACCTGGAAGACGTCGTCGGCGAGCCGCGCGACGGTGAGATCGCTGCGGACGCCGCCGGTCTCGTCGAGCATCAGCGTGTAGGTGACCGCCCCGACGCGCTTGTCGACGTCGTTGGTGGTGAGGTGCTGGAGGAAGGCGCAGGCGCCCGGCCCGCTGACCTCGTAGCGCGTCAACGGCGTCATGTCGTAGAACGCCACGTGCTCGCGCGTCCAGCGCGCCTCGGCGATCGCGATGGGGGACCAGAAGCGCGCCGACCACTCGTCGCGCGCGGGGAACGCGACGCCGTCGGCGGCCAGCTCGTCGACCAGCGCGGCGTTCGCCTCGTACCAGGCCGGCCGCTCCCAGCAGCCGCCCTCGAAGAAGTGCGCCCCGAGGTCGACCTGCCTGCCGTGGAACGGGCTGACCCGCAGGTTGCGCGGTGCGGCGCGGTACTGGTGGGGGTGGACGATGTCGTACACCTCGACGAAGGCCTGGGAGCTGGTCGCGAGGATGAAGTCGCCGCTCGTGGCGGGCACCTCGAAGCGGTAGAGGTCGCACTCGTGGACGTCGGTGCCGGGCGTGCCCTCGAGGATCCACTCGGCCATGGCCTTGGCCACGCCCGCGGAGTGCGTCACCCACACCGCCTCGGCCACCCAGAGACCGGCGAGGTCGCGGTGCTCGCCCATGATCGAGAAGCCGTCGGGGGTGAAGGAGAAGATGCCGTTGAAGCCCTCCTCGACCTTCGCGTCGCCGAGTGCCGGGAGCAGGTCGACGCTCGCCGCCCAGCCGGGGGCGAAGTCGTCCTCGGTGAACGGCAGCATCGACGGCATCGCCTCCCCGGCGGTGTCGGTCAGCAGCGAAGTCATGTCGACCGGCATGGGTCGGTGGCCGTAGAAACCGATGCCGAGGCGGTCCCCGTACTCGCGGTAGTAGAGGTCGCGGTCCTGGTGGCGCAGGATCGGCAACCGGGCGTCGTCGGGTCCGACAACGGGCCTGCGCAGCTCGGGCAGCTGCCCGGTCCTGGCGAACTGGTGGGCCATCGGCACCAGCGGCACCGTCAGGCCGACGCGGGCGCCGAGTTCGGCGCCCCAGAATCCGGCGGCGGACACCACGACGTCAGCGTCGAACACCTCACCCGCCGCCGTGCGCACGCCGGTGACGCGGCCGCCGCGGGTGAGGACGTCGACGACCTCCTGCTCGCCGAGGAAGCGCGCGCCGCGGGTGCCGGCCCGCTCGGCCTGGGCGACGGCGGCGCGCAGGGCCCTGGCCAGGCCGTCGGTGGGGGTGCGGAACCCGCCGAGGATGCGCTCGGGGTCCAGCAGGGGGTGCAGGGCCGCGCACTGCCGGGCATCGAGCAATTCGCCCGGGATGCCCCAGGACCGCGCCCAGCCGTGGCGGCGGTGCAGGTCCACCCACCGCTGTTCGGTGGTCGCGACCTCGAGTCCGCCGACCTGGGTGAAGGCGTCGAGCGCGACGAACTTGTCGACCGTGTAGCGGGCGAACTCGGTCATCGTCTTCGACGGATTGGTCTGGAACACCAGACCCGGGGCGTGCGACGTGGAGCCGCCCGTGGTGAACAACGGTCCGCGGTCCAGCACGGTGACGTCCGTGCAGCCGCGGGCGGTCAATTCGTCCGCGAGTGAGGTGCCGACGATCCCGGCGCCGATGACGACGACCTTGGGCTGAGCCATACTCTGCTCCTGTTGCGCTATGAGCAACCAATGCGTATCGCGCAACAGTATGCGACCGGCTCCCGGCCGCCGCAACCGAAGGACCGTTTGGTGCTCCCAGGCCTCGGGTACAACGTGCGAACGCTGCAGCCCGGACGGCGTCTGACCACGCGCGCAAGCGCATCACGCACTGAAAGGCGCACTCGTGCTCGACTTCATCTGCCCGACCTGCGGACGTCTCGGATTCGACGAGGTGGTCTGCACCCGGTGCGACGCCCCCAGCGGTGGCGCCGTCGGGACGGAGAGCTGACATGGGCATCGACTCGCTGATCCCGCACCCCACCGAAGTCGTGCTGGCCGCGACCCGCTTCTACTCCGGCCTTCCCGTCGTGGGCAAGCACCTCGAACCGTTCGCGGGCCTGACCGCGATGGCGATGTGGGGTGGCCACTACGCATCGCCCGCGGTCAAGGCCGCCGTCACCCGCCGCATCGCGCCCGCGCAGGCCGCGTCGGTCGGCGACGACGTGATCTCGACGAGCCGCATCCCGCCGTACCTCAGCTTCCGCGGGCAGCGCCGGCGGTGCCTGCACCGCAGCGGCGTGCGCTACGGCAACCACCCGTCGCAGGTGCTCGACGTGTGGCGCCGCCCCGACCTGCCGCCGGACGCGCCGGTGTTGCTGTTCGTCCCCGGCGGCGCCTGGGTGCAGGGCACCCGCGTCTTGCAGGGTCACACCCTGCTCGACCACCTGGTCAAGCAGGGCTGGGTCTGCCTCACCATGGACTACCGGGTGTCACCGGTGCACGCCTGGCCACGCCACATCGCCGACGTCAACGCGGCAATCGCCTGGGCGCGGGCCAACGTCGACCGCTTCGGCGGCAACCGCGACTTCGTGGCGCTCGCCGGGTGTTCCGCCGGTGGCCACATGGCCGCACTGGCCGGCCTGACCCCGGGCGACGAGCGCTTCCGCGGCGAGCTGACCGAGGACGCCGACACGTCGGTGGACGCCGTCGTCGGGATCTACGGCCGCTACGACTGGCAGGACCGCTCCACCCCGGCGCGACGCAGCTTCCAGACGTTCCTGGAGCGAGTCGTCGTGCGGCGCAAGCAGTCCGAGCACCCCGACGTGTTCGAGGCCGCATCACCCATGGCGCGGGTGCACGCCGGCGCGCCGCCGTTCTACCTCATCCACGGCGAGCAGGACACCATCATCCCGGTCGGCGAGGCGCACGCCTTCCGCGACCGGCTGCGGGAGGTGTCGCGCAACCCGGTCGGCTACTACGAGGTTCCGCGGGCCGGACACGCCTTCGACCTCGTCGACACCTCGCATGCGCGCCGCTGCGCCGTCGAGGTCGCCAAGTTCCTCAACGAGACGCACGAGCGCCGCACGCACGTCGCGGCGGTCGCCGCGGGGTAGGGGCCAGGATGCGCATCGTCATCACCGGAGCGTCCGGCAACGTGGGCACGGCCGTCCTGCGCCGACTGCGCCAGATGGATCCCGCCCCCGACCTGGTCGGCGTGGTCCGGCGGCCCCCCAAGCCCGTCGGGGACTACGCCGGCGTCACCTGGCACGGCCTGGACCTCGCCGAGCCCTCGGCGGCGAGCGAACTGCGCGACGTCTTCGACGGCGCCGACGCCGTCGTCCACCTCGCGTGGGGCTTCCAACCCACCCGCAACACCGAGTACCTCACGCGTCTCGGCGTCGGCGGTACCTCGGCCGTGCTGAAGGCCGCGCACGCCGCGAAAGTGGGCCAGCTGCTGCACATGTCGTCGGTCGGCACCTACGCCGGCGGACGCTACGGCCAGCGGGTGGACGAGTCCTGGCCGACGACGGGCATCCCGTCCTCGGCCTACAGCCGCGACAAGTCGGCCGCCGAGGAGGTGCTCGACTCCTATGAGCGCGAGTACGGCGACGAGGGCGTGCCGATCACCCGCATGCGGCCCGGCTTCATCGTGCAGCGCGCCGCCGCCAGCGGTCTCATGCGCTACGCGCTCCCGGGTTACGTCCCCATGGGGATCGTCCCGCTGCTGCCGGTCCTGCCGATCGACCGCAAGCTGCGCATCCCGCTGATCCACGCCGACGACGTCGCCGACGCCTTCGCCCGCGCGATCGAGCGCCGGACACCGGGACCGTTCAACCTCGCCGCTGAGCCGCCGATGAGCCGCGAGGACGTGGCGAAGGTGCTGCACGCCAAGCCCGTTCACGTGCCGTCGGGTCTGCTCGGCCGGCTCGTCGACGTCAGCTACGCGCTGCGCGCCCAGCCCATCGACCGTGGCTGGCTCGACCTGGCGTTCAGCGTCCCGCTGCTCGATTGCACGCGCGCCCGCGACGAATTGGCCTGGCAGCCTCGCTGGAGTGCCACCGAGGCCCTTGCCGACGTGTTGAAGGGCGTCGCCGAGCAGGCGCACACCGACAGCCCGCCGCTGCGCCGCCGGTCGATGCTCGAGCAGCTGCGCCGCGACCTGACCAAGGGGCTGATGACCACCCGGCCGTTGCCGTAGATGGCCGACGGCGAACGGGTCCTCGTCGTCGGTGCGGGACCGTGCGGCCTCGCGATCGCGCGGCAGCTCCGGCACGACCAGGGTATCGACGCGCTCGTCGTCGACCGCGCGGATGCGCCAGCCTCGTCATGGCGACGGATCTACGAGGGCTTCCGGTTGAACACCTGCGGCTACTGGTCGCACCTCCCCGGGCAGACCATCCCGCGCCGATACGGTCGGTGGCCGCGCCGCGACGACATGGTGTCGTACTTCGATGACTACGTCCGGCGCCAAGGGTTGCGGATCGCGTTCGGCGAGAACGTGATACGGATCGATCCGGACGGCGAGCGTTGGCAGGTGACCACCGACGGCGAGACCCGGTTCGCCGCGGCCGTCGTCGTCGCCACCGGCAACTACCACACCCCGGCCATCCCACCGTGGCCCGGGATGGACGGCTTCACCGGCGACGTGCTGCACTCCGCGGACTACCGCAGCCCGTGGCCGTGGCGCGGCCGCGACGTGCTGGTCGTCGGCTCCGGCAACTCCGCGGTGGACATCGTGCTGCAGCTCAGCGCCGGCACGGGGGCGGATGCCGTGGCCGGCCGGGTCCGGATGTCGGTGCGCACCCCGCCCCACCTGGTGCCCCGTTCGGCCGCCGGAATCCCCGTCGACGCGTTCAGCCCGCTGTTCGACGGCCTGCCCGTCCCCGTCCTCGACCATGCCGGAGCGCTGTTGCGACGGGTGTGGTTCCGCGACTCGACCGCCGCCGGGCTGCCCGCGCCCGAGCAGGGCATGTACACCGCGCTGCGCGAGGACCGCAAGGTGCCGACGTTGGCCGACGAGCTGGTGCCGCGCATCCGCGACGGCGCCATCGAGGTGGTGGGCGCCGTCGAATCGTTCGACGCCCAGCGCGTCGTCCTCGCCGACGGCCGTTCGGTGACGCCCGACGTCGTGATCGCCGCGACGGGTTACCGCACCGGCCTCGAGCCCATGGTGGGCCACCTCGGCGTGCTGGACCCCGATGGTCATCCCGAGGTCGACGGGCTGCCCGGTGCGGCGCCGGGACTGTGGTTCGCCGGATACGACGAGCCGCTGATCGGACCGCTCAAGTCCTTCCGGCGGCAGGCCACGCCGATTGCACGCGACGTCGCACGGTTCTTGGGCGCCGCCGCCTAGCGCCAGCAGCCGTGGCGTGAATCGCCGCCGCGCACCCGGCGTTGCACCGGGCATGGACGCGAATCTCTCCGGCGGGGTGTTCAGCAGGCGAGGCTTCGGCACGGCACTCGGGCTGGCCGCCGCCGCCATGGCCGCCGGATCCGCCTGTGCGAGATCTTCTTTCGCTGGCACCGGCGGACACACGGCATTCCGGAACTACCGACAGGTCGGCGCGGGCGTGCTGGACGTCGGGTACGCCGAGGACGGGCCGGCCGACGGCACGCCGGTGCTCCTGCTGCACGGGTGGCCCTACGACATCCACGCCTACGTCGACGTGGCGCCGCTGCTCGCCGAGCGCGGCTTCCGGGTGATCGTGCCGTACCTGCGCGGCTTCGGCGCGACGCGGTTCACCTCGTCGACCACCGTGCGCAACGGGCAGCAGGCCGCGGTCGCGAGTGACGTCGTCGCCCTGCTGGACGCCCTCGACACCCCCGACGCAGTGCTCGCCGGATTCGACTGGGGCGCACGGTCGGCCGACGTCGTCGCGGCGCTGTGGCCGCACCGTGTCCGTGCGCTGGTGTCGGTCAGCGGCTACCTCGTCGTGGACCGGGTCGCCAACCAGGCGCCGCTGCCCCCGCAGGCCGAACTCGGCTGGTGGTACCAGTACTACTTCGCCACCGACCGCGGCGAGCGCGGCTACCGGCAGAACACCCGCGACTTCAACCGGCTCATCTGGCGCAACGCCTCACCGAAGTGGACCTTCGACGACGCCACCTACGCGCGCAGCGCCGCCGCGTTCGACAATCCGGACCACGTCGACGTCGTCGTCCACAACTACCGCTGGCGACTGAATCTCGCACCGGGCGAGCCGCAGTACGACGACCTCGAACGTCGGCTCGCGGCCCGGCCCACGATCGGGGTGCCGACCATCACCATCGGCAGCGACTTCGACGGCCCGACCAAGGACGGCGCGGCGTACCGGGGGCAGTTCACCGGCCGGTACGCCCACCGCGTGCTCGACGGCATCGGTCACGACGTCCCGCAGGAGGCGCCCCGGCAGTTCGCCGACGCCGTCGTCGACGCCACCCGCCTCTAGTGCACGACGGCTCGGGTGACCGTTCAGGCGACGGCGAGGGCGGCGCGCAGCCGGAGCCGGGCGCGGTGCACGCGCGACATGACCGTGCCGACGGGGATGCCCTCGAGATCGGCGATGTCCCGGTACGGCAGCTCCTCGATCGCCGCGTAGTACATCGCCGTCCGCAACGTCTCGGGCAGCGAGGCCAGTGCGGCGCGGAGGCGCTCGTCGGGCAGGCGGCGCATCGCCTGGAACTCGGCCGACGGCTGTGTCGGCAGGACCGCGGCGGCCACGTCGTCGAACGTCTCGGTGAGCGCCTCGCGGGGCCGCCGCTCGACGCGCCGGTGCCCGCTGATCCACGTGTTGACCAGGATGCGGAACAGCCAGGCGCGCAGATGGGCACCGCCGTCGAACGTCCCGCGCCCGGCCCACGCCCGGGTGAGCGTCTCCTGCAGCAGGTCGTCCGCATCGTGCGGAGTGGTGGCGTACCGTCGCGCTGCGCGGCGCAGCTCCGGCAGCAGCGGCGCGACGCCGGCGGCGAACTCGGCGGCGGTCATCGGCGACGGGGCAGTGGGACTCACGATGACCATGACACCGTCATGGAGTCATCGCGTCCAACGATCGTTTTCGATGGTTACCATCGAGTGCCGAGATGACCGGAGCACCGACCGCTGATAGCTTCGTCCGCATGGAGCTGCGCCAGCTGGAGTACTTCATGGCCGTGGCCGACGAGATGAGCTTCACGCGCGCCGCCGCGCGGGTGCACGTCGTGCAATCGGCGCTATCGACGTCGATCAAGAAGCTCGAGGACGAGCTGGCAGTGCAGCTGTTCGACCGCTCACGGCAACGAATCCGGCTCACCCCGGCCGGCGAGCACCTGCGCGAGCACGCGCGGCAGCTGCTGAAGGCCGCCCGGCTGGCGAAGGACTCGCTCACCGACTACCGCGGCCACCTCACGGGCACGGTGGAATTCGGCTCGCTGGTCACCTTCGGCACGCTCGACGTCGCCAAGGTGCTCGGCGACTTCCATGCCGCCCATCCGTACGTGCGCATCCGGTTGCAGCTCAGCCAGGTCGGCTCCTCTGCCTACATGACGTCGATCGCCGACGGGTCGCTGGATCTTGCATTGGTGTCCGCACCGCACCGCATCCCGGCCGGCATCGACACGCAGGTGCTCGTCGAGGAGGAGATGGTGTTCGCGTGCCGCGCCGACCATCCCCTGGCCGGCCGGCCGCACGTGCGCGTCGAGGATCTCGCCGAGGAGAACCTGGTCGGCTTTCCGGTCGGCTTCGGCATCCGACGCTTGGTGGACGACGCCTTCGGTGCCGCGGGCATCACGCCACGCACGCCGTACGAGGTGCCGGCCGACTACACCGTGTCCGCGGCGCTGGTTCGCAACGGACTCGGGACGTCGTTCATGCCGGTCAGCGAGGTCGCGCGGTTCGGTGACCTGGTCGGCATCTCACTGGCCGAACCGCTCCGGTGGCGGATCCACCTGGCGCGACCGCTGGCCGATCACATCAGCCCGGCGGCCGCGCGGCTGGCGGACATGCTGTGCGCCGCGGCGGGGGCTGCCGGCGGCGTCAGGTGAGCCAGATGGCGCCGTCGCGGACCTCGACGTCGTAGCGGCGCAGTTTGAGGACGTTGCCGACGGCCTTGAACGTCGACGAGTACGGCTTGAAGCCGAAGATGCGCCCCTTGGGTCCGTTCGTCATCGCGCCGCTGTGGACGTCGTAATCGGCACGGTGCCAGGGGCATTGGAGGCAACCGTCCTCGGTGACGCGGCCACGACCCAGTTTGGCGAACTGATGGCGGCACAGGTTGCTCACCGCGAACGGCGTGCCGTCCGGGGTCAGGCCGACGGCCAGCACGCCGTGCTCGCCGGTGTCGACCTCGGTGACGCGACGCTCGTCGAGGTCGTCGACGGCCACCAGGCGGCGGCCCTGCGCACGGACGGGATGATCGTGCAGGACGGGGGGAATCAGGCTGGGCGTGTCGACGCCGCGCTCGTGGGGGCTGTTGCGGAGTCCGGTCATGCACCCGCGATACCCGTGCCGACCGGCGCGAAACCGGCGCGTGCCCGCGGTGGCCAAGGGGGCACCGTAGTGACAATCCCGACATGGATAGGGCACTAATCATTCGCGTACGATCGAAGCATGGCCGCAACCACCACGACGGACGTCGACCCGCTGGCGCTCGAGCAGCAGGTCTGCTTCGCGCTGGCGGTGACGAATCGCGCGGTGTTGTCGGTGTACCGGCCGCTGCTGGAGCCGCTGGGGCTGACCCACCCGCAGTACCTGGTGATGCTGGCGCTCTGGGATCACGCGAAGACCGATGCGGGACAACCGTTGTCGGTCAAGCAGATCGCCGCGGCACTACAGCTGGACTCGGCGACACTGTCGCCGATGCTCAAGCGTCTGGAGTCCCTCGGATTCGTTACCCGCGGCCGGAGCGCGACCGACGAGCGCACCATCCGCGTCGAGCTGACGCCGTCCGGCGCCGACCTGCGCGACCGGGCGCTGGAGATCCCACCCACGGTGGTGCGGCGGCTCGGCGTCGACCTCGCCGAACTCGACGACCTGCGTCGCGTCCTCACCCGCATCAACGCCGCGGCGCTGGCCGCCGGCGCCCTCGACTCGTGACCCCCCGACCCCAAGGAGCCAGCATGGCCGCCCAACCGGCCGACAAGCCGAATCTCTGGCAGTACGTGACGTATTCGTACGGTCGCCGGCTGCCGTCGTCGATGCACCGCTGGGTGGCCGAGGATCTGGCCGGACAGGGTTCGGTGCGCAGGCACATGATCCGGATGGCGATCCCGCCGCTGCTCGTGCTGGGGCCGCTGTGGCTGATCCCGGCGTCGTTCTACGTGCACCTCGAGATGACGGCGCCGATCTACATCTGGGCGATCCTCATGGCGCTGGCGCTCAACAAGGTGTGGCGCCGGCACCGGCTGGCTCAGCACGGGCTCGACCCGAACCTGGTCGACGTCATCAAGCGCAAGCGCGACGCCCACATCCACGAGGACTACGCCCGCCGCTTCGGTCCCCGGCCCGACGAGGCCAAGTGGCAGCAGAACAGCAGTCCGTTCTAGCGGTCACCAGCTGTCGACGAAGCGCCGCGGTCTGGTGTCCCGCTGCGGGGTGCCCGCGGCGATGAGGGTGTCGAGGATGCGACCGCGGGTCTCGGCGGGGTCGATGACGTCGTCGATCTCGAACAGCATGGCGGCGTTGAGCGCCTTCGCGTTGTCCTGAGCCGCCGCGGTGGCCTGCCGGACGAAGTCCTCGCGGGCGGTCTCGTCGTCGATGGCCTCGATTTCCTTGCGCAGGCCCAGCCGGACGGCGCCTTCGAGCCCCATCGGGCCGAGGTGCGCGCCGGGCCAGGCCACGGTGAGCAGGGGTTCGCGAAGGCTGCCGCCGGCCATCGCCTGCGCGCCCAGGCCGTAGCCGCGGCGCAGCACGACGGCGATGAGGGGCACCGTCAACGCCGCTCCGGCCAGCAGCAGGCGCGAGCCACGGCGGACCAGGCCCTCGGCTTCAGCGGCCGGGCCGACCATGTAGCCCGGGCAGTCGATCAGCGAGATCACCGGCAGCCCGAACGACTCGCACAGCTGCAGGAAGCGTGCGGCCTTGTCCGCGGCGCGCGCGGTGATGGCGCCGGCCATGACGAGCGTGTTGTTGGCGATGACGCCCACCGGTCGCCCGCCGATGCGGCCCAGCGCGGTGACCATCTCGGGTGCGAACTTCTCCCGCAGGAACGTGACCGAGCCAGCGTCACAGAGGGTTTCGACGATCGGGGTGACCCGGTAGGCGCGACGGGCGCGTTCCGGGACGGCGGTGCGCAGGGCGGTCTGGTCGGGTGCGTCGCCCGGTGCGGTGGCGCCCTGGAAGTAGCCGAGGAGCGTCTTGGTGACGGCGACGGCGTGCGCTTCGTCGGCGGTGACCACGTCGACGACGCCGTTCGGGGACTGCACCGCGATGGGGCCCACCTCGTCGGGATGGACGTCGCCGAGGCCGCCACCGGCGATCATCGCGGGGCCACCCATGCCGATCGAGGCGTCCTCGGTGGCGACGATCAGGTCGGAGCACCCGGCGATGACGGCGTTGCCGGCGAAGCACCGGCCCTTCACGATCGCGATGCGGGGGACGAGGCCGGAGAGCTTGGCCCACAGCGCGAACGCCCGGACGTCGAGCGAGGAGACGACGGGGTAGTCGGTGTCGCCGGGGCGCCCGCCGCCGCCCTCGGCGAAGAACACCGTGGGCAGGTGCATCCGCTCGATGAGGTCGAAGAGCCGGTCCTTCTTGTGGTGGCCGAGGGCGCCCTGAGTGCCCGCGAGGACGGTGTAGTCGTAGGACAGGACGGCGCAGGCGCTGCGTTCGGGGCCGAACTGGTCGCCGTTGATGCGGGCCGTGCCCGCGATGAGTCCGTCGGCGGGCGTGCGGGCAATGAGGTCGTCGACGTCGCGCCGCTGCCGTTGCGCGGCGATGGCGAAGCGGCCGTACTCGACGAAGGAACCGGCGTCGACGAGGTCGGCGAGGTTCTCCCGTGCGGTGCGGCCGCCTCTCGCGTGCCGGCGCTCGACGGCGTCGGGCCGGGCGGCGTCCTCGGTGAGCGCGCGGCGGCGCAGCAGTTCCCGGTGGTCCTCGCGAAGGGCGTCCGGCTGGTCGGCATGCTGCTCGCTCATTGCCTCGCACTGTATGCGGTGCCGGCGGGCGGGCCGCGCGGCCCGGGAGTGCGCGTTCGGATTGCCCGCCTTTCAGCGACAAGTCGCGACAATCGTGGGCGCTCGGCCGTCTCGCCGGCACGGCGCAGTCCGAGTGCCGGGGTGCCTCGGGGAGTGTGCGTTGCGATTGCCCGCCTTGGAGCGACAACTCGCGACAGTCGGGGGCGTCGGGCCGTCTCGCCGGCACGGGGCGCAGTCCGACTGCCGGGGTGCCTCGGGGAGTGTGCGGTGCGATTGCCCGCCTTGGAGCGACAACTCGCGACAATCGGGGGCGTCGAGCCGTCTCGCCGGCACGGGGTGCACTCCGGATGTCGCGGTGCCTCGGGGAGTGCGCGTTGCGATTGCCCGCCTTGGAGCGACAACTCGCGACAACTGGGGGCGCCGAGCCGTCTCGCCGGCACGGGGCGCAGCCCGGGCCCGCGGTGCCTCCGGGAGTGTGCGTTGCGATTGCCCGCCTTGGAGCGACGACTCGCGACAATCGGGGGCGCCGAGCCGTCTCGCCAGCACGGGTGCACTCTGGGTGCCGCGGTGCCTCGGGGAGTGTGCGTTGCGATTGCCCACCTTGCAGCGACAACCCGCGACACGGGCCCAGACCTCGACGGCCGGCGGCGCGAACCGGCTCGCGTGTCGCGACTTGTCGCTCAGAGGCGGGCAATCGAGATCGACTCTCCGGCGCGGGCGCGCGCCGCCCCGGGCGGCCCGGTGGCGTTGTCGCGAGTTGTCGCTGAGAGGTGGGCATCTGCCATCGCCACGGCCCGCGCCGGCCGCAGTCGCGCGGACCCGCAGGCGCGCAGGCTGCGCAGCCTGGGGTCCATTGTCGCGAGTTGTCGCTCAGAGGCGGGCAATCTAAATCGACTTCCGGCCCCGGGCTCGGGCCCGAGGCCCGAGCTCAGAAACGCGGATTGCCGCGGGGCACCGCCGACGCGCCGAGCACTCGGCCCGCGCTGTGCGCCCCGACGGCCCTGGACCGCGCCGCGCGCCCCCGCGCCGTGCCCCCCGGCCCGCGGGGCGGTTACTCCGGCGTGTACCCGAAGGGCAGCAGCACGCTCTTGGCCTGGGTGTACTGCTCGATGCCCTCGGGGCCGTTCTCCCGGCCGATGCCCGAGTTCTTGTACCCGCCGAACGGCGCACCGGGGTCGAAGGCGTACATGTTCACCGCGTAGGTCCCGGTGCGAATCCGCGACGCGATCTGCAACGCCTTCGCGTTGTCGGTGGTGTACACGCTGCCGGCCAGCCCGTAGACCGAGTCGTTGGCGATGCGCACCGCGTCGTCCTCGGTGTCGTACGGAATCACCGCCAGCACCGGGCCGAAGATCTCCTCCTGGGCGATGGTCATCGAGTTGTCGACATCGGCGAACACCGTCGGCTGCACGAACCAGCCGCTGTCCAGCCCGTCCGGCCGGCCTCCGCCCGTCACCAGCCGCGCGCCCTCCTCGACGCCGGTGCGGATGTAGCCCTCGACGCGCTCGCGCTGCTTCTCACTGATCAGCGGGCCGATCATGGCGCCCGGATCGTCCGGCAGCCCGATCGGCATCGCCGCGACGGCCGCCGACAGCTTCTCGACGACCTCCTCGTAGCGCGACCGCGGCGCCAGGATGCGGGTCTGCCCGACGCAGGCCTGCCCGCAGTTCATCAGGCCGGAGAACACCAGCATCGGCAGCGTCGAATCGAGGTCGGCGTCCTCGAGGATGATGGCGGCCGACTTGCCGCCCAGCTCCAGCGAACAGGGCTTCAACCGCTCGGCGGCGATCTTGCCGATCTCCTTGCCCACGGCGCTCGACCCGGTGAACGTGTACTTGTCGATCTCCGGGTTGGCCGTCAGTGCCCGCCCGGTCTCCGGCCCGCCCGGCACCACGGACAGCACGCCCTCGGGCAGGCCGGCCTCGGCGAAGATATCGGCCATCGCGAACAGCGACAGCGGCGTCTCGGCCGCCGGCTTGACCACCAGCGTGCAGCCCGCGATCAGCGCCGGGCCCAGCTTGTTGGCCGCCAGGAAGAACGGCACGTTCCACGCCGTGACGGCCGCGACGACGCCGATCGGCTCGCGCAGCACCAGCGTCTGGCCGTAGATGCCGTCGCGGATGTCGCGCCAGGTGAACTTGTCGGCCGCACCGGCGTAGTACTGGAACGCCGACATGGCCGCGCCGTACTGCATCATGTCGACGATCGTCGGCGGCTGACCCGTCTCGGCGGCCAGCAGGAACTTCAGCTCCTCGGCCCGCTCCTCCATCAGCGACACCGCACGACCCAGGATCTCGGCCCGCTCGTGCGGCGTCATCTGCGGCCACGGCCCCTCGTCGAACGCCGTGCGTGCGGCCGCGCAGGCGGCGTCGACGTCGGCGGGCGCGGCGAGCGGCACCTTGCCGACCAGCTCACCGGTCGCCGGCGAGTGCACCTCGATGACGTCGGTGGACGACGGCTCCACCCAGGTGCCGCCGATGAACAGCTTGTCCCACTCGGTCCGGAAGGCCGTGCTCTGCGTCATGCGTGTGCTCCTCGCGCCGTCCTGCCCGGGCTCGTCGCGCCGGGCGATGTCATGCCCGTCACACTACCTACCGAACGACGAAACGAGAACCTGTTGCAGTTCGGTTGCTCAGGACGGCTGCAGCACCAGCACCAGATTGCTCACCGCGAACTCCCGCAGCACCGGCACGCGTACCGTCCACCACGCCCATCGTGGGTGGTAGCGGGGAAAAACCGCCACCGCCGCGCCCGTGCTCGCCGCCCACTGCAGCCCGTCGGCCGCGGACACCGGAAACAACGACGAGCCGTAGTCGTTCTTCGGCCGGTGCCCATGCTTGCGGGTATAGCGCTTCGCCGCCCGCGCCCCGCCGAGGTAGTGCGTCAGCCCCATCTCGTGGCCGCCGAACGGCCCGAGCCACACCGTGTACGACAGGATCACCAGCCCGCCCGGCCGCACCACCCGCAGCATCTCGTTGCCCAGCCGCCACGGGTCGCGGACGTGCTCGGCGACGTTCGACGACAGGCAGACGTCCACGCTGTCGTCGGCGAACGGCAGCGCCATGCCCGAGGCCCGCACGAAGGTCCCGTGGCCGCGCTGACCGGCCGGCCCCGCGTGCATCTCCCGCGGATCCGGCTCGACGCCCACGTAGTGCAGACCGGCGCGGGAGAACGCGTCGGCGAAGTACCCCGGTCCACCGCCGACGTCGACCACCGTCCGTCGGCCCGGTGCCGTCCCGTGCACCCCGGTCCACAGGTCGGCGACCAGCGTGACGGTGTCGGCGGCCAGCGCGCCGTAGAACCGCGCGGGGTCGGTCTGCTCGTACCGGAACTGCCCGAGCAGGCGCACCGAGCGCGCCAACGTCGCACGCCGGGCGACGAGATCGGTGGCTGGCACCGGTCGAGCGTAGGCGGCGGCCTCACCGGGTCGATTACGCTGGCACCCGATGTCGTCCCCTGCACGTTCGTGCTCCTCACGTGCGCAGCTCCGCTCGGTGCTGCTGCTGTGCTGGCGCGACACCGGTCACCCCCAGGGCGGCGGCAGCGAAACCTATCTGCAGCGCATCGGTGCCCAACTGGCCGCCGACGGGGTCGACGTCACGCTGCGCACCGCGCGCTACCGCGGCGCGCCCCGCCGCGACGTGGTCGACGGCGTGCACGTCATCCGCAGCGGTGGCCCGTACACCGTGTACGTCTGGGCGATGTTCGCCATGCTGGCCGCCCGGCTCGGCCTCGGCCCGCTGCGCCACGTCCGACCCGACGTCGTGCTGGACACCCAGAACGGCATCCCGTTCCTCGCGCGGGTCGCGTTCGGTCGCCGCGCCGTGGTGCTCGTCCATCACTGCCACCGCGCGCAGTGGCCCGTCGCCGGTCCGGTGCTCAGCCGCATCGGCTGGTTCGTCGAATCCCGGCTCTCCCCGCATGCACACCGCGGCAACCAGTACGTCACCGTCTCGCTGCCGTCGGCGCGCGACCTCACCGACCTCGGCGTCGATCCCGCCGCCGTCGCGGTGGTCCGCAACGGACTCGACGAGGCGCCGCCGGACACCCTCGTCGAGGCGCGTGCGGCGACGCCGACGGTCGCGGTGCTGTCCCGGCTGGTGCCGCACAAGCAGATCGAGGACGTGCTCGACGCCGTCGCGCTGCTGCTGCCGACGGTGCCGGACCTCCGCCTCGAAGTGCTCGGCGGCGGCTGGTGGCACGACCGGCTGGTCGCCCACGCCGAGGCGCGCGGCATCACGCACGCGGTGACGTTCCACGGCCACGTCGACGAGTGGACCAAGCACCACGTGCTGCAGCGCTGCTGGGTGCACGTGCTGCCGTCGCGCAAGGAGGGCTGGGGTCTCGCCGTCATCGAGGCCGCCCAGCACGCGGTGCCGACCATCGGCTACCGCTCGTCGGGCGGGCTCACCGACTCGATCGTCGACGACGTCACCGGCGTGCTCGTCGACGACTTCGACGGCCTCGTCGACCGCCTCGGCCGGCTGCTCGCCGATCCCGTCGGCCGCGAGCAGCTGGGCGTCAAGGCGCAGCTGCGCAGCGGCGAATTCTCCTGGGCACAGAGCGCATCCGCGATGACCACGGTGCTGCGTGCCGTCGTCGACGGCCGGCGCGTCAGCGGCCTAATCTGATCCCGCCGCGACGCCGCAGCCCCGACGCGGCGCCGCACAGGACGGCCCCGACGATCGTCGCCAGCCACACGACGTGCGCAGCGATCAGCAGACCGCGGTGCGGTGCCGCCGGGCGGTCGCCACCCACCCGGTACAGCGCGAGGTCGTCGTCGCGGTAGACCAGCGGCAGGCGTAGCTCCGGTGCGCGACCCTCGACGACCACCCAGGCGACGCCCTCCGCGGCGAGGCGGTCCGCCGCCGCCCCGTCGAGCAGCAGCCGCTGGGCCTCGCGGGCGCCGGCGCCCTCACCGGGGACGAGCCGTCCGCCGATCACCAGGTCGCCGGTCGCGAGGACGTCCGCGGACACCCAGCGCGGCAGCGGGTCGAGCACCGGCGCCGGCCCGGCCCACGCGAATCGCCGCATGCTGTCCGGCGGGAGCACCGCGACGGGCCCCGGCTCGGCGTCGACCAGCTCGGCGACCCGCGCCCACCCGTCCGGGTACCGCACCGCGGTCACCTTCCCGCCCACGCCCCACGCCAGATCGGGCAGCACCGCGAGCAGCGCCGCGCAGCAGACCGCAGCCGTCGCCGACGCCGGCACCCGGCCCCGCAGCGCGATGACGGCCCCCGCGCCCGCGACCGCGTAGCCGGGCACCGCGAGCGCCACCCACTTCTGGGCGTCGCGCAGCACGCCCAGCCCCGGCAGCGCGCGGACGGTTGCCTCCAACGCCGCCAGCCCGGGTCCGGTCGCCGCCAGCGCGGGCAGGACCACCGCGGCGACGGCGAGGACGAGCAGCGGCACGGCCTGCCCCCGGCGCCGTAGCGCCAGCCCACCGAGCACGACGACGGCGAGCAGCACCACCGTGCCGACGACGGCGAACGGTGACGTCCGCGACGCGGGCACGGCCTCGGCGTTCCAGATCCCGCCGAGACCGGCGAGGCTCCCCAGCGTGGCCAGTCCCGGTTCGGCCCGCGCGGCGAACGCGGTGACCCCGGTCGCCTGGCCGGACGCCAACGAGCCGGCGACCACCGACGCCGTCAGCCAGGGCAGCGCCCCGGCCACCGCGGCGGCCAGCGACACCGCCACGCACGCCCACCGCGGCCGCCCGGCCCCGGGCGCCGCACAGCAGACGAGGGCCACCGTCGCCGCGAGCATCAGACCCGTCGGCGTCAGCCCGGCGGCGGCGATCCAGAACACCACCGGCCACCGCGGCCCGTCGCCGGCACGCAGGCGCAGCACGGCGGCGGCCACCCACGGCAGGCAGCCGTAGCCGACGAGCAGGCTCCAGTGGCCCTGCAACAGGCGCTCGGCGACGTACGGGTTCCACACCGTCAGCGTCGCCGCGACGAACCGACCGGCCATCCCGGCGTCGGGCACCACCGTCGACGCCAGCCGCGCGCCGCCCCACCCGGCCGCCCACAGGCCGGCCACCAGCAGCGTCTTCACTACCACACCGCCGTCGACGGCCCAGGACAGCACCGCGACCGCGAAATCCTGGGGCAGCGCGCGTGGGGCGGCCTCGCTCAGGCCGAGCGCGGCGTCGGTGAGGTACGACCGCGGCGTCGACACCGCGTCGCGCAGCAGCAGGTAGCCTGGGCCGAGCAGTGGCCCGGCGATCAGCAGCGCCAGCGCCAGGGCATAGCCGGGCACCACCCAGCGGCGGGCGACCGCGGCGATGGGGGAGGAGGTGCGGGGGATCAGACCGGTCTGTCCGGCGGCAGGTCGGACGGCCGCTGCGTCGGGAGCTTCTCGGTCTTGGCCTCCGCCGCGGGCATCGGCCCGGAGTCGTCCGGTCGTCTACCGAAGAAGCCGTGCTCGGCCTCGTCGAGACCCGGATCGATCAGCGCCGCCTCGGCCCGCAGGATGAACGCGCCGAGCAGCACGCCGCCGACCAGCGCCACCAGGCCCAGCACCGTGAAGGTGATCGGCAGGATGCGGCCCCACAGGCCCACGGTGTCACCCTCGGCGCGGGCGCTCGCGACCTGCGACTCGACGGTGTCCTCGTTGGACGTCACCGTGTAGTCGGCGAACGTGACCTCCGGCTTGAGCGCATCGCGGGCGTAGTAGTGGTAGCCGTGCTCCTTGGCCTTGACGATGGTCCCGGACACCGGATCCACCCAGAAGGTGCGCTGCGCGGCGTAAAAGCGGTCCATGGTGATCTGCTCGTCGGGATCGCCCTCGAGCCCCCACAGGGAGGCGCGCGCCGTGACCTGGCTGTCCTCGTCGTTGTCGTACAGCGACGCGTACTTCACCGGCTCGTCGAGCTTGGCCTCGGCACCGCTGCCGTCGTAGCCGACGTTCTGGGTGAACCGGTAGGTGTTGAGCCCGTTGACGTCCTCTTCGCCCTCGTAGTTGGCGTCGTAGGCCTTCTGCGCGATCGGGTCGAAGAACGGGTAGGTCTTCTTCTCGGTGTCGAACGGGAACCGGTAGGCCAGCCCGTCGTGCGGCAGCGCGACGTTCGTCGGCGGGTTTTGGTCCTCGATGCTGCGCGGCTTCTGCACGGCGCCGCCGGGGTTGGTGTCGCTCGACACCGCCAGGGCGGTCTTGCGGTCCACCGTCACGGTGTCGACCATCGCCAGCAGCAGTCCGTTGTCCTGCTGCCTGTCGGTGCGCCGCAGCGTGTCGCCGACCTGCAGCGTGACGACGTCGGAGTTCGACGGCGCCTCGACGCTCAGCTGCTGCTGCATGGCCACCGGGGCGTTCCGGTCGACGACGAAGCGCTCGCCGAGCAGCGACGCGGGATCCAGCACCGTTCCGGTCCCGTCGCTGACCAGGGTCGTGTCGATGTCGAGCGGGATCTTCGAGATCCGGCCCTTGGTGTAGGTCGACAACAGCAGGGCGGCGATGAGGAGGGCGGCGCCGAGGCCCATCAGCCCGAACGCCGCGATACGTAGCGCCACAGCGCGGTTCAAACCGTGCTCCTTCTATCCAGGGCGATCTGCGCTCGACGGACGGGCAAACCCGTTCGACACTAACAGTCCGAGGGGGCCGCGGTCCCCGGTGCGTGGTCGGAAGGGGGTCACGACGTCGGGCACACTGGGCCCCGTGACGGCAGCAGTCCCCGACGGCGCGACCGGCGGGCAGCGCAGCTTCCTCCCCGCGGTGGAGGGCATGCGCGCCTGCGCGGCCATCGGCGTCGTCATCACCCACGTCGCCTTCCAGACCGGGCACAACTCCGGGTTCACCGGCCGGGTGCTGGGCCGCTTCGACCTCGCGGTGGCGGTGTTCTTCGCGCTGTCGGGCTTCCTGCTGTGGCGCGGTCACGCCGCCGCAGCGCGCGGGCTGCGGCACCGGCCGCCCACCGGCCACTACCTGCGGTCGCGCATCGTGCGGATCCTGCCCGGATACCTGGTGGCCGTCGTGGTGATCCTGACGCTGCTGCCCGGCGCCGTCGACTCGCGGGCCGACGGCACGGTGTGGCTGGCCAACCTCACGCTCACCCAGATCTACGTGCCGCTGACGCTGACGGCGGGGCTGACGCAGATGTGGAGCCTGTCGGTGGAGGTGAGCTTCTATCTGGCGCTGCCGCTGCTCGCGTTCCTGGCGCGCCGCCTGCCGGTCGCCGCGCGCGTCCCGGCGCTGCTGCTGGTGGCGCTGCTCAGTCTGTTCTGGGTGTTCATACCGTCGGATCCGGCGTCCGGGCACAACCTGTGGAACTGGCCGCCGGCCTTCTTCTCCTGGTTCGCCGCCGGCATGGTGCTGGCGGAGCTGACCGTGATGCCGGTGGGCTGGGCGCACCGGCTGGCGCGGCGGCGGTTCGTCATGGCGGGCATCGCGGTGGTCGCGTTCGCCGTCGCGGCCTCGCCGCTGGCCGGTCGCGAGGGCCTGCAGCCCGGCAGCATCGGCCAGGTGATGCTGAAGACGGCGATGGGAGCGATCGTCGCGGGCGCGCTGCTGGCGCCGCTGGTGCTGGACCGGCCGGACACGCCGCACCGATGGCTCGGCAGCGCGCCGATGGTGGTGCTGGGCCGGTGGTCCTACGGCCTGTTCGTGTGGCACCTCGCCGCGCTGGCGATGGTCTTCCCGATGATCGGCGCGTTCGCCTTCAATGGGCACATGCCGGTGGTGCTGGCGCTGACGCTGATCTTTGGCTTCGCGATCGCCGCGGTGAGCTACGCGCTCGTCGAGTCGCCCTGCCGACAGGCGCTGCGCCGGTGGGAGCGCCGCCGCCGGCCGTCGCCGCTGGACAGCTCGGTCACGGATCGGACCGAACCGGCGGTGGCGCACTGACCGGTGCGACGACGACGGTGGCCGCCAGCGCGGCGACCGACAGCAGTGCGCACAGCTGCACCCACGGCGAGTGGCCGACGTAGCCGTCCACCGAGCGCCACGGATTCTGGCTGAGGACGGCCCCGGCGACGGTCAGCCCGCCTGCGGTGACCAGCAGCGTCGCCCGGTCCAGCCACGGCCGATGCCGCAGCAGGTGGCGCAGGCCGACGGCTGCGGCCAGCACCAGCGCACCGGCCCAGCCGGCGATCACCGCACCGAGCGCCACGACGGCCACGCCGACGACGGGCGCGGGCGGTCGCCACGGCGCCGCCGGCTCGGCCGGTGCCGTGCGGCGGCGCGCGCGCCAGAACGCGAGCAGCCCGAGCAGCGGCAGCAGGGCCAGCCCGCCGAACAGCCCGACGCGGTAGGGGGTGTTGAACGCGAACGCGAGCGTCACTCGACCCGACGTCCCGGCGGGCAGCACCCACCCCTGCTGCCAGCCGTTGACCGTGACGGGCGTCAGTGCGGTGCCGTCGGCCGTGCGGGCCGCCCAGCCCGGGTTGACGCTCTCCGGCACCACCAGCACCCGTTCGGTCGGGGCGGCGGTCACGTCGACGACGCGGCGGTCGTTGGTCCACTCGCCCGTCGCGGCCGGGGTGGTGGGTGCGCTGCGCACCTCGGCCGCGCGCGGGCCTGCCAGCCGCGCTCCGTCGACGACGAATGCGGACCCCGGGCTGACGAGGAGTTCCTGCTGACCGGCGGGCAGGGCGATCGGCGCAGTGCGGCACGGCGTCGCGGCGATGGGCGTGCCGGCCAGCAGGTCGCCGACCGTGGCGCGCACCGACGTCTGCACGAACTGGCCGGCGATGCCGATGACGGGACCGCGGCCGCACGGCAGGTCGATCACCCGGGTCCGGTTGGTCGCGGCGTCCGCCGGTGCGATCGCGGCGCCGCGGGCGTCGAGGGCCGCGACCTCGGCGAGACCGGGCGGCTTGATCTGGTCGAATCCCAGTGCGGTGCGGTCGATCACGTCGTCCCAGTCGAGGATCGAGAGCTTCACGACGTCGGTGGTGCGCGGGTGCAGCGCCAGCGTCTGCGCGCCGCCGCGCGGATCGATCCGGCGCACCTGCGGGCCGTCGCCGAGGTCAACGGCGATGAGCGTAGGGTGCGCGGGCAGCGTGACCACACTCGGCGTCAGGCGCACGCCGGACACCGGCGTCGGCCGTGGCAGGCGCAGTTCCAGGTTGGCCGCCGCCCCGCCCTGGGCGACGACCTGCGGTGCCGTCCACGACGTGCGCGGGTCGCCGTCGGTGGCCGCGTACGCCGAGCCCAGCACGTCGATCGGGTCGGCGTCGCCGACCGCGCGGGTGGTGCCGGGCTGGCGGATCAGGTCGGCCAGCGCCGGTCCCTGACGCGCGCGCACCCATACCGTCGGGGTGACGTCGGTGGCCTGCGGCACGGTGAGCGTGCGGCTCAGGTTGATCGGCTCCTCCGGGGACAGCGCCATGGCCGCCGCGCACAGCGTCGCCTGCGGCCCGGCGGCGCAGCCCTGCCTGCCGAGCAGGTCCGAGCCCAGATCCCATTGCGCGACAGCCGCATTCGGCGGCGGCCCGGGCACCTCGACGGTGTGCCGCAGTGTCACCGGGTGCGCGAAGCCCGATGCGTCGTACTGCGTCACCGCCAGGTCGGTGATGCCGAACTGGACGCCCGCGGAGCCGTCGTCGGTGCCGGCCGCGGTGAAGCGCACGAAGTCGGTCTCGCCGTAGGGCAGGGCCGCGGTGATCGGCTTGCCCGGCTCGTCGAAGCGCAGCGTGCTGGTGCCGGTGGCGGTGGACATCTCGATGCGGCGGACCTGCGCGCCGACCGCGGTGGCGCTGGGGGTGAGCGTGACGGTGGCGTTGGCGATCGGGCGGTCGAAGTCCACCTGCAGCCACTGGCCCAGCGCAGCCTGTAGCGAGTTCGACACCCAACTGGTGGTGGCGTCGGCGTCGATCGCGGCGGTCGGGCCGCTCGCCGGTGCGACGTTCGGCAGCGCGGTGGAATCCGACGACGAACTCGACGCGCTGAGCCGGCCGCCGGTCCACGCGCCGTACACCGGATCGACGCCGGGGGAGGGGTAGTCCGGTACCCGGTTGTAGGTGCGGCGGGGGTCGTTCGGGGTGCGGATCGCCGACGAGTGGTCGTCGACGCGGCCGTAGTCGGTCTCGCGCGCGGCGGGGGTGTCGGTGACCGTGACGAGGGGGGTGGGCAGGCCGGCGCGCTCGGCGTCGGCGGTCAGCAGCATCGGCCCCAGCGGCGGTCGGCCGAGCAGCGCACGGCGCTCGTCGAGGCGCAGCAGAGCCTCCGGCGCGCCGTCGACGCGGGCCATCGCGTCGGCGTCGACCAGGTAGGGCCGGACCGGGGTGGTGCCGCGGACCCGGTAGATCTCGATGGCCGGGTACGCCGGCCGCAGCCCGCTGTCACTGACGAAGCCGTCGAGCCGGCCCGGGCCGATCAACTGCCCGAACTCGGCGACCTTCGTCAGCCCGGGCGACCCGTCGATGGCCCGGTGTACCAGCAGCGGTCGGGCCGACCGGGACGCGTCGGGATCGAGGTCGTTGCGGACGACGACGAACGAGATGCCCTGCCGCGACAGCGTGTCGGCGAGCCCGGCGGACGGGCGGCCCGCCGCGAAGAGCCGCTGCACGGAGTCCAGCGCGCGGATGGTCTGCGGCGGGGTGAGGGGAATGGAGTCGCGGACGCCCCACGGGCTGGAACCGAGGACCTGCAGCGGTTCGTCGTGGCTGTTGCCCCACACCTGCGTCGCGAACGGTGCGCCGGGCGCCACCAGCACGCGGCCGGGATCGGGGGAGTTGTTCTCGTCCAGCCACGCTGCGGCCTCGTGCCAGTAGTCCGGCACGGCCGTGAAGCCGCCCGGCGGGCTGAGCCGGCCGGTCCACGCCAGCGACGTACCGGCCGCGAGCGCGGCGAGGACCACGATGCCGACGGCCACCCGCTTGTTGCGCTCCGGGTTGGCCACCGCCGAGATCCACTCGCGGCGCGGCACGCTGCCGGGCAGGGGCACCCGGCCGAGCAGGTGCGCCAGGCCCAGGACGAGCGGCAGGCGCAGCAGCGGCTCCAGCTTGTGCACGTTGCGCAGCGGCGTGCCCGAGGCGTCGAGGAACGCCCGAACCTGCTCAGCGACCGGGGAACCCAGGCCGCCCGCGTAGCCCGCCGCCAGCAGCGTCAGGCCCACCAGCAGCATGGCGATCAGCCGGCCGCGGGCGGGCATGGTGCGCATGGCCAGCCCGGCCAGGCCCGCCGCGGCGACCAGCGTGGTGGCGAGCACCGCCACCGACCCGGTGACCAGCGAGGCGCCGGCCGTCGCGGTCGGCGCCACGAACGGCGTCCAGCTGTAGGTGCCGCGCAGCACCTCGGTGAGCGAGAGCCACTGCGTGGTGACCCCGGAGGACTCGATGAAGTCCAGGAACGGCGGGCTGACGCGGCCGAGCAACAGCAGCGCGACCACCCACCACGTGACGGCCAGCGCGGTGCACAGCGCCCACCAGCCGGTGAAGCGCCACCACAGCCGGTTGGGCCGGTGCGTGGCCCACCACAGCACCGCCGCCAGGCAGCCGGTGAGCGTCGCGACGGCGTTCACCGCCCCCATCAGGGCGATCGCCACCGCCGAGCGCGCCGCCAGGACGCGCACGGAGCCCTTTCCCTGGAGCGCGAGGATCACCGGCAGCAGCACCCACGGCGCCAGCATCATCGGCAGCGTCTCCGAGGAGATCGCGCCCAGCGTGGTCAGCGCGCGCGGCGACAGCGCGAACGCGGCGGCGGCGACGACGCGCGAGCTGGTGGTGCCGATGCCCAGGGCCTCCGCGACGCGCAGCAGTCCCCAGAAGCCCGCGGCGAGCAGCAGGGCCCACCACAGCCGCTGCACCACCCAGCCGGGCAGGCCGAGGAGGTCACCGGCGAGGAAGAATGCGCCGTGCGGGAAGAGGTAGCCGTAGGCCTGGTTCTGCGCCTGGCCGAACGGGAGTTCGCCGTTCCACAGATGCGCGGCGCGGGCGAGGAACCGCAGCGGATTGGCGGTGAGGTCGAGCTTGGTGTCGGGGGCGATGAGGCCCGGGGACTGGGCAAAGCTCAGGATCAGCGCCGCGGCGCCGACGAGCCACAGCCAGCGACGGGACAGCAAGGACGCGCCGGGGGCCGAGCTAGGTACGGTCGCCGTACTCGACCCTGTTGAGCACCGACGATGCGGGGTCACCGGCCTGCACGGGTGGCTTGCTGTCCTCCTGGACCATCAGCGTCACCCCGAAGATCGCCGCCGCGCCGAGGAGCAGTCCGACCACGATGCTGGCCGCTGCTGGCAACACGAACCGATCCACGCCGCCAACGTAGCACGACCGCCCGTTAGCCTCGGTGTCCATGGTTGCGTCCCCGAAGGCCCGCGCCCTGTGCGCCGTGGCGGCTGTGTCCGTGTTGACCCTCGGTTGCTCGTCGGGCGGTGCGTCGCCGTCGTCACCGGCGCCGCGGACCGCCGAGGCCACCCCGGTGTCGACCTCCACCACGCTGCCGCCGACCCCGGGGGCACCCGCCTGCGGCACCGGTGACGCGCTGCTGGCGTCGATGACCACCCGCGACAAGCTCGCCCAACTGCTGATGGTCGGCGTGACCGGCGCCGACGACGCGAAGGCCGTCGTCGACCAGCACCACGTCGGCGGCATCTTCATCGGCAGCTGGACCGACCGCTCGATGCTCACCGACGGCACCGTGCCCGCGCTCGCGGACACCGCACCGCTGCCCCCGACGGTCAGCGTCGACGAGGAGGGCGGCCGCGTGTCGCGGCTGGCGAACCTCATCGGCTCGCAGCCCTCGCCGCGCGTCCTGGCCCAGACCAGCACGCCCGACGAGGTGCGCGGCATCGCCTTCCAGCGCGGCCAGGCGATGCGCAACCTGGGGATCAACGTCGACTTCGCGCCCGTCGTCGACGTCACCGAGGAGTCCGACGACGAGGTGATCGGCGACCGGTCCTTCGGCTCGGACCCCGCAAAGGTGATCGAGTACGCCGGCGCCTACGCGCAGGGACTGCGCGACGCCGGCATCACCCCGGTGCTCAAGCACTTTCCCGGCCACGGCCACTCCTCGGGCGACTCGCACGTCGGCGGCGTCGTCACCCCGCCGCTGGACGCGCTGAAGGCCAATGACCTGGTGCCCTACGGCGCGCTCACCACCGCGCAGCCGGTGGCGGTGATGGTCGGCCACATGCAGGTCCCCGGGTTGACCGGCGACCTGCCCGCCAGCCTGAGCCCGGCCGCCTACGGCCTGCTGCGTTCGGGCGGGTACGGCGGCCCCGGCTTCGGCGGTCTGGTGTACACCGACGACCTGTCCAGCATGGGCGCCATCAACCAGCGCTACGGCGTCGCCGACGCGGTGCTGAAGGCGCTGCAGGCCGGTGCCGACGTCGCGCTGTGGGTCACCACCACCGAGGTGCCCGCGGTGCTCGACCGCCTGGAGAGCGCGGTCAACGGCGGCGAACTGAACATGGGCGCCGTCGACGCGTCGGTGCTCAAGGTGGCCGGGACGAAGGGCCCCTCCCCGCGCTGCGGCGGCTAGCCGTACCCGCGCGGCGGCTAGCTGTACTCGCGCGGCGGGCGGCGCGTCCACGCGGAGGACGCCGCGACGCCACGCATTGCTTACCCTGAAGACATGGCAGGTGGAACGAAGCGGTTGCCGCGCGCGGTGCGCGAGCAGCAGATGCTCGACGCCGCCGTGCAGATGTTCTCGGTGAACGGCTATCACGAGACGTCGATGGACGCGATCGCGGCGCAGGCCGAGATCTCCAAGCCGATGCTGTACCTGTACTACGGCTCCAAGGAGGAGCTGTTCGGCGCGTGCCTGGACCGCGAACTGGCGCGGTTCGTCGACACCGTGCGCGCCGACATCGACTTCACCCAGCCGGCGAAGGAACTGCTGCGCACCGCCGTGGTCTCGTTCCTGAGCTACATCGACGAAAACCGCGCGTCGTGGATCGTGCTGTACACCCAGGCGACCAGCTCGCAGGCGTTCGCCCACACC
Organism: Mycolicibacterium grossiae; assembly: GCF_008329645.1. Taxonomy (NCBI): domain Bacteria; kingdom Bacillati; phylum Actinomycetota; class Actinomycetes; order Mycobacteriales; family Mycobacteriaceae; genus Mycobacterium; species Mycolicibacterium grossiae. The sequence goes on from NZ_CP043474.1 coordinate 1,660,240, forward strand.
GTCCGCGAGGGGCGCGAGCGCATCGTCGAACTGGTCAGCAGGCTGCTGCTGTCCGGTACCCGAAACCCCGAGCCGGACACCGACTTCGACATGATGGCCATCGCGCTGGTGGGTGCCGGTGAGGCGGTCGCGAACCGGGTCAGCACCGGCGACACCAGCGTGCAGGATGCGGCCGAGCTAATGATCAACCTGTTCTGGGGCGGCCTCAAGGGCAACCCGTCCGACGCGCACCCGCACGAGGCGGCCGATACCGCGGCGAGCCGCGCTCACTAGTCCCGCGGCGAGCCGCGCCCACTAGCCCCGCGGCGAGCCGCGCCCAGTAGCGGGTCAGGACAGCGGCGTCAGCGTCCCCGTCAGGTGCGGGTAGCCCTTCGACAGGTGGCGTAGCGCGAGTTCCCACCCGCCGCCGGTGCGCTGGACGTACAGGCCCACCTTCGCGGGCAGGAGCACCGGCTTGCCGAACCGCACCGCATAGCGGACGGCGTCGGGCAGCTGGCCCTCGACGTTGCCGAGAACCGCTGCGGCGGTGAACATCCCGTGGGCGATCGCGGTGGGGAAGCCGAACAGCTTCGCGCCGACCGAGCTGGTGTGGATGGGATTGTGGTCGCCGCCCACCGAGGCGTAGTGCCGGATCTGGGCACCGCTGATGCTGAGCACGGCGTTGGGTGGCGGAAGCTTCGGCTGCTTCTTCGGCTCCGGCCTCGGCTCGTCGGAGAGGCTGGTCCGCTGCTGGTGCAGGAACGTCGTCACCTGCTGCCAGACGGTGTCGTTGCCGACCGTGACGTCGGTGAGCACGTCGACGAGCAGACCCTTGCGGTGCTCGCGCAGGTTCTCCGCACGCACCTCCACGTCGACCGCGTCGGACACCGAGATGGGCCGGTGCTGGGTGATGACGTTCTCCACGTGCACCGCCCCCATGGCGGCGAACGGGAAGTCGAAGCCGCTGACGAGGGACATGACCGACGGGAACGTCAGCGCGAAGGGGTACGTCAGCGGCACCGTGTCGCCGAACCGCAGGCCGGTCACCTGGGCGTAGGCGGCGACGTTCGCGGGATCGATCGCGAGGTCGGACACCCGCACGGTGCGCTTCGGCAGGTCGTCGCCGCGCGACACGAACGGCAGGGCGCCGGCCGCCGCGCGGGCCATGTTCAGCAGGCCGCTGGGCTGCTCGCCGGACACCGTCATGCCCCGATCATTGCCTGACCGCACACCCGAATGGTGTTGCCGGTCACGGCGTTCGACGCGGGGCTGGCGAAGTAGGCGATCGCCTCGGCGACGTCGACGGGCTGGCCGCCCTGCAGCATCGAGTTCAGTCGGCGGCCCACCTCGCGGGTGGCGAGCGGGATGGCCTCGGTCATCTTGGTCTCGATGAAGCCGGGGGCGACGGCATTGATCGTGATGCCCTTCTCGGCGAGTTCGGGCGCCAGTGCCTGGGTGAGGCCGATCATCCCGGCCTTGGTGGCGGCGTAATTGGTCTGGCCGCGGTTGCCTGCGATGCCGGCCATCGACGACAGACCGACGATGCGGCCGCCCGACGCGAGCGCACCGTTGGCCACCAGGCCCTCGGCCAGCCGCTGCGGGGCCAGCAGGTTCACGGCGATCACCGAGTCCCAGCGGGCGTCGTCCATGTTGGCGAGCAGCTTGTCGCGGGTGATGCCGGCGTTGTTGACCAGCACGTCGGCGTGCCCGCCGTGGTGCTCGCGCAGGTGTTCGGTGATCTTGTCGACCGCGTCGGGCGCGGTGACGTCCAGCGTCAGCGCCGTGCCGCCGACCTTCTCAGCGGTCTCGGCGAGTGCCTCGGCGGCCTGCTCCACGTCGACGGCGACCACGCGGGCGCCGTCGCGGGCGAAGACCTTGGCGATTTCCGCACCGATGCCGCGCGCGGCGCCGGTGATGATCGCGACCTTGCCGTCCAGAGGCTTGTCCCAGTCGGCCGGCGGAGTGGCGTCGTCGGCGCCGACGACGAATACCTGACCGTCGACGTACGCCGACTTGGCCGAGAGCAGGAAGCGCAGCGTCGACTCCAGGCCGGTCGCGGCCGGCTTGGCATCGGCGTCGAGGTACACCAGGTTGACCGTGGCGCCCTTCTGCAGCTCCTTGCCCAGCGAGCGGGTGAAGCCCTCGAGCGCGCGCTGCGCGATGCGCTCGTTCACGCCGTCGGCCTCGTCGGGCGTGGTGCCGACGACGACGACGCGCGCACACGCGGCGAGGTTGCGCAGGACGGGGGTGAAGAAGTCGTGCAGTGCCTTGAGGCCCTCAGGCGTGTTGATGCCGGTGGCGTCGAACACCAGGCCGCCGAAGGTGTCGGCCCAGCGGCCGCCGGCGTTGTTGCCCACCAGCTCGTAGTCGTCGGCGAGGGCGGCGCGCAGCGGCTCGGCCACGCGGCCCTCGCCGCCGATCAGCAGCGAGCCGGGCAGCGGCGGGTCACCCGCGCGGTACCGGCGCAGTTCCTGGGGGCGCGGCACGCCGAGTTGCTTGGCCAGGAACGATCCCGGTCCAGAGTTCACCACTTGCGAGAACAGGTCGGAAGCCACTTCGCTGCCTTTCGGGAGGTCGCTGAGGGGGTATGTCCATGGGTGTCGTACCGCTCACCGAACTTACTCCAGAGTAAGAACGGTGGGTAGTATGACGCTCGACACCCGACTTTCCCCGAGATCGACGGAACGCAAACGTCGGGCTCGAACACCGAACGACTCGATGAGCCGGACGAGAGGAGCACTTCAATGAGCACGGACAGGACTGCACGCCGGGTCGCCATCGTGGGCGGCAACCGGATCCCCTTCGCCCGTTCCGACGGCGCCTACGCGAACGCGTCCAACCAGGACATGTTCACCGCCGCGCTGGACGGCCTCATCGAGCGGTTCAACCTCGCCGGGGAGCGCCTCGGCGCCGTCGTCGGCGGGGCGGTGCTCAAGCACAGCCGCGACTTCAACCTGATGCGCGAGTGCGTGCTGGGCACGTCGCTCAACGCGCACACCGCGGCCTACGACCTGCAGCAGGCGTGCGGGACGGGCCTGCAGTCGACGATCGCGGTGGCCAACGCCATCGCCCTGGGTCAGTACGACTCCGGCGCGGCCGGCGGCGTCGACACCACCTCCGACGCGCCGATCGCGTTCGGCGACGACCTGCGCCGCGTCCTGCTCGGGCTGCGTCGCGCCAAGTCCAACGTCGACCGACTGAAGCTCGTCGGCAAGCTGCCCGCCGCGGTCGGCGTGGAGATCCCCACCAACGGCGAGCCGCGGACCGGGCTGTCGATGGGCGAGCACGCCGCGATCACCGCCAAGAAGATGGGCGTCAAGCGCACCGACCAGGACGAGCTGGCCGCCGCCAGCCACCGCAACATGGCCGCCGCCTACGACCGCGGCTTCTTCGACGACCTCGTCACCCCGTTCCTCGGGCTGTACCGGGACAACAACCTGCGGGCCGACTCGTCGGCCGAAAAGCTCGCCAAGCTCAAGCCGGTGTTCGGCGTCAAGAACGGCGACGCCACCATGACGGCGGGCAACTCGACGCCGCTGACCGACGGCGCCTCGGTGACGCTGCTGTCCACCGAGGAGTGGGCCGCCGAGCGCAACCTGCCCGTGCTGGCGTACTTCGTCGACGGCGAGACCGCCGCGGTCGACTACGTCAACGGCGACGACGGCCTGCTGATGGCCCCGACCTACGCCGTGCCGCGGCTGCTGGCCCGCAACGGCCTCACCCTGCAGGACTTCGACTTCTACGAGATCCACGAGGCGTTCGCGTCGGTGGTGCTCGCGACGCTGCAGGCCTGGGAGTCCGACGAGTACTGCAAGGAGCGGCTGGGGCTGGATGCGGCACTCGGCAGCATCGACCGGTCCAAGCTCAACGTCAACGGCTCCTCGCTGGCGGCGGGTCACCCGTTCGCGGCGACCGGCGGCCGCATCGTGGCGCAGCTCGCCAAGCAGCTGGCCGAGAAGAAGGCGTCGACCGGCCAGCCCGTGCGCGGACTCATCTCCATCTGCGCCGCAGGTGGGCAGGGTGTCACCGCCATCCTGGAGGCATGACCGGAAAGTCGGGGAAAGAAGATTCCGTAGGGCTGTAACGCCTCGCTGATACCCGCCGATGTACTTGATAGCTCCGTGTTGCCGTCTGACCCCCCGACCCGACGGCAACACGGGGCATCTTCTTTTCGTGGTCATGAGTCGGCCGTGCCTCGGCCCGGTCACGTGCCTGACGGCACGTCCTTCCTGGCCGTGATGGGGCCCGTCGAGGCCGGCGGCTGGAACAGCGTGCCGCCGAGGCTGCCGCGGGCGGTCTGCACGGCCACCAGACCCCAGGTGCACAGCAGGCAGGCATAGGCGACGACGGCCGCGCCGCGGAACGCCGGTAGCCCCGTGTGCACGGCGAGCTGCGTGGTGCCGGTCACGAACGTTCCCACCGGGAAGGTCAAGCTCCACCAGGTCAGCGCGAACGGCATGCCGCGGCGGATGGTCCGGACCGTCAACGACGTCGCCAGCGCGATCCACAGCACCGCGAACCCCCACACCGGCACGCCGAACAGCACCGCGAACACCGCCATGCCCGACGCCAGGTCGGCGGGGACGGCCAGCGCCGCCTGTGCGCCGAGCAGCCCGGCCGCGGTGATGCCCTGCCCCAGCGGGCCGAGCACGATCCACAACGTCGGCACCCGCGTCGTCCCCGACGTGCCGTAGTGGGCCAACCGGCTCCAGATCAGCGAGATGATGACCAGCGCCGCGATGAGCGACAGACCGAACATCGCCCAGCAGCCGTAGAGCATCGTGGTGCGGCCGGTGCCGGGCGCCATGTGCGGAATCAGCAGCGCCCCCGACGCCGCAGACACCATCGGCGGCACGACCGGCATCAGCCAGCCGCCGAACGCCGCGTCGGGGCCGACGCTGATTTGGGTGAACATCAGGTAGGGGATGGAGATGGCGGTGAACAGGCCGCCGAGTGTGCCGGTGGTCCACAGCACCCAGGCGAGGTCGACGGCCAGACGCTCGCCGATCAGGTCCTTGCCGACGAGCAGCGCGCCCGCGCCGACGGTCATGAACGCCATCGGCGCCGCACCGTAGAAGTGCGTCATCTGCGGGTTGCGCGCGTGGCCCCGCGCGGCCGTCGGGTGGCGCGCCCACTGGGCGGACACCGCGACGATGAGCACCACCAGCAGGGCCGCTGCCACCACCCACACGATGCGCGAGAACACGTGCAGCCCGGGCACGTGCAGCGGCAGGCCCGCCCCCGCGGTCGCGACGATGCCGGTGCCCATCACCGAGGCGAACCAGTTGGGACCGAAGTAGCGCAGGCGGGCGATCTCGGTGGTCATGATTCGATGGTCGCGGGGCGATCGGACAGGAGCGGACACGTCATGCAGGTCAGTATGTTCGGGCAGTTGAAGGACGCCGGCAGCGCGTCGCCGATCGACGCGACCATCGCGAACCTCGCGATGCTGCGCGACGAGGGCTTCGCGCGGGTGTGGATGAGTCAGCTGCCCTACGAGCCGGACCTGTTGACCGTGCTCGCGGTCGCACTGCGCGAGGTCGACACCATCTCCGTCGCCAGCGGCGTGGTGCCGATCCAGAACCAGCACCCCATGCAGATGGCGCAGCGGGCGCTGACCCTCAGCTTGGCGTCGGGCGGGCGCTTCGCGCTCGGGCTCGGCATGACGCACGCGGCGGTCACCGAGGGCATGTGGGGCATCCCGTGGGACCGCCCGGTCCGCCGGCTCAACGAGTTCCTCGACGGTCTGCTGCCGCTGCTCGACGGGCAGCCCGCCGACGCGAGCGGCGAGATCCTCACCACCCGGGGCGCGCTGCTGATCCCCGGGGCGCCGCGGCCGGACGTGTACGTCGCCGCGCTGGGCCCGCAGCTGCTGCGGATCGCCGGCCGCCGCACCGCGGGGACGTGCACGTGGATGACGGGCCCGGCGACGCTCTCCGGCCACGTCGTGCCGACGTTGCGCCAGGCCGCCGCGGACGCCGGTCGCGCCGAGTCCGACGTGCGGGTGGTCGCCGCGCTGCCGATCAGCGTCACCGACGACGTCGACGGCTCCCGCCGGCAGGCCGCCGAGCAGTTCGCGATGTACGGCTCGCTGCCGTCGTACCGGGCGATGCTCGACCGCGAGGGCTTCGCCGGACCGGAGGACGCCGCGATCATCGGCGACGAGGACACCGTGCGGGGCCGCCTCGACGAGCTTCGGGCCGCCGGTGTCGACGAGTTCGTCGCCGCGGTGTTCGACACCTCGCCCGACGGCCGGGCCCGCACCCGGGCACTGCTGCGCGCCTACGCCTGATGCCCGGCGGCGGCGCGGGTGCCCGGTCGCACGGCTAATTCGGTGGCCGGAAGCGCCAAGTCCGGGGCACACTGCCCACCCGTGACGTCACTGTTCTGCGGCATGACGCTGGCCGCGCGCATCGAGGCCGCCGAGGCCTCCTTCATCGCGGCGGCGACCGCGGCCGCCGGCGGCAGGGGTGCGCCCGGCATCGCCCACGCCATCGCGGGCGGATACGCATGCTTCGCCGAGGACGGGTCGCCGATGAACAAGGTGGTCGGACTCGGCTTCGGCGGCGTGCCGGACGCGGCCGCGTGGGGCGTCGTCGAGCGTGCGCTGCCCGAACCGGTGGCCGTGGAGCTGTCCACGCTCGCCGACCCCGCGATCGCGGGACTGCTCACCCGGCGCGGCCATGCGGTGGTGGGCTTCGAGAACGTCCTGGGCCGGCCGCTCGAGGGCGTCGCGCCGGCCGGCGGCCGGGACGTCCCCGTCGAGGTGCGGATCGCCACGGACGACGAACTCGATGCCTGGGTCGACGTCGTCGTCGACGGTTTCGCCCACCCCGACGGCGAAGGTGTCCCCACCCACGAGTCGTTCCCGCGCGATGTGATCGCCCGCGCGGAGCGCGACGTCACCGCGGCGGGCGCCCGCGCCTACCTCGCGTGGTGCGACGGCGCCGTTGCCGGTGGCGGCAGCATGCGGATCACCGACGGCATCGCCCAGCTGACCGGCGCTGCGACGGCCCCGGCATTCCGGCGGCGCGGTGTCCAGGCCGCGCTGCTGGCGGCCCGGCTGCGGGACGCCGCAGAGGCCGGCTGCGACGTCGCGGTCGTGACCACCGCCCCGGGCTCGACGTCGCAGAAGAACGTGCAGCGCAACGGGTTCGACCTGCTCTACGCACGGGCGATCCTGGCCCGCTGACCGACCGAATCGACCCCGGACACGCAAATGGCCCCCGCCGTAGCGGGGGCCATCGCGTCAGACGTCAGCTCAGAAGCTCGCCTCGTCGAGTTCCATCACCTCGTTGTCGAGGTTCTCGAGGACCGCCTTGGTGCTGGTGAGGGTCGGCAGGACGTTCTTGGCGAAGAACGACGCACCGGCGATCTTGCCCTCGTAGAAGGCGCGGTCGGCGCCGGCGGCACCGGAGTCCAGCGCGGCGATCGCGGTGGCGGCCTGCTGCTGCAGGAGCCAGCCGAGCACCAGGTCACCGACGCTCATCAGGAAGCGCACCGAGCCGAGGCCGACCTTGTACAGGCTGCTCGGGTTGGTCTGCGCGTCCATCAGGTAGCCGGTCAGCGTGGCGGCCATGCCCTGCACGTCCGCCAGCGCGGTCGCGAGCAGCTCGCGCTCGGCCTTCAGGCGACCGTTGCCCGACTCGTTCTTGACGAACGACTCGATCTGGCCGGCGACGTAGCCCAGCGCCACGCCCTTGTCGCGGACGATCTTCCGGAAGAAGAAGTCCTGCGCCTGGATGGCCGTGGTGCCCTCGTACAGCGAGTCGATCTTCGCGTCGCGGATGTACTGCTCGATCGGGTAGTCCTGCAGGAAGCCGGAACCACCGAAGGTCTGCAGCGACTCGGTGAGCTTGGCGTAGGCCTGCTCGGAGCCGACGCCCTTGACGATCGGGAGCAGCAGGTCGTTGACCTTGACCGCCAGCTCGGGGTCGACGTCGTGCACGGCCTTGGCGACCGCCGCGTCCTGGAACGTCGCGTTGTAGAGGTACAGCGCGCGCAGGCCCTCGGCGTAGGTCTTCTGCGTCATCAGCGACCGGCGCACGTCCGGGTGGTGGGTGATGGTGACGCGCGGGGCGGTCTTGTCGGTCATCTGGGTCATGTCGGCGCCCTGCACGCGGCTCTTCGCGTACTCCAGCGCGTTCAGGTAACCGGTCGACAGCGTCGCGATGGCCTTGGTGCCGACCATCATGCGGGCCTGCTCGATGACCTCGAACATCTGCGCGATGCCGTCGTGCACCTCGCCGACCAGCCAACCGACGGCGGGGGTGCCGTGCTGGCCGAGGGACAGCTCGCAGGTCGCGGAGACCTTGAGGCCCATCTTGTGCTCGACGTTGGTGACGAAGACGCCGTTGCGCTCGCCCGGCTCGCCGGTCTCGGGATCGAAGTGGAACTTCGGCACGAAGAACAGCGAGAGACCCTTGGTGCCCGGTCCGGCGCCCTCGGGGCGGGCCAGCACCAGGTGCAGGATGTTCTCGAACAGGTCGTCGGAGTCACCGGAGGTGATGAAGCGCTTGACGCCGTCGATGTGCCAGGTGCCGTCGGCCTGCTGGACGGCCTTGGTGCGGCCGGCGCCGACGTCGGAACCCGCATCGGGCTCGGTCAGGACCATGGTGGCGCCCCAGCCGCGCTCCGCGGCGAGGACGGCCCACTTCTTCTGCTCCTCGGTGCCGAGGTTGTAGAAGATGTTGGCGAAGCCGGCGCCCATGGCGTACATGTACACGGCCGGATTGGCGCCGAGGACGTGCTCGATCAGGGCCCACTGCAGCGCGCGGGGCATCGGCATGCCGCCGAGTTCCTCGGCGAGGCCGATCTTGTCCCAGCCGCCGTCGATGACGCTCTTCACCGACTTCTTGAACGCGGCGGGCAGCTTGACGACGTGGGTCTCGGGGTCGAAGACCGGGGGATTGCGGTCACCCTCGGCGAACGAATCGGCGATGGGGCCCTCGGCCAGGCGGCTCATCTCGGCGAGCATCTCGCGAGCCGTGTCGGCATCGAGATCGGTGTACGCGCCCGCGCCGAACGCCTTGTCGACGTTGAACACCTCGAACAGGTTGAACACCTGGTCACGGACGTTGCTCTTGTAGTGGCTCACGCTGTCTCCTCGATGAGAAATGCTTAGGCGGTTGGGTACTTCCAATAAGTTACCCACCAGTAATGTGGCCAACTATACCGCCCGGTAACTTCAACGCAAAGCAGTGTCGAGCAAATTTCCGCCAGCTACCTCGACGAGGGCTCCATTCGACCTGCCCAAACGGTTGGTTGGGCGTCGTGAGCTGCGGCTAAACCTCGATGTGATGTCCGCCACGATCGGGTTCGGCACGCCCGTTAGGGTGGGCCGAATGACGCGTGTGGCGGTATGGGGGACGGGCAACATGGGCGCCGCGGCGATCCGCTCGGCGCTGGCGTTCCCGGGGCTCGAGTTGACGGCCGTCATCACCTCGACGCCGGACAAGGCCAACCGGGACGCCGCGGAGTTCGCCGGGCTCGCCGCGCCGACCGGGGTGGCGGTGAGCCTCGACGTCGGTGCGGCGCTCCTCGGGTGCGACGCGGTGGCGTACATGGCCTCCGGCGACATCCGGCCCGACGAGGCGGTCACCGACATCGAGCGCTGCCTGCGGGCCGGCAAACACGTGGTGACCCCGTCGCTGTACTCGCTGTACGACCCGCGGTCGGCGCCGGCCGAGTGGATCGACCGGCTGACGGCCGCCGCCCGCGAGGGCGGGGCGGCGCTGCTCGTCAGCGGCGTCGATCCCGGCTGGGCCAACGACGCGCTCGCGGTGGCGGCCGCGGGTCTGTGCACCCGCATCCGGACCATTCGCTGCCAGGAGATCTTCGACTACTCGACCTATGACCAGCCGTACGCGGTGAAGGTGTCGTGCGGCTTCGGCGGGTCGATGGACGACACCCCGATGATGCTGCTGCCGACCATCCCGACGATGGTGTGGGGCGGCAACATCCGGCTCATCGGACGCGGCCTCGGCCTGGAGATCGACGAGATCACCGAGGAGGTCGAGCGGTTGCCGCTCGAGGAGTCCGTCGACACCGTCATGGGGCGCTTCGAGAAGGGCACGCAGGGCGCCTTCTTCCTCAAGGTGATCGGATGGTCCGGCGGACGGCAGCGTGTCGTCGTCGAACACGTCACGCGCATCCACGCCTCGGTCGCACCGCACTGGCCGCAGCCCGACGAGGGCGTCGGTGACCATCGCGTCATCGTCGACGGCGATCCGCAGTTGACGATCGTGACGCGCGCCGACGTTCCGGGCGGCACGCGCGCCGACGGCGGCAACACCACTGCGGCCAACCGTCTGCTCGGCGCCATCTCGTGGCTGGCGGCCCGGGAACCGGGCATCTACGACGGTCTCGACGTACCGCTGCACCCTGCGTTGCCGGCTGAGGTCGAGGCGACGCGCTGGCTCGACTGACGCGCCACCCGCCCCGGGCGAACAGGCGGTGTCGGTGCGGTGAATTCTCTCCAGCAACACCGATGAACTGCGGTTATGCGGCATGTGCTGCATTGACGGCGTTCGTGCGGACCATCGCGCAACGTCGGGCAAAGTGGCACGCGCCGAACGGCTTTGGTGGGTTATATTGACGCTCACGTGCATACGTGGCGTGGACAGGCAACCGTCAGCGTGGACGGCTAAGCTACGGCTGCACCAAGCGATTCCATGGCGGAATACGAGCCGGGATGTCGGGGGACTTGCTGCGCGGCACGACGCGGCTGCCTTTCCATTCCCCAGGCAGTTGCCGTCGAAACGTGAATACCTAGGGAGACGCATTTGCGCGCCGCAACCGCTACGCCCGTTGCCGTCATCGGCATGGCCTGCCGACTGCCCGGTGGGATCGACTCCCCGCAGGAGTTGTGGGAGGCCCTGCTGCGCGGCGAGGACTTCGTCGGCGAGATCCCCTCGGACCGCTGGGACGCCGACGTGTACTACGACCCCGAGCCCGGCGTCCCCGGCCGCTCGGTGACGCGGTGGGGCGCCTTCCTCGACGACGTCGGCGGCTTCGACGCCGACTTCTTCGGCATGACCGACCGCGAAGCCACCGCGATCGACCCGCAGCACCGGCTGCTGCTGGAGGCGTCCTGGGACGCCCTGGAACACGCGGGCATCGACCCGACGACGCTGGCCCGCACCCAGACCGGCGTCTTCGTCGGCCTCACCCACGGGGACTACGAACTCCTCTCGGCCGACACCGGCGCCGCCGAGGGGCCGTACGGCTTCACCGGCACCAGCAACAGCTTCGCCTCCGGCCGCGTCTCGTATGCGCTGGGTCTGCACGGTCCCGCCGTCACCGTCGACACGGCCTGCTCCTCGGGCTTGATGGCGATCCACCAGGCGTGCCGCAGCCTGCACGACGGCGAGAGCGAACTAGCGCTCGCCGGTGGCGTCGCGGTGACGCTGGAGCCGCGCAAGTCGGTGTCCGGCTCGCTGCAGGGCATGCTGTCGCCCACCGGCAAGTGCCACGCCTTCGACGTGCGCGCCGACGGCTTCGTCTCCGGCGAGGGCTGCGTGGTCTTCCTGCTCAAGCGGCTCGACGACGCCCAGCGCGACGGCGACCGCATCCTCGCCGTCGTCCGCGGCAGTGCCGCCAACCAGGACGGCCGCACCGTGAACATCGCGACGCCGTCGGAGGAGGCGCAGGTCGCGGTGTACCAGGCGGCGCTGGCCGCCGGCGGCGTCGACCCGGCGACGGTCGGGCTGGTCGAGGCGCACGGCACCGGCACCCCGGTGGGCGACCCCATCGAGTACGCCAGCCTCGCCACGGTCTACGGCACCGCGGGCCCGGCGGTGCTCGCCTCGGTCAAGACCAACTTCGGTCACCTGCAGTCGACGTCCGGCCCGCTCGGCATGATCAAGTCGATCCTCGCCCTGCAGCACGGCGTCGTCCCGCAGAACCTGCACTTCACCCGGCTGCCCGACGAACTCGTCGAGATCGAGACTGGACTGTTCATCCCGCAGGAGACCACGCCGCTGCCGACGGCGGCCGACGCCCCGCGCCGCGCCGCGGTGTCGTCCTACGGGCTGTCCGGCACCAACGTGCACATCGTGGTCGAGGAGGCGCCCCTGCAGGACGCCGAGCAGGATGCCGACGAGCACGCCGGCACCGGCGCCGACCCCGAAGCGCCGCTGCTGTTCCCGGTGTCCGCGACGTCGGTCGAGCAGCTGCGCTCCTCGACGCGCCGCCTCGCCGACTGGATCGACGCCCACCGCGGCAACGGCGCGGGCGACCTCGCCGACCTGGGCTACACCCTGGCCCGGCGCCGCTCCCACAAGCCGGTCCGCACCGCGGTGTCGGCGGGCAGCGTCGACGAGCTGGTGAGCGCCCTGCGCGAGGTCGCCGACGGCGACGCGCCCTATGAGCCCGTCGTCGGCCAGGCCGACCGCGGCCCGGTGTGGGTGTTCTCCGGCCAGGGCTCGCAGTGGCCGCGCATGGGCGCGGGCCTGCTCGCCACCGAGCCGGTGTTCGCCGCGACCATCGCGCGGATCGAGCCGATCATCGCCGCCGAGTCGGGCTTCTCGGTCACCGAGGCCATGACGGCGCCGCAGACCGTCACCGGCATCGACCGGGTGCAGCCGACGATCTTCGCCATGCAGGTCGCGCTCGCCGAGACGCTCAAGTCCTACGGCGTGGTCCCGGGCGCCGTCATCGGGCACTCGCTCGGCGAGGCCGCCGCCGCGGTGGTCGCCGGCGGACTGTCGCTGGAGGACGGCCTGAAGGTCATCTGCCGCCGGTCCACGCTCATGAAGCGGATCTCCGGCAGCGGCGCCATGGCGGCGGTGGAACTGCCGGGCCAGCAGGTGCTCTCCGAGCTGTCGATCCGCGGCGTCGCCGACGTCGTGCTGTCGGTCGTCGCGTCGCCCACCTCGACCGTGGTCGGCGGCGACGCCGCGACCATCCGCGAGCTGGTCGCGGCGTGGGAAGCCAAGGACGTCATGGCCCGCGAGGTCGCCGTGGACGTGGCCTCGCACTCCCCGCAGGTCGACCCGATCCTCGACGACCTCATCGAGGCGCTGACCGACATCGAACCGACCAAGCCGGAGATCCCGTACTACTCGGCGACGCTGTGGGATCCGCGCGACCGGCCGGCGTTCGACGGCGACTACTGGGCCGACAACCTGCGCTACACCGTGCGCTTCGCCGCCGCCGTGCAGGCGGCGCTGGAGGACGGCTTCCGCGTCTTCGGCGAATTGGCGCCGCACCCGCTGCTGACCAACGCCGTGTCGCAGAACGCCGCGAGCCTCGACATGCCGATCGCGGCACTGGCCTCGATGCGGCGCGAACAGGATCTGCCCACCGGGCTGCGCGGTTTCGTCGCCGACCTGCACAGCGCGGGCGCGGCCGTCGACTTCGCGACGCTGTACCCGCAGGGCCGTCTGGTCGACGCGCCGCTGCCGTCCTGGACGCACCGCGAGCTGATGCTGCGGCGCGAGGACGCCGAAACCGCCCAGCACGGAACGTCGTTCGTCGGCGTGCACCCGCTGCTCGGCGCGCACGTGCACCTGTTCGAGGAGCCCGAACGCCACGTCTGGCAGGGCGAGGTCGGCACCGAGGCGCACCCCTGGCTCGCCGACCATCAGGTCGGCAACGTGGCGGCCTTCCCCGGCGCCGCGTACTGCGAGATGGCGCTGGCCGCCGCCCGCACCGCCCTCGGTGACGCCGCCGACGTGCGCGACGTGCGCTTCGAACAGCTGCTGCTGCTCGACGAGCACACCTCGGTCTCGGCCAACGCCACCGTCACCGCGCCGGGGGTGCTCGACTTCGCCGTCGAGACGCACCTCGAGGGCGAGCGGGCCCGCCGCGCCGCCGCCCGCCTGCAGGCCGCCGAGGACGACGACACGCCGCCCCCTGCCTACGATCTCGCCCAGTTGCTCGCCGAGCACCCGCACCGTACCGACGGCGCGGGCCTGCGCGAGGTGTACGCCGGCGTCGGCATCGGCTACGGCCCAGCCTTCGAGGGCCTCTCGGCGACGAACACCGCCGACCCGGAGACCTCGACGATCACGACGGTGCTCGCCGAGGTCGCGCTGCCCGGCGCGATCCGCTCGCAGCAGTCCGCGTACGGCACCCACCCCGCCCTGCTCGACGCCTGCTTCCAGTCGGTGATCGTGCATCCCGACGTGCAGAGCGCCGCCGCCGGCGGTGGCCTGCTGCTGCCGATCGGCGTGCGCCGGCTGCGGCTGCACCAGCCGACCCGCAACGCGCACTACTGCCTCACCCGCGTCACGTCGTGGAAGCCCGGCGAGGCCGAGGCGGACCTCGAGATCCTGGACGCCGACGGGCACGTGCTGCTCAGCGTCGAGGGCCTGCGCCTCGGCGGTGCCGCGGCCGCGAACGAGGAGACCCGCACGCTCAACGAGCGGCTGCTGATCATCAACTGGGAGACCCGCGACCTGCCCGAGGCGCCGACGGCCGCGGCCGGCACGTACCTCGTGCTCGGCACGTCCGGTGCGGCGGGACCGCTGGTCACCGCGGTGTCCGACGCGCTGGCTGCCGACGGGGCGACCACGTCGACGGCCACCTGGCCGCTACGCGACGGGGCAACGCTCGCAACGCTTCTCGGTAGCGCGGAGTTGGCCGAGGGGCCGCGCGGCGTCGTCGTCGTGACCGATCCGCCGTCCGGCGAGCAGTCGACCACCCGCGGTCGCGACACCGTCGCCGCGCTGGTCGCGATCGCCCGCGAGTTGGCCGATCTGCCCGGCGAGGCGCCCCGGTTGTACGTCGTCACCCGCGACGCCGCCACCGTGCGCCCCGACGAGCGGGCCAACCTCGAGCACGCCGGCCTGCGCGGTCTGCTGCGCGTGGTCGACGCCGAGCACCCGCATTTGAGCACCACGCAGATCGACGTCGAATCCGCCGCCGACGACGCCGGTGTCGCCGCGCAGCTGGCCCGCCAGCTGCGCAGCGGCTCGGAGGAGGACGAGACGGCGTGGCGCGGCGGCGAGTTCTTCACCGCGCGGCTGCGGCTCGGCCCGCTGCAGCCCGAGGAGCGGCGCACGACGACCGTCGACCACGAGACCGACGGCATGAAGCTGGAGATCCGCACGCCCGGCGACGTGGAGTCGTTGGAGTTCATGGCGTTTCAGCGCACCGCCCCGGGCCCCGGCGAGATCGAGGTCGCGGTCACCGGGTCGAGCATCAACTTCGCCGACGTGCTGGTGGCGTTCGGCCGCTACCCGACGTTCGAGGGCTACAAGCAGCAGCTGGGCATCGACTTCGCCGGCGTGGTCACCGCGGTCGGCGCCGGCGTCACCGAGCACGAGGTGGGAGACAAGGTCGGCGGCATGTCCCGCAACGGCTGCTGGAGCACGTTCGTCACGTGCGACGCCCGCCACGCGGTGACGGTGCCCGACGGGGTGCCGCTCGCCGACGCCGCGGCCGTACCCACCGCCTCGGCCACGGCGTGGTACTCGCTGGTGGACCTGGCCCGGATCAGCAGCGCCGACAAGGTGCTGGTGCACTCCGGAACCGGTGGCGTGGGCCAGGCGGCCATCGCGATCGCACGCTCCGTCGGCGCCGAGGTGTTCGCCACCGCCGGCAGCGAGGAGCGCCGACAGTTGTTGCGCGACATGGGGATCGAACACGTCTACGATTCGCGCAGCACGGCGTTCGCCGACGAGATCCGGCGCGACACCAACGGCTACGGCGTCGACGTGGTGCTGAACTCGCTGCCGGGCGCCGCGCAGCGCGAGGGCATCGAGCTGCTCGCCTTCGGTGGGCGCTTCATCGAGATCGGCAAGCGCGACATCTACGGCGACACCCGGCTGGGCCTGTTCCCGTTCCGCCGCAACCTGTCGCTGTACGCCGTCGACCTGGCGCTGCTCACCCACAGCCACCCCGACGTCGTCCGTCGTCTGCTCACCACGGTCTACGAGAAGACCGCCGACGGCACGCTGCCGCTGCCGGCCACCACGCACCACCCGATCCACGACGCGGCCACCGCCGTGCGTCTGGTCGGCGGTGCGGGCCACACCGGCAAGGTGGTGCTCGACGTGCCGCGCAAGGGCCGCAGCATCGCGGTGCTGCCGCCCGAAGAGGTGCCGACGTTCCGCGCCGACGGCGCATACGTGATCACCGGCGGCATGGGCGGTCTCGGCCTGTTCCTCGCCGAGCAGATGGCCAAGGGGGGCGCGGGCCGCATCGTGCTCAACGGCCGCAGCGCACCGTCGGCCGAGGCGCTCGCCACGATCGACCGGGTGACGGCTGCCGGCGCCACCGTCGAGGTGGTGCGCGGGGACGCCGCCGAGGCCGACACGGCCCGGCGGCTGGTCGAGGCGGCTACGTCGACCGGCCTGCCGGTGCGCGGCGTGCTGCACGCCGCCGCGGTGGTCGAGGACGCCACGCTGACCAACGTCACCGAGGACCTCGTCGACCGCTGCTGGTCGCCGAAGGTGGACGGCGCGTGGCACCTGCATCAGGCGGTGGAGGGCCAGCCGCTGGACTGGTTCTGCTCCTTCTCCTCGGCGGCAGCGCTGGTCGGCTCGCCCGGCCAGGGCGCCTACGCCGCGGCCAACAGCTGGCTCGACGCGTTCTCCCGCTGGCGGCACGCCCAGGGCAAGCCGGCCGTCGCCATTGCCTGGGGCGCCTGGTCGGAGGTCGGCCGCGCCACGGCGCTGGCCGAGGACTCCGGCGCGGCGATCACGCCGGCCGAGGGCTTCGCCGCGTTCCGCGCGCTGCTGCGGCACGACCGCGCCTACAGCGGTTATGCACCGCTGATGGGCTCGCCGTGGGTGACGTCGTTCGCGCAGCGCAGCACGTTCGCCGAGTCATTCGCCGAGAACGGGCAGGGCGGTAAGGAGACCGGCAAGTTCCGCGCCGAACTGAACGCGCTGCCGCGCGAGGAGTGGCCGAGCGCCATCCGTCGCATGGTCTCCGACCAGATCAGCCTGCTGCTGCGGCGCACCATCGACCCGGACCGTCCGCTGTCGGACTACGGCCTGGACTCGCTGGGCAACCTGGAGCTGCGGACCCGCATCGAAACCGAGATGGGCATCCGGATCAGCCCCACCCACATCACCACGGTGCGCGGCCTGGCCGACCACCTGTGTGAGGAACTCGCGGCCAGCGAACCGGTCGCAGCGACCTGATGGCAGAGTCGATGAGGTCGTCGAGCATGTGCGAACCGAGGAGAGAGCGTTGCAAGTAGGGCCCTTGGCAGTCGGCACCCTGGCCGAATGGACGCCCAACGCGGGCGCGACGATCCTCTGGCAACCGTCCGCCGTCGCCCTGGAGGCGGCCGCCGACGCACCGCTGTCCGACGTGCCGGTCAGTTACATGCAGGCACAGCACATCCGCGGCTACGTCGACCAGAAGGAGAAGGGCCTCGACTACTCGCGGCTCATGATCGTCAGCTGCGACGCGCCGGGACACTGCGACGTGCGTGCGATGAGCTACGTCATCAACCAGCACCTGCGGCGGCACGACACCTACCGCAGCCGGTTCGAGATGCTCGAGGACGGCTCGCTGGTGCGGCGCACCATCGCCGACGTCGCGGACATCCAGTTCGTACCCAAGCGGCACGGCGTGCTGACCCTCGAGCAGGCCCGCGAACTCGTGGTGAGCACCCCGGATCCGTTGCAGTGGGACTGCTTCCGGTACGGCATCGTGCAGGGCGACGACCACTTCACGTTCTTCGCCAGCATCGACCACGTGCACGTCGACGCGATGATCGTCGAGTCGACGCTCATGGAGTTCCACATGATGTACCTGGCGCTCGTCGGCGGCAACCCGCCGCTGCCGCTGCCGCCGGCCGGCAGCTACGACGCGTTCTGCCTCAAGCAGAAGGACTTCACCGACGAGCTGACCGCCGAGACGCCGCGGGTGAAGGCGTGGATCGACTACGCCGAGGCCAACGACGGCAGCATGCCGTCGTTCCCGCTGCCGCTGGGTGATCCGCTGCAGCCGGCCGATGCCGACATCGTCACCGTCCGCATGATGGACCAGGCGCAGACCGCACGCTTCGAGGACGCCTGCACCGCTGCCGGCGCCCGCTTCATCGGCGGCGTGCTGGCGTGCAGCGCGCTCGCCGAGCACGAATTGACCGGCGCGGACACGTATTACGGCCTGACGCCGAGCGATACCCGCAAGACCGAACTCGACGTGATGACCCAGGGTTGGTTCACCGGCCTGGTGCCCATCACGGTGCCGATCGCCGGGTCGGCGTTCGGCGAGGCGGCCCGGGCAGCGCAGGTCTCGTTCGACACCGGGCTGTCGATGGCGGAGGTGCCGTACGACCGGGTGCTCGAGATCGCGCCGCACCTGAGCCGGCCGCGACCGGACTTCCCGGTGGTCAACTTCCTCGACGCGGGCACCGCCCCGCTGTCGGCGCTGTTGACCGCGAACCTCGACGACCTGAACATCGGCATCTACAGCGACGGCCGGTACTCCTACCAGCTCTGCATCTACGTCATCCGGGTGGAGAAGGAGACCGCGGTGGCGGTGATGTTCCCGGACAACCCGGAGGCGCAGAAGTCGGTGGCGGTGTACCTCGATGCGCTGAAGTCGGTGTTCGAGCGCGTCGCCGCCAGCGGGCACTGGCGCAACGTCGCCTGACGCCGTACGGCCCTCGAAGCCGTAGGAGTTCGGGTCAGCTCATCGAAAGGCAATGACATCTTCAGTCGGTTGGGCCAGCTCGTCTCGCGGTGGCCGTTCCTGGTCATCGGCTTCTGGGCCGTGCTGGCACTGGTGGTTCCGCTGACCATCCCGTCATTGACGGAGATGAGTGAGCGCAACCCCATCGCGGTCCTCCCCGCGGACGCCCCGTCGTCGGTGGCGACGCGGGACATGACCGAGGCGTTCAAGGAGGCGGGCTCGGAGAACGTGCTCGTCGTGATGCTGGCGCATCAGGACGAGGGCCAGGACCTGACGCCCGCGGACGAGCAGGTGTACCGCACGCTCGTCGACCGGTTGCGCGACGATCAGCGCGACGTGGTCATGCTGCAGGACTTCGTCAGCACCCCGCAGCTGCGCGAGACGCTGTCCAGCCAGGACCGCAAGGCGTGGATCCTGCCGATCGGCCTGGAAGGCGAACTCGGTACGCCCGAGGCGTATTCGGCGTATCAGCGCGTCACCGACATGGTGAACCGCACCGTCGCGGGCACCGACCTGCGCGCGTACGCCACCGGCCCGGCGGCCACGGTCGCCGACCTCACCGCCGCGGGGGCGGCCGACCGGCTGCCCATCGAACTGGCCATCGCGGTGATGCTGCTGATCATCCTGGTGGTGGTCTACCGCAATCCGGTGACGATGTTCCTCCCGCTCATCACCATCGGTGCCTCGCTGCTGACCGCGCAGGGGCTGGTCGCACTGGTCTCGCTGCTGACCGGGCTGGCCATCTCCAACCAGACCATCGTGCTGATGAGCGCGATGATCGCCGGTGCGGGAACGGATTACGCGGTGTTCCTGATCGCGCGCTATCACGACTACGTGCGGGCCGGTGAGGAACCGGTGCGGGCGGTCAAGCACGCGATGGTGTCGATCGGCAAGGTGGTCGCGGCGTCGGCGGCCACGGTCGGCGTGACGTTCCTCGGCATGGGCTTCGCGAAGCTCGGCGTGTTCTCCACGGTGGGCGTGGCGCTGGCGATCGCCATCGCGGTGGCGTTCCTGGCGGCGGTGACGCTGCTGCCCGCGGTGCTGGTGCTGACCGGTCCGCGCGGCTGGGTGGCGCCCCGCCAGGAGCGCATGGCGACCTTCTGGCGGCGGATGGGCATCCGCATCGTGCGCCGGCCGAAGACGCATCTGGTGGCCAGCCTGCTGGTGCTGCTGGCGCTGGCGAGCTGCACCACGCTGATGCACTTCAACTACGACGACCGCAAGCAGCTGCGCGACTCCGCCGACAGCTCCGTGGGCTACGCGGCGCTCGACCGGCACTTCTCGGTCAACCAGACCATCCCGCAGTACCTGTTCATCCAGTCGTCTCGAGACCTGCGGACCCCGCAGGCGCTGGCCGACCTCGAGCAGATGGCGCAGCGGGTCAGCCAGGTCCCCGGCATCGCGATGGTGCGCGGCGTGACGCGGCCGACGGGCGAATCGCTGGAGCAGGCCCGCGCCACGTACCAGGCCGGCGAGGTGGGCAACCAGCTCGGCCAGGCCTCCACCCAGATCAACGGCCGCTCGGGGGACCTGAACCGGTTGGCCTCCGGCGCCGATCAACTCGCCGACGGGCTGGGCAGTGCGCGCGGCCAGATCAACCAGGCGATCGGCGGGGTGCGCAGCCTCGTCGACGCGCTGTCGTCCATCCAGAGTCAGTTCGGTGGCGGCGCGACGCTGGGGCAGCTGGGCGATTCGGCCAAGCTCATCAAGGGCATGCGCACGCTCGGCGAGTTGATGGAGCGCAACTTCGGCACGCTCGCGGCCGACTTCTCCTGGATCGACCCGGTGGTCGACGCGCTCAACGAGAGCCCGACGTGCAACGTCAACCCGCTGTGCACGACGGCGCGTGGGCAGTTCGTGCGGCTGCAGACCGCGCGCAATGACGGCACGCTGGACCGCATCGTCGCCCTCGGCCGCCAGCTGCAGCAGGCCGGGCCGCTGCAGAAGCTGGGCGACACCGTCGAAGGGTTGTCGCAGTCGTTGAACACGGCGATGACGTCGCTGCGCAAGCTGGGGCTCAGCGATCCGCGCAGCGCACGAGCGCAGATCTCGACGGTGCAGAAGGGCGCCAACGACCTCGCCGGCGCCAGCCGTCAGATCGCCGACGGCGTCACGCTCCTGGTCAGTGAGACGCAGCGGATGGGCATCGGTTTGTCACAGGCGTCGGACTTCCTCATGTCGATGGGGCAGGACGCCACGCAGCCGTCGATGGCCGGGTTCAACGTGCCGCAGCAGGTGCTCGACACCGACGACTTCAAGAAGATCGCGCAGATCTTCATCTCGCCGGACGGGCACTCGGCGCGGTACTTCATCCAGACCGACATCGACCCGTTCAGCACGCAGGCGATGGACCAGGTGAACCAGATCCTGGACACCGCCCGTGGCGCACAGCCGAACACGATGCTCGCCGACGCGAAGATCTCGATGTCGGGATATCCGGTGACGCTGCGCGACACCCGCGACTACTACGACCGCGACCTGAAGATGATCGTCGTCGTGACGATCGTCGTGGTGCTGCTCATCCTGATGACGCTGCTGCGCGCGGTCGTGGCGCCGCTGTACCTCGTCGGGTCGGTGATCGTCAGCTACCTGTCCGCGGTCGGTCTCGGCGTGCTGGTGTTCGAGTACCTGCTCGGCGACCAATTGCACTGGAGCGTCCCGGGTCTGGCGTTCGTGGTGCTGGTCGCCGTCGGCGCCGACTACAACATGCTGCTCGCCTCGCGGCTGCGGGAGGAGGCGCCGCGCGGCATGCGGTTCGGCGTGATCCGGACCGTGCGGTCGACCGGCGGGGTGATCACCGCGGCGGGCCTGATCTTCGCGGCGTCGATGTCGGGACTGCTGTTCTCGAGCATCGGGACCGTGGTGCAGTCGGGCTTCGTAATCGGCGTGGGCATCCTGCTCGACACGTTCGTGGTGCGGACGATCACCGTCCCGGCCATCGCCACCCTGGTGGGCCGGACGAGTTGGTGGCCCGCCAAGCCGTGGCTGGCCGCGCCGTCCGCCGATGCCGTCCCGCCTCCGGAGAAGCGCCGCTCGGTCTTCGACGAGGTCTAGCCGGGCCGCGGTTCAGCGTATTCGCCTTTGGCGCGTCGTCTCCGTCGGAGGCGTGGTCGGCGGGGAGTCGTCAACACGAGTTGACGTTGTCAACATTGGTTGACGCCCCGCGGTCGAGGCTCGCCCGGAGGGCGGGAGCGCCGCCGACCGTGGGCCTCGGCACGCCGCGGAGCCGTTACCCGTGCACGGCGCCCACGCTCGGCGCGGTTCGGCTCAGGGCAGCGGCGGCAGGAAGCTGCGGACCGTGGCGAACGTGTCCTCGATGGTGTTGCGCGTGGCAGGATCCAGGATGCCGATCGGGTCCATGCCGTGCACCGGGTCCACCGACACCGGACGGTTCATCGGGTCGTCGTAGCGCGAGTACCCGGCGTCGACGATCGGCTGCAGCGTGGCGTCGATCTGGTCGACGAAGCCCGGCGACATGCCGAGGTAGCGCAGCGGCAGCGTCATCGGCAGGTGGTTCACCGGGATCAGGTACGTCGTCTCGGTGGCGCCCTTGGAGTTCACCACCGTCTTGATGTTCTGCGGCGGCACGTCGCCCGGCCCGGTGAAGGCGGCCGGCGTGTGCACGATGGCCGACGCGGCGAAGGCGTTGAGTCCGGAGATGATGTTGCCCGGGCGATCCGGGAAGTCGGCGAGACCGTCATAGGTGGCGACGACCTTGTTCTGGTCGTACTGACTATCCACCCGCGGCGGGACGGTGTAGTCGATGAACGGGATGTAGTCGCCGGGCTTGAAGACGCCGGTGAGGAAGCTCTGCCCGAAGCCGTGGTGCCCGATCGGGTTGCCGATCTCGGTGAAGGTCAACTGGTCGCGCGGCGGGGCCTTCGGGTCGTTGGCCAGCCGCACCATCTCGCCGTCGAGGCCGAGGGTGCCCTGTGACAGGCCGACCACGGCGGCGGGCCGCGTGCCCGGCTTGCCGGTGTCGGCGGACAGCGCGCGGCTGAGGTTGGTGGTGGCGACGGTGGCGGCCTCGCCGATGCTCATGTCGTCCCGCTTGGTGTCGGCGGGCAGGAACATCGACGGCACCCAGCTGAACGGCGCCCCGGCCGGGTAGTCGACGAGGTTGCGCTTGGCGTTGGGGAAGTACTCGGCACCGGCACGGTTGGTGTAGTCGTACCAGGGGATGCCGGGCGCGCGGGCGCCGCCGAGGGCGTACACCTCCTGCGCGGGCGCGGCGGGGCCGACCGGCGCGGGTGCGGGCGGGAAGATCGGGTCGACCCAGCGGGGTTCGGCGATCGCCACGCCCGTGCCGAGTCCGCCGGCTGCGCCGACGACACCCACCGTGACCACCCCGGCGAGTAGACGCCTCATCATCGCGAGTCCTCCCTGGCACGCGAAAGCAGCGAGCGCGCCGTGATTTTCGGGTCCCACGTTACTGCACGGGCCCCGGTGCCGCTGGCGTGCGCCCGGTGTCAGATTCCTGCGAGTCCCACGCCCATCAGCACGCCGCCGAACACGGCCAGCAGCCCGGCGACGTCGATGCGGCGGCGCGACCGGATCCAGTCGTTGAGGGCCGTCAGCGCCCGCAGCGTCCGGTCCGGGGCGAACAGGTAGGCCACCAGCGGAATCTCCACCAGCGCGAAGGCCACGACGTGGAAGACCAGCAGGGCGCCGAACTGGACGGCGGCCGACTCGCCGAACGTCAGGATGACCGCCAGCACGGCCAGGTAGTCCACCGACGGCAGGGCGATGCCGAGCCCGGCGACGGCCGACACCCACAGCCGGCGACCCTCCACCAGGCGCCGGGACAGGCCGGCGAAGCGACCCGGTCCCTGGTCGGGGACCGGGGTGGGCAGGCCGCGGCGTCGCCGGAGCAGCACCTGCGCCGCCAGCAGGACCGCACAGGCCAGGCAGACGCCGCCGATCACCAACTGCACCGTCGGCAGCGAGAACTCCGACGCACCGGGCAGCCGGGGATGCAGCACGAACAGGATCAGCACGCCGACCGTCAGGCCCATGGCGTAGCCGCCGGACAGGAACGCCAGCATCTGCAGCACCGGTCGGGGCCGGTTGAGCACCAGCACGGCGAGCCCGATGCGGAATGGCTCCAGGCTCACCGCGACGGCCATGACCAGCAGGGTGATCCACATGTCGGGCGGACGTCGCGGCTCAGGCGTCCAGCCGGGCGAACTCCTGCTTGCGATACTGCTCGACGCACTGGGCGCGCCGGATCTTGCCGCTCGTCGTGGTGGGGATCGACCCGGGCGGCACCAGCACCAGATCGGCGACGGTCAGCCCGTGTGAGCGGGAGATGGCCGACGTGACGTCGTTGCGGACGCTCGTGAGCTTCTGAGTCGCCTCGTCGCCGGAGCCGCGCTTCTTGTATTCAATGATCGTGACGAGCTTCTCGGAGGCGTCGACCGACACCGAGATCGCGGCGACGCGGCCGCCGGTGATTTCCTGCACGGTCGCCTCGATGTCCTCGGGGTAGTGGTTGCGCCCGCGGACGATGAGCAGGTCCTTCACCCGGCCGACGATGAACAGCTCGTCGTCGGAGATGAAGCCGAGGTCGCCGGTGCGCAGCCACGGACCCTCCGGCGTCCCGTCCGACGGGTTCGCCAACGTGCCGCCGAAGGTGTCCTGCCGCGACTCGGGGTTGCGCCAGTAGCCGGGGGAGACGTTGTCGCCGTGCACCCAGATCTCACCGACGGTGCCGTGCGGGCACTCGGTCCGCGAGTCCGGCTCGACGATCCGCACCAGAGGGGACTTCGGCACGCCGTAACTGATCAGCGGGCTGCCGCCGTCGGCGGCCGAGGTGCGCGCGGCGATGCCGTCGGCCAGCTTCTCGGCGTCGAAGTGCACCACCAGCGGGCCGCCGCCGGTGGCCCGGGTCGCCACGTAGACGGTCGCCTCGGCCATGCCGTAGGACGGCGTCATCATGCTCGAGCGGAAGCCGAACTTCGCGAACCGGTCGACGAAGCGATCCAGCGTGGCCGGGTGAGCGCGCTCGCTGCCGCTGACGATGGTGAGGACGTTGGACAGGTCGTAGCCCTCCATGTCCTCGTCGGAGGTCTTGCGCACGGACAGTTCGAAGGCGAAGTTCGGACCGGCCGAGTAGGTGTGCGGGTGAGAAGCCAGCGCCTGGATCCAGCGGGCGGGCTTCGCGAGGAAGGCCAGCGGGCTGGTCAGCTTCGCCTGGTAGCCGCCGAGGATGGGCGCGATGACGCCGAGCATCAGCCCCATGTCGTGGTAGAAGGGCAGCCACGACACGATGGTGGTGTCCGGCGGCGCCACCCCGCCGAGGTCGGGGAAGTAGTCGGCCATCAGCTGCTCGAAGTTGGCTGCGAGGTTGCGGTCGGTCACCTGCACGCCGGCCGGGGTGCGCGTCGAGCCCGACGTGTACTGCAGGTAGGCGGTGCTCGGCGCGTCCTTGATGCGGGGGCCGGAGCCGTTGCGGCCGTCGAGGTCCAGCTCGTCGACCACGATCACCGCGGCGCCGGCGTGCGCCTCGGGCAGGTACTCGGTGACGCTCGGCGCGATGGCCGCCGTGGTGAGGATGACCGTGGGGTCGGTGTCGGCGAACACGGCGCTGATGCGCTCGTCGTGCGAGCCGACCGCGGGGATCGACAGCGGTACGGCGATCCGGCCGGCCTGCATGGCGCCGAGGAACGCGTAGATGTAGTGCAGCCCCTGCGGGGCGACGATGACGGCGCGGTCGCCCACCTCGCCGTGCTTGGCCACCTCGATCGCAACGTTGATGGTGCGCCGGAACGCCTGTGACCAGGTCAGCGTCTCGCTGACGCCGTTCCAGTCGACGTCGTAGTCGGTGTAGGTGAACGCGGCGTCGTTGGGCGCCACCCCGGCGCGTTCGCGCAGCACGGACAGCAGGGACGGGTTGGGCATGCGCGTCAGATTACCGGTCGTCCACCGGGCGCGTGACCTCGCGCGGGCCGCCTTGGAGTCATCGAGATTTCGACCATGGCGCGCCGCCGAAACCGGCGACAGGATGGAGCCGTGACCGCCGTGCCGAATGCCATGCCCGCGTGGAGCGGCCTGGCAACCCGTGTGAAGCGGCCGGGTATTCGTGTGAAGATGAGGGAGCCATGAGCAGCACCGATCTGAGTCCGGCGTCGCTACGCGAGGCGTTCGGTCACTTCCCGTCCGGCGTGATCGCGATCGCCGCGGAGGTCGACGGCACCCGCGTCGGCCTGGCCGCCAGCACGTTCGTGCCGGTGTCGCTCGACCCGCCGCTGGTGTCGTTCTGCGTGCAGAACACCTCGACGACGTGGCCCAAGCTGGTGGATCTGCCGTCGCTGGGCATCAGCGTCCTCGGCGAGTCGCACGACGAGGCGGCCCGCACGCTCGCCGCCAAGACCGGGGACCGCTTCGCGGGTCTGGAGACGGTGTCGCGCGACAGCGGCGCGGTGTTCATCGACGGCACGTCCATCTGGCTGGAGAGCGCCATCGAGCAGCTCGTCCCGGCCGGTGATCACACCATCGTCATCCTGCGGGTCTCCGACATCACCGTGCACGACGACGTCTCGCCGATCGTGTTCCACCGCAGCACCTTTCGGCGCCTCGGCCAATAGGGACCGGTGCGCGGCACTCCCGGGACGGGCGTCAGGGCCGGGTGGCGAGTTCCTCGCGGTAGCCGGTGATCCGCTGCTCGATCTCCAGCGCGTCGGCCGGTCGGCCCTCCCGCCGGGCGAGGTCGGCCCGCACCGAGAGTTCGCGGATGGCGGTGCGAATGTCGTTGATGCTGTGCGTGTTCCTCACGAGGCTGCCCTTCGTCGTTGATTGGCTGCTTCCCGTCGAGCCTACGCCCGGATGTCGGTCGCCGAGGGGCGCTCGGCGCAGCGCCGGCTAGCGCCGGAACAGCTTGTTGCCGAGCCAGACGATCGGGTCGTACTTGCGGTCGGCCGCGCGCTCCTTCATGGGGATCAGCGCGTTGTCGGTGATCTTGATGTGCTCGGGGCAGACCTCGGTGCAGCACTTGGTGATGTTGCAGTAGCCCAGGCCGTTCTCCTCCTGGGCCTGCTCGGCGCGGTGACCGTGGGTGTCCAGCGGATGCATGTCGAGTTCGGCCTGGCGCATCAGGTAGCGCGGGCCGGAGAACGCGAGCTTGTTCTCCTCGTGGTCACGGTTGACGTGGCAGACGTTCTGGCACAGGAAGCACTCGATGCACTTGCGGAACTCCTGGCTGCGGTTCACGTCCTCCTGCGCCATCCGGTACTCACCGGGCTGCAGGTCCTTGGGCGGCGTGAACGACGGGATCTCCCGCGCCTTCTCGTAGTTGAACGACACGTCGGTCACCAGGTCGCGCATCACCGGGAAGGTCCGCAGCGGGGTGACGGTGACGACCTCGTCCTCGCCGAAGGTCGACATGCGGGTCATGCACGCCAGCCGGGGACGGCCGTTGATCTCCACCGAACACGATCCGCACTTGCCGGCCTTGCAGTTCCACCGCACCGCGAGGTCGCCCACCTGGGTCTGCTGCAGCCGGTGGATGATGTCGAGCACCACCTCGCCGTCGTTGACCTCGACGGTGTAGTCCTTCAGCTCGCCGCCGGCGGCGTCGCCGCGCCAGACCCGCATGCTCGCGTTGTAAGCAGCCATCTCGGTCAGCCCTTCCGTTGCGGGTGTTCGACGAGTTCGTCGTCGGTGTAGTACTTCTCCAGCTCGCTGAGCTCGAAACACTCGAGCAGGTCGGAGCGCATCTGCGGTTGCCGCTGCTTGACGACGCTGACGTCCGGTACCACCGGATCGTCGCCCTCGGACCGGCACACCAGCAGCTGGTTGCGCCAGTTGGCATCCATCGACGGGTAGTCGTCGCGGGTGTGGCCGCCGCGGCTCTCGGTGCGGGTGATGGCGGACTTGGCCACCGACTCGCTGACCAGCAGCATGTTCCGCAGGTCCATCGCGAGGTGCCAGCCGGGGTTGAACTTCCGGTCGCCCTCGACCTTGACGCGCTTGTAGCGCTCCCGCAGCTCGGTGAGCTTGTCCAGCGCCTCCTGCATCTCGTCGGACTTGCGGATGATGCCGACCAGGTTGTTCATCGTGTCCTGCATGTCGAGCTGCAGGGTGTAGGGGTTCTCCGGCGCGCCGTCGGCGGGGCCGTCGAACACGGCCAGCGCCATGTCGATCGCCGCGTTGACCGACTCCTCGGTGACCTTCGGGCGGTCCGGTAGGGCGCGCGCATAGTCGGCGGCCCCCAGGCCGGCACGCCGCCCGAACACCAGCAGGTCCGACAGCGAGTTGCCGCCCAGCCGGTTCGATCCGTGCATGCCGCCGGCGCACTCACCGGCGGCGAACAGGCCCGCCGTCGCGGCAGCCGCACTGTCGGGCTCCACCTCGATGCCACCCATGACGTAGTGGCAGGTCGGTCCGACCTCCATCTCGTCCTTGGTGATGTCGACCTCGGCCAGTTCGATGAACTGGTGATACATCGAGGGCAGCCGGCGCTTGATCTCCTCGGCCGACATGCGTGAGGCGATGTCGAGGTAGACGCCGCCGTGCGGCGTGCCGCGGCCTTCCTTCACCTCGGTGTTGATGGCGCGCGCGACCTCGTCGCGGGGCAGCAGGTCAGGGGTGCGTCGTGCGGAGTCGTTGTCCTTGAGCCACTGGTCGGCCTCCTCCGCCGTCTCGGCGTACTGGCCCTTGAAGACGTCGGGGATGTAGTCGAACATGAACCGCTTGCCCTCGGAGTTCTTCAGCACTCCGCCGTCGCCGCGCACGCCCTCGGTGACGAGGATGCCCTTCACCGACAGCGGCCAGACCATCCCGGTCGGGTGGAACTGGATGAACTCCATGTTGATCAGCGTCGAGCCGGCGCGCAGTGCCAGCGCATGGCCGTCGCCGGTGTACTCCCACGAGTTCGACGACACCTTGTAGGACTTGCCGATGCCGCCGGTGGCCAGGACGATCGCGGGTGCTTCGAACAGCACGAACTCGCCGGTCTCGCGGTAGTAGCCGAACGCGCCGGCGATCCGGCGCTGGTCACCCTCGCCCTCGGTGATGAGCTCGGTGATCGAGGTTTCGTGGAACACCCGGATGCGGGCCTCGTAGTCGCCGAGTTCGCGCTTGTCCTCCTGCTGCAGCGAAACGATCTTCTGCTGCAGCGTCCGGATGATCTCCAGGCCGGTGCGGTCACCGACGTGGGCCAGGCGCGGATAGGTGTGCCCGCCGAAGTTGCGCTGGCTGATCTTGCCGTCCTTGGTGCGGTCGAACAGCGCACCGTAGGTCTCGAGTTCCCACACCCGGTCGGGCGCCTCCTGGGCGTGCAGTTCGGCCATGCGCCAGTTGTTGAGGAACTTGCCGCCGCGCATGGTGTCGCCGAAGTGCACCTGCCAGGAGTCCTTGGTGTTGACGTTGCGCATCGCCGCGGCGCAGCCACCCTCGGCCATGACGGTATGGGCCTTGCCGAACAGCGACTTCGTCACGACCGCCACCCGCAGGCCGCGTTCGCGTGCTTCGATCACGGCGCGCAGGCCGGCTCCCCCGGCGCCGATCACGACGACGTCGTATTCGTGCCGCTCGACGCTGCGGTCGTCGGTCTCGGGGTTCATCTCGACCTCATTCATGTCGTTCGTTTCGAGTGCGTCTGGGATGCGTTCGCCTGCCGGCGTCAGCCGACGAAGCGCAGATCGGAGATGGTCCCGCTGGCGACGAGCATCACGTAGAAGTCCGTCAGCATCAGGGTGCCGAGCGTGATCCAGGCGTACAGCTTGTGCCGGGTGTTCAGCTTGCTGATCTGCGTCCACATCCAGTAGCGCACCGGGTGCTTGGAGAAGTGCTTGAGCCGGCCGCCGGCCACGTGCCGGCAGGAGTGGCAGGAGATGGTGTAGGTCCACAGCAGGACGACGTTGACGACCAGGATCACGTTGCCCAGGCCGAAGCCGAAGCCGCCCGGGCCGTCCTCGGAGTGGAACGCCTTGATCGCGTCCCAGGTGTTGATCAGCGAGATGAGCGTCGCGATGTAGAAGAAGTAGCGGTGGACGTTCTGCAGGACCAGCGGGAAGCGCGTCTCGCCGGTGTACTTGGCGTGGGGCTCGGCGACCGCGCAGGCGGTCGGGGACTGCCACACCGAGCGGTAGTAGGCGCCGCGGTAGTAGTAGCAGGTGAGCCGGAACAGCAGCAGGAACGGCAGCGACAGCAGCGCGTACGGCAGCAGCGACAGCGGACCCGACGTGGGCAGGAACTGTGGCCAGAACTCGCTGGCGTCCCCGCAGGCCTTGCTCAGACACGGCGAATAGAACGGCGTCAGGTAGTGGTACTTCTCGACGAAGAAGTGGTCCCGCTGGAACGCGCGCACCGTGGCGTAGATGATGAACGCGGCGAAACCCAGGTCGGTGACGATCGGCGACTTGAGCCAGTTGTCCGTCCGCAGGGTGCGCTGGGAGATTTGGGCCCGGCCCGGCGAGAAGACGCCGGTGCCCTTCTCACCTCGGCGATCGGCGGTGGGTGCGCTCACGGAGTTTGCCTCACTTTGGTTTCGATGTGCCGGTGCCCGTACCGCACGGGGCGGCGCCGGGAGTCGGCGGCTGCGTCGCTCACCGCGTGCCGCCGAGCCCTTCGTCGTCCACGTCCTGCCAGAAGTCGCTGGCGTACTGCGTATCCGGGATGCCGATCTTCTCCAGCACGTGATGGTGGCGGGCGTTGACGCCACGCACCAGGTCGAGTTCCTCGGCATCGATGTCGAGCCGGTCTATGTCGTTGAGGATGCGTTCGGCGTCGTTGACGATGCGCCGCATGGCCGGGGTGTCCCCGTAGCGTGATGCCAGCGAGGTCACGCAGCGACGCAGGCCGCCGATCAGTTCGTGCAGCTGGTCGATTTCGGTGGTGGTGGACAACGTGGTGACCTCCTTGGGCTGAAGGGTGTCGTGAATCACAGTACGCAAGCGATGCTAGCCACATCACCGTGTTGAACGTGACACGAGTCACGTTCGAGTCGTGTTCGACGAATGGAGGAACCGAAGTTGTCGGAGCAGGAACTGAAGGCCCGTGCCGAGGCGCTGCTGGCGTTGCACGTTCCGGGTGACCCGGTCGTGTTGCCCACGGTGTGGGATGCGTGGTCGGCGACGCTCGCGGTCGACGCGGGCTTCGCTGCACTGACCGTCGGCAGCCATCCGGTCGCCGATTCGGTGGGCAAGGAGGACGGCGAGGGCATGTCGTTCGCCGATCTCACCGCGCGGGTCACCCAGATCACCGGCGCGGTCGACGTGCCGGTGTCGGTGGACGTCGAGTCCGGCTACGGCGAGGCACCGCAACGGCTGATCGAGGGGCTGCTCTCGGCAGGCGCGGTCGGGTTGAACGTCGAGGACACCGTGCACCGGGAGGGCAAGCGGATCCGCTCGGCCGAGGAGCACGCGGCGCTGATCGGCGAGCTGCGCGCGGCGGCGGACGCCGCGGGCGTCCACGTGGTGATCAACGCGCGCACCGACCTGTTCCTGCGCCAGGACGGCGACGAGGCCGACCGCTTCAACCGTGCCGTCGCGCGACTGCGGCTCGCCGCCGATGCCGGCGCCGACAGCCTGTACCCGGTGGGACGGCACGACGACGACACCTACCGGCGGCTGGTCGAGGCGCTGCCGCTGCCGGTCAACGCCATCGCCCTACCCGATCAGGACGACCCGGCGTCGTTCGCTCCGCTCGGCGTGGGACGCATCAGCTTCGGTCCCTTCCTGCAGGCCGCGCTGGCGACCCGGGCGACGGAGATCCTGGGCCGCTGGGCCTGACCCGCCGCGTTTCCCGCGCGTTCGGCCGGGCGGTATAGCATGCCGCCGGTGATCGACGAGGACGACCGCTGGGCCCGCTTCGAGCACCGGGGCGTGATTTGGGCTGCGGGCGCGGCGGCGGTGCTCCTGGTGGCGCTGCTGGTGTGGGCCGTCATCGGGACCTCGACGTCGGATTCCGTCCCCGGGGTCGCCCCGGAACCGCCCTCGTCGTCGGCGCCGCCCACGACGAGCAGGACGCTGCGCACGGTCACCGGCACGAGCTATCCGCTGCCCGCACCGCGGACCAGTCAGGACGGCGGCATTCCGGCGCCGGGCGCACCGCTGCCGCCACCCGAGCAGGAGGTGTTTCCGGGTGGCGGCCCGACGTCGTCGGAGACGCCGACGACGATCTACAACCCCTATGCGCCGACCACGACGCAGGGCTCGGCCGACAGCATCTGATCCGCCTCACACCCGGCCGGCGCGGAACGTGAGCACACCGTGATGGCGGTGTCACACGGCGCGACACCGCGGCAATATCGGCTTCCTAGCGTGGCGGTCATGCAGTCGTCGAAACGCGTCGTGGTCGTGGGCCACGGGATGGTCGGGCACCGCTTCGTCGAGGCCTTGCGGTCACGCGACGAGGCCGACACGTGGCACGTCGTCGTGCTCGCCGAGGAGGCCGACGCCGCCTACGACCGCGTCGGCCTGACCGGCTACACCGAGCACTGGGACCGGACGCGACTCGCCCTGCCGGGCAACGCGTACGCCGGCGACGACCACGTCGAGGTCATCCTGCGCGACCCGGTCACGCGCATCGACCGCTCGGCCAAGTTCGTCACGACGGCGCTGGGCCGCCGGGTGCCCTACGACGCCCTGGTGCTGGCGACCGGGTCGTATGCCTTCGTCCCCCCGATCCCGGGCCACGACCTGCCGCAGTGCCACGTCTACCGCACCCTCGACGACCTCGACGCCATCCGTGCCGGCGCGCTGGCCGCCGCGACGAGCAAGACGCCCGTCGGCGTGGTCATCGGCGGCGGACTGCTGGGGCTGGAGGCGGCGAATGCGTTGCGCGCCTTCGGGTTGTCCACGCAGGTGTTGGAGATGTCACCGCACCTGATGGCCGCGCAGCTCGACGGCGCCGGCGGTGCGCTGCTGAACCGGATGATCCGCGGCCTCGGCATCGAGGTGCACACCGGCGTCAGCACCGAGAGCATCCGGCCGGTGCAGCGCAACAAGCCGCTGCGCAAGTCGCAGGAGGACGACGCGGTACGCGTGACGCTCAACGACGGCAGTGCGATCGACGCGGGCGTCGTCGTGTTCGCCGCCGGCGTGCGGCCCCGCGACGAGCTGGCCCGCCACGCCGGTCTGGACATCGCGCAGCGCGGCGGTGTGCTGACCGACCGGTCCTGCGTCACCAGCGATCCGGACGTCTACGCCATCGGCGAGGTCGCCGCCATCGACGGCCGCTGCTACGGCCTCGTCGGGCCGGGGTACATCAGCGCCGAGGTCGTCGCCGACCGGTTGCTGGGCGGCGCAGCGGAATTCGGCGAGGCCGACATGTCCACCAAGCTGAAGCTGCTCGGCGTCGACGTCGCCAGTTTCGGCGACGCGCAGGGTCGCACGCCGGGCAGCCTCGACGTGGTGGTCAACGACCCCGTCAAGCAGACCTACGCCAAGCTGGTGCTCTCCGACGACGCCAAGACGCTGCTCGGCGGCATCCTGGTGGGTGACGCCTCGGCCTACGGGGTACTGCGCCCGATGGTCGCCAGCGAGCTGCCCGGTGACCCGCTGTCGCTCATCGCGCCTGCAGCCGAGGGGGATTCGCCGGGTCTCGGCATCGGCGCGCTGCCCGACATCGCCCAGATCTGCTCGTGCAACAACGTGACCAAGGGTGACCTCAAGGAGGCGATCGGAGCCGGCTGCGCCGACGTCGCGGGGCTGAAGAAGTGCACGTTGGCGGGGACGTCCTGCGGGTCGTGCGTCCCGCTGCTCAAGCAGTTGCTCGACGCCGAGGGCGTCGAGCAGAGCACCGCCCTGTGCGAGCACTTCTCCCAGTCGCGCGCGGAACTGTTCGAGATCATCTCGGCCACCGAGATCCGCAAGTTCTCCGGCCTGATCGAGAAGTTCGGCACCGGCCGCGGCTGCGACGTCTGCAAGCCGGTGGTCGCCTCGATCCTCGCCTCGACCAGTTCGGACCACATCCTCGGTGCCGAGACCGCCGCGCTGCAGGACTCCAACGACCACTTCCTGGCCAACATCCAGCGCAACGGCAGCTACTCCGTGGTGCCGCGCGTGGCGGGCGGCGACATCACGCCCGAGCACCTCATCCTGATCGGTCAGATCGCCAAGGACTTCGGGCTGTACACGAAGATCACCGGCGGCCAGCGCATCGACATGTTCGGTGCGACGGTGGATCAGCTGCCCGAGATCTGGCGGCGCCTCGTCGACGGCGGCATGGAATCCGGCCACGCCTACGGCAAGTCGCTGCGGACGGTGAAGAGCTGCGTCGGCAGCGACTGGTGCCGCTACGGTCAGCAGGACTCCGTGCAGATGGCGATCGACCTGGAGATGCGCTACCGCGGGCTGCGGGCACCTCACAAGATCAAGATGGGCGTCTCGGGATGCGCCCGCGAGTGCGCCGAGGCGCGCGGCAAGGACGTCGGTGTGATCGCCACCGAGACCGGCTGGAACCTGTACGTCGGCGGCAACGGCGGCATGACGCCGCGGCACGCGCAGCTGCTGGCCGGCGACCTCGATGACGAGACGCTGGTCCGCTACGTCGACCGGTTCCTGATGTTCTACGTCCGTACCGCCGACCGGTTGCAGCGCACGGCGCCGTGGCTCGAGGCGCTCGACGGCGGCATGGATCACCTCCGCGACGTCGTCTGCCACGACTCCCTGGGCCTGGCAGCGGAATTCGAGGCCGCGATCGAGCGGCACGTCGCGGGGTACGCGTGCGAGTGGAAGGGCGTGCTCGAGGATCCGGACAAGCTGTCCCGGTTCGTGTCGTTCGTCAACGCGCCCGGCGCACCCGACCCCACCGTCGAGTTCACCGAGCGCAACGGCCGCAAGGTGCCGACCCCGATCGGCATGCCGAGGGTTCCCGCCACCGGGGAAAGGAGCGTCCGATGACACTGCTCGACGACGTCGTCGACGTGTGGATTCCGGCGTGCCGGTACGACTGGCTGCTGCCCGGGCGCGGCGCCGGGGTGTTGCTGCCCGAGGGGCGGCAGGCGGCGCTGTTCCGGCTCGAGGACGGCTCGCTGCACGCCGTCGGCAACGTCGACCCGTTCTCCGGCGCCGCGGTGATGTCGCGGGGGCTGGTCGGTGACCGCGCCGGCCGGGCGTGCGTGCAGACCCCGATCAAGAAGCAGGCCTTCGCCCTCGACGACGGCAGCTGCCTCGACGACCCGGACGTGTCGATCCCGGTGTATCGCACCAGGATCCGTGCCGACGGCACGGTGGAGATCGCCGCCTGAGGCGTCACAGCGCGCGCAACGTCCGGCTGCGCTCCGCGGCGCCCGCCGCGAGCAGTGCCTCTCGGGTGGTGGTGCCCCACAGCTCGACGGTCTGCACCACCCAGTACACGCCGAACGCGGCGATCAGTGCCGCCTCGACGACGAGGACCGCGTGGTTGAAGCCGTCCACGGTGAAATGCAGTACCACCGCGGCGAGGAGTGTCGCGGCCATGGTCGCGGCGATCGTGCGGTAGACGGCGCGGTACCGGCAACGGTGCGGGCAGCGGTCGTCGTCCTGGTTGCCGACGACGAACGCCGTCTGCACCACCGTGGCGATGATCGCCGCGAACAGCACCACGGCGGCGATGCCGTGGGCGTGCCCGACGAACCACTCCGGCGCGACGGCCAGCGTCACCACCCCGACGGTGAACACGGCGCGCTGCACCCACGTCACCAAGGTGCCCAATGTGCTGCGCCGCTGGCCGGTCCCGGTCCGGCGGTAGAGCCACCACGACGCGAGCCGTGCGGCGAGCAGCGCCGCCACCACCGCCCACGTGCCGACGGTGGCGGCCGGGCCCGCCGCACCGGGCGCGACGGTGTCACCACACGCCAGCACCGGCCGTGACGTCGGTACGAACGCCACGATGAACGCCAGCGTCCCCGCGAGGTTCAGCAGCACGTCCTCGGTGTCGCTGCTGCCGCGGTAGACGATGAGCAGTGCGCCCAGTGCGCACAGGCTGCCGACGAACACGCCCTGCGCCGGCGTGAAGTAGTAGGCGCTGATCGAGGTCTGCCAGCACCCCGACCGCAGCCGTTCGGCCACGACGGCCGCGCCGAGCATCAGCAGCAGCGCCGCCATCCCGCCGCGCAGGTACCGGTAGGTGTTCAGCGCGGCGTCGCCCGAGTCGGCCATGGGAGTCATCTTGCGCCGGGCGGCTGACGTGCCCGCTGCGCCGCGCGGGTCAGGCCGCGACGGGCACCCGGGCGCGGCGGAACCGCGCCGCCACCAGACGCACCACGCCGGGATGCACGCCCAGCGGTTCGGCGACCACGTCGGCCCCCGACGTCCGCAGCCGGTCCTGGAACAGGCCGTCGGCGAGCAAGTAGGACGCGACCGCGACCCGGCGGGCGCCCCAGGCCCTGGCCTGGGCCACCGCGTCGGCGACCCTGGGTTCGCCGGTGGCGGCGTAGGCGATCTCGACGCGCTGCCCGATGACCGCCGACAGCATCGCGGCGGTGATCCGCAGGTCGCGCTGCGCGCCGCGGTCGGACGTGCCCGCCGCGGCGAACACCACCGCATCGCCGCTGCGCCAGCCGCTGGCGAGCAGACGGTCGGTCAGGACGCGCACCAGCTGCGGCGAGGGACCGAGCGCCTCGGTGACGGTGACGTCCGGGTGGCCGCCGGCGGCCACGGCGGCGGGGATGTCGACGCGGACGTGGTAGCCGCGGGCGAGGAAGGCCGGCACCAGCACGGCGGGCTCGTCGGTCACCGCGCGCAGCACGTCGCTCGGGGTGGGGCCGAGGACGTCGACGAAGGCCGTGCGCACCGGCGTGCCGAGAGCGGCGCCGACGCGGTTCGCCAGTTCGGCGACCATCGCGACGCCGCCGGGCTTGCGCGTGCCGTGGGCCACCAGGATGGGGATCACGCCGCCCCCACCGGCGATTCGTCGACGGCGAGCCGGTACCCGCGCTTGACCACCGTCGTCACGATCCGGCGATCCCCCAGGGCCGTCCGCAGGCGCAGCACCGCGGTCTCGACGGCGTGGGTGTCGGTGCCGCTGCCGGGCAGCGCGCGCAGCAGGTCGTGCCGGGACACCACGGCGCCGGGACGCGCGGCGAGCGCGCGGATCGTCGCCATCCCGGTCGGTGACAGCTCCTTGACCGCGCCGTCGACCAGCACGCAGGTGCCGCGGATCTCCAGCACGTGGCCCGCCACCCGCACCGAGCGCGACCGCAGCACGGGCAGCTCGTCGGTGATGTGGCGGGCGAGCGCACCCAGTCGCATCCGTTCCGGAGCCGACGTCGGCACGCCCAACCGGACCAGCGGGCGCGCCGTGACCGGCCCGACGCACATCGCGTGCACGTCGGTGCGCAGTGCGTCGAGCAGCTGGTCCTCCACGCCGAGTTCCGCCGCGCGCATCAGCACCGACGCCACCGCAGGGGCGGAGGTGAAGCTGACGGCGTCGAAGCGGCGGTCGGCCATTTCGAGGACGAGCTGATCGAACGGCCCGTTGCGCGGCGCCGGATGCCACCGGTACACCCGGATCGGCACCACGTCGGCGCCGGCGGCGCGCAGCTCGTCGAGGAACTCGGGGAAGGGGTCCCACTCGTCGGTCGCCCCGTGCAGCTGCACGGCCACCCGCAGTCCGTCGATGCCGCCGCGCAGGTACTCCAGCACGTCGCGGGACGATTCGGACTCCGGAGACCACTCCTCGGGCAACCCCGCGGCCCGCAGCGCGCCCGTGGCCTTCGGCCCGCGGGAGACGATGCGGGCGTTGGCGAGCGCCGAGGTCAGCTCGGTGGCGAGCCCCCAGCCGTCGGCCGCCGCGATCCAGCCGCGCAGGCCGATGCCGGTCGTCGCGATCACGACGTCGGGCGGGTTGGCGATCAACGATTCGGTGTGGGTGCGGAGTTCGTCGTCATCGGGCAGCGGCACCATCGCGATGGCCGCGGCACACGACACGTTCGCGCCACGGCGCGTCAGCAGCGTGCTCAGTTCCTCGGCACGCCGCGCCGAGGTCACGGCCACGCGGAAGCCCGTCAACGGCCCCCGGTCCGGCTCACCCATGCCCACCAGTCAAGGCATCCCGTGTTGCGGAACTGTTTCCTGGCCATTGCCGCGCGGTGTCGTCGCGGCGCTCGGGCGACACGGCCGTGAACGTCGCCTCACCGCCCCGAGGCCGACGGTGTGAGGTCACCAGACGTCGCCGGCGCGCCAGTCGCAGGCGAGGTCACCGGCGGTGTCCAGCGTCACCCCGGCGGGTAGCCGCGCGGGCAGGACGTACACCGAGCCGTCGTCGTCGGGCGTGCGCGTGGGCCCCTCGGGGCCGAGCACCGAGGTGGCGCCCCGCCACGGCAGCCAGCCGCGGCCCTCGTAGAGCGGACGTCCCGCCTCGCTGGCGCTCAGCGCGCCGAGGTGGTGCGCGCCGCGGATCACCTGCTCGAGGGCGTCCATGACCGCGCCGGCGAGCCCGCGGCGGCGCCAGTCCTCCCGCACCGCGACCGCCTCGAGGTAACCGCACCGCAGCGGACGCCCGTCGTGCAGCATGCTGCGCTGCACCACCGCACCGTGGGCGATCAGCGCGCCGTGATGGCACACCAGCGCGTGCATCCCGCCCAGGGCGTGCTCCCAGTCGTCGTCGCCGAAGCCGTCGCCGGCGGCGAAGGCGTCGACGAGCATCCTGCGGGCGCCGGCGCGGGTGTCACCGTCGAGGTCGGACGTGTGGACCAGCCGAGCGGTGTACACCTCTCGATTTCTACCAGGCGCGCCGCGGCCGGGACCAGTGCAGGCGCACCGTCTGGCCGGGCCGGACCTGGGCCACCCGGTCGGCGTCGGCGTCGAGGAGGACGCCGATCACGGGATAGCCGCCGGTCACCGGGTGATCGGGTCCGAGGATCACCGGTAAACCGTTGGGCGGCACCTGAATGGCGCCACGCACGGCGCCCTCGCTGGGAAGCTGACGGTCCGGGTGGCGCAGTGTCAGCGCCCGTCCCGCGAGCCGCGTGCCGACGCGGTCACTGCGCTCGGTGACGGTCCACTCGGTGCCCACCAGCCGATCCGGGTCGGCGCACCAGTCGTCGCGAGGTCCGGGCAGCACCGCGAGGTCGACCGTGCCGGTCCCGAGGGCGGCGACCGGTGCCTGGTCGATGTCCGGGAAGTCGGCGCCGGGCGGGCCGACGGGCAGTAGGTCGCCGGCGCGCAGCGGCGGCGGTCCCAGCGCCGCGAGGACGTCGTGGCTGCGCGAGCCGAGCACCGCGTCGACGGCGATCCCGCCGCGCACGGCCACATAGCTGCGCAGACCCGCCGCCGGGACGCCGATCTCGAGCACCTGGCCGATGCGGATACGGGCAACGGCGTTGGCGCCGAACGGCTTTCCGTTGATCACCACGCCACCGTCGGCGCCGGTGACGGCGACCGTCACGTCGCCGCCCAGCACCCGGGCGGCGAAGCCGCCGAACGTCACCTCCACGGTCGCGCGGTCGCGGGGATTGGCCACCAGGCGGTTGGCCAGCAGGTGCGCGGCGCGATCGGCGGCACCGGAGCGGGTCACCCCGACGTGTGCGAGCCCGGGCCGCCCGAGGTCCTCGACCAACGCCAGCGGCCCGGTGCTGAGGACCTCGAGGCCCACCGCCGTCATCGCGCCGCCCGGAACCGCACCCAGGCGCCGGGGGTCAGCAGCGCGGGCTCGGCGCGGTCGACGTCCCACAGCACCGCGTCGGTGCGGCCGATCAGTTGCCACCCGCCGGGCGTCTGGCGCGGATAGACCCCGCTGAACTCGTCGGCGAGAGCGACCGCACCGGCGGGCACCCGGGTCCGCGGTTCGGCACGGCGCGGCACCCGCAGCCGCGGGTCGCCGCCGACGAGGTACGCGAATCCCGGTGCGAAACCCCCGAATCCGACCCGCAGCGGCGTCGCGGTGTGGGCGGCGACCACCTCGTCGGCGGACAGGCCGGTCAGCCGGGCGACCTCGTCGAGGTCGGGTCCGTCGTAGACGACGTCCAGCACCACCTCGTGCCCGTCGTCCGGTGGCGCCCCGGCGTCGGGGTCGGGCCGCAGTCCGGCGAGACGCGCGCGCGTCGGTTCGCGGTCGCGGGGCTCGGCGACGCCGACCAGCACGGTCCGTGCGGCGGGCACCACGTCGAGCACGCCGGGCAGGCCGGCGGCGCGGATCGCCGCGCTCCACGCGAGGACCTCGGCGATGTCCTCGCAGTCGAGGAGGAGTGCCCGCTCCCCGCAGTCGCGCACGGCCGGCATGGCGCCGCTCTCAGACCGCCGGCTGGTAGGTCGGTTCGCGCCGCTTGATCACCGCGATCACGCGGTAGGTGACGGGCAGCATGACGATCTCGACGACCGTCTTGTACAGCCAGCCCAGCGCGGTGTAGACGACGAAGTCCTTGGCGGAGGTGATGCCGATGGCGCCGGCCGCGATCGAGCAGAACACCAGGGTGTCGCCGAGCTGGCCGGCGAACGTGGATCCGACGAGCCGGGCCCACAGGTGCTTCTCCTTGGTGCGCTCCTTGATGGCCACGACCACCCAGGCATTGATGGTCTGGCCGACGATGAAGCCGGCGAGGCCTGCGACGATCAGCTGGGTGTAGGCGTGCACGACGTTCTCGAACGCGGCCTGGTTCTCGTAGAAGTCGGCGGCCGGCAGGTAGATGGTCACCCAGAACGCCAGTGCGGCCAGGATGTTCATCGAGAAGCCGAGCAGGATCGCCCGGCGCGCGGCCTTGAAGCCGTAGACCTCGCTCAACACGTCG
Source organism: Mycolicibacterium grossiae (assembly GCF_008329645.1). NCBI lineage: Bacteria > Bacillati > Actinomycetota > Actinomycetes > Mycobacteriales > Mycobacteriaceae > Mycobacterium > Mycolicibacterium grossiae. The sequence continues at coordinate 1,700,471 of NZ_CP043474.1, forward strand.
CCGATCACGTAGGTCAGCGGGAAGACGATGAACCCGCCGTCGGTGATGACGGGGCCGAAGGCGACGCCCTTGGTCGCCGTGACGTTCGAGATGATCACCAGCGCGGTGAAGACGGCGACCAGCGCCGGGTAGTAGGCCGATCCGGCTTTGGCGAAGCCCGTGGTGTCGTGGGGCTGCAGGTCGCTGGTCACCGGAGTCATCTTGTCAGGCCAGGGCGCGGCTCAGCAGCGGTGGTAGGCGGTCGGCGACCACCGGGTAGGACAGCACGGTGCCGAATGCGATGGCGCCCGCCAGGTCCCGGTCGGTGAACACGGCGCGGTTGCGCGTGGTGGACCGCAGCGCCGCGACCGTCGGATCGGCCAGCAGGGCGCCGCTCTCGGCGTCGCTCTCGGTGGTCCAGATGACGACGTCGGCCTCGTCGAGGACGGCCGCCATGCGGTCACGCGGCACGAAGGCGTTGTCGCCGTCGACGTACTGTCCGACGCCCTCGGGCACCACCAGGCCCATCTGGGTGAGGAACTCGGTCCGCGGTCCGGCCGGGGTGACCACGGCGCGGTCGCGGTCGAGCGTGCCCGCCACGAGATAGACCTTCTTGCCGCCGAAAGCCGGCTGGTCCTTGGCGATCTGGGTGAACCGGTCGTCGATGGCGGTGACGAGTGACCGCATCTCGTCGGCCTTGAAGACGGCCTGGCCGATGATCTCGGCCTGGTCCTTCCACGGTTCGAAGAACGCGTCGGGGCCGGACTGGGCGATGGTCGGCGCGATCTTCGACAGCGCAGCGTAGGTGTCGGCGTCCAGCCCGGCGTTGGTCGCCACGATGAGATCGGGCCGCAGCCCGGCGATCTGATCGGTCGGGACGCCTTCGGCGAGGGTGAGCACCACCGGTTGGGCCGGCCCCAGCTTCGGGCGCGCCCAGCTCCAGGTGGCGAACGGTTCGCCGCCGAACCACTCCGTCACGGCGACCGGTACGACGCCGAGCGCCAGCAGGTCGTCCTGGTCGGTGAGCCCGGCGCTGACGACGCGCTGCGGCGGCTTCGGGATGCGGGTTTCGCCGAACGCGTGCCGGACCGTGACCGAGCCGTCGTCGGCGACCGTGCCGGGGGCGTCCTTCGCGCAACCGGCGGCGAGCAGCGCGGCCGATCCCGCGGTGAGCGCCAGGAAGGAGCGCCGCGACCAGCGCCGGGGATTCGGGGAACCGATCGCTTCGTGCGGCACGCGGCCGAGCGTAGTGGCTAACCGAGGTCGAAGTCGGCGAACAGGACGGCCGCCAGGCCGAGGGCCACGACGACGTTCACCACGGTGGCCGAAGCGAACACCGCCACGGGGCGCCAGCCGGCGTCGCGCAGGCCCCGCAGGCTGAACTCCAGCCCGATCGAGACGAACGCGAAGATCAGGAACCAGGTGCGGAGGTCGTTGACGGTGGTGATCGCAGCCTTGTCGCCGCTCCACTGCAGGTAGAGCGTGCCGATCACGGACGCGGCGATGAAGCCCAGCACGAACTTCGGGAACCGCTGCCAGAACTGGCCGAGCGTGGGTCGGGCCTCGGCGGCGTCGCGGCGCTCGACCTTCAGCGCGAAGTACGCCGTCAGGGCAATCGCCACGATCCCGATCGGCGCGTTCTGCGTCGTCTTGACGATCGTCGCGATCTGCAACGCGTCCTCGCCGGCGAGCGCGCCGGCTGCCGCGACGGCCGCGGTGGTGTCGATGTTGCCGCCGATCCAGGCGCCCGCGACGGCGGGTGACAGGCCGAGCACGTCGGCCAGCCACGGCAGCAGGAAGATCGACGGCAGCGCGAAGACGATCACCAGCGAGGCCGCGTAGGCGAGTTGCTCGCGCTTGGCCTGCACCGCCCCGGCGGCGGCGATGGCCGCGCTGACCCCGCAGATCGACACGGCCGAGGCGAGCAGCGCGCGCAGCTTGTCCTCGAGGCCGAGCCGGCCGCCGAGCCACCACGTGAAGCCGAAGACGATCGAGATCAGCAGCAGCGCCTGAATGATGGCGGGCCCCGCGGCGGTGACGAGGATCTTCAGGTTGACCGACGCGCCGAGCAGCACCAGGCCGGTCTTGATGAAGAACTCGGTACGGAACCCGCGCGCGAGCGCGTCGCGGACGGCCAGCCGCGTCAGCACCAGGTTGCCGAGCAGGCCGAGCGCGATGGCGTAGACCGGGAATTCGATCGACTTGGCGACCTTGGCGAACGGCGTGCCCGCCGCCCACTGCGGCACCTGCGCCTCGAGGAACCGGGTGGCGGCGCCGAGCACCACCACCACGGCCACGCCCGCCACCGCCCAGCCCAGCGCGGGGCGGGGTGTGTCCGGCGCGTCCGGCGCGGCGTCAGCGTCGTGGGCGGCGTGGTCTGTGGCGTCGGCGGCCCCGTCGCGGGTCGTCACGGAACCACGCTGCCGGGAATGGCGCCGGCCAGCACCAGGGCCAGCAGTGCGAGGCCGACCACCACGGCGAGCCAGTCTTCGTTCACGGGGCGCGACGCTATCGCGGGCTGACAGCGACCTCACGGGTTGCGCTCAGCGAGAGCGCAATCGCGGGCGGGGATCCGCGCGCGGTTGGTTTCGGCGCCGGCGGGTATCCCGAGCGCCTACGGCAACCACGGTGAAGGACGGCTGATGCTCCTCTTGTTCGTGCGGCGTTGGGCGTTGACGGCGTTGCTGCTTCCCGCGATCGCCTTCGTGCTGGCCAAGGCCGGCCGCTTCCTGCAGCGCCGCCACGACGGGCGGCAGACGAAGACGTCGAAGGCGCTGCTCTCGGCGTCGAACGGCTTGCAGCGCTTCACCAAGCGCGGCCGCGCCGAGCGGCGCTGAGTCAGCCCAGGAGCAGGGACGCGGCGAGCGCGACCATCGTCGCGGCGATGATGCCGTCGAGGATGCGCCAGGTCCGCGGAGTGGCGAACACCCCGGCCAGACGCCGGGCGCCCCAGCCGAGCGTGACGAACCAGACGGCACTGGCCGCGACGGCGCCGACGCCGAACAGCCAGCGTCCGTCGCGTTGTTCATTGGCCAGCGCTCCCAGCAGCACCACGGTGTCGAGGTATACGTGCGGATTGAGGAAGGTCATGGCCGCGCAGGTCAGCAGGACCGCGCCCAGGCGTGCCGGTGCCGCATCGGCCGGAACGAGCGCGGACGGCCGCAGCGCGCGTCGTGCCGCGAGCAGGCCGTAGCCAAGCAAGAAGGCCGCGCCGCCGTACGTCGCGACGTCGATGGCCTCGGGATGGGCGGCGACCAGCGTGCCGATGCCGGCGATGCCGGCGGCGATGAGGACCATGTCGGAGACCGTGCAGAGCGCGACGACCGGCACGACGTGTTCCCGACGAATGCCCTGGCGCAGAACGAATGCGTTCTGCGCGCCGATCGCGGCGATCAGCGTCAGCGAGGCCAGGAAGCCGAGGAGCAGCGGGGACGTCACGGCATCGACGCTAGGGGCGGCCGCTGCTTCAGTACAGCTAATGTTTCTGTGCCGACATTAGCGACGCTCATGTGGCTGTGGTGCCCGGTCAACGGGCCCGACCGGCCTCGGCGGCCGGGCCGCTATGGTCGTGCGGACATGAATGGACCCCGCCGATGCTGAGCCTGTTCGCCTCCCTGCTGGGCCTGGCCGCCATCGACTCGCTCAACGTGCTGAACGTCGGCATCGTCTCGGCCACCGTCTACGGCGCCCGGCTCAACCGCATCTCGCCGCTGCCGGCCGGCCTGGGCTTCATCTCGGGCCTGTTCGTCGCCACCACGGCCATCGGTCTGGCCACCGTGCTCGGCCTGCACTTCGCCACCGACTTCTTCGACGTCGACATCACCCCGCGGCTGCGGTACTGGGGCGAGCTGGGGATCGGGGTGCTGCTGCTCGGGGTGGCGTGCATCCCGCTGGGCAATCAGCTCCCGGTCATCCCCCCGTGGGTCGTCACGGCGCTGCGGGAGAAGCCGTGGCTGTTCTGGGTGCTCGGCGTCGTCATCGGCAGCGGGCAGGCGCCCACCTCGATCCCGTACATCGCCGGGCTGGCGTTGATCGCGGCGATCGATCCCCGCCCGCCCCTGTGGCCGCTGATCGTGGTGGGCTACACCGCGTTGACGCTGCTGCCGACGTTGGCCGTGCTGCTGCTCGGCAACCGATCCACGCCGCGGGCGCAACGCGTGCAGCGCAACCTCATTCGGGGCATCAACCGCTACGGCCCCATGACGGTGCGCGTGGTGTTCGTCGTGATCGGCGTCGCCCTGGTCGTCGACGCCGCCGTGCACTACCGACTGCTGTGAGCGGTCAGCCCTGGCTCTGCTGCAGGGCGATGCACTTGCCGTAGTTCTCCGGCGTGCACGGGATGCCGTTCACGGTCGAGAAACCATTGGGGTTCAGCACGACGTTCGCGCCGGGCGCACTGGCACTCGGGGGCAGGTACGCCGGCCCGTTCGACCCGCTCTGGGTGCAGACACCCTCCCAGCGCGTCTGCGACGTGCCGCTGGGGCAGTTCTTGGCCATGGCGGGCGCAGCGACGAGCACCGCCGATGCGGCCAGGGCCGCCGCACATCCCGCGGCTCCGATCAGGCGCGTCCTCATGTCGTTAGGGTAGCTCAACGAACTGCGACGGCTCGCGGCTACGGATCAATGTGGTGACGGGGCTCGTTGTACGGAATGTTCGTGGGATCGACGGGATAGCACCGCATGCGGGTGTCCTGGTAGTCGCCGACGCCGGCAATGCCGTGCCCGAAGACGATGAGACAGCGGTCGAAGGTCCCGTCCGGGCGGACGGGCAGATCGCAGTACTGGTGCGTCGGTTGCGTTTCGCACCCCGCGCTCGCCGGGGCGGCGAACCCGAGGGCCGCTCCTGCGGCGGCCGTGGTGAGCGCCGCGGTGAGCAGCAGCCGCGCCGGCGTCGTGGACCTCACGGTGGGAGAGTCTAGCCAGCGCTGCGACGCCCCGCCCGGGTGCCGGTGCGGTGCGGTCCGCGTCAGGACGGTCGCCGCGACTCGACGATCTGGGCGAAGTTGAACTGCCACCGCTCGACGATGCGGAAGCCCCAGGCGCGTGGGAGTTGGTACACCGGAACGCCCGCCAGTCGCGGCCCGGGCGCCAGGGCGGTGCCGCTCTCCCGCGCGGGCACCGCCGGGTCGCGCTGCGACACCGTCCACAGCACGGTGCACCGGCGCACCCGGTCCGCGACCGTCCAGATGGGCACGAAGCCGTCCCACAGCCGGTCGGTCTCGGTGGCGAGGCGCCCGCGACCGGGATCGACGAGGTCGCGGTAAGCGGACGGACGCGCCGCCAGCAGCGGCCGGATGGGTCCCGGTTTCCAGGACGTCGTGTTGTCGAGCAGCAGGCAGTCCCCGGGCCGGGCGTGCCGGACCACGACGTCGGCGATCTGGCTGTAGTCCATGCCCTCGGCCTTGTACGGACCGCGCTGGGAGACGACGTAGGTGGGTGCGGCCGCGGCGGCGAAGGCGAGCAGGACGCCGATGACGACCCACGGCCTGCGGGCGACGTGGGCGATGGCCATGCCGAGCAGCACCGCGATCGCCGGGGCGGTGAAGCACAGGTAGCGCGGGTAGTAGATCGGCGACGCGACGGCCGACCACACCAGCAGTGTCGCCGTGGGCACCACCAGCCAGGCGACGGCGATGACGGCCAGCTGCCGGTCGCCGATCGATATCCGGCTCCGCCGCGCGCACCACAGCAGGAAGGACGCCCCGAGTGCGGCGCCCGCGCCGATGGCGAATGGCGTACTGCCGTCGAAGTACTGGTCGCGCAGGACGTCGACCACGGTGTGGCCGCCGAGGGGCGAGATCCACGCGATCTGACCCACCTGGGAGCGGGCGAGGTCGAGGAAACCGAGCAGCGCGCCGACGCCGAACGCGGCGGCCGCCAGCCACCGCAGCAGCACCGGCAGACGGCGGGACAGTGCGAGCACCGCGACGCCGTGGGCGGCGACGAGCAGGCCGAGGTAGACGTTCAGCAGTACCGCGACCGCGGCGCCCATGCCGTAGAGCGGCCACAGCCAAGTGCGACCGCGGCGCGCGGCGGCGACGAGCAGCACCGTCAGCCACACTGCGACGGCGGCGGTGAAGGCGTAGGACCGCGCCTCGACGGCGGCCCACGTCATCCGCGGCAGGATGGCGAACACCACCCCGGCGGTCAGTGCCGCCGCCCGTCCGGTGAACCGCCGGCACAGCCCCACCACGCCGGCCGCGGCGATCCCGACCGCCAGGCAACTGGGTGCGCGCAACCAGAACTCGGTGACGGGGGCCAGCGTCAGCCAGCCGTGCATCAGCAGGTAGTAGAGGCCGTGCACGGCGTCGATGTGCTGCAGGAGTGGCAGGAGTTCGGGCAGCGGACGGGTCGCCGCCGACACCGTCGCCGCCTCGTCGAACCACAGCGACGGATGGCCGGCGCCCGCGGCGCCGACGCCGGCCGCGAGCGCGCCGATCAGCAGTGGGTCCGACCGACGCCCCCGGGCCGGCGCAGGGGCGGCGGGCGCGGCGTCGGTGCGGCAGACGGTGGCGGGGGCGGAGAGTGTGGCGTCCATGCGGGTTGAGGACACGACGCGGCACCACCCTTTCGACGGAGGGGCGCAGACGTTGCGGACGGACCACTCCTTCATACCCAGCGCGGAACGCTCCAAGCCCAGTTCAAACCTTTTGAGACAGTGCTAACAGAGTGCTTGCAATAGCAAGCGCGAGCATCGACACTCGGTGACAAGGAGTTCGACCGATCGAAGGGAAGAGAACATGGCGAGCAATGACAGCGGCCCGATCGCGGCGGTGCGTGCACTGGTCGACGGCGGCCTCGGCATCGTGAAGCAGGTGCTGGGCATCGTCTTCAACCGTCGTGACCTGCAGGAAGAGGGCAAGGCCCAGCAGGACAAGGCCGACGCCGAGAAGGACGTCGCGAAGAAGGAAGCCGCGGCGGAGAAGGCGCGTGCCGAGGCCAAGACCCAGGAGGCCCGCGAGCAGGCCGCGCGCAAGTCCTGATCGCCCAGCTCCACGCAGGCGCGTCCCGTCCTTCGGCGGGGCGCGCCTCGTCGTATCGGACGGGTTTAGCTGCCGCCAACGCACGACGTCAGGAGCCGGCGACCTCGACCCCGGTCGGCGCCAGGACGCGTGCGGCCACGTCGAGCAGCGTGCGGTGCAGTTCGTCGTCGTCGACGTCGGCGAGATCGGGGTCGGCGGGTGCCTTGCACACCCCGGAGATGAACACCGAGAACGCGACCTTGTCGGCCAGGTCGCGGTCCGGGCCCTCGAGCAGTTCGCGCACCCGGTCCGCGACGGCCTTGAACTCCGGCTCGCCGTGCACCAGCTGGTCGATGGCGGGATCGCCGTAGAACAGGACCGCGAGCCGCCGGTACCGCACCACCATCTCGATCAGGCCACTCACCACCACCGCGCGCCGGCGCTCGGCGTCCGGCAGCGCCTCGGCGATCCTGATGACCCGCGCCATGTCGTCGATCGACGGGCGCAGCACCTCCAGGGCGATGTCCTCCTTGGACCGGAACTGGTAGTACACCGCCGCTTTCGTCACGCCGACGCGGTCGGCAATCATCTGCAGTGACGTGCCGTGCACGCCGTGCTCGGCGAACAGTGCCAGCGCCGCGTCGAGGACCCGTGTCCGCGCCAAGCCGCGCGGTGCCACCGGTCTCGCCATCTCGGACCCTCTCCTCGCCGAAGTGCGCGTCAACCGCTCGTCGATCACGAAAGGCTAACGCCGACCCGCGGCGCCGTCGTCGCGATCTCTGACATCCGTCCAATTGAAGTTAGCCGATCGGCTTGCTCCGGCACGACGCGTCGCTTAAGGTTCGCTCAGCTAAATGAATTTCGCGGGCCTCGCTGCCGGAACGCCGTCGTCGTCGCTCCGTACCCGAGGGCGACCGCGAGGCAAGGGGCATTGGTGGTCGGGATCATCAAGCGGGCCTGGATACCGCTACTCATCGTCGTCGTGGTCGCGCTCGCCGTCACCGTGGTGTACCGCATGCACGGCTTCTTCGGGTCCAACAACGAAATCACCCGGCCGGGAGCCGGATTGGCGCAGGACGCCGAGCCGTTCAACCCCAAGGTCGTCACCTACGAGATCACCGGCGTGTCCGGTGCGGTGGCCACCATCAACTACCTCGACCTCGACGCCAGCCCGCAGCGGGTCGACGATGCGTCGCTGCCGTGGTCCATCACGCTGCGCACCACCAAGCCGTCGGCCAGCGCGACGATCATCGCCCAGAGCGACGGCGGCAGCATCACCTGCCGCGTGCTGGTCGACAACGGGGTCCGCGACGAGCAGACGGCCACCGGCATCAACGCCCAGACCTCATGCCTGGTGAAGTCCCTGTGACCGCGCCCGACACCACGCCGCTGGCCACTCCAAAGCCCCGCCGCGCCCGGGTGCCGCGCTTCCTGCGGCTGTTCTGCGTGCCGGTCCTGCTGGGCTGGCTGGCGCTGACCGCCATCGTCAACGTCGTCGTGCCGCAGCTGGAGACCGTGGGCGCCGCCAACTCGACGTCGCTGACGCCGAACGATGCGCCGTCGCTGCAGGCCACCAAGCTCGTCGGCGAACTCTTTCAGGAGTACGACTCGAACAGCTCGGCCATGATCGTGCTGGAGAGCGATACGCCGCTGGGGGATGAGGCGCACCGCTACTACGACGGATTGATCGCCGCGCTGGAGAAGGACAAGACCCACATCCAGCACATCCAGGACCTGTGGGGTGACCCGCTCACCTCGTCGGGATCGCAGAGTGCGGACAACCTCTCGGCGTACGTGCAGCTCTACATCGCGGGCAACCAGGGCGAGACGCTGGCCAACGACTCGGTGGAAGCGGTGCGCGACATCGTCGCCGACAATCCGCCGCCGCCCGGACTGCGGGTGTTCGTCACGGGGTCCGGCCCGCTGAACAACGACCAGCAGCACGCCGGCGACAAGAGCCTGCAGTTGGTGACGGCGCTGACCTTCGTCGTCATCGTCACGATGCTGCTGCTGGTCTACCGGTCCATCGTGACCGTGCTGTTGGTGTTGCTGACCGTCGTGCTCGAATTGGCGGTGGCGCGCGGCGTCGTCGCGTTCCTCGGCTATCACCACATCATCGAGCTGTCGACGTTCGCGGTGAATCTCCTGACCCTGCTGGCGATCGCGGCGGCCACCGACTACGCCATCTTCCTGGTCGGCCGCTATCACGAAGCGCGCAATGACGGCGACGACCGCGAAAACGCCTTTTACGTCATGTATCACGGCACCGGGCACGTCATCCTGGGCTCCGGCCTGACGATCGCCGGCGCGACGCTGTGTCTGCACTTCACGCGTCTGCCGTACTTCCAGACCCTCGGCATCCCCCTGGCCATCGGCATGTTCGTGGTCACCATGGCGGCGCTGACGCTGGCGCCGGCGCTGATGACCGTGGCATCCCGGTTCGGCCGGCTGGAACCCAAGCGGGCCACCCAGACCCGGGGCTGGCGGCGCATCGGCACGGCCGTCGTGCGGTGGCCCGGCCCCATCCTGCTGGCGTCGATCGCGGTGACCCTGGTCGGATTGCTCGCACTGCCGTCGTACACCACGAGTTACGACGACAAGAAGTACCTGCCGGCCGACGTCGAGGCGAACATCGGTTACAACGTTGCGGCCAAGCACTTTCCGCAGGCGCGGCTGAACCCCGAAGTGCTGATGCTGGTGTCCGACCACGATCTGCGCAACTCGACGGACATGCTGATCGTCGACCGGGTCGCCAAGGACGTCTTCCACATCCCCGGCATCGCCAGGGTGCAGACGATCACCCGCCCGTTGGGCACGCCGATCGAAGGCTCGTCGATTCCCTACATCGTGGGGCAGCAGGGTGTGAACCAGAAGCTGACCCAGTCCTATGCGGAGGCCCGCACGGCCGATCTGCTCACGCAGGCGGCCGACATCTCCCGGCAGGTCGACGTCCTCAAGCAGCAGCTGAACCTGCAGCAACAGAGCGCCGCCGCCCAGCAGGAGCAGACCGACCTGTTGAAGCAGACGGTCACGGTGACCAACGACCTGCGGGACAAGATCGCCAACTTCGACGACTTCTTCCGGCCCATCCGCAACTACTTCTACTTCGAGCCGCACTGCTACGACATCCCCGTCTGCTGGACGCTGCGCTCGCTGTTCGACGCGATCGACGGCATCTCCGAACTGTCCGACCTGCTGGGGCAGACGACGGCGAGCCTGGACAAGATCAACAACCTGCAGCCCAAGCTGCTCGCGCTGATCCCGCCGCAGATCGCCAGCCAGGAACGCAACCGCGACCAGATCATGACGAACTACGCGACGCAGAAGGACCAGCAGGACCTGCAGGACCGACAGCAGTCGGATCCCAACGCAATCGGCCGGGCCTTCAACGAGTCCAAGATCGACGACTCGTTCTATCTACCGCCGGAGGTCTTCGACAATCCGGACTTCAAGCGGGGCCTCAAGCAGTTCGTCTCGCCGGACGGCAAGGCGGTCCGGTTCATCATCTCCCACCAGGGGGATCCCGCGACGCCCGAGGGCATCTCGCACATCGATCAGATCAAGAACGCCGCGTTCGAGGCCATCAAGGGCACGCCGCTGGAGACCTCGAAGATCTACCTCGGCGGGACGGCGGCGACGTACAAGGACATGCGCGACGGGTCGAACTACGACCTCATCATCGCGGCGGTCTCGGCGATCTGCCTGATCTTCATCATCATGCTGATCATCACACGCGCCGTGATCGCCTCCCTGGTGATCGTCGGGACGGTGGTGCTGTCCCTGGCGGCGTCGTTCGGGCTCGCAGTCCTGTTGTGGCAGCACATCATCGGGATCGAGCTGCACTGGCTCGTCCTCGCCATGTCGGTGATCATCCTGCTGGCCGTCGGTTCGGACTACAACCTGCTGCTGGTGTCCCGGTTCAAGGAGGAACGCGACGCCGGCTTGAACACCGGCATCATCCGGGCCATCGCGGGCAGCGGCAGTGTCGTCACCTCGGCCGGCCTGGTGTTCGCGTTCACGATGATGTCCTTCGCCATCAGTGATCTGAAGGTCATGGCACAGGTGGGCACCACGATCGGCCTCGGCCTGCTGGTCGACACCCTCGTGATCCGGTCCTTCATGACCCCGTCGATCGCGGCGCTGATGGGCAAGTGGTTCTGGTGGCCGCAGGTCGTCCGCAGTCGACCCCTGCGCAGGCCGCGTCCGGCGGTGCTGACGGGCGGCGGCCCGAGCGAAGGCTAGCCCGGCGTGAGGCGGTCTTCGCTTCCGGGCCCGCCAACCGTGACCGACGTCGCGTCCGGTCCGGTGTGCGCAGGTCCGCGCGGCGTCGCGCTACGACCGCGCGGCCGAACCAGTCCATTTCGCGAAGGTGCGGCCGCGCGCCGTCGCCGCACGCGCGGGAACCCCGGCAACGGCCGGTTAGATTCACGTGTATGGACGGCGACCCGGGGCAATCAGGGTCCGTGGCCCCCGCTCGTCGAGATCTCGTCGATCGGATGCACGCGCAGCTCGACGAGTTGGTTGCGGCGCGCGATCAGATGGAACAACTCGTCCAACTCATCGTCGAGATCAGCTCGGACCTCGACTTCGACGTGACGCTGCGCCGCATCGTCGATGCGGCGGTCGAGCTGACCGGTGCCCGGTTCGCCGCGCTGGGCATCCGCGGCTCCGACGGTGGCTTCGCCTCGTTCGTGCGCAGCGGCCTGAGCGACGAGTTGGCCCACGGCCTGGGAGCGCTGGTCGGTACCGGGGGCTCGCGGATCGACGACGCCGTCACCGATCCGCGGTTCGCCGGGCTCGTACAGCCGGACCCGCCGCTGCGGGCGGTGCTCGCGGTGCCGATCTCCGTGCGGGCGGCCGACTTCGGGACGCTCTACCTCGCCGACGACCGCGCCGGGCACGTGTTCTCCGACATCCAGGTCAGCGCCGTCCGCGCCCTGGCGACGGCCGCAGCAGCTGCCATCGACAACGCGCGGCTCTTCGAGCGCGAGCGCGAGTCCGCGCGCTGGACCAAGGCCAGCCGCGAGATCACCAGTGCGCTGCTGTCCGGGGATCCCCGCACCGGGCCGCTGCAGTTGATCGTCAACCGGGCCCTGGACCTGGCCGACGCCGAACAGGCGATCCTCCTCGTTCCGCGCGAGCCGGACCTGCCCGCCGACCAGGTCGACTCGCTGGTGGTCGCGGCGACGGCCGGGCGCTACTCGCAGGAGGTCATCGGTCGGCAGGTGCCGATGGACGGCTCGACCACCGGCGGGGTGGCCCGCCGCGGCCTGCCCCTCATCACCGGCGCCTTCCAGTATCCGATCGAGGGTTTCACCGACGTCGGCGAGCGCTCCGCGATCGTGATGCCGCTGATCTCCGACGACGTCGTGCTCGGCGTCATCGCCGTCGCCCGCGCCCCGCAGCAGCCGCCGTTCGGCAACGACTACCTGGATCTGGTCAGCGACTTCGCCAGCCACGCCGCGATCGCCCTGGCGTTGGCGGCGGGTCGCGAACACGCGCTCAACCAGGAACTCGCGCTCGCCGACACGGTGGACGACGCGATCCACGCCGCGGCCGAGGAACTTCGACGGCTGTGGCGGGCACGCCGCGTCCTGGCCGTCACGTTTCCCCGGCTGGACGGGACGCCGCGCACCGCACTGCGCCAGCCGCAGCTGGTCGCGGTGGGGGAGTCGGTGCAGTGGACCGACCTGCCGCCCGACACGCAGCTCATGCTGGCGGCACTGCGCGACGGCGACCTGCTGACGCCCAGTACGGCACCCGGGCGCGCGGCCATCGCCCTGCAGCACCCCATCGGTGTCCTCGTGGTGTGGATCGACCTCACGGCACAGCGCACGTTCACGCTCGAGGACCAGACGCTGCTCACGGTGCTCGCCGGCCGGCTCGGACAGGGTCTGCAGCGCGTGCACCAGGTCGATCAGCAGCGGGACACCGCGCTGGCGTTGCAGCACGCGATCCTCGGGCCCGCCGACCTGCCGCGCGGCTTCGCCGCCTGCTACCAGGCTGCGAGCCCGCCGCTGCAGGTGGGTGGCGACTGGTACGACATCGTCGACCTCGACGACGGGCGCATCGCGCTCGTCGTCGGCGACTGCGTCGGGCACGGGCTGGCGGCGGCCACCGTGATGGGCCAGGTGCGCAGCGCGTGCCGCGCACTGCTGTTCGACCACCCCGATCCCGCTGCGGTCCTCGCCGGGCTGGACCGCTTCGCCGCGCGCCTGCCCGGCGCGCGCTGCACGAGCGCGGTGTGCGTGGTGCTCGATCCGGACACCGGCGAGCTGGTGTACAGCAGCGCCGGTCATCCGCCGCCCATCCTCGTCCACGCCGACGGCACCACCGCGCTGCTGGACGACGGCCTGTCGATGGTGCTGGGCATCCGGCCGGACCGGCCGCGTCCCGAGGCCCGGCTGACGATGCCCCCGGGAGCGACGCTGGTGCTCTACACCGACGGGCTCGTCGAACGGCGGCGCGTCCTGCTCGACGACGGCATCGCGAAGGTGACCGACCTGGTGTGCCGGTACCGTGCCGAGTCGGTCGACGAGCTGGTCAACCGCACCATGGCCGGGTTGGAGCCCGGTGGGGGCTACCAGGACGACGTGGTGCTGCTGCTCTACCGGCAGCCCGCGCCGCTGGACCTGAGCTTCCCGCCCGATGCGGACCACCTGGCACCGGCGCGCGTCGCGCTGCGCGAGTGGTTGGGCGACCTGCAGCTCGATCCCGAGCAGACCATGCGCGTCCTGATCGCGGTGGGGGAGGCCGTGGCCAACGCCATCGAGCACGGCCACCGCGAACATCCCGACGGCACCATCACCCTGCACGCCTCGGCCGTGAACCACGAGGTGCGGGTGCGGATCACCGACACCGGGTCGTGGAAGACGCCGCAGCCGGAGATCAACGCGCACCGCGGCCGCGGCACGGCCTTCATGCGCGCCTTCATGCACGACGTCGCCATCGAGACCGACGCGTCCGGAACGACCGTCCATCTGACCGCGAGGATCGCCTGATGCCCACGTTGCTCACCCTGGGAACCGCACACCGGCCGGACGGCACCGTGGTGCTGACGGCGGTGGGGGAGATCGATCTCAGCAACGTCGACGACTTCGACCACGCGCTGGTCGAGGTGCGCGAGACCGCACCCGGGGAGGCGCTGACGGTCGACCTGAGCGCCGTCGAGTACCTCGACAGTGCGGCCATTCACGTGCTTGTGGAAAGGGGGCAGGACGTGCACCTGATCGCCCATCCGCTGCTGATGCCCACCCTCGCGCTCAGCGGCCTCACGGAGGTGATGAGCGTCGAGGCGGCGCCGGGCGACGCCTCGACGTGAGCAGCGAGGGTGTTTCACGACGCGACGAAGTGGCTATCTATCGAGGCGTCCGAATCGAATTGGTCAGAACCGAGAAGGAGTTCTTGACGATGATGCTTCGCAAGATCGTCGCCGGTGCCGCCCTCGTGGGAAGCGTGGCCGCGGGTGCGGCCGGCTTCACCGCCGCGACCGCCAGCGCCGAGCCGGCACCGCCGCCCGCCCCCGGGCAGCCCTGGGGCCCGCCGCCTCCTGCCGCGCCTCCGGCCGGCCCGAACCCCGGTCAGCCGCCGGCCTGGGCCCCGCCGAAGCCGGTCGACCCGCTGTGGGCCAACGGCCAGCAGCAGGTCTGGGACGAGGGCTGGAATCACTGGGGTGTCTGGCAGAACGGCGTCTTCATCCCCACGTACTGACCCACCCGTGTCGAACGGCCACCGCGCACCGCGCGGTGGCCGTTCGCTGTCTTCGGGGCAGGGGTCTGTGCCTCAGGTGCCGCCGAGTCGGCGGCGGATGCCCACGAGGAACGCGGCGGCCGCCTCCCGATCGGGCCGCGGCCCGTCGCTGGCCCAGGAGTCCACGATGCTACGGGCGACGTCGTTGAGCTTGACGTTGCTGCCCTGCGAGATCGACTTCAGCAGTTCGAAGGCCTCGTCGTCGTCGACGCCGAACGCCTCCTTCAGCATTCCCTTGCACTGCTCGATGTCCGGCTTGCTGGCGAGGCTGGTGCGCAGCTGGCTGTTCTCCACCCGCAGGCGCAGCACCGCGTCCGGATCGATCGGCGCCTCGGTGATCGCCGTGTGTTCGAGACGCACGTGGGCCGAGTCGACGTGGCCGGCGGTCAGCCACGGGTCGGACACCGCGACGGTGAGCGTGACGCCGTCCCGCCGCGCGGCGGCGTCGAGTCGATCGAGCGCCTCGGGCGCCAGCACACTGGTATCGGTGGCGTCGATGCGCAGGGCCGGGCGCGTCCCCGGGCTCCAGACGGTGCTCAGCAGGTCGGCGAATGCGGTGGCGTGCGCGGCGTCGACGGCGCCGCTGACGGCGATGTCGACGCCCGTTGCCCGGTAGATCTGATACGGCGCGCCCGCGTCGTTGACGTACGGGTGCAGGCATACCAAACCGGCTGCGGCCGAGCCGAGTTCGGCTTCGTCGTACGCGCACAACGCCGACACCGGCAGGGTGGCCATCTGTTCGTCGATGAGGAATTCGAAGCGGGAGAACGCCTCCCGCTGCACGGGGGTGCGCGCGACCGCGGTCGCGTCGACCACGGCGCGGAAACCGGTGTGTCCCTGCGCGACCGCCGCCTCGGTGGCCGCGACGCGCACCGCGACCGACGCCTCGGCGTCGACGACGTCGGTGCCGGGCAGGAAACGGTAGAACTCCCCGACCGTGCAGGCGTCGATCCGCCCGGTGCGCACGTCGGCACCGAGATGTCCGCGTACGGCGTCCAGTTCCGCGCGCAGATCGGACAGCGGGCCGCGGCCGACGAAGACGACCAGGTTGCCCTCGCGGAGCCCGTCGGTGGCGTACTCGGCCGCGCGCCGCAGAAACTCGCGACGGTGGCGGTAGCCCCAGCCCAGGTGGCCGAAGGGGACGAGCCCCCAGGCCGTGCCAACGATCCCGTGCGGCCGGCCGCGCGTCATGGTGCCCCCTGGTCCGAAGTCCCGGATCCAGGGTACTCAGCCGCGGGCCGGCCGTCCGGGTCAGCTACCGGGCCATTCCCCCGTGGCCCGCTCGAACAGGCGGGCGCCCTGCCGGTCGATCACGGTCTTCACCACCGAGAAGATGGCCCCCTGGACGGCGGCCGCGACGAGGATCTGACGCAGCGGATACTCCGTCTCCAGGGGTCCCGGCGGATCCGCCTTCGGTCCCGGGGCGAGGCGCTGCCACACCTGCTTGAAGATGACCCCGGCCACCAGACCGCCCACCAGGGAGCTGGCCAGCCCCACGGGCCGGTACAGGATCTTCGCCGACGTACTCGATTTGGCGGCCATCGTCACTCCCGAGCGTCGGTCGCGGTCACTGGTCGGGGCGAGAGACGTCGCCACGCCAGGCGCCGGTCTCCGACGACTGCCGCTCGATGAACTCCTTGAAGCGGTCGAGGTCGCCCTTGACGCGGGCCTTGACGACGCCCAGCTTGTCGGCGACGTTCTCGACGAAGCCCTCCGGGTCGACGTCCATCTGGGTGGTGACGCGCGTCTTGTCGTCGGCGAGGCGGTGGAAGGTGACCACGCCGGCGTGGTCGGGTCCGCTGTCGGACTTCCAGGCCACGCGCTCCTCGGGGTGCTGCTCGGTGATCGTCGCGTCGAACTCGCGCGTGACGCCGCCGACCTTGATGACCCAGTGGGTGTGGGTGTCGTCGCGCTGGTCGATGCGCTCGACGCCCTCCATGAACTGAGGGAAGGACTCGAACTGGGTCCATTGGTTGTAGACGACGTCGATCGGTCGGTCGACGTCCACCGAAGCGGTGTGGGTGCTCATGTCGTGCTTCCTTTCGCGAATGTCGAACGGTGCACTGGCAGCGGTACCCATGTCCGCGCCGACCAACCACGGCGGGCCCGGCGGGCGCCGATCAGTATCGTGCTGCGGGTGGCGCGCGAACGATCCGACGGCGTGGCCCGCTTCCGCCGCGGCCTGCCGCTCGCGCTGCCGGGCCGCCGGGATCCGGCGCCGGTGGCGGGGCAGCGCCGGCGCAGCGGCCGCGAGATGGGTGACCTGCACACCCGCAAGGTGCTCGACCTGACCATCCGACTGGCCGAGGTAATGCTCTCGTCCGGGTCGGGTACCGCCGACGTGGTCGCGACCGCCGAGGACGTCGCCCAGGCGTACCGCCTCACCGACTGCGTGGTCGACGTGTTCGTCTCGACGGTGATCGTCTCGGCACTTCCCACCGCCGACAGCCCGCCGGTGACGATCGTGCGCGCCGTGCACACCCGCTCGACCGACTACACCCGCCTCGCCGACCTGGACCGGCTGGTGCAGCGGATCACCTCCGGCGGCGTCACCGTCGACGAGGCGCACGCGGCGATGGACGAACTCACCGAGCGGCCGCACGTCTACCCGCGCTGGTTGGCCACCGTCGGGTGGTCGGGCTTCGCCCTCGGCATCGCGATGCTGCTCGGCGGCACCTGGCTGACGTGCGTGCTCGCCGCGGTCACGTCGGCGGTGATCGACCGGGTGGGTCGACGGCTGAACCGCATCGGCACCCCGTTCTTCTTCCAGCACGTCACCGGTGCCGCGATCGCCACCCTGGTGGCGGTCGCGGCCTATCTGTTCGCCGGGCTGGGACCCACGGCGCTCGTCGCGACCGGCATCGTCATGTTGCTCTCGGGGCTGACGTTCGTCGGCGCCATGCAGGACGCCGTGACCGGCAACATGCTCACCGCGGTCGCGCGCCTCGGCGAGGCGCTGTTCCTCACCGCGGGCATCGTGGTCGGCATCGTCGCCGGGCTGGAGATCGCGACGCTGGCCGGCATCGCCATCGAACTGCACGTCGACGCGACCGAGACCTTCATCATCCCCAACCAGCCGCTGCCGGTCGCCCTGGCGGTGTTCGGCGCCGGACTGGCGGGTGCGTGCCTCACCTTGGCGAGCTACGCGCCGCTGCGGTCGATCGTCATCGGTGGGATCGCCGCGGCGACAGCCGAACTGGTGCTCATCGGGCTCGGCACGGCGGGCGTGGGGCAGGTGGTGGCGACCGGCATCGCCGCCGTCGGCGTCGGCTTCCTGGCCACCCTCATCTCGATCCGTCGGCAGGCGCCCGCCCTGATCACCGCCACCGCGGCGATCATGCCGCTGCTGCCCGGTCTTGCGGTGTTCCGCGCGGTCTTCTACCTCGCGGTCGACGAGAACTTCGACGACGGGCTCGCGCAGATGCTGTCGGCGACCGCCGTGGCGCTCGCCCTGGGCAGCGGTGTCGTGCTCGGCGAATTCCTGGCGTCGCCGCTGCGGTACCGGGCGGGCCGCCTCGGCGACTTCCTCCGGACCGACGGGCCGCCCGGACTGCGCCGGGCGGTCGGCCGCGTGGTGCACCTGCGGCCCGCGGACGCCGACGCCGCGGTGGCCGAGCAGCCGACGCGCAGCGTCGCGCTCGAACCGCCTCCCGTCGCGGACCCGGACGCGGGCGGCGGCACCTCCGGGTAGGTCGGGGCGCGGGCCGTCAGGCCGTCAGCGGATACTCGCCGCCGCCGACGTAGACCACGCTGGTCGGGTAGCGCTCCTGGGTCGCACCGACGATCGCCGCGGCGAACTCGCCGACCGTCGGCAGCGGTGCGAGCGTGCGTCGCGCCGCGAGCAGGCCGGGATCGCGGCGCTGCAGCAGCCGGACGACGATCGTGCCGTCGATCATGTCGCCGGACACCACGGTGAGATGGACGCCGGCGCGGTCGAGGGCGGGCCGCATGGCGTGCAGGGCCGTCTCGCCGGCACGCTTGCTCGCTGCGACCGGCGAGTACCCCTTCGGCACCGCCTTGTTCGGGAAGAAGTGGGCCTGGTGGCTGGTGACGAAGACGATGCGTCCCCCGGTGGGCATCAGCGGGAGCGCCAGCTGCGCGAGTCGCCGCTGCGCGTCCCGGTTGAGCCGCATGGCGTAGCCGGGGTCGGCGCCGAGTTCGAGCCCGCCGGAGGCGTTGAGGATCAGCGTGTCGAGACGGCCGAAGCGCGTGGCGATCTCGTCGATCATGGCGGCCGCGGCGGCGGCGTCGGAGATGTCGGCGGCGAGCGTCGACGCGTGGCCGCCGGCGGCGCGGATGGACTCCGCGATGGCCTCGGCGCGACGGGCCTTCTCGCGGTAGTTGACGACGACGTGGGTGTCGGCGTCGGCGAGCTGCTGCGCCACCTCCGCGCCGATGCCCCTCGACGCGCCGGTGATCAGGACGATGCGCTGCGGTGCGTGTGGCATATCGGGTTCCTTCCGTCGCTGCCGAACCTTCACCGTACACCGATCTTAAGAAAAATAAGGCGAAGATAAGATCACGTTAAGGCGGCGGACCGGGTGTCACGACGCGTCCGCGGGCCGCCGTCGGCGCGCCGCCGCCGAGCGCGGCGGCCGCGAGCGCATGTGGTCGCGGACCCGACCCATCACGTCGCCGAGGCTGGCGACGTCGCGTGCGGACAGCGGGTCGAAGAGCAGTTCCCGCACCGCCTCGACGTGCCCGGGCAATACCGCCGCGACGCGTTGCCGGCCCGCGTCGGTGATCTCGACGACGGTCGCCCGCTGATCCGACGCGCTGGCGCGGCGCGTGATGAGGCCGGCGTTCTCCAACAGGCCGGCCTGGTGGGTCAGCCCGCTGCGGCTGTAGACGACGCCGTCGGCGAGGTCGGTCATGGTCAGCGGCCCGTCGGCGTCGGCCAGCGTGGCGAGCACCTCGAACTGCACGTAGCTGAGGTCGCCGTCCGCCTTCAACTGCTCGCGTACGGCGTACTGCAGCAGGCTGACCGCCTCCATCAGCGCGAAGTACGCGTGCATCTGCTGCGGAGTCAACGAGGTGGCCACGGCTCGAGCATAGAGCTTCGACATCGAAGCACAGTGACGTCGACCACGTCGGGAATCACTTCGATATCGAAGCAGTTGCATCAGTCAGATTGCTTCGACAACGAAGCAACGACCGATCGGAGAAGTCATGAAGGCCATTCGCTTCCACCAGTACGGCGACAGCGACGTGTTGCGCTACGAAGACGTCGAGCGCCCCGTTCCCGGCCCGGGTGAGGTGCTCGTCGACGTCGCCGCCACCTCGTTCAACCCGGTCGACGCCGGCATCCGCGGCGGATATCTGCAGGAGGTGTTCGACGTGGCGCTGCCCCACGTGCCCGGCATCGACGTCACCGGCCGCATCGCCGCCATCGGTGACGGCGTCACCGGGTGGGAGCCCGGCGACGCGGTCATCGGCCTCCTGCCGATGGACGCCGACGGCGCCGCCGCCGAGTTCGTCGTCGCTCCCGCGGACGTGCTCGTCGCGGCACCGCGAACGGTGCCCCTGACCGACGCCGCCGTGCTCCCGACCGTGGGGCTCACCGCGTGGCAGGCGCTGATCGGCCTCGCCGACCTGCGCGCCGGCCAGTCCGTGCTCGTCATCGGGGCCACCGGGGCCGTCGGCGGATACGCGGTGCAACTGGCCAAGGAGATCGGCGCCGTCGTTACCGCGACCGCGCACGACCGCGGCGCCCGGCGCCTGCGCGACTACGGCGTCGACCGGCTCGTGGACTACCTCGACTACGGCACCACGCCGCTCCTGGGCGGCGAGCGCTTCGACGTCGTGCTCAACCTGGTGAGCACCGCTCCCGAGGAGACCGCCGCGCTGGCCGGCGTCGTCGCCGACGGCGGCTTCCTCATCGGCACCATGACCGCGGGACCGGAGGATCCGGCACGGCGGGTGCGCGCCCAGCGGCTGTTCGTCCGCAGCGACACCGCGCAGCTCGCGGCCCTCGTCGAGCGGGTCGACGACGGTCGCCTGCGGATCGACGTCGCGGACCGGCGACCACTGGCCGACGCGGCCGACGTGCACGCTGCCTCCGACGCGGGTCGGCTGCCCGGCAAGACCGTGCTCGTCCCCTGAGCCGCCCGTCCGGCCGACTCGACCCGGTGCGCCCGGGAGCCTCGCCGCTCCCGGGCCTACCGGCGCGGGTGGGTCAGCGCGCGGTGATCGCCAGGACGGCGACGTCGTCGTCCGGCTCGAGCTTCGGCACCAGCGTGGCGATGTCCTCGACCAGACCGGTGGCGTCCAGGTGGGTGCGCTCCGCGACGAACGCCGCCAGCGCGTCCTCGTCGAACGGCCGCACGCCGCGGCGGGCCTCGATGAGCCCGTCGGTGTACACCAGCAGTGTCCGGCCAGGTACCAGCTCGACGTCGCGCGACGCGAACCGGGCGTCGCGGATCGCGCCGACGAACATGCCGCCCTGCGGCAGGACCGGCGTCACCGAGCCCGCGGCGGCGTCGACCAGCAGGGCCGGCTGATGACCCCCGGTCGCGAGCGTCACCCGGAAACCTGGGGCGTCGCCGCGCCCCTCGACGGTGCCGAGCAGCACGGTCGCGAAACGCCGCGAGTCCAGCTCACGCAGCAGCACCCCGTTCAGTTCGCCGAGCGCGTCGGTGAGGTCACGATGATGCAGGGCTGCTGCACGCAGCGTGTAGCGGATCAGCGAGGTCGTGACGGCCGCCTCGACGCCGTGCCCCTCGACGTCGCCGATGGTGAACGCCCATCGGTGATCGTCGAGGGCGAAGGCGTCGTAGAAGTCGCCGCCGACCTGACGTGGGGACGCCGGGTGGTAGTGCGCGGCCAGGGTGAGTCCGTCGATGTGGGGGAGCATCGGCGGCAGCAGCGTCCGCTGCAGCACCGAGGCGTATTCCTCGATGACGTCCCGGTCGTGTTCGGCGCTGTCGCGGTCGCGCATTGCGCTGTCGCGGTCGGACCGCGCATCCTGCCGACCCAGCTCGGCCTCGCGGCGATCGGATCGGGCGTTGTCGCGGTCGCGTCGCGCATCGTCTCGGGCCGCTTGGGCGTCGTCGCGATCCCGCTGGGCGTCGAGCAGGGCGCTGTCGACGGCATCACGCAACCGCCGTTCCGAGGAGAGCGCGGCGAGGGCGTCGGCCCGCATGTCGAGGTGCTCACGCACCACGCCGGTCAGCTCCGCGAGGAGTCCGAGCGTCGCGTCGTCGACGGGCCGGGTCTCGGTGTCCATCACCGTCACGGCGCCCAGCGGGCGCCCGTCGGCGGCGAGGACGGCGACACAGGCATAGAAGCGGACGTCGTGGCGCAGAACGAAGCGCAGCGAGCCCGTCCGCGGGTCGGCGAGCGCGTCGGCCGAGGCGGCCGGCACCGCGTTGCGCAGCACGTTCGCGCACAGTCCGTCGCGCACGGCGATCGACTGTTCCGCTCCGAGGCCGTAGGTGCCGAGGAACCACGCACGGTCCCCGTCGACGACCGACACCGTCGCCATCGACGTGCCGCCGAGGCGGGCGGCGACCGCGGCGACCCGCGTCAGCGTCGGGTCGGCCGCGGCGAGGAGGCCGCGGTAGCGTTCCACCCCCGGCGGCCGAATGGCGCCGGGTATGCCCAGCTGGTCTTCTTCTATGGTCTGACGTCCCCGCGTGCGACGAAGTGGGAGGTCCCCGCGGGCACCGTCTCGACCACGCCGGGGGCTCCCCGAATCCTTCACGAACACCGGCGGCCGTGCAATCTCTCACTCTGGCCTTCATCAAGGCGTAAGAGTCCTGCACTTCGGGTAGGCACCTCGGACCATGGACCCAGCAGACTGTCAGCAACCGTTGAAACGGGTGGGTCCCGCCGAGGGGCGCACGGTGGCCGAGTTCCGCGCGAACGTCGACGCGTGGCTGCACGGAACCATCGCCGTCAGCGAGGAGCGCCGCGCCGACATCCTGCTGGCCACCGACGAGGCACTGAGCAACTGCGCCGACCACGCGTACCGCGCGCAGGGTGAACCGGGACCGATGACGCTGGAGATGACGCCGGACCCCGGCCAGATTCTCCGGGTGTGCGTCACCGACCACGGTGAGTGGCAGGAGCCCGTGCCCCGTGCCACCCCGACGTCACTGCGCGGCCGGGGCATCCGGCTCATGCGGGGACTGTGCGACGACGTCTCCATCGACGGCCGTCCGGATGGGACGACGGTGTGCCTACTGTTCCGCGACTGCCCGGTCAAGGACGAGAGGTTTGCCGGGCGCGCGGTCCGTCAATAGAGGAGTTCATGGCGGGGTTCGGCGATGCCCTCGGATGGGTCAAGCAGCAGATCTCGGCGCGCGTGCCGACGGCAGACCTCGATCAACGCGACGCCGACTACATCCTCGAGCAGCTCCCGGGTCTGTGGCTCCTGGCGTCGCTGTACTTCCGCGCCGACGTGCGGGGTCTCGACCGCATCCCGACCACGGGTCCGGTGCTGCTGGTCGGCAACCACAGCGGGGGCAACCTGCCGCCCGACACCTTCGTCTTCACCCTCGCCTTCTGCTCGTACTTCGGCGTCGAGCGGCCCTTCTACCAGCTGGCGCACAACCTGGTCGTGTCGATGCCGGGCCTGGGATCGCTGCGCAAGTTCGGCACGGTGGCCGCCAACCACGAGAACGCGACGCTCGCGCTGAAGTCCGGCGCCGCGCTGCTCGTCTACCCGGGCGGCGACTACGAGGTATTCCGTCCGTCCTGGCAGCGGCACGAGGTCGACTTCGACGGGCGCAAGGGGTACGTCAAGCTCGCCCGCGAGGCCGGTGTGCCGATCGTCCCGATCGCGAGCGTCGGCGGTCAGGAGGCGGCACTGTTCCTGGACCGGGGGCAGTGGCTCGCCAAGCTCCTCGTGGTCGACAAGATCGCCCGGCTGAAGAGCGTGCCGATCCTGCTCGCCCCGCCGTGGGGACTCGCGGTCAGCGACATGGTGCCGCGGCTGCCGCTGCCGACGAAGATCGTCATCGAGGTGCAGGACCCGATCGACGCGGAGGACATCGCGAGCAGCGACGACGACGTGATCAACGACAAGGTGCTGGCCAGCCTGCAGTCCGGGGTGGACCGGCTCGCCGCCGAGCGGCGCTTCCCGATCATCGGCTGAGGGGAACCCCATGCGATTGCAGCGCAGTGTCGTCGCCGACGTGGACCGCCACGTGGTGTGGAAGCACGTCAGCGACCCGAACTGCTATCCCGAGTTCATGACCCGGCTGGAGCGCTGGGAGACCGTCACCGAGGGGCCGGTCGGCATCGGGTCGCGCTACACCGTGCACTGGAAGGTGGGCTCGGTGCCGATCGGCGGCGTGATCGAGCTGTCCGAGTTCGACGACAGCCGCGACCTCGCCTGGATCGGCATCACCGGCATCACGATGCGCGGCCGGTTCCGGCTGCGCGACGCCGGTGAGGGCCGCACCAAGATCACGTTCCGGCTGGCCTACGAGGCGCCCGGCGGCCTGCTCGGCCTGATCGCCGACCGCGTTGCGGCCCGCCAGGTCGGGCGCATCATGGACGACACGGTGCGCCGGCTCAAGGACCTGTGCGAGCACTGACCCGTCCGGGGCCCGAGGGCTGCGGGCGTCGGCGCGCGATCGGCTACCGTACGAAGCCGACACAGGAGGTACCCCGATGAGCGCAACCGCGGAACGCGACGTGGTGTTGGACATGGCCGGCCAGGCCGGCTGGCGGCGCCGCAACGACGAGCGCGTCGACTACTTCTCCCGCGACGCCGACGGCGTCCGCGTCCACTGGGGAGAGGGCGATGCGATCTCCGGCGGCGCGCTGTACGACGACGGCATGCTGATGGCCTACACCCGTGACCTCGACACCGTGAAGCGCTGGCTCAAGCGCTGACCGGTCACCCGCGAGAACAGGCCCCCTCCGCAGCGGAGGGGGCCTGACTCGTCTTCGGTGCGGCTCAGGAGGCCTTCGCCGACGCCCCGTCGTTCTTCGCGGACCCCGAGGATGCCTCTCCCGTGCTCCCCGCGGCGGGCTTCGTCGTCGCCGAGGACTGGCCGGGTGCCGTGGCCCCGGAGGTGGCGGCTGCGGGGGTCTCGCTCGCCGAGGTGCTGCCCGTCGACGCCCCGGATCCGGACGGTCCCGAGGTGGTCGGCGTGGGCGCCACCTTGTTGCCGGTCGTGACGTCGACGGTCGTGGTCGGCGTCTTGGCGGGGGTCGTGGCGGGAGTCTTGGTGGGGGCCTTGGCGGGCGTCTGGGCCGGGGCCGAGGTGTCCGTGCCCGAGGTGTCCGTGCCCGAGGCAGTCGCGCCCGAAGCTCCCGACGCGCCGCTCGCCTCCTGGTTGGCGCGCGAGAGATGTTCAGTAGCAACGGGTTCCGTCGACGTGGCATCCGCTACCGACCCGGACGTGGCCGGGGTGGCCTCCTCGGCCGCGGATGCCGGCGCGTCGGTCGGTGTCGCGGCCGCCGGTGTGGTCGCATGCGACGCGGCGGCTCCGCTCGTCGGCTCGGCCGCCGCCCCCGGCATCGCCTCGGCGGCGGGTGCGGTCGCGCCGCCGAGGGTGACCATCGCGGCTGACGGTGTGGGGATGGCGGCGACGTCGGCCGTGGGCGCCGCGGGCGGCGCGATCGCGGTGGCGATCTTCTGCAGCACCTGCTGCAGCGAGTACAGCGGCCCACCGGTGTTGACGTAGAAGCTGCCGTCGGGATTGAAGATCAAGCCCGCCGAACTCAGCAGACCGCCGGCCTTCACGACGAGCCCGGGGGAGACCAGTGGACCCAGGTCGGGGCCGTAGCCGCCGTTGAGCAGCCCGTCGACGATGGTCGCCGGGGCGGTGAGGAGCGCGTTCGCGACGGCGCCGAGGTCGCCGGTGGTCGCGGCGGTGATGACGTTCTGCACGGCCGCCGCGGCAGCGGCGGGCACGCTGATCAGCGGCGCGATGAAGCCGCTGACCGCGAGCAGCGTGTCGAGCGGCGAGGCGGTGAACGCGTTGATGACATTGACGAGGTGGGTCAGCGGCGCGGTGAGCACCGTCTGCAGCGTCGGCAGCAGGTCGGCGGCCGGCAGCGCGACCGCCAACGGGATGCCGAGCAGGGTGTTCACCGCGCCCTCGACGTTGCCGGACGTCAGCTGGCCGACGGCGGTGGCCAGCGTGGCCGGCACGCCACCGAGGGCGCCGGCGATCTCCCCGCCGGTCTGCTGCAGGCCGGTGAGCAGCGTCGTAGCGCTGGAGAGCTGATTGGTGAGGAACTGCTGCAGCAGCTGTCCGGGGCGGGCGTTCTCGGCGAGGGTGCCCGCGTTGGCGATGGCATCCTGCAGCACCTCGCCGTACACCTCGAGCGGGTTGACGGCAGCGGCGAGGCCGACGTCGAGGGCGCGGACCGCCGGCAGGTGCACCTCCGGGGGGTGCACGTCCGGCATCGGCGTGACGGCCGTGGTCGCGAGGACTCCGGCGCCGACGAGAGCGGCACCGGCCGCGGCGCGGGAGCGAACGGCGAGTTGCATGAGGGACCCCTGACTGGTGTGAGCGCCGTCACCGGCGGAACTTACTCGTGAGTAGCATCTCGGAGCAGCGACGACTCAATCACGCGAGCAGTCGCCTGCCCATCGCATGAATGGGTGAGATTTGGGGGCACACGGTGCGGATTCCGTCGTCAACGGTTCGGGTGATGCGTCGGATCGCCGGAGCGGAATCGGTACGCGGTCACGGGCGTTTCCCCGCGTACGACGCCGTCCGACTCCGCGTCGGTGATCGTCGAGACGAGGCGGGCTGTCGATGGCGCGAGTGATCCTGCGGGGACGCAGCGAGGCGATGTCCCGGGCACTCGGCGTCCTCGATCGCGCCGCCCGCACCGGGCAGGGCGCTCTGCTGGTGATCGGCGGCGAGCCGGGCATCGGCAAGTCGGCCGTGCTGCGGGCCATCTCCGAGCAGGCCGGCCGGGCGGGGTTCCTGGTCGGCGCGGGCAAGGCGGAGCAGGGTGATCAGATCGCCCCCGGCGCGCCCCTGCTGGTGGCGTTGCGGTCCGGCACGCGGCCGCTGCTGCCCGCGGAGGCCTTCGCTGGGCTCGCGCCGCTGTACGAAACGCCGCTGTGGCTCGTCGACCGGATCAGCGGGCTGCTCGAGGAGCTGGCCGTCCACCACCCGGTCCTGCTGGTCCTCGACGACCTGCAGTGGGCCGACCATCTCACCCGGTTCGCGCTGCGCGTCCTGCCGGCACGGCTGGCGGGGTCGCCGGTGGTGTGGGCGGTGGCGAGCCGGTGGGCGCCCCGCGACGTGGTCGACGAACTGCTCACCGCGACGGACGACGTCCCGGCGGTCACCCGGATCGACCTCGGACCGCTGGGCGCCGGCGACATCGAGGGCATCGCGTCCGACCGGCTCGGCGCTCGGCCGGACGAGCAGGTCCGCGGTCTGCTCGCCGGCGTGGGGGGCAACCCGTTCTGGGCGGTCCAGGTGATCGACGGACTGACCCGTCGGCACGGTGCCGGCGCCGGCGACCCGATCGCCGGGCTGGCTGCCGGCGTACGCACCCGGCTGCAGCGGCTTTCGGGCACCGCCACCGCACTGGTGCGCCTCGCCGCGGTGTGGGGTCGCCCGCTGGCGCTCCACGACGCGACGGCGCTGCTGCCCGACATCGCCGACGGGCACGTCGCCGCGGCGGCGCGCGAGGCCGTCGACGGCGGGCTGCTCGCCACGACGGCCGGCGGACCGTTCTTCCCGCACGACCTGGTCCGCGAGGCGGTGTACGCCGACATCGCGCCCGCCGAGCGCCGCCGGCTGCACCGGTCGTGCGCCCGCTACGTCCGCGACGGCGGTGGCTCGGCGCTGGCGGCGGCCGGTCACTTCCACGCGAGTGCGCAGCGCGACGACGACGAGGCCGTGGTCGCACTTCAGGCGGCGGCACGCGAGTGCACGGCGTCGATGCCGGATCAGGCAGCCGACTTCGCCCGCCGCGCCTTCGAGCTGATCACGGCGGGACGGCCGTCGTGGTGGGCTGCCGGCGAGTGCGCGGTGGAGACGCTGGTCAACGTGCAGCGCGACGCCGAGGCGCTCGCGGTGGCCGACCGGCTCCTGGGCAGGAGCGATACCGGTGATCTCGGCGCCGGTGATGAGATCCTCGCCCGCCTCGAACTGCAGGCGTGCCGAGCGCTGTGGTGTCTCGGGGACTGCGAGCAGATGGAACGGCGTGCGACGGCGGCGGCTCGTGCGGACGTCTCGGATGCGTTGCGGGCGCGCCTCGCGTCGGCTCGGGCGCTGGCGGCCACCCGCACCCGGGCAGCGGCCGACGCCGAGCGGCTCGCCTCGGCCGCTCGCGACGAGGGCCGCCGGCTGGGTGACGGGTACGCCCAGCGGCTCGCAGTCGTGGCGCTCATCGAGGCGGCGCGCAACCAGGGCAGGCACCGTCGTGCGCTCGATCTGTTCACCGACCTGCGCCGGTTCTCCGACACCGCCTACGAGGCCGAGGAGATCCGCACCCTGCAGCACCTCGACCGCTACGACGACGCCGAGGCGCTGCTCGCCAAGGGGCGTGAGGCGTCCGCCGGCGCGGACGCCCTGCTCCCGTCGATGCTGTACGCGCAGATGTGGCAGGACTTCGACCTGGCGCGGTTCGACGCCGCGGAGGCCGGTGCCGGGACCCTGCTGCGGCTCGCCGACGAGGCCGGCAACGACGGCTACCGGCTGAACGCCCGCGTGGTGCTGGCGGCGATCGCGGCACACCGCGACGAGAACGTCGCGGCCGTGGCCGCACTGCGTCTCACCGCGACCGACGCCGGGGCGCCCGACGTGGACGGCGCGCCGCGGCGGCGACTGGTGCACGGGTGGGCGACCGCGGCCGCCGGCGATCCGGTCGGCGCGGTGGAGATCCTCGCTCCGCTGCTCGCCGCCGACGCGGTGTTCGGCGACCCCTGGCCGTGGACGCCGCCGTGGCCGAGGCTGCTCACCCGCATCGGGCTGGACGCCGGCGATCGCGCGTTCGCCGGCCGGGCCGCCGCCCTGGCCGACGTGGCGGCGCAGCGCAACCCGGGCGTGGCGACACTCGCCGGCAGCGCGCGGCACGCCCACGGCCTGCGCTCCGGCGATCCGGAGGTGCTGGCCGACGCCGTCGCCGTGCTGCGCGGCGCGCCACGACCGCTGCTGCTGGCCGCCGCGCTGCACGACCTGGGGGCGGCGCTGCTCACCGGCGGACGCACCGCGGACGGGACCGCGTCGCTGGTCGAGGCGGCGGAGATCTTCCGGCGGGCGGGTGCAGCGCGCAGCAGTCGCGCGGTCGACGCGGTGCTCGCCGCACACGGGATCCGCGGCGTGCGGATCCGCCATCCGGAGCCGCGACCGCAGTCCGGGTGGGGCGCGCTGACGCCGACCGAGCTGCGGGTCGTCGAGTTGATCGGGTCCGGACACACCAACCGGTCGGCCGCCGAGGAGTTGGGCGTCTCGCCGAACACCGTGAACACACACGTGCGCTCGGTGTTCCGCAAGCTCGACGTGCGCTCGCGGGTGCAGCTGACGATCGCCTACCGCGAGCGGCGATCCTGACGCCCGGCACCTAACGAATGCGTCGCGATCCGGTGTCGAGGCTCGCATCCGGCTCGGCGGCGTGGTCTGGTGGAGGGTGATGCCTACACGCCAGAGCCTCGCCACGGCCGCCGGTGCCGCCCTGCTCGCCGCGGCCGTCGTCACCGTCTCGTCCCACGCCGCCATGCCCCGTGCCGCCGCAGCGCCCGAATCCGACGCCCAGGGGTACGTCGACTCGACCGCACGCTGCGCGTCGCCCAACACGCCGGCCCTCTTCGGCACCACGGATACGTCCCGGATTGCGATCTGCCAGTCCTCGGAGGGCGAATACCAGTACCGCGGTGTCCGAGTGCGGGACGGCGCGCGCCTCATCCTCTCGGCCACCCGCAACGCCGACGGCGCCTACCTCGCGGAGAACGGGCCGATCAGTTACCTGGTGACCGCCAAGTCGCTCGTGGTCAGTGAGGACGAGAAGGTGGTCCGCGAGGAGAAGTGGGTGGACTTCCACGGTTCCGGCGCGGCGGGCACGGGTTCCTCGACACCGAAGTCGGGCACGGGCACGTCGGGCACCTCGGCGCCCACGACGACGTCGGCACCCGCGACCACGTCGACGAAGCTGCCGCCGCCCCTGCCCGCCGAGGTCGGCGGCTGAGCGCTCATCCCGCGGCCGCGAAGCAGCTCCGGTACTCGCTCGGCGTGGTCTTGAGTCCCCGTACGAAGTGGTGCCGGTAGGTCACCGGCGACTCGAAGCCCACCCGGGCGGCGATCTGTTCGATGGTCAGCGAGGATGCCTCGAGCAGCGGCAGACTGGCCTGAATGCGTTGTGCGATGAGCCATTTGATGGGCGTCGTTCCCGTCGCGCTGGTGAACTGGCGCAGATAGGTGCGGCGTGACATCGACGCCTGGGTGGCCAGTTCGTCGAGCGTGATGGGGCGGTCCAGGCGGCCCAGCGCCCACTCCATGCTCGCGGCGATCCGGCCGTCAGTCGCGGGCTCCGGCACGGGCGTCTCGACGTACTGCGCCTGGCCGCCGCCGCGATGCGGGGAGATCACCAGGCGGCGGGCGACGTCGTTGGCCACCTTCGTCCCGTGGTCACGCCGGACGATGTGCAGGCAAAGGTCCAGTCCCGCAGCGCATCCCGCGCTGGTCAGCACTTGGCCGCCGTCGACGTAGAGCGGCGTGGGGTCGACGTCGATGCCGGGATACCGGCGGCGCAGCTCATCGACGTACAGCCAGTGCGTGGTGGCAGGCCGGCCGTCGAGGACGCCTGCGGCCGCCAGGGCGAAGGCGCCCGAGCAGATCGAGACCAACCGGGCGCCGCGCTGCTCGGCGGCCCGGATCGCCTCGATCAGGGCGTCCGACGGCTGCGCCGTCACGTCGCGCACGCTGGGGATCACGACCGTGTCGGCCTCCGCGAGGTCGGCCAGTCCGTAGGGGGTGCGCATGGTGGCCCCGCCGATGGTGCGGAGTTCGGGCGTCTCGGAGCAGATCCGCATCGAGTACCAGGGGCGTTCGATGCCCTCGGAGAACGGGCCGGTGAGTTCGGCCAGCCCGAAGATCTCGGCCGCGAGCCCACTCTCGAAGCCCGTCATGCCGTCGTAGGCGAGGATCGACACGGTGTGCATGGCACTATCTTAGCGATAGGCGGCGCTAGTGACACTTTCGCCGGTGTGGCGCAGCGGGCACGCTCGAGTCATGTTGCACGCACGCCCTTCTCGCCTCGCCCGCTGGCGCCGGCACCCGGCGCTTCGCCTGGTGGTCGACGCCGTCGCCGGCATCCACGCCGGCAACGGCATCCGTCACGGCCTGGTCCCTCGCCCGGGTTCCGCCGCGCGCGCCGATCAGCTCGGCGGCACCTCGTGCTCGTCGCGCTTGGCGGTGTCGAACCGCACGCTGACGCGCTGAAAACCCTTGACCCGCTCCGCTTTCGCCTTGCGGGTGTAGGTGCGTCGGTCGGCGGTGGTGAGGTCGATGTCGTCGGTGAACGGGCTCAGTAGCGAGCGCGGATGCAGTTCGTCGACGCGCACGACGTTGATCTCGGCGCACATCACCAGGCTGATGGACACCAGGAACAGGAAGGCCAGCAGGCCGAGCACCAGGGCGAACACGCCGTTGGTCTGGCTCGCGCTCGACATCACCCGCCCGACGTAGTTGGCGCCGAAGGACTGCAGAAGCTGCCAGATGACGGCTGCGGTGAGCGCCCCGGGAAGCACCTGCTTGTAGGTCAGGTGGCGCGCCGTCGTGACGCGGAACGCGCACAGGCAGATGAGGGCGTTGATCGCCACCGCGCCCACGATCAGGCCGGTCTTGCCGAACCAGCCCAGGCTCTCGATGGCCCGGCCCGCCGCCGAGAGCACCGTCGCGGTGAGCGCTGCCGAGCCCAGTACCAGCAGGAGGAGCAGGCTGCGCAGCCGCGAGCGGATCGGGTCCGGCCGGTTGTTGCGCGGCACCGCCCACACGGTGTCCATGGCGTTCTGCACGGCCTGTCCGACGCCGAGGCCGCCGTACAGGGCGCCGGCGATGCCGACCACGACGGCCAGGGTGCCGCCGCTGAGTTCCTCCGGACGCTGCAGCTGGCTGCCGATCACGGGGAATTGGGCGAACGTCGACTGCACCACCTGTTGCTGCAGCTCGGGATGGCCGACGAGCACCACGCCCAGCACCGTGGTCAGCAGCAGGAGCAGCGGGAACAGCGAGACGAAGGCGTAGTAGGTGATGAGCGCGGCGAGATAGCCGCCCTGGTCATCGACGTACTTGTAGACGACGGCGACGACGAACCCCACGAAGCGGTTGCGCCGCTGCAGTCTGTCCAGCCACCCCACCACGTCCGGCGCTCCAGGTCCGTGGGTCCCCAGGTCGGGGTCCCCGTCATCGGGCCCCTGTACCCACCATGGGGTGACCTCAACCGGGGGGCTCAGCCCTCGTCGTAGCGCGGTCGGGACGTCTCGCCGCCGTCGGGCCCCTCGAAGGCGCGCCCGCGGCGTTCGGCGTCCGGGCTACCGGTGAACAGCGCCGAATCGGCTCGGGCGCCGACGCTGACCGGCTCGCGCCGCTCGTCGGTGGGACGCTCGCCGGCGTGCTCGAGGCGGCGGCGCGGCAGCGCGCCGGGATGGGTGCGCTGCAGCCAGTCGACCATGCCCTCGCGGACGTCGCACCGCAGGTCGAACAACGACGGTGCGTCGGCGGCGCTGACCAGCATCCGGACCCGTACGCATCCGTCGACGGCGTCGGTCACCTGCAGCACGCCGACGCGGCCGTCCCACAGCGGGTTCGCGCGCAACAGCCGGTCCAGCCGAGCGCGCATCGCGTCGAACGGGACGGTGAAGTCGACGTCGAGTTCGGTGGTGCCCAGCAGTTCGGTGGCGTTGCGGGTCCAGTTCTCGAACGGCGTGCTGGTGAAGTAGGCGCATGGCAGCACCAGGCGGCGCTCGTCCCAGAGGTGGACGACGACGTAGGTGAGGGTGATCTCCTCGATCCGGCCCCACTCGTTCTCCAGCACCACCACGTCGCCGACGCGGATCGCGTCGGAGAACGCCACCTGGATGCCCGCGAAGGCCGCTCCCAGCGACGTCTGAGCGGCCAGGCCGGCCACCACGGACAGCACGCCGGCCGAGGCGAACAGCGTCTTGCCGACGTCGGAGAACGCGGGGAACGTCATGAGCGCGGCGGCACCGCCGAGCACGACGACCACGGCGACGGCGATCCGGCGCAGCAGGCTGACCTGCGTACGGATCTTGCGGCGGTGCCGGTCGGCGTCGGTCAGGCCGGTGTCGCCGCCGGCGAACCGGGCGATGGCCTGGCGCTCGGCCACCACGAACAGGCTCGCCACCACCCAGGTGACGGTCGCGATGAGCGCGAGCACCAGGGCGTGATCGACGCCGGCCCGCCATCCGGCGGCGGCGTCCGACGTGCGGCGCAGGGCCATTCCGGCCGCGATCACCATCAGCGTGGCGCGCAGCGGGCGGCGGGTGTGCAGCGCGACGTCGCGCATCACGGTGTTGCGCCGGCCGATGCGCTGCACCAGCCAGGAGAGCATCAACCCCACCGCGTAGGCCACGGCCACGGCACCCGTCACCCATGCGACGGTGGCGAGGACGTGGGAGAGGGAGTCGAACTCGGTCGAGCCGGGCATCAAGCATCTGCTCCTTGATCGGGGTCTGGGGGTCAGGCCGCGACGTTGCAGCAGTGTCTGGCCTTCCCGGCTCCCCCCGCGCATCAAACTCCGACGGTCGATCTTTCCGCGTTCGTGACTCGACTCACAGGTTCGCCGGTGTAGCCGATGCTCCGAATCCCGTTGCCGTGCAATGGTGCTAGTGCTTGGCCGACTTCCCGAACGGCAGCACGTGGACGACGGCGACGACGATCGCACCGATCACCAACCCGACGACCGCCGAGGCGGCGGTGTTGACCAGCCAGCCCAGCACCGCACCGGCGGCGCCGGTGGCGTGGTGCACGGCTTCCTCCCAGTGGTGCACGATCCCGTACGGGCCGTGCCACCCGAGCGTGTCGCTGCCCTGCAGCAGGATGTGGCCGCCGACCCAGAGCATGGCGACGGTGCCGACGCTCGAGAGCGTCGCGAGCACCCGGGGCATCGCCGTCACAAGACCGCGGCCGAACTTCTGGGCGAACGCCGACGAGCGCTGTGCGAGGTGCAGGCCGACGTCGTCCATCTTGACGATCGCGGCGACCACGCCGTACACGGCGACGGTGATGACGATCGCGACCGCGACGAGGATGATCAGTCGGGGCCAGAACGACTGGTCGGCCACCTCGTTGAGCGCGATGACCATGATCTCCGCCGAGAGGATGAAGTCGGTACGGATCGCACTCGACGTCATCTGCTTCTCGGCGTCGGCGCCGCCGGCGGCCGTCGGGGAGGCGTGCGCGTCGTGGCCGTGCGCGCCGGGGCGGACCTTGGCCAGCACCTTCTCCGCGCCCTCGAAGCACAGGTAGGTGGCGCCCAGCATGAGGATCGGGGTCAGCAGGATCGGCGCGAACTGGCTGAGCAGCAGCGCCGCCGGCAGGATGAAGACCAGCTTGTTGCGCAGCGAGCCGATGGCGATCCGCCGGATCATCGGCAGTTCGCGATCGGCGGTGATGCCCTGCACGTACTGGGGTGTCACGGCGGTGTCGTCGATGACCACCCCGGCGGCCTTCGCGGTGGCACGGCCGGCCGCGGCGCCGATGTCGTCGACCGA
The DNA here is from genome assembly GCF_008329645.1 of Mycolicibacterium grossiae. NCBI lineage: Bacteria > Bacillati > Actinomycetota > Actinomycetes > Mycobacteriales > Mycobacteriaceae > Mycobacterium > Mycolicibacterium grossiae. The sequence goes on from NZ_CP043474.1 coordinate 1,734,821, forward strand.
GGCTGCGGCCAGCCTGGCCAACGCGGCCACGTCGTCGAGAAGCCCGAACAGACCCGCACTCATGGGCCGAAGGTTACCCGCACAGCAGTTTCCCAGTCGGGCGAGTTCGCACCGGTTCAGAGGCCGATCAGCGACTCCAGCCAGCCGCGGGCGAAGTAGACCACGAAACCCGCGGCGACCACCCACAGCAGGGGGCTGATCTCGCGGACGCGCCCGGCCGCCGAGCGCAGCACCACCCAGGCGATGAAGCCGACGCCGATGCCGTTGGCGATCGAGTAGGTGAACGGCATGGCCGCGACGGTCAGGAGCACCGGCATGGCCACCGAGAACTCGGAGATGTCGATGTGCCGCAGCTGCGAGACCATCATGACGCCGACGATCACCAGCGCCGCGGCCGCGACCTCGGTCGGCACGATCGAGGCGAGCGGCGAGATGAACATCGCGGCGAGGAACAGCACGCCGGTGACGACGTTCGCCAGGCCGGTGCGGGCGCCCTCCTCGATGCCCGCGCCCGATTCGATGAACACGGTGTTCGACGACGCCGACGTCGCACCGCCGACGGCGGCGCCCGCGCCCTCGACGATGAGCGACGCCCGCAGCCGCGGGAAGTTGCCCTGCGCGTCGGACAGGCCCGCCTCACGGGACAGGCCGGTGAGCGTGCCCATGGCGTCGAAGAAGTTGGCGAACACCAGCGTGAACACCAGCATGACGGCGGCCAGGATGCCGATTCGCCCGAAGCTGGCCAGGCTGAACTCGCCGACCAGGGAGAGGTCCGGCAGCGCGAACGGCGACCCGGAGAGGGTCGGCACCGACAGGCTCCAGCCGCCGGGCTTTTCGGTGGCCGAGCCGAGGTGCCAGATGGCCTCGATGACGACGGCGACGATGGTCCCGGCGACCAGGCCGATCAGGATGCCGCCGCGGACCTTCCGCACCACCAGGACGCCCGTCACCAGCAGCGTGAGGACGAACACCAGCGCGGGCACCGTGACGATGGAGCCGACGCCGCCGGTCCCGAGGCCCACCGGTGGCGAGGGCACGCCGGTGGACCCCACGAACCCCGCATCGACCAGGCCGATGAACAGGATGAACAACCCGATGCCCGCGGTGATCGCGAGCTTGAGCTGCATCGGCACGGCGTCGAACACCAGGCGGCGCAGCCCGGTGGCGGCGAGCAGCACGATGATGAGGCCGTTGATCACCACCAGACCCATCGCCTCGGGCCAGGTCACCGTGCCGACGACCGTCGTGGCCAGGAACGAGTTGATGCCCAGGCCCGCGGCGAAGGCGAACGGGAGCCGGGCGATGACGCCGAACAGAATGGTCATCACCCCGGCGGCGAGCGACGTGGTGGCCGAGACCTGCGCGAAGTCCAGCCTGTTGCCGTCCACGTCGGCGCTGCTCGACAGGATGATCGGGTTGAGCACGATGATGTAGGCCATCGCGATGAACGTCACCAGCCCGCCGCGGATCTCGGTGGTGACCGACGACTGCCGGGCGGTGATCTCGAAGAAGCGGTCGAGACGGTTCATGGGTGGAACCCTAGGTTCGCCGGGCCGATTCTTCCTCTCTTTGCCGCGTCCCCGGCCGGGCGTGGCGCGCCGTCGCCCGACGAGGCGCGGAGCCCGGCGGTGGCATCCTGGGGTGGTGGGTCTGGTGTTCCGGCTGGTCGAACTGCTGCTGCTCCTGGTGCCGCTGGCCGGGGCACTGTATGCCGGCTGGCGAACCTTCCGGCGGTTCGGCGGCGCCCGCGAGCCGGAACCCGAGGCCGTCGAGGCCCCCGTCCGCGCGGACCGCACCATCGGCGATCAGGCGTCGCAGTGGCGCACCATCACCCGCACGCTCGACGAGCACGCGCGCACCGACACCCGCTGGCTGGACTACGAACTCGACGCCGCCAAGCTGCTCGACTTTCCGCTGATGACCGACGTCGGCGATCCGCGGGTCATGCGGTTCCACAAGGCGAAGCTGCGGGCCGACCTGCTGCGGCCGCTCCGTGCGGAGGACCTGCTCGACGACCGTGCCGCGGCGTCGGACTACCTGGCTGCCGTCGAGGACTACGTGACGTCGTTCGACGCCGCGGAGGCCGAGGCGGTCCGGCTGCGGCGCAGCCGGTTCTCCGAGGAGGACCGGCAGCGGCTGGCGCGGGCGCAGAGCCTGCTGCGGGTGGCCGAGGATCCTTCGGCCACCGCGGGGGAGCGGGCCCGGTCCTACGATCTCGCGGCCCGCGAACTCGAGGGCCTCGTGGTGCTGCCGCAGGCGACCCGCATCGGCATCGAACGGGGAATCGCCGGCGAGCTGGACGGTTAACCGCTGAACGCCGCCCGGAACGCCTCGAGTGCCTGCTCGCTGGGTGCGGAGTTCCACGCCTCCAGGCCGATGGTCCCGGTGAAACCGATGTCGCGAAGGGCGCGGGCGATCGCGGGGTAGTGGATCTCGCCGGTGCCAGGTTCGCAGCGGCCGGGGACGTCGGCGACCTGGATCTCGCCGATGGCGGGACCGCAGCGCCGCACCAGTTCGACGAGGTTCCCTTCGCCGATCTGCGCGTGGTAGAGGTCGAGCATCATGGCGACGTTCGGGTGGCCGACGGCCTCGACGAGCGCCAGCGTGTCCTTCGCCCGCGCCAGCGGCACGCCCGGGTGGTCGACGACGGTGTTGAGGTTCTCGACGCAGAACTGCACGCCGGCGGCGGCGCCGAGGTCCCCGATGCGCTCCAGCGTCCGCAGCGCCGTCAGCCACATCGGACCGGTGGCGCGGTGCCGCGGGCGGGCGGCCCGGCCGTCGACGAGTTCGGCGGTGTGCAGGTTCAGCCGGGTCACCCCGAGTGTCCGGGCGGCCTCGATGCTCTCCCGGGCGGTGCGCACCACCTCGTCGGCGGTGGCGGGGTCGACGAGGTCGCCGCGCAAATAGCCGGTCATCGAGGTGATGGTGGCGCCGGTCGCGGCCAGCGCGTCGAGGTCCTTGTCGTGCCAGCTCCAGATCTCGACGGCGAAGCCGAGTTCGGCGATGCGCTCGACGCGCTGCACGACGGGGAGGTCGCGGAACACCATCTCCGCGCACACCGCCAGCTGGAAGCCGCTCACCGCGCGGCCGACGCGGCGGGGGCGCCGGGTGTCCTGGTCCCCGCGGATTCGTCTGCTGCCGAGTCGAAGTCGGCGGCCCTCGCGTCGGTCATCGTCGTCTCCCGTCATCGCTAGAACGTTCTAGCGGCCACCATTGAAACGGCCGGCGGCGCGGTGCGTCAAGGCTCCGCTGGAACCTTCTAGGCTGACGACGTGGAACGGCCGACGCTCGAAGACGTGGCGCGGCGTGCCGGTGTGTCCCGGGCGCTGGTGTCCATCGTCATGCGGGACGCCCCCGGTGCGGGCGCCGCGACCCGGGAGCGGGTGCGCGCCGCGGCCGCCGATCTCGGGTACCGGCCCGACCCCCGCGCGCGCCGGCTGCGGCAGCTGCGCACCCGGGTCATCGGGGTGACGTTCGCCGCGGGACAGGAGTTCCACGCCGACCTCGTCGACGGCATCTACGAAGCGGCCGACGGCCTGGGCTACGACGTCGTGCTGTCCGGGGTGACCCCGCACCACGACGAGCGGCGCGCGCTGGGCACGTTGGTCGACGACCGGTGCGAGGGCATCGTGGCGCTGGGCCCGGACCTTCCCGCCGGCGACCTCGCCGGTCTCGACGCGCGGGTGCCCGCCGTCGTGGTGGCTCGGCGGGTCCGCGGGGTCGACGCGGTGCGCAGCGACGACGCCGCCGGTGCGGCGCTGGCGGTGCGGCACCTGCTGGACCTCGGCCACCGCCGGATCGTCCACCTGGACGGGGGCCGCGCGCCCGGCGCCGCGGAACGCCGTCGCGGTTACCGCGCCGCGATGCGTGCGGCGGGTGCAGCGCCGGCGCTGCTCGACGGCGGCCTCACCGAGCGCGCGGGCGCTGCGGCGGCGGCCACCCTGCTCGGCGCAGCCGAACCCCTGCCCACGGCCGTCTTCGCGTTCAACGACCGGTGCGCACTCGGCGCGCTCGACGTCTTCATCCGTGCCGGAATTGCCGTGCCGCAACGGGTTTCGGTACTCGGCTTCGATGACAGTCCGCTGGCGCGGTTGGCGCACGTCGACCTCACCACGATCCGGCAGGAGGCCGCCGAGTTGGCCCGTGCCGCCGTGGTGCGCCTCGTGGAACGCCTCGACGGCGCCGCGTCGGCCCCCGTCCCGGTCGACGTGGTCATCCCGCCCGCACTCGTCGTGCGGAGCACCACGGCACCCGCGGCCGGGGAGGTCTGACGTGGCGCTCGATCCCGAACAACTCGCCGCCCTGGCGGCGGTGGTGGCCACCGGCTCCTTCGACGCGGCCGCCGCGAGCCTGCACGTGACGCCGTCTGCGGTGAGCCAGCGCATCAAGGCGCTCGAGCAGCGCGCCGGGCAGGTCCTGATCCGCCGGGAGCGCCCGTGCGTCGCCACCCCGGCCGCCGCGCCGCTGTTGCGGCTGGCCGCGCAGTTCGCGCTGCTGGAGGCCGAGGCGCTCACCGAACTCGGTGGCGAACACGTCGCGCGGCCCCGGATCACGCTCGCCGTCAACGCCGACTCCATGGCCACCTGGTTCGGCGCTGTCTTCGCCCGGCTCGACGCGGTGCTGTTCGACGTGCGCATCGAAGACCAGGACCACTCGGCGCGCCTGCTGCGCGAGGGCGTCGTGATGGGCGCCGTCACCACGGAGCGCACTCCCGTGCCGGGCTGCCGGACCGAGGCGCTCGGCGTGATGCGGTACGTGCCCGCCGCGTCACGCGACTTCGTCGTGCGGCACTTCGCCGAGGGGTTCACCGCCCGGGCCGCGGCCGAGGCGCCGCACCTGGCGTGGAATCGCGACGACGCACTGCAGGACATGTTCCTACGCAGGGTGTTTCGCCGCGCCGTCGCGGCACCGGTGCACTACGTGCCGACGGCGGAGGGCTTCGGCGCGGCGGTGCGGGCCGGTCTGGGCTGGGGCATGTTCCCCCGGGAGCTGGCCGCCGGCGCCGACGACCTCGTCCTGGTGTCCGCGGCGCACCTCGACGTGCCGCTGTACTGGCAGTGCTGGAGGCTCGACAGCGCACTGGTCGACCGGATCAGCGAGGCCGTGCGCGGAGCAGCCGCCGTCCTGGCCGCAGGGGCGGGGCCGTGACGTTTCGGCGTCCGGGAGAGCGGGCACGTAGGGGCCCATGAGCAGGCGCATCGTCATCGCGGGTGGACACGGGAAGATCGCATTGATCCTGGCGCGGTTGCTGGCCGACCGCGGCGACTCGCCGGTGGGGCTGATCCGCAACCCCGATCACGTCCGCGACGTGGAGGACACCGGTGCTCGTGCCGTGGTGATCGACTTGGAGAAGGCGACCGTCGACGAGCTGGCCGAGCACCTGCGCGACGTCGACGCGGTGGTGTTCGCCGCCGGGGCCGGTCCCGGCAGCGGCGCCGAGCGCAAGGACACCGTCGACCGGGGGGCCGCCGTTCTGCTCGCCGACGCCGCGGTGGCCGCCGGGGTCCGCCGCTACGTGATGATCTCGGCGATGGGTGCCGACGCCGAGGTCGATTCGGAGCAGGACGAGGTGTTCGCCGCCTATCTGCGGGCGAAGTCGGCCGCCGACGCGGACGTGCGGTCGCGACCCGAGCTGGACTCGACGATCGTGCGTCCGGGGGGTCTGACCGACGACCCGGCGACCAGCATGGTGACGGTCGCCGAGTCGACCGGGCGCGGCAGCATTCCGCGCGCCGACGTCGCGTCGGTGGTGGTGAGTGCGTTGGACATCGAGCGCACCGTGGGCCAGACCTTCGAGGTCATCGGGGGCGACACCCCCATCGACGTGGCCCTGACGGCGCTCTAGTGCTCCGCGCCGTGCTTGCGGCGACTACGGAGCAGGTGGGCGAGCCACCGGACGTCGAGCAACATGGTTCGATCCTCTCGACTACGCGGACTTGGTGAGAATGGGGAGCAACCGCCGGCGTTCGTCGACGACGTCCGAGAAGTGGTGCAGCGCTTCGGCAACCGAGCGGGTGATCGGCAGCTGCGGATCCTCGGTGTGGGCGATCAGCGCGTGGGCGATCGCATCGCCGGCGACCAGTGACCATTCGACCCCGCGGTCGTAGCAGGCCTGATCGATGGCGTCGAGCAGGTCGACGCCGGCCTTGGCGAAGGCCGTCACCGCGGTCAGGTCCAGGATGAAGGCCTTCTCCGGAATGACGCAGTGCCGTGCGCGCTCGGCGAGGCATTCGACGTTGTGCTCGTCGACGACGCCGGTGACGCTCATGACCGACGCGAGCTGGCGGCACCGGGTGTGCACCTCGGCGCCTGCGCAGTCGATGGCCGGATTGCCATAGCGGAACGGGGATTTCGGAGCTGGAATGCGGGCGGTGATACCCATCTGCAGTCTCCCTTCGTGGCCTCGTCGTCTAGCCCGTGCGGCTTCGGACGGTTCGTCGAGTGTTCGACGTACTCACGAAGTTATTGAGTGAACTTAAGGTACTGGGGAGTCAGCACTAACAAGTTGCTAAGAGTTGGTCGGCCGCCAGCGAACGCGGCGGTCGACGCCGTACGCCCGTCAGCGCGTCCCCTGCGGTCCGGAGTAGTGCTCCCACGGCGAGTAGTCGGCGATCAGCGGATCCTGGCCCGGCCGTTCGGCTTCCGGAACGTGCTGCAGGTTGATCCGGATGCGGTACCAGATCGAACTCGGGCCGCGCATGCCGTCGACGAGGACGTCGACCGGCTCGAGCCGCGCGGCGGCCGCCGGGTACCGGGACTTCCACTCGTCGAGGGCGGCGAGCGCCTCGTCCTTGGTCTTGGTACGCGCCACCTCGATGAGCGGCTTGGTGGAGGTGCGGCCGCCGGCACCGTTGGCCCGCCGGGCACCCTTGGGCGCCTTCTCCGCCGGGCCGAGTTCCTTGGCGCGCTCGAGCAGTGCGTCGAGTCCGCCGGCGGCGTCGTCCATCCCCTCCCAGGGGTCGCCGACGTCGGCGTAGCGGTCCGGCACCGTGCGAATCGTGTAGTCCTCGGCACGGCACCCCGGCACCTCGTCCCACCGCAGCGGCGTGGAGACCCGGGCGTCGGGGCGGGAGCGCACCGAGTACGCCGACGCGACCGTCCGGTCCTTGGCGTTCTGGTTGAAGTCCACGAAGACGCCCTCGCGTTCCTCCTTCCACCACTTGGCGGTGGCGATGTCGGGGGCGCGCAGCTCGACCTCGCGGGCGATGGTCTCGGCGGCCAGCCGCACCTGCCGGTAGGGCCAGTGCGGTGCGATGCGGGCGTAGACGTGGAAGCCCTTCGATCCCGAGGTCTTGGGCCAGGCGGTCAGACCGAAGTCGGCGAGGACGTCGCGGGCCACCATGGCGACGTCGACGATCTGCGCCCACTCGACGCCCGGCATCGGGTCGAGGTCCACCCGCAGCTCGTCGGGGTGCTCGAGGTCGCCGGCCAGCACGGGGTGGGGATTGAGGTCGATGCAGCCCAGGTTCACCGCCCACACAAGGTCGGCGGGTTCACGGAGCACCGCTTCCTTGGCCGACGTCCCCGACGCGTACTTCAGCTCGGCGACGTCGATCCAGTCGGGCCGCTTCTCCGGCGCCCGCTTCTGGAACACGGCCTCCTCGGTGATGCCCTTGACGAAGCGCTTGAGGATCATCGGCCGCCCGGCGACGCCGCGCAGCGCCCCGTCGGCGACCGCCAGGTAGTAGTCGACGAGGTCGCGCTTCGTGACGGCGGGATGGGAGTCGGTGTCCGGGAAGACCACCTTGTCGGGATTGGTCACCGCGAGCGTGCGGCCACCCACCTCCACGGTCAGCGGGGTCGCCATGACGTCATGGTAGTGAAGTGACGGTTCGGTGGCGGCGACCGTGCGATCCCGGCCTCGCCGGGACGCCCGTCACATACGCTGGTCGCCATGGTGAACGTCACTGATCTGCTGCCCGCGAAGCTGCGGGACACCGCCGGCCGCTACCTGGAGCGCGGCGCCGCCGAATTGCACTACGCCCGCAAGATGTTCGAGGCAGGGGCATTGAAGCTGGAGGCCCCGCAGACGATGGCGGGGATGGGTGCGGACATCCTGCGCTGGGGCGAGTTCGGCATGATCCCGGCGCTCAACGCACGCCGGACGCCGCACCGCACGGCGATCATCGACGACGAGGGCTCCTGGACGTTCCGCGAACTCGACGAGGCCGCCAACGCGATCGCCCACGGTCTGCTGGAACTCGGCATCCGCAGCGGCGACGGCGTGGCGCTGCTCGCCCGCAACCACCGCTGGTTCCTGGCCGCCTTCTACGGCGCCGCCCGCACCGGTGCGCGCATCATCCTGCTCAACAGCGAGTTCTCCGGTCCGCAGATCAAGGAGGTCTCCGAGCGCGAGGGTGCGCGGCTGATCATCCACGACGACGAGTACACGAAGGCCGTCTCCGCGGCCGAACCCGAGCTGGGCAAGCTGCGGGCGCTGCCGACCAACCCGGACAAGCCCGACGAGCCGTCGGAGAGCACCGCCGAGACGTTGGCCGACCTCCTCGCACGGTCCAGTCGCGAACCCGCGCCGAAGACCGACAAGCACGCCAAGATCATCATCCTCACCAGCGGCACGACGGGAACGCCGAAGGGCGCCAACCGCAGCACGCCGCCGTCGCTGGCGCCGATCGGCGGGGTGCTCTCGCACGTCCCGTTCAAGTCCGGCGAGGTCACGTCACTGCCCGCGCCGATGTTCCACGCGCTCGGCTTCCTGCACGCGACCATCGCCATGATGCTGGGCTCCACGCTGGTCCTGCGTCGCCGGTTCAAGCCGGCCCACGTGCTCGCCGACATCGAGAAGCACGGCGTCACCGCAATGGTCGTCGTCCCGGTCATGTTGTCGCGCGTCCTCGACGAACTCGAGAAGACGAGCCCGAAGCCGGACCTCTCCACGCTGCGCATCGTGTTCGTGTCGGGATCGCAGCTCGGCGGCGAGCTGGCGACCCGGGCGATGAAGGACCTCGGGCCGGTCGTCTACAACCTGTACGGGTCCACCGAGATCGCCTTCGCCACCATCGCCCGGCCGCAGGACCTGTCGAAGAACCCGGCCACCGTCGGTCCGGTCGTGAAGGGCGTGCGGGTCAAGCTCTTCGACGACGACGGCAAGGAGGTCCCGCAGGGCCAGGTGGGGCGGATCTTCGTCGGCAACACCTTCCCGTTCGAGGGCTACACCGGCGGCGGGCACAAGCAGATCATCGACGGGCTGATGTCCTCCGGGGACGTCGGCTACTTCGACGAAGACGGTCTGCTCTACGTCAGCGGCCGCGACGACGAGATGATCGTCTGCGGCGGCGAGAACGTGTTCCCCGCCGAGGTCGAGGACCTCATCAGCGGCCACCCCGAGGTCGTCGAGGCGACCGCCCTGGGTGTGGAGGACTCCGAGTGGGGCCACCGGCTGCGCGCATTCGTGGTGAAGACCGAGGGCGCGACCGTCGACGAGGACGCCATCAAGGCCTACGTCAAGGAGAACCTCGCCCGGTACAAGGTGCCGCGCGAGGTGGTGTTCCTCGACGAACTGCCGCGCAACCCGACCGGCAAGATCCTCAAGCGAGAACTCGCCAAGCACGAGATCGACGGGCAGACCGCGGAGATCAAGGGCCAGGCCGTCGACCCGAACGAGCCGGCCGAGGACGACGAGGAGCAGAAGACCGCCTCGGAGTAGGGGCGCGGCAGCGCCGGAATAGTTCGGCGCGTGCGGTGGTAGTACGTCGGCGTGAACATCGACCTCTCCGGTAGAACCGCACTCGTCACGGGCTCCACGCAGGGCATCGGCTACGCCATCGCCGACGGGTTGGCGCGCAGCGGCGCCCGCGTCGCCGTCAACGGCCGCTCCGCCGAGCGCGTCGACGACGCCGTCGCGCGGCTGCGCACCGACACCGGCGCCGACGTGGTGGGCGCCGCCGTCGACGTGACGAGCGCCGACGGCGTCGCCGAACTGCTCGCGACGCTGCCCGACGTCGACGTGCTGGTGAACAACCTCGGCATCTTCGGCGCGGTGCCGGCCCGCGAGGTCACCGACGAGCAGTGGCGCACGTACTTCGAGGTCAACGTGTTGGCGGCGGTCCGGCTCATCCGGACCTACCTGCCCGGCATGGTGCAGCGCGGCTGGGGCCGGGCCATTCAGATCGCCAGCGACTCGGCGGTGGTCATCCCGGAGGAGATGATCCACTACGGGGTGTCGAAGACGGCGCTGCTGGCCGTCTCGCGCGGCTTCGCCAAGGACGCCGCGGGCACCGGCGTGACGGTGAACTCCGTCATCGCCGGCCCGACGCACACCGCGGGCGTCGAGGACTTCGTCTATCAGCTGGTGGACCGCGAGCTGCCGTGGGACGAGGCGCAGCGCGAGTTCATGCGTGCCCACCGGCCGCAGTCGCTGCTGCAGCGCCTGATCGAGCCGGAGGAGATCGCCAACATGGTCACCTACCTGGCGTCACCGCTGGCGTCGGCCACCACCGGCGGCGCCCTGCGCGTCGACGGCGGCTACGTCGACTCGATCCTGCCCTGACGCGTCGTCACGACGAGACCGCGCAGCTGCCCCGGTCGGCCCATGTGGGTCCCGACGCCGACGGGCGGATGTCGACGTCGAAGATGGCGGTCGGCAGGTACAACGAGCAGCAGGCGTTCGGGATGTCCACGACGCCGCTGACCCGTCCCTCGATGGGCGCGGCGCCGAGCAGCAGGTACGCCTGCGGACCGGAGTATCCGAACCTCTCGAGGTAGCGCACGGCGTTCAGGCACGCGTTGCGGTAGGCGACGGTGGCGTCGTTGTACAGCTGGGTGTCCGATTCGTGGTCGACGCCGATGCCGATGAACGTGACGAACTCCGAGTACCGCGGCTCGACGTTGCCGGGCATCAGGATGGGGTTCGTGGTCACCCCGTAGGTCTCCATCCCGCCCTTGATGAGGTCGACGTGGAAGTCGATGAACCCGCCCATCTCGATGGCCCCGCAGAAGGTGATCTCGCCGTCACCCTGGCTGAAGTGCAGGTCGCCACCGGAGAACAACGCACCCGGCACGTGCACCGGGTAGAACACCCGCGAACCGCGCGTGAAGTTCTTGATGTCGTGATTGCCGCCGTTCTCGCGGGCGGGCACCGTACGGGCGCCGTCGCGGCCGATGGCCGCCAGCACGTCGCCGGTCGCGGTACCGCCGAGCACCGATTCTTCGAGCGGGGGCAGGGCCAGCGCCGGCACGCGGTGCGGGTCGGTGTCGATGAGCGCTCGTTCGCGAGAATTCCATCGCGACAACAGTTCCGGAGACGGTGCCGTGCCGAACAGGCCCGGGTGCGTGATGCCGGTGAACTCGACCCCGGGGATGTGGCGCGACGTGCATTTCTGGCCGGCGAAGTCCCAGATCGCCTTGTACGCGTCGGGGAAGTGGTCGGTGAGGAAGCCACCGCCGTTGTCCTTGGCGAAGATGCCGGTGTAGCCCCAGCCCTGGCCAGGCGCGTCGCCGACCTCCTGCGGGACCGGCCCCAGGTCGAGGATGTCGACCATCAGGAGGTCGCCCGGTTCGGCGCCCTCGACGTAGATGGGTCCGGACAGCATGTGCGCGTGGGAGAGGTCCACGTCGCGAACGTCGTTGGCGGAGTCGCTGTTCGCGATCTGCCCGTCCGTCCACTCGCGGCACTCCACCCGGATCGACTGCCCGGGCTTGACGTGCACGGCCGGCGGAATGTCGGGGTGCCACCGGTTGTGTCCGGGGACGGCCTGGTCCCGCATCGAGCGGGCCTGGTCCACCGAGAAGACGACGTCGGGCATCGGACCTCCTGGTCAGGGGCGGGGGAGACGGGTGTGCCGTGGGTCGCGCGTCACGGCGGTGGCGCGCGGCGAGCGGCCCGGTACCGAGGAGACCACCTCGGGTGCGTCTGCGCTGCGCCCGCTGGCGTCGAGCGCCCGGCGCAGACCGGGATCGAGCGCCGCGAGAGCCGGGCTGCCGAAGATGCGGCGCCCCACCATGCCGCACCGCGGACAGGTCGCCGGGCGGTCGGTCTCGGCCATCGTTCGGACGACGTCGAACGCGCCGCAGGGTGTGCACGCGAAGCGGTACGTCGGCACGGGCACCTCCGTGTTCGGTTGTGGGTCAACCTCAGTGGAGCATGGATGCCGGCGGTGCGCCATCTCCGGGGACGCGCATCGGGTGAACGACACGAGGTCGTCACGCGGTCGCAACACTGCCCCCCGAGACGAGCGTGACGCTGGAGTCCCACTGAGGGGTGGGCGGGACTCCAGCGTCACGGTCGAAGGGTCGTGCTAGTACTCGATCGCCTCGATCAGCGGGCCGGGCTCGTCCATCAGCGCCCAGAACCGGTCGCGGATGGCGACCGTCATCTCCCCGGGCGCGCCGCTGCCGACCGGTTCGCCGTCGAGCGTGTTGATCGGCGTGACGCCGCCGGCGGTGGTGACGGCCATCAGTTCGTCGGCCTCGTACAGCTCGTGGCTGGTGACGTCGCGCAGCGTGGCCTCGATGCCCATGGCGTCGGCGATCTCGAACACCGTCTTGCGGGTGATGCCCGGCAACGCATTTCGCGACGGCGACGCGAGCTTGCCGTCCTTGACGATGCACACGTTGAAGCCGGGTCCCTCGGCCACGCAGTTGTCGGAGTCGAGCAGGATCGCGGTGCGGGCGCCACGGTCCTTGGCCTCGAAGCTCGCCGCCGTCAGGTCGCCCCACTGGTAGTTCTTGATCGTGGGGTCGACGGTGTTGCGGCCGGCACGTCGCACGTGGCGCGGCACGATGGCGGTGGTGCCGAAGATCTGCTCGGCGGGCGGGAACGCCCACAGGTACGGGATCGCGTAGACGTACACCTGGTGGGTGAGCTTGGTGAGGTCCTTCTCGCCCTTGCGCCTGCCGTAGCCGCGGGTGACGGTGAGGTTGACGAAGGACTCGCGCAACTGCGACATCGCGATGCAGCGCTTGGTGATCTCGGCCAGCTCGTCCTTCGACATGCCGGGATCGAGCCGCAGCTTGCGTGCGCCGTCGAGCAGGCGGTCCAGGTGGTCACCCAACCGGAACACGTTGCCGTGCCACACGTGCGCAACGGTGTAGGTGAGATCCGAGTGGCCGAAACCGGTGTCGAAGATGGAGATCCGGGCGTCCTCGGCGGGCAGGTACTCGCCCTCGATCCAGGCGACGCCGCCGGCGAACGGGCTGGAGGTGTCGAGTTCGTAGTCGCTGTACTGGATCACCGAGCCGGGCGGCGTGTCCTCACGGATGGCGCCGGGTTCGACGGCGACGAGGTTGGAGGTGCCCTTGGAGGGGTCGATGTCTGCGAGTGTCATTGTGGTGCGGTCCTTTCGGGCTCAGGAGGAATGGGTTCGGGCGTAATCGGCCCCGGCTTCGCCGCGGGCCAGCCGCGACTTCAGTCCGGTGGCCCACCAGAGCGCCGCGAGGGCGACGATGCCGAGGAAGATCCACTTGTTGCTGGTGAACTGCGGCAGAAAGAGCAGGGCGACGGCGACACCGACGAACACCACCAGGGCGGTGACGTAGAGCGGCAGGCGGAACCGGCCGAGATCGAAGGTGCCGGGTTCGGCAGCGGGGATGGTGCCCTTGCGGTAGCCGACCAGCAGCCCGATGGTCTGCAGGATGTAGACGAAGAAGAACAGCAGCGACGCGATGCCGATGATGTAGTTGAACGCCTTCTCGTTCACCAGCGCCGACAGCAGCAGGATGGCCGACAGGCAGCCCAGACCGAGGACGGCGAACGTCGGCGTCTTGCTCTTCGGCGAGACGCGGCGCCACACGTGCGACAGCGGCAGCATGTTGTCGCGGGCCATCGAATACGTCAGCCGGGTGGCCACCAGGATGTTGGCCAGCAGGCACGCCAGGATGTTGGTGAGTGCCACGGCGACGACGATCTTGGTGACCACGGGCCCGGCCTGCTGGGTGATGATCTCCTCGATGGGCGCCGCGCTGTTGGCGGCGACGGCGTCGGCGTCCTTGATGGCGAGGACGTAGACCAGGTACATGAGGAACTCGACGACGATCGAGGTCACCAGGGCGTAGAACATGGTGCGCGGCACCACGCGGCGCGCGTCCTTGGTCTCCTCGGCGACGTCGGCACCCGACTCGACGCCGATGAGCCCAAAGAACGGGCCGAGGGCGGCGGCCAACCAGGCGAGCAGGTAGGAGTCCTTGTCGCCCGACTCGCCCCCGGTGAAGAGCACCGAGAACGGCTGGTGGTTCTCCGGCGCCGAGAAGGCGATGATCGCGATCAGTGCGGTGGCGCCGACCGTGATGACGAGTTCGAGGCTGACGCCGATGTTGTTGACCATGGTCGCGAAGCGGACGCCGTAGATGTTGATGAGCACGCAGACGAACACGACGCCGATCGCGACCAGGATCTGCGCGGTCTGGCTCATGCTCCACCCGAACAGGCCGCCGAGGTAGCCGGACAGGATGAACCCGACGCCGGTCATGCCGCAGACCCACCCGAGCAGGGCGATGACACCGGTGAACCAGGCCAGGTTCGGCCCGTTGATGCGGCTGATCCACTGATAGGAGTAGCCGGCGAGCGGCAGCTTGGCGGTGAGGTCCGCGGCGATGAAGGCCCACAGCGCGAACACCGCGCCGGCCAGCAGCAGCGTCCACACGAACGGTGCGCCCGCGGTGAAGTAGCCGGCGCCGAAGCCGGTGAACACCGCGGTGGTGGCACTGATGGTGGCGAAGCCGATGGCGAAGGACGCCAGCGTGCCGACCGAGCGGTCGAGTTTCTGTTCGTAGCCCAGCTCCGCCAACTTGGCGTCCTCGGCGTCGGGCAGGTCGGGTCGCCGTGAATGAGTCGGCGATGCGAGGGATTCGGTCATGGTCACTCCAGGTGAGAGGCAGTGGTGGAACACCCGAAGACAGGAAAGCGCTCCGAACCGTTCACCGGAAGTTCGGACTTTCTATCTATTCATCAACGTCGTTTATCAATCGATTGCCGAGCCTGGGGCGTCGCCGAAGCTCCACTCCGCTTGCACGTGCGTGACCAGCGCTTCCGCCTGCGGAGAGAGCGACGCGGGGTGCCATGCCAACGCGGTGAAACTCGGCGGTCGGTCCGTGATCGGGATGTACACGATGCCCGGCCGGTCGTAGAACCGGGCCACCGACGAGGTGGTGAAGCTGATGCCCAGTCCCCGCGCGATGCACGTCGTCTCGGCCTCGTAGGTCGCGGCGATCGCGGCGATGGTGGGCGGTCGGTTGCCGCGCACGTCCATCGCGAGCCAGTAGTCCCGCCAGGTGCCTGCGGTCAGCGGGGCGCACACGATGGGGTCGTCGAGCAGTTCGGTGATGGCGACCTCGGACCGGTGGGCGAGCCGGTGGTCGCGCGGCAGACACGCCACCCAGGACTCGGAGTCCAGCATCAGCATCCGGTGCTCCGGCAGGTCGACCGGCGGGCGGATGATCGCGACCTCGGTACTGCCGTCGGCCAGCCCGGCGGTCGGGTCGGCGAAGTCGAACTCGATCGGTTCCACGGTGACGTCGGGGTAGGCGGCCTCGAAGTGGCGCACGACCCGGAAGAGCAGGTCGGCGCCGGTGCCGATGAGGTACCCGAGCCGCAGCACGCCGTGCCGGGTGCCCGAGAGGGTGACGAGGTTGGCGACGACGGCGTCGACCCCGGCCAGCGCCTGCTGGACCTGCGGCAGCCACGCCGCACCGAGGTCGGTGAGCGCCACCTCGCGCGTGCTGCGGGTGAACAGCGCGACGCCGAAGGCATGCTCGAGCTGTTTGATCGCCGTGGACAGCGCCGGCTGGGTGATGAACAGCCGTTCGGCGGCACGCCGGTAGTTCAGCTCCTCACCCAGCACGGCGAAGTACCGCAGTTGACGCAGCGTCACGTCGGCGGCCATGTGCCGAAACTACGGTCGTCGACGCGACACGCCGTGGAGCGCGCCGACGACCGGAGTGTCGGTGGTGCTACCGATCGCCGGGGTTACGGATCGCGGGGGAGGCCGAGCAGGCGCTCGGCGATGATGTTGAGCTGCACCTCGGACGTGCCGCCGTAGATCGTGGTGGCGCGGCCGGCGAGCAGGTACTCCGCCCAGGTGCCGGAGAGCTGGTCGTGGTCGCCGATCGCGGCGTCGGTCCCGAACGAGGAGACGCCGAACTCGGCGTAACCCTGCCCGGTCTTCATCGACAGCAGCTTGCTGATCGCCGCGTTGGGCATCGGGTCGCCGCCCGCCAGGGTCAGCAGCGTGGAGCGCAGGTTGAGCACCTTGGCCGCGTAGCCCTCGGCGATCAGCCGGCCCGCTTCGTACTTCTGGATCTGGTCGAAGTGGCCCTCGCCGAGGAACGACACGAACTGGTCCAGGCTGGCGAGGAACGGCGGCTCGCTGCTGCCGATCGAGACGCGCTCGTTGGTCAGCGTGTTGCGGCTGACCTCCCAGCCGCGGTTCACCTCGCCGAGCACCATCTCGTCCGGCACGAACACATCGTCGATGAACACGGTGTTGAACATGGCGTTGCCGGTGAGTTCGCGCAGCGGCTTCACTTCGACGCCCTCGGCCGCCATGTCGAGCAGGAAGTACGTGATGCCCTGGTGTTTCGGAGCGCTCGGGTCGGTCCTCGCCAGCAGCGCACCCCAGGCGGAGTACTGGGCGCCGGTGGTCCAGATCTTCTGGCCGGTGATGCGCCAGCCGCCGTCGACCTTGGTGGCCTTGGTCGTCAGGCTGGCCAGGTCCGACCCGGCGCCGGGCTCGGAGAACAGCTGGCACCAGATCATCTCGCCGCGGAACGTCGGCGGCAGGAAGCGCTGCTGCTGCTCCTCGGTGCCGTAGGCGACGATCGACGGGATGATCCACGCCGCGATGCCCATCTGCGGCCGCTTCACCCGGCCGGTCGAGAACTCCTGCGCGATGATGATCTGCTCGATCGGGGTGGCGCCGCGGCCCCACGGCTTGGGCAGGTGCGGCTGCACCCAGCCCCCCTCGGCGATCGCGGTGTTGCGCTCCTCGCTCGGAATCGCCTTCAGCCCGGCGACCTCCGCACGGATCTCCTCGCGCAGCTTCTCGGTGTCCGGGTCGAGGTCGATGTCGATGGACCGCAGGCCGCGAGACGTGGCCAGGTCGGCCACCTGCAGCGGGTAGTCCGACGTCCGGCCGAAACCGGCCACCAGGGCGATCGCCCGGCGGTAGTAGACGTTGGTGTCGTGCTCCCAGGTGAAACCGATGCCGCCGTGGACCTGAATGCAGTCCTGGGCGGTGTGCTGGGCCGCGGCCGGGGCCAGCGTCGCGGCGACCGCGGCGGCGAACTCGTAGGCGTTGCCGTCCTCGTCCGGCGTGCGGGCGGCCTCCTCGTCCAGTGCGCGCGCGGCGTCCCAGACGGCGCCGGTGGCGCGCTCGGTTTCGGCGATCATGTTGGCGCACTTGTGCTTGATGGCCTGGAACTGTCCGATGGGACGGCCGAACTGCTCGCGGATCTTGGCGTATTCGGCGGCGGCATCGGTGGCCCAGCGGGCGACGCCGACGCACTCGGCGGAGAGCAGCGTGGTGATCAGCGCGCGGGCACGGGGCTTGGCCAGCTGGGCCAGCACACGGTCGTCACCGACCTCCACGGCGTTGGCGCGGACGTGCGCGATCGGCCGCAACGGGTCGACGCTGGCGACGGGCTCGATCTCGACCTGGTCGGCGTCGAGGACCACCCACTCCTCGCCGCCATCGATGGCGACGGGCAGCACCAGGATCGACGCCTGGGCGGCGGCGGGCACTGCACGGACCTCGCCGCGGATGACCAGCGAGCCGCCCTGCTTGGTGGCGGTGAGGCCGGAGTCGATGGCGTAGGCGGCGATGACCTCACCGGACGCCAGACCCTCCAGGCGCTTGTCCTGCGGATCGTTGGCGGCGATCAGCGCGCTCGCGATGGCCGAGGGGACGAACGGACCCGGGACGGCGCCGTAACCGAATTCGGCGAGCACGATGGCCAGCTCGAGGATGCCGAAGCCCTGACCGCCGACGGCCTCGTCGAGGTGCACGCCCTGCAGGCCCTGCTCGCCGGCGCCCTTCCAGTAGCTGGGCGGGTTGGCGATCGGCGTCTCGAGGGCTTCGTGCAGCACCTCGGACGGGGCGACGCGCTTGACGAACGACCGTACGGAGTCGGCCAGGTCGTTGTGCTCGGGCAGGATCGCGATGGGCATGTCTGCTCCTTTGAAGCCATCGTCAAATCAACCGGTCGGTTGGGACCGACGATACCCAATCGGTCACCGGCGATCGACGGCGACGTCGTTCACCAGGTTCACCAGGTCGTCGCCGCGGTACAGCCGGCGGCAGTCGTCGATCGCGAGGGCGAGGTAGCGGCGCATCGTGTCGGCGGTGTACCAGGTGACGTGCGGGGTCACCACCACGTTGTCCAGTGCCAGCAGCGGGTTGTCGAGCGACACCGGTTCGGTGCCGAAGACGTCGAGACCGGCGGCGGCCAGCCGCCCGTCACGCAGCGCCGTCGCCAGCGCCGACTCGTCGACGATCGGCCCGCGGGACGTGTTGACCAGCACGGCGCCGGGCTTCATCGCCGCCAGGGCCGCCGCGTCGAGGAGGTGCTCAGTGTGCGCGGTGAGGGGCAGGTGCAGGGAGACGATGTCGCTGTCGGCCAACAGCTTTCGAAGCGGTCGCCAGTCGGGGTGGCCGTCGTCGCGCGTGCTGGTGTGCAGCACCCGGGCTCCCATCGCGGCGACGATCCGCTCCACCTGCCGGGCGACGTTGCCGTAGCCGACCAGTCCGACCACGCAGCTGCCGATGTCGCGGACGGTCTCACCGAGCGACGGGTCCGACGGCCAGCCGCGGCCCTCGCGCGTCAGCCGGTCGAGCTGCGGCAGGCGGCGCAGCGCGGCGAGCATCAGCAGCAGCGTGCCCTCGGCGACCGAGGGCGCGTTGGCGCCCGGCATGTTCGCGACCGCGATGCCGTGCGCCGTGGCGGCGTCGACGTCGATGGTGTTGACGCCCGCGCCGAGCTTGTGGATCAGCCGGCACCGCGTCGCGGCGGCGACGTCGGCGGCCGACAGCGGGCGCAGCACGTGCCACACGACGTCGGCCTCGGGGAGTTCGCGGTAGAAGGCGTCGTCGTCGGTCTCGGCGCAGAACCGGACGTCGAGCCAGTCGGCCTCGGCGGCGACCATGTCGCGCACCGTGGCGCCGGGGACGAAGTGTGCGAGCACCCGAAGCGTCACGCGCCTCAACCTAGCGAAAGCGCTTGGCGATCCACTTGGCGATCACGTCGGCCTGCTCGCTGCGGGCACCCGGGGTGGTGAAGTAGTGGTCCGAGTCGATGGCGCAGCTGGTCTTGTCCGTGCTGGCCAGCGCGTCGAAGATCGTCGCGGCATCCGACGGGAACACCCCGGTGTCCTGCTCGGCGGTGATCACCAGGGCGGGGCAGTCGATGCGGGCCAGGTGCGGCTCGGCGCGGGTCTGGGCGTACCGCAGGCTCCACATCCCCATCCAGCTGCGCAGCGTGCATGCGGCGGCGATCCCGCGGGCGGACCGGTTGGCCTTCGCCGGATCGCCCGCGTAACAGGTGTTCGCGGGCCGCCTGCTGGGTTCCAAGGTCGGGTCCACCATCCGCGGGTCGGCCCAGGTGCGGTGCACCGCGAAGGGACGGTCGACGAAACCCGCTGCGCGCACGCGCTTCAGCTCGGTCTCGGCCCAGTCGGTGATGGCGTGGTTGCGGCGCAGCTGCGCGGCGCGGTAGCGCGCGACGAAGTCCGGGTCGTAGGGCGGCCCGTTGCGCGGATCGAACAGGTCGATGTCGGGATCGGTGGCGACGGGGTCGTTCTCGTCGACGACGGCGCCGTCCATCCACGCCGTCAGCACCTCGGGCCGGCCGGGGTGCGCGGCGCTGGCGACGTAGCCGTCGGCCGCGACGAGGTCACCGAGGCCTGCGGCGGGCCGCATGCCGCCCACCGGCTGCACGTGCGGGTCGACGGCCTGCGCCTGGTAGGCCGCCATCAACGAGCCGCCACCCGAATTGCCCAGCAGCACAACGGCGTCGACGTTCTGCGTCTCGCGCAGCCAGCGCACGCCCACGCCGATGTCGACCAGCGCGTGGTCGAGCAGGAAGCTGCTCTCGTACCCGCGGAAGCGGGTGTTCCAGCCGAGGAAGCCGATGCCCCGGGTGGCCATGTAGTCGGCGAGGTAGTGCTCGGAGAAGTCCACCTGGTAGTGGGCGGCGATCATGGCCACCTTGGGTTTGCGGCCGACGCCGCGGTAGTAGACGCCCTGGCAGGGGTGTCCGCCCGAACTCGCCCGGCGCGCCGACGGGGAGTCCAGGCCGATGAACTCCCGCGTGACGCCCGGCGTGCCCCCCGACGTCCTGGTCATGTCGACGCCCCCTCGCAGTGAATGGTCGGCTGCCCGGCTCACCTGTGGCGGATCATTCCGATGGTAGGTTCCCGGCCTGATCTTGGTCGGCGAATGGGGAACCGGATGTTCGCTCGTGCTTTCCGCGCCGACACTCCGCGAGTTGCGCGCGACCTCGGCGTGTCGCGTCATCTTCCGCAGTCTCGGCGCACCACTCGGCGCATCCCCCGCGCCGACCCCCGCGATGCCGTCAGTGCAGCCGGGGGTCGGTGATGGTGTCGAGGATCGCCGCGAGCTGGTCGACGAGTTCCTCGGGCGCCAGATCCACCCCGCTGGCCAGCCACGCGCTGATGACCTGCCCGACGCCGCCGACCGCGAAGTGCGCGGTGGCCATGCCGGTACGGCTGGTCCGGGCGTCATCCCCGCGCAGGGCGGCCCCGATCTCGCGGCCGTACAGCGTCGCGAGCAGCACGCCGGACTCCGCCCGCTTGGCGGCGACGACGCCGTTGGACAGCTGCGCACTGAACAGCAGCCGGCCGATCCGGGCGTCGGAGGCGATGGCGCGGACGATGTTCGCCATGCCGGCCCGGTTCTGTTCGAGCGCCGGCGCCGCGGCCACCGCGGCCTGCGTGGTGGCGGCGAGGTCGGCGACGACGGCGTCGAACACCGCCCCGACGAACTGGTCGCGGTCGGCGAAGCCCTCGTAGAAGTACCGCGCGGCGAGCCCGGCCTCCCGGCAGACGGCCCGCACGGTCAGCTCGGCCGGCGCCTCGGACCCACCGAGCACCGTCAGCCCGGCGTCGATGAACCGCCGGCGCCGTTCGGCGACGCGTTCGCCCGCCTCGACGCCGCGATACGGCCTGACCTGAGCCATCACGCCATCTTGACACCCGTCGCGAGCACGCACCAGAATCAGGAAACACGCGTTCTCACTTTTCAAGACGACCCGAGCGCGGTGACGAAGGAGTCGGTCGATGACGATCAGCGACAGCCACGTCGAGCGCGGGGTCGCCGCCCCTGCCCGACCGAAAGCCCCCACGCTCACGGCCCCCACCCGGCCGAAAGCCCGCGCCCGCGGTGCCGGCTTCGACGACGGCCTGATGGGCGTCGCGCTGCTCGCGGGCCCGGCGAACGTGATCATGCAGCTGGCACGTCCCGGCGTCGGCTACGGCGTGAAGGAAAGCCGCGTCGAGAGTGGCCGCGTCGACCTGCACCCGATCAAGCGGGCCCGCACCACGTTCACCTACCTCGCCGTGGCCACCAAGGGGACCGACGCCCAGAAGGCGGCGTTCCGCCGTGCCGTGAACACCGCGCACGCGCAGGTGTACTCGACCGACGAGAGTCCGGTGCGCTACCACGCCTTCGACAAGGACCTGCAGCTGTGGGTGGCCGCCTGCCTCTACAAGGGCGGGGTCGACGTCTACCGCCTCTTCGTCGGCGAACTCGACGACGAGACCGCCGACCAGCACTACCGCGACGGCATGCACCTCGGCACCACCTTGCAGGTACCTTCGGAGATGTGGCCCGCCGACCGTGCGGCGTTCGACCGGTACTGGGCCGAGTCGCTGGAGAAGGTCCACATCGACGACGCCATCCGCGAGTACCTGTACCCCATCGCGGCCAACCGGATCAGCGGCGTGAAGCTACCCCGGGCACTGGCCCGCCGGTCCGAGGAGCTGGCCCTGCTCATCACGACGGGCTTTCTGCCGCAACGCTTCCGCGACGAGATGCGGCTGCCGTGGGACGAGACGCGACAGCGCCGCTTCGACCGGCTGATCCGGGTGCTGAGCCTCGTCAACCACGCGCTGCCCAGCCCGGTGCGGCAGTTCCCGTTCAACGTCCTGCTGCTCGACGTCGACCGGCGCATCCGCAAGGGTCTGCCGCTCATTTGACCGGCGGCGACTGTCAGGATGGCGGCGTAGCCTCGCGCTACATGCGGCCCACCGGAGACGAGCGCGATACCTGGGACATCACGACCAGCGTCGGGTCCACGGCGCTGTTCGTCGCCGCGGCGCGGGCGCTGGAGGCGCGCAAGCCGAGCCCGCTGGCCGTCGACCCCTTCGCGGAGCTGTTCTGCCGCGCGGTGGGCGGGGATTGGGCCGCCGTGCTCGATGGGGCGACGGGCGACCACGGCCCCCTGCGGCTGCGGTCGGACTTCGGTGACCACTTCACGTCCTTCCAGGGCGCGCGCACCAGGTACTTCGACGCCTACTTCGCCGCCGCGGCCGAGGCCGGCGTGGAACAGATCGTCCTGCTGGCCGCCGGACTGGACTCGCGGGCCTTCCGCCTGCCGTGGCCGGACGGCACCGTGGTCTACGAACTCGACCAGCCGCGCGTCCTCGACTTCAAGCGCGAGGTGCTCGTCCGCAACGGCGCCGAGCCGCGCGCCGAGCGCCGCGAGGTGCCCGTCGACCTGCGCGACGACTGGGCCGGTGCGCTCCGGAGCGCCGGCTTCGATCCCGGTCGCCCATCGGCCTGGCTCGCCGAGGGACTGCTCATCTACCTCCCGGCGACGGCCCAGGAGCAATTGTTCACCGGTATCGACGGGATGGCCCATTCGGGCAGCTGGGTCGGCATCGAAGAGGGTGCACCGATGCCGCAGGCGGCCTTCCTGGCAAAGCAGCAGGAGGAACGCGACGCCGGGGACGAGGGAACCTTCTTCACCCTCGTCTACAACGAGCAGCACGAACCCGCCGAGAGCTGGTTCACCGCGCGCGGCTGGACCGCCACCACTACGCGACTGCCTGCCCATCTGACTCAGCTGGGCAGACCCATCCCGGCCGACGATCCCGAGGCGGGCGCAATGGCCTCGTCGATCAGCCTGGTGACCGCCACCAAGGCGTGACTCCCCGTCGTCGCCGCCGGTGAGCGGCACCGTGACCGTGCGTCTCGACAGCTAAGTTATGCAATGCTAACTTCGGCGAGTTAGCTTAGGCATACATAAGGGAGATGGCGGGGCTCGGCGCTCCGGCGATACGCACATGGTTAGTGACACGCTTGCGGGGGCGCGGGTGGACCGCGAAGTTCTCAGTCGGTTCGCGACGTGCTGTCGGGCGTTGGGCCTCGTGGTTCACGACCGGCGCCGTCCGGCCGACCTCGCCGAGGCGCGGACCGGTTTCGGTGAGCTGACCCGGATCGCCCGCGAGCAGTGCGACGCCTGGGTCGGCCTCGCCGCCGCCGGGGACACCAGCGCCCGCGTCCTCGAGTCGGTCTGGTGCACCGTCGCCACCGCGGGCACGCTGCAGGACCACCTGGAGATGACGCCGGGAGACCTCGGCTTCCACTACGACACCGGCCTTTACCTCACCTTCCGCGCCGCCACCGCCGACGACTTCGCCCTCGCCTACGCCGCCACGCTGTCCGACCGGGGCGAGCACGCCGCCGGCGACCGGCTGGTCGAGGACGTGCTGCAGCGCCGCCCCAGCTGGCTGGATGCGCGGTGGGTGCGCGTCGCGATGTACTACCGCACCGAACGCTGGTCGGACGTGGTCCGCCTGCTCACCCCGGTGGTGAACGACCCGCGCCTCGACGAGACCCAGGCCCACGCCATCCGCGTCGCGCTCGGCACGTCGCTGGCGCGGCTCGGCATGTTCGCGCCCGCGCTGTCCTACCTCGAGGATCCGTCCGGGCCGGTCGACGTCGCCGTCGTGGACGGAACGCTGGCCAAGGCGCTCGCGCTGCGCGCGCAGGGCGAGGACCTCGACGCCGCCGACACGCTGGCCGAGCTGTACGCGGCCAACCCGGAGCACGAGCAGGTCGAGGTCGCGCTCTCGGACACGTCCTACGGCATCGTGCCGACCACCGCGGCCCGCATCGAGGCCAGGACCGATCCCTGGGACCCGGCGACCGAGCCCGACGAGAACGACTTCGTCGACCCCGGCGCCAAGGAGCGCAAGGCGCACCTGCTGGTGGAGGCGGAAGCCGAACTCGCCGAGTTCATCGGCCTCGACGAGGTGAAGTACCAAGTGGCACGGCTCAAGTCGTCGGTGGCCATGGCGATCCGGCGCCAGGAACGAGGGCTGGCCGTCGCCCAGCGCACCAACCACCTGGTGTTCGCCGGCCCGCCCGGTACCGGCAAGACGACCATCGCGCGCGTGGTCGCCAAGATCTACTGCGGCCTCGGCATCCTCAAGAAGGAGACGGTCCGCGAGGTGCACCGCGCCGATCTCATCGGCCAGCACATCGGCGAGACCGAGGCGAAGACCAACGCCGTCATCGACAGCGCGCTCGACGGCGTACTGTTCCTCGACGAGGCCTACGCGCTGGTGTCCACCGGCGCGAAGAACGACTTCGGCCTCGTCGCCATCGACACCCTGCTGGCGCGCATGGAGAACGACCGCAACCGCCTCGTCGTCATCATCGCCGGCTACCGCAAGGACCTCGACACGTTCCTCGACACCAACGAGGGCCTGCGGTCGCGCTTCACACGCAGCATCGACTTCCCGTCCTACACGTCGCACGAACTCGTCGAGATCGCCCAGCGGATGGCCGAGAAGCGCGACAGCATCTTCTCTCCCGCGGCGCTGGACCACATGGAAACCCTCTTCGCGCACCTCGCGACCGCCACCACGCCGGACTCGACGGGCGTGCCGCGCCGCAGCCTGGACATCGCCGGCAACGGTCGCTTCGTCCGCAACCTGGTCGAGCGGTCCGAGGAGGAGCGCGAGTACCGACTCGACCATTCCGATGCGCCCGACTTCACCGACGACGAGCTGATGACCATCACCGACACCGACGTCACCGACTCCGCCGTGCCGCTGCTGCGCGGCCTCGGCCTCGCGGTGCCCCAGTGACCGGCCCCGGCGAACCGGACCGCCGGACCTTCGCGTCCCGCACGCCGGTCAACGAGAACCCCGACCGCGTGCGGTACCGCCGCGGCTTCGTCACCCGCCACCAGGTGTCCGGCTGGCGATTCGTTCGGCGCCGCACCGCCGCCGGGCTCGCTCTGCACGACACCCGGATGCTGGTCGACCCGCTGCGCGCGCAGTCGCGCGCCGTCCTGGTCGGCGCGCTGCTGCTCGTCACCGGCGTGATCGGCTGCTTCGTCTTCTCGCTGATCCGCCCCGCCGGCGATGCCGGTGACAGCGCGATCCTCGCCGACCGCGAGACGGCCGCGCTGTACGTGCGTCTCGGCGACCAGGTCCACCCGGTGCTCAACCTGACCTCGGCCCGCCTCATCGCCAACCGCGCCGAGAACCCCACGACGGTCAAGAGCAGCGAGATCGACCAGTTCGCGCGCGGTAACCTCGTCGGCATCCCCGGCGCACCGGAACGCATGGTGCAGAACGGCACTCGCGACGCCGAGTGGACGGTGTGCGACGGGGTGTCCGGCCCGGCCGCCGGCACCACGCTCGTCACCGGCCCCCTCACCTCGACGAGCGAACGGGCCGCGCCGCTGCCGGAGGACACCGCCGTCCTGGTCCGCAGCGATCAGGCGCCCACGGCAGGCACCTGGCTGCTGTGGCAGGGCCGGCGCAGCGCCATCGACCTCGCGGACCGCGCCGTCACCAGCGCGCTGGGACTCACCGGTGACGTCCCCGCGCCGCGTCCCGTCGCGGCCGGCGTGTTCAACGCCGTACCCGAGGCGCCCGGCCTGAGGGTGCCCGCGATTCCCGGTGCCGGTGAGCGACCCGCCTACCCGCTGCCCGTGCCCGCCCCGATCGGCGCCGTCGTCGCGTCGTTCGACACCGACGACACGCTGCGGCACTACGCGGTGCTCGCCGATGGGCTGCAGCCCATCTCACCGGTCGTCGCGGCGATCCTGCGCAACAGCGACTCCCACGGCCTCGACCAGCCGCCGCGCATCGGCGCCGACGACGTCGCCCGGCTACCGGTGGCCGCCGCCATCGACGTCGACGCCTACCCGCGCGACCCGGTGCGGATCACCGACGCCGCGTCGGCGCCGCTGACCTGTGCGCACTGGTCGCACCCGGCCGACGCCACCGGTGCGTCGCTCGATTTGCTCAGCGGTGCAGCACTTCCCGTCGCCGACGACCGACGCCCGGTGAGTCTGGTCGGCGCCGGCGCAGGCGGCACCGCCGACCGCGTCGTCACCGCGCCCGGCACCGGCTTCCTCGTCCAGACCGCCGGCCAGGACGTCCGGCAGCAGCCCGCGTCGCCCGCGGCCGGGTCGCTGTTCTGGGTGAGCGACACCGGCGTGCGCTACGGAATCGACGGCGAGGCCGACGGACCGCAGAGCACCCTCGGCGCACTCGGCCTGACGCCGCCACCGCTGCCCATCCCGTGGGCGATCCTCAACCAGTTCGCGCCGGGGCCGACGCTGTCCCGCGCCGATGCGCTGCTGGCGCACGACGGGCTGGCTCCGGATCCTCGCCCCGCCGTCGTGAGGGAGAACCCGTGACCACCACCGAGCCGTCATGAGCCGCGTGATCTTCGAGGCGCGTCGCCGCATCCCGGTGCCCGCCGCCCGCAAGGGCACCATCAGCATCGAGCCGCCGCCCGAACTGCCGCGCCTGGTGCCGCCGTCGCTGCTGCGCCGCGTGCTGCCGTATCTGATCGTGCTGCTGATCGTCGGCATGATCGTGGCGCTGGTCGCCACCGGCATGCGGCTGATCTCGCCGACGACGCTGTTCTTCCCGTTCGTGCTGCTGCTGGCCGCCACCGCGATGTACCGCGGCTCGAACGACAAGATGCGCACCGAGGAGGTCGACGCCGAACGCGCCGACTACCTGCGCTACCTGTCGGTGGTGCGGGACAACGTGCGGGCGCACGCCGCCGAGCAGCGTGCCGCGCTGGAGTGGTCGCACCCGGACCCGACGGTGCTGGCGGAGGTGCCGGGCACCCGCAGGCAGTGGGAACGCGATCCGCACGACGCCGACTTCCTGGTCCTGCGCGCCGGTCTGCACGACGCGCCGCTGAGCGCGACGCTGCGGGTGGGGGACGCGGGCGACGAGATCGACCTGGAGCCGGTCTCGCACAGCACGCTGCGCAGCCTGCTGGAGGTACAGCGCACGGTACCCGCGGTGCCGACCGGCATCGACTTGAAGAAGGTCTCCCGCATCACGGTCCTCGGTGATCCCGACGAGGTCCGCGCCGCGCTGCGGGCCTGGGTGGCCCAGGCCGTCACGTGGCACGACCCCGCCGTCCTCGGCGTGGCCGTCGTCGCGCCGGACCTCGAGGACGGCGCCTGGTCGTGGTTGAAGTGGTTGGCGCACAGCGATGTTCCTGGTCGTGTCGACGGCGTCGGGCCGGCACGCTACCTGGCAGGCAGCACCGTCGAACTGCGTGACCTGCTCGACCCTGCACTGTCCGACCGCGCAAGCTTCGGCTCCGCCGACGATGCGGTGCGCCACCTGCTGGTGATCGTCGACGACCCGGAGGCGGCGCCCGACGCGGTGGTACCGCGCGCCGGCCTCGCGGGCGTGACCGTGGTGGCGCGCGCCACCGAGGAACCGCACCGCGAGCAGTACGCCGACCCCGAACGCCCCATCCTGCGGGTGATCGACGGCCGGATCGACCGGTGGCAGTCCGGCGGTTGGCAGACCCACGTCGCGCAGGCCGACGCGTTCGCGATCGCCGACGCCGAGCACCTCGCGCGGCGGCTGGCGCGCTGGGATTCCAATCCGCGGCAGGCACGGTCGACCAACGCCGGTCTCGCCACGTTCGGCACACTGCTCGGCATTCCGGACGCCGCAGCGCTCGACGTCGCCGACCTGTGGGCGCCGCGCAGCCGCGCCGACGAGCTGCGCGTGCCGATCGGCGTCACCGCCACCGGTGAGCCCCTGATGTTCGACCTCAAGGACGAGGCCGAGGGCGGCATGGGCCCGCACGGCCTGATGATCGGCATGACCGGGTCGGGCAAGTCGCAGACCTTGATGTCGATCCTGTTGGCGCTGTTGACGACGCACTCGACCGACCGGCTCATCGTCATCTACGCCGACTTCAAGGGCGAGGCCGGCGCGGACATCTTCCGCAACTTCCCGCAGGTCGTGGCCGTCATCTCGAACATGGCCGAGAAGCGGTCGCTGGCCGACCGGTTCGCTGACACGCTCCGGGGCGAGGTCGCGCGGCGCGAGCAACTGCTCATGGAGGCCGGCCGCCGCGTGCAGGGCAGCGCCTTCAACTCGGTGGGAGAGTACGAGGCGGCGATCGCGGCGGGTCACGACCTGCCCCCGCTGCCCACGCTGCTGGTGGTGGCCGACGAGTTCTCGCTGATGCTCGCCGACCATCCCGAGTACGCCGACCTCTTCGACTACGTCGCCCGCAAGGGCCGCTCGTTCCGGATCCACATCCTGTTCGCGTCGCAGACCCTGGACGTGGGCCGCATCAAGGACATCGACAAGAACACCTCCTACCGGATCGGCCTGAAGGTCGCGAGCCCGTCGATCAGCCGCCAGATCATCGGCGTCGACGACGCGTTCCACATCGAGGCGGGTCCCGAGCACAAGGGCGAGGGCTTCCTGGTCCCGACCCCCGGTGCGATCCCGGTCAAGTTCCGCAGCACCTACGTAGACGGCATCTACGACCCGCCGCGCGCGCCGAAATCGGTGATCGTGCAGGCGATCCCGGCCCCGCAGCCGTTCCCGGCCGGCCACGTCGAGGCGCCCGCCGAGACCGTGCTGCTCGCCGGTGCGGCCGGCGACGTCGACGGCGAGGAGCGGCCGCCGCGCAAGCTGGTCGCCACCATCGGCGACCAGCTGGCCCACTACGGACCGAAGGCCCCGGCGCTCTGGCTGCCCCCGCTCGACGAGCCGATCGCGCTGGCCGAGCTGCTGCACCGCACCCGCGTGCCGGAGCGCCAGTGGCGCTGGCCCCTCGGCGAGATCGACCGGCCCTTCCAGATGCGTCGGGACCCGCTGCTGTTCGACGCGACGTCGGCCGGGGCCAACCTGATCATCCACGGCGGTCCCAAGTCGGGGAAGACCACGGCGCTGCAGACCTTCATGCTGTCGGCGGCCGCGCTGCACTCACCGCGCGACGTGACGTTCTACTGCCTGGACTACGGCGGCGGGCAGCTGCGGGCGATGTCCGATCTGGCCCACGTCGGCAGCGTCGCGTCGCCGCTGGAACCCGAGCGCATCCGTCGGACCTTCGGCGAACTGGAGCAGCTGCTGCGGGCCCGCCAGCACCGGGCCGTCCACGGCAACGGCGGCGAGCAGAACGACGGTCACGGCGAGGTGTTCCTCGTCATCGACAACCTGTACGCGTTCAGCCGCGACAACACCGACGCGTTCAACACGCGGAACCCGTTGCTGGCGCGCGTGACCGAGCTGGCGAACACCGGCCTGTCGTACGGCATCCACGTCGTCATCACGACGCCGAACTGGCTCGAGGTGCCGCTGGCGATGCGCGACGGGCTCGGCATGCGCCTCGAACTGAAGCTCTCGGACTCCCAGGACAGCAATGTCCGCGTGGTGGGAGCACTGCGCCGGGCCGCCGACGGCGTGCCCGCGGACCAGCCCGGTCGCGGCCTGACCATGGCGGCCGAGCACTTCCTGATCGCCGAGCCCGCGCTCGCGACCATCGGTGCCCTCAACGCGCGCTACCCCGGGCAGGCGGCACCGCCGGTTCGGCTGCTGCCGTCCAAACTCGTCCCGGCGGCGGTCGCGCCGCTGTACCGCGGGGGAGAACGCGTGGTCGTCGGCCAGCGCGAGGAGGATCTGGACGCGGTGGAGGTCGACTTCGCGCACAACCCGCTGCTGATGGTCTTCGGCGACGCGAAGTCCGGCAAGACCACGCTGTTGCGTCACCTCATCCGGACCATCCGGGAGAACTCGACGCCGGATCGCGTCGCGTTCACCGTGATCGACCGTCGTCTGCACCTGGTCGACGAGCCGCTCTTCGCCGACAACGAGTACACCCCGAACGTCGACCGGGTCACGCCCGCCATGCTCGGTCTGGCCGCGCTGCTCGAGAAGCGCCGTCCCCCCGCGGGTCTCACGCCGGCACAGCTGAGCGGGTGGTCCTACGAGGGACACACCCACTACCTGATCGTCGACGACGTCGACCAGATTCCCGACGCGCCGGCCGTCAGTGGGCCCTACGTCGGTCAGCGGCCGTGGGCCAACCTCATCGGACTGCTCTCGCAGGCAACCGAACTGGGCCTGCGGGTGATCGTGACGGCGCGTGCCACCGGCTCGGCGCACGCGCTCATGACGGCGCCGCTGCTCCGCCGCCTCAACGAGCTGCAGGCGACGACCATCATGCTGTCGGGCAACTCCCAGGACAGCGGCAAGATCCGCGGGCACCGCTTCACGCGGCTGCCGGCCGGCAGGGGCCTGTTGCTCGACGACGGGGACTCGGCCACGCACGTGCAACTGGTGAACCCGTTCGCCGACGAGGCGGCGGCGCGTACCAATCAAGGAAGGGAGTTCAACCGATGACCCTGCGAGTGGTTCCGGAGGGCCTGGCTGCGGCCAGCGCCCAGGTGGCCGCGCTGACGGCACGGCTGGCGGCCGCGCACGCCGCCGCGGCGCCCGCCATCACCGCCGTCGTCCCGCCGGCCGCCGATCCGGTCTCGTTGCAGACCGCGACCGCGTTCAGTGCGCACGGCGCCCAGCACCAGGCCGTCGCCGCCCAGGGCACCGAGGAACTCGGCCGCTCCGGCGTCGGGGTGGGCGAATCGGGCACCAGCTACGCCACCGGCGACGCGATGGCCGCGAGCAGTTACACGATCGCGGGCAGCTGAGCGATGACCGCTCCGGTGTGGATGGCGCTGCCGCCCGAGGTGCACTCGGCGCTGCTGAGCAGCGGCCCCGGGCCCGGGGCGCTGCTCGCCGCGGCGGGAGCGTGGCAGTCGCTGAGCGTCGAGTACTCGACGGCGGCCGCCGAGCTGACGAGTCTGCTGGCGGCCGTTCAGTCCGGCGCCTGGGAGGGACCCAGCGCCGAGCAGTACGTCGCCGCGCACGCGCCGTACCTGGCGTGGCTCGCGCAGGCCAGCGCCAACAGCGCGGCGGCGGCCGTGCAGCACGAGACCACCGCGGCGGCCTACACGACGGCGGTGGCGACGATGCCGACGCTGCCCGAACTGGCGCTCAACCACGCCATGCACGGCGTGCTGCTGGCCACGAACTTCCTCGGCATCAACACCATTCCGATCGCCCTCAACGAGGCCGACTACGTGCGCATGTGGGTGCAGGCCGCGACGACCATGAGCACCTACCAGGCCGTCGCCGGGGCGTCGGTCGCCGCGACGCCGACGACGGCGCCGGCCCCGGTGCTGCTCGCGCCGGGCGTCGGGGAGGCCGGTGACGCCGGAGCGAACGCGCAGCAGCTGTTCGCACAGGCTCGGGCGGTCGATGCCGGTGCCGCGCTGAACGATTCGGACTTCCTGCAGCAGCTGCTGCAGACGTTGATGCGGTTCTATCAGGCGTACACCGACTACACGAACTCGCTGTTCGAGCCGATCACCCAGTTCCTGCAGGACCCGATCGGCAACAGCATCGACCTGATCACCGGCCTGCTGACCAACCCCGGACCCACGCTCGTCGAGTACGGCCCCTTCCTGTTCGCCGTGGCCTACCAGGCGGTCTCCTGGGTCGGCGCCTCGCTGACCTACCCGCAGATCCTGCTGCAGCCGCTCCTGGCCATCGGCCTCGGCGTCGGCGGCTACTTCCTGCAGCAGTACCTCGACCGGCCCCTCCCGGCACCCGACGTCGCACCGGCCCCCGAACCCGCTCCCGCCGCGCCGGCGCAGCAGACGCCGGCGCCACGCGCCGAGCAGCCGCTGCCGGTGGCCAGCGTGGCGCCCACCGTCCCGACCGCGCCCGCCGCACCCGCCCCGTCGGTACCGGCGGGCACCGCGCCCGGCGTCGGCGCCGCCGCGGCCGCGGCGCCCGGCTTCGCGCCCTACGTCGTGCCGGGCGGCGACGCCGGTCCCGGCGCGACGCCGACGCTGCGCGAGGGCACCGGCGCCAAGGCGCCCGCGTCGGACATCGCCGCGTCCGCCGCGGCGGCGTCGGCCGCGTCCTCGCTGGCCAAGCGCAAGTCGCGGCGCAAGCGCGCCGCGCAACTCCACGAACGCCAATACGCCGACGCCTACGCCGATTACGAACCGGACGCCGATCCCGACCCCCGACCGGAACCACGGCCCGAGCCGCGAACCCGTGCCTCGGCCCGCGGCGCCGGCCAGATGGGCTTCGCGGGCACGCTCACCGAGGACGCCGCGAATGCCGGTGACGTGCAGGGGCTCACGCAGCTCCCCGACGACCCCTACGGCGGCGGCCCGACGGATCCGCTGCTGCCCGGCACCTGGGATCCGGAAGGGGGCGCACGCACCTGAACCACCCGATGCACCAGCACCCGCACGATCGACCCCGAAAGGACATCCCATGAGCCTCCTCGACGCTCACATCCCCCAGCTCGTCTCCTCCGAGGCGGCCTTCGCCGCCAAGGCCGCGCTGATGCGCAGCACCATCGCCCAGGCGGAGTCCGCCGCCCAGGCCTCGCAGGCCTTCCACATGGGTGAGTCGGCGGCCGCCTTCCAGGCGGCGCACGCCCGCTTCATCGAGGTCTCCGCGCGGGTGAACGCCCTGCTCGACATCGCCCAGGCCAACATCGGCGACGCCGCCGCCACGTACGTCGCCGAGGACGCCGCCGCGTCCACCACCTACACCGCGATCTGACGCGGACTCGAGAGAAGGGAACGCTCCCATGTCGCAGATCATGTACAACTACCCGGCCATGATGGCGCTGTCGGCCGAGATGAACGGCTACGCCGGTGCGCTGCACGCCGTCGGTGCCGACGTCGCCGGCGAGCAGGCGGCGCTGTCGGCCGGCTGGCAGGGTGACACCGGCATGTCCTACCAGGCGTGGCAGGCGCAGTGGAACACCAGCCTCGAGGAGCTGGTCCGCGCGTACCGCGCCATGGCCAGCACGCACGAGACCAACACGATGTCGATGAGTGCGCGCGACGCCGCTCAGGGCGCCAAGTGGGGCGGGGCCTGATGTCCCGCTCGACGGGCCGCCGCCGATGACCCGTGGCTGCTAACGCCGTCGAGCTGACGGTCGAGCAGGCCTGGTTCGTCGCGGATACCGTCGGCGCGGGCAGCTTCCCGTGGGTGCTGGCCATCACGCCGCCCTACGCCGAGGCAGCCCTGCGGGCGCCGTTCGAGGCCCGCGTCCGCGCCGAGCTGACCGAGCTGGGCGTCCTGTCGGCCGACCGCGTCGCCCCCGAGGTCGCGCGCTGGGTCACCACGACGTGCCGCCCCCGCCGCTGGCTGGAGCTGCGCTTCGTGTCGAGCCGCGGAGACGTGTTGCGCGGCAACGTCGCTCGGCTGCGTCACCAGACCGTGGTCGCGCTGCGGACCGGCTCGCGGGTCGCGTTCACCGAACTCGACGTCGACGATCCGCGCGCGCTGGTGCCGGTGCTGACGGCCGGTCTCACCGGCCGGCCACCCGCCCGGTTCCCGGAGTTCGCCCTGGCGGCCCGCGTCGGCGCGCGGGCCGACGAGCGTCTGCGCCAGGGCGCGCCCCTGGCCGACGTGGTGGCCGATCTCGGCATCCCGCCGGGTGCGCTGCACGTCGTGGAGGCGGCGTTCGCCCCCGGGCGCAGCTACGTCGAGATCGTGGCCGGCGACCACCGCGACGGGCACCGCGTCAGCACGGACGTCGGCGTGAGCGTCGTCGACACCCGCGCCGGCCGGGTGCTCGTCAGCCCGCACCGGGGCTTCGACGGCGAATGGATCTCGACGTTCGCACCCGGCACCCCGCTCGCCATCGCGGCGGCCGTCGAGCGGCTCACCTCGGCACTGCCCGACGGCCCCTGGTTTCCGCACGCCCGCCTCACCCGCGACTTCGAACAAGGAATGGAAGAACAACGATGCCCGAGTCCGACACCCTCGCCGACCCCGTGACGGGCCCGTCGGTCGTGCCGATCGTCCGGGTCGCCGTGCTGGCGACCGGGGAGGACGGGAGCCGCCTGGTCGACGTCGCGCTGCCCACCGAGCTGCCGCTACGCGAGATCCTGCCCGCGGTGCGGCGCATGGTGCTGCCGCCGTCGGACGCCGGTGAGCAGGCCGTCGACGGAGCACCCCGGCCGCTGTCGCTGGCCCCGATCGGCGGTGCACCGTTCAGCCTCGACGCGACGCTGGACACCGTCGGCGTCACCGACGGGGATCTGCTTACGCTGCAACCCCTTCCGGCGGGTCCGCCGGCACCGCGCATCGTCGAGGACATCGCCGACGCGGCCGCGATCTTCTCCGCGGCGCGCGAGAAGCCGTGGAACGCCGCGCACGTGGCCCGCGGTGCGGCCGTCGCCGTGCTCGCGCTGATCGTGCTCGGCACCGTCATCGCCACCGCGCACCGCGTCCTCACCGGCGAGCAGGCAGGCCTGTTCACCACGAGCGGCATCGCGGCACTCACCGTGCTCGGCGCGCTGGTGACGCGCGGCCGCTCACCGCTGCTCGCCACGGCGCTGGCGGTGACGGCGCTGGCGCCCATCGCCGCCGCGTTCGCCCTCGCCGTGCCCGGTGACCTCGGCGCGGCCCAGGTGCTTCTCGCCGCCGCGGGTGTCACCGCCTGGTCGGTCATCAGCATCACCGTGGGCGAGCGGGCCATCGCGGTGTTCACCGCCGCGGCCACCGTCGGATTCGGCGCTGCCGTGACGGCCGGCGCCGCCGCGCTGTGGGCGCCGAGCCCCACCGTGCTGGGCTGCCTGCTGGTCCTGCTCGCCCTGCTCGTCACAGTCTCGGCCGCGCAGCTGTCGGCCCTGTGGGCGCGCTTCCCGGTGCCGGTGATTCCCGCGCCGGGCGATCCCGCCCCGTCGGCGCCGTCGGCGAGCCTGCTCGCCGACCTGCCGCGCCGGGTGCGCGTCGGCGACGCCCACCAGACCGGCTTCATCGCCGGCGGCGTCCTGCTCGCGGTGGCCGGGTCGGTGACGTTGGTGGCGCCGCAGGACGTCTCGGGCTGGGCCTGGTACGTCGTGGCGGCCGCCGCACTCGGCGCCGCGCTGCGCGCCCGGGTGTGGGACTCCGCGCCGTGCAAGGCGTGGCTGCTGGCCCAGCCGTCCCTGGTCGCGGTGACGCTGAGCGCGGTGTTCGCCGTCCAGGAGCGCCATCAGGCCGCGTGGCTGGCGCTCATCGTCGTCGCCGCGCTGACCGTGGTGTGGGCGATCGCCGCGCTGTACCCCGAGGTCGCGTCGCCGGACACCTACTCGCTGCCGATGCGCCGCCTGGTGGGTTTCCTGGCGTCTGCACTCGACGCGTCGCTGATCCCGGTGATGGCCTACCTCGTCGGCCTGTTCACCTGGGTGCTCGAGCGGTGACGCGGAGGCGACTGCGCGCGGGCGTCTCGGCGCTCGCCGTCAGCGCCGCCGTCGCGGTGACCAGTTGTCCTGCGGCAGGCGCGATCACGCCGCCTCAGGTCGATGCACAGGCGACACCCCCGGCCGGGACGGCGGGACCGGTGCAGGCCATGCTGCAGCGCGGGCAGTGCCTCACCGCGGGCGTGCTGCCCGGCCGCGATCCCGGGGCACCCAACGCCAACGACCAGCTGCTGAACATCGCCGGCGCGTGGGCCTACAGCCGCGGCGAGGGCCAGACCGTCGCCGTCGTCGACACCGGCGTGCGCCCGGGGCCGCGGCTCCCGAATGTCGACCCCGGCGGCGACTTCGTCGAGACGACCGACGGGCTGACCGACTGCGACGGCCACGGCACCCTGGTCGCCGGCGTCATCGCGGGGCAGCCGGGTGCCGACGCCTTCTCCGGCGTCGCGCCCGCCGCCCGCATCCTGTCCATCAGGCAGACCTCGGCGCGGTACGCACCGCGCGCCGGCGGCGCCGATCCCACCGTCGTGCGGGCGAGCGTGGACGTCGCCACGATGGCGCGCGCGGTGGTCCGCGCCGCCGATCTCGGCGCCCGCGTCATCAACGTCTCCACGGTCACCTGCGTGCCTGCCAACACCGCGGTCGACCAGACCGAACTCGGTGCGGCGCTGCGCTACGCCGCCGTCGACAAGGACGCCGTCATCGTCGCCGCGGCGGGCAACGACCGCGCCGGTTTGAATGCCGGGACGGCGTGCCCGTCCAACGCACTGTCGGATCCGTCCCGGCCCGACGATCCGCGCAACTGGGCCGCGGTCACCACGCTGGCCATCCCCGCCATGTGGCCGCAGTACGTCCTGTCGGTCGGGTCGGTCACCCCCACCGGGCAGCCGTCGGACTTCACCTCGGCCGGTCCGTGGGTCGGGGTCGCGGCGCCCGGCCAGGACATCGCGTCGGTGGGCAACGCCGACGGCGGCGGGCTGGCCAACGCGCTGCCCAACGACCGCGGCGAGCTGTTCGAGCTGCGCGGCACCAGCTATGCCGCGGCGTACGTGTCCGGGGTCGCGGCGCTGGTCCGCAGCCGCTTCCCGCAGCTGCGGGCCGAGGACGTCATCCGCCGGATCACGGCCAGCGCACACGGCGCGGCGCGCTCGCCGTCCAACCTCGTCGGCTTGGGCACCGTCGATCCGGTGGCGGCGCTCACCTGGGACGTCCAATCCCTCGGCGGCACGGCGGAGTTCGGTGACACCGAGCAGCCCTCGCCGGCGGTCGTCGCCGCGCCCGCGGACCCCGTTCCCGCCGACCACACCGGCCGCACCGTCGCCTTCGTCGGCGCCGGTGTCCTGCTGGTCGCCGCCGCGGTGACCGCGGTCGCCGCCCACCGACGAAAGGAGGCCCGATGACGGCCCGAATCGCCCTGGCCCTGCTGGTCATCGTCCCCGCGGCCATGGCCCAGCCGTGGCGCACCACCACCCAGCAGGTGGTGCTCGGCGTGGCCGTCGCCGTCGTCGTGCTCGCCTTCGCGTGGTGGCGCGGCGCCTTCCTCACGACGAGGATCGCCCGCCGATTCGCGGTGTGGCAGCGCAACCGCGACACCTCGGATCCGAAACCCGTTGCGGCGGTCAGTGTCCTGCTGACGGTCGACGAAGGTGCCGGTGGGGCGCTGCCGCTGGACCTGCTGGCCGGCCACGTCGAGCGGTACGGCGTCCGCTGCGCGAAGGTCCGCGTGACGAACCTCGACGCCGCCGGGACGCGCCGAACCTACGTCGGCCTGACTCTGCGGGCCGAGGACAACCTCGCCGCGCTGCGCGCACGGTCGGCGTCGTTGCCGCTGTACGACACCGCCGAGGTGCTCGGCCGCCGCCTCGTCGACCAGCTGCGCGAACTCGGCTTCGAGGCGTCGATCACCGACGCCGCCGAGGGACCCTGGACGGCCCGGGCCACCGAGACGTGGCGCGGCATGCGCGATGCCGCCGGCTATCTGGTGGCGTACGGGATCCCCGTCGACGACCACCTGGGTGACCGGCTGGCGCACGTGTGGTCGTACACCAACCGCGGTACCTGGAGCGCACTCGAATTCCGGGGCAGTGCAACGTCGCTCACCGTCAGCGCGGTCTGCGCAGTGCGCAGCGACGAGGCGCCGGGCGCCGTCCCGGTCCCGGGCCTGCGCGTGCTCGACGGACGGCAGAAGCCCTTGCTGACGGCACTGGACCCGCGCTCGGTCGAGCCGCTCGACGTGCCCGCGGTGCCGCTGCCCGCCGGTCTGCTGCGGCGCATCGTCTGGCCGGCGGGGGCGGCGCGGGAGGTCGGCGCGCACGCCCGCGGCTGAGCCCCGGCTCAGTCGAACATGAACCCGCCGAGGAAGCGGGTCATGCGGCGGAGGTAGTCGGGCTGGCTGACGTGCAGCACGTGGTTGCCGGGGAACCAGTGGAACGCGCAGCGGTCCCAGTGTTCCCACAGCCGCTCGGCCTGCTCGGGCGGTGCGAGCCGGTCACCGAGACCGGTGATGATGAGCCGGCGATCCTTGGGGACCAGCGGCGCGTAGTTCAGCGGCGAGTGGTACGCCGACGCCAGCGTCATGAGTTCCTGGTCGGTGCGCGTCAGCCGGTTGCCGACCTTCACCAGCAGGTTGGCCGGAAACCAGTCGTCGAACGCCGCGTCCGGCGTGACCACCGGGACGTTGGGGATGACGGCCTGGATGCGGTCGTCGACCGCGGCGATCAGCGCGGAGGTGTAGCCGCCCAGCGACATCCCGGTCAGCGCGATGCGGTCGACACCGGTGTACTCGAGATGGTCGAGCACCGAACGGAAGTCGTACACCGCCTGCGCCATCGCCTCGGCGAACCCGGCGAGCCCGTCGGCGAAGTAGCCGTACCCGCTGAACGGCGAGCCGCGCTCGGCGCGCCTGCCGTGGAACGGCAGCGTGTACAGCAGCACGTCGTACCCGGCGCGGTAGAACCACGGCAGCGAGAAGAACAGGCCGTTGAACAGGTAGGCCGACCCCATGAACCCGTGGATGAGGCACAGCGTCGGGTGCGGTCCGTCGTCGTGTCGCCAGTGCTGCGCGTGCACGACGTTGTTGCGCGCATACCCCGCCCTGCGGTCCCGCAGTGCCGGGTTGACCGCCTGGTAGGTGCTGGTGAAGCGCAGGTTCTCCACCCGTCCGTGCGCGAACCACTCCGCCACCGGGTTGGCCGGGCGGGTGGCGACCCGCGGAGGCTCGACCGGCGCGCGGAACGACACCTCGGGATCCCGTGCGCCGGCGAGATCGGCGTAGAACTCGAGCGCGGCCCGTTCGGCGCGGGTGTCGGTGGGCCGCAACGCCGACAGCGCGACCCGCGGCAGCATCGTGGCGCCGATGAGGCTGGCGATCGCCGTACGCAGGCCCAGGTCGGCGACCGCCGAGGAGTCGACGACG
Organism: Mycolicibacterium grossiae; assembly: GCF_008329645.1. Lineage (NCBI taxonomy): Bacteria > Bacillati > Actinomycetota > Actinomycetes > Mycobacteriales > Mycobacteriaceae > Mycobacterium > Mycolicibacterium grossiae. The sequence goes on from NZ_CP043474.1 coordinate 1,773,729, forward strand.
AGCCGCTGCTCCCAGGTCAGGTCCGCGCGCCTCGGCAGGCCGCCGCGGGTCGCGTCGGCCCCCGGGACGTCTGGCACGGGCAGGGGAGGGTCGACGACGGCATCGGCATTCGGGTGCGACCTGGCCACGTGCGCGATGGTAGCCGCGTCCGGCGGACACCCGCTCAGCTCAGCCGGTAGACCAGCGAGTCGCCGACGGCCACCGCCGGATGGTGCGCGGCCACCCAGTCGGCGATCTCCCGGGTGTGCGACGCGGAGGCGTCCTTGGCGTGCAGGACCTCGCCGTGCGGCGCCGCCGCGCCGCCGCGGCCCGCCTCCACCCAGTACGTCACCAGGTGCGCGTGCACGGCGGCCACGAACGCGTCGAGGGTCGGGACGGGGTCGCCACTCCAGCCGCCGACGGCCATGACCGACGTCCCGGACGACAATTCCAGCACCGCCGCGGACTGCGCGCCGTTGGTCGCCGCGGACCACGGCGTCGAGGTCGCCGCCAGCAGGCGCGCGAGATCGGCGTTCGTCGCCTCGTCACCGGTCCAGCTGCGCGCGGCCGGCGCACCGGGCGGGGTGACCGCCTCCGGCGCGACGCCCTCGTGGGCGGTGGCGGCCGTGGCGACGCCGAACGCGACCGTGCCGACGAGCGCGGCGACCGCCCCGGCCGCGGTGCCGACCGGCGACCAGCGCGGCACCAGGATGAGCGCCGCGCAGGCCACGCCCGCGGCGGCGAGCAGCCCGACCAGCGGCGCCGGACGAAAACCGGCGTGGCGCAACAGCATCGCCGACCACCCCGCTCCGGCGAGCACCAAGGCGGCGAGCACCGCCCGCCCGGTCCCGCTGTGCTCCCGCCAGGCCCACACCGCCGCCAGCGCGACCGTGGCCGCCACCGGCGGCGCGAGGGTGACGCTGTAGTACGCGTGCTGCGTGCCGCGCATGGCGGTGAGCACCGCCGCGGCGACCACCAGCCAGCCCGACCACCACACCAGCGCCCCGCGCTCGACGCGGGTCAGCCGGCCCCGCAGTGCCAGCCAGCCCGCGCCGGCGCAGCCGAGCACCGCGGCGGGCAGCAGCCAGGAGATCTCCTGGCCCATCTCCCCGGTCAGCAACCGCCACGGCGTGCCGCGCGGGACGGTGCCGCCGACCGCGCTGCCGCGCCCCACCAGCCGGCTGACGCCGTTGTAGCCCCACGCCAGGTCGAGCACCGAGTCGTCGGCCGACCCGCCGACGTAGGGCCGGTCGTGGGCCGGGACGAGCGCCACCACCGCCACCCACCAGCCGGCCGCGCCGACGAGCGCCGCCGCCGCGCCCGCGAGGTGCAGCGCCTTGGCGCGCCAGCCGGTCGGCGCCGCGGCGAGGTAGGCGGCCGCCAGGGCGGGCAGCACCAGGAACGCCTCGGCCATCTTGGTCAGGAACGCGACCCCCACCAGGGCGCCGGCACCGGCCAGCCACCGGCCCGACGCGGTGGCCACGGCACGCGTGACGGCGTATCCGGCGGCGGTCAGCAGCAGGACGAGCAGGGCGTCGGGATCGTCGAAGCGGAACATCACGGCGGCCGCCGGGGTGACGGCGAGGACGAGACCGGCGAGCAGGCCGGCGGCCGTCCCAGCCCGTGGGTCGGGGACCGTCCGGCGCACGGCCGCGTACAGCAGCGCGACGGCGGCCACCCCCATCACGGCCTGCGGGGCGAGCACCGACCAGCTGCTGAGCCCGAACAGGCGCACCGACAGGCCGGTGACCCACAGCGCGGCGGGCGGCTTGTCGACGGTGATGAAGCCCCGGGCGTCCAGCGCCCCGAAGAACCATGCGGCCCAGCTGCGGGCACCGGCCTGGGCGGCCGCCGCGTAGTACGGGTTGCCGTACCCGGACGCGGACAGGCCCACGGTGTACAGCCCCGCCGGCACGATCAGCAGGGCAGCGAGCGCCCACCGCGGTCGCCGATCGATCACGATCGGCCAGCTTCACTGGCGGCGCTGCGGGAACGCCGATGCGGCGCTGTGAATCAGCTGGGGGACAGGGCGAACAGGCGGGCGGCGTTGTCGTGCAGCACGTTGCGCCGCCACGCGTCGTCGACGCCGTCGAGGTCGGTGACCGACCGCAGCGCGTCGGCGTAGCCGTAGGGGATGTTGGGGAAGTCGCTGCCGAACAGCACGCGGTGACCGAGGGCTCGCAGCCGTGGCATCTCCGACCGCGGGAAGGGCATGGTCTCCTCGGTGAACGGAGTGAGGGCCATCGTGGTGTCCAGGTGCACGCCGTCGTGACGTTCGCAGAGGTCGAGGAAGTCGGCGTACTCCGGCATGCCGAGGTGGGCGATGATCAGCCGCAGCGCAGGGTGGCGGGCGAGCAGCGCGCGGATGGGCGCCGGGCCGGTGTGCGCGCCGGGCTGCGGGCCCGAGCCGCAGTGGATCACCACGGGCACGCCGGCGTCGGCGAGCACGCCCCAGGCCTCGTCGAGAAGCGGGTCGGTGGGGTCGTAGCCGCCCACCTGCACGTGCGCCTTGACCACGCGGGTGCCGCGCTCGACGGCGTCGGTGACGTACTGCGTCACACCGGGTTCCGGAAACAGCGTCGCGGTGGCCAGGCAGTCCGGGGTCGCGGCCGCGAAGCCGGCGGCCCACTGGTTGAGCCATGCCGCCATGTCGGGCTTGTGCGGGTAGATCAGCGACGTGAAGGCTCGGACGCCGAAACCGCGCAGCGTCTGCAGGCGCCGCGCCTCGTCGGTGCGGTAGGTGATGGGCCACGTCCGCCCGACCAGCGGACCCGCCGCGTCGAAGTACTGCCAGACCTTGTCCATCACCCGCTTGGGCATGAAGTGCGTGTGCACGTCGATGACGCCCGGCAGATCCAGGTCCGCCCAGATACGGCGCACCGAGGTTGACTCATCCGTCACCGTGCCCACGATGGCAGACGGCAGAATGGCAGTCGCGGGCTCCCTGTCGTGGAGCGCCGCACGCGAGGAGGCGCCGTGACCTGGAACCCGGACGTGTACCTGGACTTCGCCGACCACCGCGGCCGCCCGTTCGTCGACCTGCTGGCGCGGGTCGGCGCGACACGGCCCCGCCGCGTCGTCGACCTCGGCTGCGGACCCGGCAACCTCACCGTGACGCTGGCACAGCGCTGGCCGGAGGCGCACGTCGACGCGCTGGACAGCTCACCGGAGATGGTGGCGGTTGCGCGCGAGCGGGGTCTCGACGCGGCGCTCGCCGACATCGCCGACTGGACACCGCCACCGGACACCGACGTGGTGGTGTCGAACGCGGCGCTGCAGTGGGTGCCGGGTCACGCCGACCTCCTGACGCGGTGGGTGGGCGAACTGCCCGCGGGCGCGTGGCTCGCCATGCAGGTGCCGGGCAACTTCGACGCACCGTCGCACCGCGCCGTGCGCGCGGTCGCGACTCTGCCGAGTTTCGCCGCGGCGCTGGCCGACATGCCGTGGCGCGACGCGGACGTCGTCGCGACACCGGTCCGCTACGCCGACCTGCTGACCGACGCCGGCTGTGCCGTGGACGCCTGGGAAACCACCTACGTGCACCCATTGACCGGCGACACACCAGTTCTCGACTGGATCACCGGTACCGCGCTGACCCAGGTGCGCAGCCGACTGTCCGACGATGCTTGGCAGGCCTACCGCGAGGCCATCATCCCGCTGCTCGCCGAGGCCTACCCGCGCCGGTCCGACGGCACGACGTTCTTCCCGTTCCGCCGGGTGTTCGTCGTGGCCCGGGTGGGCGGCTGAGCGGCGCGCCGAGACCGTTGGGCGCCGCGGTGACTCAGCTCCCGTCGCGGGCCGCGTGCAACGCGTCGAGCACCCGGCGGACGAGGTCGTCGATGTCCGCGCCTGCGGTGTCGACCACCAGGTCCGGGTTCTCCGGCGCCTCGTACGGGGCGTCGACGCCGGTGAGGCCCTTCAGTTCTCCGGCCCGCGCCCGCGCGTAGAGGCCCTTCGGGTCCCGCTTCTCGCACTCGGCGAGCGACGTCGCGACGTGCACCTCGATGAACGGCAGCTTGGCCGCCTCGTTGAGGGCCCGGGCGATCTCGCGGTCGGAGTGCAGCGGCGACACCAGCGACGCGAGCGCCACCACGCCCGCGTCGGCGAGCAGTCGGGTCAGATGTCCGACGCGGCGGATGTTCTCCGCGCGGTCGCCCGCCGAGAAGCCCAGATCGTCGGACAGCCCGTGCCGGATGTTGTCGCCGTCGAGCAGGTACGCCACGTCACCGGACTCGACGAGCGCCCGCTCCACGGCCACGGCGAGCGTCGACTTGCCCGACGCCGGCAGCCCGGTGAACCAGATCGTCGCCCCGCGCTGACCGGTCTGCTGCCAGCGGTAGTCGCGGTCCAGCGACGACGGGTGCCAGCGGATGTCGTTGCGCGTCTGCGCGCCCGGCTTCACCTCGCGTGCCTCGGTGATGGTGCCCGCGCCGACGGTCTCGTTGGAGGTCTCGTCGATCAGGATGAACGCGCCGCTGTCGCGGTTCTCGGCATACGGGTCGGCGACCACCACCGAGCTGGTCCGCAGCGTCACCACGCCGATGTCGTTGAGCGACAACGCCACCGGGTTGTCCAGGTCGTCGAGCGTCTCGGGGTCGAGCCGGCTGTGCAGCTCCTGGACGGTGGCGCGCACGGTGCGGGTGCCCTGCTTGAGCGCCAACCGGTCACCCGCACGCAGCGGGGTGTCGGTGAACCAGCAGACCGTGGAGTACAGCTCGCGCGCCGCGACCGGCAGCACCGCATCCTCGGCGCCGCTGACGAAGACGTCGCCGCGTCCCACGTCGATGTCGTCGGCCAGCTCGATCGACACCGACAGCGGCGCAACGCCGGTGTCGCGGTCGTCGTCGAGCGTGTCCAGTGCCGTCACCGTCGACGAGGTGCCGGCCGGCAGCGACACCACCGGGTCGCCCACCCGCAGCGTGCCCGCGGAGATGCGGCCGGTGTAGCGGCGTCGCTGCTCGGACGTCGGCCGCGACACCCACTGCACGGGCAGCCGCAGCTTCGCCGGTTCCGGCTGCGGCGCCGACAGTTGCACGCCTTCGAGGTACTCGAGCAGCGTCGGACCCTCGTACCAGGGCGTGTGGTCCGACCGATGAACGACGTTGTCGCCCAGCTTGGCCGCGATCGGGATGACGGCGAGGTCCAGCGGCGAGCCCGACGAGCCGAGCCGGTCGGCCATCTGCCGCAGCTCGGCCTGCACCTCGTCGAACCGGCTCTGGTCGAAGTCCACCAGGTCGATCTTGTTCACCGCGGCGACGTAGTGCTGCAGCCCCAGCAGTTTCGCGATCCGCGCATGCCGGCGCGTCTGCCGCAGCACGCCGGCGCGGGCGTCGACCAGCAGGATCGCTACGTGCGCGTTCGACGCGCCGGTGAACATGTTGCGCGTGTAGCGCTCGTGCCCGGGCGTATCGGCCAGGATGTAGCTGCGACGCTCGGTGGAGAAGAAGCGGTACGCGACGTCGATCGTGATGCCCTGCTCGCGTTCGGCGCGCAGCCCGTCCGACAGCGCCGCCAGGTCGGCCACGCCCTCGGCGTCGGTGACGGCCTCCAGGTGGTCCAAGGGCAGGCTGTCGGTGTCGTGCATCAGCCGCCCGATCAGCGTGCTCTTGCCGTCGTCCACCGAGCCGGCCGTCGTGATCCGCAGTAGCTGCCGAGTCATCGCAGTATCTCCCGTCGCTCCGCTCGCCCCAGGCGCATCCCCCGTCGCTCCGCTCGCCCCATCAGAAGTAGCCCTCTCGCTTGCGGTCCTCCATCGCCGCGACCGACGTCCGGTCGTCCGCGCGGGTCTCGCCGCGCTCGGACACCGTCGCCGCGGAGATCTCGGCGATCACCCCGGCGATGTCGGTGGCATGCGAGCGCACCGCACCGGTGATGGTGAGGTCGCCGACGGTGCGGTACCGCACCCACTCGGTGGCGGCCCGCTCGTCACCGCGGGGCTGGACGTACTCCGAGACCGCCAGCAGGATGCCGTCGCGTTCCACCACCTCGCGCTCGTGTGCGAAGTAGATCGACGGCAGCTCCAGGTTCTCCAGCTCGATGTAGCGCCAGACGTCCAACTCGGTCCAGTTCGACAGCGGGAACACCCGCACCTGCTCGCCCTGGCGGATCCGGCCGTTGTACAGCGACCACGGCTCCGGTCGCTGCGCGCGGGGATCCCACTGGCCGAACTCGTCGCGGAAGCTGAGGATGCGCTCCTTGGCGCGGGCCCGCTCCTCGTCGCGCCGGGCACCGCCGAACGCGGCGTCGAACCCGCCCGCCTCCAGCGCGTCGAGCAGCGTGCGCGTCTGCTGCCGGTTGCGTGAGGCGCCCGGACCGGGGTCGGCGACGCGGCCACTGTCGATGGTCTCCTGCACCGAGCCGACGATCAGCTCGTGCCCGTGCTCGCCCAGGCGGCGGTCGCGGAACTCGATGACCTCGTCGAAGTTGTGGCCGGTGTCCACGTGCAGCACCGGGAACGGTAGCGGTGACGGCCGAAAGGCCTTCTCCGCCAACCGCAGCAGCACGATCGAGTCCTTGCCCGCCGAGAACAGCAGGACCGGACGCGTCAGCTCGGCGACCACCTCGCGGATGATGTGCACCGCCTCGGCCTCGAGCACCCGCAGCTCGTCGACGTGGGTGGTGTCCACGGTCGTGCTCGTCATGTCGGCAATCCCTCCCGCTCGGCATCCGCCTTGTACCGCTCGACCCATTCGTCGGAGCGGTGATCCGCCTGGCGCTCCAGCACCGGTGCCGGTGCCAGGCGCCGGTCCAGGCCGAGCGCGTCGAGTACGTCGCCGACGACCTCGGTGAGGTTGCGCCACAGCACCGGGTAGGGCACGTCCATCGGCTCGACGCCCTCCTCGGCGAACCAGGTGCGCCAGCCCTCTTCCTGCGCCCGCAGCATCGTCACGACGTGGGCGATGGCGCCGGCGTGGTACTCGGCCCGGGCGTCGCGCACCGGGTCGGGGCGGCCGCGCCACACCCGGGTCTGCACGGCCCGCCAGAACGACACCGCCTGGGAGATGACGTCGGGCCGGTAGACGTGGATGAGCACGGGGTCGCTGCCGACGACGTCGCGGATGGCGGCGAGCAGGCCGTCGCCGGAGCGGTCCGGCAGCCCCGCCGCGCGGTCGAGGAGCAGCGGCGTCTGGTTCCACATCAGCTTGCCGCCCCACACCCCGTTCGGCGTGCGGCCGACGGTGCGGATGTAGTCCCGCCAGATCTCGGCGGGCGCGATGTCGGGCTTGCCCTCGTCGAGCGGGTCGAGCAGTCGCAGGATCGACTCGTCCTCGACGCCGGCGAACCACTCCCTCGGCTGCGGCGACTGGCTGGTCGACGGCAGGTACTGGAAGAACTCCTGGGGCTCGCCGGCGACGCCGGTGGCGCGCAGCGACTCGACCAGCAGGGTGCTTCCGCTGCGCTGCGACGCGAGCACCAGGTACGCCGTGGGGGCTGCCATGCGCGAGAGCTTAACCGGTGGGCAAATGCGCTGCTAGACGGGCATTTCGCTCAGCACGAGCGGAACTATTGGTCGCGTTCTTCGTGCACGCCGCGACCCGACGCCAGCGCCGAGCGGCTCGGCAGGGGCTGGTTCTTGATGCTGAGGTAGGTGTGCGTGTAGCGCTCGGAGATGCGGGTCCCCGCGAAGTCCGACGGGATGACGTCGTTGGTCTTGCTGCGCCAGTCGTCGAGCAGGATCGCGAGCTCGGCCGCGACGGCCTCGTGTTCGGGTGCCGGTTCGCCGCTGAGCAGGTTGGTGCTCTCCGTGGGATCGGCGACGAGGTCGTACAGCTCGCGGGTCGGCCGCGGCGTCCGCGTCAGCGGGGCGACCACCTGGCCGGGCGCGCTGTCGGCGATGTCCCACGGCAGGTCCAGCAGCGGTCGCGGCGCGTAGTTCTCGATGTAGCTGTACTCCTTGGTCCGGATCGCGCGGATCGGGTCGAAGGAGTCGTGGTAGGTCTTCGTCGTGTAGACCTCCCTGCGCACGGCGGCGTCGGCCGGCGCGCCCGCGGTGAGCTGCGCGGCTTGCGAGATGCCCTGCACCTCGTCGGGCACGTCGACGCCCAGCAGGTCGAGCAGCGTGGGCACCAGGTCGACGCCGCTGAACAGCTCGTCGTAGACCCGCGGCGCGGCACCGCGGCGCGTCGGCGGCCGCACGATGAACGCGATGCCGGTGCCCGCGTCGTACAGCGTCGACTTCGCCCGCGGCATCGCCGGGCCGTGGTCGGTCATGAACACCACCCAGGTGCTGGCGTCGAGTCCGGTCGCGGCGAGGGTGTCGAGCAGCTCGCCCACGGCGGCGTCGGCGACGGCGATGGAGCCGTGGAAGTCGGCGAGGTCCTGCCGCACGTCCGGGGTGTCGGGCAGGTAGTCCGGCACGGTGAGGGCGTCCGCGTCGGCCGGCGCGTACCGGTTGTGCGGATAGGGGCGGTGGGTCTCGAAGAAGCCGGCGGTCAGCAGGAACGGCGTCGCGGGCGGATCGGCCAGCCACGCCGTCGCCCGGGCCACCACGTACTCGCAGTAGGAGTTGGACACGTCGAACTCGTCGAAGCCGAGCTTGGCCGGGTAGGACGTCTCGTGCTGCATGCCGAACAGCGCCGTGTGCCAACCCGATTCGCTCAGCAGGTGCGGCAGCGTCCGGACGTCCGCCCGGTACTCCCAGCCGTGGTGGGCCAGTCCGAGCAGGCCGTTGCTCTGTGGGTAGCGCCCGGTGAACAGCGATCCCCGCGACGGCGAACACAGCGGCGCGGTCGAGTGGGCGCGGGTGAACAGGATGCCCTCGGCGGCGAGCTGGTCCAGCCGGGGACTGGAGACGTCGGCGTGGCCGTAGGCCCCCAGCGTGCGGCCCAGGTCGTGCCAGTGCACCAGCAGCACGTTGTCTCGGTCGTGCGCGGTGTCTCGTTCGTGCGCGGTGTCTCGGTCATGCGTGGTCACTCGTCGACCTCCATCGGTTGCCCAGCGAACGCGTCGGGTGCCGGTCGGGCAACCCTTTGGCTCGTCGACGTCAGTAAACCGCCGGCGCCGGTCCCCGGCGGGGGCGGGTCGGCGATCATGGGGCGGTGAACGTCGACTGCCCCTGCGGCAGCGGCACCGCCTACGCGGCGTGCTGCGAACCCCTGCACGACGGGGCGCGGCACGCCGCGACGGCCGAGGAGCTGATGCGGTCGCGCTACGCCGCGTACGCGAAGGGGCTCACCGACTACGTCTTTCGTACCTGGCATCCGCGCACCCGACCGGCCGACCTCACCCTGGACGCCGACACGCGGTGGACGGGGCTTCGGGTCGTCGACGTGACCGCAGGCGGTCCGGACGACGAGCGCGGCGAGGTCGCGTTCGCCGCCGACTACGCGACCGGACGCGGCCGGGGCGTGCTGCGCGAGCGCAGCCGGTTCACCCGGCGGGCCGGCCGCTGGTACTACCTCGACGGGGAACACCCCTGACCCGTCAGCCGCGCGGCACCCCGCACGCGGAGTAGACGAACTTCGGCGGCACGTCGTAGGACAGGGTGCGTCGGGGGAGCCGTGCCAGCAGGTCCTCGGACAGGTGCGACTTGAAGTGCAGCGACATCGAGCCGGTGAACGCCGGATTCACCGCCGACAGTTCGGGCACCTCCAGCGTCAGCCCGGACGCGTCGAGCGTCGCGGTGACCATCGAGCCGCTCGGCTCGGACCACTCGTGGTCGATGGCCCGGCCGACCTTCTTGGGGACGGTCGACAGCGTGGCGAGCACGCGGCGTTCGGTGAGGACCAGCGCGCCGACGTAGCTGCGGAGGTTCCCCTTGGCGGTCTTGCCCGGCACGTTGCCCGAGAACCGGAACGTCACCGGCACCGACTCGGCGAGATGCAGGAGACCCTCGGCCTCGACCCTCGCCCGCAGGTCGTCGGGCAGCTTGCCGATGCCCAGTAACTTGCGCAGGACGACCGCCATACCCGCACAGTAACCCCTGCGCCGACGAGTCGGTACCGCTGGCACGACGACACCCGGCGCGGCGAGCGTCGCTCACCGGCACCGGGCGCCGTCCGGTCAGGACTGAGCGGGCAGGACGTGTTCGCCGGTCTTGTCCGTGGACAGGCACAGCGAGCAGATGAAGCCGTCGTGCGAGGCCGCCTTCATCATGTCCGGACGCTCGTAATCGTGGTGACAGACATGGCATTTGAGGTGATCGTCGGCCGGGTTGCCGTACTGGTCGAACATCGGCAGGTCGATGCCGTCGTCGGTGCGGCGCAGGTAGTACCGGCCCTTGGTGGCCACCGCGATGATGGGCGGCAGGACCAGCGCCAGCCCGATCGCCACCAGCGGCGAGTACGGCCGGACGGCCTCGCCGAGGCCGCCGAAGAACGCCAGCACCGACACGCCCGCGGCGATCAACATGGAGCCGAAGCCGACCGGGTTGAACGCGTACAACATGCCGCGGCGGAACTCCGGAACCTTGGGCGACAGCTTGAGCAGGTACTTGTTGAACACGATGTCGGAGGCGACGACGACGACCCACGCCATGCCGCAGTTCGCGTAGAACCCGAGGATGGTGTTGAGGAAGTCGAACATGTTGGCTTCCATCAGGATCAGCGCGATCAGCAGGTTGACGCCGAGGAACACCAGGCGACCGGGGTAGGTCTTGGTGACGCGGGTGAACGAGTTGGTCCACGCGAGCGAACCCGAGTAGGCGTTGGTGACGTTGATCTTGATCTGGCTGATCACGACCAGCACCACGGCGAGCGTCATGGCCAGCCAGCCGGGCAGGAAGTTCTCGTAGATCTCCAGGAACTGGTGCACCGGCTGGTTCGCGATGCCGGCGCTGTCGGCCACGTTGGCGATGAGGTACACCGCGAGGAAGAGCCCGACGATCTGCTTGATGGCGCCGAAGATCACCCAGCCGGGGCCGGCGAGGAACACCCACGTCCACCAGCTGCGCTTGTTCTCCGGCGTCTTGGGCGGCATGAAGCGCAGGTAGTCGTTCTGCTCGGCGATCTGCGCGATCAGCGACAGGCAGACCCCGGCGGCCAGCAGCGTGGAGCCCAGATCGAATCCCGTGCCGCCGTTCTCGCCCTGGTAGGCGAAGAACTGGCCGACCGATTCGGGATGGCTGACCACCAGGTAGACGAACGGCGCCACCATGAGCACCAGCCACAGCGGCGTGGTCCACACCTGCAGCGTGGAGAGCACCTTCATGCCGTAGATCACCAGCGGGAAGATCACTAGTGTGGACGCCGCGTAGCCGAGCCACAGCGGGATGCCGAGGCCCAACTCCAGTCCCTGGGCCATGATCGAGCCTTCGAGGGCGAAGAAGATGAACGTGAACGTCGCGAAGATGACGTTGGTGACCACCGAGCCGTAGTAGCCGAACCCGCTGCCGCGGGTGACGAGGTCGAGGTCGATGTTGTAGCGCGCCGAGTAGTAGGCCACCGGGAACCCGGTGGCCATCACCACGACCGCGAAGATGAGGATGCCCCACAGCGCATTGGTGGTGCCGTAGGAGATGCCGATGTTGGCGCCGATCGCGAAGTCGGCGAGGTAGGCGATGCCGCCGAGCGCCGAGATGCCGACCACGCGGGTCGACCACTTGCGGTAGCTGCGCGGGGCGAAGCGCAGCGTGTAGTCCTCCAAGGTCTCCTTGGTGGCCGTCATGGTGTCGAGGTCGGCCTCGTCGACTCCCGAGTCCATCCCCGATTCCCTACTGACCTCTTGCGTCATGGTTGCTGTCCCTCCGTCATGGACGCAAAGTAGGGGCGAGGTGTTTCGGTGGTGTGACGATCGTGTTCCCACCGCGCGACTGCTTTTCGCGGGCCGTGGTACCTCTGGACGGATGACCTCTCCGAGGGGCCCCGTCGTGGCCGTGACCGCGGTGGCCGCCGTGGTGTACGCGATCCTGTGGACCGGGTGGACGGCCCGGTGGGGTTGGCTGGACGCCGTCGACACCGGGACGCTGTCGGCCGCCTACCGCGCCGGTGCGGGCAGCGACGCGTGGGTGGGGACGTGGAACGCGATCTGCACGCTGTTCTCCCCGTTCGTGTTCCGGGTGGTGGGGCTCGTCGTCATCGTGCACGCGCTCGTCCGGCGCCGCTTCCGCATCGCGGGCTTCCTCTTCGGCACCGTCGAGCTGTCCGGTCCGCTGACCGAGGCGGCGAAGTGGCTGGCACACCGACCGCGGCCGGATACGGCGATGGTGGAGGCCGCGTCCTCGTCGTTCCCGTCCGGCCACGCGCTGGGCGGGCTGGCGTGCGTGCTGGCGCTGTCGTTGGTGGCGTGGCCCCGGCTGTCCGAGGCCGTGCGGCCGTGGTGGGCCGTCGCCGCCGTGCTGGTGGTGGTGGCGGTCGGCGTGGGTCGGGTGGCGCTGAACGTGCACCACGCCTCGGACGTCGTCGCCGGGTGGGCGCTGGCCACGGTGTGGTGTGCGCTCTGGCTGCCGCTGCTGCCGCGGGTCAGGGCAGCGGACGAAACACCGGCAGCGCCCGGTACCGCACGGTGAACGTCGCCTCCTCCAGCGTCATCTCCACCTCGCCGTCGTGGGCCACCGGGGTCGGACCGTCGAGGCTCCGCAACGAGAACTCCGGTACGCGCATCTCGTGATAGAGCGGGCTGCGCGTCAACCGGCCCGACAACAGTGCGGTGAAGATGCGCAGCCGTGCGAGTCTGCGGCCGGTCTCCAGGATGCGGACGTCGATCAGCCCGTCATCCAGCCGGCTGCGCCGCGACGGCGCGAACCCCGACGGCAGGTACACCGAGTTCCCGAGGAAGAACAGCGACGTCTGGATCTCGGTGTTGTCGAAGGCGATGCGCACCGGCGCATCGCGGCGCAGCGTGTGGAAGAGCGCGTAGGCGCCGGCCAACGGCTTGCCGATCTTGTGCTCGAGCCGCTCTCGGGTGCGGACGAACGCGGGGTAGGAGCCGATGCTGGCGGTGTTGATCACCGTGCCGGTCTCGTTGAGCCGCACGACGTCGACGCCCACAACGGTGCCCTTCCGGATCGCGGCGACGGTGTGGTCGACGGTCTCGCAGCCGATGTCCTTGGCGAAGTGGTTGAACGTGCCACCGGGGAAGACCGCCAGCGGCACGCCGGCCTCCAACGCGATGCCCGCCGCGCAGGACACGGTGCCGTCGCCGCCACCCACGGCGAGCACCTCGGCGCGCTCGGCGGCCTCGCGCATCACCGCCTCGACGTCGTCGTCACCGCCGAGTTCGACGATCTCGACCCGGGGCAGCGCGTCGCGCACCTCGTCGATGACCCGTGCGCCGGTCCCGCTGCCCGATGCCGGGTTGATGACCAGGACGACGCCCTCGCCCTCGGGCCGCGGCGGTGTGTCGATGCGGAGCGGACCCGACGTGGCGGGCAGGCGCACTTCCACCACGGGCGGAACCACCTTGCCACCCAGCACGGCGATCGCGGCGCCGAGCCCGAAGCCCGCCAGCACGTCACCGGGATAGTGCGCACCGGTCGCCACGCGCGACATGCCGACGAGGCCCGCGAGCAGCGCCAGCCCCAGGCCGGTGGCGGGGCTCTCCAGACCCACCCCGACCGCGAACGCCGCCGCACTGGCCGAGTGCCCCGACGGCAACGAGTTCGAGGTCGGCATCCGGCGTGACCGCCGCACCAGCGGCACCGTCGCGAAGTTGGGCCGGGCGCGCTTCCAGATCCGCTTGGCGCCCTGGTTGGTGACGAGGCTGGTGACGGCCAGGGTGGCGACGCCGCGCGCCGCGCCGCGCCGGACGGACGCCCCGCCGGTCGCGCCGAGCACCGCGGCCAACGCGAACCACAGCTTGGAGTGGTCGGCGGCGGACGTCAGCCGCGGCATCACCGCGTCCAGCAGCGGGCTCGGTGACTCGGCGATCGCCTCGAAGATCTCGCGGTCGAGCGTGCCCAGCCCCTGACCGATCTGTCGGATGCCGCGTCCCCGCCGTTTCGGAAATGCCATCCCCCCAACGTAGCCGTCACGCCCGGTGATGCCGGATCGTGTCCTTCCCGTCATTGACCCACCCGATGCGCGGTGCCGACGATGGAGGGCGTGCGCCGCCTGCTGACCTCGTGGTGCGTGGCGGTCCTGGCGCTGGCGTGCGCCCCCGCCGCGCGCGCCGAGCTGATCCCGTGGTTCGCGAGCCAGGTGGGCAACGCGACGCAGGTGATCTCCGTCGTGGGCACCGGCGGGACGGACGCCAAGGTGGACGTCTACGAGCGGTCAGCGGCCGGATGGCGCGCGGCGGCCGCGGGCATCCCGGCGAAGATTGGCGCGAAGGGCATGTCCGCCAACCACTTCGACGGTTCGATGATGACCCCGATGGGGGTCTACACCCTCGACTTCGCGTTCGGCACGCAGCCGAACCCGGGTGGCGCACTGCAGTACGTCCAGGTGACGCCGGACCACTGGTGGGACGGCGACATGAAGAGCCCGACGTACAACACCATGCAGGTCTGCAAGAAGGCCGCCTGCCCGTTCAGCACCTCGCCGAGCGACGGCACCGAGAACCTCGACATCCCGCAGTACGCACACGCCGTGGTGATGGGCGTCAACAAGCAGCGGATCCCCGGCAAGGGCGGCGCGTTCTTCCTGCACACCACCGACGGCGGGCCGACAGCCGGCTGCGTGGCCGTCGCCGACGAGACCATGGTGGAGCTGATCCGCTGGCTGCGGCCCGGAGCGCTGATCGCGCTGTCGACGTGAACTACACGTTCAGTGCGCTGCCCGGCTCCAGCTTGAAGTTCGTCAGCGCCGACGTCGACATCGTCACCTCGTAGGTGCGCTGATAGCCGGTCTGGCTGATCCGCCATCCGTCCGGGGTGCGGCGGTAGCGGTCGGAGTAGAACGCCGCGCCGTAGAGCATGAAGTCGAAGTCGGGCACGATGACGCGGTCCTGCAGGTACCAGATGGCGGTCGCCTCGTCGCCGTGGATCGTGATCTCCGGATGCGTGACCCGGTGCTCGGTGAAGACGTTGGCCGGCATCGACGTGCGCATGAACTCGACCAGCGACGAACGGTCGGTGAAGTGGTGTTCCTGGCCGAGCGAGCTGCCGTAGTCGCCGACGATGTCCTCGGTGAGGGTGTCCGCGAAGTCGTCCCAGTGCTTGGTGTCCAAGGCGCGTAGGTAGCGGTACTTCACGCGCGCGATGTCATCGATGTCGCCCATGTGCGTCATGGAAGCACATCGGCGTTCGCCCGCACCGGGTTTCGGGGTGTTCGGCGCTCGGGCAGGCCGCCGGATCCGGTATTGACGCATCCGACGGCTGCGGGTCGGCGGGATCAAAAGCGAGATGTGAGAACGCTGTTCGCCCGCTATGTGGCGGAGTGTCCACCCCCGGGCGCGTACCGCCGACGCTATGGTGGGTCCGTTATGAGCGACCCCCTGGGGTTGTCGATCGGGACCACCGCGATGGTCAGCGCTCGCGTCGGCAACCCACCCGTCACCCGCCCCGCCGCGGTCTCCGCGTCCGGCCAGGTCCTGCGCGGCTTCGTCGAACGCGTCGGCGACCCGGTGCCGCTGGTGGCCGCCGACGGGTCGCGGCACCTAGCCGACGACCTCGTCGTCGCGGCGCTCGACGACCTCGCCGGCGCCGGGGGTGCCGAGCGGATCGCGATCGCCGTACCCGCGCACTGGAACGGCGCGACCCTGCGCTCCCTGCGCGCGGCCATGCGCGCCCGGCCCGGGCTGGCGCCGCACGGCGTCCCGGCCCGCCTGGTGTCCGACGCGGTGGCGGCGCTGACGACCATGCACGCCGGCGTCGGACTGCCCACCCACGGGGTCGTGGTACTCGCGGACGTCGGCGGCGGCGGCACCAGCCTCACGCTGGCCGACGCCACGTCCTCCTTCGAACCCCTCGAGACCACCCGGATCACCGACTTCGCCGGCGACCGCATCGACCAGGCGCTGCTCGCGCACGTCCTCGCCGGCCTCGACGCCGACTCCGATCCCGCGGGCACCGCCGCCGTGGGGTCCCTCGCCCGGCTGCGCGACGCGTGCCGGACCGCGAAGGAGACGCTGAGCACCGCGGACACCGCGAGTGTGACCGTCGACCTCCCAGGTCACCGCTCGACCGTGTCGGTGACCCGCGCCGAACTCGACGCCCTGCTCGACGCGCCGCTGGCCGCGGTGCTGACCGGGCTCGACGACCTGCTCGAGCGCAACCGCGTCGACCGGGCAGACGTGACCGCGATGGCCGTCGTCGGCGGCGGTGCCCCCATCCCGCTGATCGCACGGCGCCTCGCGGCCCACGGCGCCGGGACGGTGCACGTGACGTCACAGCCCGGGCTCGACGCCGCGCTCGGAGCTGCCGTCTACGCCGCCCGAGCCGTCGACGCCGACGCGCCGACGGGTGTCGCGCAGGCCGCGGTGCTCACCGAGGTGATCAGCGAAGCCGCGCCGGGGTCGGCGACGTTCCGCGCGCTGGCCTGGTCGCAGGACGACGACGCGCTCGACGACCCGGTGCCCTTCACCGACGAGTACCGCTACGACACCGGCACCACCCGGGCCGTCGCCCAGTACGTGCCCGGCGACGACCGCGAGGTGCCACCACGGGTCTGGCAACGGCTGCCACAGCTGGTGTTCGGGGTGGCGGCCGTGCTGGCCCTCGTCGCGGTCGGTGGCGTCGCCATCGCGCTGACCAGCGCCACCGAGGACTCCCGGCCCACGCCCAGCACCGCACCGGTGGTCGTCACCTCGCCGCCGGCGCCACCGCCGGCGACCGAACCCCCGGCGGCGCCGCCGCCGTCCGAGCTGCCGCCGCCTGCCGCGGCCACCGAGGCGCCCCCGAGCGTCGTCACCAGCGCCGCGCCGCCACCTCCGCAGACCGTGACCGTGGAGCGCCCACCCGCGACCACGACGATCACGACGGTCGAGCCCACGACCACGACCACCACGACCACGACCGCGACGACCACGACCACCGCGCCCACGACGACCGAGACCACGACCACCGAGACCACCACGTCACCGTCCCCGACGATGACGACGAGCTACATCACGGTCCCCTTCGTCCCCGTGCCCATCCCGATCCAGGTGCCCTCGACCTCGGCGCCGCCGGTCTACCAACAGCCGCCGGTGTACCAGCAGCCCCCGGTGTACCAGCAACCGCCGTATTACCGGCAGCCGCCGCAGTACCCGTACTGAGCGCGTTCGCGTCGGCGTCGAGCAACGTCACAGCGCCGCCACAGCATCTGAGCCGGGAATGCCCGCACCATCGTGGGCATGAACGAAGAACGCGAACGGTCCGACCGCACCGTGGTGCGGTTGCTCGCCGTCTCGGGCGCCTGCGCACTGAGCGCTCTGGGCCTGTTGGGAATGCACTACGCCGCAGCCGGTTCCGGGACGTCCGCAGTGCTGGCGGGCTCCGGGGACGCCCCGACCAACACGGTGTACGTCCAACCCGTGGTCGGTGGGGCGACGATGGGAGCCACCGCCACCTGGACCACCCCGGCGGCGACGCCGCAGGTGGCGAAGGCCACCCCGCCGATCAAGGCGGGAGGCTGACATGCGCTGTCGTGCAACGGTACTGGCCGGTGCGGCCTTCGCCGGCCTGGTCCTGGGGACGAGCAGTGTCGCCCACGCATCGGCGCCGACGGTGACGGGGCAGAAGTACTCCGACGCCCAGTCCGCGATCAGCGGCGCCGGGATGAAGGCCGTCGTCTCCACGACGGTGGGCGACCAGAAGGCCTGGCCGGACTGCCTGGTGTCCAATCAGCAGGTGCGCCAGGTCGCCCCGCCGGAGAACAGCGCGGGATCGACCACCAACGAGGTCGTGGTGTCGCTCGACTGCGACGCCGACGCGGCCTCGGCGACCAAGCCCGGATACTCCGCCGCGAGCACCGAGGGGCGCGCGATCGCCGCCGAGGCGGCGAAGCAGAAGGCCCAGGAGAAAACGAAGGCCGCCACGTCGGGTTGATCAGACCGGTTCCAGCTCGAATCGTGGATGATGACACGCCGCAACGTGATTCGGGAGCAGCTCGGCCAGTCGCGGATCGTCGGTGCGGCACACGTCGGTCGCCCACGGGCACCGGGTGTGGAAGTGACAACCCGACGGCGGGTCGATCGGGCTCGGCACGTCCCCCTCGAGCACCAGGCGCTCGCGCTGAGCGTTCAATCGGGGATCGGGCACGGGCACCGCGGACAGCAGGGCGTTCGAGTAGGGGTGCAGCGGCCGCTGGTACAGGGCATGCGCGTCGGTCATCTCGACGATCCGGCCGAGGTACATCACCGCGACGCGGTCGGACACGTGGCGTACGACACCGAGGTCGTGCGCCACGAAGAGGTAGGCCAAGCCCAATTCGTCCTGCAGATCCTCGAGCAGGTTGATGATCTGTGCCTGCACCGAGACGTCGAGCGCCGACACCGGCTCGTCGGCGATGATCAGCTTCGGCCGCAGCCCCAGCGCCCGCGCGATCCCGATGCGCTGACGCTGACCGCCGGAGAACTCGTGCGGATAGCGCTCGGCGTGTTCGGGCTGCAACCCGACGCGGTCGAGCAGGTCGCGCACGCGCACCGTGACGTCGCGACCGGAGGCCAGGCCGTGCAGTTCGATGGGCTCGCCGATGATCTGTCCGATCCGCTTGCGTGGGTTCAGCGAGGCGTAGGGATCCTGGAAGATCATCTGCATCTGGCGGCGCAGCGGCCGCAGCGCACGACGCGAGCGGCCGACGAGTTCCTGCCCCTCGAACCGCACCGAACCCGACGTCGGCGCGGTCAGCTGCAGGATCGTGCGGCTCAACGTCGACTTGCCGCAACCGGATTCACCGACCAGCCCCAGCGTCTCGCCGGCCCGGATGGTCAGGCTGACGCCGTCGACGGCCTTGACCCGGCCGACTTCGCGGTCGACGACCAGACCCGACTTGATCGGGAAGTGCTTGACCAGGTCCGTGACCTCCAGCAGCGGCTCGCCACCTCCGGTCGCGCCCGTGCCCGTCCCACTCGTCGTCACAGCGCGACCGCCTTCCGCAGCCCGATCCGTCCGTCCACCATGCGCAACCGTCGCTTGTCCTCCAGCGGGAGCCAGCACCGGTCGCCGTTCAGCGGCGGCGGCTCGGAACACCGGTCGAACTGGTGCGGGCACCGCGCGGCGAACCGGCAGCCGGTCGGCGGCGACAGCAGCGACGGCGGCTGCCCGGCGATCTGCGCGAGGCGGGCCGGGCGGTCCTCGTCGAGCCGGGCGATCGAGCCGAGCAGTCCCCACGTGTAGGGGTGCCGCGGATCGTAGAAGGCGCCTTCGAGCGTCGTGTCCTCGACGATCTGCCCGGCGTACATCACCGCCACCCGGTCGGCGATCTCGGCCACCACGCCGAGGTCGTGGGTGATGAGCACGACGGCCAGGCCCCGTTCGGCGTTCAACCGGGCCAGCAGCCGCAGGATCTGCGCCTGCACGGTGACGTCGAGGGCGGTGGTCGGCTCGTCGGCGATGAGCACGTCCGGGTCGAGTGCCAGCGCCATCGCGATCATCACGCGCTGGCGCATGCCGCCGGAGAACTCGTGCGGATAGTGTGCGGCACGCCGATCGGGGTTGGGGATGCCGACGGCGGTCAGCAGTTCGATCGCCCGCTCGCGCGCCTCGCGTCGGGAGACGTCGCGGTGCGCGCGGATCATTTCCACGATCTGGTCGCCGACGCGGTACACCGGATTGAGCGACGTCATCGGATCCTGGAAGATCATCGCGATCCGCTCACCGCGCACCTGCCGCAGAGCGGCGTCGTCGAGCGCGTTCAGGTCGCGGCCGTCGAAGCGCACCGTGCCGGTGATCGTCGCGTTGGGCGCGCGGGTGAGTCCCAGGACCGTCTGTGCGGTGACGCTCTTGCCCGAGCCGGATTCGCCGACCACGGCCAGGATCTCGCCCGCGGCGAGGTCGAACGACACCCCGTCGACGGCGCGCACGACACCGCCGTCGGTGGCGAAGGAGACCCGGAGGTCTTCGACGGAGAGAATCACGATGCGGCCGCCTCTCCGAGTCGGATGCGTGGGTCGAGAAACGCGTACAGGATGTCGACGACGCCGTTGAACAGCACGATGAAGAACGCGCCGAACATCGTCACGCCCATCAGCGGCGGCAGGTCGAGGCTGCCGATCGCCCGGCCGGCGTAGAGCCCGACGCCGTTGATGTTGAACACCGTCTCGGTGAGGATCGCCCCGCCGCCGACGACGGCGCCGAAGTCGAGGCCGAACAGCGTGACGATCGGAATCATGGAATTGCGCAGCACGTGTCGGATGCGCACCTGCCGCTCCGCGATCCCCTTGGCCCGCGCGGTGCGCACGTAGTCCTCGTTCATCACGTCGAGCATGTTCGAACGCAGCACCCGGCTGTAGAAGCCGACGTAGAGCACCGCGAGCGTGAGCCACGGCAGGATGAGGTGCGTGAACCAGCGGAGCGGGTCGTCGGTCAACGGGACGTAGCTGCTCGTGGCAAACAACTCCACCTTGAAGGTGAAGAAGTACAGCAGGATCGCCGCCAGCCAGAACACCGGCATCGAGATGCCCACCAACGACAGGATGGTCAGCGCGCGATCGGTGAATCTTCCGGCGTGGATGGCGCTGGTGTAGCCGAACACCACCGCCAGCACCATCCACAGCACCGCCGCTCCGATCGTCAGCGACAGCGTCGCGGGCAGCCCGCGCCAGATCTGATCGGTGACGTTCTGCGCGCTGGCGTACGACGTCAGCTGACCGGTGAAGATCTTCCGCATCAGCGTCAGGTACTGCACCGGCAGTGGCTGGTCGAGACCGAGATCCGCGCTGACCCGGGCGATCAGCTCGGGGTTGGCGTTCTTGCCGGCGATGCGGATCGCCGGGTTCGAGTTCGGGATCACGTTGAAGATGAGGAACACGATCACCGAGATGGCGAACAGCACGGCGACCATCCCGGTCACGCGCCGGGCGATGAAGCGCAGCATCAGTGCTCCAACCGGATCTTGGCACGCGGATCCAGTGCGTCACGAAGGCCGTCACCGAACACGTTGAGCGACAACACCGTCAGCACGATCATCAGGCCGGGGATGATCGTCAGGTGCGGCGCGGTGTAAATGGTCTGGTAGCCGTCGGCGATCATCGTGCCCCAGGACGCACCCGGCGGCCGCACCCCGGCACCCAGGAAGCTCAGCGCCGATTCGAGCAGCATGTCGTTCGCGATGTTGAGCGTGAAGAACACGATGATCGTCGACACCACGTTGGGCAGCAGCTCGGTGACCATGATCCGCAGCGGCCCCTTGCCCTGGGCGACGGCCGCCTCCACGAACTCCTTCTCCCGCAGCGCCAGGATCTCGCCGCGGATCGGCCGCGCCATGTAGGGCACGTAGACCATGCCGATGATGAGGATGGGGATCCACACCGAATCACCGGCGAGCGTGACGAATCCGAGGCTGAGCCCGCCGACGGCGAGCGCCGTACCCAGCGCGATGCCGAGCAGCAGCACGGGGAACGCCCACACGACGTCCATCACCCGAGACAGCACCGCGTCGATCCACCCGCGGTAGAAGCCGCACAGCAGGCCGACCACGACGGCGACCACTGTCGTGATGGCGGCCGCCGCCACCCCGATGAAGATCGACGTGCGCCCGCCGTAGAGCAACCGGACCATGACGTCGCGACCGTTCTGGTCGGCCCCGAGCAGGTACTGGCCGCGCAGGCCGGGACCGATGGGCGTGCCGTCCGGCGACACCACGTCGACCGATGCGCCGTCGACGGAGATCGTGTCGGTGATGTGGTTGGCGTCGGGCGTGGTGTGCGCGACGCGGTCGGCCCACAGCGGCGCCGCCAGGCACGCCAGCACGATGACGACGAACAGCAGTCCGAACGCGAGCGCGGTCTTGTTGCGGCGCAACCGGACCCATGCGAGGTACCAGGGGCTGCGCCCCCGGATCTCGGCAGACGACATCCCGGTGGGTAGTGGCGGCTCGTCCGGCACCTCCACCTCGGTGAACGGCGCGGCCATTACTTCAGCGCGAAGGAGCTGAAGTCCTGGCTGAACAGCAGATGTCGATAGCTCTTGTCGAAGTCCATCCGCTCGGACAGGAAGGTCGTGTACTGCTCGTTGCCGTACGGCGCCCACACGGCCTGCTCCATGTAGGAGCGGTCGAGCGCGGCGTAGCCGTCCTTGACGCCCGGGTCCTCGAGCTGCTTGGTGCGCAGCTCGTTCATGCGCGCATCGAGGTCGGGCAGGCTCGCGCGAGAGTAGTTGTTGCCGTTGGTCGGCAGGATGCTCGCACCGTTGAGCAGCGGCCGGAAGAAGTCGTCCGGATGCGGGAAGTCCTGGAACCAGTCGCCGAACCCGGTGTCGAGGTCGGGCGTGGACTGGTTGCCGATCGTGGCCCAGTAGACGTCACCGGAGATGACCTTGAGCGTCGCGTTGAAGCCGAGCTGGCTCAGCACGTCGTGGTAGTACTCGCCGATCCGCTTGCGGTCGGGCTCGTCGTCGGTCCACACGGTGATGTCGCGGTCGGCCGGATTCGCTTCGGCGATCAGCTGCTTGGCCTTGCCGAGGTCGGGGCCGGGATACAGGGTGAAGTCCTGGTGGCCGGGCATCCCGGGCGGCAGGATCTGCTGCGACGGGTGCAACCGCCCGCCGAACACGCGGTTGAGGGCCTCCGGGTCGATCGCGTAGTTCACGGCCTGACGCACCTTGAGGTCGTTGAACGGCGCGGTCTGGGTGTTCATCCAGAAGTAGTAGGTGTTGATTGAGTCCTCCATGCGGAATCGACTGGCGTAGCGCGACTTCACCTCCGCGAGACGGTCCGCGTCGGGCGGGTCGGACATGTAGTCGACGCGGTTCTGCTCGATGTCGGTCACCTGCGCGGTGTTGCTCTTGTTCTGCGTGATGGTGATCTTGTCGACCGACGCGTCGGCGACTTCGTCGGCTCCGGCGTCGCGGACCGAGGAGAAGTTCGGGTTGCGTTCCATGGTCATGGTCTGGGGCGCCTGGACCTGGGAGATCATGAAGGGCCCGCTGGCGGGCGGCGGATCGTTGGTCGCGTCCTTGTCCAGCGGCGTCGACGGCGGGACCGGCGCCGCGAACGGGAGGCCCAGCACGTTGTCGAAGGTGCCGTTGGCCTCGGTCAGCGTGATGGTGATGTCACCGGTCGCGTCGTTGGTGGCGATGCCGCTGATGGTGTCGGCCTTGCCCTCCGCGTAGTCGGTGGCGCCCACGATGGGCTCGTAGAAGACCGAACCGCCCGAATTAGCCTTGAACAGACGTTGAATCGCGTAGGTGAAGTCCGACGCCTTGATGGGCGTGCCGTCGGAGTACTTCATGTTCGACCGCAGCTTCAGCTTGTAGATCTTGCCGTCCGGCGACACCTCGGGCATGTCCTGCGCGAGGCCCGGCACCACCTGGGTGCCGTCCTCGCCCTTGGCGTGCCGATAGGTGAGCAGGGGGACGTAGACGTTGTAGAGCGTCTCCCAGCCCTCGACGGTGTAGGACAGCTGCGGATCCACGTAGTCGGGGAACGACGTCATGGTGACGGTGATGTCGCCACCCCCGCCACCACTGCCGCCCGACCCGCCGGAGTCGCCGCCGCAGGCGGCGACCCCCAGCGTCAGCGTGGCGACGCACGCGACGGTGGAAATCCGTCGAAGCATGCCCATTCGAGCCTCCTCGTGATTGACCGGTGGCTGTCCGGTCGATGTCCTCACATGAAACGCCCCGTGGCGTGTCCGCATTGCATCTTTTCCGAAAAACGGCGTATGGCAAGTCGAACGGTCCGGAACGACCCCGGCTCCGTCGGAAGAATCAGGCGCGCAGCGAACGTTTGACGGAAACGAAAATTCGCTCCGCCAACCGGGGCGGGACCGAGTTGCCCAACTGGGCCTGGACGCTGGCGCGGCTACCCACGAGTTCGAACTCGTCGGGGAACGTGAACAGCCGCTTCACCTCCGCGACGCGGAGCCGGCGATTGCTCCAGTGGAAGGGGCCGACGTTGGGTCCGGGCTGGGCCTGAATGGTGGGTGAGGGCTTCTCGGGGTCGAGTTTGAGCAAAAACGACCAGTACCGACTGCGCCACGCGAATTTGGGTTCGGGATGGCCGCGTTCGGCGGTGTAGTGGAGGTAGTTCCCGCCCGGCGGGATGTCGGGCAGCAGCGCCGCGTACTGTCCGCGGAGCACCTCCTCGGGCTCCGGATCGCACACCAGGCCGGCGAGCGCTTCCCCGGCGGTGACGAACGGACGCTCGGCGTTGCCGGTGGTACGGCGCTCCCAGCTGCCGCCGTGCGTGGGCTCGGGCAACTCGGGGACGGGGCTGCCCTTCGGGGCGCCGACGATGAACAGGCGCGGACGGGCCTGCGGCACACCGAAATTCGCCGCGTGCAGCACGTCCATGCGGTACGCGTAGCCGGCCTCGTCGATCTCGCGCAGCAGACGCAGCAGTGCCGGTCGGCTGGCGCGGTTGTCGTAGGTGAGGGCGTAGACGTTCTCGAGGACGAACCTGCGTGGCCTGGCTTCGCGCAACACCCGGGTGTATTCCTGCAGCAGCGAGGCGTCGGGATCCAGTCCCGAGCGCTTCCACTCCAGCCAGAACCCGCTCTTCGAGAACGGCGTGCACGGGGGTCCGCCCAGGAGCAGGTCCGGGCGCTGACCCGTGCGCAGCCCGGCGGCGCGCAGGATCTCCGCGGTGCTGGTCTCCAGGATGTCCTTCTGGATGACCGGGGAGGCGAGCGTCGCGAAGTTCTTCTCCATGGTGAGCGCGGCGTCGCGGTTGCGTTCGACCGCTGCCCGGACGTCGAAGCCGGCTGCCTCCGCACCGAGATCGAGACCGCCGGCGCCGGAGAACAGCGAGATCGCCGTTCCCTTGCTGCTCGCCATGGCGAAGAGCATCCCACGACCGACCGACGAAAACCGGTCAAGACCGCGGCGCGGGCCTACCGGTCGAGTTCCTTGGCGAGCAGCAGCTCGACGGCGCGGGCGGTCTTGAACGGGTAGCGCCGCCAGTAGGAGTAGAAGTCGGCCTCGGTGTCGAACTCGCCGCGCCCGGCGCGCAGATCGTCGATCTTGTCGACGGCGCCGATGTACTCGCGGGTAGTCGACGAGCGGTGCCTGCTGGCGATGCGCCAGGGCTGCTGCACGATCAGCTCGAGGTCGGCGACCCGCCCCGGTGCGGTCTCGTCGAGGGTGTAGATGCCCAGCACGTCGAGGTGCGAGGCGTATTCGGCGAACGGCCGCATGACGCCGGGGAACGAGATCTTCGGGTGCCGGAAGTAGGTGTTGCCGGTGTAGAGCGTGATGCGGCTCTGCGTGCGGGGGAGCGGGTTGCCGCGCGCGCCGACGGCACGGCGGGCCACCTTGATGTCCACGGCGTGGAAGCCGCCGCCGAACGCCTCGCCGCCGAACTCGACGTCGGGGTAGCCGCGTTCGGTGCCGCGCGCCGCGGTGGCGCCGGGAAGGTCGGCGGCGCGGTCCATCAGGAAGCTGACGATGCCGACCTCCAGCACGTTGGCCAGCGCCGCGGGCTCCTTGGGCAGCGGCAGGATGTGGCCGCCGGCCACCAGCTGGGCCAGCAGGTCCTCGGCGTCGGCGGCGACCAGCGGCCACGCGTGGTCCCCGCGGCTGCGGAACACCCCGCCCAGGCCCCAGCCGTAGTCGGCGCACTGGTCGCGGAGCCACTGCTCGACGTCGGTCATCGCCAGGCAGCTTGCCAGATGCGCGGCGGGTCAGTGTTCGTGGAACACGCTGACCTGCCTGCCGGTGGCCTTGGCGGCGTACATGGCGACGTCGGCGTCGCGCAGCAGTTCTGCGGCGCCGCGGTCGTCGTGCGGGTCGGTGTCGATGACGCCGATGCTGGCTCCGAGGCGCAACATGCCGCCGGTCAGCGTGATGGGTTCGGTGAGCACGCGGCGGATGCGCTCCACCAGCCGGTCGACTGCGCCGTCGCGCAGCTCGCCGATGAGCAGGGCCACGAACTCGTCGCCGGCGAGCCTGCCGACGATGTCGTCCTCGCGGACCGCGGTGCACAGCCGCCGCGCGATCTCCTTCAGCACGACGTCGCCGACGTCGTGGCCGTGGGTGTCGTTGACGGTCTTGAGGTCGTCGATGTCGATGAACAGCACGGCGCGCAGCAGGCCGGCATCACGGTGCAGCGCGTCGATGGTGGCCATGATGTGGGCGCGGTTGGGCAGGCCGGTGAGCGCGTCGTGCGCGGCCTGGAACGCGAGCCGGTCGGTGGCCTCTCGTTGGGCGGTGATGTCGGTGAACGACACCAGCGCCGGAGAGGTGTCGCGGGCGTCGGGGTGCAGCAGCTGGCAGCTCGCCGACACCCAGACCTTCCGTCCGTCGGGGCGGTCGAGGCCGAAGATGCGGTTGAGCGTGGGCAGACCGGTGGCGAAGGTCCGCGCCACCGGCCGCTGCGCGAGCTGCAGCAGACCGCCGTCGGCGTCGTAGACCGTCAGCCCGCGCAGTGTCTCGCCGTGGTCGACGTCGTCGTCGGAGAGCCCGAGGATGCGGCATGCCGATGGGTTGATGGTGAGCACCCAGCCGTTGCGGTCGACCACCACCACGCCTTCCTGCAGCGCGTTGACGACGGTGCGCAGATTGCGCGTGGCGCGGCTCAGCGCCGTCTCGTCGGCACAGACCAGGACGTACCCGTTGTCGTACGACGCGGCGGTGACGCGCACGGCGCGCGGGGTGCCGTCCAGGGCGTAGTGGGTGGCGTGCACGGCGTCGTCCCCGGCGGCGATCGCTGCCACGTCGACGCGGGCGCCGACGGCGACGTCGAGGGGTTGGGCCAGCGCGCGGTGCGCCGGACGCCGGTAGATGCGCTCGGCCGCCGGGTTCCAGCTCGTCACCATGCCGGCGGGGGTGACCGAGACGACGGCGTCGGCCGCGTGGTCGACCAGTGCGGCCCGGTGTGCCAGGGCGTCGTGGGTGGCGCGCCGTTCGGTGAGGTCGCGCAGGATCAGCTGGTACGCCGCCGCGCCACCCCAGGTGGTGAGGGTCGACAGCGCCTCCACGTCGACCTCACTGCCGTCGATGCGGACGACCGTCGCGCGGACGGGTGCGGCCACGTCCCCGGGGCGGCGCAACGGCGCGGTGCCCGCGAGGACCGCGGCGATCGACCGCGGGTGCAGCAGGCGCGACACTGCGTGGCCGATGACCTCCTGCCGGGTGCGCGCGCCCAACCAGCGGGTGGCGACGGCGTTGACGAAGACCACGGTCCCGTCCTGGTGGATGCAGATCGCGTCGGGGCCATGGTCGAGCACCTGGGCGAGCGCGTTGCCATGGATCGACGATTCGCCCGTGACCTCCACGCCGGGGCGCGCCGGCGCTGGAGGCGGCGGTGCCGGCGGCAGCCGCCGGCCGTTGTGGTGGCCGTTGCGATGGCCTTGCGGAAGGCCATCGTGGAGGTCCCGAGGACGGTCCTGCGGAAGTCCGCGTGAGGGACCGTTTCGACGAGGTGGTCCCGGGCCGACGTCGTTGAGGGTGGCGTCGATGGGGACGGGACCCGTGCTGGGGTCCTCGTCCCCGACGAAACGTTCGCGGTGTCTCATCGGCACCCGAACCGCGCAGTCACCATTCCATCCCCGACACCCCGGCGCGCCGCCCACGTCGCCTCGATCTTTGCTACGAAGGCGCGCGCACCGAGCCCAAAAGTTTGCCCATTGTTCGAAAGTGTGCGGTCGAAGCACTCACCCTACCCGACTGACGCAGCGCAGAGGCATAGATGCATGCCGACACTCGCGCCGCCGAGAATTAGCGTGGCCGTCGTTTCTTCGCCAGTACTACGCGTGCTGGGTCGGTGACCGTTGGCTTCTCCGGCGCAGACGTCCTCGCCAAGTTCCCTGCGAAGGGTCCGTCGCTGAGCGAGGCGGCGTCTCGCGCGTCCGTGCAGCCCACGGCCCCGCCAGCCGTGTCATCACTACCCCACATGCGTTGCTGAAACGTTACCCACGCGCGGAAGAACCTGCTCCTCGGCTAGAAATACTAAAAGTATGGTATAGCTATGGAGTCGGACGTCGGGTACGAATCCGTAGCCCACTGGAGCCCGCGTCGCGAGAGGAGACCCGTGTCGATCACGGATGTCGCACCGGCACGGACGGCGTTCGCCGCCGTCACCCGCATCGCCCTGTGGGACTCCCTCGCGGAGTGCTCGATGGTGATGGCCACCCCCTCCGCCGAACCCGAGTTGTTCGCGAAGTACCACCGCGGCGCGGTCGCCAGCTACGCCCGATTCGGCGTCTCGGACGCCGTCGATCCCGACCCGGCCGGCTGTGCGGCCGACACGGCCCTGTTCTGGGCGCTCACCGACATCGAGGGCACGGTGGTGGGCGGGGTACGCGCCAAGGGGCCGCTGCGGTCCCCCGACGAGGCGCACGCGACCGTGGAGTGGGCCGGTCAGCCGGGCGAGGCGCAGGTGCGGGCGATGCTGGCCGAGCGCATCCCCGACGGGGTGCTCGAGATCAAGACGGCCTGGCTGGCCAAGAACTCCGCGACCGGGCGGCACCGCACGAAGATGATCGCGCGCTGCATGTTCCACGCCATGGCCGTCTCGAACGTCCAGTCCTGCATGGCGACGTCGGCGGCGCACATCCTCGACCAGTGGGGATCCTCCGGCGGTGTCATCGCGCCGATCCCGCCGACGCCGTACCCGGACGAGCGCTACGAGACCGCGATGATGTGGTGGGACCGGTCGACCTTCGCCCAGCACGCCGAGCCCGACCAGGTGGAGGCCGTCGTGCGCGAGATGGCGCAACTCCGCCGCGCGGTGGCGCCCGACCGGTCCACCCGCTGGCGCGACCTCCTGGTGCGCTCGCCGCGGCCGCGAGTGCGGTCGACCCGCAATACTCGGCCGGCCCCCGTCGAGACGGCTGCTCCTGACGTGGTCTCCGTGTGACCTGCGCAAACCGTTGCGCCACGATCCTGAGTCCGGCTAAGATCACGGTTCCGTAACGAGAAGCGCACGGTCCGATCTCGGGAGTCGCCCGCCGGCACCCGACCCGAACGTCAGGTGTCTGCGATGGGGCGACACGCCATGGCCAGCAAGCGGCGCACGTCGTCGGTGGTCGCCGCCGCCGTCCTGGGACCCGTCGCGGTCTTCCTCGCCTCCGCCGGTGACGTCCACCCGCGGCCACCCGAGATGGTTCGGGCGGCGCCGCCGCCCGTCGATCCCACGCCGTGCTGCTTGGAGGTCGTGGCGGCCGAACAGCCCGCGGCCCCGGACGCCGTCGTCCCGGTCGCGAACGTGACGACGCAGGCCGGCCAGGTGGTGGCCGCATCGCGCTGGCGGGTCGCGGTCAAACCTCCCGAGCTGCTCCCGGCCGGCGACGCGCCCGAGAGCGGTCTGCAGGTGCGAACCATCCTCGCGGCGCGGGCGATCAGCGCGGCCTTCCCTGAGATCACCGACATCGGTGGCGTGCGCGCCGACCCCCTGCCCTGGCATCCCAATGGGCTGGCGTTGGACGTGACGATCCCGAATCCCGGCTCGCCGTCGGGCATCGCCCTGGGGAACGAGATCGTCCGGTTCGTGATCAAGAACGCGAAGCGCTTCGGCATGCAGGACGCGATCTGGCGTGGCGTCTACTACACGCCCGGCGGACCGTCGGGTGGCGGCGCGGGCCACTTCGACCACGTGCACGTCACCACCACCGGCGGCGGCTATCCGACCGGCGGGGAGCTGTACTACCGCTGACGCGGTCTAGGTTCGCTGGCGTGGAGATCACGCTGGGCGACGGCCCCATCGACGTCGAGGTACGCGACGGCGTGCTGCGCGCCCGCGGTCTGCCGTACGGCCGGGCCGTGCGATTCGAGGCCGGGCGCCCCGTCGACCCCTGGTCGGCGCCGCGCGACGCCACCCGACCGGGACCGGCGTGCCCGCAGCGGATCGGTCGGCTGGACTTCGTCACCGGACCGGTGCTGCGCGACCTGCGCGTCGACGAGGACTGTCTGGTGCTGTCGGTGACCGCGCCGCAGGACGCCGACCGGCTGCCGGTCATGGTGTGGTTCCACGGCGGCGCGTACGTGGCGGGCGGCGGCGAGTCGGCGAAGTACGACCCGACCCGGCTGGCTCACGACGGTCGCGTCGTGGTGGTCACCGTGACCTACCGGCTGGGCATCTTCGGCTACCTGGCGCCGAACGAGGCCGAGGCCGACGACAACATCGGGCTGCGCGACCAGCTGCTGGCGCTGCAGTGGGTGCAGCGCAACGTCCGTGCCTTCGGCGGTGACCCCGACGACGTGACGGTGTTCGGGCAGTCCGCGGGCGGCGACTCCGTGCTGGCGCTGATGGTGTGCGACGGCGCCGAGGGGCTGTTCCACCGCGCGATCGCGCAGAGCGCCCCGCTTGGGGTGGGCACGGGCACCGCGGAGGTGGCGCGGGGCCGGGCCGACATGGCCGCGGCGATGCAGGCCGCGATGAGCGCGTCGCTCGGCGGAGCGTCGCCCCGCGACGTGGGCGCCGGCCGGCTGCTCGAAGCCGAGGCGGCCGCGGTCGTTGCGGCGCAGCGCTTCTCGACGCTCGGCGGTATGGCGTTCGCGCCGCGGATGGGACGTCGGCCGCTGCCCCGCGCCGACGAGTTGGCGGCGCGCTTCGCCGAGGCAGCGCAGCGGGTCGAGCTGCTGATCGGCTACACGCGCGACGACGGTGCGCCGTTCGTGGCGCTGCAGCCCCGGGTGGCGCGCCTGCGTTCGGACTTCGTGCGGCGCCAGGCGATCCGGGTGGCGCGACGTCCGGTGACGGCGCGCATCTTCGGCCGCGGCGCAGAGGCCTTCGCGGCGGACTGGCGGGCGAACGGCGGTCGGGTGGGCACCTACCGCGTCGACTGGGCCCCGGGCGACACCCCCCTCGGGGCGTGCCACTGCATCGAGCTGCCGCACCTGTTCGGCACGCCGCAGACGTGGGCGGACGCGCCGATGCTCGGCCGCGCGCGCGGGCCCGACGAGGCGCTCGGCGAGCGGATGCGGTCGGCCTGGGCCGCCTTCGCCCACGGCGGGGTGGCGGCCCTGCCTGCGGGGGAGCTGCGGTTCGGGTAGCCGGGACGCGACGCCGCCGAATGCCGAGCGGGGCGGGCGCGGGGTCGGCACAATTGACGGACGCGGTAGGCCGTCGATGGGGAGACGATGACGAACGGGCTGGGGTTCGGCGTCAGCGTTCCGTCGGGTCTGCTCGACGGCCGCGAGTGGCGCGACGTCACGACCGCGGCCGGCCGCCCGCCACGGTGGTCGCTGTTCTTCGTCGACTTCCGGCCCGACGTCCCGCTCGCGCACCTCCAGGCCGCGGCCGACCACGATGCGTTACCGATCCTCACCTGGGAGCCCTGGCACTGGGCGCAGCAGGGCACCTCCGGCCACGTGCCGGTCAGCCTGTCGGCGATCGCGGCGGGACGTCACGACGGACTCCTGCACCGTTGGGCCGACACCCTGCGGAGCTGGGGAAGGCCCGTGCACCTGAGGTTCGCGCACGAGTTCAACGGCCAGTGGTATCCGTGGTCGGCGGCCGGCGGGACCCCCGCGGCGACCTACGTCGACGCCTGGCGCCACGTGCACGCGGTGTTCACCAATCGCGGCGCGGATGCCGTTAGCTGGGTGTGGTCGCCAAACGCCGTGCTCGACGATTCGTCCGACCTCGCGCCGTGGTACCCGGGCGACGAATACGTCGACGTCTTGGGCGTGGACGGCTACAACTGGGGTACTTCACGGGCGTGGACGACGTGGACCGAGCCCGAGGGCGTCTTCGATGCGACGTTTGCGGCGCTGCGTGCACTCGCGCCCGCCAAGCCGATCCTGGTGACGGAGGTCGGCTGTGCCGAAGCGGGCGGGTGCAAGGCCCGGTGGATCGAGAGCTTCGTCCGCTACCTGCAGCGGCAGCCCGACGTCGAAGGGTTCGTCTGGTTCGAGCACGACAAGGAGACCGACTGGCGCATCGCCAGCTCGGAACGAACGGCGCGCGCGCTGCGTGACGTCTGGCCATCGAGGGAGACGGAGGGGGTACGGGCATGACCGTCGAATTGGGGCAGCGGTTCGTGCTTCCCGACGACGTCGAAGACGCGCGCGTCCGATCACTGGAGCAGTTGCAGCTGCTCGACTCGCCGCCGGAGGACCGGTTCGCACGCATCACCCGGATGGCGCGGTGCGTGTTCGGCGTCCCGATGGCCTCGGTCAACCTCATCGACCGCGACCGGCAGTGGTTCAAGCAGGCGGACGGCATGAACCTCGGTCCCGAGACCACCCGCAGCAACTCCGTGTGCCAGGCCACGATCGTGCGCAGCTACGAACGACCGGCGGAGCCCGCCTTGATCCTGGAGGACGCCGCGAAGTCGGAGTTCGCGCAGGTCCCCGGGATCGGCGGCGACGGCGGGATCCGGTTCTACGCCGGCTATCCGCTCTACGGTCCCGGCGAGCACGCCGTCGGGACGTTCTGCATCTACGACACCGAACCGCGCTCACTGTCGGACGGTGAGCTGACGGCGTTCAAGGAGTTGGCGGCCTGGGCGCAGCGGGAGCTGGAGAACTCCGACGACCTCGAGCGCGCGGCCGACATCCAGAAGCAGCTGTTGCCGCGGCCACTCGGCGACCTTCCCGGCTACAGCGTGTGCGCGCTCTGCCTTCCGGCGCACGCGGTCGGCGGCGATTTCTACGACCATTACCGGGTGACTCGCGGTGCGACGTTCACGGTGGCCGACGTCATGGGCAAGGGACTGGGCGCGGCGATCCTCGCCGCCAGTGTGCGTTCCGCCCTGCGCGCCGCGTCCCAGGCGGTGCAGACGGTGGGCGCCGACGCCGACGTCGCCGACGTCGTCGGGGTGGTGGCCGAGCAGTTGGCCGACGACCTGGACAGCACCGGCACCTTCGTCACGCTCTTCCACGCGACGCTCGACGCCGCCGACGGAACGGTCCGCTACGTGGACGCCGGGCATGGCTTCGCCGCGGTCGTCCGTCGGTCGGGAACGGTGGTGCCGCTCGGCGGTACCGACCTGCCGCTCGGAGTGCTGGCGGGGGACGTCTGGACGTCGTCGGAGGTGGTCCTCGAACCGGGCGACACCCTGCTGATCGCTTCGGACGGCGTGCTCGATCTGATCGGCGACGGCAGTGACGTCCGGCCCGCCCTGGCCTTCGCCGCTCGGCACCCCGAACCGGCGGAGCTGTGTGCGCGTGCGCGGGCCATGGTCGGTGAGTGCGCGCCGCTCGACGACGTCACCCTGGTCGCCGTGCGGCGGGAGCCGGCGTGAGCGATCGGCACCGACTCGGCGACGTCTCGCAGGGGCAGTACCCCTCGGTGTGGATGCGCCTGCTCATCATCGCGACCACGCTGTGTGGCCTCAACTACATCGTGTGGCGCTGGTTCGCCTCGGTGAACTGGTCGGCGTGGTGGATCGCGGTGCCGCTGGTGATCGCCGAGACCTACAGCCTCATCGACTCGCAACTGTTCGCGCTGACGATGTGGCGGATGCTCCGCCGGTCACCACCCCCGCCGCCGCCCGAGGACGCCACCGTCGACGTCCTCGTGACGACCTACAACGAACCGATCGAGATGGTGCTCGAGACCGCTGAGGCGGCGCAGCGGATGGCCTGGCCCCACGAGACGTGGATTCTCGACGACGGTGACCGCCGGGAATTGGCCGAGGCGGCCGCCGCCAAGGGGATCGGCTACATCACCCGCTCGGCACAGTGGACCGACAAGCCGCGGCACGCGAAGGCCGGCAATCTCAACAACGCCCTGTTCGAGACGTCCGGGGAGTACATCGTGGTCCTCGATGCGGACCAGGTGCCCGAGCCCGAATTGCTGACGCACACGCTGGGCTACTTCCGCGACCCCCGGATGGCATCGGTGCAGACACCGCAGTACTTCCACAACGTGCCGACGGGAGATCCGCTCGGCAGTCAGGCGCCGCTGTTCTACGGCCCCATCCAGCAGGGCAAGGACGGCTGGAACGCCGCGTACTTCTGCGGGTCGAATGCGGTGTTGCGGCGCGAGGCCCTGATCCAGCTCGGCGTGCGTGGCTACGTGCAGGCCATCGAGGAGGGCGTGAAGCGCACGCTGTACACCGCCCGCAAGATGCTCGACCAGGCCGACGAGCAGGTGGGGACGGAGGCGCCGGAGGTCTCGGCGGCGCTCGACTCCGTGCGTCAGGCGGTACGGGACGCACGACGGCGGATGCGCGATCGAGAACCGTTGGCGGACATCACGTATGAGTTCCAGGCGCGGGTCGACGCGGCGGCGCGGTCGATCGTCGATGCCGACGTGTCGTCCATGCGCGCCGATCTGGAGGCCATCGCGGCGCTCGGTGGGGATCCGGAGACGGTCGCCACCACCGTGATCTTCGACGACGAGGCGTTGCAGACCCTGGCCGGGCGCGAGTGGTCGCCCCTGGGTGCCCTCGAGTCGATCAGCGCGATGATCCGCGCGGTCGACGTGGGGCGCGACGACGAGGCCCAGCCCATGCTGCCGATGGCCACGATCTCGGTCACCGAGGACATGGCGACGTGCATGCGGCTGCACGCGATGGGGTGGCGCTCGGCCTACCACCACGAGATCCTCGCCCGTGGTCTGGCGCCCGACGACGTGCGCACGATGCTGACGCAGCGACTCCGCTGGGCGCAGGGCACGATTCAGGTGATGCTCAAGGAGAACCCGCTGGTGCAGCGGGGCCTCTCGATCGGGCAGCGACTCATGTACTGGGCGACGATGTGGAGTTACCTCGCCGGGTTCGCCGCGCTCGCCTACATCGCGGCGCCGGCCATCTACCTGATCCTCGGCATCATGCCGGTGACGGCCTACAGCTGGGACTTCTTCGGTCGCCTCATCCCGTTCCTGGTGCTCAATCAGCTGATGTTCATCGTGATCAGCCGTGGGACACCCACGTGGCGCGGTCAGCAGTACAGCTTGGCGCTGTTCCCGGTGTGGATTCGCGCGTGCGTCACGGCCTTTCGCAACGTGTACTTCGACCGGCCCCTGGGGTTCGCGGTGACGCCGAAGACGCGCCAGGAGGCGGGCGCCGTGCCGTGGCACCTGATCAAGTGGCAACTGGTCGCCATGGGGGTGCTGGTGGTGGCGTCGGCGATCGGCATCGTCCAGCTGTACTTCGGGGCCATCTCGGTGCTCGGTGTGGGCGTCAACCTGTTCTGGGTGATGTTCGACCTCGTCATCCTCAGCGTGGTCTTTCAGGCGGTGCGCTACCGCGGATTTCAGGACGAAGGAGTGTGATGAGCCAATTCGCCAGTCGGACGACCGGAAACGGTGTGACCGTCGTGCGACCGGAGGGCCGCGTCAACATGGTGGTGGCACCGGCCCTGCGCAAGGAGCTGCACCGGTTGGTCGACGAGGGCAACACGCGGGTGGTGGTGGATCTCAGCGGAACCGACTTCATCGACTCGTCCGGACTCGGGGCGGTGATCTCCGGTTTGAAGGCGGCCCGCCAGGCCGGCGGCGACCTGCGCATCGCGGCACCGACGCGCCAGGTCGTCACCGTGCTGGAGCTGACCAACCTCGATCGCGTGCTGCGGGCCTACGATTCGGCCGACGAGGCGTTCGATGGCGCCACCTGAACCGCCGCTGGTCCTCGAAACGACCACCGGCTCAGACACTCTGGACGACGTGCAGCGACTGCTCGACGAGCTGTGGTCGACCCACGACGTCTCCGACGTGGTGCGGATGCACGTCGACCTCGCGGTCGGGGAGATCGCCGCGAACATCGTCGAACACTCCGGCGCCGGGCGTCCGGTGCACCTACGCATGGCCGCGGAGTGGCTGCCGGATGCGGTTCGGGTGACCTTCCACGACGACGGACACGTGGCGCCGACGGAGGTCGGGTCGTTCGAGCTGCCCGACGCGATGTCCGAGCGCGGGCGTGGCCTGGCCATCGCTCACCGCGTCCTCGACGAGCTGGCCTACCGGCGCGACGGCGACGGGAACCACTGGACGCTGATCCGCCACCGCGACGGGTGACGGGGGGTGTTGGCGACGTCGAGTGTCATGAGTGACGCCGACGATAATTTTCGCTGATTCCACGTACACCGACGTCTTGGCGACGATAAGGTTTGCCCCGCTTCGGGGGAACTACCGTCTCAGTCATTCAGGGATTCGCGTGTTCGTTCGCCTTCTCATCGCCGCTGCCGCCGTCGGGGCCGTCGCGCTCGGCGCCTCGCCCGTCGCCGCGGCCGCGGGTCCGTACAAGAACTGCACCGCGGCGCATCAGGACGGTCGCTGGGACATTCCGCAGGGTGACCCCGACTACTGGTCGGGTGGCGACCGCGACGGTGACGGGATCGCCTGCGAAACCTAGCTCTTAGATCAGTCTCCGCTCGACGAGCCACGCCTCGGTCCGCTGCATGCCGACGGTCAGCGTGGTCGACGGCGCGTACCCGATCAGGTTGCGCGCCCTGGCGATCGAGTACGTGCCGGTGCGGGTGAGGTAGCGGATCGAGGTGACGCTCGCTTCACTGTCGCGGCCAAAGGCCCGGTGGGCGGCGTGGACGACGCGCGCCAGGGACACGGCGACCGGCGTCGGTGCGACCACCGGGCCGCGCCTGCCGAGCATGCGGTAGTAGTGCCCGAAGAACTCCCGGCACGTCACTCCGACGCCGCCGGACAGGGTCAGCACCGCACCGGCGGCGGCATCGGCGGCGATCGCGGCGTGGATGCCCTCGGCGAGGTCGTCGACGAAGACGGGGCTGAACACGCCCCGGCCCATCGCGGGGAGCACGAAGCGGTTGGCCTTGATCATCTCCACCGGCAGCACCGTCCACGGCCGCGACCCGGGCCCGTAGACGTCGCCCGGGCGGACGATGGTGGCGACGACCTCGCCGGCGGCGTGTGCCTGTAGGACCACCTGCTCGGAGGCCACCCGGGTGTCGACGTACGGGTTGCCGTCGGGACGGACCGGATGGCGCTCGTCGACGCCGTCGGGGAATGAGAGGTCGGAGAACACGCGGACCGAGGACAGGTGCAGGAAGCGCGTGCACCGACCGCGGGCAGCGGCGTCGAGGACGTGGCGCGTGCCGAGCACGTTGACCCGCCACGCCTCGTCCAAGGTGGGGTTGTTCGACACCAACGCCGCGGTGTGGACGATCCAGTCGGCCTCGGCGGCCTCCTGCTGCCAGCCCCCCGGTCGGGAGACGTCGCCCGCGACGACGTCGCGTGCCGGGTCGGCGACCACGTCGACGCCACGCGTGTCGTGTCCCCGGCTGCGGAAGCCGGCGTCGAGTGCGCGGCCGATGAAGCCATTGGCACCGGTGATGAAGACGCGTGCCATGGTTCCGTCCTTCGTCGACGTGGCCTCCCCGCTGCTGCGTGGGGCCGTGCGGACGATGGTGCCCGATGGTCCCCCGAACACGCCGACGGCGGCCGGGTCGAGACCCGGCCGCCGTCATGCGTGCGTCCTAGACCCGCGGCGGCACGGTCCCGGTGGCGGGTCCGGCCGGGGCCACGCGGTGGTCGGTGTCCTTGCGGCGCTTCAGCCCCGCGAGGCCGAGCAGGCCCAGTAGGCCGGTGAGGCCCCACAGGCCGGTGTCGTCGCCGTCGTCCTGCGCCTCGTCGGCGGCAACCACGGTGGTCGTGGTCGGCGCGGGCGCGGGCTCGGTGGTGGCATGGGCTACGCCGGCACCGCCGAACAGCAGTGCCAGGGCGGTCGTCCCCATCGCGATCGTCGTGCGCATGTCGTGCTCCTCAGTTGTCGTGTCGTGTGTTGCCCGAGCCGGGTGACCCCGAGCGGTTGCTCACCCCCGAGCTCGAGACGCAGACTTCCCGGCGCATTCCCGGCTAAACGTTCGAAGCCCCGAATCATCGACGCGCGCAACGCATTAGGGCATTTGAAAGCCCATCTCACTATCGCAAATTTCGAACCATCACCCTCGACGGGCGAACAGCTGACGCAGTGCGAAAACTGGCAGGGACTAGCGCGAACGGGGCGGACAGCGCTCGTGACGGTGTTTGCGGAGTCGTAACGCTCCGCCGTAGAAGCTGTGACCAGCGTCACATGCGTGAAGGTCGGATGCGAGCGGCGTCGCGGTGGGCTGTCTGTCGCGTGGAGCCGATGACGGGAATCGAACCCGCGTATTCAGCTTGGGAAGCTGATGTTCTGCCATTGAACTACATCGGCGCTGGTGAGCAGTGAGGGTAGCACCTCGACCACTTCTCCCGTTTCGACCACCTCGAGTACTGACGCAGGAGATGATTCCGTCGTCAAGCAGTCCGGCGATCGGGTGGTGAGTGGTTCTCGACGTACCGGGGTCCCGTCGGAGGCCCTACCGCTCGCCGCGTGAGCAGTGGCAGGCGCAGTACCTGCGCCACCTCCGCCTCAGCGACGCCGCCGTCGTGTGCGCGGCGTTCGGGATCGCCGACGGCGTGCGCTTCGGCCTCTTCGGCACCGAGCGTGAACTCGCGTGGGACGTGCTGCCCGGCATCGACTACGCGATCGTCGGCGCGGTGCTCGCCGCGGCGTGGCTCGCACTGCTGGCGATCCTGGACAGTCGCTCGCGGCGCATCCTCGGCCAGGGCACCGAGGAGTACCGCCGCGTCGTGTCCTCGGCTCTGGTGCTGTTCAGCAGCATCGCGTTCGTGTCGCTGGCCTTCAACATCGACCCGGCCAACGGCTACATCGCGCTGGCGCTGCCGGTCGGGCTGTTCGGGCTTTTGGCCAACCGCCGGCTGTGGCGGACCTACGCCTCCCGGCAGCGTGCGCGCGGCCGCTACCAGACCGCGCTGCTGGTGGTCGGTCGCCGGGCGGCCGCGGTCGACATCGCGGAGAAGTTCGTGACCGACCGCCGCCTGGGCTTCGACGTCGTGGGACTGTGCACGCCGGCGAGTACGTCGCAATCGGACCCGCTCCGCATCGGCGACCACGAGGTGCGCTTCGTCGGCAGTGACCACGCCGTCGTCGACGCCGTGGGGGCCTGCGGCGCCGACACCGTGGCACTCTCGCCGACCGACCACCTCACCCCGCCAGCCATCCGACGGCTCATCTGGGACCTCGAAGCGCTCGGCATCGACCTCATCGTCGCCGCCGGCCTGATGGACGTCGCGGCCGAACGCATCCGCAGCCAACCCGTCGCGGGCATGGCCATGCTGCTGATCGACGAGCCGCAGTACGACAACGCCAACCGCTGGGGCAAGCGCATGTTCGACGTCGCGTTCGCCGCCACGGCGCTGTTGTGCGCCGCGCCCGTGCTGCTGCTCGCGGCCCTCGCGGTGAAGGCCACCAGCCGCGGTCCGGTGTTCTACCGTGCCGAGCGCATCGGCCTCGGCGGCAGGTCCTTCGCCATGCTGAAGTTCCGCAGCATGGTCGTCGGCGCCGACGCGCAGCTGGCCGGCATGATCGCCGCCGCCGGACACGACGGCCTGTACTTCAAGGTGCGCGACGACCCGCGGGTCACGCGGGTGGGCCGGGTCTTGCGGAAGTTCAGCATCGACGAGCTGCCCCAGTTCTACAACGTGCTGGCCGGCGACATGAGCGTCGTCGGCCCGCGGCCGCAGTCCCCGCACGAGGTGACCACCTACGACGACCTGGTCCGCCGGCGCCTGCTGGTGCGGCCGGGGCTCACGGGGCTGTGGCAGGTGAGCGGGCGGTCCGACCTCTCGGCCGAGGACGCCACCCGCTTCGACCTCTCCTACGTGGAGAACTGGTCGATGGCCCAGGACCTGATCATCATCGGCCGCACCGTGCTCGTGGTGCTGCGCGGCCACGGTGCCTACTGACCCGGTTAGGCTCGTCGCCGTGCTGCTCTCCGACCGCGACATCCGCGCCGAGATCGCCGCGGGCCGCCTTGGCCTCGACCCCTTCGACGACGGCATGATCCAGCCGTCCAGCGTCGACGTCCGGCTGGACAACCTGTTCCGCGTCTTCAACAACACCCGCTACACGCACATCGACCCCGCCACCCGGCAGGACGACCTCACCACGCTGGTGGAACCCAAGGAGGACGAGCCGTTCGTCCTGCACCCCGGCGAGTTCGTCCTCGGCGCCACGCTGGAGCGCTGCAGCCTGCCCGACGACCTGGCCGGGCGGCTGGAGGGCAAGTCGTCGCTGGGCCGCCTCGGCCTGCTGACGCACTCGACGGCCGGCTTCATCGACCCGGGGTTCAGCGGCCACATCACCCTCGAGCTGTCCAACGTCGCGAACCTGCCGATCACGTTGTGGCCCGGCATGAAGATCGGCCAGCTGTGCCTGCTGCGTCTGTCGAGCCCGGCCGAGCATCCCTACGGCAGCGCCGCGGCCGGCTCCAAGTACCAGAATCAGCGCGGGCCGACGCCGTCGAAGTCGTACCTCAACTTCGTGAAGCGCTGAGGCGGGTCCAGCACTGAGACGGTGAGCATTCGGTAACGCCACCGCAACGCGAAACACGACGGAAACACGATCGCCGCGCCGCGGAAACGCGGGAGCGACATTCTCGCCGGATGCAGGAACTCGACCCCGCCGCGACCGCCTGGCTGCTGGCCAGCACCGCCCTGGTGCTCCTGATGACGCCCGGCCTGGCCATCTTCTACGGCGGCATGGTCCGCACCACCGGCGTGCTCAACATGATCATGATGAGCTTCATCTCCATCCCGCTGGTCACCGTGACGTGGCTGCTGTTCGGCTACACGCTGGCCTTCGACGGCGGTGGATTCGGCGGCTTCATCGGCGGCCTTCGGCACGTCGGCATGGCCGGCATCGCGCCGGACACCCTGCACGGCAGCGTGCCCGAGCTGCTGTTCGCCACCTTCCAGCTGACCTTCGCGATCATCACCGCCGCCCTCATCAGCGGCGCGATCGCCGACCGCGCGAAGTTCGCGGCGTGGGTGCTCTTCGTCCCCGTCTGGACCATCGCCGTGTACGCCGTCGTCGCGCACTGGGTGTGGTCACCGAGTGGCTGGCTGTTCCGCCTCGGTGCGCTCGACTACGCGGGCGGCCTGGTGGTCGAGATCGTCTCTGGCGCATCGGCATTGGCACTCGCCCTGGTGCTCGGCCCGCGCATCGGCTTCAAGACCGACGCCATGCGCCCGCACAACCTGCCGTTCGTCCTGCTCGGCGTCGGTCTGCTGTGGTTCGGGTGGTTCGGCTTCAACGCCGGCTCCGCGCTGGCCGCCAACGGCACGGCCGCGGCGATCTTCCTCAACACCCTGGTCGCCGGGTGCCTCGGCATGCTGGGCTGGCTGACCGTCGAACAGCTGCGCGACGGCAGGCCCACCACCTTCGGTGCGGCGTCCGGCGTGGTCGCCGGTCTGGTGGCCATCACCCCGTCCTGCGGCACGGTCAACACGCTGGGCGCCGTCATCGTCGGCCTTGCCGCGGGCGTGGTCTGCTCGTTCGCGATCGGTCTGAAGTTCCGCTTCGGCTACGACGACTCCCTGGACGTCGTCGGCGTGCACTTCGTCGGCGGCGTGGTGGGCGTGCTGCTCATCGGCTTCCTCGCCACGGCGGTCATGACCGGCGGCCCGGAGGGTCTCCTCTACGGCGGCGGCTTCGGTCAACTGGGCAAGCAGGCACTCGGCGCGGTGGTGGTCGCGGCCTACGCCTTCGCCGTCTCGTTCGGGCTCGCCAAGCTCATCGACCGGCTCGTCGGGTTCCGCGTCAGCGCCGAGGACGAGACGACGGGTGTCGACTTCACCCAGCACGCCGAGACCGCATACGCCGAGGGCGTGCACGGCCATCTGTCCTCCCGGCGGCCCTCGTCGCTCGGTGATCTCGGGACGCCGCGGCCGCAGCGCCGGGAAGCCGCCGACGAGAATTGACCTGGCCGCCCCGCGGCGTGCGCGGGTAGGGTCGAATCGATTCGTCGACGTGTGCCGGCCGTCACCGATCGCCCATGGTGGCTAACGGTTTCCGATGTAACGACTGCGCTGGTGACGACGATGAAACAACTAGTCGTCAGCTCGCGTTGACTATGGTCGGGGCGGTGACGTTGACAGCGTAGCAAACTTTTTGGAGGGCCTGGTGGACATCGTACTTGGTGTGTCACTGACACCTAAGACGGTGCGCATGGTGCTGGTCGAAGGAGAGAAGGGCGACGGCGCCATCGTGGACCACGACACCTTCGAGGTGTCCGGCGGCGACGGTTCAGCAACCTCGACCGCCACGGATCAGCTGGTCTCGGCAGTGCTCGGAACGCGCGAGAGCGCCGCCGAGGGCGGTCACGCCCTGAAGGCCATCGGCGTCACGTGGAGTGACCGCACCGAAGCGGCCGCGGTCCGCGACGGCCTGGCTGCGCGCGGCATCGACGACGTCATGCTCGTGTCGGAACTGCACGCGGCGGGGGCGCTGGCGCAAGCCGCCGGACGCGCGGTCGGCTACGACAGCACCGGCCTGCTCTTCCTCGACCGGGACAACGCCACCCTGTCGGTGGTGCGCAGCGACGACGGCTCGATCGTCAAGGTGCTCAGCCGCAGCCTGCACAGCACCGATGCCCTCGCCGTGCTGACCGAGATGGTCGCCGCCGTCGAGGCCCAGGGCACACCGCCGCAGGGCATGTTCGTCGTCGGCGCCGGCGTGGACATCGCGTCGGTCAAGGCGCATCTCGCCGACATGGTCAGCATGCCCGTCAACGCGCCGGAGGAGTCCGGGCTGGCCCTGGCGCGCGGCGCCGCGCTCGCGGCCGCCAACGCGCCCGCCTACGACGCGACCACCGCCGGCCTCGCCTACGCGCTCGACCCGGACGGTCCGACGGCCGGCAACGGCTTCGATCTGGCCAGTGCCGCGACCCAGATGGCCCCCGCGGGCGGCGTCGCAGCGGTGGGAGCCGCAGCAGGAGCCGGTGCCGCCGCCGTCGGCGCCTACGAGGCCTACAGCGCGGTCGACGACGCGTACGACGTTGCGTCCGGCGACCTTGCGCCCGGCGACCTTGCGCACGACGACGTCGCGCTGGCCGCGGGTGCCGCACCGCGCGACGAGGGACGCAAGCCGTTCCTGCTGGTCGGCAGTGCTCTGACGTCGATCTTCGTGGTGGGCGTCGTGGCGCTCGTCATCTCGCTGGCCGTGAGCATCCGCCCGACCGTCGACCAGCGGCCCGACCCCGGCCAGGCCGCCATCGTGCCGAGCCTCGCGCCGCCGCCGGCGGCCCCGCCGGTCCAGGAGGCCGCACCGCCGGCTGCCCCGGCGCCCGTCCCGGAGACCATCAAGGCCCCGGTTCCCGTCGTGCAGGAGGCGCCCGCCCCGGCCGCGCCGCCGCGGACCGTCTTCGTCGAGCCCCCTCAGGCCCCGGCGCCGGCTCCCGCCGCGCCGCCGCCCGTTCCGGAGGCACCGCCCGTCCCGGCGCCCGTCGCCCCGGTGGTGCCGGCTCCGGTGATCCTGCCGCCGCAGATCGCGGTGCCCCCGATCTGGCAGCCGCCGCAGCAGCGTCCCTGGCAGCCGCCGTGGCAGCAGTGGCCGCAGCCGCAGCGTCCGCCGCGCGACGACGACTACCCGCAGCGTCCGCCGTGGCAGTCGCCGTGGCAGCCGCCGCAGCAGAACCCGGACCCCGACCCGCCGCAATGGCAGCCGCCCTGGCAGCAGCAGCCCCAGCAGCCGCAGCGTCCCTCGCGAGGTGACGAGCCGCAGTTCCAGTGGCCTTCGCAGGGCGGTGGCAACGGAAATGGGGGAGGCCGCGGTGAGTCCGAGGGTCCGCGTGGTGGCGGTTCGGGCGGCAACGGCGGTCCCGGTGGCGGCGGCCAGGCTCCTGGCGCCAACTGCTTCCTGATCTTCTGCCGCTGATCTCCGCTGGGTGACGACGGTTCGTCACCCAGCGTTGGTCTGCCGCTCAGTGTCGCGTAGCAGCGCGCTCATCGCCGCCGCCTATCCACGGGTGTATGCGATGCACAGTGTTCGGAACCGGTTACCTCGGCGCGACCCACGCCGCGGGCATGGCTGCCCTCGGCCACGAGGTGATCGGCGTCGACACCGACCCCGGCAAGATCGCCAAGCTCGCGGCGGGTGACGTCCCGTTCTACGAGCCCGGCCTGCGGAAGATGCTGCGCGACAACCTCGAGACGGGACGCCTGCACTTCACCACCGACTACGACGCCGCGGTCGACTTCGCCGACGTGCACTTCCTCGGCGTCGGCACCCCGCAGAGGAAGGGCGAGTACGGTGCCGACCTGCGGCACGTGCACGCCGTCATCGACACGCTGGTACCCAAGCTGCAGCGGTCCGCCGTGATCGTCGGCAAGTCGACCGTGCCCGTGGGCACCGCCGCCGAGCTGGCCGAGCGTGCCGACCGCCTGGCGCCCGAGGGCGTCGACGTCGAGATCGCATGGAATCCGGAGTTCCTGCGCGAGGGCTACGCCGTGCACGACACGCTGCATCCGGACCGGATCGTCCTCGGCGTGGGGCGCGACTCGGTGCGCGCCGAGGCCGCCATCCGCGAGCTGTACGCCCCGCTGCTCGCCGACGAGGTGCCGTTCCTGGTGACCGACCTGCAGACCGCGGAGCTGGTCAAGGTGTCGGCGAATGCCTTCCTGGCGACGAAGATCTCGTTCATCAACGCGATCGCCGAGGTGTGCGAGGCGGCCGACGCCGACGTCACCCTGCTCGCGGACGCGCTGGGCTACGACCCGCGCATCGGGCGGAGGTTCCTCAACGCCGGCCTGGGTTTCGGGGGCGGCTGTCTGCCGAAGGACATCCGGGCCTTCATGGCCCGTGCCGGGGAGCTGGGGGCCAATCACGCCCTGACGTTCCTGCGCGAGGTCG
Source organism: Mycolicibacterium grossiae (assembly GCF_008329645.1). Classification (NCBI taxonomy): domain Bacteria; kingdom Bacillati; phylum Actinomycetota; class Actinomycetes; order Mycobacteriales; family Mycobacteriaceae; genus Mycobacterium; species Mycolicibacterium grossiae. The sequence continues at coordinate 1,818,201 of NZ_CP043474.1, forward strand.
ACGGCATCAACATGCGCCGCCGGACCCGCATGGTGGAGCTGGCCACCTCGGCGTGCGGCGGCTCGCTGCTCGGCGCCAACGTCGCGGTGCTCGGCGCCGCCTTCAAGCCCGAGTCCGACGACGTCCGCGACTCACCCGCGTTGAACGTCGCGGGCATGCTGCAGCTCAACGGCGCCGCGGTGAACGTCTACGACCCCAAGGCCATCGAGAACTCGCAGCGCGTGTTCCCGACGCTGAACTACTCCACCTCGGTGCTCGAGGCCTGCGACCGCGCCGACGCCGTGCTGGTGCTCACCGAGTGGCAGGAGTTCGTCGACCTCGATCCCGAGGCGCTGGCGTCGACGGTGCGGTCGAAGGTCGTCGTGGATGGGCGCAACTGCCTCGACGTCGACCGCTGGCGGCAGGCGGGCTGGCAGGTGCACGCGCTGGGCCGTCGCATCGCCGGGCGCAGCGGTGCCACCGCGTCGTAACGTGGCCTAGGTGACGGTCTACGCACTCAACCTGTTCGACGTCGCCGACCGCGACGAATACCTGGCCTACGCGAAGCAGTCGGTGGCCGAGGTGGCGCGCCACCACGGCCGCGTCGTGGCGCTGGGCAAGTACCTCGACACGGTCGTCGGGGAGGACGTGGCGCCGCGGCAGGTGCTGATCCTCGTCGAGTGGGACAGTCGCGAGGCGTTCGACGGTTACTGCAACGACCCGACCCTGACGGGGCTGCACGCGCACCGCGAGAACGGCACGTCGGGTTATGTATGGCAGCTGTTCGACCGGTTGGACGACCTGCGGCCCGTGCTGGGGCGCGACTCGTGACGGCCCGGCAGCGCCTGCACTGGTTCGCCTTGCACGGCGTCATCCGGGGCATGGCGTCCTACGGCGCCCGCCGCGGCGACGCCCAGGGGCGGCTCATCGCCGATCCCGCGGTGCGCGCGGATCCCGGTGCCTTCGCCGACGAACTGCGCGGCCGGGGGCCCCTGGTCCGCGGCCGGGCGGCGTGGCTGACCGCCGACCATGCGGTGGCCCACCAGCTGCTGCGCTCCGACGACTTCGCGGTGACCGCCATCGGCAAGACGCTGCCGGGACCGTTGGGCTGGCTCGAGCAGCGCACCGCGGTCCAGGGCCGGCTGCACCCGCTGCTGCCGCCGTCGATGCTGTCGGTCGAGCCGCCCGAGCACACCCGCTACCGCAAGACGGTGTCGTCGGTCTTCACCACCAGAGCCGTTGCCGCACTGCGGGATCGGGTGGCGCTGGCCGCGGCCGAACTGATCGACGGTCTGGGGGACGGCGGTACCGTCGACATCGTCGAGCGGTACTGCTCGCAGCTGCCGGTCACCGTCATCGGCGACATCATCGGTGTGCCGGACGAGGACCGGTCGCGCATCCTCGAGTTCGGCGAGCTGGCCGCCCCGAGCCTCGACATCGGCCTGGCGTGGGACCAGTACCAGCGCGTCGAGGCGGGGCTGGACGGGTTCAACGCGTGGCTGACCGAGCACATCGCGCGGCTGCGTCGCACGCCCGGGGATGACCTCATGAGCCAGCTCATCGAGGCGAGCGAGGGCGGCGCGCGACTCGACGACGAGGAGCTGCTGGCGACCGCCGGGCTGGTGCTGGCCGCCGGCTTCGAGACCACGGTCAACCTGCTGGGCAACGGCATTCGCATCCTGCTCGAGCATCCCGACCAGCTGGCGCTGCTGCGGGAGCAGCCCGACCGCTGGCCTGGAGCGGTCGAGGAGATCCTGCGGCTGGAGTCGCCGGTGCAGCTGTCGGCGCGCATCGCCCAGGTCGACACCGAGGTGGCGGGCCGGACCGTGCGGCGGGGCGAACTGGTCATCCTGTACCTGGCCGGCGCCAACCGCGACCCCGCCGTGTTCGAGGACCCGCACCGCTTCGACGTCACCCGCGAGAACGCCGGCAAGCACCTGTCGTTCTCCGGCGGCAGGCACTTCTGCCTCGGCGCGGCACTGGCGCGCGCCGAGGGCGAGGTGGGGTTGCGGACCTTCTTCGAGCGCTATCCCGAGGCGAGCCTGGCCGGTGCGGGCAGCCGGCGCGACACCCGGGTGTTGCGGGGCTGGGCAACCCTGCCGATCCGCCTTGGCCAGGCCCGGTCGGCGGTACCGTCCTAGCGTGGACTTCCGAGCAGCCCTGATCGAGGAGACCAACGCCTTCACCGACGTGGTCCGCAGCGTGGATCCGTCGACGCTGGCCTCCACACCCGTGCCGACGTGCCCCGACTGGAACCTGAGCCAGCTCGTGAAGCACGTCGGCCGCGGAAACCGGTGGAGCGCACAGATCATCGAGGAACGCCGGTACGAGCCGCTCGATCCGCGCGAGGTGCGTGACGGCAAGCCGCCCGAGGATCCCGAGGCCGCCATCGCCTGGTTCCGGCAGGGCGCGCAACTCATCCTCGACGCGATCGACCACGTGGGCGGCGACGCGCGGGTGTGGACGTTCATCGGCGCCAAGCCCGCCGGGTGGTGGGTGCGCCGCCGGGTGCACGAGACCACCGTGCACCGCGCCGACGCTGCCCTGGCGCTGGGCCAGCCCTTCGCGCTGTCCTCCGAGTTGGCGGCCGACGGGATCAGCGAGTGGCTCACGCTGAACGTCGCACAGGCCGACCGGCACGCGCCGCCGCTCGACCGCGGCGTCACGCTGCACCTGCACGCCACCGACGAGGGTCTCGGCCCCACGGGGGAGTGGACCATCACCCACGACGAAGACGGGGTCAACTGGTCGCACGACCACGCCAAGGGGGAAGCGGCGCTGCGTGGCCGGTCGGTGGACCTGCTGCTGGCGGTGACCCGCCGGCGCTCGCTCGACGAGGCCGGCATCGAGGTGTACGGCGACCAGGCGGTCTGGGACGGGTGGTTGGCGCGCACGCCGTTCTGACCGCCGGGTCCTAGGCTGCTCGCATGAGGGGAATCATCCTGGCGGGGGGATCGGGTACGCGGCTGCACCCGATCACGATGGGCGTCAGCAAGCAACTGGTGCCGGTCTACGACAAACCGATGATCTACTACCCGCTGTCCACGCTGATCCTCGCGGGCATCCGGGACATCCAGATCATCACCACACCCGACGATGCGCCGTCGTTTCGCCGATTGTTGGGCGACGGAAGCGCTTTCGGCATCGACCTGACCTACGCGGTGCAGGAGTCGCCGGACGGCCTCGCACAGGCATTCGTGATCGCCGAACGGCACATCGGGTCGGATTCGGTGGCTCTCGTGTTGGGCGACAACATCTTCTACGGTCCGGGACTCGGCACGAGCCTGCGCCGCTTCCACGACGTCGACGGCGGCGTGGTCTTCGCGTACTGGGTGGCCAACCCCGAGGCCTACGGCGTCGTGGAGTTCGATGCCGACGGCACGGCGCGCTCGCTCGAGGAGAAGCCGGCGAAGCCCACGTCGCACTACGCGGTGCCCGGCCTGTACTTCTACGACAACGACGTCGTCGAGATCGCCAAGTCGTTGCAGCCCTCGGCGCGAGGCGAATACGAGATCACCGAGATCAACCAGCGGTACCTCGAGAGCGGGCGGCTGACGGTCGAGGTGCTGGCCCGGGGCACCGCGTGGCTCGACACCGGCACCTTCGACTCGTTGCTCGACGCTTGCGACTTCGTCCGCACCATCGAACGCCGCCAGGGACTCAAGATCAGCGTGCCTGAGGAGGTGGCGTGGCGCGTCGGGTTCATCGACGACGACCAGCTGGCGGCGCGGGCACGCGCACTGCTCAAGTCCGGGTACGGGACGTACCTGTTGGAGCTGCTGGACCGGTAGGGGTCGCGAGCACGGCGGCGATGGCCGTCGTCATCGGCACGCTGAGGGCCAGCGCGACACCGCCCACGGCGGACCGGGCCACCTCGATGGCGACGCTCTCGCTGGTGAGCACGTCCCCGAGAGACCGGTTGGCGACGCTGAACAACAGCAGTAGCGGCAGGGCGCTGCCGGCGTACGCCAGCACCAGCGTGTAGACCGTGCTGGCGATGTGGTCGCGGCCCACCCGCATCGCGCCGGTGAAGATCGCACCGCGGCCGGCCCCGGTCTCGGCGAGTTCGAAGGCCGTGGACGCCTGCGTGACCGTGACGTCGTTGAGCACGCCGAGCGAGCCGATGATGAACCCGGCCAGCAGCAGACCGGTGATCGACACTCCACCCAGGTAGGCGGCGACCTCGTTGTTCTGGTCCTCCGACAGTCCAGTCAGGTGCGCGAGACCGATTGCCGCCCAACTCAGCAGGGCCGCCAGCAGCAGGGAGGCCAGCGTGCCGAGCAGCGCGGCGCTGGTGCGCAGGCTGACCCCGTGGGCGAGATAGATGACGGCGTAGAGGATGACCGACGACGCCACCAGCGCCACCGGGATCGCGGGTGCACCGTCGCGCAGCGCGGGCAGGAGGAACACGACCAGGACGGCGAACGCGACGACGATCCCGACCAGCGCACGCAGTCCCCGCCACCGGGCCACCGCGACCACCACCACGGCGAAGGCCAACGCAAGACCGGCCAGGGCCCAGCTGCGTTCGAAGTCGTAGAAGGCGTAGGACGTCGAGCCGTTCTGGTCGACCTGCCGACTCAGCCGGACGTCGTCGCCGACGTTCAGCTGCGGCTGCCCGGGCCCGCCACTGAATTCGAGCAGCGTGTTCGCCCCGTCGTTGGGGCCGGAGCCGATGCGGACGAGGGACTGGATGCACTCGCCACCACCGGCCGGTGCCAGCGTGGGGGCCGCCGTGAGCACCGCACCCACCGATGGGCTGCCGCAGGCCGCGACACCGCTCGAGAGGACCTGGCCGGCCTCGGTAGTCACCGCGCCACCGGCGGCGTTCTGGAACGGCAGCGGGATGTCGACCTTCTGCTGCGTCGGCCACAGCAGGGCGGCGCCCGCGAGGGTGGCGACGCCGATGGCGATCAGCAGCCCGACCACGACGCGCGCGGCGATCGGACCGAGCGGAGCGGGGCCGCTCGTCGAGTGCGAGTGCGAATGCGAGTGCGCCACCCGGCCAGGGTAGAGGTGCAGTCTCCAGGGTCGGCTCGTGGAGCGTGCGCGTCATCGTGGCGGCTCGGGATCCGGCGGCCAATCGACGAGGTCGTCGTCGCGGTGCAGCGGGTTGACTGCCGGTGGCGCGCCGCCGACGGACCACGCCAGCAGGCCGTCGTCGGTGACCGTGGTCGTGGCGTGCCCCCGGGTCGCCAACGCATGGTCGGTGCCGCAGGCGAAGAACAGGGCGTCGGCGTCGGTGCGACCGCCGTCCTCCCAGTCGGGGGCATGGTGTACTTCGCAGAGGTACCCGGGCGCCGTGCATCCCGGCCGCGTGCAGCCCCGGTCCCGAGCGTGGCAGACGATCCGCTGGTCGGCAGTCGCGATGCGCTTGCTGCGACCCAGGTACAGCGGCCGCTCGGAATGCCCGTCGAACACGGCCAGGTAGTGGACCGAGTGCGCGGCCATCCGGATCAGGTCGCGCATCGGCAGCGCCGAGCCGCCTCCGGTACGTGCGGGCCGCGGCATCGCGAGGGCGGGATCGTCGATTGCCCGTGCGGCTCGCTCCAAGTCGTCGACGGTGGCCGTCGCGATCACGGTGACCGCGACGCCGCGATGGGTGCCCAGCGATCCGGACTGGATGCCGGTGCGCAACCCGAGTGCGAGGGCGTCGTGCAGGCGCTGGGCACCGGTCCGCGTATCGGTGGCCGCGTCGACGACGGCCTGCGCCGCGCCCGGCACGTGATGGCCCGGACGCACCGCGGCACCCACCGCCTCGAGGTAGGAGCGTGCCTCGGGATCCAGCCAGCCGCTGATGCGGCTCATGCCGTCAGCGCCCTGCCTCCCGAGCGTCACGCCGCGTCGCCGTGCGCGGTCGCGGTCGTCGAAGACGCCGTCGGGGTTGAGGGTGTCGGCAATGCGCTTCCCGACGACGGCGACGAACGCGGAATCTTGTTCGCGCGCATGGTGCGTGAGTGCCCGCTCGACGTCGGCGCGGTGATTGGCGGCCACGTCGGGGAGACCGTCGAGTGCCTTGCAGACCTCGCGTACGTGGTCCTCACCGACGTCGCCGGCGTCCACCGCGTCGGCGAGCGTCGGCAACTCGGGCGGCGTCGGCGCACCGGACAGCGAGCGTCCCGGTCGGATCCGCGCGGCGATGCGGAACCGCCGGCTGACCTCGCTCGGCACGATACGCAAACGGCGCGCCAGCACGTCACGCAGTCGTACGCCGGGACCGCCGGGAAGTCGGTCGTCGCCATCCGGTGGATCGGCCAGCTCGCCGAAGATCCGGTAGGACAAGCCCCGGACGACGCGCTCCTGGTGCTCGAGGCGCTCCGCGACTTCGACGCGAAAGGCGTTGCCCACCATGTCCGTCGACGTCCCGCGAAGGCGGACCAGCGTCGCATCGACGAGGTCGAGGTCGGCCCGCACGCGGTCGCGCGCCGCATCGGCGACGAGAAAGGGGCTAGCAGCGGTCATGCCATGACGGTAATCGAACGTGCGTTCGATGACGGCGACGAAGTTCCGCCCTGTGGATGAAGTCGCGACTGTGGATGAGTGGCCGTCAGCGGATGGATCCGTCGGTCGCCGGTCCTACTTTCGCCTCATGAACACGACGACGGACGGGAATCAACGGATGACGAACGTGTCAGGTGAGCCTGCTGCGGTGGCCCTACCGTGATCACTGACGGTAGGACGCCAGGAAGTTTCCGAGTCGGTCGATGGCGTTGGCCAGGTCGCGTGCCCACGGCAGGGTCACGATCCGAAGATGGTCGGGGGCGGGCCAATTGAAGCCGGTGCCCTGCGTGACGAGGATCTTCTCCTGCAGCAAGAGGTCGAGAACGAGTTGCTCGTCGTCGTGGATGTCGTGCACCTCGGGATCGAGGCGGGGGAACGCGTACAGCGCGCCCTCGGGCTTGACGCAGGACACCCCGGGGATGTCGTTGAGCTTGTTCCACGCCACGTCGCGCTGCTCGAGGAGGCGGCCGCCGGGCAGTACCAGGTCCTCGATGCTCTGATGTCCGCCCAACGCGACCTGAATGGCGTGCTGCGCGGGCACGTTCGGGCACAGCCGCATGTTCGCCAGCAGGCTGATGCCCTCGAGGAAGCTCGACGCGTGTTCCTTCGGGCCGGTGATCACCAGCCAGCCCGACCGGTAACCCGCGACGCGATAGGCCTTGGACAGACCGTTGAACGTGAGGGTCAGCAGGTCCGGCGCAAGCGTGGCCAGGCTGATGTGGGTCGCGTCGTCGTAGAGGATCTTGTCGTAGATCTCGTCCGCGAGCAGCAACAGCTGATGCTTGCGGGCGAGTTCGACCATCTGCTCCAGGATCTCGCGCTGATACACCGCCCCGGTGGGGTTGTTCGGGTTGATCACGACGAGCGCCTTCGTGCGTTCGGTGATCTTCGACTCCAGGTCGGCGATGTCGGGCTGCCAGCCCTGCGTCTCGTCGCACAGGTAGTGCACCGGCGTACCGCCGGCCAGCGACGTCGACGCCGTCCACAGCGGGTAGTCGGGCGCCGGGATGAGCACCTGGTCACCGTTGTCGAGCAGTGCCTGCAGCGTCATCGTGATGAGTTCGGAGACACCGTTGCCGAGGTAGACGTCGTCGACGTCGAACTTCGGAAAACCGTCGACCAGCTCGTACCGCGTGAACACCGCCCGGCGCGCGGCCTGGATGCCCTTCGAGTCCGAGTAGCCCTGCGCGTGCGGCAACGCCTGGATCATGTCGCGCATGATCACGTCCGGCGCCTCGAAGCCGAACGGCGCCGGATTGCCGATGTTCAGCTTGAGGATCCGATGTCCCTCGGCCTCCAGCCGGGCGGCGTGGTCGTGTACCGGACCGCGGATCTCGTACAGGACGTCCTGCAGCTTCGACGACTGGGTGAAGGTGCGCTGCCGCGGCGTGTGACTCGCATGCCACGGCAGGTGTTGGGTGCTCACGTCCTTCATCGTCCCATCGCCGTCCACCGAATTAGGCTGTCGCCGTTAGCGCTTCCCCGGACGCCGTGCACCGGGCGCGATGCCCAGGCCCTTGACCGGCACCGAGGGCGCCGCCGATTCGGCCGCTGGTGCGGTATCGCCGTTGGTCGCCGCATCGCCGTTCGACGACTGCTCCGCAGGCTCGTCGGCCTGCTCGGTGGCGGGTTCCGGGGTGGCGGCCGGCGCGGCAGCAGCCGGAGCCGCGGCCTTCTTCTGGCCCGGCTTCTTGATGCCGCCGGCCAGTCCGAGTCCACCCTTGGCGGTCGGCGGCTTCGGCGCAGCAGGCGCCTCGGGCTCGGCCGACACCTCGGCCGACGACGCCGTGGCCTCCGCGGGAGCGGCGCTGGTCTCGGCGTCCGCCGGTGCCGCGGGAGTCGCGGCGGCAGGAGCGGCCTTCTTGGCGCCGGGCTTCTTGATGCCGCCGGCCAGCCCGAGTCCGCCCTTGGCGGTCGCGGGCTTCGGCGAGGTGTCGGCGACGGCCTCGGACTCGGCGGGCGCAGCGTCCGCAGGTGCGGCCGAGGCGGCCGCCGGAGCGGCCTTCTTGGCGCCGGGCTTCTTGATGCCGCCGGCCATGCCGAGCCCGCCCTTGGCGACGGGCTTCGCCGGCGCCTCGGACGCGGTATCGGCCGGTGCCGCCTCGGCGGGTGCGGCCGAGGCGGCCGCCGGAGCGGCCTTCTTGGCGCCCGGCTTCTTGATGCCGCCGGCCATGCCCAGTCCGCCCTTGGCGGCAGCGGGCTTCGCGTCAGCCGGGGCCTCGCCGGCCGGTGCCGCCTCCTCGGTGGGAGGAGCGGACGCCGACGCCGACGGAGCCTTCTTTGCGCCGGGCTTCTTGACGCCGCCGGCCATGCCCAAGCCACCCTTGGCGGGGGCGACGGGCGCCGCTTCCGGAGCCGCGGCGGCAGTGGCCTCCTCGGTCGGCACGTCGGCGGGCTCGTCGGGCAGCTCGGCAGCGGTCTTCTCGGCCGGTGCCTCTTCGGTCTTCGTGGCGGCACGCTGCTCGGCGCGCTCGGCGGACCACTTGGCCGCAGCGCCCTTCTCGGGGAGCGTGATCGCGTCCTTGTCCAACGCCCCCAGCAGCAGCTGCGCGACGTCGAGGACCTCGACCTCCTGCTTGCCGATCGCCTCGGCGCGGTCGCCGACACCGTCGGTCATCATCACGCGGCAGAACGGGCAGCCGGTGGCGATCTTCTCGGCGTCGGTGTTGAGCGCCTCTTCGACGCGCTCGTGGTTGACGCGCTTGCCGATGTGCTCTTCCATCCACATCCGCGCACCGCCGGCGCCGCAGCAGAGGCCGCGGTCGGCGTGCCGGGGCATCTCGGTCAACTTCGCGCCGGAGGCACCGATCAGCTCGCGCGGAGCGGAGTACTCCTTGTTGTGCCGGCCGAGGTAGCACGGATCGTGGTAGGTCACGTCCTGGCTGACCGAGGCCACCGGGACCAGCTTCTTGTCGCGGACCAGCCGGTTCAGCAGCTGGGTGTGGTGCACCACGGTGTAATTGGCGCCCAGCTGCTTGTACTCGCGGCCGATGGTGTTGAAGCAGTGCGGGCAGGTGACGACGATCTTGCGGTCGATGGTCTCGGTGCCCTCGAACAGCTCGTCGATGGTCTCCTTGTTCTGCGCGGCGAGCTGCTGGAACAGGAACTCGTTGCCGGAGCGGCGGGCGGAGTCGCCGTTGCAGCTCTCGGCCGAACCGAGAACCAGGAACTTGACGTCCGCGGCGGCGAGCAGCTCGGCGACCGCCTTCGTGGTCTTCTTGGCGCGGTCCTCGAAGGCGCCGGCGCAGCCGACGTAGAAGAGGTACTCGAAGCCGTCGAACGAGTCGACGTCCTCGCCGTACACCGGCACGTCGAAGTCGACCTCGTTGATCCAGGCGGTGCGGTCACGCGCGCTGGCGCCCCACGGGTTGCCCTTGGTCTCGAGGTTCTTGAACAGGCCGCTCAGCTCGGCGGGGAACTCGGAGGCGACCATCACCTGGTAGCGGCGCATGTCGACGATGTGGTCGATGTGCTCGATGTCGACTGGGCACTGCTCGACGCAGGCGCCGCAGGTGGTGCAGGACCACAGGACGTCCGGGTCGATGACGCCACCCTCCTCGAGGGTGCCGACCAGCGGACGGGTCGCCTGCTCCGGGCCGGAGCCCATGATGCGCTCGAAGCCGGACTCGGGCACGTGATCGTGTGCGTGCTCGTCGTGCTTCTTCTCGCCCTTGAGGTTCTCGGCGAGACCGCCCTCGGGCGTGTTCTCCAGCGGCGACTCCTTGTCGCCGAGGATGTACGGCGCCTTCGCGAACAGGTGGTCGCGCAGGTTCATGATGACGAGCTTGGGCGACAACGGCTTTCCGGTGTTCCACGCCGGGCACTGCGACTGGCAGCGGCCACACTCGGTACACGTCGTGAAGTCGAGGTAGCCCTTCCAGGTGAAGTCCTCGATCTTGCCGCGGCCGAACACCGCGTCCTCGTCGGGATCCTCGAAGTCGATGTACTTGCCGTCGTGCTCCATCGGCAGCAGCGGACCCAGGGCGTTGGGCAGCCGCTTGAAGGTGACGTTGATCGGGGCGAGGCCGATGTGCAGGTGCTTGGAGTGCAGCACGATCAACAGGAACACCAGCATGACGCCGATGTGCAGCAGCAGGGCGACGCGCTCGATGATGATGTTCGGCGTCTCGCCGAGCGGCGACAGGATCGTGCCCATGCCGTGCGAGAAGAAGGCGCCCCAGCCGTAGGGCAGGTTCTCGGTGGCCACCGCGGCACCGCGGAACAGGGCGTACGTCCAGATGACGTTGAAGATCATGAAGAGGATCAGCCAGGCGCCGCCGGTATGCGAGCCGTAGAACCGCGAATCCCGGCCGTACTCCTTCGGTTCGGAGCGCAGGCGGATGATCGCGAAGACGATGATGCCGAACAGCACGGCCAGGGCGAAGAAGTCCTGCAGGAAGCCCAGGGCGTTCCAGTGACCGACGAACGGGATGGCGAACTTGGGGTAGAAGAGGACGCCGAACGCCTCGAGGTACACCGTCGCGAGGATGAAGAAGCCCCACATGGTGAAGAAGTGGGCGATACCCGGGATCGACCACCGCAGCAGGCGGGTCTGGGCGAAGACCTCCTTGAACTGCGTGGTGATGCGCTCGGACAAATTGTCCTTGCGGGCGCCCTCGTCGATGGTCTTCGCGCCCGAGCGGATCAGGTTGGTCAACCAGAGCACGCGTTTGACGGCCAGCGCTCCCACGACCACCGTCGCCAGCACGCCTATGATCATGGTGATCAGTACAAGGGTGTGCTCGTCCACCGCGCGCCTCCAAGTTCGTGGCCACCGGCGGAACGCCAGGCCGTATTACTCGCCGGTAACTTAATGCTAGATGCCTGCTCATAGTTGCATCCGAGCTGTGAACGACGCTATGAAGGCTGACCTAACTAGCCGGTTGGCAGGTCCCGCGTTCTCGCGGGGTCTCCGACCCTGGTCGCGGACACCGTCGGTGCTGGTGAACTACGTTGCCGACGTTGCTTGTCGGTGCCGAGGCGTAGTGGGCGTCTGAATTGCTTCAGCGACCGGTCAGCGAACGTTCAGAGTGGTCAGCATCACAGGACGCGCCGAGGCGCCGTGCCGCGCCGTCGGCGCGTCGCCGTCCGCGTACCGCCCGCCGACTTCGCGTACGGCGCCGAGCCCGCGCGCCACAAAGTCCGCGCCGCGAGCCCGCGCATCACGAAGCCTGCGCCGCGAGCCCGCGCATCACGAAGCCCGCGCCACGGATCCGCGCCAGACCCCCACCGAAACGTTCAGGCCGGGGTGTTGAGGATCGCGCGCAGCATCGACAACAACTCCGACCGCGACTCCGCACCGAGCCGGCGACGAATGCGGGCGACGTGGTGTTCGACGGTCTTCGCCGAGATCAACAACTGGCTGCCGATGTCCCGGTACGGCATGCCCTGCAGGACCAGCTCGGCGACCTCGCGCTCGCGGTCGGACAGTCGCGCCCAGTTTGGACCCCCACCGGAACCGAGCCCACCCGGGCCGAGTCCACCGGACCCGGCCCCACCGGAACCCAGCCCACCGGCTCCGGAGCCACCGGAACCCAGCCCACGGGAACCGAGCCCACCGGAGCTGGACCCACCCGAGCCGGACCCACCCGAACCCGACCCACCCGAGCCGGACCCGCCCGAACCCGACCCGGCCGCCGCACCACCCCGCCCAACCGCACCCCACGCACCACCAGCACCCGACGCACTGCCGTCCGGACGGCCACTCCCCGCGGCCCCCGCGCCAGCGCCCACCGACACGTCCTGCGCCGCGACGGTCGCCTTGAGGTCGCGGGCCAACTGCAGCATCGCGGCGGAAGTCCGGCCGTCGGGGGTGTGCAGTGCCGCCTGGCTCGCGAGGCGGGTGGCGTCCCAGCCGAGGCCGAACTGCACGAGCCCGCGCGCCGCCGCGGTCACCTCGTCCACGTCGACGTGGTTGGCCAACACGCGAAGCCAGGCCCGGCCCGCCCGGGCGAGCGCCCGCGCCAGCGCACTGCGGCCGGCCGCCACGCTCAATGCCTGGCCGTGCGGCGCGACGGCGTCCGGCGCATTGGCGAGGATCCCGGCGTGCACGCCGGCCCAGTGCAACGGCACCGACCAGAGCGACGGGTCGCCCAGCCGGGCCAGCAGAGCGAAGCCCTCGTCGACGGCGGGTCGCACCCGGTCGACCTGGCCGAGCCGGGCGGCAGCAATCCACAGCTCGCCGAGCGGCAGCAGCCCGAACAGCTCCACGGTGGATTCGCTCAGCACGTCCATCGCGGCGTGCCAGTGCTGCTGCAGTGCGCCGCTGTCGCCATTGCGTCGAGCGATGCCGGTACGAATCGCATTCGCCCACAATGCATCCCGACGGTGCAGCTCGGCCGCCGACATGGCGGCGAGGTCGGTTGCCGCGGCGTTCAGCTGCCCGTCCTGCAGGCGCAACCACCCACGCAGCAGCGCCACGCGATGCGCCCCGAAGGCCGTACCGTCACCGGCCCGGGCGAGCACGCTGCGCGCCCGCGCGGCGTCGCCGCCGTGCAGGGCGGCCAGCGCCACCAGCGCGACGGGGGTATCCGGCGCCACCGCGGCCGTCGACGCCGGCACCGCCAGCGCCGGTACCAGCGTGGACACCACGGCCGGGTAATCCGCCTCGAGGCTCGCGACCAGACCCCGGCTGAGCGCCCGCGCCGCACGCGACGCCGAGGTGGGCGGCCCCGCACTCTCCGCGGCCGCCGCCGCCCGCGCGGCCGCGGGATCCCCCACGGCGAGCGCGACGATCGCCGCCGCAGCCGCACCCTCGTCGTCGGCGGGCGTGCCCAGCCAGGCGACGAGGTCGGCCGCCTGCCCCGCGGCACCGTCGTGCAGCGCGACGCTCGCCCCGATCCGCACCGCCGCCGCCCGCTCGGCGGCGTCGTCGGAGGTCAGCAGACCGTCGGCCAGCCGCGCCGCCGCCGCGCAATCACCACTCGCCGCGAGGGCATCGGCGAGGCGTGCATCGCGGATCGACGCGCCCACCGCCGCCGCGGCGCGGTACAGCCGCGCCGCCCGCGCCGGCTGGGCCGCCTGCCGTTCGGCCAGCCGAACCAGCGCGGCACCGAGCCGGGCGTCGCGTATCCCGTGGTCGGCCATCCGCAGCGCCAGCTCGCCGGAGAGGGCGTCGGCCTCCACCTGCGCTCGCAGCAGGCCGATCTCGACGTCGTGGTGCCGCGTCGCGCCCACCAGGTGCACCAGGCTGCGGTGCAGCAGCCGTCCGAATGCGGGCCCGAGCGACGGCGCCAGCAGACCGGTGGCCCGCGCCGCGTCGACCAGCCGGTGCGCGTGCGTCACCTCCACGTCCAGCGCCCGGGCCACGTCCTCGGCGCCCAGCTCGGCACCCAGCGATGCGACGAGAAGGACGTCGAGCACCGCGTCGTCGACCCTGCGCAACCGGTCCACCAGGACGGCGCGCGTCGCCGCGGCGATCGCCGTGCCCGGAGGCTCGCCATCGGGGGCGGCCCCGGCGGCGAGGGCGGGTCGCACCAGGAACGGCAACCCCGCGGTCGCGGCGGCCACCGACCGCACCAGCTCGACCGGCGGTGTGACACCGGTGAGTTCGGCGGCGACGGCGGCGATCTGCGCCGGCGCCAGCGGACCGAGTGTGACGATCGGTGCCTGCCGCCCCGCGGCGGTGATCGCGGCCGTCAGCGCGGGATGCTGCGCCAGGGGTTCCGCGGCGAGGACCACGGTCGCGTCCCCGTCGGCGATCACGTCGGCCAGCCGCAGCAGGTCGGCGTCGTCGAGCAGCTGCGCGTCGTCGACGACGTACGCGGCACCCGCCGGGTCGCCGTCGCGCGGAGCCCGCCCGAGGACCGGCACGCCGGCCGCGCGCAGGCCGTCGCGAATCCTGCTCAGCAGCAGCGTCTTTCCCGTACCGATCCCGCCGGAGACCAGAACCTGGCGCGGCTCGGTGGGGGACGCCGTCAGCGTCGCGACGACGTCCTGCGCGCTCACGGGACGGTGCTCACGGAACGATGGGCAGCAGCGGAACTTCGGGGGCAGCGGGAATCTCGGACACCGACAGCGTCTGGGGTTGCGTCGCCGGCTCGGGTGCCGTGGTCGGGATCGGCTGCGTCGTCGGGGCCGCCTGGGTGGTGGGCGGCGGTGCGGCCGTGGTCGTCACCGGCGGCGCCGTGGTGGTCGGCGGACGCGTGGTGGTCGTCGGTGGCTGCGTGGTGGTCGGCGGCGTGGTCGTCGTCGGCGGTGTCGTCGTCGTGGTGGTCGTGGTGGTGGTCGTGGTCGTCGTGGTGGTGGTCGTGGTGGTCGGCGACGTGGTGGTGGTCGTCGACGTCGACTCCGCACCGGTGGTGGTGGTCGCCGGGGGCGCCGTGGTGGTCGTGTAGCCACTGGGCAGCCGGGAGACCTCCGACGACGGCACGACGGTCGTGGTGACGCGGCCGTCCTCGCCGGTCTTGGTGACCGTGACGTTCTCGGTGACCGGTGTCGAATCGGTGGACGTGCTGGTCAGCGTGACGGCCAGGCCGCCGACCGCCAGCAGCGCGGCGGCGGCCGCGGCGCCGAACAGCAGCGGGGGCCGCTTGTACCAGGGCAGCGGTCCGCGCTCGTCGTCGTCGGCGGGCTCGGCGCCGGCGAACGCCATCTCCGGACGGGCGTCGGTGGGCGTGCCGTAGGCGTACTCGTCCTCGGCGTAGGGCAGGTCGCCACCCGGCGCGTCCTGCGACCACGCCAGCGAATCGGCCGCGCCGGTGTTCGCGGCACTCGGCGCAGCCTGCGTGGGCGGTGCGGCGTCGGCGGCACCCGCTCCGGCCAGCGCCCCGGCGGCACCCGCGGCACCGGCCGCGGCCACCCAACCCATGGTCGGCGCCAGCCCGGTGGCGTCGTCGGCCACCGGGGCCAGACCCGTCGCGTCGGCGTCGGCGAAACCACCGGCCGCGATCACGGCCGCCCCCGCTGCGCCGACCACCGACGGCTGCGGGGTGGTGACGACGGGGGCACGCAGCCGCTCCGACAGTCGCTGCGTGATGAGCGGGATCGAGGCGCCGCCACCCACGGTGGCGACCGCGGTGATGGCGGCGAGCGGAATTCGGAAGCGCTGCAACGACTCCTCGATGGCCGTCAGCACGCCGGCGAGCGGCTGGTCGACGAGCCGCTCGAGTTCCGGCCGGGTCACCCGCACGTCGGACGAGTAACCGGGCAGCGACACCGGGATGACCGCGGCGGTCTCCGCGGACAGCCGCTCCTTGGCCAGCCGGCACTGCTCGCGCAGCGCGGTCAGCGAGCCCACCGCGGCGGTGCCCGCCGGGTCGGCGTTGCCGGCGTCGGCCACGCCGGTGATGACGTGGTTGAGCAGGGCCTGGTCGACGAGGTCGCCGGAGAACTCCGGGTACCGCACGGTGTCCCCGATGATGCCGAGGTCGGCACGCGCGTCGGCCAACGTGATGCTGGTGCCGCCGGCGCCGAAGTCCGCCAGCACGACCACGCCGTCGGAGGGCAGGCCGGGGGTCACGCCCAGCGCCGCGAGCGCGGCATTCGCGTCCGGGACCAGCGTGGGCGGCACACCGCCGGGCGCGAGCCCCGGCTTGGTGCGCAGGGCGTTGCGCAGTGCACCGAGCGGGCCGGGACCCCAGTACGAGGGCACCGTGACGGTCACGGGCGTACCGCCGCCGACGGTGCGGGCCAGCGCGTCGAGCGCCTCGGTCAGGACGAATTCACCGCGGTGCGAGGACCCGTCCGAGGCGACCATCGGCACCGGATCCCCGACCCGTTCGACGAAACCGGTGAGGACCAGTCGCGGCTGCGCGCTGAGATCGTCGCCGACCTCCGGGGCGCGGTCGTCGAACAACGCGAGCGCCGTGCGCCGCACGACCGGCGGCCGACCGACCACGGCGGCCACCAGGTTGGTGGTCCCGACCGACAAACCGAGTGCGCTCATGGACGTGTCCGATTCCCTTCCGAATACTGGAGACGGCGTCGCACGACGCCAGGAGGCCAGCCCTCACCATAGCGGCCGGTGCAGGGGGACGCGGGAAATCCCCTAGCGCGTCTCGATCCCCTAACGGCACGTCCCCTAATCCGTGGCCGTGCAGGGTGGGTTCGGCACCGATTCGCGCCACTGCCTGCGCCGATAGCATTCGGTGACAGAGCAGTATGCCCATCGGGGGCGGACGACCGGAACGGTTCAGGAGGGCTCGGACACCATGGCCAACTCACTACTCGACTTCGTGATGTCGGTGGTGCGCGATCCCGACGTGGCGGCGCAGTACGCCGCCGATCCCGCGCAGGCCATCGCCGACGCGCACCTGACCGACGTGACGACCGCCGACGTGAACGGTCTCATCCCGGTGGTCACCGAGTCCCTCTCCGCCGCGCCGACCGCCGGACTGGACGCCTTCGGTGGCGGCGGCGTCGACACGGGCAACGTGTGGTCCAGCGGTGCGGCGACGGCGGCGTTCGACGCCTTCGGCATCGACGACCACCTGCCCGTGCAGGGTCTCGACGACCACCTGCTCCCGCAGGGCGGCGCGCCGGTCATCTCGGACGCCGGTCCGACGACGGGGCCCGCCGACGACGGACTGCACACCCTGGCCACGGTGGAGGACCCGGTGTTCGACGCCGGCCCGGTGCTCGCCGACGCGCCGGCGCCGGACACCGCCGACGCGCTCGCGGGCCTCGACGACTGGGATGCGTCCGGTGTCGACGACTCCGCCGATCACGTGACCGACCACGCCCCCCAGGGGTTCGACCTGTTCTGAATCGACCCCCCCAACATCCCCCATATCGACGACGACGGCGCGGCCAGCGATGGCCGCGCCGTCGTCGCATTGGTGCTGCTCACAGCGTTGACGACCACCCCCGGTCCATCCCCTAATCCCCTAACCGAAACCCCGACGAACCCCCCTCCAGCGTCGGCGAAGCAGGGGATTCAGCCCCGTTCCCGGCCGTGGCGGCAGTCCATAGATTGGTCATCAGTTCGCCGGAGCAGCGCCGGTGACCAGACCGAAAGGCACTCTCGTGATCAGCCTCATCGACTACATCCTCGACCTCTTCCGCAGCCCCGACGTCGCCGCGGCGTTCATCGCCGACCCCGACGGCGCCATGCGCGACGCCGGCCTGCCGAACGTCAGCGCCGCGCAGCTCGCGTCGGTCGCGGCCACCGCCGCGCCGGCCGGCTACGCCCTCGGCGGCGGCGACCCGATCGTCGGCCTGCAGCGCGCCGTGGCCGACCACCACAGCATCGCGTCGCCGTTCTCGCCGCAGACGACGTTCGCCCCGCAGACCGACTTCGCCAGCAACAACGACACCGCACTGGCGAGCGGCAACTCCTTCGCCAGCCCCGACCAGGCCGCCGGTGCCAACGCCCAGAACGGCGCGTTCAACCTCGGCTTCGGCGACATCACCTTCGGTGACAAGTCGACCAACACGGCCACCAACGGCGGCGTCGTGGTCGACGGTGACAACGACGGCGACATCGTCTCCGGTGACGGCGCGGTGCTCGGCAACGGCAACCAGGTCAACAACGGCGACGTCATCGCCGGGACCGGGTCCAACGTGAACGTGGGCAGCGGCGACATCGAGGACCACGGCACCACCGCCACCGGCGGCAGCACCGTGATCCAGGGCAACGACGGCCCCGTGCTCAACGACGTTGACGCCAGCGGCGGCCACGGCGGCAGCGCCGGCGCCAGCGGCGGTGGCGGTCTGCTGGGCATCGGCACCGGCGGCAACGAGGCCAGCGGCGGTGCGGGTGGCGGCGGCGGCATCGTGATCGTCGACAACAGCACCGCGTCCAGCACGGTCGGTGGCAACCAGACCACCGCCGGCGGCGACCTGGGCAGCGACAACGTCAACGACAGCTCGGTCAACACCCACGTGGCGACCGAGACGAGCGTCGAGAACCACACCGACGCCTCGGTCGACGACCACAGCTTCACCAGCGCCGTGGGCTCGGGCAACTCGACCGACTTCGCGTCGCACAACGACGTGGCGTCGCACAACGACACCGACGTCGCGTCGCACAACGCGACCGACTTCGACACCTTCTGATCCGCACGGCCAGAGCTGGCGGGGACCCTCGTGGTTCCCGCCAGTTCGCGCGCCTACCGTGAGACAGCACCGACCGGAGGGCGGACATGACGCAGCCGAACGACCCGCGACGGGTCAAGGTCATCGTCGAACTGATCGACCACAGCAGCAGGATCGCCGCGCTGAAGGACCGCGGCGACCTGGTGGCGCGGCTCGCGCGGGCCAAGGAGCGCATCTCCGACCCGCAGATCCGCGTGGTCATCGCCGGTCAGCTCAAGCAGGGCAAGAGTCAGCTGTTGAACTCACTGCTCAACGTGCCGGTGACCCGCGTCGGCGACGACGAGACCACCGCGCTCGCCACGGTGGTCTCCTACGGCGAGCAGGCGTCCGCTCGGCTCGTCGTGTCCCGCGGTAACGGCGAGGAACCCGAACTCGTCGAGATTCCGCCGTCGGACGTGCAGACCGATCTGCGGCGCGCACCTCAGGCGGGTGGCCGCGAGGTGCTGCGCGTCGAGGTCACCGCACCGAGCCCTCTGCTCAAGAGCGGCCTGGCCTTCGTCGACACCCCCGGTGTCGGTGGGCACGGCCAGCCGCACCTGTCGGCGACCCTCGGGCTGCTTCCCGACGCCGACGCCGTGCTCATGGTCAGCGACACCAGCCAGGAGTTCACCGAACCGGAGATGACGTTCATCCGGCAGGCGCTCGAGATCTGCCCGCTCGCCACGGTTCTCGCCACCAAGACCGACCTCTACCCGCACTGGCGGGAGATCGTCGCCGCCAACCAGGCGCACCTGCGGCGCGCCGGCGTCGACCTGCCGATCACCCCCGTCTCGGCCGCGCTGCGCAGCCACGCCATCTCGCTGAACGACAAGGAACTCAACGAGGAGTCGAACTTCCCGGCGCTGGTGAAGTTCCTCAGCGAGCGGGTGCTGTCCCGGGAGAACGACCGCGTCCGCGACCAGGTGCTCGCCGAGGTGCGCTCCGCCGCGGAGCATCTGACGCTGACGGTGGAGACGGAGCTGGCGTCCATCAACGACCCGGACGAACGCGCCCGCCTCACCGACGAACTCGAGCGCCGCAAGCAGGACGCGCAGGACGCGCTGGCGCACACCGCGCTGTGGCAGCAGGTGCTCAACGACGGCATCGCCGACCTCACCGCCGACGTCGACCACGACCTGCGTGCCCGCTTCCGCTCCATCACCCAGCACACCGAGCGGGTGATCGACGGCTGCGACCCCACCCACCACTGGGCGGAGATCGGCGCCGAACTCGAGGACGCGATCGCCACCGCCGTCGGCGACAACTTCGTGTGGGCCTACCAGCGGGCCGAGGCGCTCGCCCAGGAGGTCGGGCGCACCTTCACCGAGGCGGGCCTGGGGGCCGTCGAAATGCCGCGCGTCGACGCCCGCCACATCGGCGCCGGCTTCGGCGAGTTCAAGTCCCTGGCGCGGCTGGAGGCCAAACCGATCAAAGCGGGCCACAAGGTGGTCACCGGCATGCGCGGCTCCTACGGCGGCGTGCTGATGTTCGGCATGCTCACCTCGTTCGCCGGGCTGGGCATGTTCAACCCGCTGTCCCTGGGCGCCGGTCTGATCCTCGGCCGCAAGGCCTACAAGGAGGACATGGAGAACCGGATGCTGCGGGTGCGCAACGAGGCGAAGTCCAATCTGCGCCGCTTCGTCGACGACGTCTCGTTCGTCGTCGGCAAGGAGTCCCGCGACCGGCTCAAGGCGGTGCAGCGGCAGCTGCGCGACCACTATCGCGAGATCGCCAGCCAGGCCACCCGCTCGCTCAACGAGTCGCTGCAGGCCACGCTCGCCGCGGCCAAGCTGGAGGAGAACGAGCGCAACGGCCGCGTCGCCGAACTCGAACGCCAGCTCAACATCCTGCGCCAGGTCACCCAGCACGCGACGACCATCGCCGGTGGCGGCGAACCGGCGACGGCGTGACCGCCCGGGCGCGCGCCTAAGCTGTTCGGGACATGAGCACCAGTGACCGGGTGCGCGCGATCCTGGGCGGAACCGTGCAGGCCTATCGGTCGGACCCGGCCTACCGCCAGCGCGCCGACGTGCACGACGAACTCGACTGGATCGGCCGCAGGCTCAACCAGCCCATCCGCATCGCGCTGGCCGGCACGCTGAAGGCGGGCAAGTCGACACTGGTGAACGCGCTGGTGGGCGAGGAGATCGCCCCGACCGACGCCACCGAGGCCACCCGCATCGTCACCTGGTTCCGCAACGGCCCCACCCCGAAGGTGACCGCCAACCACCGCGGCGGGCGCCGCACCAACGTGCCGATCACGCGCGACGGGCCGTCCGGGCACCGTGGCCTGACCTTCGACTTCGCGACCCTGGACCCCGACGACGTCGACGATCTCGACGTCGAGTGGCCCGCCGCCGAACTCGTCGACACGACGATCATCGACACGCCCGGCACGTCGTCGCTCAACCGCGACGTCTCCGAGCGCACGCTGCGGCTGCTGGTGCCGTCCGACGGCGTGCCGCGCGTGGACGCCGTGGTGTTCCTGCTGCGTTCGCTCAACGCCCCGGACATCGCGCTGCTCAAGCAGATCGGCACGCTGGTCGGCGGGTCGCAGGGCGCGCTCGGCGTGATCGGGGTGGCCTCGCGCGCCGACGAGATCGGCGCCGGCCGCATCGACGCGATGCTCTCGGCGAAGGACGTCGCCACCCGCTTCACCGCCGAGATGGACCGGACCGGCATCTGCCAGGCGGTGGTACCGGTGTCGGGTCTGCTGGCCCTGACCGCCCGCACGCTGCGGCAGAGCGAGTTCGTGGCGCTGGAGAAGCTGGCAGGCGTCGAGCCCGCCGAGCTGACGAAGGCCATGCTGTCGGCGGACCGGTTCGTCCGGCCCGACAGCTCACTGCCGGTCGACGCGGCCACGCGGGCCGCGCTGCTCGACCGGTTCGGGATGTTCGGCATCCGGATCTCGATCGCGGTACTGCGCGCCGGGATCACCGACTCGGTGGCGCTGGCCGACGAACTGCTCGAGCGCAGCGGGCTGATCGCCCTGCGCGACGTGATCGATCAGCAGTTCGCGCAGCGTTCCGATCTGCTCAAGGCGCACACCGCGCTGGTGTCGCTGCGGCGGTTCGTCGAAGCCCATCCCATCTACGCGACGCCGTACATCCTCGCCGACATCGATCCGCTGCTCGCCGACACGCACGCGTTCGAGGAGCTGCGGCTGCTCAGCCAGCTGCGGTCGCGGGAGACCACGCTCAACGAGGAGGAGATGGCGTCGCTGCGGCGCATCATCGGCGGGTCGGGCACCGACGCGGCCAGCCGGCTGGGACTGCAGCCCGACGCCCCCTACGACGGGCCGCGGGCGGCGTTCGCTGCCACGCAGCGGTGGCGCCGGCGCGCCGAGCATCCACTCAACGACCCGTTCACCACCCGGGCCTGCCGGGCCGCGGTCCGCAGCGCCGAGGCGCTGGTGGCGGAATACGCCGCGCGACAGGCGTATTCGTAACCGTCAGGGCTGGGTGGCGGGGGAGACGTTCGGCGACTGCGTGACCGTCTCGGTGCGCGTCTCGGTGACCGTGCTGGGCGGGACCGTCGTCGTCGTGGTGGTGGTGCTCGGCGTCGTGGTCGTCGTCGTGGTGGTGGTCGGCTCGGTGGTGGTCGTGGTGGTCGTCGGCTCGGTGGTCGTCGTGGGTTCGGCGGTGGTCTGCGACGACGACGGCTCCACCGTGCCCGACGGCGGGGGAACCGCCTGCGACGACGTGGTGAGCGTGGTGAGCGTCGTGTCCTCGGTCGGCGACGAGTCGTCGGAGGCCATGGTCACGGCGAGGTACACGATGACCGCGACGAGCAGGGCGATGAGGGCGCCGAGCCCGACGAGCGCGGCGGGCGTGCGGTACCAGGGCTGCTCGGGTGGCTCCGGGGCGAACTGCTGCGTCGGCTGCTCCCCGTACCCCTGCGTGCCGTACCCCTGCGTGCCGTAACCCTGGTCGCCGTACGCCTGGTTGCCATAGCCCTGGTCGCCATACGCCTGGTTGCCGGGCCCCTGGCCGCCGTAGTTCGCGTACTGGGTCGGATCGCCGTCCGAGTAGTCGTTCGGGTCCTGCGGTCCACGGGTCATGGTGACCGATGGTAGGCCGGGTGCTACGGGCGCGGGTAGAGCGTCCGCGTTTCGTTCAGGCGGGGTCGCGACCGCGTCGAGGTGGGGGCGTCGTCGTCGGTCGTCCGCGGGGCGCGCGACGTCGAGGCGTCGCTCGACGAGGTGTCGGTGCCCGACGTCGAGGTGTCGGTGCCCGAGGTCGACGACGGCGCGTTGGGGTCGTTGATGTCGGTGGTCACCGGCGGGCTGGTGCTGGTGATGGTCTGCGTGGTGGTGGTGGCGGAGTCGCTCGTCGTGGCGCTACGGCTGCTGCTCGGATCCAGGAAGTACTGCTGCTGCGGGTCGGGTTCGTCGAACTGACGGACCAGCGACGACACCAGGAAGTACACGACGGCAATGGCCGCGATGGCCGCCACGCTGGCGCCGAGCAGCGTGGACGTGCGTTCGTGCCACGCCGGTTCCCGCGGCTCGTCTGGCCTGTCGCCCGTCACGGCCACCGATCGTAACGGCGGCTCCTCAGTTCAGCTGACGGATGACCTCGCGGGCGAAGAAGTCGAGGTGGTCGAGGTCGGACTGATCGAGCATCTGCAGGTACACCCGCTGGACCCCGGCCTCGCGGAACGGGCCCAGTCGGTCGACGATCTCCGCGGCGGTGCCGGCCAGCGGCGAGTTGCCGCGCAGCTCGTCGACCTCGCGGCCGATGGCGCCCGCGCGGCGCGCCACCTCGGCGTCGTCGCGACCGGCGCACAGCACGAACGCCGCCGAGTACACCAGCGAGTCGGGCTCGCGCCCGGCGTCGGCGACGGCCGCGGCCACCCGCTCGAACTGTGCGCTCAGCACGTCCAGCGGCACGAAGGGGATGTTGAACTCGCCGGCGTACTTCGCGGTCAGCGCGGGAGTGCGCTTCTTCCCGCCGCCGCCGATGATGATCGGCGGGTGGGGCGTCTGCGCCGGCTTCGGCAACGCGGGGGAGTCCTTGACGGTGTAGTGCGTGCCGGTGAAGTCGTAGGTCTCGCCGGTCGGCGTCGCCCACATGCCGGTGAGGATCTCCAGTTGCTCGGAGAGCCGGTCGAACCGCTCGCCCAGTGGCGGGAACGGAATGGCGTACGCCTGGTGCTCGGCTTCGAACCAGCCTGCACCGAGGCCGAGTTCGACGCGGCCGGCGCTCATCTCGTCGACCTGCGCGACCGAGATGGCCAGCACGCCGGGGTGCCGGAACGTCGCCGAGGTGACCATGGTGCCGAGGCGGATCGTCGACGTCTCCCGCGCGATGCCCCCCAGCGTGACCCAGGAATCGGTGGGACCGGGCAGACCGTCGCCGCTCATCGCCAGATAGTGGTCCGAGCGGAAGAAGGCGGAGTAGCCGAGCGATTCGGCGGCCTGCGCCACGGCCAGCTGGTCGGCGTACGAGGCGCCCTGCTGCGGTTCGACGAACACCCGGAAATCCATGTCCGCCAGCCTAGACCGCTACAGTCCGCCGCGACCGTCGGTCAGGGTGCGCACCGCGTCGTCGTCCCCGTCCAGCGTCACGCGCGTCTCGTTGCGGCCCGAGGCGAACAGCAGCAGCTCCGCGGGCGGGCCGGTGACGGTGACGCTCGGGCCGCGGCCCACGGTGGCCAGCGTCTTCCCGTCGGGCGTGCGGAGCACGGCGCGCACGCCCGTCCTGCCGAGCGCCATGCGCGACATGAAGGTGACCTGCCGCGCCACCGCCGTGCTGGTCGCCTCGTCGAGTTCCCTCGGCTCCCAACCACTTCGAGCGCGTCGCACGTCCTCGTGGTGGATGAACATCTCCGCGACGTTGATCACCGGGTCGAGCAGCTTGAACGGCGAGAGCGTCGGCGGGCCGGAGGCCACCAGGTCGAGCACCCGGTCCCAGTCGTGCGCGGCGGCGAACTGCGTCTGCACCCGTTCGGTGTAGCCCGCCAGTTGCGGGATGAGGATGCCAGGGGCGGCGTCGACGCGGCGCTCGCGGACCACCAGGTGCGCCGCGAGGTCGCGCGTGGTCCAGTCGCCACACAGCGTCGGATGATCCGGGCCGACCTCGCGCATCGTGGCCACCAGGCCGGCTCGTTCGGATTGACTGACACTCACGAGTGCTTCTCCTCGTCCATGGCGCGATCCAGGTTGATCGCTGCGCTGATGAGCGCGAAGTGGGTGAACGCCTGCGGGAAGTTTCCCACCTGGTCCCCCGTCGCGCTGACTTGTTCGGCGTACAGCCCCACGTGATTGGCGTAGGTGAACATCTTCTCCAGGACCAGCTGCGCCTCGCGCAGCCGTCCCGCCCGCGTCAGCGCCTCGACGTACCAGAAGGTGCACAGCGAGAACGTGCCCTCTTCGCCGTCGAGGCCGTCGGACTCCGGGGTGTAGCGGAACACCAGGCTGTCGGTGACGAGGTCCTCCTCGACGGCCTCGAGCGTCGACAGGAACTTCGGGTCGGCGGGCGAGAGGAACTTCACCATCGGCATCAGCAGCACGCCGGCGTCCAGCTCGGTGCCCTTCTCGACCTGGGTGAAGGTCCTGCGTGAGTCGTCCCAGCAGTCGGTGATGATGCGCTCGTAGATCTCGTCGCGCACGCGCGACCAGCCCACCAGGTCGCCCGGCAAGCCGCGGCGCCGGGCGATGCGGACGGTCCGCTCCAGCGCCACCCAGCACATCAGCTTCGACGTCGTGTACGGGCGGACCTCGCCGCGTACCTCCCACATGCCGGCGTCGTCGCGGTCCCAGTTCTCCATGACCCAGCCGACGACCTTCCGAACGTCGCGCCAGGCGTCGTCGCTCAGACCGGGGCCGTACTTGTCGAACAGGTACACCGAGTCGATCAGCTCGCCGTAGATGTCGAGCTGCAGCTGCTCGACGGCGGCGTTGCCGATGCGCACCGGCGTCGAGTCGCGGTAGCCGCGCAGATGGTCCAGCTCGTATTCGTCGGCGGGCACGTTGCCGTCGATGTCGTAGAGCACCCGCAGCGGGCCGAGTTCGTCGTCCTCGTCGGGGTGGTCGCGTCCGATGCGCTCGGACAGCCAGCCGATGAAAGCCCGTGCCTCGTCGGTGAATCCGAGCCGCAGCAGGGCGTACAGCACGAAACCGGCGTCGCGCACCCATACGTAGCGGTAGTCCCAGTTGCGGCCACCGCCGATGAGTTCCGGCAGGCTCGTCGTCGGCGCGGCGATGATGGCGCCGGTCGGTTCGTGCGTCAGCAGCTTCAGGGTGATCGCCGAGCGGTGCACCATCTCGCGCCAGCGCCCCTGGTAGCGGGACTGGCCGAGCCAGTGCCGCCAGTACGACGTGGTGGCGTCCAGCAGCGCGTCGGTGAGGTCCATGGCGTTCTCGGACGGTTCGTCGTCCTCCCCGAGGACTTCCAGGACGAACAGCGCGGTGTCGCCCTCGGTCAGTTCCACCGCGGCGCTGACGGTGGTGTTGGCCTCGCCGTCGTCGACCTCGAGGTCGGTCGACGCGACCAGACCCAGGCGCACGCCGTCGCCGGTGATGAGCACGCCGTCGCCGGACCGTTCGGCACGGCAGCGCTGCCGGGCGTAGTCCGGTCGGGCGTCGACGGTCATGTGCAGGGTGATCGTGCCGCGCACGCCGCTTACCCGGCGGACGAGCCGCTGGCGGTGATCGGGATCGCCGGCGCCGAGCACCGGCATGAAGTCGTGCACCTCGGCGACGCCGTGCTCGGTGAGGAAGCGCGTGATGAGCACCGCGGTGTCGGGATAGTAGAACTGTTGGGTTCGCGAGACCTCGCACGTCGGCGCGAGCCGCCAGCTGCCGCCCTCGTCGGGGTCGAGGATCGCCCCGAAGATGCTCGGCGAGTCGAACCGCGGCGCGCAGAACCAGTCGATGGTCCCGTTGGTGCCCACCAGGGCGCTGGTGCGCAGGTCGCCGATCAGGCCGTGTTCGGAGATGCCCAACCAGGGGTCAGGCATCCGGCAGTCTCCACCCCGGTGCCCGCGGCAGGTCGAGTGCGGCCTGGGGCCCCCACGAAGCCCGTTCGTAGGGCAGCGATTCCGGCGGTGCGTCGAGCACGGGCTGGCACACCTGCCACAGCCGGTCCACTTCGTCGGAGCGCGTGAACAGCGTCTGATCACCGTGCATGACGTCGAGCAGTAGCCGCTCGTAGGCCTCCAGCGGCGTGTCGTCGGGGTCGGCTTCCGCGATGTCGAGATTCAGGCTCAGCGGCATCAGGTCGATCGCCGGTCCCGGACGCTTGGCCAGCATGTCGACCCGGAACGCCGGCGAGTCGGTCAACTCCAGCACCAGCTGGTTCGGCGGCTGCTCGGACGACCCGAAGCGGCCCGACGGCGGGCTGCGGAACGTCAGCGTGACGGTGCGCCGGGTCTGCGCGAGGGCCTTGCCGGTGCGCAGGTAGAACGGCACGCCCTGCCAGCGTTCGGTGTCGACGAACGCCTCGAGCGCCACGAACGTCTCGACGGTCGAATCGTCGGCCACGCCCTCCTCGTCGCGGTACCCGTCGTACTGCCCGAAGACCACGCGCTGCGGGTCGAGGGGCCGCATGGCCTGGAACACCTTGGACTTCTCGTTGCGTAGCGAGCGTTCGTCGAGGTGCACGGGCGGCTCCATCGCGATGAAGCCGAGCACCTGGCACAGGTGGGTGGAGATCATGTCGCGGAAGCAGCCGGTGGACTCGTAGAAGCTGCCGCGACCCTCGATCGTCAGCGTCTCGGGGACGTCGATCTGCACCGACACCAGGTTGTCGCGGTTCCAGGCCGGCTCGATGAGGCCGTTGGCGAAGCGCAGCGCGAGGATGTTCTGCACGGCCTCCTTCCCGAGGAAGTGGTCGATGCGGTACACCTGCGTCTCGTCGACGACGTCCTTGAGCGCG
The DNA here is from genome assembly GCF_008329645.1 of Mycolicibacterium grossiae. NCBI lineage: Bacteria > Bacillati > Actinomycetota > Actinomycetes > Mycobacteriales > Mycobacteriaceae > Mycobacterium > Mycolicibacterium grossiae. Next base: position 1,845,575 of record NZ_CP043474.1, read on the forward strand.
GCGTCGAGTTCGCGAGACGACTCCAGGTCGGTGCCGAACGGCTTCTCCACGACGATCCGCGACCCGTCGGCGAGGCCTTCGCGCCCGAGCATCCCGATCATCGGCTTCATGGCCGTCGGCGGCACCGACAGGTAGATCAGCGTGTGGGCGTCCGGGCCGACCTTCTCGCGGGCAGCGCGCACGGCGGCCGCCAGGTCGGCGCCGTCGTCGGCGTCGGACGTCTGAAAGGACAAGCGGCTCAACAGGTCCTGCAGCACGGTGTTGTCGACGTCGTCGACCGACTCGCGCAGACCGTCGCCGATGCTGCCGCGCCATTCGTAATCGCTGCCGGGCGAATGCCGCCCGGAGCCGATCACGGCCCAGTCCCGCGGCATGCGGCCCGCGGCGGCCAGTGCGTACAACCCCGGGAAGAGCTTGCGCTTGGCCAGGTCGCCGGTGGCCCCGAAGAGGACGAACACCTGTGGGGGTGGTGCGTCGGTCATGCTGCCTCCTTCACGTCCCGCAGGGCGTTCTCGACGACTTCGGTCAGGGCGGGGTGGATCCAGAACGGCCGGTGGGCGAGGTCGTCGGCGCGGATGCCGAATTCCATGGCGACGACGAAGATCTGGATGAGGGTCGCGGCCTGCGGACCCATGACGTGCGCCCCCAGGATGCGGCGGGTGGCGCCGTCGACGAGCACCTTGCAGAAGCCGGTGTCATCCCGAAGTGCCCAGCCGTATGCGACGTCGCCGTAGCGGGTCCGGCCGACGAGATAGTCGGGGTGGTCCTCACGGCACGCCGCCTCGGTGAGGCCGACCGACGCCATCTGCGGGTCGGCGAACACCGCGGACGGGACGCGGTCGTGGTCGGCGACGCGCATGCGGTCGGGGTGCAGCAGGTTGTGCGAGACGACCTCGGCCTCGCGGTTGGCGACGTGCTTGAGCGGGATGGGCGTACACACGTCGCCGAGGGCGAAGACGCCGTCGGCGGTGGTGCGCAGGAACTCGTCGACCACGACGCGGCCGTGCTCGTCCACGTCGACGCCGGAGACGCCCAGGTTGAGCCGGTCGCTGTTGGGCGTGCGGCCGCTGGCGACCAGCAGCGTGTCAGCGCGGATCGTGCTGCCGTCGTCGAGGGTGAGGACGAGATCGCCGGCGCTGCCGGACAATCCGACGATTTCGGCCCCGAGGTGCAGGTCGTACTGCTTGCCCATCAGCTCGGTGAAGACGTTGCGCAGTTCCTCGTCCTGCGGGCCGCCGAGCAGCGTGTCGGACTTCTCCACGATGGTGATCCGGCTGCCTGCGGCGGCGAAGACGTGGGCGAGTTCGGCGGCGATGTAGCCGCCGCCGAGGACGGCGAGGTGCTCGGGTGCGGCGTCGATCCGCATGACGGTGTCCGACGTCTCGTACGGCAGGCCGGAGTCGGCGACGACGTCGGGGATGACGGGTCGGCCGCCGTTGGCGAGCACGATCTTGTCGGCGGTGAGGTCGTGCTCCGCGCCGTCCTCGGTGCTCACCCGCAGGCGGCGGGGGCCGGTGAACTCAGCGTGGCCGGCGTAGTAGGTGACGTAGTCACTGCGTTCCCGGCCGCGCCGGCCCTCCTCGGAGTGGGCGTCGGTGACGCCGAAGACGCGGTCCCGCAGGGCGGTCCACTGCAGCCGGGTGCAGTCGACGTCGGGGTGGACGTCCACCTGGTAGCGACCGGCCGTCGCGACGGTGTCGCGGACGTCGGCGGCGAAGATCAGCATCTTCGACGGGATGCAGCCGTAGTTCAGACAGGTGCCGCCGGTGCGCCGCTGGTCGACGATCGCCACGTTGAGGTGGGCGAAGGAGTCGTCGATCACCGCGTTCCCGGAGCCGGAGCCGATGATGACGACGTCGTGGTGGGGCACTGCCGTCATATGCCCTGTTCTCCGGGCGGTTCAAACCGCCGGTGAGGTGATGCTAATTAGTGACGTCCCTCAGAAGACGTCGCCACTCAGAAGACGTCGACACCCTCGATGGCCACGAACATCCCGCGGCCGGTGGCGTCGTTGACGAACTTGGTGCCCGCCTCCGTGGCGTCGATGCGCCAACCGACGGCGGTGTAGCTCCGGTAGTCCAGCGTGACCGCGGGGATGGCGCCGAGGTTGCCGACCACCCAGTTCTCGTCACCGTTGGAGGTCAGACGCACTCCGGTCGCCGGCATGCCGGAGACCGTCGGCGGGTCGGTGAAGGGGGCCTCGCAGCCGACCTCGGCGGTGCTGAGCTGGCAGCGGGTCTTGCCGGACTTGGTCTGGATGAAGACGTAGCCGTTCTGCGCGGGCAGCGCCTCAGCGGGTCCGGGCGCCGCGGTGGGCGAGGGGCTCGGCGGGGGCGTCGACGGTGGCGGCGTGGGCGTGCTGCGGGTCGGGCGCGGCGTGGGGAAGGACGGTTCGCTCTGGTTCTGGGCGCCGGAGCGGGGGTTGCCCTCGGTGGTCGACGAGCAGCCGGCGAGGACGCCGCCGAGAGCGAGGCCCGCCGTCAGTAGACCCGCCGTGATCGCCTTCGTCGTCAGCTGCACAGTTCTCCCTCGGCCGTACGTTCACGGTACCCAGCTCGTGACGGGTGAGAAACTTGTGACGGACGTTGTTATGAAGCCGTGTCGCGTCGGGCAGCATGGACGGATGACCATGCTGTCGCGTCGTGGCCTCCTGGGCGTCGCCGGCGTCGCGGCGCTGGTCGCGTGCGGTCGGCCGGCGGCGGCTCCGCCCCGGCAGGATGGCGGGGTGCGCATCACTTACGGCGAGGACCCGAGCCAGTACGCCGACCTCGCAGTGCCCGAAGGTGCGACCGATGCACCGGTCGTGGTCGTCGTGCACGGCGGGTATTGGACGTCGCGCTACGGCGCGGAACTGGGCCGCCCCCTCGCCGCGGACCTGCTGAGCCGCGGGTACGCGACGCTGAACGTCGAGTACCGCCGCGTTGGCAGTGGCGGTGGCTGGCCCGCGACCGGCGCCGACGTGGCCGCGGCGGTCGACGCGCTGCGCGCGCACGCCGACGGTCTGGATCTGACCCGGGTCGTGGGACTCGGGCACTCGGCGGGCGGGCAGCTGGTCGGCTGGCTGGCGGCCCGTCGGGACGCAGCCGTGCCGCTGACCGGTGCGGTGCTGCAGGCGGGCGTGCTCGATCTGGTGCGCGGCTCGGAACTCGGGCTCGGTGGCGGCGCGATCGACGACTTCCTGGGCGGTCCTCCCGCCCAGCGTCGGGAGGCGTATGCCGACGCCTCGCCGATCGCCCGCCTGCCGTGGGGCGTGCCGTCGGTGGCGGTTCACGGGACCCGGGATCCGCTGGTGCCGATCGAGCAGTCGCAGAGTTTCGTGACCGCTGCCCGCGCCGCCGGAGACCGTGCCGACCTGCAGACATTCGACGGCGACCACTTCGATCCCATCACGGTCGGCACCGCGGCGTGGGACCTGTGCGTGGCCGCCGTCGAGCGGTTGAGCGGTCGGGCGGGCTGACCGCTCAGGCCCCATCCAGGCCGGCCAAGTGGTCGATGCGGGCCGGCCCGTGGTTGCCGTGCCAGCCCGGGTTGGCCGACGGCGCGGGGTGCGCGTGGGTCTGGGGGCTGAACGAGTGACCCGGACCGGTCGGCGCCTGACCGCCGAGACCGGCGTCGGCGTGGGCCGCGCCGGAGCCCGCCAGGACGGCTCCGCCGAAGACGGCTGCGGCGAGCAGGGGAAGGGCGGCGATGCGGGCGAGGGTGGTGTTCATGGTCGATCCTTCTGTGCGCGTTGGTCTTTGGTCGTCGGCTCGGAAGGTGTTCCGGCGATGGACCAACTATGTCGCGCAGCCGCCGCCGAGTCTGTCGGGCGACCGGAGGACGAGACGGGGGAATCCGAAGGTCCCCCGATCGGAGGATGGGGCCCGTGACGGGAATGAATTCGAGGGACCGCTCGTTGAGCCGAACGACAACTTGAGCGAGACGGGCTCAACTCTCGGTTGACAAGGCGGCTGCCGGACGACCAGGATTGAGCGTGGTCCACTCAGACTCACAGACTGACAGCGTCAGCAGACAACCAGGAGGCACCCACTATGGCTCGTGCGGTCGGAATCGACCTCGGGACCACCAACTCCGTCGTCGCGGTACTCGAAGGTGGCGACCCCGTCGTCGTCGCCAACTCGGAGGGCTCCCGCACCACCCCGTCGATCGTGGCGTTCGCGCGCAACGGCGAGGTGCTGGTCGGGCAGCCCGCGAAGAACCAGGCGGTGACCAACGTCGACCGGACCATCCGTTCGGTAAAGCGCGAGATCGGCACCGACTGGTCCGTGGAGATCGACGGCAAGAAGTACACGCCGCAGGAGATCAGTGCGCGCGTGCTCATGAAGCTGAAGCGCGACGCGGAGGCCTACCTCGGTGAGGACATCACCGACGCGGTCATCACCGTGCCCGCGTACTTCAACGACGCCCAGCGCCAGGCCACCAAGGAGGCCGGCCAGATCGCGGGCCTCGAGGTTCAGCGCATCGTCAACGAGCCGACGGCCGCCGCACTGGCCTACGGTCTCGACAAGGGCGACAAGGACCAGACCATCCTGGTGTTCGACCTCGGTGGCGGCACCTTCGACGTCTCGCTGCTCGACATCGGCGGCGGCGTCGTGGAGGTCCGCGCGACCTCCGGTGACAACCACCTCGGTGGCGACGACTGGGACCAGCGCATCGTGGACTGGCTGGTCGAGAAGTTCAAGGGCACCAGCGGCATCGACCTGACCAAGGACAAGATGGCCATGCAGCGGCTTCGTGAGGCCGCCGAGAAGGCCAAGATCGAACTCAGCTCGGGTCAGAGCACCTCGATCAACCTGCCCTACATCACCGTCGACGCGGACAAGAACCCGCTGTTCCTCGACGAGCAGCTGACGCGTGCGGAGTTCCAGCGCATCACGCAGGACCTGCTGGACCGCACCCGCAAGCCGTTCCAGTCGGTCATCGCCGACGCCGGCATCTCCGTCAGCCAGATCGACCACGTCGTGCTGGTGGGTGGTTCCACCCGCATGCCTGCGGTCACCGATCTGGTCAAGGAGCTGACCGGTGGCAAGGAGCCCAACAAGGGCGTCAACCCCGACGAGGTCGTCGCCGTCGGCGCCGCGCTGCAGGCGGGCGTGCTGGCCGGTGAGGTCAAGGACGTCCTGCTGCTCGACGTGACTCCGCTGAGCCTCGGCATCGAGACCAAGGGCGGCGTCATGACCAAGCTGATCGAGCGCAACACCACCATTCCGACCAAGCGGTCGGAGACCTTCACCACGGCCGACGACAACCAGCCGTCGGTGCAGATCCAGGTCTTCCAGGGTGAGCGCGAGATCGCGTCGGCCAACAAGCTGCTCGGCAGCTTCGAGCTGACCGGCATCCCGCCGGCTCCGCGCGGCGTCCCGCAGATCGAGGTCACCTTCGACATCGACGTCAACGGCATCGTGCACGTCACGGCCAAGGACAAGGGCACCGGCAAGGAGAACACGATCAAGATCCAGGAGGGCTCCGGCCTCTCCCAGGAGGACATCGATCGGATGATCAAGGACGCCGAGGCGCATGCCGAGGAGGACCGCAAGCGGCGCGAGGAGGCCGACGTCCGCAACCAGGCGGAGTCGCTGGTCTACCAGACGGAGAAGTTCGTCTCCGAGCAGCGCGGTGCCGAGGGTGGTTCCAAGGTGCCCGAGGAGACGCTCGCCAAGGTCGACACGGCCGTCGCCGATGCCAAGTCCGCACTCGCCGGCTCCGACATCGGGGCGATCAAGTCCGCGATGGAGCGCCTCGGCGTCGAGAGCCAGGCCCTCGGCCAGGCGATCTACGAGGCCACGCAGGCCGAGCAGGGCGGCGCCCCGGGTGCTGCCGGACAGGCCGACGACAACGTCGTCGACGCGGAGGTCGTCGACGAGGATGACCAGGAGAAGAAGTGAGCTCCAGCTCTTCCGGGAACGTAGGAGAGTCGCACGACGAGCCGGTGACCATCACCGACAAGCGGCGCATCGACCCGAACACCGGTGAGGTCCGCGACCCCGCCGAGGCGCCGGCCCCCAGTGGGTCGGCGCCCGCCGGGGCGGCCGAGACCGACGAGGCCGCGGAACTTCGGGCGACGCTGCAGCGGGTGAAGGCGGAGTACGACAACTACCGCAAGCGCTCCGACCGCGAGAAGCAGTCGGCCGCCGACCGGGGCAAGGCCGCGGCGGTCATGCAGCTGCTGCCGGTGCTCGACGACCTCGAGCGGGCGCGCAGCCACGGCGATCTCGACTCCGGACCGCTGAAGTCGGTGGCCGACAAGCTCGTCGGTGCGCTGGAGAACATGGGACTCGTCGCGTTCGGCGCCGAGGGCGATCCGTTCGACCCGTCGCTGCACGAAGCCGTGCAGCACGAGGGAGACGGCTCGAATCCGGTGCTCGGCACGGTCATGCGGCAGGGCTACAAGCTCGGCGATCTGGTGCTGCGCAACGCCATGGTGGGCGTCGTGGACGCCGTCGGCGAGACGGGCGCCGGCGACACGGCCGATAACGGCGACGCGCCGCGCGCCAACGACTCAGAATCAAGCGAATAGAGCACGACGACATGGAGAAAGGTGAGGAGGTGACCCGGCATGGCCCAACGCGAGTGGGTGGAGAAGGACTTCTACAAGGTGCTCGGCGTCTCCTCTGACGCCACCACCGACGAGATCAAGCGGGTGGCCAAGAAACTCCTCGCGGAGAACCACCCCGACCGCAACCCCGGCAACACCGCGGCCGACGAGCGCTACAAGGAGGTCGGCGAGGCGCGCGACGTGCTGGTCGACCCGGCGAAGCGCAAGGAGTACGACGAGACCCGGCGGCTGTTCGCCGGCGGCGGCTTCGGTCGCCGATTCAACGGTGGCGACGGCGGTTTCGGCGGGTTCAGCGGCTACGGGGCCGACGGCGAGGTGAATCTCGGCGACCTGTTCGGGGCGGCCGGTCAGACCGGCGGCGCCAACATCGGCGACCTGTTCGGCGGCCTGTTCGGTCGCGGCGCACAGCAGCCGCGGCCGAGCAGGCCCCGACGGGGCAACGACCTGGAGACCGAGACGGAACTGTCGTTCCTCGAGGCCACCCGGGGCGTCGCGATGCCGCTACGGCTGACCAGTCCGGCGCCGTGCACCAACTGCCACGGCAGCGGTGCCCGACCGGGCACCAGCCCGCGGGTGTGCCCGACGTGCAACGGGGCCGGCGTCATCAGCCGCAACCAGGGCGCGTTCGGCTTCTCCGAGCCGTGCACCGAGTGCCGCGGCACGGGGTCGATCATCGACGACCCGTGCGACGAATGCCACGGCGAGGGCAAGATCACCCGCACCCGCACCATCAACGTCCGGATCCCACCGGGCGTCGAGGACGGCCAACGCATCCGGCTGGCCGGGCAGGGCGAGGCGGGCCTGCGCGGCGCGCCGTCGGGCGATCTCTACGTCACGGTGCACGTCCGGCCCGACAAGGTCTTCGGCCGCGACGGCGACGACCTGACCGTCAGCGTCCCGGTCAGCTTCCACGAGCTGGCGCTGGGCACCACGCTGTCGGTGCCGACGCTGGAGGGCAAGGTGGGCGTCCGGGTGCCGAAGGGCACCTCCGACGGCCGCATCCTGCGGGTCCGGGGCCGCGGTGTGCCGAAGCGCGCCGGTGGCAACGGCGATCTGCTGGTGACGGTGAAGGTGGCCGTCCCGCCGAATCTCGAGGGCGAGGCGCTCGAGGCGCTCGAGGCGTACGCCGCCGCCGAGCGCGCCAGTGGCTTCGACCCGAGGGCAACCTGGTCGGGGAACTCGTGATGAGCAGCAAGAAGGACGACGCCCGCACGTTCCTCATCTCGGTCGCCGCCGAGCTGGCCGGGATGCACGCGCAGACCCTGCGCACCTACGACCGGTTGGGACTCGTTCGCCCGCAACGGAGTTCGGGCGGCGGCCGGCGATACTCGCAACACGACGTCGATCTGCTCCGCGAGGTGCAGCGGCTGTCGCAGGACGAGGGCGTCAACCTGGCCGGGATCAAGCGCATCATCGAGCTGACCAATCAGGTCGAGGCGCTGCAGAACCGGCTGTCGGAGATGGCCGATGAGCTGGACCGGCTGCGCGCCAACCAGCGCCGCGACGCGGCGAAGAGCACCGCCCTGGTGCTCTGGCAGCCGCGGACGGGCCCGCGGCGCTAGCTGCGGCGATTCACCCGACCGACGCGCGGTCCCTGGGTTCCGGGGGCCGCGCGTCGTCGTCATGGGCGGGACGCCGGCTCGGCGTCGTCGAGGACCGCGTCGACCGTCGGCGCGATCTGGTCCGAGAGCCGTTCGGTCGCAGCAGCACTCAGGTGGTCGGTGTCGAGGAAGTTGATCACGCCGCCGCCGTGGGCCGCACAGACCTCGGCGGTGCAGATGTCGTCGATCGGATCGATGAACCGCGAGCCGTGACCGAGCGTGCCGTGCAGTCGCCGCAGCCACCCGTCGACGCCACCCCAGAACCGCGCCTCGGCAGTGCGGTCGAGGTCGCAGTCGAAGGTCCGCCATCGCCGTGTCACGCATTCCGGGCCCGGCCGGTCCAGTTCCGGTGAGACGCCGAAGACGTCGACGCCGACACCCGTGGCGTCGAGGTCTGTCAGCAGCGCCGGCGTGCCCGCCGCCAGCAGCGGTCCGTTGGCGGCGACCAACTCGAGGGATTCGCGCGCCAGGCTCGGGTACGGCTCGGGATGGCCGTGATAGACCGGCCACCTCGCGGCAACGAGGACGCGCACCGGTGCCGCCTGCTGGGCAGTCTCGATCCACGCGCGTGCCGCCGCATTGTGGCTGCGGCACGACTCCACCCGCTGGCGCACCATGCCGATCGGCAGGTCCGGCGCCGGCGCGGCGTCGGGCAGGTACGGCGGGCAGGCGCCGCGCGTCGCGGCGAGGACGTTGACCGGCCGGCCCCGGGCGGCCCGCACGACGCCGGGCAGCAGGGACTGGGCGAACGAATCGCCCCACACCAGGATCGACGGTCGCGTCGGATCGACGTTGGTGACCGCGCAGATCGCGTCTGCCGGATGGGCGGCGACGTCGGTCTCGTGGGGGCAGGTGGCGGGAAAGGCGGTGTCGTACTTGGCGTGCCAGGCCGCACTCCAGCCGTCCTCGCGCGCCACCTGATCGGCGTACCAGAGACAGCCAAGGGCCAGCGCGCACGTCGCCGCGATGGCAGTCAGCCCGGTGAGCACCGTCCGGCGGCCGCCGGCCGCGTGTGGTCCCGTGGCGCGGAAGCGCGGTTCCCAGTAGCGGTAACTCAGCACGGCGAAGCCCAGGGCGATCATGACGCCGACGAGCCGCACCCACACCGGCGGCTCGCGCAGGTACCACGTCGCGGCGAGCGCGAGCAGCGGCCAGTGCCACAGGTACCAGCCGTAGGACACCTTGCCGATGCCGAGGATCGGTGGCGACAGCAGCCACCGGGCGCCCGGATCGTCACGGGTCACGTGTGCCCAGATCATCGTCGCCGTCGCCAGCGTCGGCAGCAGGGCCCAGGCGCCCGGAAACCCGAAGGCGGGCAGACCCACCACCGTCGCGCCGACCAGGACGGCGGCTCCGCTGAGCCACGCGAGGCGCCGGACCGCCGTCCGCGCGACCGGCGGGTGCACCACGGCGAGCAGCGCACCGATGCCGAGTTCGTAGACGCGCCCGAACGGCAGGTAGAACGCCTGGGTCGGGGCAAAGCGTCCGAGCAGCACCGCCGACACCAGCGAGGCCGCGCATGCCGCGATGATGAGCGCGATCATCACGCGCCGTCGGTCGCGGCGCGTCCAGTGCGCCACGGCGGCGGCGAGGACGAACAGCAGCGGTACGCCGAGGTAGAACTGTTCCTCGACCGACAGCGACCAGGTGTGCAGGAAGACGTTGGGCTCGTAGGTCGGGACGAAGTAGTCGCCGAGTTGCAGGCTGAAGTAGACGTTCGACGTCGAGGTGGCCGCGGCGATCGCGCTTCTCGCAATGGCCTGCTGCTCGCCGGTCGGGTTGAGCAGCACCATGCCTGCGAGCAGCGTCACGACGATCATCAGCAGTGCCGCGGGCGCGAGCCGGCGGAAGCGCCGACCGTAGAACGCCCACCAACTGACGCGGCCGGTCCGGTCCCCCTCGTCGAGGAGGCTGCGGAGGATTACGAAACCGGAGATGACGAAGAAGACGTCGACGCCGATGAAGCCGCCGCGAAAGCCGGGGACGCCGGCGTGGAAGGCGATCACCAGCAGGATCGCGACGGCCCGTAGCGCGTCGACGTCCGGTCGGTAGCCGGCGCGGACCGCCGGTGGCGACGACACGCGCGTCGACGTCGGTGCGGAGTCGACCACTCGACAGCCCCCCTCGTGGCCGGCAACCAGAATCGAGCGTTGAACTTACCTCAACGTCAATAATGATGCGCCGGATACGAGCGAGCCCGAGGTCAGTCGATCCTGATCGAGAACCGCGTCACCGCAGGGGCATCGACGTCTGCGACGCGGTAATCGCCGCGGCGCAGCGCGTCGGTCGGGGCGGTCATCGGTTCGATGGCGACGACGTCGTCACTGGCCGGGGCGAACACCTGCGTCGCGGGGTAGCCCTCCTCGAAGCGCACCTCGACCCGACGGTCGCCGCCCTCGAGGGCGAACGTCGCACCCGCGGGCAGACCGTCGAAGCCGTCGTCGTACACCGTGTCGCCCAGCGCGGCCGATCGCCCGTCGAACGGTGCGTGGGCGCCCGTCGGCAGGCCGCGATCGTCGACGGGGAGGTGGCGCATGGCCGGCAGCGTCAGCCGCCACTCGGCGCGCGGCACACCGGGGATCACGAAGTAGGGGTGGTAGCCGAAGCACAACGGCACCGCCGCGGCCGCCGTCGCCGTCACCGTGGTCTCGACGGTGAGGGTGCGCTCGGCGAGTGTGACGCGTTGGGTCAGCCGGTGCGGGAACGGGAAGGACGCCAGCAGGCCGGGCCGCGCGGCGTAGTCGAGCACCGCGGTGAGCGCATCGTCGGTGCGCTCGATCACCTCCCAGCCGGGGTAGGCCGCCAGCACCCCGTGGATGGGGACGCGGGGGCTGTCGAAGCGGACGCCGCCCGCGCCGTCGGTCAGCGTCACCCGCCCGCCGTCGACGTCGTAGTGGTCGTCGCTCAACCGGTTGGCCCACGGGTAGAGCAGCGGGATGCCCATCGTCTTGCCGTGACTGACGTAGGCCTCGAGTCCCCGGCGCTGGCCCAGGAATTCGGCGTCACCGTCGGCGAGCGACGTCCCGATCATGCCCGCGGAGGGGACGAACGTGGCGGTCAGCGCCGAGGCGGCATCGCGCAGGACGACGGTGGTGTCGGGCACGCGGGCGATTCTGTCACGCTCACGCCGCGGGCGGATCGTGCTGGATGCGCGCGGGGTCGGCGCCCTTGGCGACCAGTGCGGCCCGGGTCGCCTCGACCATGCGCGGCCCGCCGCTGACGAGGATCTGCCGGTCGCTCCAACTGCCATAGCGGGTGACCACATCGGCCAGCACGCCGGTCTGCCGCACGTGCAGCCCCCGCGGCGGCTCCTCGACCGGGAAGTCGGCGGCCCACGGCGGGTTGGTCGCGAACTCCGACACCGGCGTCACCGACAGCCAGGGGTTGAACGACGCGATCTGCCACAGCGTGTGCAGGTCGTAGAGGTCGCACGGGTAGCGGCCCCCGAAGAAGAGGTGCACGCGCGGGTTCTCCGCGAAGCGCGACAGGTCCATGATGAGCGCCCGCAGCGGGGCCAGGCCGCTGCTGCCCGCCACCATGAGGACGTCGCCGCCGTCACGGTCCACGTGCAGGGCGCCATGCGGGTTGGACAGCCGCCAGCGGTCCCCGACCGCGGTCTCGCCCACGATCGCGGTGCTCACCATGCCGCCCGCCACCGACCGCACGTGGAACTCGATGTCGCCGGATCCGTCGGCGGGGATCGACGGCGACAGGAACCGCCAGCGGCGCGGCCACTGCGGCACCTCGACGGTGACGTACTGACCCGGGTGGTAGGACAGCGGGTCGTCGAGCCGGAGCCGGACGATCGACACGTCGCGCGTCGCGCGGATGTGCTCCACCACGGTGCCGTCGCGGTACGGCGGCCCCTGCTCGGCGTCGGCGGCGCCGCGCATGACGCCGGCCGCGAGCCCGACCACGTCACCGGCGGTATCCGCGATCGCACCGTCCCACCGCCCGCCGAAGTGGGCGCGCAGCGCACCGAGCAACGCGGGCGCCATCGTGTCGTAGTGCCGCGCGGCGACGCCGTACTTGCGGTGGTCACGGCCCAGCTGCGCGAGGAAGGCCACGGGCTCCTCCGCGCGCTGGGCGATGATCTCGCCGAGCAGCCAGGTCAGCACCGTCGCGAAGGCCGTCCGCTGGTGGGCCAGATCCGGCGGGAACAGGTCGCGCGCCGAGACGTCGGTGGCAAACCAGCGGGTGTAGAAGTCGAACATCAGGGGGTCGGAGCCGTGCGCCGGATCGACCGCGGCACGCAGCGCCGACAGCGCCTCGCGATCATCGAACCCCACGTCCGTCGAGTGTAGGTGAGCGGGCGGGCGGACCCGTTACAGGCCGTGAATCCCCTTGTACAGCAACAGGACACCGAGGACGACGAGGATCGCGGCGACCAGGGCCGCGTGCTGACGTTCCATCCAGTCGCGCAGCCGGGTCAGCGGTTCGCGCAGGCGGTCCCCGGATGCGGCGTAGGCGAGGATGGGCAGCGCCACGGTGGACCCGGCGAACAGCACGAAGTACAGCGCCCCGAGGTACACGCCGGGTCGGCCGAGCCCCTCGGTGGCGATCGCGACGCCCGCCGCCGCGCAGATGAGCAGCACCTTCGGATTCACGACCGTCAGCACCACGGCGGTGACGAGCGCCCGCGGCGGCGTCAGCGTCGTCAGACGGCCCATCCACCCCGGCGCATGGGCGGAGCGGTGCCGGGTGAACCACCGGTAGCCGCCGAACACGACGAGCGCCGCGCCGACCGCGACACGCACCCAGGACGCCCAGCTCGGCGGGCGGTCGAGCCCGCCGAGCAGCCCGGATGCCTCGATGAACAGGACGGTGAGGACCGCCAGGCCGACGAGCCACCCCGCGAGGAAGGCCAGCCCGGTCGGTCGCGGGCGCGGGGTCTGCAGGACCAGCACCGCCGGGATCACCGACAGCGGTGACAGCGCGATCACCAGCGCCAGGGGGACCAGCTCGGTCAGCACGGGACGAAGTTAGCAAGATCGTGCCCGGTGCGCGGGCCGCGACGCAGACCGTGCGACGGGCTACGGTGACCGCGTCCGCGTGTCGTCCATCCACCGAACGCACCATCGGGCGCCAGGGGGCGCCGTCGCATGACCGACGAGACCGCCACCGCCGCGCCGCCGGCCCGCAGCGACGGTGCCGCGACGCTGCTCATCGGGCAGCGGGTGCGCCCCGGGCGCGAGGAGGCCTACCTCGCGTGGCAGAAGAAGCTGGTCGCCGCGGCCGCCCGCTATCCCGGTTTCCGCGGATCGGAACTGCGCCGGCCGACCGCGACGCAGCCCGACTGGGTGGTGGTCTACCAGTTCGACTCGGTGGCGACCATGCAGAACTGGATGAACAGCGCCACCCGCCAGGACTTCCTGGACCGCGGCGCCGACCTGTTCGACGGGCCCGGCACGCAGCAGGTGATCGCTCGGGACAGCAGGGTCGACGACGCCCTGGTGACCGTGGTCGTCAGCCACCGGGTGGCGCCGGACCAGGTCGAGGACTTCCTGGCCTGGCAGGCCGACGTCGCACGCGCGGAGAGCGGGTTCGCCGGCTTCCGCGGCTCGGAGATCTATCGGCCGGTCGAGGGCGTGCAGGACGAGTGGACCATCACCTACAAGTTCGACACCGCCGAGCACCTCGACGCGTGGCTCACCTCCGGCGAGCGGCAGCGACTGCTGGCCGATCAGCGGTTCGCCGACTTCACCATGCGGCGCATCGACCACTCGTTCGGCAACTGGTTCGACTTCGGCGACGGCACGCCGCCGCCGTCGACGTTCAAGACCTCCATCGCGGTGTGGCTGGGTCTCTACCCGACCGTGGTGCTCCTGACGCTGCTCACCGCGCCGCTCGGCATGCCGCTGTGGCTCGGCATGCTCGTCGGCAACCTGCTCTCGAGCTTCGTCATGAGCTACGTGACCATGCCGCTCTACGGCAATCGCCTGTTGCGCTTCTGGCTGGCGCCGTCGGCCACCGCACGACAACCGGCCACCAATGTCGCGGGCCTCGCGCTCGTCCTGGCCGTCAACGCGGTCTGGGCGGTGATCTTCTACCTCGTCACGGTGAAGTTCTGGACGCTGCCGTGACGCGAACGAACGAAGGAGCAGTCATGACGCAGGTCCACTTTGGTCACGTGTTTCACGTCGCGGGTGCGGCGCGGGTGACCGACGCCGCCGAGGCGCTGGTCTCGATTCCCGATGGTGCGTTGGTCGTCGGTGACGACGGCAGGATCGTGTTCTGCGGTGAGCGGGACTCTCTGCCCGACGAGTACGCCTCGGCGACCGTGCACGATCACCGCGGCGGGTATCTGGTGCCGGGATTCGTGGACACCCACGTTCACTTCCCGCAGACCTACGCCGGTGACTCCTACGGCGGCGGTCAGCTGCTGGAGTGGCTCAACCTGTGCATCTTCCCGTCGGAGAGCGCCTTCGCCGACCCGGAGTTCGCGGCACGGGCGGCCGTCGAGTTCTGCAACCGGCGCGTCGCCGCGGGGACCACGGCGGCGATGGTGTTCGGGTCGGCGTTCCCGCACGCCCAGGACGCCTTGTTCGAACGGACCCGCGAGGCGGGTCTGCGCATCGTCAGTGGCCGCGGCATCCAGACCCGTGGCGGCGAGACCGCCCAGCCGTTGCTCACCTCCGAGGAGGACGCGATCCGCCTGACCCGCGAGGAGATCGAGAAGTGGCACGCCGCGGACACCGGCGACGTGTCCACGGCGCTGCTGCACGTGGCGATCGTCCCGCGGTTCTCGCTGTCGGTGACGCGCGAGACGCTGCGCAACCTGGGCGAGCTGTATGACGAGGTGCGCGAGCGCGGGGTGTACGTGCACAGCCACCTCAACGAGAACAACCGCCCCGGCACGGGCGAGGTCGACACCACCAAGGAGGACTACGGCGTCGACTCCTACCTGGACACCTATGACGGCAAGTTCCTGCCCGGCTCGAAGGTCGGCGGCAAGAGCCTGCTGGGCAGGCGGACCATCCTCGCGCACTGCGTGCACTGCCAGGACGTCGAACTCGCGCGGATGGCCGAGACCGGCACGTCCATCTCGCACTGCCCGGTGTCGCAGCTGTTCCTGGGTTCGGGGACGATGCCGTGGCTGCGGACCGTGGCCTCGGGGGTGAACGTCGCGGCGGGCACCGACTTCGGCGGCGGCGACGAGTGGCTGATCGCGCGGGTGCTCGGCGACGCGTTCAAGCAGCACATCACCGAGCCCGGCGAAGCGGGGGTGTCGATGCACCCGGCGGAGATGCTGTTCCTCGGCACGTTGGCCGGCGCCCGGGCGTTGGACATGGAGGACCGGTTCGGCAACTTCGACCTCGGCAAGGAAGCCGACTTCGTCGTCGTCTCGCCGGTCGATGCGCTCAAGGCGCAGCTGGACAACGCCTACCGCTCCGACGATCCGGTCCTGGCCCGGGACCAGACGCTGTTCGCGCTGCTCATGGGCCTGCGGGAGCGTTCGATCGCCGAGGTGTACGTCCACGGCCGCCGCCTGACCCCGCTCTGACCCACCCCGGGCGAGGAGCCGCTGGACGAAACTGGCGCACATTTCCTAGACTTGAGCGGAACAGACTCAACCTTGACGACGTTGTTCGAGGCGACAAGCATTTTCTCGAGCTCTCCTCGACGAAGGAAAGGGAGGTGTCGTGGACTCGTTCAACCCGACCACGAAGACCCAGGCGGCACTGACCGCGGCGTTGCAGGCGGCCACGGCCGCAGGCAATCCGCAGATCACTCCCGCGCATCTACTGATGGCGATGTTGACCCAGAACGACGGCATCGCCGCGCCGCTGCTGGAGGCGGTGGGCGTCGAGCCCGCGTCCATCCGCGCGGAGGCCGAGCGCCTCATCGCCCGGCTGCCCAGCGCGTCCGGCTCGAACTCGCAGCCGCAGCTGTCGGCCGAGTCGCTGACGGCCATCACCACGGCGCAGCACCTGGCCACCGAGATGGACGACGAGTACGTCTCCACCGAGCACCTGTTGGTGGGTCTCGCGTCGGGTCAGTCCGAGGTCGCGAAGCTGCTGACCAACCACGGCGCGTCGCCGCAGGCGCTGCGCGAGGCGTTCGTCAAGGTGCGCGGCAGCGCTCGGGTCACGAGCCCGGACCCGGAGGGCAGCTACCAGGCGCTGGAGAAGTACTCCACCGACCTCACCGCGCGCGCCCGGGAGGGCAAGCTCGACCCGGTCATCGGTCGCGACAACGAGATTCGTCGCGTCGTGCAGGTGCTGAGCCGGCGCACCAAGAACAACCCGGTGCTCATCGGCGAGCCCGGCGTCGGCAAGACGGCGATCGTCGAGGGCCTCGCCCAGCGCATCGTCGCCGGCGACGTGCCGGAGAGCCTGCGCGACAAGACCGTCATCTCCCTCGACCTCGGGTCGATGGTGGCGGGCGCCAAGTACCGCGGTGAATTCGAGGAGCGCCTCAAGGCCGTCCTCGACGACATCAAGAACTCGGCCGGCCAGGTCATCACCTTCATCGACGAGCTGCACACCATCGTCGGCGCCGGCGCGACCGGCGAATCGGCCATGGACGCCGGCAACATGATCAAGCCGATGCTGGCCCGTGGCGAGCTGCGACTGGTCGGCGCCACCACGCTCGACGAGTACCGCAAGTACATCGAGAAGGACGCGGCGCTGGAGCGCCGCTTCCAGCAGGTGTTGGTCGGCGAACCGTCGGTGGAGGACACCGTCGGCATCCTGCGGGGCCTCAAGGACCGCTACGAGGTGCACCACGGCGTGCGGATCACCGACTCGGCACTGGTCGCCGCGGCGGACCTGTCCGACCGCTACATCACCAGCCGGTTCCTGCCGGACAAGGCGATCGACCTCGTCGACGAGGCGGCGTCGCGGCTGCGCATGGAGATCGACTCGCGCCCCGTCGAGATCGACGAGGTGGAGCGGCTGGTCCGTCGCCTCGAGATCGAGGAGATGGCGCTGGCCAAGGAGTCCGACGACGCGTCGAAGGACCGCCTGGAGAAGCTGCGCGCCGAACTGGCCGACAAGAAGGAGCAGCTCTCCGAGCTGACCACGCGCTGGCAGAACGAGAAGAGTGCCATCGACGTCGTCCGCGAGCTGAAGGAGCAGCTGGACACGCTGCGCAACGAGGCCGACCGCGCCGAGCGCGACGCCGACCTCGCCAAGGCCGCCGAGCTGCGCTACGGGCGCATCCCCGAGGTCGAGAAGAAGCTCGACGCCGCGCTCCCGGTCGCCGAGGCCCGCGAGAACGTCATGCTCAAGGAGGAGGTCGGCCCCGACGACATCGCCGACGTGGTCGAGGCGTGGACCGGGATCCCCGCCGGGCGGATGCTCGAGGGCGAGACCACCAAGCTGCTCCGCATGGAGGAGGAGCTGGGTCGCCGGGTCATCGGCCAGCGCAAGGCCGTCCGGGCGGTGTCCGACGCGGTGCGCCGCGCGCGGGCCGGGGTCGCCGACCCCAACCGGCCGACGGGCTCGTTCATGTTCCTCGGACCCACCGGCGTCGGCAAGACCGAGCTGGCGAAGGCGCTCGCGGAATTCCTGTTCGACGACGAGCGCGCCATGGTCCGCATCGACATGAGCGAGTACGGCGAGAAGCACTCCGTCGCACGGCTCGTCGGTGCCCCTCCGGGCTACATCGGGTACGACCAGGGCGGCCAGCTCACCGAGGCGGTGCGTCGGCGGCCGTACACCGTGGTCCTGTTCGACGAGATCGAGAAGGCCCACCCGGACGTGTTCGACGTGCTGCTGCAGGTGCTCGACGAGGGCCGGTTGACCGACGGTCAGGGCCGCACGGTCGACTTCCGCAACACCATCCTCATCCTGACGTCCAACCTGGGCGCCGGGGGTTCCGAGGAGATGGTGATGGCGGCGGTGCGCTCGGCGTTCAAGCCGGAGTTCATCAACCGGCTCGACGACGTGCTGATCTTCGACGGGCTCAACCCCGAGGAGCTGGTGTCGATCGTCGACATCCAGCTGCAGCAGCTGGCCAAGCGCCTGGCGCAGCGCCGGCTCACCCTCGAGGTGTCGCTGCCGGCCAAGAAGTGGCTCGGCGAGCGGGGATTCGACCCGCTCTACGGCGCCCGTCCGCTGCGCCGCCTGGTGCAGCAGGCCATCGGCGACCAGCTCGCCAGGATGCTGCTGGCCGGCGACGTGCACGACGGTGACGTCGTGCCGGTCAACGTCAGCGCCGACGGCGACTCCCTCGTCCTCGGCTGATCGCTAGAAGGCGCTGCTCGGGACGTCGGTCTCGTCGCTGAGCAGCGCCTCGACGATCCGGTCGGCCACGGCGTCCGGGTCCAAGCCGGTCGGCAGCTTCGGCGGGTCGCCGGCGATCGCGCGGTGCGCCAGCCCGGTCTCGGTGTGCGGCGGCCGGACGTCGACGACGCGGATCTTGCGCCGCCGGGCCTCGGTGCGCACCGCGGTGAAGAGCGCCGCGGTAGCCGCCTTGGTGGCCGAGTACACGGCCATGTTCGGCAGCGGCTTCTCCGCGACGACGGCGCTGATCCCCAGGATCACCCCGCCGGGCTCAACGACCGGCAGCGCCGCCCGGACGATCCGCAGCGGCGCGAGGAAGTCCACCAGCACCAGGTCGTCGACGGTGTCGTCGTCGATGTCGGTCACCGGACCGAACGCCACGACCCCGGCGGCGATCACCACGCCGTCGAGCCGGCCGTGCTGCTCGACGGCGGCCGTCACCACGCGGATCCCTGCGTCGGGCGCGCGCAGATCGGCGGTGACGACGTGCGCGCGATCGATCTCGAGCGCCTCGGGGGAGCGACCGGTGACGGTCAGGTCCGCGCCGCGATCGGCGAGCCGCCGTGCGATGCGCGATCCGAGCGCTCCACTGGCGCCGACGACGAGATAGGCCTGACCCGAGAGTTCACCCACGTGAGGTCGTATAACCACCCGCCGCGGCCGGTGCACCGCGGCGCCCGTGACGGGGTTGTGACCACTTCGAGTTCTGGCATCGCGGCGCTCACCCAGTAGTCTGGGGGCAATGGTCCCTCTCTGGTTCACGCTGTCCGCACTCTGCTTCGTGGGTGCGGGCGTCCTGCTGTACGTCGACGTCGACCGTCGGCGCGGATTGGGCCGGCGCCGCAAGTCCTGGGCCAAGTCACACGGCTTCGACTACGAGACGGAGTCCTCCGAGATCGTCGGCCGCTGGAAGCGCGGCGTGATGTCGACCGTCGGCGACGTGACGGCCAAGAACGTGGTGCTCGGCCAGATTCGCGGCGAGGCCGTGTTCATCTTCGATCTCGAAGACGTCGCCACCGTCATCGCGCTGCACCGCAAGGTCGGCACCAACGTCGTCGTCGACGTGCGGCTCAAGGACGTCAAGGAGCCCCGCGAGAGCGACATGTGGCAGCTCGGCGCGATCGGCCCGCGGATGGTGTACTCCACCAACCTCGACGCCGCCCGCCGCGCGTGCGACCGCCGCATGGTGACGTTCTGCCACGCCGCGCCGGACTGCGCCGAGATCATGTGGAACGAGCAGAACTGGACGCTCGTCGCCATGCCGATCGGCAGCACCCGCGCCCAATGGGACGAGGGCCTGCTGACGGTCCGTCAGTTCAACGACCTGCTGCGCGTCCTGCCGCCGGTGCCGCAACCCGGCCAGCCCGCCATGGCCGGCCAGGGTGCGCGTCGCAACGCCGGGCCCGGCCGCCCGTTCGCACGCCCGGCCGAGCTGCCCGCCGGTCGCGGCGACCTGCCGCCCGGGCGCGGCGACGTCAGCCGCTACACCCAGCAGCGCCCGCCGGCGCGCAACGGCAGGCAGTCGCCGCACTACCAGCGCTAGCCGGTCCGGCGGCGCAGTAGCCTGGCGGGCATGTCCCGCCCCGTCGCACTGATCACCGGACCGACGTCCGGACTGGGAGCGGGCTTCGCCCGCCGCTATGCCATCGACGGCTACGACCTGGTGCTCGTCGCGCGCGACGTCGACCGCCTGGAGAGCCTCGCCGCCGAACTGCACGACGAGGCGGGCGCCACCGTCGAGGTCCTGCCCGCCGACCTGGCGATCGAGGCCGACCGCGCCCGCGTTGGGGAACGGCTCGCCGCCGGGGTGCGGGTGCTGGTGAACAACGCCGGCTTCGGCACGTCGGGGGAGTTCTGGACCGCCGACCTCGCCGCGCTGCAGAAGCAGCTCGACGTCAACGTCACCGCCGTCATGGCCCTCACCCACGCCGCGCTGCCGTCGATGCTCGCCGCCGGCGAGGGCACCGTGATCAACGTCGCCAGCGTCGCCGGGCTGCTGCCCGGCCGCGGCTCCACCTACTCGGCGTCCAAGGCGTGGGTCATCGCCTTCTCCGAGGGACTCGCCAACGGCCTCGACGGCACCGGCGTGGGCGTGCACGCCCTGTGCCCGGGCTTCGTGCGCACCGAGTTCCACGAACGCGCCGGCATCGACATGGCCGGCACCCCCGGCTTCCTCTGGCTGGAGGTCGGCGACGTCGTGCGTGACACCCTGGCCGACGTCGCCAAGGGCCACGTGGTGATCGTGCCGGGGCTGCAGTACAAGGCGCTCACCACCGGCGGCCGGCTGGTGCCGCGCACCCTGGTCCGTGCCGCGACCAAGGTGGTGGGCCGCGGCCGAGGCCGGACCTAGTACCGCGTGCGCACGCTGATCGCGCTGCTCTCGGTCGTCGGGCTGGTCTCGGTGGCCTGCTCCGACGACGCTGCCGCCGCGCCGTATGGGGCGACCACGGCCGCGCTGGGGGAGTCGCAGGCCGTCGTCGGGTGGAACGTCTCCTTGGCCAACCTGCGCTTCGAGGGCGACCGCGTCCTCGTCGACGTCGACGCCGCGCCGGCCGACCCCGCGGCGCCGCACGCCAGGGCGGATTCCCTGCGCTTCGGCCTGTATGGCGCGCTCGCCCACCCGATCGAGGCGGACGGCGCGCGCGGCTGCGCCGACGTCACGTCGCTCGACGTCCAGCCCGCCACGGTCAGCGCCGAGAAGATCAGCGGCACGGTGTGTCTCGGGCCGTTGCGCGACCAGACCCAGGTGCGCGGCGTCTACGCGTACTCCCCGCAGGACCGGATCGCGGGCACCACGGTCGCCTACCCGGCCTCGTTCCCGGTGGGGCTGACCCCCACCAACCCCAACGACACCGGGCTGGAGTTGCAGACCTCCAGCGTGGACGCGTTCCGGGCCGACGGCGCGAAGCTCGAGCCCACCGCGCTCGGCGACCCGGGCGCCTTCACCGGCAACGGCTACATGCTGCTCGGGTTGCAGGCGACCGGCCTGGCCGCGCGGTACCGCGACGAGTCGGAGCGGCGCGGCGGGCCGCTGATGCTCGTCGTCGCGCCGACGCTGAAGCCACCCGGCCTCTCGCACGCCTGCGAGGTCTACGGCGCCTCGGTGCTGGTGCTGCCCGACGCCGCCCTCGACGCGGTGTCGGTGCAGGCGTCGCTGTGCACGCAGGGCGAGATCAACCAGGCCCTGTTGTATCCGACGGTGTCCGTGATCGGCACGCACGCGGCGCTGTGGACCAAGTGACCGACGGCGGCGTGACCGACGGGCCCGGGCCCACCGAATGGGGCGTCGCCCCGGGCGTCGGACCGTGGACGACCGAGCGCGGCGGGCCGGTGCCCGCCGATCCCCGCTACGACCCCGACCTGCTGCGCGACGGCGACACCCGCAACGTCGTCGACGCCTACCGGTACTGGACCCGCGAGGCGATCGTCGCCGACATCGACACCCGCAGGCATCCGCTGCACGTCGCGATCGAGAACTTCGGCAACGACGCCAACATCGGCGCGGTGGTGCGCACCGCCAACGCGTTCGCCGTGCACACCGTGCACATCGTCGGCCGGCGGCGCTGGAACCGCCGGGGCGCCATGGTGACCGACCGCTACCAGCACCTCGCCCACCACGACACCATCGCCGACCTGCTGGCGTTCGCGGCCGGCGCGGGCCTGCAGGTGGTCGCCGTCGACAACGTGCCCGGCGCCGTGCGGCTGGAGCAGACCGCGCTGCCGCGCAACTGCCTGCTGGTGTTCGGGCAGGAGGGCCCCGGCATCACCGACGCCGTACGCGCCGGCGCGGCCACCATCGTGTCGATCGCACAGTTCGGGTCCACCCGCAGCATCAACGCCGGCGTCGCCGCGGGCATCGCCATGCACGCCTGGATCGCCCGACACGCCGACCTGGACCACGCCTGGTAGGGCAGGATCGTCGGCATGGATCAGCTGTGGGCCAACCGGGCGGCCAGCGCCGAGACCGCCGTCACCAGACGGCACCTGCGGCGGCTGTGGCAGCTGCCGGGCACCCAGCTCGGCGTCGTCGCCTGGCCCGGTGAACGCCGGTACGCCCTGTTCGGGACGTGGCACTACTGGTGGCAGGCGCACCTGCTGGACTGCCTCGTCGACGCCCAGGTGCGCGACCCGCAGCCCGAGCGGGTGACGCGGATCGGCCGCCAGATCCGCGGCCACCACGTGCGCAACCTGCTGCGCTGGACCAACGACTACTACGACGACATGGCCTGGCTGGCCCTGGCGCTGGAGCGCGCCGGCCGGCTCGTCGGCGTCGCACGGCCGAAGGCGCTCGACGCGCTCGGCGAGCAGTTCCTCAACGCCTGGGTGCCCGAGGACGGCGGCGGCATCCCGTGGCGCAAACAGGACCAGTTCTTCAACGCCCCCGCCAACGGTCCGGCGGGCATCTTCCTGGCCCGCCACGACCGGCTGCGGCGCGCGCAGCAGATGGCCGACTGG
The DNA here is from genome assembly GCF_008329645.1 of Mycolicibacterium grossiae. Lineage (NCBI taxonomy): Bacteria > Bacillati > Actinomycetota > Actinomycetes > Mycobacteriales > Mycobacteriaceae > Mycobacterium > Mycolicibacterium grossiae. The sequence continues at coordinate 1,868,416 of NZ_CP043474.1, forward strand.
ATCGACGAGGTGCTGATCGATCCCGAGACGCACCTGGTCTTCGACGGCATCAAGGCCGGGTCGCTGGTCCGCGCGCAGTACACCTACTGCCAGGGCGTGGTGCTGGGTCTGGAGACCGAACTCGCCGCCCGCACCGACGACCCGCACCACGCCGAGCGCGTGCACCGGCTCGTCGCCGCCGTGCGCGACCACATGGCTCCCGACGGCGTCCTGCGCTCCGCAGGCGGCGGCGACGGCGGCCTGTTCGGCGGCGTCACCGCGCGCTACCTGGCACTGGTGGCGACGACCCTGCCCGAACGCACGCCGCAGGACACCGCCACCCGCGCCGCCGCGCGCGACCTGGTGCTGGCCTCCGCGCAGTCCGCGTGGGACTACCGGCAGACCGTCGACGGGCTGCCGCTGTTCGGCGCGTTCTGGGACCGGGCCGCGGTGGTACCGACGGCCGGCGGCGCGGACGCCGAGTTCGTCGACGGCGCCGTCAACGCGTCGCAGACGCCGGAGCGGGACCTCTCGGTGCAGCTGTCGGGCTGGATGCTGATGGAAGCTGCGCATACGCTCAGCACCGACTCCGGGCCGGACCCCGTGCCGGATCCGGCGCCGGACGCCGATCCCGAACCGCAGGAAGAGGAGTAGATGACCCTCGCCGACGAGCTGCCGGGCAGCTGGGCGCCGGATGACGCCACGATCTCCTCGGCCACGCTGACGCGCTTCCTGGGCTGGCTGGCCGAGACCGGGCGCGGCGAGTTCGCCGACTACCAGGAGCTGTGGGAGGCCTCGGTCGCCGACGTGGCGTGGTTCTGGGACGCCGTCTGGCACTTCTTCGACGTCCGGTCCACACCGCTGCCCGACGTCGTGCTCGCCGACGCCGCGATGCCCGGCGCGCAATGGTTCCCGGGCGTCACGCTCAACTACGCCACCGAGGTGTTCCGGCACGAGACCGCCGACCGGCCCGCGCTGGTCGCCGCCGGCGAGGACGGGTCCGTCGACTGGTCGTGGGACCGGCTGCGGCGCGAGACCGCGTCGTTCGCCGCCCACCTGCGCGGCCTCGGCGTGCGACCCGGCGACCGCGTCGTCGGCTACCTGCCCAACGTCGCCGAGGCCGTCGTGGCGTTCCTCGGGTCGGCCGCGGTCGGGGCGACGTGGGCGGTGTGCAACCAGGACCTCGCCGTCGGCGGCGTGGTCGCGCGGCTCGCCCAGCTCGAGCCCAGCGTGCTGGTGGCCAGCGACGGGTCGCTGTACAACGGCAAGCGCATCGACCGCGGCGCCGAACTCGCCGAGATCCGCCGCCAGCTGCCCACCCTCAAGGACACCGTGCTGGTGCCGCGCTTGGGCGCCCCGGCGCCTGCGGACGTGACGCCGTGGGCCGACGTGCTCGCCCACGACGCGCCGCTGGAGATCACCCCGGTACCGTTCGGCCACCCGCTGTGGGTGCTGTTCTCCTCCGGCACCACCGGCACGCCGAAGGGCATCGTGCACGGCCACGGCGGAGTGGTGCTCGAACACCTCAAGTACCTCGGCCTGCACCTCGACCTCACCGCCGACGACCGGTTCTTTTGGCAGTCCTCGACCAGCTGGATGATGTGGAACCTGCTGCTCGGCGGGCTGCTCGTCGGGTCGACGATCGTGTGCTACGACGGCAGCCCCACCCACGGCCGGACCGACCACCTGTGGCAGGTGGCAGCCGACGCTCGGGTCACTGTCTTCGGTGCCGGCGCCGGGTACTGGCTGGCGTGCGCCAAGGAGGACCTGCGTCCCGGCGAGCGCTACGACCTGGCGGCGCTGCGCGCGGTCGGCTCCACCGGCTCGCCGCTGCCGGCGTCGGGCTACCGGTGGCTGCAGGAGGGCGTCGGCCGTCGCATCCCGGTGGTGTCGGCGAGCGGCGGCACCGACGTCGTTACGGCCTTCATCGGCGGCTGCCCGCTGGTGCCGATCCGCGCCGGCGAACTCAACGTGCTGTGCCTCGGCGCGGCGATCGAGGCGTGGGCCGACGCGGACGCCCCGGTGGTCGAGGAAGCCGGCGAGCTGGTGATCACCAAGCCGATGCCGTCGATGCCGGTCTTCTTCTGGAACGACCCGGGCGGGGAGAAGTACCGCAAGGCGTACTTCGAGAAGTACCCGGGAACGTGGTGTCACGGCGACTGGATCACCATCACCGACCGCAGATCAGTAGTGGTGCACGGTCGTTCGGACGCGACGCTCAACCGCATGGGCGTGCGGATGGGCAGCGCCGAGATCTACAACGCCGTCGAGGGGCTGCCCGAGGTGGCCGACTGCCTCGTCGTCGGCTGCGAACTCGACGACGGCGGCTACTGGATGCCGCTGTTCGTGGCGCTCGCCGACGGCGTCGCATTCGACGACGATCTGCGGGCGAGGATCGTCGGCGCCATCAAGACGCACGCCTCGCCGCGGCACGTGCCCGACGACGTCATCGCCGTGCCCGGCATCCCGCGCACCATGACCGGCAAGCGCCTCGAGATCCCCATCAAGCGGATCCTGTTGGGCGCCAAGCCGACCGATGTGCTGACGCCGAGTGCGGTGGACCGGCCGGACCTGCTGGACGTCTTCACCGCGCACGCACGGACGTGAGCGAGGGGGCTCCGACGCGGCCGAGTCGGTTCGGCCGCGACCCGACGGCCGCCCGCAGCGGGGAGAACACCGCGGCGGCGCTGCTGCTGGTGTTCACCGTGCTGGCGATCGCGTGGGCGAACTCGCCGTGGGCGCACACCTACACCGAGTTCTGGGACACCCACGTCGGTCTGACGTTCGGCACCATGCACGCCGAACTCACCGTCAAGCACCTCGTCAACGATGCGCTGATGACGTTCTTCTTCTTCGCCGTCGGCCTGGAGGTGAAGAGCCAGTTCACCATCGGCGAGCTGACCGACCGGTCGCGTGCGGCCGTGCCGGTGCTCGCGGCGCTCGCCGGCCTGATCCTGCCTGCGGTGGTGTTCCTGGCGCTGAACCCCAGCGGCGACGACGCGCGGGCCTGGGGCGTGGTGATCTCCACCGACACCGCGTTCCTCGTCGGCGCGCTGGCGATCATCGGCCCGAAGTACCCGGCGCGGCTGCGCACGTTCCTGTTGACGCTGGCCGTCGTCGACGACGTGGGCGCCCTGCTGGCGATCGCGCTGTTCTACTCCGACGAGGTGGCGCTCTGGCCGCTGCTGGCCGCGGCGGCGCTGCTCGCGGCACTCGCCGCGGTGCGGCTGCTGCCCGCGATGCGCGGGCCGGCGTACACGGTGCTGGCCGTCGCGCTGTGGCTGGCGCTGTCCGCCGGCGGCGTGCACCCGACGCTCGCCGGCGTGGCGGTGGCCCTTCTCATTCCGGTGTTCACCCCGGAGCGGCAGCGCGTCGAGGAGGCCGCCGAGGTGATCCGCGCCTTCCGGCAGTCGCCGAACTCCGAGTACGCCCGGGCGGCGACCCGCAGTCTGCGCGAGTCCATCTCGATCAACGAGCGGCTGCAGACCGGCTTCGCGCCGTACGTCTCGTTCGGGGTGCTGCCGCTGTTCGCGCTCGCCAACGCCGGTGTGCGACTGGACCTCGCGACGATCACCGGGGCGCTGCGGTCGCCGCTGACGTGGGGCGTGATCGCCGGTCTGGTGGTTGGCAAGTTCGTCGGCATCACGGCGGCGACCGCGCTGGTGCGGGCCGTGGGGGTGGGTCAGCTGGCGCCGGGCCTGACGCTGCGCCGCGTGGCAGGCGGTGCGGCGCTCTCCGGGATCGGCTTCACCATCTCGCTGTTCATCGTCGACATCGCCATCACCGATCCCGCCAAGCAGGACCAGGCGCGCGTCGGCGTCCTCGCGGCGACGGTGCTGGCGTTCGCGCTCGGCTGGCTGTGGTTCCGGGTGTCCGACCGGCTGAGTCCGCCGGTCCCGGTCGGCGCGACGCTGGTGCGCGACGTCGACCCGCAGCGGGATCACCTGCGCGGCAACCCGACTGCCGAGCTGACGCTGGTGGAGTACGGCGACTACGAGTGCCCGTTCTGCAGCCGGGCCACCGGGTCCATCGACGAGGTGCGGGAGTACTTCGGCGACCGGTTGCGCTACGTGTGGCGTCACCTGCCGCTGGAACGCGTGCACCCGCACGCGATGGATGCCGCGCGCGCCAGCGAGGCCGCGGCGCTACAGGGCCGCTTCTTCGAGATGGGCGCGCGGATGTTCGAGTTCCAGGACTACCTGGAGTGGGAGCACATCTACCGCTACGCCGACGGCGTCGGCTGCGACATCGCGCGCTTCGACGAGGACCTGCATTCTCCGCGGGTGCTGCACCGGGTGATGGACGACGCCCAGGACGCCGAGGTGATGGACCTCAACTCGACGCCGACGTTCTTCGTCAACGGCCGCCGGCACAAGGGACCGTTCGACGCGGCGAGCCTCATCCGTGCGCTGGAGGAGACGCGGCCGGGTTAGCGCGGCGCGCGCAGGTAGTGCGCGATCGCGTTGGTCAGTCCGGCGCGCGCGACGTCCAGGTCGTAGTAGGAGCCGAGTTGGCGCTCCGACACCAGACCGCGCATGGCGCCGGGGATGAACGACGCGACCTCGCGGACGCGTTCCGGGTCGACGCCGGCGTCGGCGAACGCACCCTGGCAGGCCTCGATCCAGCTGCGCCCCCAGGACTTCAGCTCGGCGGCGGTCTTCGGGTACAGCCGGTCCAGCTCGTCGCCGTCGCGCGGCAGCGCGGCCCGCAGCGTCTCGATGGCGCGCGAGTCCGGTGCCGACAGCCCGTCGAACAGCAGATCGATGATCGCCGCGACGCGTTCGCGCAGCGGCGCCTCGGGCGTGGCCTGGCTGGGGAGCGAGCCGCGCCGCTCGGCGGTGCGGGCGAGCACGGCGGCCCAGAGGCCGTCGATGTCGCCGAACTGGTACTTGATGGCGCCCCAGGTGACGCCGGCGTCCTTGGCGATGCGGTTGGCCGAGGCGGCGGCGGTGTCCCCGGTGGCCAGCGCCCGCAGTGCGGCATCGAGCATCGCGTCGCGGGTGGCCTGACCACGCCGGTTGGTCCGGGCCGTCGCACTGCGGGTGGTCCTCGCGTCGGGCACTTGACGAATCGTAGAGGGCTCTGTGATTCTCGTCCAATGGCTGCGCCACCGCTGTCGATGAAGCCGACGGGCTGGTTCCAGGTCGCCTGGTCCGACGAGATCGGCGTGGGCGACGTCCGTCGGATGACCTACTTCGGCACCGACCTCATCGCCTGGCGCACCGAATCCGGCCGAATCACCGTGATGACCGCCTACTGCGAGCACCTCGGCGCGCACCTCGGCTACGGCGGGCACGTCCAGGGCGAGGTGCTGCAGTGCCCGTTCCACGGCTGGCAGTGGAATGCCGACGGGCGCAACGTGTGCATCCCGTACGAGCCCCGACCCAACCGCGGCCGGCGCATCCGCACCTTCCCGACCGTCGAGCGCAACGCCTCGGTCTACGTGTGGCACGACGTCGACGGCCGCGAACCCTTCTTCGACGCCCCCGACGTGTTCGGCGCCTTCGGCGACGACCGCACCGCCGCGGACTACTACCCGCAGCAGCGACTGTTCGAGCAGGGCCACGAGATGCACCCGCAGTACGTGCTGGAGAACGGCGTCGACTTCGCCCACTTCAAGTACGTCCACCAGACGCCGATCACCCCGATCTTCACCCGGCACGACTTCGCCGCACCGGTGTCCTACGTCGACTTCACCATCACGTTCACCGGCGACGACGGCCAGCGCATCGAGGACGTCGACAGCGGCGTGGAGGCCGTCAACGGCGGTCTCGGCATCGCGGTGACCAAGAGCTGGGGCATGATCGACAACCGCACGATCTCCTGCATCACCCCGGTCGACGACCGCACGTCGGACGTGCGGTTCATGGTCTACATCGGCAGGCCCGCCGGCACGCCCCGGAACCCCGAGCGCGCCCGGGCCAAGGCCGAGGAGTTCGGCGCCGAGGTGATCCGCCAGTTCCGTCAGGACATCCACATCTGGAGCCACCAGCGGTACTCCGACCCGCCGGCGCTGGCCAGCGGCGAACTCGAGGGGTTCACCGCGATCCGCCAGTGGGCCAAGCAGTTCTATCCCGACGGCATCGGCGGAAGCGCCGCCGAGGTCCACGCGGCACACACGAAGGGTTGAGCAGCAGATGACCACATCCCCGATCCGCGTCTTCCAGGTGGCGACCGGCAACGTCGGCACCGAGATGATCAAGCGGTTGCAGCACCGCCCCGACCTCGAGCTGGTCGGATTGCACTGCTACACACCGGAGAAGGTGGGACGCGATGCCGGCGAGATCGCCGGCATCGGCCCGATCGGCGTCACCGCCACGGGCACCGTCGAGGAGATCATCGCCGCCCGCCCGGACGTGCTCACCTTCCACGGCGTGTTCCCCGACGAGGATCTCTACGTCCGCGTCCTCGAGGCCGGCATCGACGTCGTCACCACCGCGGACTGGATCACCGGCTGGCACCGCGACACCAACCACCCCCACCCATCCGGGAAGCCGGTCTCGGAGGTGCTGCGCGCGGCGTGCGAGCGGGGCTCGTCGACGTTCTACGGCACGGGCATGAACCCGGGTGTCAACCAGATCCTCGGCGTGGTGTGCTCGGCCGACGTCGCGGAGATCGAGAACGTCACGACCATCGAGTCGGTCGACGTGTCCTGCCACCACAGTCGGGAGACCTGGATCGAGGTGGGTTACGGCCTGCCCGTGGAGGATCCGTCGATCCCGGGCAAGCTGCGCAAGTACACCGAGGTGTTCGCCGACAGCGTGCGGATGATGGCCGACTGCTTCGGCCTGACGCTCGACGAGGTGGCGTTCTCCTACGAACTCGGCGCCTGCACCAAGGACGTCGACCTCGGCTGGTACCAGCTGCCCAAGGGATCCCTCGGCGGCAACTACATCCGCTACCAGGGGATGGTCGACGGCGTGCCGCGGGTGGAGACCCACCTGGAATGGCAGATGACGCCGCACACCAACCCGAGCTGGGACGTCAAGGGCTGCTACATCACCCAGATCAAGGGCGACCCGTGCGTCTACAACAAGCACATGATCTTCCCGAAACCCGGTGTCGATCTGTCGAATCCGGCCGAGTTCGCCTCGATCGGCATGACGGTGACGGGGTTGCCCGCGCTCAACGCCATCCGCTCGGTGGTCGCGGCGCCCCCGGGACTGCTCACCAGCGCCGACGTCCCGCTGCGGGGCTTCGCCGGGCGGTTCGCACTCGGGGCCTAACATCGCAGGGGTGACCGAAGCCGCGAGCGCATCCGGACGTCCCCCCGTCGACTTCCCCTCCCAGATCGGTGTCTGGTGGGCCAGCGAGACCTGGGCCATGCCCGACGCCCAGGCCGTCGCCCGCGACATCGAGGCCATGGGCTACGGCTCGCTGTTCCTCCCGGAGATCGGGTTCAAGGACGCGCTCGTCGAGTCGCAGGCGTTCCTCGCCGCCACCGACCGGCTGGTCGTCGGCACCGGCATCGCCAACATCCACGTCCGCATCCCGTCGGCCGCCGAGACCGCGGGCCGCATGCTCAACGCCCTGTACCCGCACCGCTTCATGCTGGGCCTCGGCGTCAGCCACGCCCCGCTCGTCGAGGGCAACCTCGGCGGGAAGTACGCCAAGCCGCTGGCGACCATGCGCGACTACCTGGACCGGATGGCCGCCGTGCCGGAGGCCTTCGAGCCCGGGTCGGGCCGCCCGGTGCGGCTGCTGGCGGCGCTCGGGCCGAAGATGATCGAGCTGTCCGGCACGCACGCCGACGGCGCGCACCCCTACCTGGTGCTGCCCGACCAGACCCGCGTCACGCGCGAGATCCTCGGTGCGGACAAGTGGATCGTCAGCGAGCAGGCCGTCGCGATCGGCGGCGACGAGGACCAGCGGATGCAGTGGGCGCACGGGCACCTGATGGCCTACAGCGGACTGCCGAACTACCGGAACTCCTGGCTGCGGCAGGGCTTCGACGAGTCCGACCTGGTGCCCGGCGGCAGCGACCGGTTGGCGCGTCGGATCGTCTCGGTCGGTTCCGTCGACGACGCCGCGGCATCATTGCGGGCGCACCTCGACGCGGGCGCCGACCACGTCGTCGTGCAGGTGCTGGGGGACAACCCGACCATCGACCCGCGGCCCGCGCTGCGCGAGCTGGCCGCGGCGCTCGGTCTGTAGCGGCTACTCCGGGGCGGGCTCGCCGGGCAGCGCGCCCCGGCGGCGGGCCTCCCGGCGGCGCTTGTACCACTCCCAGACCATCGGGAGGATCGACAGCACCGCGATGAGGATGAAGATGGGCTCGAGCAGCTTCTGGATGATCTCGAACTGCCCGAGGCCATAGCCCAGCAGCGTGAGGCCCACGCCCCACAGCACGGCACCCAGGACGTTGAACGCCGTAAACACGCCGTAGCTCATCCGTGCGGCGCCCGCGGTGAGCGGGGCCAGCGTCCGCACGATCGGCACGAAGCGCGCCAGCACGATGGCGAACGGACCGCGCTCCTCGAAGAACAGGTGCGCCTCGTCGAGGTAGCGCTGCTTGAGGATGCGGGCGTCGGGCCGGAACATCGAGGTGCCGATGCTGCGGCCGATGAAGTAGCCCACCTGGCCGCCGAGGATCGCCGCGACCGGAATGAAGACCAGCAGCTTCCACAGCGCGAAGTCACCCTGGTTCACGTTGCGCGCGGTCTCGGTGCCCGCCGCCAGCATGCCCGCGACGAACAGCAGGGTGTCCCCGGGCAGGATCGGGAACAGCACGCCCGACTCGACGAAGACCACCAGCAGCAGACCCACCAGCGCCCAGGGACCGAAGTAGCCGATCAACGTCACCGGGTCGAGGAAGTCCGGCAGCAACGCAAGCGTGGTGGTGGTCACGACGCACCAAGATACCGGCGGGAGGTTGAGGGCCCTCACAGGCGAGCATTCCGGCCAGCAGGCATCCATGCACGGGTCTGCACGGATAGGGTTTGGCGCATGGCCACTCACCGCGCAGTCCACGTCCCCTCGGCCGGTGCCGAGTTCGCCTTCGCCGACGTCGAGACGGCTGCCCCGCCACGCGATCACGTACGCATCGCGGTGTCCGCGTGCGGTGTGTGCGGCACCGACCACGCCTTCGTCAACGGCGGCTTCCCCGGCCTGTCCTGGCCGGTGACCCCCGGCCACGAGATCGCCGGCACGGTGGCCGAGGTCGGCGACGGCGTCGAGGACTTCACCGTCGGCGACCGCGTCGCGGTGGGCTGGTTCGGCGGCAACTGCAACCGGTGCGTCCCGTGTCGGCAGGGCCACTTCATGCAGTGCGAGCGCATGCAGGTCCCCAGCTGGCACTACCCGGGCGGCTACGCCGAGTCGGTCACCGCGCCGGCCACCGCCCTCGCCCGAATCCCGGAGGGACTGTCGTTCGTCGAGGCCGCCCCGATGGGCTGCGCCGGGGTGACGACGTTCAACGGGTTGCGCAAGACCCGTGCCAAGGCCGGCGACCTGGTGGCCGTGCTCGGCGTCGGCGGCCTCGGCCACCTCGGCGTGCAGTTCGCCCGGGCGATGGGCTTCGAGACCGTCGCCATCGCGCGCGGCGCCGGCAAGGAGGCCGACGCCCGCGAACTCGGCGCGCACCACTACATCGACTCGACCGCCGGCGATCCCGCGGCCGAGCTGAAGAAGCTCGGCGGTGCGACGGTCGTGTTGGCCACCGCCGCCAACTCCGAGGCGATGGCCGCCACCGTCGGCGGGCTGGCCCCGGAAGGCGAACTCGTCATCATCGGCGTCACGCCGGACAACCTGCCGATCAGCCCGCTGCAGCTGATCAACGACGGGCTGTCGATCACCGGGCACCCGTCGGGCACCTCCCGGGACGTCGAGGAGACCATGCACTTCGCCCTGCAGACCGGCGTGCGCGCCATGATCGAGGAGCGCCCGCTCGCCGAGGCCGCCGAGGCGTATGCGGCCATGGACTCCGGCAAGGCGCGCTACCGGATGGTGCTCACCGTCTGACGTCGCCTCGAGGCACGTCGGCGAGGCCACCGGTGTCGGGTCGGTGTGGTTCTTGCCATACTGCACGGGAGACACCGTCGAGCTTCGAACGCCGAGAGGAAGCCCATGCCCATCGCCACGCCCGAGGTCTACGCCGAGATGCTGGGCCGCGCCAAGGAGCACTCGTTCGCGTTCCCGGCCATCAACTGCACGTCGTCGGAGACCATCAACGCCGCGATCAAGGGCTTCGCCGACGCCGGCAGTGACGGCATCATCCAGTTCTCGACCGGCGGTGCGGAGTTCGGCTCCGGGCTGGGCGTCAAGGACATGGTGGTCGGCGCGAGCGCCCTGGCGGAGTTCGCCCACGTCGTCGCCGCCAAGTACCCGGTGACCGTCGCGCTGCACACCGACCACTGCCCGAAGGACAAGCTCGACGGCTTCGTCCGCCCGCTGCTGGCGATCTCCGCCGAGCGGGTGAAGAACGGCCAGGACCCGCTGTTCCAGTCGCACATGTGGGACGGCTCCGCGGTGCCGATCGACGAGAACCTCGAGATCGCCAAGGACCTGCTGAAGCTGTCGGCCGACGCCAAGATCATCCTGGAGATCGAGATCGGCGTCGTGGGCGGCGAGGAGGACGGCGTCGAGAACGCCATCAACGACAAGCTCTACACCACGCCCGAGGACTTCGAGAAGACCATCGACGCGCTGGGCACCGGCGAGCACGGCAAGTACCTGCTGGCCGCCACGTTCGGCAACGTGCACGGCGTGTACAAGCCGGGCAACGTCAAGCTGCGTCCGGAGGTGCTCGCCGAGGGCCAGAAGGTGGCCGCGGCGAAGCTCGGCCTCGCCGAGGGCTCCAAGCCGTTCGACTTCGTGTTCCACGGCGGTTCGGGCTCGCTGAAGTCGGAGATCGAGGACTCGCTGCGCTACGGCGTCGTGAAGATGAACGTCGACACCGACACCCAGTACGCCTTCACCCGGCCCGTCGCGGGCCACATGTTCGCCAACTTCGACGGCGTGCTGAAGATCGACGGCGAGGTCGGCAACAAGAAGGTCTACGACCCGCGCAGCTACCTGAAGAAGGCCGAGGCGGGGATGACCGAGCGCGTCGTCGAGGCGTGCAACGACCTGCACTCCGCCGGCCGCTCCGTCTCCGCCGGCTAGTAGCGATTTCGGCGCGCTACCGATCGCTGGGCGACGGTTGGCGCGCCGAAATCGCACGGTGGAGGACCGCGAGGGTGCGGTCGGGGTACTGGTCGAGGTCGAGCCACGTGAACCGCAGCACCTGATTCCCGGCGAGGGTCAGGACATTCTGCTTGGTGCGGTCGCGCTCGAATGCCTCCGGGTCGGTGTGGAAGGCGAAGCCGTCGATCTCGACGACGACCGCGGCGTCGCGGAAGTGGAAGTCGACCTCATAGCCGGCGACCTTCGCATTGGCCCGCCAGCCGGTGATCCCGGCGCGGTCGAGCAGCCCGACGAACCGCCGCTCGGCCGGCGAGCGCGTCCCGTCGTGCGCCGCCCTCAGCAGTATCCGCGCCGCAGGAGACCCGTAGCGGCCCGTGTTGCGCAGGTGCGCTGCCCACAGCTGGCGCAGGTCGGTGTGGCGCTGCAACGCCTCGTCCATCAGCCTGGGACCGCCGCCGCGGCGCACCGCGGCCTCGATCGCGGTGAGCGCCAGCGACGTCACGCGCAGTCCGCGATGCTCGTCGACGTCGGCCGCCGGGAGGTCTCGACGACGCGTCCGGGAACCGGAGTGGTTGCGGCCGTGGCTGTTTCGCGGCACCGTCACCTCCACGACGTCGGGGGCGAACCGGGTGAGTCCGAGCCACCAGGCGGCCGCGAGCCCGCTCGCGCATGCCTGGGTCCCGTAGCCCCATACCGCCGCGCGGATGCGAGCGGCATCGGTGAACTCGCGGTCGTCGACGAAGAACACGCCGCGGGCGCATCGCCGCCAGTGCCCGGAGCGCACCCGCCGGCGCACCGTTTGTTCGCTGAGGCCGGCCTGGATCGCTTGCGTCAGGGTGATGACCCCGTCGTGGCGGCGAAGCGCGTCGTCGAGCACCTCAGTAGGACGCCCGCGGCGCGTCGCCGGTTCCGTCTACGTGATTTCGGCGCGCTTTCGTTCGCTGAGCGACGGTTGGCGCGCCGAAATCACTGGGGGGCCTGGCAGACCTTCCACTGGTCGTCGCGGAACTCGAGGTCGAAGCTGCGCGTCGAGCGGGTGGCGGGGTCGAAGGCCATGAACGACGTGACGTTGGCCTCGGCGTGGTCGCCGTTGACGACCACCTGGTCGACGCTCGCCACCACCGGGTACTGCCGGGCGGCGGCGACGCGGGCGTGGATGTCCTTCCACTTCGCGTCGTCGTAGTCGACGTAGGACACCGCCGTCTCGCCGCAGGTGATCGACCTCAGCTTTGCGAGGTCACCCTTCTGGATGGCGATGTCGAAGTCCTGGATCGTGCTGCGCACCTCGTCCTCGCGTGAGGCGGCGGCCTCGTCGTCGCGGGTGAGCAGGATGGTGCCGAGGATGGCGACGGCCACGACGGCGGCGATCACCAGCAGCACCGCGATCACCCAGCCCCAGCTGCGGCGCTTGGCCGGCGGCTTGGGGGCGTCCGGGCGGCCCGGGATGACCTGCGGTCCGGCCCCGCCGGGCTGGTGGGCGATGGGCTCGGTGAAGGCGCTGGCGTCGGCGACGTCGCGCGACGGCTGCGCGGCGCGGAAGACCTCGGTCTCCGGCTCGGGTACCTGGCCGATCACCTGCGTCTGGCCCGCGTCCGACGGCGACGGGGCGGTGAAGCGACGCTCTGCGGGGTCGACCCCGGCGTCCGGACGGTCGTCCTCGTCGTGCCCTGGTGGGTTCGACATCTTCGGTCTCACTTCTCCTCGCGACGGTGCCGGGACGAGCTTATCCACCCGCACCCCCCGACGCCGTGAACCCCGCCCCGGTTCGCACGGCCCATCCGCACGGCACAATGGGCCCCATGACGCGCATGGGTGACCTTCTGGGGCCAGACCCGGTACTGCTGCCGGGTGACATCGAGGCGGAGGACGCGCTGGACGCCGGCGAGCATGCCGCGATCGTCGCGGCCGCGCACCCGACCGCGTCGGTGGCGTGGGCCGCGCTCGCCGAGGAGGCCCTCGCCGCGGAGCAGGCCGTGATGGCCTACGCGTACGCCCGCACCGGCTACCACCGCGGCCTGGATCAGTTGCGCCGCAACGGCTGGAAGGGTTTCGGTCCGGTGCCCTACGCCCACGAGCCCAACCGCGGCTTCCTGCGCTGCGTGGCCGCCCTGGCGAAGTCTGCGGAGACCATCGGCGAGACCGACGAGTACCAGCGCTGTCTGGACCTGCTCGACGACTGCGACCCGAGCGCGCGCGGTCAGCTCGGCCTGTAGGGGTCAGCAGCGGCCGTGCTCGTCGCAGTCGCCCTCGGGCGGCTCGACCTGGACGGTGGCGTGCTCGAGACCGCGTGCGGCGAGCACGGCGCGGGTGTCGGACAGCACGCGGGCCGAGTCGCCACTGCAGGTGACGTGCGCGGTCGCCATGTCGCGGCCGGGCACCAGCGTCCACACGTGCAGGTCGTGCACGTCGGTCACGCCGCGCACCGAGGCCAGCGCGGTCCGCAGTTCGTCGACGTCGATGTGGCTCGGTGAGGACTCGGACAGGATCCGCAGCGCGGAACGGGCCAGCGAGATCGCCCGCGGCAGCACCCACAGCGCCACGAACACCGCGACGACGACGTCGGCGTAGGGCCACCGGGTGGTGACGGTGACGATGCCCGCGATCAGCACGCCGACGCTGCCGACGGTGTCGGCCACCACCTCCATGTAGGCGCCCTTGACGGCGAGGCTGTCCTCGCTGCTGGAGCGCAGCAGCAGCATCACGACGACGTTCGCCGCCAGCCCGGCCAGCGCGACGACGATCATCGGCACGCCGGGGACGTCGGGCGCGTCGCCGAGCCGCTCGACGGCCTCGTACAGGATGAACCCGGCGACGCCGAGCAGCAGCACGGCGTTGGCGACGGCCGTGAAGACCTCGGCGCGGTGCCAGCCGTAGGTGCGCGACGCCGACGCGGGGCCGTGCTTGGCCAGCAGCACCGCGGTGAGACCCATGAACATCGCGACGAGGTCGGTGAGCATGTGGCCGGCGTCGGCGAGCAGGGCGATCGAGTCGATGAGCAGCGCGGTGACGAGTTCGACGACGAAGAATGCGGCGAGGATCGCCGCGCCCAGCACCATCCGGCTCACCCGGACGTCGGCGCCTCCGTGCGCATGGCCGTGATCGTGTCCCGCACCCATGTCCGCAATCTATGCGCAAAGACGCATATGTCGCAAGGGGTCTACAGCCAGGCCGACCAGAACCGGGTGAGCTGGCCGCCGACGGACACCAGTGCGCTGGACACGTCGGACAGGTCGAAGACGAAGAACACGATCGAGAAGAACCACCGGTTGAGTTCCGGCACGATCAGCAACAGCAGCAGGATGAGGAATCCCCAGCCCTTGACCGGCTCCAGCTTGCGTTGCGTCTCGGGGGCCAGGTGCGGTTCCAGCGCCCCGTAGCCGTCCAGGCCGGGGATCGGCAGCAGGTTCAGGATCACCGCGGTGACCTGCAGGAAGCCGAGGAACGCGACGCCGGCCCAGAACACCGCGTGCTCGACGTCGTAGAACAACCGGGTCGCCGCGAGCAGCAGCACTGCCAGCACGACGTTGGCCAGCGGCCCGGCGAGGCTCACCAGCGTGCGCCGCCGCGGCGACATCCCCCACGTCCGCACGTACACCGCGCCACCGGGCAGGCCGATGCCGCCCAGGGCGATGAACAGCACCGGCAGGCCCAGCGACAGCATGGGATTCGAGTACTTCAGCGGGTTCAGCGTCAGGTAGCCGCGCATCTCGACGTCGTGGTCGCCGAACCGCCACGCCGTGAACGCGTGCCCGAACTCGTGCAGGCACAGCGACACCAGCCAGCCGAACACCACGAACGTGAACACGCCGACGTAGGCCAGCACCGGCGCGGTGCCGTCCTCGGCCAGCGGCGTCAGCCACGCCACCACGGCGCCGACGACCGTGATCGCCACGCACGCCAGGAAGATCGGGCTGGGGCGCACCGACTGGTGCAGGGGGCGGATGCTCACCTGGCCGAAGGTACCCCGTCGTCAACGCCGGCCCTGGTCACCGGACTGCCAGCCACCCCTGCACGTGCCGGTAGAACGTCGACCGCCGGACCGCCCGCGCACCCGGCCGGCCGTCGCGCACGACCGTCGCGCCGGGGCTGCCGAGCTGAGCGGCCCGCCCCGCCACCCAGCGGCGCGGACGCCACCGCCCGGTCGTCACCGCCGCGCGCAGCCCGGGCAGGGCGCCGGTCGGCTCGACGACGACGCCCGCGACGTCGCCGTCGAACAGCACCGTGTCGTCGACGACGGCCTCGCCGTGCAACGGTTCCGGGGCGACACCGGCCCACAGCGCGGCGCCGACCAGGGCGTGACCGGCGTCGTCGCGGATCAGCGGCACTCGGCTGGCGGTGCCCCCGAGGGCTGCGCGGACCGCCCGCCGGCCCGTGGGCAGCCGGTGGATCCGTGCGGCACGGGAGCGACGCGGGGGCAGGTAGGCCACCTCGACGTCGAGGCGCTCGGTGCGCAGCAGCCGGGTCAGCACCGCCGCGAGGTCCGCGTCGTCGCCGAGCACGGCGACGCGCGCCGCGGTCGCGGCGTCCACGGCGTCGTCGGCGTCGGCGGTGGTCACGGCGTCGAGCACCGCGGCGCCGGCGAGCCCGGCCGGGACGCGGCGGTCGGCGAAACGCAGCACGGCGAGGTCGGTCAAGGCGCCTCCTCGCTGGTGGCTGGGATAGGGTGTGTCACCGGCTGCATCACAGTAACGAGGCCACCAGCGAGCGGGAGATCAGGCCATGCCGGCAATCGTCCTCATCGGCGCCCAGTGGGGCGACGAGGGCAAGGGGAAGGCCACCGATCTCCTCGGTGGCCGCGTGCAGTGGGTCGTGCGGTACCAGGGCGGCAACAACGCGGGGCACACGGTCGTGTTGCCCACCGGGGAGAACTTCGCCCTGCACCTCATCCCCTCGGGAATCCTGACCCCGGGCGTCACCAACGTCATCGGCAACGGCGTGGTGGTCGACCCCGGGGTCCTGCTCACCGAGCTTCGGGGCCTCGAGGAGCGCAACGTCGACACGTCGCGCCTGCTGATCTCCGCCGACGCGCACCTGCTGATGCCGTACCACGTCGCCATCGACAAGGTCACCGAGCGCTACCTGGGCAACAAGAAGATCGGCACCACCGGCCGCGGCATCGGACCCTGCTACCAGGACAAGATCGCGCGCATCGGCATCCGGGTGGCCGATGTCCTCGAACCGGAGCTGCTGAGCCAGAAGATCAGCGCCGCACTGGAATTCAAGAACCAGGTGCTGGTGAAGATCTACAACCGCAAGGCGCTCGACGCCGACGAGATGGTCGCCGCGCTGCTCGAGCAGGCCGAGGGCTTCCGGCACCGCATAGCCGACGCCCGCCTGCTGCTGAACTCCGCGCTGGAACGGGGCGAGACGGTGCTGCTCGAGGGGTCGCAGGGCACGCTGCTCGACGTCGACCACGGCACCTATCCGTTCGTGACGTCGTCCAATCCGACCGCCGGCGGCGCCGCCGTCGGCTCCGGCATCGGCCCCACCCGCATCACCACGGTCCTGGGCATCCTCAAGGCCTACACCACCCGCGTCGGCTCCGGACCGTTCCCCACCGAGCTGTTCGACGAGCACGGCGCGTACCTCGCCAAGACCGGCGGCGAGGTGGGCGTCACCACCGGCCGGCCGCGCCGCTGCGGCTGGTTCGACGCGGTGATCGCCCGCTACGCCACCCGGGTCAACGGCATCACCGATTACTTCCTCACCAAGCTCGACGTGCTGTCGAGCTTGGAGACCGTGCCGATCTGCGTCGGCTACACCGTGGACGGCAAGCGCACCGACGAGATGCCGATGACCCAGAGCGACATCGCCCGCGCCGAGCCGGTCTACGAGGAACTGCCGGGCTGGTGGGAGGACATCTCCGGCGCCCGCGAGTTCGACGACCTGCCGAAGAACGCCCGCGACTACGTGCTGCGGCTCGAGGAACTCAGCGGCGCGCACGTGTCCTGCATCGGCGTCGGCCCCGGGCGCGACCAGACCATCGTGCGCCGGGACGTCCTGGCGTGACCGAGGCGGACCCACACGACCCGGACCATCACCGGCACGGCGGCTTTCCGGACTTCGAACGCGCCACGCCCGGACCGGGTTTCGGCCGGTTCCTGGCCGCCATGCGGCGGGCGCAGGACCTCGCGGTCTCGGCGGATCCCGACGACGAGACGTGGGACCGCGCCGCGGGTCTCACCGAGCAGCTCGTCGACCTGCTGGCCCCGTTCGAGGCCGCCGAGGGCGTCGGCCCGGCCAACCGGGTGCCCGACCTGCCGGGCGCCGGCAGCCTGCTGATGCCGCCCTACCGGGTGCACCAGTTCGACGCCGAGGCCGTCGAACTCACCGTGACGTTCAGCCGGTACCACGTAGGCGGCAACTACGCCGTACACGGCGGCGTGCTGCCGCTGATGTTCGACTCGACGTTCGGCATGGTCATCCACGCGACCGGCCGCCCGATCAGCCGCACCGGCTTCCTGCACGTCGACTACCGCAAGATCACCCCCATCGACGTCGAGCTGACGCTGCGCGCCTGGGTGCGGGAGACCCAGGGCCGCAAGTCATTCGTGAACGCCGAGCTGCGCGACCCGCAGGGCACCCTGCTCGCCGAGGCCAACGGCCTCATGATTCAGCTGCTACCCGGCCAACCCTGACCCGCGCCGGTGCCCGGCGTGTGACCATGACGCCATGACCGGCCCCCACCCCGTCCGCGCACGGGACCGCCACCTCCGCAGGCTCAGCACGCCGCGCGCGGCAGCGCTGGCCGGCGTGGCGTTCGCGGTGCTGTTCGGCGCCGTCCTGGTCCTGCTGCGACTCGCCTCGTCCGACGACGGCACGCTCCGGCTCGCCACGGTCCTGATGCCGTTCGCCGGCATCGCGTTCCTGTGGTTCATCGGCGTGATCCGGGACGGCCTCGGCGCGCTGGAGGACAAGTTCTTCTCGTCGGTCTTCCTCGGCAGCGGTCTGCTGTTCCTGGCGATGTCGTTCGCGTCCGCCGCGGTGATCCGGGGTGTGCTGGCGGCGCGGGACGCCGCCGGTGGTGTCGCGTCGGACGATCTGCACGCGTTCGGTCTGGGGATGGCGACGACGCTGGGCAGCACCTACGCGCTGCGGATGGCGGCGGTCTTCATGATGTCGCTGGCCACGATCTGGCTGAAGACCCGGCTGATGCCGACGCCGTTGATCGTCGTCAGTTACGCGGCGGCGCTCGCCGTGCTGCTGGCCGTCGACGTCAGCCCCTGGATGACCGTGACGTTCCCGGTCTGGGTGCTGATCGTCAGCCTGGCGATCCTCACTCGGCGAGCCGCAGCGCCGACGCCGGACACAGCGTGACCGCGTCGCGGGCCCTGCCCTCGGCGCCCTCGGGGACCTCCTCGGCGAGCACCACCACGATCCCGTCGTCGTCCTGGTCGAAGACGTCCTCGGCGGCCATCACGCAGTTGCCCGCGGAGACGCACAGCTCGCGATCGGCGTGGACCCTCACCACGTCACCGCCAGCGCGCGCAGCCCGTAGATGAAGTGGTATTCGCGGAAGGCGACGTGCTCGACGTCCTCGGCCACGGCGAGGCTGGGGAAGCGGCGGAACAGCGCGGGCCAGGCGATGCGCATCTCCATCCGGGCGAGCGGGGCGCCGAGGCAGTGGTGCACGCCGTGCCCGAACGCCAGGTGGCCGGGTGCGCCCCGCCGCACGTCGAGAACGTCGGGCGCTGAAACGAATTCGGGATCGCGGTTGCCCGCGGGCAGCGACGCGAACACCAGCTGGTGCGCCGGGATCGTGACACCCGCCAGCTCCACCTCCGTGGTGGTGATCCGCGGGATCGACGTCTGCACGATCGACAGGAACCGCAGCAACTCCTCGACGGCCGGCCCGACGGCGTCCGGGTCGTCGCGCACCGCGGCGAGCTGATCGGGGTTCCGCAGGAGCGCCAGTGTGCCCAGTCCCAGCATGTTCGAGGTGGTCTCGTGACCGGCGAGCAGCAGCAGCCCGGCGATGCCGACGAGTTCGTCGTCGGTGAGGTCGGCGCCGTGCTCGCGCACCAGCATCCCGAGGATGTCCTCGCCTGGTGCCCGGCGGGCCGCGGACACCAGCGAGCGCATGTAGTCGCGGCTCTCGCGCGCCACCTCCATCCGCTCGGGCATCGGCAGCGAGAGGTCGAGTTGCAGTGCGGCGCGGCGCTGGAAGTCCCCGCGGTCGGCATAGGGGACGCCGAGCAGCTCGCAGATCACCAGCGACGGGATCGGCAGCGCGAACGACTCGACGAGGTCGACCGGCGGGCCGGCCGCGGCCATGGCGTCGAGGTGGTCGTCGACGATCTCGGTGATCCGCGGCTCCAGCCGCCGGATCCGCCGGATCGTGAATTCCGGGGTGAGCATCCGGCGCAGCCGTTGGTGTTCGGGCGGATCGAGCCCCAGCAGGTTGCCGGCGCGCTGCTGTTCCTGCTCCTGGGCGGACACCTGCGGGGAGCCGGGCACGACGAACCCCGGGGGACGCGCGTTCGAGAAGTGCTCGTGGTCGGCCAGCATCGCCTTGACGTCGTCGTGGCGGGTGACGAGGTACACCTGCATGCCGAAGGCGTTGACGACGGTCGTGACGCCGGATTCGGCGCGCAGCCGGCCCAACTCCGGGGTCGGGTCGAACGCGTCGCGGCGCATGTGGACCGGCGGCCGAGGGAGCGGCTCCGCGGTGGTGGCCTGGGTCATGTCTTCGACGGTACCGACGACACCGGGGGACCCTCCCGGAGCGGCGTATCGTCGCTTTCAGGATCCGAGGAGAGCACGTTGACGACCTTCCGCCGGCTCGTGGCCGCCACGCTCGGCGTGGCCGTCCTCGCCACCGCGCCGGTCGCGGCGGCCGACGACGGCAGCCGGCGCGACCCCGGGTACAACGGCGCGCCCACCGTGCGGTCCGGCGGTCCGGTCCCGACGATGAACGGCGTGCCGTGCGTCGGCGGGCACCTCGGGACGTGCACCGGATTCGCGCAGAATCAGCCCGACCGCCCGGCGCCGCGCGCGAGGATCGGTGGCACGCCGACCATCAGGCCCTGACGAGGAAGTCCTCGATCAGACGGTTCACCAGCGGCGGATCCTCGAGCGCCGCGAGGTGCGCGACGCCGTCGAGCACGACGAACGCCGCGCCGGCGATGGCGTCGGCCATCGCCCGTGTCTCGGCGGTGTCGAACGTGGCGTCCTCGGCCCCGGCGACGACGAGCACGGGCGTGCGGACGGCGGCGAGCAGCGCCCGCTGGTTGGGCCGGCGGGGGACGACGCTGCGCACCGCCCAGGCACTCGAGCCGACGTCGACGGCGCGGGCGGCGTCGCGCACGGCGGCGACGACGGCGGGCCGGGTGCGCAGCGACGTCGGGCCGAGGAAGGCCCTCAGCACCGATCCGGTCAGCGGTCCGCGGATGCCGCCGAGCGCCTTCGCGGCGGCGAGCAGCGCGCCGTATTCGACGCGCTGCCGGCGGCCCGCGGCCGAGGCCGTGCAGTTCATCAGCACGCACCGGCCCACGCGGTCGGGGTGCTCGGCGGCGAACGTGCCGCCGATCATGCCGCCCCAGGAGTTGCCGACGACGTGCGCCCACGACAAGCCCAGCGCGTCGAGTACGTCGACGATGGTGTCCGAGCACTCGGTGAACGTGAACGGCGCTCGCAGCGGGGCACTTTCGCCGTGGCCGGGCGGGTCGATCACCACCACCCGGTGGGTGGCCGCGAAGTGGGCGGCCTGGGCGGCCCACATGTCGCCGGTCATCAGCAGGCTGGGCCAGAAGAGGATCGCCTCGCCGTCCCCGCCGACGCGTACCCGCAGCCGGCCCAGGGTGGTGTCGATCGCGTGTTCCTCCACGGTCGCCGACGTTAGCGCCGCGCGTGCAGCGCCGGCCACCAGATGCGCGGACCTATCAGTGCCCACAGCGCCGGGATGATCACGGTGCGCACCAGGAACGTGTCCAGCAGGATGCCGAGGCCGACGATGATGCCGATCTGGGTCAGCACGATGAGGGGCAGCACGCCGAGCACGCAGAACACCGCCGCGAGAACGATGCCCGCGCTGGTGATCACCGCACCGGTCGCCGACACGGCGCGCACGATGCCCTCGCGGGTGCCGTGCTCCGGGGTTTCCTCGCGGGCGCGGGTGACCAGGAAGATCGTGTAGTCCACACCGAGGGCGACCAGGAAGAGGAACGCGAACAGCGGCGTGGTGGCGTCGAGCGCCGGAAAGCCGAACGCGTGCACGCTGACCCAGCTGCCGAGTCCGAGCGCCGCCAGCGCACTGAGCACCGTCACGCCGACGAGGATCAGCGGCGCGAAGGCCGCGCGCAGCAGGACGTAGAGCACCACCAGCACGACGAGCAGGATGGCAGGCACCACGACGCGCAGGTCCCGGTTCGCGGCCGCGCGGGCGTCGCGCGCCGACGCATCCGAGCCACCCACCAGCGCCCCGGGGTCGGCGGCGTGCACCGCCTCACGCAGGGCGTCGACGGTCCGGAACGCCGCGTCCGAGGCGGGCGGCGCGTCGAGTACCACCGACCACTGCGTCAGCCCAGATGGCGACCGGCCGGCCGGGGTGGCCGACACCACGCCGGGCGTCGACGTGATCGCCTGCCCCACGGCGTCATCCGCGGCGGAGGCGGCCACCACGCGGGTGGGGTCGGTCAGGCCGCTGGGGAAGTGCCGGGCCAGGGTCTCGTAGCCGGCGACCGACTCGGCCCGCACCCGGAACTGCTCGGTCTGCGACAGCCCCACCGGCGTGCCGAGCAGACCGAGGGTGAGCCCGGCCAGCACGACGATCGCGACGCCCGCCACGACGGCGGGCCGGCCGGCGACCCACGACGCGACGCGGTGCCACGCCCCGGTGGTGGTGATCCGGCGGTCACCGGTCCGCGGGATGAACGGCCAGAACAGCTTCGTGCCGCAGACCGACAGCGCGGGCGGCAGGACCAGCAGGACGAACGCCGCTGCGACCACCAGCCCGGCGGCCGCCTGCACCCCCAGGCTGCGGGTGCTGGGCGACGTCGCCAGCAGCAGTGTCAGCAGCGCGAGCACCACGGTGGCGTTGCTGGCGACGATCGCCGGCGCGGCCTGACGCAGCGCGGTGCGCAACGCCGCCCGATGGTCGGCGATCGCGCCGAGTTCCTCGCGGTAGCGCGAGATGAGCAGCAGCGCGTAGTTGGTGCCCGCGCCGAACACCAGCACGCTGGTGATGCCGGAGGTCGACCCGTCGGGGGTGGTGCCGACGGCGGTCGCCACCGCCGCGCCCAGCACCGAGCCCACCCGGTCGGCCAGGGCGATGACGAGCAGCGGCACCAGCCACAGCACCGGCGACCGGTAGGTGACGATGAGCAGCAGCGCGACGACCGCGGCGGTGACGGCGAGCAGCGTGACGTTGGCGCCGCTGAACGAGTTGGCGATGTCGGCGCCGAAGGCCGGCCCGCCGGTGAGCTGGGCACGCAGGTCGTCGGGCAGCCCATCGCCGGCTGCCGAGCGCAGCGCGGTCACGGCGTCGTCGAGGGCGAAGCCGGACAGCCCGCCGCGCAGTGGCACGGTCGCCACGACGGCCTGGCCGTCCCGGGAGACGGCGCTCGGCGGCGCGCCCGGTCCGATCCCGGCCGCCTCGATCACCCGGGTGCGGGCGGCGTCGGCGGCCGCGAGGTCGGCCGGGGTCAGCGGCCGCTCGTCGGCGCGGGTCACCACCAGGATGGCCGGCACGGCGTCCCCGCCGGGAAACGCGGCGCGTGTGCCGTCCGCCCGGGCCGACTCGGAGGTCGACGGCACCGCCACCGGGGACTGCTCGGCGGCACTCGACGAGCCGATCAGGACGAGCGCCGCCACACCCGCCAGCACGACGAGCAGCGCCACGATGCGCGACGTTCGTTCGGTCACGACCACGAATATTTCAGTTTTCTAAGCAATACGCAACCGCGCTCGGGCGGCAGCCGCCTATGCTGGGCCGGGTCCACTCCGGCGCATGGGAGGCCCCGATGGTCGACGCAACGCCTCCCTCGTCCCGTGCGGAGCTCGAGGACCGGATCTACGCCGACCTGCGGGAGATGACCGCGGAATCGGACTGGGTGGCGCGCGCCTTCGCCGACCAGCACGACGTGTCGGCCAACGAGTTTCGGGCTCTGCTGTTCGTCATGGTCGCCGAGACCTCGGGACACCGCCTGACGGCCGGTGACCTGCGACGGCAGATGGGTCTGTCCGGCGCCGCCATCACCTACCTGGTGGAGCGGATGACCGAAACCGGCCACCTGCGCCGCGAGGTCGATCCGCGCGACCGGCGCCGGGTGATCCTGCGTTACGCCGACCACGGGCTCGAGGTGGCCCGCGGGTTCTTCTCGACGCTCGCCGCGCACAGCCACGACGCGCTGACCGAGTTGCCCGACGAGGACCTCGCGGCCGCCGACCGGGTATTCGGCGCGCTGGTCGGCGCCATGCGGCACTTCCGCTCGGAGCTGCCCTCGACGATCGGCGACGCCGTCGGTCCCGGGTGAGCGTCAGTCCCGGTTGAGGGTCGCCTCTTCCAGGTCCAGACCGCGCAGCATGGTGCGCAGCACCTCGTCGTCGATGGTCCCGGCATCGCGCTGGGCGATGAAGGACTGCCGTTCGGCCTGCAGCATCGCCAGCCGCAGCCGCCGGAATGCCGCCGCGGGGCTCTCCTGGCCGATCTCCTCGTCGCTGCGGCCCAGCTCCTCCCACGCCGCCTGGCTGCGCCGCTCGTTCCACGCGCGCAACGCCTTCGGCGTGTACTCGTGGATTGCGCCGGGTTTCGCCTTGGCCAGCAGTTCGTCGAGGCGGTCGGCGGCCGCCTGCGTCGCCTTGGTCTGCGCTGCGGCCGCGGCGACGGCGTCGCGGTGCAGGTCGTCGCCCGGCACGTCGAGGACCCGGATGAGCCACGGCAGCGTCAGGCCGTGCAGCAGCAGCGTGCCGACCACCACCACGAAGGTGAGGAACACCAGCTGCGGTCTGCCGGGGAACTCCGCGCCGTCCAGCGTCGTCAACGGCACCGCGAACGCCGCCGCCAGCGACACCACGCCGCGCATCCCGGCCCACGCCACGATGAACACCTGTGCCGGCGAGGGCCGCGGCTCACGGGTGCGGATGCCGCGCGACATCGCGCGCGGCAGATAGGTGAAGGCGTACATCCACGCGATGCGCACCGCGATCACGGTGGCCAGCACCGCCACCGACGCCGTCGCCAGCGTCGCCGCGGAGATGCCGGCCAGCTCGCCGACCACCGTCGGAAGCTGCAGCCCGATCAGCAGGAACGCGAAAGATTCGAGCACCAGCTGAATGGCCCGCCACACCGCCTGGTCCTGCAGCCGGGTGGCGTACGACGCCCGCGTCGAGCGCTGCCCGAGGATCAGTGCGGCCACCACGACCGCGATCACGCCCGAGCCGTGGATCTGCTCGGCGAGGAAGTACACGAAGAACGGCGCCACCAGTCCGATGGCGCTCTCCACCAGCGGGTCGCCGAGCCAGAACCGGACGTGGTCGATCAGCCAGCCGAGCGCGCCGCCCACCAGCACCCCGCCCGCCGCGGCCAGCGCGAAGGTCCCCAGTCCACTCGTCCACGTCGCGGCGGTGCCGATCGCCGCGGCGAGCGCCACCTTATAGGCCGTCAGCGCGGTGGCGTCGTTGAGCAGGCTCTCCCCGCCCAGCAGCGTCATGACCCGCCGCGGCAGGCCGAGCCGGCGACCGATCGCCGTGGCGGACACGGCGTCCGGCGGCGCCACGATGGCCCCGAGCGTCAGCGCCGCGGCGACGGTCAGCTCCGGCACGGTGTGGAACGCCACGACGCCGACGGCGAACGTCGTCGCCAGCGGCAACCCCACGGCCAGCAGGCCGATCGGGCGGACGTTCTTGCGCAGCGCGACGTAGCTGCTCTCCAGCCCCGCCGACCACAGCAGCGGCGGCAGGATGACGAACAGCACCAGTTCGGGCTCGAGTTCGATGGCGCCGATCCCGGGGATCAGGCCGGCCGCCAGTCCCGCCACCACCAGCGCGAGCGGCGCGGAGACGTCGTAGCGGCGGGCGATCGCGGCCAGCAGCACCGAGGCCACCAGGACCGCGAGGAGTGCGGGACCCATGTCGTCTACCTCCCTCGTCCTATCCTGATCAGCATGCGGAGGAGAACGCGCCGGCGCGAGACGGAGTCCGCGCCGCCCTCGTCCTGCGACCACCTGGCCGAGCTGGCGACACGGGCCGACCCGGAACCGCAGACCCCCGGCCGGTGCCAGGGATGCCGCGAACTCGGCGAGACTACCTGGGCGCACCTGCGGATGTGCCTCACGTGCGGCCACGTCGGGTGCTGCGACTCGAGCCCGCACCGGCACGCCACCGCCCACTTCCACGAGTCGGGCCACCCGGTGATGCGGTCGGTGGAGCCCGGCGAGAGCTGGCGGTGGTGCTACGTCGACGTGCTGGTGGACACCACCAGCACGGGAGATGCCCCGCAACCGTGAGGTCTGGCAGGGTGGCAGGCGATGACTGACACGACCGGGGGAGCGACCGCGGCGGCGCCGTCCACCGTGCTGCTGATCGGTGCCGCCGGGCCGGGGTCGGACCTGTGGCTCGCGTTCGAGCGGCTCGGCGCCGAGGTGAGTTCCGCCGACCCCGCCGGCGGCGCCGAGGCCATCACGGCCCGCATCGCCACCGAGCGGCCCTCGTTGGTGGTCGCCGAGTCGGCCGACGTGCCCGCCGAGGTCCTCATCACCGCGGCCGAGACCGACGGGGTGGAGGTGTTCCCGACGCCGCGCAGCGCGCGACTGTCGGTGGACCGCGAGGGCCTGCGCAAGCTGGCCGCCGACGAGCTGGGGTTGCCGACGGTGCCGTTCTGGTTCGCCGGATCGGCCGCCGAGTTGGACGCCGTCGCCGAGCATGCGGGGTTCCCGCTGCTCGTCTCGCCGGTCGTGGGCGACACCGCCGAGGGCCGGTCCATCCTCACCCGCCGCGAGGACGTGCCTGCGGCGTGGCAGCGGGCCACGGCGGGGACCGGCCGGGTGATCGCCGAGACCGTCGTCGAGATCGACGACGAGGTCACGCTGCTGACGGCACGCTCGATCGGGCCGGCGGGCCCCGCCGTGGCGTTCTGCGAGCCGATCGGCCACCGCCGCACGGCCGACGGCCCGCTGGAGACCTGGCAGCCGCACCAGATGTCGCCCGCAGCACTGGATGCGGCGCGCTCGATCGCGGCGCGAATCGTGAACTCGCTCGGCGGACGGGGGGTGTTCGGGGTCGACCTGCTGGTGCGTGGTGACGAGGTGTACTTCTCGCACGTCCGGCCGCGCCCGGAGGAGGTGGGCCTGCTGACGTTGCGCTCGCAGCGGCTGTCCCAGTTCGAACTGCACGCCCGCGCCATCCTCGGCGTCGCGCTCGACACGATCATGATCTCGCCGGCCGCGGCCGAGGTGCTCGACGCCCGCCCCGCAGGCCCACGCGGCGAGGCGTTCGCGGTGCCCGAGAGCGACGTGCGCGTCCTCGACGGCACGACCCTGGCGGTGGCGACGGCGCCGGACGTGGTCCGCGCCCGTGACCGCGCGCACCGCGTCTCCGCCGCCCTGCGGGCGCCGTGAGCGACCCGGACCCGGACCCGGACCGGCCGACCATCGCGCCGTTCCTCGGCGCGCTGGCGATCATCGTGCTCGTCGTGATCGGAATCGTGGTCTTCCATGCGCTCGGCGACGACGGACCGACGCCCGAGCAGGACGTCAACCGCGCCGCCGTCGCGCAGAACGACGCGCTGCAGCGCGCGAACTACGCCGACTTCGTGACGTTCACCTGCGCGGCCGAGCGCGGTACCGAAGCCGACGTGCTTGCCCGACAACGGGATTCGGTGGCCAAGAAGGGCGAGCGCTACGTCGACGGCTTCGCCGACGTACGCATCGACGGCGACCGCGCGACGGCGGCGGTGACCTACCACTTCGACGAGGCGCCCGACGATTCCGTGCGGGTCGACATGACGTTCGTCCGGGAGGGCGGCGCCTGGAAGGTGTGTTCACCCGGTCCCAGCTAGGTGTGACAGACTCGCGCACGTGAGCTACGCGGGAGACATCACGCCCGAAGAGGCGTGGAAGCTGCTGTCGGACAATCCCGACGCCGTGCTCGTCGACTGTCGCACGGAGGCCGAATGGCGCTTCGTCGGGGTCCCCGACACGTCCTCGCTCCGGCGCGACGTCGTGTACGTCGAGTGGAACCGCACCGACGGCAGCCACAACGACGGCTTCGTCGACGACCTGGTGGCCTCCGGCGTCACGCCCGGCGAGCGTCCCGTCGTGTTCCTCTGCCGCTCCGGAAACCGGTCGATCGGCGCGGCCGAGGCCGCCACCGAGGCCGGAATCGTCCCGTCGTTCAACGTGCTCGACGGCTTCGAGGGCAACCTGGACGCCGACGGGCACCGCGGCACCACCGGCTGGAAGGCCGTCGGCCTGCCGTGGCGGCAGTCATGAGCGAGCCCCAGCAGCCCGACGTGCCGTCGGTCCGGATCCCCGCACCGCTGCCCGACGGCGTCAGCCAGGCCACCATCGGGGTGCGCGGCGGACTCCTGCGGTCCGGCTTCGAGGAGACCGCCGAGGCGCTGTACCTCACGTCCGGATACGTCTACTCCTCGGCCGCCGACGCCGAGAAGGCGTTCACCGGCGAGATCGACCGGTACGTCTACTCCCGCTACGGCAACCCGACGATCTCGATGTTCGAGGAGCGGCTGCGGCTGATGGAGGGCGCAGACGCGGCCTTCGCGACCGCCACCGGCATGGCCGCGGTGTTCACCGCGCTCGGCGCGCTGCTCGGTGCCGGCGACCGCCTGGTGGCGGCGCGCAGCCTGTTCGGGTCGTGCTTCGTGGTGTGCAACGAGATCCTGCCGCGCTGGGGCGTCGAGACGGTGTTCGTCGACGGCGACGACCTCGCGCAGTGGGAGGAGGCGCTCTCCGTTCCCACCCAGGCGGTGTTCTTCGAGACGCCGTCCAACCCGATGCAGTCGCTCGTCGACATCGCCGCGGTGTGCGAGCTGGCCCACGCCGCGGGCGCGAAGGTGGTGCTGGACAACGTCTTCGCGACGCCGCTGCTGCAGCAGGGCATCCCGCTGGGCGCGGACGTGGTCGTCTACTCGGGCACCAAGCACATCGACGGCCAGGGCCGCGTCCTGGGCGGGGCCATTCTCGGCGAGAAGGACTTCATCGACGGCCCGGTGCAGAAGCTCATGCGCCACACCGGTCCGGCCATCAGCGCGTTCAACGCCTGGACGCTGCTGAAGGGTCTGGAGACGCTGGCCGTCCGGGTCGACTACTCGAACCGCTCGGCCCAGCGCGTGGCGGAGTTCCTGGAACGTCAGCGCGGGGTGGACTGGGTGAAGTACCCGTTCCTGCCGTCGCACCCGCAGTACGACCTCGCCACGCGGCAGATGTCGGGCGGCGGCACCGTCGTCACGTTCGCACTCGACGGCGGCAAGCAGCGCGCCTTCGAGGTGCTCGATCGGCTGCGGGTCGTGGACATCTCCAACAACCTCGGCGACGCCAAGAGTCTCATCACCCACCCGGCCACCACGACGCACCGCGCGATGGGCCCGGAGGGGCGCGCGGCGATCGGGCTCGGCGACGGGGTGGTGCGCATCTCGGTCGGCCTGGAGGGCACCGAGGACCTCCTCGCCGACCTCGACCAGGCGCTCGGCTGAGTGTCGAGGTCCAGCTCGGCGAAGAAGGCGCGCCGGCGCAAGCGGGTGGCCTCGCGCAACGCGCGCTGGGTGCCGTCGGACGTGCACGCCGACCTCAGCACGGTGGAGGCGCTCGACGCTCAGTTGACCGGCCGCGGTTGGGAATTCGACGAGGAGTACTCCACCGACGAGTTCGTCACGTGGTTCTACCCGCCGTCGGCCGCCGAGTTCGATGACGAGGAGACCGAGCCCGTCACCCGGATCTGGGTCACCGACGTGCGGCGGCCCCAGGTGATCCTGGTCGGCTCCACGGCGTCCGACGCCGCGTACGGCCTCGACGCCGATGGCCTGGACGCCGACGATCCCGAGGCGGACCTCGCCGGAGCCCTCGCCGAGATCGAGGGCTACCGGGCGGGCGATCCGCGGCCGTTCTGAGGCGTCAGCCGCTCTTCTCGACGACGCCCTGGGCGGCGCGGGCGCGGTCCTCGTAGCTCTGCCGCGCGGTCTTGTCGAAGTCGAGGAACGCGCGGTCCAGGCCGAGCTTGCGGTTCATCCAGCGGCGTCCGCGCGGTCCGAGCATCGACGCGGCGGCGGCGGTGAAGCGCAGTGGCGGCGGCACCGAGACGTGGGTCTTCGGCTTGTCGAGCGTCTTGACGATGGCGGCGGCGATCTGTTCGGGCTCAACGGGTTTCGAGCCGGGCGTCTCGGCGGTGCCGGAGATCAGCTGGGTGTTGGTGAACGGCGGCATGATGACCGAGACGTCGACGCCGTGGGGCGCCATCTCGTCGGCCAGCGCCGCGGACAGGCCCACCACCGCGAACTTCGCGCCGACGTAGACCACCTGGCCCGGCAGCGGGATCATCCCCGACAGCGACGCGATGTTGATGACGTGTCCGCGGCGGCGCTTGACCATCTCCGGCAGCACCAGCTGGCAGCCGGTCAGCACGCCGTAGAAGTTCACCTCGATCGACGAGCGGATCGACTGCTCGGACTCCTCGAGGAACGGGCCGATCGGCATCACGCCGGCGTTGTTGATCAGCACGTCGATGTGCCCGGCGCCGTCGGTGCGCGCCTTGTCCAGGAACGTCTCGAACGACTCGCGGTCGGTGACGTCGAGCGGATAGCCCGTGACCTGCCCGTAGCGTCCGAGGGCCGTCACGGCGGTCTCGAGCACCGCCACGTCCCGGTCACCGATGACCACGCGGGCACCGCGGGCCAGCAGCGCCTGCGCGGTGGCGTAGCCGATGCCGCGGGCGGCGCCGGTGATCGCGATGGTCCTACCCCTGATGTTGTCCATGCGGCGGAACTTTACACCTGTCAAGTTCGGTGCGGAAACCACCGGTCGCCGACCCGGGCGCGTTCGGCTCGTGTTGAGTGGAACGTGCCCACGCGGAATGCCGAGTCCTCCGATGCGTTGCACCTTTGCGTGAGCGCCCGAGTGTGGTGGTGTCGTGGTGATGAGTGAAACCGCCTCCCGCCAGCCGATCTTCGTCGCCGTAGGCCAGGACGACCCGCTGGCCGCACCCCTGCTCGCCGAATTGGCGGTCGAGTACGCCACCCGCTACGGCGGCGCCGTCGAGCGCGTCGACCGCTGGCTGCGCAGCTATCCCGCGGCGGAGTTCGCACTACCGTCGGGCGGCATGCTGGTCGGCGTACACGACGGCGTCCCGGTCACCGGTGGGGCGTTCCGCCGCTTCGATCCCGAGACCGCCGAACTCAAGCGGATCTGGACCGACTCGCGGTACCGCAGGCGCGGCTACGCCCGCCGGCTGCTCGCCGCGCTGGAAATCGAGATCGCCGCACGGGGCTACCGGCGGATCTTCCTCACCACCGGCGACCGCCAGCCCGAGGCCGAGGCGCTCTACCTCGCCACCGGCTACCGCCGGCTCGACGAACCGCTGCAGCCCGAGGACGGCGACACCGAGGTCTACCCGGTGGCGTTCCTGAAGGAGCTGGCGTGAGCGTCCCCCTCTCCGTCCTCGACCTGTCACCGATCAGCGCCGGCAGCGACGCGGCGACCGCGTTGCGCAACACCGTCGACCTCGCCCGGCATGCCGAGCGGTGGGGATACCGGCGCTACTGGGTGGCCGAGCACCACTTCGCGGCCGTGGCCGGATCCGCGCCTGCGGTGCTGATCGGCCAGATCGCCGCCGCCACCGAGCGGATCCGGGTGGGCGCCGCGGCCGTCCAGCTCGGGTTCACCACGGCGGTCGCGACGGTCGAGGCCTTCGGCACCATCGACGCGCTGCACCCCGGCCGCATCGACCTCGGCGTCGGCCGCAGCGGGCAGCGTCGCCGCGAGGCCCTCGCCCAGCGCGAGCCCGGCGAGTCGACACCGCGGCCCGCCGCCGAGTGGCGCGAGGTCGACGGGGTGGTGGTGCCGGTCCCGTTCGACGTCGCCGCGCTGATGCGCGATCCACGACTGCGGGCCCGCATGGCCGCCCTGCAGCAGCCCGGCGCGCAGGCCCCCGACTTCGCCACCCAGGTGGACGACATCCTGGCGATGCTCGACGGCGACTACGCCACCGACGGCCACCGGACCGACGTCGTGCCCGGTGAAGGAGCGTCGTTGCGGCCGTGGGTGTTCGGCAGCAGCAAGGGGCGCAGCGCCGAGGTCGCCGGGTCACGGGGACTGCCGTTCGTCGCCAGCTACCACATCACGCCGGCCACCGCGCTCGACGCCGTCGACGCCTACCGCGCGGCCTTCCGGCCGTCCGCCGCGCTCGCCGAGCCGTACGTCGTGGTGTCCGCCGACGTCGTGGTGGCCGACGATCACGACACCGCGGTGCACCTCGCCTCGAGCTACGGGCACTGGGTGTACTCGATCCGGGCGGGCGGCGGCGCGGTGCCCTATCCCGACCCGGACACCGTCGCGCCGCTGACCGCGGAGCAGACCGCGCTCACCCGGGACCGCACTGCGACGCAGTTCGTGGGCGACCCCGACGAGGTGGCGCACCGGCTGGAGGCGCTGCGCCGGGTGACCGACGCCGACGAACTGGTCGTCACCTCGGTCACGCACCGGCACGCCGACCGGCTGCGCTCGCACGAATTGCTGGCCCGCCGCTGGCACCACCGGTGAGCGGCGGCCGGCCGGCGGCTACGCTCGACCAGCGTGTCGACGCAACTCGTGGTGGGGTGGCTGCTGCTGCTGGCCGCCGTGCTGGTGTTCGTCGGTGCCTTCGTGGTGCGCGCGCTGCTGGGCCGCACCCGCGACACCGGCGTCGTGCGCCGCGGCATCCGGGCGCTGCGGGCCACCGTCGTGGGCCGGGTGCTGTTCGGGCCGGTCGCCGGTGACGCCCTGGACGACGAGGAACTCGACCAGATGGTCCTGATGCCCGCGCTCACCGTGTCCTGCGGGCTGGTGCTGACTTCGATCTTCCTGCTCGGCTACGCGATCCTCACCTGAGCCGGCGGCCTCACCCGAGGGTCCCCACCACCGCCAGCGACCGGTTGACGGCCGCGACGCCGTCGTCGGGGATCAGGGCCAGCAGCCGCGCGCGCAGCTCGTCGCGGTCGGCCGCCGGCAGCGTCAGCACGTTGGAATAGGTCGTCACCATGTCGACCCACTGTTCGGCGCCGTAGTGCAGGTCCTCGACCACCTCTCGGTGCTCCACGGCGAACCCGGCACCGGTCAGCAGGCCGTCGAGTTCCGGACTAACCTCCAGACCCGCCGACGGCCGCTGCCAGTCGTCGAGCAGCCCGGCGTAGGCGCGGTCGAATTCCGCACGGGTGGGTCGCACCGAGGTGATCCGGTTCCACAGCAGCGCCAGCCGCCCTCCGGGGTCCAGCACGCCGGCGACCGCCGCGACGGCGGGTTCCGGGCGCACCCAGTGAAACGACTGCGCGAACACCACGAGGTCGAAGCGCCGTCCGCCCGGCTCCCACTCCTCGAACGTCGCCACCTCGACCGCGATACCCTTGGCCGCGGCCAGTTCGGCCATCTGCGGATCCGGTTCCACGGCCAGCACGTCGGCGCCCGCCTCGGCGAGCTGCACCGACGCGATGCCGGTGCCGGCGCCCACGTCGAGCACGCGCAGCCCGGGCCGGTCGACGAGATGCGCGATCACCTCGCGGGGGTATCGCGGCCGGTGGTCGTCGTAGCGGGCCGCCGCAGCACCGAAGGACCCGGCGCGCCGGCGGTCGTCGTGCAGCGGTGACCGGTCGGTCACCGCGCGGCCTGCTCGGCCGCCGCGCGGATCGGGCCGCGCCACACCGGGCCGTGGCCGGGCAGCATGACGTCGGTGTCGAGCAGGCCCAGCGCCGCGAGGCTGCGCACGCACGCCGCTTGGTCGTGGTTGAACAGCCCGGGCAGCAACTGCGGCCCCGACACGGTGGACACCGGGTGGGCGGTCACCAACGCGTCACCGCTGACCAGCACGCCGTCGACGACGTAGGAGCAGTGCCCGCCGGTGTGGCCGGGCGTGGGGATCGCCATCGGGGTGCCGGGCAGTGCGGCCGCCACCTCCTCGGTGAGCGCGTGCGCGGTGGGGATGCCGTCGCGCACCAGGGCGCCCTTGCGTCCGATGGTCGCCGACCACCGGGCGTAGCGGGGCCGCCACATCTTGGCGGCGAGGTCGCGCAGCGAAACCTGCTCGAGATACTCGCGGTGCGCGTGGCCCACTTCGTGGGCGTGGCAGAACACCGGCGTGCCATGGGTTTTCGCGAACCAGATCGCCGAACCCATGTGGTCGACGTGGGCATGGGTCAGCAGGATCGCATGCACGTCGTCGATCCCGAAGCCGAGTTCGCGCACCGACGCGACAACCTCGTCGCGGTGGCCGGGGAATCCTGCGTCGATGATCACCACGCCGCTGCCGTCGCTGACCAGCGTCCAGTTGACGAGGTCGGTCCGGGCGAAGAACACGGAATCGGTGATGGCTTCGAGGGCCGCCATGCGCGCGAGTCTATCGACTACGGGGGAATACTCCGCGCACCCCGAGGGGTAGAAAGAGACGAACGCCGTCGACATCGAGGAAGTGGGACATGCCGGAACTCAAGCTGGGATACAAGGCGTCGGCGGAGCAGTTCGCCCCGCGTGAGCTGGTCGAGCTGGCCGTGGCGGCCGAGGAGCACGGCATGGACAGCGCCACGGTGAGCGACCACTTCCAGCCGTGGCGTCACGAAGGCGGCCACGCACCGTTCTCGCTGGCGTGGATGACGGCCGTCGGTGAGCGCACCAAGCGCCTGGTGCTCGGCACGTCGGTGCTGACCCCCACGTTCCGGTACAACCCGGCCGTCATCGCGCAGGCGTTCGCCACGATGGGCTGCCTGTACCCGGACCGCATCTTCCTCGGCGTCGGCACCGGCGAGTCGCTCAACGAGATCGCCACGGGCTACGAGGGCGAGTGGCCGGAGTTCAAGGAGCGCTACGCCCGCCTGCGGGAGTCGGTGCGCCTCATGCGCGAGCTGTGGCTGGGCGACCGCGTCGACTTCGAGGGCGAGTACTACCACACCAAGGGGGCGTCGATCTACGACGTGCCCGAAGGGGGCATCCCGATCTACATCGCCGCCGGCGGTCCGCAGGTCGCCAAGTACGCCGGGCGCGCCGGTGACGGCTTCATCTGCACCTCGGGCAAGGGCGAGGAGCTGTACAAGGACAAGCTCATCCCGGCGGTCAAGGAGGGCGCGGAGGCGGCCGACAAGGACCCCGACTCAGTCGATCGGATGATCGAGATCAAGATCTCCTACGACACGGATCCCGAACTGGCGCTGGAGAACACCCGGTTCTGGGCACCGCTGTCGCTGACCTCGGAGCAGAAGACCAACATCCACGACCCGCTGGAGATGGAGAAGGCCGCCGACGAACTGCCGATCGAGCAGGTCGCCAAGCGGTGGATCGTGGCGTCGGATCCCGACGAGGCGGTGGAGAAGGTCAAGGACTACGTCGACTACGGGTTGAACCACCTGGTGTTCCACGCGCCGGGCCACGATCAGCGCCGCTTCCTCGAACTGTTCCAGTCCGACCTGGAGCCGCGGCTGCGCAAGCTCGGCTGATTTGGCAGGCTGGGGGCGTGGCTCAGGGCAATGAGGGCGCCGGCACCCAGTCCCGCAACACCTCCATCTACATCGCGTCGCCCGAAGGCGACACCGGCAAGTCGACCATCGCGCTGGGCATCCTGGACCGCCTGACGGCGACGGTCGCCAAGGTCGGGGTGTTCCGGCCGATCACTCGGGGTTCCGGTGAGGATCGGGACTACATCCTGGAACTGCTGCTCGCGCACACCACCGCGGGGCTCGACTACGCCGAGTGCGTCGGCGTCGACTACCAGCGGCTGCACGACGACCCCGACGCCGCGCTCGGCGACATCGTCGATCGCTACCACCAGGTGGCCGAGCAGTGCGACGCCGTGCTGATCGTGGGCAGCGACTACACCGACGTCGCCTCGCCCAGCGAGCTGAGCATGAACGCCCGCATCGCGGTGAACCTCGGTGCGCCCGTCGTCCTCGCGGTGCGGGCGGCCGACCGGACGCCCGACGAGGTGGCCCAGGTGGTGGAGCTGTGCCTGGCCGAGATCGCCCACCAGCACGCGCACACCGCGGCCGTGGTCGCCAACCGCTGCGACCCCGACCGGCTCGACGCGGTCGCCGCGGCGCTGAGTGGGATCGGCGGCAGCAGTCCCACGGACAGCGGGCTGAAGACGTACGTGCTGCCCGAGGAGCCGCTGCTGATCGCGCCGTCGGTGGCCGAGCTGCGCGACGCGGTGGGTGGCACCGTGATCAATGGCGACGCCGACCTGCTCGACCGGGAGGCGCTGGGCGTGCTCGTCGCGGGCATGACCGCCGAGCACGTGGTCGAGCGGCTCACCGACGGCATGGCGGTCATCACGCCCGGCGACCGGTCCGACGTCGTGCTGGCGATCGCGAGTGCGCATGCGGCCGAGGGCTTCCCGTCGCTGTCGGCGATCATCCTCAACGGTGGGCTGTCGCTGCACCCGGCGATCGCCAAGCTGGTGGAGGGGCTGCGGTTGCGGCTGCCGATCGTGACCACCGACCTCGGCACCTACGACACCGCGCGCACGGTGGCTCAGGCCCGCGGCCGGGTGACGGTGCGCTCGACCCGCAAGATCGACACGGCGCTGAACCTGATGGCCGAGCACGTCGACACCGCCGACCTCGTCGCGCAGCTGTCGATCCCGATGCCGTCGGTGGTGACGCCGCAGATGTTCACCTACCAGCTACTCGACCAGGCCCGCGCCGACCGCAGGCGCATCGTGCTGCCCGAGGGCGACGACGACCGGATACTGCGCGCCGCGGGCCGGCTGCTGCAGCGCGCGGTGGCCGACCTGACGATCCTCGGCGACGAACCGGCCGTGCGCGCCCGCGCCGCCGAACTCGGCGTCGACATGTCCGCGGCCACCGTGCTCGACCCGCGCACCAGCGAGCTGTGCGACCAGTTCGCCGAGCAGTACGCCGAACTGCGCAAGCACAAGGGCGTCACGGTGGAACAGGCGCGCGAGGTCATCCACGACGTCTCGTACTTCGGCACCATGCTGGTGCACAACGACCTCGTCGACGGCATGGTGTCCGGTGCGCGGCACACCACCGCCCACACCGTGCGCCCGGCGTTCGAGATCATCAAGACGCTGCCCGACGTCGACACGGTGTCGAGCATCTTCCTGATGTGCCTGGCCGACGAGGTGCTCGCCTACGGCGACTGCGCAATCGTCCCCGACCCGACCTCCGAGCAGCTCGCCGACATCGCGATCTCCTCGGCCCGCACCGCCGCCCAGTTCGGCATCACCCCGCGGGTCGCGATGCTGTCCTACTCCACCGGTACCTCCGGTACGGGTGCCGACGTCGAGAAGGTGCGCGTGGCAACGGATCTGGTGCGCGAGCGAGAACCCGACCTGCTGGTGGAGGGTCCGATCCAGTACGACGCCGCGGTCGAGCCGTCGGTGGCTCAGACCAAGATGCCCGACTCCGAGGTGGCGGGCCGCGCCACGGTGCTGATCTTCCCGGACCTCAACACCGGCAACAACACCTACAAGGCCGTGCAGCGCAGCGCGGGAGCCATCGCGATCGGCCCGGTGCTGCAGGGCCTGAACAAGCCCGTCAACGACCTGTCCCGCGGGGCACTGGTGGAGGACATCGTGAACACCGTGGCGATCACGGCGATCCAGGCGCAGGGCCGCTGATGCCGGCGACCGTGCTGGTGCTCAACTGCGGCTCGTCGTCGCTGAAGTACGCGGTCGTGCAACCGGATACGGGCCGCCAGCTGGCCGACGGCATCGTCGAGCGGATCGGTGACGCCGAGGGCGTGCCCGACCACGAGGCGGCGCTGCGGGCGGCCTTCGACCAGCTCGCCGACGCCGGCCTGCGGCTCGACGAGCTGGGTCTGGTGGCGGTCGGGCACCGCGTGGTGCACGGCGGCCCGGACCTCTACCGGCCGACCGTCGTCGACGACGCGCTGATCGCCGAGGTGCGGTCGCTGTCGGCGCTGGCGCCGCTGCACAATCCGCCCGCACTGCTCGGCATCGAGGTGGCGCGCAAGGTGCTACCCGACCTCCCGCACGTCGCGGTGTTCGACACGGCGTTCTTCCACGACCTGCCCGCAGCGGCGGCGACGTACGCCATCGACCGCGACGTCGCCGAGCAGTGGCACATCCGGCGCTACGGCTTCCACGGCACGTCGCATCAGTACGTCAGCGAGCAGGCGGCCGAGTTCCTGGGCGTGCCGGTGGCGTCGCTCAACCAGATCGTGCTGCACCTCGGCAACGGGGCGTCGGCGTCGGCCATCGTCGGCGGCCGTCCGCAGGACACCACGATGGGCCTCACCCCGATGGAGGGGCTGGTGATGGGCACCCGGTCCGGTGACGTCGATCCCGGTGTCCTGGTGTACCTCTGGCGCACCGCAGGCATGAGCGTCGAGGACATCGAGACGATGCTGAACAAGCGCTCCGGCGTGCGCGGCCTGGGCGGCGAGATCGACTTCCGGGTCTTGCACCGCCGGATCGACGAGGGCGACGCGGACGCCCGCCTCGCCTACGACGTGTACATCCACCGGCTGCGCAAGTACATCGGCGCCTACCTGGCGCTGCTGGGCAACACCGACGTCATCACGTTCACCGCGGGGGTCGGAGAGAACGACGCCGCGGTGCGCCGCGACGCGCTGAGCGGGATGGCGCCGCTGGGCATCGAACTCGACGAGCACCTCAATGCGAGCCCCGGTCGGGGAGCCCGCCGCATCTCGTTCGAGACGTCACCGGTGACGGTGCTGGTGATCCCCACCGACGAGGAACTCGCGATCGCCCGCGCCTGCGTCGGCGTGCTGGGCTGACCGCGGTGGGTCAGTCGCGCACCCAGACCGCGACGAAGTTGACCGGGATGCCGGTGCGGGCGGCGATGCACGCCCGCGCGCTCACCTCGGCGTCGGCGCGGCGCTCGACGCGCGTGACGGCGTCGATCTCGGGAATGACGACCTCGTAGCCCAGGGCATCGGGGGTCACCGTGACCTCGAACAGCTGCCCTGCCATGGGGCGCAGCGGGGCCCGGCGGACCGGGCGGGGACGGTGGGCGAGGCTCGCGCGCATGGCTGTGCTTTCTCGATCCAGGAGTGGGCCGCGGGCCAAGATACCGAGCAGGGGGCGCCGACGCCAAATCAGAAGGTACTCATGGGCCGCACGCTGTTGGCGAGGTCCACCAGCGCGTACCGGTGCGCCTGCGTGGGTGCCAGCCGGGCCAGTCCGCGCAGCGACGCCTCGACGCCGAGTTGCAACCCGTGTTCGGTGAACGGGAAGCCAAGGATGTGGTTCGTGCTGGCCTCGTTGTCCACCAGCCAGTCCATCGCCGTGCCCAGCACCAGCGCCCGGATCTGCAGCACGCGCGGCTCGCTCTCCGGCAGCGCCTCGACGCGGCGGGCGGCGTCGCGGATCTGCTGTTCGGTGATCTCGCTGCCGGAGCGGCCGGACAGCAGCGTCACCGCGCTGGTGAGCCGGGCGGTGGTGAAGTGCCGCGACGTCGGCGGGACCTGGTCGAGCGTGCGGACCGCGGCGTCGCGCTCGCCACGCGACGACTGCGCGCGCGCCAGACCGAAACCCGCGGAGATCACGCCGTTGTCGGTGCACCACACCGTGCGGTAGAACGACGACTCGTCGGCGCTGCCGGCCAGCTCGGCGGTCGCGGCGAGCGCGAGCTTGGGCGCCAGCTCGCCGGGCAGCGTGTTCAGCACCTCGAGGAAGTGCGCGGTCGCGGCGTCGTAGTCGGCCGAGAGCAGTTGCGCCACACCGCGGAACCACGACAGCCGCCACCGCCTGCCGACCCGCTCGGCGAGGTCGTCGAGCTTGCGGTTGGCCTTGGCCACGTCGCCGAGGTCCAGCAGCGCGCGGGCCTCCATCAGCGGCAGCTCGACCGACTCCGACAGATCGATGCCTTCGGACTCGAGCGTGCCGTGCCGCGCGGCGCGCAGCGAGTCGAGGGTCTGCACCGGCTGGCTGAGCACGGTGGCCGAGAGCACCGCGGCGCCGACGTCGGCCGGGTCGACCATCGGCACCGGAAGCGCCCGGACGATCTCCTGGGCGGTCAGCTTCTCCGAGTGCACCTGCCCATCGAGGTAGACGTCGGTGTGCGCCACCAGCAGGTCCACGCCGAACGTCGACCGCGACGGGCTGAACACCGTGGACAGGCCCGGGCGCGGCACCCCGGTGTCCTTGGCGACCACCTCGCGGAGCACGCCGAGCAGCTGGCTGGACATCTCCTCGGCGCTGGCGAACCGGCGCCGCGGGTCGGGATCGATGGCGCGGCGCAACAGGCGACCGAACGAATCGTATTGCGTCAGAACGGGATCGTCGTCGGGCAGCCCGTCGACGTAACGGCCCCGGCGGGTGGTGAGGTTCAGCGTCAGGGCCGCCAGCGTGCGGCCCACGGTGTAGATGTCGGTGGCCACCGTGGGCCCGGTCTTGACGATCTCCGGAGCCTGGTAGCCCGGTGTGCCGTAGAGGTAGCCGTAGGACCCGATGCGCGACACCGCGCCGAGGTCGATCAGCTTCAGCTGCTCCTCGGTGACCATGACGTTCTCGGGCTTGAGGTCGTTGTAGACCAGCCCGATCGAGTGCAGGTAGCCGAGCGCGGGCAGGATCTCCAGCATGTAGCCGATGGCCTGGGCCACCGGGAGCTTGGATCCCTTGGCCGGTTTCAGCGACCGGCCGCCGACGTACTCCATGACGATGTAGCCGACGGGGTCGCCGTGCTTGTCGTCGTGCTCGACGAAGTTGAAGATCTTGACGATCGCGGGGTGCGTCACCTCGGCCAGGAACTGGCGTTCGGCCATTGCGATCGCTTGGGCCTCGGCGTCACCGGAGTGCACCAGACCCTTCAGCACCACCGGACGGTCGTTGACGTTGGTGTCGAAGGCCAGGTAGATCCAGCCGAGCCCGCCGTGGGCGATGCAGCCCTTGATCTCGTACTGGTCGACCACCATGTCACCCGGGACCAGTTGCGGCAAGAACGAATACGGGCTGCCGCAGTGCGGGCACCAGCCCTCCGACAGCGCCCGGCCGTCCGACGACGAGCGGCCCACCGGCTTGCCGCAGTTCCAGCAGAAGCGCTTGGCCTCGGCCACCACGGGGTTGGTCATCAGCGCGGCCAGCGGGTCGCGTTCATGCACCCGCGGCACCTCGACCAGCCCGCCGCCGAGCTTGCGAATCGGTGACCACCGGCGGGTCAGGGCCGTCGTCTGATCGCTGCGCGGCTCGGTCTCGACGCTGCTGACCATGGTGCCGACCGAGTCGTCGAAATTCGGCCGGAACACCGCCTGGGTGGCCATCGGCCGCACGGTGGCCTGCGAATCGTCGTCCAGGCAGTCCGCGGGCTGCGTGCCGGGGTACTCGTCGTCGGGTTCTGCGGACATCAGCCGTCGTACCTCGGGACCGGAGGTGCGGGGGAGGGACCGAGCACCGTCAACCACTTGCGGTACAGCGTGTTCCACGTGCCGTCGCGGCGGATCCGCTCCAGCGTGCCGTTGACGAAACGGACCAGTGGCTCGTTGTCCTTGTTCACGCCGATGCCGTAGGCGCCGGAGTCCATGCTCGGTCCGACGATGTGCAGGTACGGATCCTGCGCGACCAGCCCGGCGAGGATCGAGTCGTCGGTGCTGACGGCGTCGACCTGGCGCTGCTGCAGCGCCACCAGGCAGTCGGCCCACGTCACCACCTCGACGACCACCGGCGGCGGGTCGATCCGCTGCACCCGCTTGAGCGACGTGGTGCCCTTGACCGCGCACACCCGCGTGCCCGGCAGATCGGACTCGCTGGTGATCGGGGAGTCGCGCGGTGCCAGGATGCGCTGGTCGACGGAGAGGTACTCGGTGGAGAAGTTCACCAGCTCCTTGCGCTCGCACGTGATGCTCATGGTCTTGACCACGATGTCGACCTGGTTGTTCTGCAGGGCCGCGATGCGGTCCGCCGAACTCAGGATGCGGTA
Organism: Mycolicibacterium grossiae; assembly: GCF_008329645.1. Taxonomy (NCBI): domain Bacteria; kingdom Bacillati; phylum Actinomycetota; class Actinomycetes; order Mycobacteriales; family Mycobacteriaceae; genus Mycobacterium; species Mycolicibacterium grossiae. The sequence goes on from NZ_CP043474.1 coordinate 1,909,562, forward strand.
CTCCACCTGCGACGGCGTCCCGAAGATGTCGCGCGCCACCTCCCCGGCGATGTCGACGTCGAAGCCCGTGATCTCCCCGGTGATGGGGTCGCGGAAGCTGAACAGGTTGCTGCCGATGTCGAGGCCCACGATCAGTCTGCCCCGGTTGCGGATGGTGCGCACGGCGGCTTGGGCGTCGGCCCGGTTCGTGAACGGCCGCAGGCTCGCCGTGCAGGAGTCCTCGTCGACCTCCGGGGCGGTCACCCGCTGTGGCGGCACCTCGGCCATGCCGGCCGGCGTCGGCGGGGTGAGCATGACCGTGGGTGTGCTGACGCTCGGCGCCGACTCGCTGCACCCGGCGAGCAGCAGCACCGCGGCCAGTCCGGCGAGCGCCTTCGAGACCCTCATCAGCAGCCGTCTCTTCTTCGCGCAAGCGCTCATCAGCGGTACTCGCTGAGTCGCGGCCACAGTCCCAGCGCCACCGTGACGGCGGCCAGCACGCTGAGCGCCGCCGCACCCACCGTCGCGCCGGACAGCACGCGCCGGGCGTTGACGATGTCGTCGCGCAGCTGCTGGCGGCTCTCGCCGATGCCCTTCGTCAGCGCGGCGTCGAGCTTGTCGAATGCGGGAGTGGAGTCGTCCTCGCCGGTGCCCAGGGCCACCTGGGTCGCGGCCTGATAGTTGCCGACGGCGATGTAGGCGTTGATGCGGTCGTCGGCGGCGCGCCACCGGCGCAGCAGCTGCTCGGCGTCCGCGAGGTCGGCCTTGTCGATCGCGTCCTCGCGTCCCAGGTAGGCCGACAGCTGCTGGGCCATGGCGTCGATGCGCTGGTAGTAGGACTGCTTGCGCACGCCCTCGTCGCCGCGGCGGATCAGCGACAGCGTCTCGTCGGCGCGGGCCTGCTGCGCGGTGATTGCCATCGTGGTGACGGTCTTCAGCGACTCCGCCGCCGTGCTCTTCGCGCTGCGGCTGTCGAGCGTCGAGATGATCAGCGCGGTGCCCACCCACACGATCATGATCAACACCGCCATGCCGCCGGCGACGAACCCGATGTTGACGCGTCGCCGGGTGTGCCGCGCCAGCCACCGGTTGGCGAACACGCCGAACAGGATGGTCGCCAGCACCACCAGGATCACCGGCGCCGGGATCCTGGTCGACGCCGTGGTCTCGACGTCGACGCGCCGCGAGGTCTCCTCGTAGAGCCGCTGGGCGTCGGGGAGGATCTGCGTCTGCATCAGCGCCGACGCCTCCGACAGGTAGGAGCTGCCCACCGGGTAGCCGGCCCGGTTGTTGGTGCGGGCGGTCTCCACCAGCCCGGTGTACACGGCGAGCTGGGCGTTGATCCGGCCGAGCAGCTGCACCATGTCCTCGTCGGTGAGCCCGCTCGACGCGCGCGTAACGGCCACCGCGGCGTCGGTGATGGCCTGTTCGTAGCGCTGCCGGACGGGCCGGGGCTCGGTGCCGGCGATGAAGGCCGTCGCGGCGGCCGCGTCGGCCACCGACAACGTGGTGTACAGCTCACCCGCGGCGAAGGCCAGTGGCTCGGTGTGGTCGAGGACGGTGGTCAGCGCCTGCTGGCGGTCGTTGATCGTCGTCGACGTCGCGAAGGCACAGGCGATGACCAGGGCGGCCAGCACCACGCCGATGGTCAGGATGCGGCCGGGCGTCGTCCAGAGGAACCACCAGCGGGGGTGGGCCGGAGAGGTCGGCGACCGCGACGCCAGCGGCTCGGTCGACGGGTGCGCCAACTCCACGGTCACGGGTGCGCGGACCTCAACTTCCCAGCGGGCGGATCAAGCGTGCCAATTCTATGAAGGAATTCTAAGAGCTGTCGGCGCGACGCGAGTGCGTTCGGCGCGAAGCCGCCACCGGCGGTTCTCTATCCTGAAACCCGTGCGGGGCGACGGAGACGGCTGGGTGCTGTCGGACAGCGGTGCTCACTTCTGGGGTCGGCACGGCGCGGCGGGCCTGCTGCTGCGCGCCCCGTGGCCCGACGGCCGCACCGTCGTGCTGCTGCAGCACCGCGCGCCGTGGAGTCATCAGGGCGGGACGTGGGGACTGCCGGGCGGTGCCCGCGACAGCCACGAGACGCCCGAGGAGGCCGCAGTCCGCGAGGCGCACGAGGAGGCCGGGCTGACCGCCGCGGCCGTCACCGTCCGCACCACCGTCGTCACCTCCGAGGTGCCGGGCGCGGGCGGGCCGGCCTGGACCTACACCACGGTGATCGCCGACGCCGCCGCGCCGCTCGACACGACGCCCAACCGGGAGAGTTCGGAGCTGCGCTGGGTGGCCACCGACGAGGTCACCGCGCTGCCGCTGCACCCCGGTTTCGCCGCGAGCTGGGAGCGGCTGTCCGCATTGGTCGCCGAGATCCCGCTGCTCACCGGGCAGGACTAGCCGCCCGCAGCGCCGACTTCAGGTCCGCCGCCGCGGCGCGGGGATCCTCGGCCCCGGTGATCGCGCGCACCACCACCACCCGCGTCGCGCCGGCGGCAAGCACCTCGGGCAGTCGCTCGCCGTCGATGCCGCCGATCGCGAACCACGGCTTCGCCGACCCGGTCTGCCCGGCCGCGGTCCGGACGAGGTCGAGGCCCGGCGCCGGGCGGCCCGGCTTGGTGGGCGTCGGCCAGCAGGGGCCGACGCAGAAGTAGTCGACCTCCTCGGCCGCCGCGGCGGCGACCTGCGCGGCGTCGTGGGTGGACCGGCCGATCAGTGGGCCCGGCCCGACCACGTCGCGCGCCAGCAGCAGGGGGAGATCGTCCTGGCCGAGGTGCAGCACGTCGGCGCCCGCGGCACGCGCGATGTCGGCGCGGTCGTTGACGGCCAGCAGCGCGCCGTGCCTGCGGGCCGCGTCGGCCAGCACCTCGAGCGCCTCGAGTTCCTGGCGTGCCTCCAGCGGGCCGAACTGCCGCTCGCCCGCGGAGCCTTTGTCGCGCAACTGGATGAGGTCCACCCCGCCGCGCAGCGCCGCGTCGGCGAACTCGGCCAGGTCACCGCGCTCCCGACGGGCATCGGTGCACAGGTACAGCTGGGCGTCGGAGAGACGTTGCCGGGGTTGTCGCACGCTCGCGAGAGTAGGCTAGGCCGAACGTCACGGGAGTCCCGGGAGCAGGGACTGAGAGTGGGCGCCGACACCGAACGCGGGTGTCCCGGCCCTGACCGTCACACCTGATCCGGGTCATGCCGGCGAAGGGAGCAGGAGAGATGTCCCCGAGGAGCCTGGCCGTCGTCGGCGGCGGCGTCATCGGTCTGTCGGTGGCCCGCCGCGCGGCCCGCGACGGCTGGTCGGTGCGCGTGCACCGCGCCCCGGTGCGTGGCGCGTCGTGGGTGGCGGGCGGCATGCTCGCGCCTCACAGCGAGGGCTGGCCCGGCGAGGAGGAACTGCTCCGCATCGGCCTCGACTCGCTGCGGCTCTGGCACGACGGCTTCCTCGACGGGTTGCCCGCGGAGGTGGTGACGGCCCGCGAATCCCTGGTGGTCGCGGTCGACCGCGCCGATGTCCAGGACCTGCGGACGGTCGGGGAGTGGCTCGCCGCGCAGGGCCACCCGGTGACGCCGACCACCGCGGCGCGCGACGTGGAACCCCTGCTCGCGCACGGCATCCGGCACGGCTTCGTCGCGGCGACCGAACTGGCCGTCGACAACCGCGTGCTCGTCGACGCGCTCGAGGCGGCATGCGAGGACCTCGGCGTGGAGTGGGCGGCGCCGGTCGACGACCTGGCGGCCACCCGGGACGCCGAGGTGACGGTCCTGGCCAACGGCATCGACGCGCCCACGCTGTGGCCGGGGCTAGCCGTGCGTCCGGTGAAGGGCGAGGTGCTGCGGCTGCGCTGGCGCAAGGGCTGCATGCCGGTGCCGGACCGGGTGATCCGCGCCCGGGTGCACGGCAGGCAGGTCTATCTCGTCCCCCGCCCGGGCGGCCTGGTGGTCGGCGCGACGCAGTACGAGCACGGTCGCGACACCGCCCCGACGGTGTCCGGGGTGCGCGACCTGCTCGACGACGCCTGCGAGGTGATACCGGCGCTCGGTGAGTACGAACTCGCCGAGACCGCAGCGGGTCTGCGCCCGATGACCCCGGACAACCTGCCGATCGTCGGCAGGCTCGACGAACGCACGCTGGTGGCCACCGGCCATGGCCGCTCGGGGTTCCTGCTCGCGCCGTGGACGGCCGAACGGATCGCCGCCGAACTGACAGTGGAAGTAGGAGTGCCCTCGTGATGGTGACGGTGAACGGCGAGGAGGTGCCGGTCGACGAGAACTGTTCGGTCGGAGCGCTTCTCGAGCAGCTCGACTTTCCGGAGAAGGGGATCGCCGTCGCGCTGGACGCGACGGTGCTCCCGCGCTCGCAGTGGGACCGCACGCTGTCCGACGGCGCGACGGTGGAGGTCCTGACGGCGGTGCAGGGTGGCTGAGGTGACCGAGAAGCTGACCATCGGCGGGCGCAGCTTCGGCTCGCGGCTGATCATGGGAACCGGCGGCGCCGCGAACCTCGCCGTGCTCGAGGAGTCCCTGGTGGCCTCGGGCACCGAGCTGACCACCGTGGCCATGCGGCGCGTCGACGCCGAGACCGGCACCGGTGTCCTGGAACTGCTGAACCGCTTGGGCATCACGCCGCTGCCGAACACCGCGGGCTGCCGCGGCGCGGCCGAGGCGGTGCTGACCGCGCAGTTGGCGCGCGAGGCGCTCGGCACCGAGTGGGTGAAGCTCGAGGTGATCGCCGACGAGCGCACGCTGCTGCCCGACGCCATCGAATTGGTCCGCGCCGCCGAACGACTGGTCGACGACGGGTTCACCGTGCTGCCGTACACCAACGACGATCCGGTGCTGGCGCGTCGCCTCGAAGACGTCGGCTGCGCGGCGGTGATGCCGCTGGGGTCGCCGATCGGCACCGGGCTGGGCATCGCCAACCCGCACCACATCGAGATGATCGTCGACCGCGCCGCGGTGCCGGTGATCCTCGACGCCGGCATCGGGACCGCCAGCGACGCCGCCCTGGCGATGGAACTGGGCTGCGACGCCGTGCTGCTCGCCACCGCCGTCACCCGGGCGGCCGATCCGCCGGCCATGGCGCGGGCGATGGCCGCCGCCGTGCACGCCGGGCACCTGGCCCGGCACGCCGGCCGCATCCCCAAGCGGTTCTGGGCGCAGGCCTCGAGCCCCACCGGCCCGTGACCGGGCGCTACGTCGCCCTGGGCTCGTCGATGGCCGCGGGCCCCGGCATCCGGCCCGCCGCGCCCGGTGCGCCGCGCGGCTTGGGCCGCTCGGCCGCGAACTACCCGCACCTGGTCGCCGACCGGCTGGGTCTGGACCTCGTCGACGTCACGTTCTCCGGCGCCACCACCGCACACGTTCTGGCGGAGCACCAGCGCGGCGCGCCGCCCCAGGTGAGCGCGCTCGACGGTTCCGAGGACCTGGTCACGGTGACGATCGGCGGCAACGACGTCGGCTACGTGCCGTTCCTGTTCGCCGCCGGGCTGCCGCGCCCGGCGGCCCGGGTGCTGTCTGCGCTGCCCGTCGTCGGGGGCGCGCTGCGCGACGTGCTCGACCCGGCCGCCCGGACGGCGGCCCTGGCCGAGGTCCGCGACGCGCTCGTCGCCGTCGGCGACGCCATCCGGGCGCGGGCGCCGCGGGCCCGGGTGCTGTTCGTCGACTACCTGACGCTGCTGCCGCCCGCCGGGACACCGGCGCCGCCGTACTCGCCCGCCGAGGCGGACCTCGGCCGCCACCTGGCCGACACGCTGAAGCGTCACACCGCGTACGCCGCCTCCGCGACGGGGTGCTCGGTGGTCGCCGCCGCCGACGCCAGCAGCGACCATCACGCGTGGTCAGCGGTGCCGTGGACCACCCGGTTCGGGGTGCCGCTGCCCGGGCGGCCGGCGCCGCTGCACCCCAACGCCGCGGGCATGCGGGCCGTCGCCGACCTGATCGCCGCCGAGCTGGGCTGAGATCATGGGGCACGTGATCGAGCTGGCGGGCCTCACCAAGACCTTCGGCCGCAAACGTGCCGTCGACGACCTCACCTGCACCGTCGAGCCCGGCGTGGTGACGGGCTTCCTGGGCCCGAACGGCGCGGGCAAGACCACCACCATGCGGATGATCCTCGGCCTGGACCGGCCGACCTCCGGCACGGCCACCATCGACGGGAGGCGCTACCGCGACCTCACTGAGCCGCTGCGCACGGTCGGCGCGCTGCTCGACGCCAAGCAGGTGCACCCCAGCCGCTCCGCGCGCAACCACCTGCGCTGGTTGGCCGCGAGCAACCGCATCCCCGTCACCCGCGTCGACGAGGTGCTCGAGATCGTCGGGCTGGAGTCCGCGGCCGACACCAGTGCGGGGACGCTGTCGCTGGGCATGGGGCAGCGGCTCGGCATCGCCGCGGCGCTGCTGGGCGATCCGCCGGTGCTGCTGTTCGACGAGCCGGTCAACGGCCTCGACCCCGAGGGCATCCGCTGGGTGCGCACCTTGATGCGGGCACTGGCGGCCGAGGGGCGCACGGTGTTCGTCTCGAGCCACCTGCTCGCCGAGATGGCCAACACCGCCGACCGGCTGGTGGTGATCGGCCGCGGCCGGCTCATCGCGTCGACGACGGTCACCGAGTTCATCGCCGGGTCCGGCGCCAGCGTCGTGCGGGTGCGCAGCCCGCAGCTCGACGCGCTGCTCGAGCTGCTCTCCAACGCGGGCATCGACACCCGCGTCGAGGCCAACGGCAGCACGCTCGCGGTCCGCGGCGCGGCCATCGAGGTGATCGGCGAGCTGGCCGCCCGCAACGCGATCACGCTGCACGAACTCAGCACGCAACGCGCGTCGCTGGAGGAGGCCTACCTGAAGCTCACCGACGACGACGTCGAGTACCGGACGGCGGCGCGCTGATGACCACCGGGCTGACCTCGACGCTGCACTCCGAGCGCATCAAGTTCACCAGCATCCGGTCGCCGCTGTGGACGGCGCTGGCCGCGGCGGTGCTGAGCCTCGCCGTCGCCGTCCTGCAGGGCGCGACGGCCTACGGCGCGGCGGGCATCCGGCCGCAGCAGGCGGCGATGGGCGTGGCGGTGTTCGCCGTCCCGCTGCTGATGGTGGTGTCCGCGCTGACGGTCACCGGCGAGTACCGCAGCGGCACCATCCGGTCCACCTTCGCCGCGACCCCGCAGCGAGCCGTGGTGGTTGCCGCGAAAGCCATTGTCGCGGCGTCGTTCTCGGCCGTCGTCATCGCGGCCACCACGGTGGCGTGCATCGCGGTGGCCCGCGTCGCCGCGGATCCACTGGTGGGGGCGGGACTCTCACTCGCCCTGCCGGCGACGTGGCGGCTGGTGGTCGCGCTGGCGGTGTACGCCGCGGTCGCGGCGGTCCTGGGCGTGGCGGTCGGCGTGCTCCTGCGGCATGCGGCCGGAGCGGTGGCGGTGCTGCTGCTGTGGCCGCTGGTGATCGAGCCGATCCTCGGCAACCTGCCGAACCTCGGGCCGAGGGTGGGCCCGTTCCTGCCGTTCCTCAACGCGTTCGTCTTCACCGACGTGCAGTGGCTCTATCCGACGTACCCGATGCCGTGGGGACCGTTCGCGTCGCTGATCTACTTCGCCGTGGTGGTCGGCGTCGTGCTGGCCGCCGCCACCGCATCGGTGCACCGGCGCGACGCGTGACTAACGTGGGTCGGGTGCGACGGACGACGGCGGTGGCGGGGCGGAACTCACGGATCGCGGTGGCGCTCCTGACGGTGGCGGTGACCGGTCTGGCCGGCTGCGGCCGGTCGGGGCAGCCGGAGGAGAAGCCCGAGGCCGCGCCGCCCGCGGCGTCGCAGCCCGCCGCCGACTTCGCCGTGGGACAGCAGAACAAGGTGACCGTCGACGCGATGATGGCGCACCTGGGCAAGCTGCAGGAGATCGCCGACGCGAACGGCGGCAACCGTGCACTCGGGACGCCGGGCTATCAGGCCAGCGTCGACTACGTCGCCGGAGTGTTGCGGGACAAGGGCTTCGACGTCGCCACCGATGAGTTCGAGGTGCGGCTGCCGTTCGCCGACGAGCCGGCGTTGACCGCCGACGGCAATCCGGTGAAGGCCGCCGCGCTGAACTACACCATCGGTACCCCGCCCGAGGGCGTCACCGGCCGGCTGGTGCCCGCGCCCGCCGAACCGACGCCGGGCTGCACGGCCGCCGACTACGACGGTCTGCAGGTCCGCGGCGCCGTCGTGCTGGTCGACCGCGGGTCGTGCCCGTTCGGCGTCAAGCAGCAGGTGGCGGCCGAGAAGGGCGCCGCCGCCCTGATCGTCGCCAACACCGACGACGAGCCGATCGGCGCGACGTTGGGCGCCACCACCGACGTCGAGATCCCGGTGGTGGGGATCGGCAAGTCCGACGGGGCGAAGCTGCGGGCGGTGCCCGCGAACATGTCGCTCAAGCTCAACGCCGGCGTGCGAACCGAACGCACCCGCAACGTCGTCGCGCAGACCAAGACCGGGGACACGCACAACGTCGTCATGGCCGGCGCGCACCTGGACTCGGTGCCGGAGGGCCCGGGCATCAACGACAACGGTTCCGGGGTGGCGGCGGTGCTGGAGACCGCGGTGCAGCTCGGCAGTTCGCCGCCGGTGCGCAACGCCGTCCGGTTCGGCTTCTGGGGCGCCGAGGAACTCGGGCTCATCGGGTCGACGAAGTACGTCGAGTCGCTCGACGTCGAGGCGCTCAAGGACATCGCGCTGTATCTCAACTTCGACATGCTGGGCTCGCCGAACCCGGGATACTTCACCTACGACGGTGACCAGTCCGCGCCGCCGACGCCTGCGGTGCCCCGGGTGCCGGAGGGCTCGGCCGGCATCGAGCGGATGCTGGCCGCGTACCTCGGCGGTGCGGGAAAACCCGCCCAGGACACCGACTTCAACGGTCGCAGCGACTACGACGCCTTCACCCAGGCCGGTGTGCCCGCCGGCGGGTTGTTCGCCGGGGCAGAGGACAACAAGACCGCCGAGCAGGCCGACCTGTGGGGCGGGCAGGCCGACAAGCCCTTCGACCCGAACTACCACAAGCCCGGCGACACGATCGAGAACATCGACCGCACCGCATTGGAGATTCAGGGCCGCGGGGTCGCGTACGCGCTGGGGCTGTACGCCCAGGACCTCTCCGGGCGCAACGGCGTGCCGATCCGCGAGGACCGGACCCGGCACCGGGTCTCCGAGCAGTGATGCGGCGCGGCGCGGTGCTGGGTGCCGTCGTCGCGCTGACCGTGGCGGCGTGCGGATCCGCCGACCCGGCGCCGGCCCCGGCCGCCGACCCGGGGCGCGTACTGGCCGACGCCGTCACCGTCGACGCCATGATGGGCCACCTGCAGCGGCTGCACGACATCGCGGCCGCCCACGGCGGCTCGCGCGCCGACGGCACGCCGGGCTACGACGCCAGTGTCGACTACGTCGCGACGGTGCTGCGGGACAACGGGTTCGACGTCGAGCTGGCCGACTTCGAACGGGTGGTGCTGGCGGCACCGGGCAGACCGACGCTGACGGTCGCCGGGCGAGCGCTGCCCGTCGACCAGGCGTCGCTGCTCACCCCGACCCCGCGCGAGGGACTTCAGGCCCGCACGCAGCGCCCGCGCCGGGCCGCCGGGTGCACCACCGCCGACTACGGCGACGCGACGGTGCGGGGTGCGCTAGCGGTCGTCGACGACACCGGCTGCTCACTGGTGGAGAAGCAGAACGTGGCCAGTGACGAGGGCGCCGTCGGGCTCCTGGTCGTCAGCGAGGGCGGCGTGCCGGGACTGTTCACGCCCGGGTACTACCAGCAGCTCAAGGCGCCGGTCGCCGTGATCGGCCGGGACGTCGACGCACAGCTGCGCCGCACGTCGTCGCCCGTGCGCCTGGTGCTCGACGCGAAGGCCGGCACCGTGCGTTCGCGAAACGTGCTGGCACAGACGAAGACCGGTGACGTGCACCGCGTCGTCGTCGCGGGCGCGCACCTGGACTCCGCGCCGGACAGTCCCGGCATCAACGCCGATGGCTCCGGCGTGGCGGCGGTACTCGCGACGGCGGCGGCGCTCGGTGCCTCGCCCGGCGTCACCAACGCGGTGCGGTTCGCGTTCTGGGGTGCGGGCGAGGCGGGCGGCGAGGGTGCGGCCAAATACGTGGCGGGCCTAGGCGGTGACGGCGTGGCCGACCTCGCGATGTACCTCGACGTCGACCAGATCGGCTCGACCAACCCCGGCTACTTCACCTACGACGGCGACCAGTCGGGTGCCGCCAACCCGCAGGTGCCTGCGGCTGCCGTGCCGGCCGGGTCGGCCGGCATCGAGCGCACGCTCGCCGGCTACCTCAACCTCGCCGGGGTGCGGCCCGCCGACGTGCCGCTCGGTCGCAGCGGCGACTACGCGCCGTTCCTCGCCGCCGGCGTGCCGATCGGCGGCGTGACCACCGCCGCCAGTGGCCGCAAGACCGACGTGCAGGCGCGGCTGTGGGGTGGGCAGGCGGGGCGACCGTTCGACCCGAACTACCGGACGCCGCGCGATGACGTGACCAACGTCGACCGCGACGCCCTCGCGATCGTGGGTCCCGCGGTGGCGTTCGCGGTCGGGACGTACGCCCGGTCGACCGACGGGCGCAACGGCGTGCCCTAGCGGCGCAGGCGCACCGACAGGCAGGTGACGCAGCCCTCCAGCTTCTCGAACTCCGAGATGTCGACCGCGACGACGCGGTAGCCGCGGGACTCGAGCAGTTCCCTGGTGCGGGGTGCGGCGGCCGACAGCAGCAGGGTGTCGTCGCCGAGCAGGACGACGTGCGCGCCGGCTTCCTCGGGGACGGCGAGGAAGTGCTCGCCCCAGATGCCGGGGTCGTCGACGAGCGGCTCGTAGCCGATGACCGTGCCGTCCGGCAGCGCCGTCACCGCGGACTTCAGGTGCAGTACCCGCGACAGCGGAACCGCGACCACGTTGGCGCCCAGGGGCTGTAGGTGGGCGCGGAGTTGTTCGGCGCCTTCGTCGTTCGTGCGGCCCCCGACGCCGACCCAGACCATGCCGCCGTGCTTGAGGACGTCGCCGCCGTCGAGGGTGCCGGGCGCCTCGATGCGGACGATGCGGTAGCCCTGCTCGCGCACGGCGTCCTCGGCGGCCGAGATCTCCGGCCAGCGCTCCTCGGCGCCGGGGCGGCAGATCACCGCGAGGTCGCCGTAGACGACCATGGTGTCCTCGACGAACACGGCGTCGGGGCAGTCGGGCGCGGCCGGCACCTCGCTGGTGGTCCAGCCGGCGGCGTGCAGGGCGGAGACGTAGTCGTTCCACTGCCGCTCCGCCAGGTCCACGTCGACGTGCTCGCTGCGCTCGATGTGGGTGACCAGGCCGTGGGCCAGCAGGGGGGAGGGGCGTCGGATCAACGCGTGACGGGCGAGCATGGCGCAATGGTGTCACGGGCACATTCCTGTCGGTGCTCCCACCTACAATCGAACACGTGTTCGCATGGACGCCACCTGCCGAAGGAGCCGCGCTGCTCGCGCGTGCCGCCGAGGCGGCGCGTGCGGAGGCATCGGCGGCCGCCGCCCGGCTCGATGCGGTCGGTGCGTTCGTCGACGCGTGCACGAGCGCCGCGGGCGGTGCCACCGAGGAGTGGGCGGTCGACGTGGTGGCGGCCGCCGCGGCGGAGGTGGCTGCCGCGCTGCGGATCTCGCAGGGCCTCGCGGAATCCCAGGTGCGCTACGCCGAGGCGCTGCGCCACCGGCTACGCGAGCTGGGCGCCCGCTTTGCCGCCGGCGACGTCTCCGAGGCGGCGTTCCGGGCGGCCGTCTTCCGCACCGGGCTGATCGAGGACGCCGAGATCCTGGCGCGCGTCGACGCGACGCTGGCCCGCCGCATGCCGACGTGGGGGTCCGCCGGTCGCAGGGAGATCGACAAGCGCATCGACCGAGTGGTGGCCAGGGTGGACCGCGACGCCGTGCGCCGCCGCAAGGACTTCGTTGGGGGCCGCGGCGTCACCATCTCGCAACTCGTCGACGGGCTGAGTGAGGTGCACGCGACCGTGTACGCCACCGACGCCGAGGCGATCGCGCAGCGGATCGCCGCACTCGAACGGTCCGTGTGCGACGCGGATCCGCGTACCGCCGCCGAACGCCGCGCCGACGCGCTGGCCGTCGCAGCCCTCGGCGGTGACCGGCTGTCCTGCCGGTGCGACCTCGACGGGTGCACGGCCGGGGGTCGGGTCGTCGGCCCGGTCGTGGTCCACGTGGTCACCGACCAGGCGACCCTCGACGGTTCGGGTGACGGTGGAGCCGTCGTCCCGGGCTACGACGGACTGTTCCCGGCGGACCTCGTGGCCGAGATCGCCGCCGAGGCGAAGCGACGCCCGCTGCTGCCCCCGACCTCCGAACCCGAGCCGCGGTACCGCCCGTCGAGCCGGTTGGCGGAGTGGGTCCGCTGGCGAGACCTGACCTGCCGGTTCCCGAATTGCGACGTACCCGCGCACGGCTGCGACCTCGACCACACCGTCCCGTACGGCGACGGCGGGTCGACGCGGGCGTCGAACCTAAAGTGCCTGTGCCGTTTTCACCATCTCGTCAAGACGTTCTGGGGCTGGCGTGACGAGCAGTTCGACGACGGCACCGTGCTGTGGACTGCGCCGACGGGCGTCCGCTACGTCACCGTCCCGGGCGGTGTCGCGTTGTTCGGCGGGCTGGCCGCGCCGGGGACCGCGACGCCTGCGCCGAGCCCCGAGGGCCCGTGCACCGACCGGACCGCGATGATGCCGCACCGCCGCCGGAGCCGACGCCAACAACGGGCGGCCGACGTCCTCGCCGAGCGCACCGCCAACCACCGCGCCCGGATGGAGCGGCTGCGACGCTATGCCGGGGGCGGCACCCGTGACGGCACGCCACCACCGTTCTGAGCGGCGGTGCGGAAGCCCAGCGCCCGCATGCCGTGGTAGACCACCAGCGCGGCGATCGATCCCAGGGCGATGCCGGTGAACGTGAGATCCCCGGCTGTCCAGGTGAAGTCGGCGATGCCGATGATGAGCGGGATGGCCGCCGTCATCTGATTGATCGGCAGGCCGAAGTCGACGTGGTTGGTGAGCCAGATGCGGATGCCGAGCACCCCGACGAGCCCGTAGAGCACGACGGTGGCGCCGCCGAGCACGCCGGCGGGAATGGCGGAGATCAGCGCACCGATCTTCGGGCACATCGCCAGCACGATCGCCACCACGGCCGCCACCCAGTACGCCGCGGTCGAGTACACCCGGGTGGCCGCCATGACACCGATGTTCTCCGCGTACGTCGTGGTGGCCGAGCCGCCGCCCAGCCCGGCCAGCGTGGTGGCGACGCCGTCGGCGGCGATCGCGCGCCCCAGCAGCGGGTCGGTGTCGGTGGCGGTCATCTGCCCGACCGACTTCACGTGGCCGATGTTCTCGGCCAGCAGGGCGATCACCGCGGGCAGGAACAGCGGCAGCACCGCGAGGGAGAAGGTGGGCGTGGTGAAGTCGGGCAGGCCGATCCAGGCCGCGGAGTCGATGGCCGCCTTGGCGGCGGGGTCGACGTCGTCGAGGATCCACGCCAGCACGTAGCCCAGCACCACGGCGATGAAGATCGCCAGGCGGCCGATGATGCCGCGGAAGAACGCCAGCGTCGCGACCAGCAGCACCAGCGTCACGATGGCGACCAGCGGGCCCTTCTCGAAGTTGGCCTTGGCCGCAGGGGCCAGGTTGAACCCGATCAGCGCCACCACGGCGCCCGTCACCACCGGTGGCAGTGCCGCGTTCAGCCAGCGCGTCCCGACGACGTGCACCACGCCGCCGACGACGACGAGCACCAGGCCGAGCGCCACCAGTCCGCCGAGCGCACCGCCCGGGCCCTGCGAGCCGACGGCCGCCACCACTGGCGAGATGACGGCGAAGCTCGACCCGAGGTAACTCGGCAGGCGGTTGCCGGTGATGATCAGGAACAGGATCGTGCCGATGCCGGAGAACAGCAGCGTCGTGGCGGGCGGGAACCCGGTGAGCACCGGGACCAGGAACGTCGCGCCGAACATCGCCACCACGTGCTGTGCGCCGATGCCGATCGTCCGTGGCCAGCTCAGCCGCTCGTCGGGTGCGACGACCACGGCGTCGCGGGCCACGGGGGTCCAGCGCAAAGCGTTCACGAATGGGAACTACACACCATCACGGGGCGGTGTGCACGCCGATCCGGCGGCGCACGCCGAACGCCAGCGCGCCGAGCAGCACCACCGCGGCCCCGGACAGCACCGCGGCCGTCGGCAACGCGAACGCGACCACCACGCAGCCGATCAGCCCGATGGTCGGCACCACGCGGCGCCCGAGGGTGAACGCCGAGGCGTTGGCGATCGCGTAGTAGACCAAGACCGCGAACGACGAGAAGCCGATCGCCCCGCGGACGTCGACCAGCGCCACGACGACGGCGACCACGACGCCCACGGCGATCTCGGCGCGGTAGGGCGTGTCGAACCGGGGGTGGATGGCCGCCAGCGTGCCCGGCAGATGCCGATCACGGGCCATGGCCAGCGTCGTGCGCGAGACGCCCAGGATGAGTGCGAGCAGCGACCCGAGGGCGGCGACCACCGCGCCGACCCGGACGACGGGTGCGAGCCCGGGATGGCCGGCCGCCGTGACCGCGTCGGCCAGCGGCGCCGTCGCCGACGCCAGGCCCGAGGCGCCCAGTGCGGACAGCACCGTCACCGCCACCGCCGCGTAGACCACCAGCGTGATGGTCAGCGCGGTGCTGATGGCCCGGGGGATGACGGTCGCGGGGTCGCGGACCTCCTCGCCGAGCGTCGCGATCCGGGCGTACCCGGCGAACGCGAAGAACAGCAGCCCGGCCGACTGCAGCACCCCGCCCACGCCGACGCTGCCCTGAAACGTCGTCGAGCCGATGCGGCCCGGGTCGACGGCGACCACGACGACCATCACGAGGACGGCGAGCACCACGGCCACGATGACGCGGGTCAGCAGCGCCGACTTCTGGACGCCGGCCACGTTGACCGCCGTCAGGGCGAGCACGGCGGCGACGGCGACGGCGTTCGCGTGCGCCGGCCACGCGTAGGCGCCGACGGTGAGGGCCATCGCCGCACACGACGCCGTCTTGCCGACCACGAAGCTCCAGCCCGCCGCGTGACCCCAGAACGGGCCCAGGCGCTCCCGGCCGTACACGTAGGTGCCGCCGGACTGGGGGTAGCGGGCGGCCAGCCGGGCCGACGACGTCGCGTTGCAGTACGCCACCAGCGCCGCAATGGCCAGGCCGAGCGGCAGCCAGCTCCCCGCGGCGGCCGCGGCGGGCGCCATGGCGACGAAGACGCCCGCCCCGATCATCGAACCGAGGCCGATGACGACGGCGTCGAACGTGCCGAGGCGGCGCTTCACCGCCTAACGGTTGCGGACGATGTTGATCGCGAGATACGCGCCGTAGCCGACGAGGCCGGCGAGGGCCAGCTTGCGGGTGGCGGGCACGGCGATCCCGAGGCCGATCGCCGTCTCCAGCCCACCGTTGACGTAGATGAACTTCTGAGTGTCACGCGGAAAGGCATTGCGGGTGATCGACTCGAACGCGTCCGGCTTGACGAAGTGCGCCACCCCGGTGCCGGCGACGGCGAGTCCGGCGATGGTTGCGGCCTTCGAATTCTGTTCTGGCACGGTGAAACCCTTCTCTGCTACGGGCGAATCGGATCAGGCGATGCGGTAGTCGTCGAGCGGGAACTCGGAGGCCTCCCGGATGGCGGTCTGCGTCGACATCGGTCGCAGCAGGCTCGGCTCACCCTGGGGATTGAAGTAGTAGGACCGTGACGAGGTGCAGTTGCCGATCGTCCACAGCGAGCCGCCGAGCAGTTCGGTCATGCGGTCGAGGTAGGCGGCGTTGGCCTCCTCGGTGACCTCGAACGTCGTCGCGCCGCGGCGCTTCACCTCGCCGAACAGCCGCTCCATCAACCGCATCTGGTATTCCATCGTGTTGAAGAAGTTCAAGCCGAGGAACGCATACGGGCTGGCGAGACTGAGGTAGTTCGGGAAGTACGGCATGGAGACGCCCTGGTAGGCCTGGAAACGCGTGTCGCGCCACCACTTCCCGAGGTTGCGGCCCTCGCGGCCGATGACCTCGATGGCCGGGAAGTTGGCCTCCCACAGGTCGAAGCCGGTGGCCAGCACCAGGGTGTCGATCTCGGTCTTGGTGCCGTCGGCGTTGACGATGCCGTCGGTCGTGACGTGGTCGATGCCGGCGTCCTGCAGGTGCACGTGCGGCTTGGTGAACGCGCGGAAGTACTTGTTGGAGAACGTCGGTCGCTTGCAGCCGATGTCGTAGTCCGGCGTCAGCCTGCGCCGCAGGTCCTTGTCCCGGATCTGGATGAACTGGTGGATCTTGCACAGGTCCATCGCCGAGATGTTGAGCCGCCGGAAGAACGGCACCCGGTAGTTCACCACGCCGACGGTGATCATCGCCTCGTAGATCGTGTCGGTGATGGCGCGGACGATGCGCTGGGTGAACGGGATCCGCGCGAAGATCCGCTTGGTGCGCTCGGAGAACTCCAGGTCGACCTTGGGCGCGACCCAGATGGGCGTGCGCTGGTAGACGGTCAGCTCGGCGGCCGACGCCGCGAGTTCGGGGATGAGCTGCACGGCGGTGGCGCCGGTGCCGATGATCGCGATGCGCCGCCCGCGGGGATCGAAGTCGTCGTCCCACTCGGTCGTGTGGATGACGGTGCCCGCGTAGTCGGCGATGCCCGCGATGTCGGGCACCTTCGGCTGGGACAGGAAGCCGGTGGCGGTCAGCAGGTAGGTGGCCGTCAGCGTCGAGCCGTCCCCGAGCGCGACGCGCCACACCGAGGCGTCCTCGTCCCAGCGCGCGCCCTGCACCACGGTGGAGAAGCGGATGTGCTTGCGCACGTCGTACTTGTCGGCGACGTGATCGGCGTACCGCTTGATCTCCGGGCCGGGAGTGAACAGGCGCGACCAGTTCGGGTTCGGCTCGAAGAAGTAGGAGTACGTCGTGGTGGGGACGTCGACGGCGAGACCCGGGTAGTGGTTGACGTACCAGGTGCCGCCGAGGTCGTCCTCGCGCTCGAGGATGACGAAGTCATCGATGCCCAACCGCTTGAGCTGGATGGCCGCGCCGATGCCGGCGAAACCGGCGCCCACGATGACCGCGTCGTGCTGCTCCGAAGTCATGGAAGGACGGTACCAGGGGTAACGGCTACTACTTCAGCGTGCCGGTGCGCGGCTGGTCGAACGTGGCGATGCACGTCACGGCGCGGTCGCCGACGTCCCAGGTCTCCTTCGTCGGGTACAGGACGAACACCCCGACCGTCTCGTCGAGCATCGCGTCGGGGGAGTAGGTCGCCAGCTCCTCGGGGCACTTGTTCTGCCACTCGTCGATCGCCGCCGCGCCCGGGTAGTCGCCGTCGGGCATGTTCAGCACGGCGTACACCTCGCCGCCGTGCGGCTTGGCGCAGTCGACCGTCGGCAGGGTCATGATGCGCGACTCGGTCGGCACGTCGGTGATGCAGCTGCCGACCTGGACGTCGGTGGCCACGACGCGGTCCTTGAAGGCGAATGTCAGGACCGCGACGACGCCGATGCCGACCACGGCCAGTACGCCGACGACGACCAGGGCGATGATGAGCGGCTTCTTCGACTTCTTCGGCGGCGGCTGCGGCGGGTAGCCCTGCGGGTACGGCGTCCCGTAGGGACCCTGCTGGTAGGGCAGCGGCGGGGGAGGCGGGGGCGGGTAGCCCGGCTGCTGCGGATACCCCGGACCGTACGGCGGCGGCGGCTGCTGCCCGTAGGGCTGGTTCGGGTCTCCGGACGGCCAGGTCACCACCGGAACATAGCAGCAATCAGGGCAGCAGACCGATCGCCGCCGTGACCGCCAGCGCGGGCACGTCGAGGGTCTTCGAGCCGAGGTCGTGCCGGGCTCCGGTCACCTCGACGACTCTCGTCGGCGCGCCGACGAGAGCGGCCGCCGCGCGCACCTCGTCCACCGTCCCGAACGGGTCGGACGTGCCGTGGGTGAAGACCGTCGGCGCCGCGATCGCCGGCAGGTGTGCGGTGCGGGCGCGTTCCGGCTTGCCCGGGGGGTGCAGTGGATAGGAGAACAGCGTCAGCACGGCGACGTCGAGCCCGTCGGCGACCGCCATGGACGTCATCCGTCCGCCGTAGGAGTGGCCGCCCGCGAGCACCGGGCGGTCCGGGACCAGGGTGCGGGCGAGCGCGACGGCCTCGGCCACGCCCTCCTGATCGGCCGTCGCCGATCCGGACGGCGGGCCCTTCGGGCGGCGCCTGCGGTAAGGCAGGTCGTAGCGGACGGCGAGCCAGCTGCGGCGCGCCCACTCGTCGCACACGCGCACCAGCATCGGCGCGTCGCGGTTGCCGCCGGCCCCGTGCGTCAGGACCACCGCTCCGGCCGGCGTGCCGTCCGGGTGGTGCGCGACCCCGGCGATGGCGTCGAGTGTCACGACGCCGACAGCCGGAACAGCGCCGAGACCGGTCCGTGCCCGTGGCCCAGGGGATAGGCCGCGCGGAGACACTCGGTCACCCACCGCTTGGCGAAGGCGACCGCCGCGGGGACCTCCATGCCGTGCGCCAGCGCGGACGCGGCCGCCGCGGCCAGGGTGTCGCCCGCGCCGTGGTCATGGCCGGTGTCGATGCGCTCGGCGACGAACTCGTGGAATTCGCTGCCGTCGAACAGCAGGTCCGGGCTGTGTGCCGACGACCGCAGGTGCCCGCCCTTGACCAGCGCCCAGGCCGGACCGAGGGCGTGCAGCGCACGGGCCGCGTCGCGCTGGGTGGCGTCGTCGACGACCTCGATGCCGGTGAGGTGGCGCACCTCGTCGAGGTTCGGCGTCACCAGCGTGGCGAGCGGGAGCAGTTCGGAGCGCAACGCGTCGAGCGCCGACGGGTGCAGCAGGGGGTCGCCGTGCATCGATGCGCACACCGGGTCGACCACCAGCGGGGCGTCGGTGCCGAGGCCCCGCCACGTCTCGGCGACGCAGCCGATGATCTCCGACGACGCCAGCATGCCGGTCTTGGCCGCCTGCATGCCGATGTCGCCGACCACCGACTGAATCTGGCCGGCGATGACGTCGACCGGGATCTCGTGGAAACCCTGGACCCCGACGGAGTTCTGCACGGTCACGGCGACCACCGCCACCAACCCGTGCACGCCCAGCATCGCGAAGGTCCGCGAATCGGCCTGGATGCCCGCGCCGCCGCCGGAGTCTGTGCCGGCGATGGTCAGCACTCGCCGCGGGGCCGCGCCGGGCGGGGACAGGGGCAGGAAGTCGGTCACGGCGTGGCCTCCGTCAGGGGCAGCGGGATCCGGTCGCCGTGCTCGGCGCGGATGTCGTGACTGATACGCATCGAGCAGAACTTCGGGCCGCACATCGAGCAGAAGTGCGCCGTCTTCGCGGGCTCCGCCGGCAGCGTCTCGTCGTGGAACTCCCGCGCGGTGTCCGGGTCGAGCGCCAGGGCGAACTGGTCGTGCCAGCGGAAGTCGAAGCGCGCCTTGGACAGTGCGTCGTCGCGCTGCTGCGCGCCGGGGTGGCCCTTCGCGAGGTCGGCGGCGTGCGCGGCGATCTTGTAGGTGATGACCCCGTCCTTCACGTCCTTGCGGTTGGGCAGTCCGAGGTGTTCCTTCGGGGTGACGTAGCAGAGCATGGCCGTCCCGGCCGCGGCGATGATCGCGGCGCCGATCCCGGACGTGATGTGGTCGTATGCCGGCGCGATGTCGGTGGTCAGCGGACCCAGCGTGTAGAACGGCGCCTCGTCGCACAGTTCCTCCTCGAGGCGGACGTTCTCCACGATCTTGTGCATCGGCACGTGGCCGGGACCCTCGGTCATCACCTGCACGCCGTGCTCCCTGGCGACCGTCGTCAGCTCCCCAAGGGTGCGGAGTTCGGCGAACTGCGCCGCGTCGTTGGCGTCGGCGATCGAACCCGGCCGCAGTCCGTCGCCCAGGGAGAAGGTCACGTCGTGGCGGGCGAGGATCTCGCACAGCTCGCCGAAGTGCTCGTAGAGGAACGACTCGCGCTGGTGGGCCAGCATCCAGGCGGCCATGATGGAGCCGCCGCGGCTGACGATGCCGGTGACCCGGCGCGCGGTCAGCGGAACGTGGCGCAACAGCACCCCGGCGTGCACCGTCATGTAGTCGACGCCCTGCTCGCACTGCTCGATCACGGTGTCGCGGTACAGGTTCCACTCCAGCCGGGTGGGATCGCCGCCGACCTTCTCGAGTGCCTGGTAGATGGGGACCGTCCCCACGGGCACCGGCGAGTTGCGCAGAATCCACTCCCGCGTCTCGTGGATGTCGCGGCCGGTGGAGAGATCCATGATGGTGTCGGCGCCCCAGCGGGTGGCCCACACCATCTTGTCGACCTCCTCGGCGATCGAGGACGTCACCGCCGAGTTGCCGATGTTGGCGTTGACCTTGACCGCGAACGCCTTGCCGATGATCATCGGCTCGCTCTCGGGATGGTCGTGGTTGGCGGGGATCACCGCCCGGCCGCGGGCCACCTCGTCGCGCACCAGTTCGGCCGGCATGCCCTCGCGTGCCGCGACGAAGGCCATCTCGGCGGTGATCTCGCCGCGCCGGGCGCGCTGCAACTGGGTGCCGCGGTCGCGCACGACGCCCGGCCGCGACGGCAGGCCGGCATCGAGGTCGATGGCGGCACGAGCGTCGGTGTACGGGCCCGACGTGTCGTACAGGTCGAGGTGGTCGCCGGTGGTGAGGTGCACCCGGCGGAACGGCACGCGGCCGCCGTCGGGCAGCACCCGGTAGGTCTTGGTGCTGCCCGTGATGGGGCCGGTGGTGATGGTGGGTTCGCTGAAGACAGCCATTCTCGACACTCCCTACGCCGGCATTACCCGGTCAGGTTCATACGGTCGACGGCCCGCTAGCCGTCCTCTCAGCGCACTGGTGTGCGCTCCCGCGCGGACGTCACACAAGCTACCCCAGCTTCCTCGGGTGTGCGTGACATCGGGAATGCGCATCGACGCGGACTCATTAACTTAGGTAACGTATGTGTTTTGGGGACCGAGGCGAAGAGCGGTGACGTGACCACAGAGATCGAAGCGACGACCAGAACCGACGCCGAAGGGGTGCGGACGGCGCGCCGACGCCTGCGGATGGACCACGATCACCCGCACTACAAGTGGATCGTGTTGTCGAACACCACGCTCGGCACGCTGTTGGCCACCATCAACGCGTCCATCGTCTTGATCTCGCTGCCGGCGATCTTCCGCGGCATCGGCCTGAATCCGCTGGCCCCGGGCAACGTGAGCTACCTGCTGTGGATGCTGATGGGCTACCTCGTCGTCACGGCGGTGCTCGTCGTGCCGTTCGGGCGGCTCGGCGACATGCTCGGCCGCGTCCGCATCTACAACCTCGGCTTCGTCGTGTTCACCGTCGCCGCGGTGGCGTTGTCCTTCGACCCCTTCCACCTCGGCGGCGGCGCCGTCTGGCTCATCGCCTGGCGCGTCGTGCAGGGCGTCGGCGGCGCGATGCTGATGGCGTCCTCGTCGGCGATCCTCACCGACGCCTTTCCGGCGAACCAGCGCGGCATGGCGCTCGGCGTCAACATGGTGTCCGCCGTGGCGGGGTCGTTCCTCGGCCTGCTGATCGGCGGCGCGCTGTCGGAGTGGCACTGGAAGGCCATCTTCTGGGTCGGCGTGCCGATCGGCCTGGCCGGCACCATCTGGAGCCTGCGGTCGCTGCGCGAGCTGGGCGCCCGCACCCCGGGCCGCCTCGACTGGGCGGGCACGTTCACCTTCGGCATCGGGTTGACGGTGCTGCTCACCGGGATCACGTACGGCATCCAGCCCTACGGCGACTCGTCGACCGGCTGGACCAACCCGTGGGTGATCGGCGCCATCGGCGGTGGCCTGCTGCTGCTGGTCGTCTTCTGCCTCGTCGAACTGCGCGTGGCGCAACCCATGGTCGACGTCCGGCTGTTCCGGTCGGCGACGTTCGGCATGGGCAACCTGGCCGGCCTGATGTCCTCGGTGGGGCGCGGCGGGCTGCAGTTCATGCTCATCATCTGGCTGCAGGGCATCTGGCTTCCGTTGCACGGCTACGACTTCGAGTCGACGCCGCTGTGGGCTGCCATCTACATGCTGCCCGTCACGGTGGGCTTCCTGATCGCCGGTCCGCTGGCCGGCTCGCTGTCGGACCGCTTCGGTGCGCGCCCGTTCACCGTGGGCGGCATGGTGCTCATGGCCGGGTCGTTCGTGGCGCTGGTGCTCATCCCGGTCGACTTCGACTACTGGGTGTTCGCCGTGCTGATCTTCCTCAACGGGCTGGGCGGCGGCATCTTCACCGCGCCGAACACCGCGGCCATCATGTCGAGTGTGCCTGCCGCGCAACGTGGTGCGGCCTCGGGCGTGCGGGCGACGTTCTTCAACGCCGGGTCGTCGCTGTCGATCGGCATCTTCTTCTCGCTGATGATCGTGGGCCTCGCGAACACGCTGCCCTCGGCGCTCAGCTCGGGCCTCCAGGACCAGGGCGTCTCGGCCGACGTGGCCCACCAGGTCGCCGGGCTGCCTCCCGTCGGCAGCCTGTTCGCCGCCTTCCTCGGGTACAACCCGATGGCCGAGCTGCTGGAGCCGTACCACGCCCTGCAGCAGCCCGGGGTCGACGCCGCGGCCCTGACCGGCAATGCCTTCTTCCCGCACCTCATCGCCGGTCCGTTCCACAGTGGCCTGGTGGTGGTCTTCGTCGCCGCGGCGGTCATGATGGCGATCGGCGCGGTGGCGTCGATGTTCAACCCGGGGCGGTACGCGACGCCCGACGCGTGACCTCTCGCGCGTGCCCGCACCAGATGTGAACTTGGTATGACCATCGGCGAGGAACGTTCAGGATTCGAGACGAACGGCTATTGACCTCGCATGAGGTTCACATGACGACCGCTCCGGTGCGGCCGCGCGCGCAGCAACCGCGGGCCGCCATCCTCGGCAAGTTGCCCCCCATCCGTCGCGAGGACGGGTCACCGATCCGGGTGCTGTTGGTCGACGACGAACGGGCCCTGACCAACCTGGTCAAGATGGCGTTGCACCACGAGGGCTGGACCGTGGAGACTGCGCACGACGGCCGGGAGGCGCTCGCGAAGTTCGGCTCGGTCGAGCCCGACGTGGTGGTGCTCGACATCATGCTGCCGGGCCTCGACGGACTGCAGATCCTGCAGCGCCTGCGGACCGCGGAGAGCTACACGCCGGTGTTGTTCCTGACCGCCCGCGACACGGTCGCCGACCGCGTCGTGGGGTTGACGTCCGGTGCGGACGACTACATGACGAAGCCATTCAGCCTCGAAGAACTCGTCGCTCGACTGCGTGGTCTGATCCGCCGCACCGGCGAGCCCGCACCGCGCGAGGACACCGAGCTGGTCGTCGGCGACCTGACGCTGGACGGGGCGAGCCGTGACGTCACCCGGGCGGGGGAGCGCATCGAACTCACCACCACGGAGTTCGAGCTGCTGCGCTTCATGATGCGCCACCCGCGGCGCGCCCTCAGCCGCGAGGAGATCCTCAAGGAGGTGTGGAACTACTCGTTCGACGGGCGCACCAGCATCGTCGACCTCTACATCTCCTACCTGCGCAAGAAGGTGGACGCCGGCCGGGCGCCGATGATCCACACGGTGCGCGGAGTGGGGTATCAGCTCCGGCCGCCGTCGTGATCCGGCGGCGTCCCGGCCGCTGGCGGCTGCGCTCGCTGAGCAAGCGCCTGATGGTGGGCGTCTGCACGCTCGTCACCACCGTGGTGCTGGCCGTCGGTGCGCTGTCGATCGTCACGATGAACAGCTACGTGACCTCCGTCAGCGACGCCGACCTGCGGCACTCCCTCGCCGCGCTCGACCACGTCTACGACGAGCAGCGCCTCGACGCCGGCGCACGGGCCGGCCTGCTGACCGACTTCACAGGTCAGGCGCCCGGGACGGTCATCGCGGTGACGCGTGGCGGCGTCGTCACGCGGTCGGCCGAATTCGACGACGACGGACCACGCCCCGCGCCGGAGGCGGCGATTCGCGCCCTCGAGTCGCTGCGGTGGACCGACGGCGCGCCGCGGACCGTCGACCTCGGCGACCTCGGCAGGCACCGGGTCGCGGGCCTCGACCGCGGGGACGGCACCCGCTTGATCTCGGCGGTCTCGCTGGAGAGCGCCGAGGCGGCGATCCTGCAGAAGATCGGCGCCGTCGCGCTCATCACGGCTCTCGCCGCGGCCGTCGCGGCGGTCGGCACCGTCCTGCTGGTCCGCCGCGAGCTGCGGCCGCTGCGGCGGGTGGCGGCCACCGCGGCGCGGGCCGCGCGGATCCCACTCGGCGACGAGGAACACCGCATCACAGCGCGCGTGCGCCGCTCGGACTCCGATCCGGACAACGAGGTCGGCATCGTCGGCGAGACGCTGAATCGACTACTGGCGAACGTGGATTCGGCGCTCGCCATGCGTGCCGAGGCCGACCGGAGGATGCGCCGCTTCCTCACCGACGCCAGCCACGAACTGCGGACACCGTTGGCGGCGATCTCCGGCTACGCCGAACTGACGCGGCAGGAGGCGGCCGCGCTGCCGCCCACCACCGAGTACGCGCTGGCGCGCATCGAGGCCGAGTCCCGCCGCATGAGCGCTCTCATCGGCGACATGCTCCTGCTGTCGCGTCTCGACGAAGGGCAGGGCCTGGACGTCGAGATCGTCGACGCGTGCAGTGTCGTGGCCGATGCGGTCAACGACGTCACGGTCACCGCAGCCGACCATCGGTTCGTGACCGACCTCCCCGACGATCCGGTGTGGGTGCGCGGCGACGGACCGCGGTTGCACCAGGTGCTGACCAACCTGCTCACCAATGCCCGCAACCACACTCCGGCGGGTACGACCGTGACCACGACGGTCCGGACCGGAGCCGACGGCGTCGAACTGTCGGTCGTCGACGACGGCCCGGGCATCGACCCGGAGATCGTGCCGCACCTCTTCGGCCGCTTCGTCCGCGCCAACAAGGCCCGTTCGCGCGAGGCCAACAGCACGGGCCTCGGTCTGGCGATCGTGTCGTCGATCGTCGAGGCGCACGGCGGCACCGTCTCGGTCGACTCGCGCCGCGGTCGCACCGAGTTCCTCGTCCGTCTCCCGGCCGCCGACCTCGACGCGGAGTTGCAGGACGCCGCATCGGATCTCGCGCGCGTTTGAAGACGCGACCCGAATGGGTAGATGCTTCACCACCTGAAACGAAAGGGAACCACCATGAGCGACAGCGGACCCGAGAACGCCGTCAAGGGCATCGTCGAGGACGTCAAGGGCAAGGCCAAGGAGGTCATCGGCACGGTCACCGACCGTGACGACCTTCGCGAGGAAGGCCGCGCGCAGCAGGACAAGGCCGACGCGCAGCGCGACGTCGCCCAGAAGGAAGGCGAGGCCGACGCCGCACGCGCCGCTGCCAGTGCCGCCGAAGCGCGGCAGAAGGCTGCCGAGTAAGACGCAGTAACCCAACAACGCCGCGGCCGGAAATCATTCCGGCCGCGGCGTCGTCGTGTGCCGCAGAGTCAGCCCAGCGGCGTCAGCGGGCCTGCCCAATCACCCACGGCGCGAACCCATTGCGCGGGTCAGGCGGTGACCACTGGCGATGACCCCGATGTGGCTGAACGCTTGCGGAAAGTTGCCGAGGAACGAGCCGTCGCGCGGGTCGATCTCCTCGCTGAGCAGGCCGACGTGGTTGGCGCGTGCGCACAGCGAGTCGTATAGCGACAACGCTTCGTCTATGCGGCCCTGCCCGGTCAGGTTGTCCACCAACCAGAACGAGCACAGCAGGAACGCGCCCTCAGGACCGGCGAGCCCGTCGGAGGACACGTCGTGCCGGTAGCGGTAGAGCAGGCCATCGCCGGCGTCGAGGTCGCGTCGGACCGCCTCGACGGTGGCGATCATCCGCGGATCGGTGAAGTCGACGACGCGCCGCAGCGGCAGGGCGAGCAGTGCGCCGTCGAGACCGCCGCGGTGCGAACCGTCGCCGGACAGCTGTTCGGTGAACGTGCCCCGCTCGGCATCCCAGGCGCCGTGGTCGAG
The DNA here is from genome assembly GCF_008329645.1 of Mycolicibacterium grossiae. Lineage (NCBI taxonomy): Bacteria > Bacillati > Actinomycetota > Actinomycetes > Mycobacteriales > Mycobacteriaceae > Mycobacterium > Mycolicibacterium grossiae. The sequence goes on from NZ_CP043474.1 coordinate 1,935,529, forward strand.
CGCGTAGCCGATCTCCTTCACCGAGCGCCGCCACCGCTCGACCGAGGACGTACGGCCGGTGGCCTCGGCGATGCGCAGCGCGCGGTCGACCGCCACCTGACACATCGCCACCGAGTAGGTGAAGGGACGACCGGTGTCCCGGATCTCCCAGATGCCGTGGTCGGGTGACCGCCACTGGGCCGCGGCCGCGTCGGCGAGTCCTGCGAGGATGGACCACAGGTGGTCGTCGACGTGACCGCCGGCCCGCACCCACTGGTAGGCGACGTCGAGCAGTTCGCCGTAGACGTCGTGCTGGGTCTGACCGGCAGCTCCGTTTCCCCACCGCACCGGTGCGCTGTCGCGCCAGCCGGACAGCGTCGGGTCGGTGTGCTCCGCGGGCGGCTGTCCGCCGTCGAGTGCGTACATGATCGACGGGCCGCCGTCGCGTTCGGCGCAGCCCAGCGTCCAGGCGAGGAAGGCGTCCGCCTCGCTGGTCAGCCCGATGCGGCGTAATGAGTACGTCGAGAACGCGGCGTCGCGGACCCACGTGTAGCGGTAGTCCCAATTGCGTTCGCCGCCTACCCATTCCGGCAGCGATGACGTCGCGGCAGCCATGATTCCGCCGGTGGAGGAGTGGTCGAGGAGCTTCAGCGTCAGCGCCGAGCGGCGGACGAGATGCCGCTGCGGACCCTCGTAGTCGATGTGGGTGGCCCACTGCCGCCACGCCCGTTCGGTGCGGGCCAGGAGCGTGGCCGTCGGGGTGCCGACCTCGATCCGACGCTCGGGCGCCCACACCAGGGACGTCTCGTAGGTCTGGCCGGCCCGCAGCGTCACCGTCGCCGCCAGCGTCCCGTCGCCGTCGTCGTGCAACGGATGCGAGGACCGCAACCGCAGGGGCAGGACCGGGTGGTCGGGTGACGCGATGGTCCAGTCCCCGCCGTGCCGGCCGAATCGCCCGTGGCGCGGGGTGAAGGCGATGCGCAGCCGCACGGAGCCCGACACGACTCGGGCCACGCGCACGAGCTGGCCACGGGCCGCGGTGCCGAGTTCGGTCAGGTCGGCACCCGAGCGCAGCGCCTGGAAGTCGGTGACCTCGACGGTGCCGCCGGCGCCGCTCAACGTGGTGATCACCACGGCGGTGTCGTCGACGTAGCGCTGCTCACCGCCGCTCAGTCCTTCCGGGGCGATGCTCCAGGATCCGCCGCGACGTGCGTCGAGGAGACCGGCGAAGAGCGGCGGCGCGTCGAACCGAGGTACGCACAGCCAGGGCAGCGCGCCGTCGCGCCGGACCAGGGCGCACGTGCTGCCGTCCCCGAGCACTGCGTGGTCGGAGATCGGCAGCTGGCCGTCGCGCGGTCCGAAGGGGCGGGTGGGAGGCACTCCGTAAGCGGTCATCGCGACCGGCTCAGCACTGCACGCCGACGTGCACGACGGTGACCGTGGGCGCGAACGGCAGCGCCGGTCGCAGGCCGCCGGACGGCTGTTCGCGCACCTGCACCGGGCGCACGGAACTGACGCTGCATTCGCTCAGCGAGCCGGTGCCCACCTTGTTGACGACGACGCGGTTGCCCTCCGCCTGCAGGCGGGCGATGGTGTCCGCGGCCGACGATCCGGTGGGTGCGGCCACAGCGGTGGGTCCACACGTGAGCGCGATCACCATGGCGGCCGCCCCCGAGAGGGCGAATGTGCCGAGCCGTTGTGCGCGTGAGGCTTTCATGATTCCAACGGTAGGGACGCCGTGCCGCGACGACCACGCCGCGCGGCGGTCTCATAGCGATTCCATGGACTTATGCGTTGTCTATGAGGACCTTTGGCGACCGTTTCCGGTGGCCGGAATCTCGGGTACATCTGGAGTGACCCGCTCAGAGCGGACAACCAAAACCAGCCAGACACAACGGATCTGGACCGAAGGAAAGGTACACCATGAAGATCAAGGCTCTCGGAATCCCATTCGTCGCCGCCGCGGGCATGGCGTTCGCCCTCGTCGCCGCACCCGCCGCTGCCGCCGTGGACCCCTGCCGCACCGCGGTCTCGTCCTCGCGCTGCCTCGGCCCGCAGGGCGTCGACGGGTTCATGGTCCCCAGCCCGAACGCCGGCGCCCAGAACGGTCCCTACGGGCCGTGGGGCTCGGTCCCGCCGATCGGTCGCTGAGCGACCCCCGCCATCCACCACGATACGAAGGAAGTGCATTGACCATGTCTCTCAAGCTCATCGGCATCCCGTTCATCGCTGCGGCCGGCGTGGCCGTCGGACTCGCCGTCACCCCGGTCGCCGACGCGTCCGTCGACCCGTGCCGTAGTGCCGTCTCGACGTCGCGCTGCCTGGGTCCCCAGGGCATCGACGGCTTCCAGGTACCCAGCTCCGGTGGCGGCGGCGCGCAGAACGGTCCGTACGGATCGTGGGGCGCCATCCCGCCGATCGGCTGATCGCCGAGCACACGTGGCCGAGGTCTCGACCTCGGCCACGAGTCGTGTCCGCCCCCTGACCACCGAGGACTTCCATGCCCGACAAAGGCTTCCCGGCCGACCCGAGGACGCGGTTCCGCTTCGCGGTCGCGCTGGCCACCATCGCCGGCATCGCCGACGCGATCGGCTTCATGCAGTATTCGCAGCTGTTCATGTCCTTCATGAGTGGCAACACCACCCGGATGGGCGAGGCCGCCAGCTCAGCCGACTGGGTGGGCGTCGCGCGCTTCGGCACCGTCATCGCCGTCTTCTGCTTCGGCGCGTTCGCCGGCACGCTCATCGCCGCGTGGTCGGGGCGGTGGCGACTCCCCGCGCTCCTGCTCACCCAGGCGACGCTGCTGCTCACCGGCATCCTGATTCCGCACGGCCCCGAGGCGGTCCCGTGGCACGTCTACCCGATCGTGCTGGCCCTCGGGCTGCAGAACGCGACTCTGCAGGACGAGTCGGGGCGCAGCCTGGCCCTCACCTACGTCACCGGCTCCATCGTGCGGTTCGGGGCCGGTCTGGCCAACATGCTGCTGCACAAGCCGTCGCCGTCGTTCTGGATCCAGGGCCCGCTGTGGGCCGGCCTCGCCGGCGGCGCGGTGATCGGCGGCGTCCTGCAGCGGGCGTTCGGCGAGGCGGCCTTCGCCGTCCCCGCCACCTTCCTGCTGACGCTCGCGGTGATGGCGCTGCTGCTGACCATCAGGCACCCGACCAACGACCTCGTCACCAGTGCGCATGCGCCGCAACCGGATGCGCATCCCGAGGCGAAGCCGACCGTCTCGGTGTGAGTTCCTCAGGTGAGGTCGACGAGGACCGGCGCGTGGTCGCTGGGCGGCGGGGTGCCCTTCTTGCCCGGCTTGCGTTCGGCGCGCACGATCTCGGCGTGCCCGACCCGCTCGGCCAGTGCGGGGGAGCCGAGCACGAAGTCGATCCGCATGCCCTCGCGCCGAGGGAAGCGCAGCTGGGTGTAGTCCCAGTAGGTGAAGTTCTCCGGACCGGGCGCGAAGGGCCGCACCACGTCGGGGAATTCGGCCTCGATGGCGCGGAACGCCGCGCGCTCGGGCTCGGTCACGTGGGTGCTGTGCCGGAACACCTCGATGTCCCAGACGTCCTCGTCGGTCGGCGCGATGTTCCAGTCGCCGACCAGCGCGATCTGCGCGCGCGGATCCTCGGCGAGCCACCCGGACGCCGTGCGCCGCAGCGCGGCGAGCCAGTCGAGCTTGTAGGCGTAGTGCGGGGAGTCGACGGTGCGGCCGTTGGGCACGTACAGGCTCCACACCCGCACGCCGTCGCACGTGGCGCCGAGCGCGCGCGCCTCGGAGGCCTCCTCCCACGTCGGCTGCCCGTCGAAACCGACCGCGACGTCGGTGATCCCGACGCGCGAGGCGATCGCCACGCCGTTCCACTGGCTGGACCCGGTGTGCACGACCTCGTAGCCCAGCGAGGCGAAGGGCAGCGTCGGGAACTGCTCGTCCTTGCACTTCGTCTCCTGCATGGCCAGGACGTCGACGTCGGCGCGCTCCAACCAGGAGGTGACGCGGTCGATGCGCGAACGGATGGAGTTCACGTTCCACGTGGCCAGGCGCATCGGTCAGAGCCTACGGGCGTCGACGTAGCGGCTGCCGTGTTGGGTGCGGAAGCCCATGGCCGCGTAGAGCCTCAGTGCGGCCGCGTTGTCGTCGAGCACCTGCACGTACGCGCGGGTCGCGCCGTGGCCGGCACCCCAGGCGAGCAGGGCGTCGCAGATGGCCCGGCCGTGCCCGCCGCGCCGGGCGGACTCGACCACGTGCACCGCCGACAGGCCCACCCAGCGGGTGCCGTCGGGAGCCGAGGTGACCGCGCCGCGCGCCGCGGCGACGCCCTCGATCGTCGCGAAGGCGACGACGCCGTCGACGACGGCCGTCAGCACCTCGTCCGGCACGGCGCGCGGGTCGACCGACCGCCAGTTCTCGTCGGGGGCGTTGGTGATGACGACCGAGACCGCCGGCGGGCCGGGCGCGACGTCGGCCACCAGCACGGCGTTCGCGCCGTCGGCGGGGACGTCCGGGCGTAGCCGCAACAGTCGGTCGGGTGCCGCGAGCAGCGGGGTGACGCCGCGCGCGCCGTACCAGTCGACGATCGCGGGCACCGTCGCCGGCGACGCCCATGCCTCGACCGGGACCGCCGAGTTGGCGCGACGGGTGTGGCCGTCGCCGAAGCGCAGGAACCAGCCGTCCAGCCAGACGTGCTCGGTCCCGGGCCAGGCCAGCGCGGCGGCGTGCTCGAGGTTGCGGATCTGCGACGTGCGCACCGGCATTTCCGGGATGACGCGCACCGCCAGCACGTCGTCGGCCGCCACCTCCACCAGGTCGCCGTGCCGGGTGCGGACACCGACCGTCGCGTCGGCGCGCTCGACGTGCCCGACGACGTCGGTGTGCGGCGGCACCTCGCCCTCGGGCAGCCGGTAGCGCAGGCTCACCCGGGATCCGAGCGGCGGCAGCATCGCTAGTGGCCGAACGGGTCGGGATCCTCGCCCGGCATCCAGGTGTGCCCGGGCACACCCCAGCCGTGCGACTTGACGGCGCGCTTGGCGGCGCGGGCGTGCCTGCCGATCAGCCGGTCGAGGTAGAGGAAGCCGTCGAGGTGGCCGGTCTCGTGCTGCAGCATGCGGGCGAACAGGCCGTTGCCCTCCAGCGTGATGGGCGTGCCGTCGCCGTCGAGCCCGGTGACGCGCGCCCAGGTGGCGCGCCCCGTCGGGAACGACTCGCCGGGCACCGACAGGCAGCCCTCGTCGTCGTCGTCCGGATCGGGCATCGTCTCGGGGACCTCGGAGGTCTCCAGGACCGGGTTCACCACCACGCCGCGGCGGCGCAGCGTCTTGCCGCGGTCGTCGGCGCAGTCGTAGACGAAGACGCGCGTCGCCACTCCGATCTGGTTGGCGGCCAAGCCCACTCCGTGGGCGGCATCCATCGTGTCGAAGAGGTCGGTGATGAGCGAGGCGAGGTCCGCCGGCAGCGAACCATCGGCGCCGACGGGCACCGGGGTGGTCGCGGTGTGCAGGACGGGATCTCCCACGATGCGGATCGGGACGACGGCCATGGGAGGAAATGCTAGTGAGCCGGTACCGGCGATCCGACTCGCGGGTGATGATCACGGCTCAATCACGAACCCCGTGGTTGAATATCGCCGAACCAGAGGAAATCCAGTCCTCGGCAGCCACTGCGGAAGGGTCCCCAGAGCGAAATGGACGGCGCCATCGCACGGACTGATCAGTCCGGAGACGACTCTGCGCTCACCGATGGTCTGACCCGCCGCGAACACGACATCCTGGCCTTCGAACGGCAGTGGTGGAAGTACGCGGGCTCCAAGGAAGACGCCATCAAGGAGCTGTTCTCCATGTCGGCCACGCGGTACTACCAGGTGCTCAACGCGCTGGTGGACCGCCCCGAGGCACTCGCGGTGGACCCGATGCTCGTGAAGCGGCTGCGCCGCCTGCGCGCCAGTCGGCAGAAGGCGCGGGCCGCTCGCAAGCTGGGTTTCGACCTCACCTGAGCTTTTCGCGCCACGCGGACCGACGAATACAGTGGGTGCGATGAACCAGCGAGAGACCTCCGGGTTGCCCCTGCGCGCCATCGTGATGGTGCTCCTCTTCCTGGGCGTGGTGTTCCTGCTGGTCGGGTTCCAGTCGATGGGCTCCGACGACGACGCCGCCGACAGCACCTCCTCCAGCGTGGTCAGCACCGTCACCCCCGCCCCGAGCACGTCGGCCGCGGCGTCCGGCCAGGCCGCGCCGCGCGCCGAGGTGCGGGTCTTCAACGTCTCCGACGTCGCGGGCGCCGCGGAGAACGTGGCCAACCGGCTGCGCGACGACGAGTGGAACGTCGTCGAGACCGGCAACCTGCCGCCGGAGGGCGTGACGGCCACCACCGTCTACTGGGGCGAGGCCGCCGGTGAACGCCAGTCCGCCGAGCAGATCGGCAAGCTCCTCGACGCGCCGGTGGCCGAACGGACGCCCCCGCTGGCAGACCGACCGCCCGGCGTCATCGTCGTCGTCACCGGCTAGGCTTTCGGGCATGCCGATCTCTGCTTCGCTCCGCCTCGTCGCCGCCACGGCGCTGCTCGTTCCGGTCGCGGCAGCATGCACGCCCAACGAGCCCGTCGCCACCCAGCCCGGCACCACCCCGTCGGTGTGGACCGGTTCGCCGGCACCGTCGGCCGGTGCGCAGGAGGGCGAGGGCGGCGCGGCTCCGGCCGGCGAGACGCTGACCGCCGAGATCAAGACGCCCGACGGCACCACCGTCGCGACCGCCGAGTTCGCGTTCGAGGGCGGGCACGCCAACGTCACCGTGCAGACCACCGCGCCGGGGCAGTTGGCGCCCGGCTTCCACGGCATGCACATCCACTCCGTCGGCAAGTGCGAGGCCGCGTCGGTGGCCCCCACCGGCGGCGCGCCCGGCGACTTCCTGTCCGCGGGTGGGCACTTCCAGGTTCCCGGCCACAGCGGTCACCCGGCCAGCGGCGACCTCGCGTCGCTGCAGGTCCGCGAGGACGGCTCGGCGATGCTGGTGACGACGACCGACGCCTTCACCGCCGAGCAGCTGCTCGCCGGGCAGAAGACGGCGATCATCATCCACGAGAAGTCGGACAACTTCGCCAACATCCCGCCGGAGAAGTACCAGCAGACCAACGGCACGCCCGGCCCGGACCAGGAGACGCTCGCCACCGGCGATGCCGGCAAGCGCGTCGCCTGCGGCGTCATCTCGCCCTCCACGTAGGCGGCGACGCCGGTGTCGCAGCGCATCGACTTCGCCGGATCGGCCCGGCCGACCGTGGGCGTCGAGTGGGAGTTCGCGCTCGTCGACCCGGTCACGCGCGACCTGAGCAACGAGGCCGCCGCGGTCATCGACGAGATCGGCGAGACACCGCACGTGCACAAGGAGTTGCTGCGCAACACCGTCGAGGTGGTCACCGGCATCTGCGACAACGCCGGTGAGGCGATGGACGACCTGCGCGGCACGCTCGGCACCACGCGGCGAATCGTGGAGGCCCGCGGCATGGAGTTGTTCTGCGCGGGCACGCACCCGTTCGCGAACTGGTCGGCCGCGCAACTGACCGACGCGCCGCGCTACGCCGAGCTGATCAAGCGCACCCAGTGGTGGGGGCGGCAGATGTTGATCTGGGGGGTGCACGTGCACGTCGGCGTGTCCTCGGCGCACAAGGTGATGCCGATCATCACGTCGCTGCTCAATCACTATCCGCACCTGCTGGCGCTGTCGGCGTCCTCGCCCTACTGGGCCGGACACGACACCGGGTACGCGAGCAACCGCGCCATGATGTTCCAACAGCTGCCGACGGCCGGCCTGCCCTTCCACTTTCAGAAGTGGTCGCACTTCGAGCGCTTCGTGGCCGACCAGAAGAAGACCGGCATCATCGACCACATGAACGAGATCCGGTGGGACATCCGGCCGTCGCCGCATCTCGGCACCGTGGAGGTGCGGATCTTCGACGGCGTCTCCAACATCGACGAACTCGGCGCGCTCGTCGCGCTGACGCACTGCCTGATCGTCGACCTGGACCGGCGGCTCGACGCCGGCGAGCAGCTGCCGACGATGCCGCCGTGGCACGTGCAGGAGAACAAGTGGCGCGCAGCGCGTTACGGCCTGGACGCGGTCATCATCCTGGACGCCGACAGCAACGAGCGGCTGGTCACCGAGGACCTCGACGAGGTGCTGAACCGGCTGGAACCGGTCGCCGCGTCGCTGGGCTGCTCCGACGAACTGGCCGCGGTGTCGTCGATCGCCCGGGGCGGTGCGTCGTATCAGCGGCAGCGCCGCGTGGCCGAGGACAACGACGGGGACCTGCGCGCCGTGGTCGACGCGCTCGTCGGCGAGTTGGTGCTGTAACCCGTGGCCAGCACGCCGATGTTCCCGCTGGAGTCGGTCCGGCTGCCGGGCGAGGACCTGCCGCTGCGCATCTTCGAGCCGCGGTACCAGGCGTTGGTGCGCGAATGCCTCTCCGGCGACCGGCAATTCGGTGTCGTCCTGATCTCCGCCGGACGCGAGGTGGGCGGTGCCGACGCGCGGCTCGACGTCGGTGTCATGGCCCGGATCGTCGAGGCGCAGGACCAGGGCGGCGGGCTCTACCGGATCGACTGCGCCATGACCGACCGGATCCGGGTGGTCGAGTGGCTGCCGGACGATCCGTTCCCGCGCGCCACCACCGAGCCCTGGCCCGACGAGCCGGGGCGTGCCGTTGGCGGCGCGGAGATCGCCGACGTCGAGGACCAGGTGATGGCGTTGTTCGAGCGGGTCGCCGAGGCCCAGGGCGCCACGCTGCCGCCGAAGCGGGACCTGCTCGGCGAGCCGGAACCGGGGCAGGACGCCGGGGAGCGGCTCTACGCGCTGGCCTCGCGGATCCCGATCGGTCAGGCCGACCGGTACGCGCTGCTCGCCGCGCCGTCGGCGGAGAAGCGACTCGACGCGCTGCGGGACGCCGTCGAGACCGTCGCCGCGCTGGTGGAGTTCCAGCTCGCCGAGGACTGAGCGCGCGCCCTTCCGACGGGCGTCAGTCCTCGCTGCGTTCGGCCATCTCGTCGCGCGTCAGCAGGTCGTCGCGGTAGCTCTGCTCGCGGTAGGCGAGCTGACCGACGCGGTTGGCGACCACCGGCGCGGTGATGAGGGTGAACATTCCGGTGAGGATCACCATGCCGACGTCGGCGTGGCCGCGCAGCCGGATGGCGGCCCCGGCGAGCACCAGCAGTAGTCCGAGCACCTGCGGCTTGGTGGCCGAGTGCATGCGCGACATGGTGTCGCCGAAGCGGACGATGCCGATCGCGGCGGTCAGCGCCAGCGTCGAGCCGGCGAGCACCAGTGCGCCGGCGAGGACGTCGAGGACGGTGGTCACCGCTGGCTCCCTTCGTCGCGGTCGCGCACCCGGAAGCGGGCGACGCTGACCGAGCCGACGAAGCTGATCAGGGCCAGCGCCGTCAGGCTGTACGTCACGGTGGTGTCGAGGCTGAACGCCGCCCACGTGCCGATCGCGCACATCGTCACCGCGACGAACGTGTCCAGCGCGACGAGGCGGTCCAGCGTGCCCGGTCCGGCGAGCAGCCGGTACATCGTGATGGCCGCGGCCGCGGTCAGCAGCACCGCCGACACCGTCCATACCCAGGTCATCAGCCGACCTCCCGTTCCGGCGCCGGACGCCAGTGCGTGTCGCGTTCGAAGGTCGCGATCATCAGCCGCTCGATCTCGGCGACCTGGTGGTAGAACTGGCGCACCGTGCGCTCGGTGCTGACGTCCAGCACGTGCACGTAGATCAGGCGGCGGGCCTGGTCGATCTCGAGCACGATGCCGCCGGGGATCAGGTTCAGCACGTTCACCGCGAGCGCCAGCACCAGGTCGGACTTCAGCGCGAGATGCGCCCGCAGCACCGCGGTGGCCGGCGGGGGACCGGGCCGGACCGCCAGCCAGGCCACCTGGATGGAGGACTTCACCAGGTAGTAGCCGATCTGGGCGGTGAGCCGCAGCAGCGACAGCGGGTGCAGCCGCCCCTCGATGGGCACCGGCGGCAGGGGCAGCAGCACCGTGATGACGAGGGCCACCACCAGGCCGCTGAGGACGTTGGCCGCCGACACGTCGCCCCACAGCAGCTGCCACACCAGGACCAGCCAGCACACCACCCACAGCCGCAGCGCGATCTTGCGCAGCGACGCCCCGGTCACGGCGTCACCCCCGGTCCGAGGACCGCCGACACGTACTGGCCGCGGTCGAGCACCTGGTCGGCGGCGCGCTCGCTGTACCCGAAGATCGGGCCGGCCCACACCGTCAGCGCCAGCCCCACCGCGATCAGCGCCGCGGTCGGCAGCACCATGCCCACCGGCATGCGCCCGACGTCGTCGCGGTCGGCGAACGAGACGTCGGCCTCGGCGTCGTCGAGCAGTGCCGACGGCGTGGCGGCCGACAGGTCGCCCTGCGGCGCGTCGGCCCGCGCGCGCCAGAACGCCTTCGTCCACACCCGCGCCACCGCGTAGAGCGTCAGCAGGCTGGTCAGCACGCCGCCGCCGACCAGCAGCCAGGCCAGCACCGAGCCGTCCCGGGTGCCCGCCTCGAGCAGCGCCACCTTGCCGATGAAGCCCGAGAACGGCGGGATGCCGCCGAGGTTGAGCGCCGGGACCAGGAACACGAACGCCAGCAGCGGGCTCGCGGCGGCCAGTCCGCCGAGGCGCTGCAGCGTCGAGGCGCCGGCCTGGCGCTCGATGAGGCCGACGACGAGGAACAGCGTGGTCTGCACGACGATGTGGTGTGCGACGTAGTAGATCGCGCCGGACATGCCGAGGTCGTTGGACAGCGCGACGCCGAACACCATGTAGACGATGTGGCTGACCAGGGTGAAGGACAGCAGCCGCTTGATGTCGCTCTGCGCGATGGCGCCGAGGATGCCGACCAGCATCGTGAGCAGCGCGGCGACGAGCAGCACGCCGTCCATGCTCCCGCCGGGGAACAGCAGCGAGTGCGCGCGGATGATGGCATAGACGCCCACCTTGGTGAGCAGGCCCGCGAACACCGCGGTGACCGGCGCGGGTGCGGTGGGATAGGAGTCGGGCAGCCACGCCGACAGCGGGAAGACGGCGGCCTTGATGCCGAAGGCCACCAGCAGGACGGCGAACAGCGCGTTGCGGGTGCCGTCGGGGACGTCGTCGAGGCGGACCGCGACCTCGGCCATGTTGAGCGTGCCGGTCGTCGCGTACACCAGCGCGATGCCGGCGAGGAAGATCAGCGACGACACCATGGACACCATCACGTAGGCGATGCCGGCCCGGACCCGCTCGGCGCTCGCGCCGATGGTGAGCAGCACGAAGCTCGCCGACAGCAGCACCTCGAAGCCGACGAACAGGTTGAACAGGTCGCCGGCGAGGAACGCCGTGCACACGCCCGCGGACAGCACCAGGTAGGTCGGCAGGAAGATCGACACCGGTTGGCGTTCGTCGCCGTCGCGGATGCCCTGCCCGATGGCGTAGAAGACCACGCCCAGCAGCACGATCGCCGACACCAGCAGCATGAGTGCCGACAGCCGGTCGGCCACCAGGCTGATCCCGAGCGGTCCCATGCCGGGTTCGGTGGAGCCCCAGCCGCCGACGTGCACGACGATCGTCCCCAGCCGGTCGGCGTAGTACACCAGCGCCGCACACACCGCGACGACGGCCGACAGCGCGATGACCGCGATCGAGCGCTGCAGCCGCGCGCTGCGCCCGGCGAGCAGCGTCGCCGCCGCGGCGAGCGTCGGGATCAGCACGGGCAGCGGCGTCAGCACCGCGGCGATGCTCTGCGCGCTCATCGGGACCCCTCGTGTCCGGGCAGGGCGTCGAGTTCGTCGGGGGCGTCGGTGTCGCGGGAAGGCACGTGCTCGGGCAGGTCCTCGTCGATCGCGGTGCCGGACTGCTCCGAGACGCGGGTGTCCTCGGGGTCGTTGGCGACCTCCTCGGCACGCGACAGCCGGTAGGAGCGGTAGGTCAGTGCCAGCACGAACGCCGCGACGCCCATCGAGATGACGATCGCAGTGAGGATCATGCCCTGGGCCAGCGGGTCGGCGGTGGTGGTCTCGCCGGAGCTGGTGCGACCCCGGATCGGTGGATTGCCCGACGAGCCGGCGACGGTCAGGATCAGCAGGTTCACGCCGTTGCCGACGAGCAGCAGACCCAGCAGCATGCGGGTGAGATTGCGTTCCAGCAGCAGGTACACCCCGGCGCTGATGAGTCCGCCGACCAGGATCAGCGGGACGAGGTAGGTGACGTTCACCGCGACACCTCCAGCTGGCGCTGCTGGGCCATCGCGTCGTCGACGCGGGCGCCGAGGCTGCGCAGCACGTCGAGGACCAGGCCGACCACGATGAGGTAGACACCGAGGTCGAAGAACAGCGCGGTGACGAACTTGATCGTGCCGAGCACGGGCACGTCGAGTTCGATGACGGCCGACGACAGCACCGGCGCACCCAGCAGCAGCGACGTCACCGCCGTGCCCGCGGAGAGGGCGAGGCCCGCGCCGAGCACCTTGCCGGCGTCCAGCGGCAGCGCCTCGCCGAGTTCGTAGCGGCCACCGGCGAGGTAGCGCAGCACCAGCGCCAGCCCGGCGGTCAGCCCGCCCGCGAAGCCGCCGCCCGGGGTGTTGTGGCCGGCGAAGAAGAAGTACGCCGAGAGCACCATGATCAGCGGGAAGATGATGCGGGTGGCGACCTCGAGGACCAGCGAGCGGTACCGCGGGTCGCGCAGCTCGCTGCCGCGCAGCCAGGTGATCTCGCCGACCGCGGGGCTCGTCGGCACCACCGGGATGCGTCCGATGTCGGGCTGTCCGGCGTCCGCGACCCGCGGCGCACTGCCGAAGCGGCGGTTGCGGAACACCATCGAGGCGACGCCGGTGGCAGCGACGAGCAGCACCGAGATCTCGCCCATGGTGTCCCAGGCGCGGATGTCGACGAGCAGCACGTTGACGGTGTTCGCGCCGTGCCCGCGGTAGTAGGCGGCGTCCGGGAGCAGTTCGGCGATGGGCCGGGTGGAACGGGCGGCCATCGCGAACGCGGCCAGCGTGGTGACCGTGGCACCGACGGCCAGAGCCAGTGCGGCGCGCGGCAGGCGCTTGCGTTCGACGTTCGCGCGGTCGGCTTCGGCGGGCAGCGTGCGCAGCACCAGCACGAAGATGACCAGCGTCAACGTCTCGACCAGGAACTGCGTCAGCGCCAGGTCCGGTGCGCCGTGGAAGACGAAGACGACGCCGCAGCCATAGCCGGTGACGCCGACGACCAGCACCGAGGCCAGCCGGTTGCGCATGACGGTGGCCGCGAGCGCGGCGGCGAGGATGATGAGGCCGACGACCGCCTGCAGCGGCGAGTCCCACAGCCGAAGTTCCGGGCGGTCGGAATTGCCGAGGACGAGCATGGCGGTGGGCAGCAGGACCAGCGTCGCGAGGATCACCGACTGCGTGGCGGGGATCGAGCCGCGCTGCGTGGACGCGGTGAGCCGGACCGCCAGCACGTCGATGCCGCGGATGACGGCGTCGTAGATGCGGTCGGCGTTGCCCAGCGGCAGGTAGCCCAGGCGGACCTCTCGCAGCCGGCCGCGGGCGAAGAACGCGGCGATGCCGAGGCCGAGGACCAGCGCCGACAGCAGCAGCGGCACGGTGAAGCCGTGCCACAGCGCGAGGTGGTAGCCCGTACCGCCGGGCACGGTCCGGGCGTAGTCCGCCAGCACGTGGTCCAGTCCCGCCGGCCAGAGGCCGAACAGCAGGCCTGCCACCGAGAGCACGGCGGGCGCGACGAGGAACGCGGCGGGTGGGCGGTGCATCTCGGCGACGCGCTGGCTGGGGGCGTCGCGGCCCTTGCGGGCGAAGGCGCCGTAGACGAACCGCAGGCTGTAGATGGTGGTGAACACCGACCCGAAGACCACCCCGCCCAGCACCCAGGGGGCGGTCGAACCCAGCGTTGCGCTGTGCGCCAGTGTCTCGAGGTCGGCCTCCTTGGCGACGAAGCCGAAGAACGGCGGCAGCGCGGCCATGCTCGCCGCGCCGCCCACGGCGATGACGAGCAGCGGGCGGTGCGCGTCGCCGAGCCACGCCAGCCGCCGGATGTCGCGGGTGCCGGTGGCGTGGTCGATGACGCCGACGACCATGAACAGCGTCGCCTTGAACATGGCGTGGGCGCACAGCATCGCCAGACCGGCGAGCATGACGTCACCGCCGCCGGTGCCGACCATCACGGTGATCAGGCCGAGCTGGCTCACGGTGCCGAAGGCGAGGATCAGTTTGAGGTCGTACTCGCGCACCGCGCGCCAGCCGGCCAGCAGCATGGTCGCGAGCCCCAGCACGACGATGGTCGGCCGCCAGCCCGGGGAGTCGGCGAAGCCCGGGGTCATGCGGGCGATGAGGTAGACGCCGGCCTTGACCATCGCCGCGGCGTGCAGGTACGCGCTGACCGGAGTGGGGGCGGCCATCGCGCCGGGCAGCCAGAAGTGCAGCGGGACGATCGCGGACTTGCTCAGCGCGCCGACGAGCACCAGCAGGACCCCGGCGGTGACGGCGGTGCCGGTGGGCGGTGCGGCGATCAGCTCCGACAGCAGGTAGGTGCCCGCGGACTCGCCGAGGATGACGATCCCGACCAGCATGGCCAGCCCGCCCGCCGTGGTCACCAGCAGCGCCTGCATGGCGGCCCGCCGGCTGGTCGCGCGCTCGGCGTAGTGCCCGACGAGCAGGAACGACAGGACGGTGGTCAGCTCCCAGAACAGGTAGAGCACCAGCATGTTGTCGCTGGTGACCAGACCGAACATGGCGCCGGAGAACGCGACCAGTTCGGCGGCGAAGCTGGGCAGGCGCTTCTCGGTGTGCCCGTCGTGGTGGTGGAAGTACTCGGCGCAGTAGCAGAGGACCAGGGCGCCGATGGCGAGGACCAGCACGCTCATCACCGCCGCCAGGGCATCGAAGCGCAGGGTGACGTCCATCGAGAGGGCGGGCACCCAGTCCAGCTGCGCGCGCTGCGCACCGGCGCCCGGCCAGTTCGCGACGACCCACGCGAGCGATCCGAGGGGGACCAGCGCCAGCGGGTAGAACGCCATGCGTCCCCAACGCTGCACGAGCAGCGGCGCGATGGCGGCTGCTGCCGCGTGCGCGCAGAGGATGGCGAGCATGGCACTCCGATCGTGCGGGTCGGGGTGTCAGCCGTCGTGTGGCGTGGCTGGACGTGTCCTGATCGAGCTTACGTGGCGGTGCCGTCAGCGCCGTCCGGCCGTGGCGAGCCGCACGGGGATCGCGTGTGCTAGCACCCCGATGCCGGCGCCGAGGATGGGCCAGACGGGCCAGAAGTACCACGTGCCGCCGCACAGGGCGACGGCCAGCCAGACCGTCAGCACCGTGACGACCATCAGCGCGTAGGCCGCCAGGTGCAGCCGCACCGACAGCTCGGCCTTCGCACGGGACGCCGCGCGGCGGGACGGGTCGTCGCGCAGCAGTCGATGCACCGGCACGTCGGCGAGCAGCGCGTCGAGGTCGGCCCGGGTCGCGGCGACGTAGGCGGCCCGCACGCGCCGCTCGTACTCGTCGAGGTCGAGGTACCCCTGGGAGAGCGCCTGCCCGAGGTGGCTTGCGGTCCGGTCGCGGTCGCGGTCACCGGCGCGCAGGGCGGTCCGGGCGGACGTGGTGCGGGTAGGGGTCGCGGGGAGCACGATCATGGGGTCCTCCGGTCAGGGGTCCGTCATCGACATATCAACACTGACATGTCGATGATGGAACGTCAACCCTGGCGACCGTCGGCGAATGCGCGCAGCGACGCGACCTGCGCGGGGTCCAGGGAGGGCCGGACCGCGGCGCGGGCCGTCGCGACGTCGGCGGCCGTGACGTCGGCCGCGTCGATCGAACGACGCATCGCGGCGAGGGCGGACTCCCGGAGCACTGCCACGCAGTCCGCGGCGCTGTAGCCGTCCAGCTCGGCGGCGATGGCGTCGAGGTCGACGTCGGGGTGCAGCGGGATGGACTTCGCCGCGGTGCGCAGGATGTCGCGCCGCGCGTCGGCGTCGGGCGGCTCGACGAAGACCAGCCGCTCCAGCCGGCCGGGTCGCAGCAGCGCCGGGTCGATGAGGTCCGGGCGGTTGGTGGCGCCGAGCACCACCACGTCGCGCAGCGGATCGATCCCGTCGAGTTCGGTGAGCAGCGCGGCGACCACCCGGTCGGAGACGCCGGAGTCCGAACTCTGACCGCGGCGGGGCGCCAGCGCGTCGACCTCGTCGAGGAAGACCAGCGATGGCGCGGAATCCCGTGCGCGACGGAACAACTCGCGCACCGCCTTCTCCGAGGCGCCGACCCACTTGTCCATCAGCTCGGCGCCCTTGACGGCGTGCACCGACAGCCGGCCGGTGCTGGCGAGGGCTCGGACGACGAACGTCTTGCCGCACCCGGGCGGCCCGTACAGCAGCACGCCGCGCGGCGGGTCGACGCCCAGCCGGGTGAAGGTGTCGGGATGCTGCAGCGGCCACAGCACGGCCTCGGTCAGCGCCTGCTTGGTCTCGACCATGTCGCCGACGTCGTCGAGCGTCACCGAGCCGACCGAGATCTCCTCGGTCGCCGACCGGGACAGCGGACGGATCACCGACAGCGCTCCGAGCACGTCGTCCTGGGTCAGCACCGGCGGGTGTCCGTCGGCGCTGGCCCGCGCGGCCGCCCGCAGCGCCGCCTCGCGGACGAGGGCCGCGAGGTCGGCCACCACGAAACCCGGTGTGCGCTCGCCGATCCGGGCCAAGTCGAGGTCGCGTACCGGAACGTCGCGCAGCAGCACCTCGAGCAGGGCTGCGCGGGTGGCGCCGTCGGGGAGGGGGAGGCCGAGTTCGCGGTCGCAGAGGTCGGGCGCGCGCAACCGCGCGTCCACGGCGTCGGGTACCGCGGTCGTCGCGACGAAGGCGACGCCCGCCGTGGCGACCGCGTGCCGCAGCTCGGCGAGGATCAGCGTGGCGACCGGTTCGGCGGTCGCCGGGAGCAGCGCGTCCACGTCGGTGATCAGCAGGACGCCGCCGCGCGTGCGGGCGTCGGCCGCGGCGGCGGTCACCGCGGCGAGGCGGTCCTCGGCGCGTAGTGCGCCGGTGTCGGGGCCGTCGAGTTCGACCAGCCGGCGCTGCGCGCACACCGCGCGCACCAGCGTCGCCTTGCCCACACCCGCCGGACCGGAGACCAGGACACCGAGATTGGGTGCCGCGCCCAGGGTTTCGAGCAGCTCGGGTTGATCGAGCGCCAGCTTCAGCCATTCGGCGAGCCGGGCCGCCTGGTCGCGGGCGCCCTTGAGGTCGTCGACGGCGACCACCGGCGCGGCACGCTCGGGCGCCGTCACGGTGAAGCGCTCGGCGTCGGGTGGGGCCGGCGGCGTGGTGCCGACGGTGCCCGGCCCGTCACCCCACGTGACCGAGGTGTTGGGCTGCACGCTCACCGGGCCCGCGGGATCGGTGCCGGTGACGGTCAGCAGCTCCGAAGTCCAGGTGATGCCGACCGAGGAGGCGAGCGCCGACGTGGCGGCGGTGGTCGAGGTGCCCGGTCCCAGGTCGCGGGGCAGCAGGGAGACGGTGTCCCCGACCGTCATGACCTTTCCCAGCAGAGCCAGTCGCAGCGTCGCCGACGAGAGCGACGTGCTGGCCAGCCGCGACCCGGTCAACGTGACCGACCGGGCGCCGTACACCGTCACGGGCGCGACCAGCACCGCGGCGTCCTCCCGCAGTCCCGCGTTGGACAGGGTGACGTCGTCGAGCAGGGCCGTGCCCGGCGGGACGTCGCGACCGGCGAGGCCGGCCACGGCGGCGGTGGTCCGCGACCCCGTCAGCGCCACCGCGTCCCACTCCCGCAGCCCCAGCGCGGCCAGGACCTCGGGGTGCAGCCGCACCACGCCGCGGCGTGCGTCGAGCGCTGAGGTGTTGAGCCGTGCGGTGAGTCGCAAGTGGGTCAGCGGCGTCTCGCCGGACTCCTCGGCGAGGCCGTCGGCCCAGGTCATCGCCCGGTGTTCCGCGGCGGCTGTCCGGAGCCGGGCCGGCGCAGGCCCAGGCGGGCGGCCGAGCGGCGGTGCGGCTGGGCGGCGCGGCGGATCGCGCGGCGCGCCTGCCGCTGCACCTTCGGCTTGTCGTCCCACACCTCGGGATGCTTGGCGAGCCAGCCCTTGTAGCGGACGGCGAACGGGATGTGGATGACGTAGGCGACGATGATCACCATGATGACGATGTAGCCGTACTGGATCGACGCGGCGACCAGGATCGCGAGCCCGGCCAGCAGCGGCGCCACCATGTTCGGCTTCACCGCGAAGGTGTGCACCTTGCGCATGGGGATGGCGCTGACCGCCAGCAGCGACACCCCGATCATCCACACGATGACGGCCCACTCCGCCCAGTGCGTGTCCCACCACGGGCCGGGGAACTGCAGCTTGGCCGCGATCGGGCCGATCGAGCCGATGGCCCCCGCCGGGGCCGGCATGCCGACGAAGTAGTCCTTCTCGTAGGCGGGGGCGTCCTGGTTGAGCATCGCGTTGTAGCGCGCGAGCCGCAGCACGATGCACACCGCGTACACCAGCACCACGATCCAGCCGATCTGCGAGTGCTGCAGCAGCGTGGCCCACACGATCAAGGCCGGGGCCACGCCGAAGTTCACCGCGTCGGCGAGGCTGTCGATCTCCTCGCCCATCTTCGACGTGGCGTTGAGCATGCGCGCCGCCCGGCCGTCGAGGGCGTCGAGGACGGCGGCACCCGCGAGCAGCGCCATGGCCTCGGTCGGCCGGCCGTCGAGCGCGAACTTCACCGCCGACAGACCCAGGCAGATGGCCGCGACGGTCATCGCGCTGGGCAGGATCCGGACGCTCGGCGGCCGGATGCGGGCTCTCATCGCCACTCCGCCAGCGGGGTCTCGGCGCCGATCGCGCGCTGGCCCGGCTCGACGAGCACCGTCGCGTCCCTCGGTACGTACGTGTCCAGCCGGGACCCGAACCGGATCAGACCGTAGGTCTCCCCGAGTGCGAGCGTGGCGCCCGCATGGGTGTCGCAGACGATGCGCCGCGCGATGAGGCCGGCGATCTGCACCACCGCGACGTCGACGCCGTCCGGCGTGCGCAGCCACATGCTGTTGCGCTCGTTGGCGTCGCTGGCCTCCTCCTTGTCGGCGGAGAGGAACGCGCCCGGCCGGTACTTCACCGAGACGACGTCCCCGGCGACCGGCGCGCGCTGCACGTGCGCGTCGAAGATCGACAGGAAGATGCTGATGCGCGTCATCGGCTCGGCCGGCATGCCGAGTTCCGCGGGCGGCGGCACCTCGTCGATGAGCGTGACGCGGCCGTCGGCGGGCGCCACGACGAGGTGCGGCCGGGTCGGCGGCACGCGCGGCGGGTGGCGGAAGAAGACGGCGCTCGCGCCCGCGGCCGCGAGGCCGGCGGTGCGGATCACCCGGCTGCGTCGACCGACCGCCGCCACGCCCACCCCGGCGCCGACGAACGGCAGGCCGGCACGGTGCAGCGGCGGGAACTGGGTGCGGACGAGATCGACCAGGCGGGAGGCCTCGGACTGGGGATGGTCTGGTGGACGCGCGGGTCTGGCCATGGGATTGCGATATTACCGACCACGCCGTGCGGCGCGGGTCGACCCGGGGATCAGCGCAGGTCCCACACCCGCACCGCTGAGCCTTCGGCGATGTCGGTGACGTCCTCGTCGATCTCGAGCAGGCAGTTCGCCGACGCCAGCCAGCGCAGGTGGTGCGAGGCCGGCGGGCCGTAGCTGGTGACGGCGTCGCCGTCGAGCACGCCGCGGCGGAACTGCCGCCTGCCCTTCGGCGACGTCAGCGACTCGGTCAGCGTGGCGGTGCGCACCGGTCGCTCGGGCGACGGCAGGCCCATCGCGGCGCGCAGCGGGGTGCGGATGAACACCTCGAAGGACACCAGCGCACTGACCGGGTTGCCCGGCAGCGTCACGATCGGGGTGCCGAACACCCGTCCCGAGCCCTGCGGCATGCCGGGCTGCATGGCGACCTTGACGAAGTCGACGTCGTCGGCCAGCGAGTCCTTCACCACCTCGTAGGCCCCGGCGCTGACCCCACCGGTGGAGACGATGAGGTCGGCATCCGCGGCGTGCCGTTCGAGCGCCGCGCGGAACGTCGGGACGTCGTCGGACGTCATCGCGACCGTGACCACCTCGCCGCCGGCGTCGCGCACGGCGGCGGCGAGCATGACGGCGTTGGACTCGTAGATCTGGCCCGGCAGCAGCGGCGTTCCGGGCGCCACCAGCTCCGATCCCGTCGACATGACCAGCACTCGCTGGCGCGGCACCACGCTCACCTCGCCCAGCCCCAGCGCGGCGACCAGGCCGAGGGCCGCCGGGGTGAGCCGCTGGCCGGCGGTGAGCACCGTGGTGCCCGCCGCGACGTCCTCGCCGGCGCGGCGGACGTGCTGCCCGTCGCGCGCGGTCGCGCGGATCGTCACGGTGTCGGTGCCGCCGTCGGTCGCCTCGACCGGCACCACCGCGGTGGCCCCGGCGGGTAGCGGTGCGCCGGTCATGATGCGGTGGGCGGTGCCGGGCGCGAGCGTCAGGGCGTCGGTGCGGCCCGCGGGGATGTCCTCGGCCACGGGGAGGCGCACCGGCTCTTCGTCGGACGCGGCGGTGACGTCCTCGACGTGCACGGCGTAGCCGTCCATCGCCGAGTTGTCGAAGCCGGGCAGTGACAGCGGCGCGACGACGTCGGCGGCCAGCACCAGACCCAGGGCGTCGGAGACGGGGAGGGACTGCGGCGCGCGCGCGGCGATCAGCCCGGCGACGACGCCCTGGTGCTCGGGGACCGACCGCATGTCAGAGGGCGTAGGTGACGCCGGTGAGTTCCTCGGAGACCGACCACAGGCGCTCCTGGACGTCTTGGTCGTGCGACTGGTCGCTCGACGACACCAGCACCGGGTGGCCCATCAGCTCGCGGAAGCCGTCGGGGCCGTAGTACTGGCCGCCGGTGACGGCCGGGTCGGTCGCCGCGCGCAGCGTCGCCAGCGCTCCGGTGGCCGCGCTGTTGGTGACCAGACCGGCCAGCTTCGAGAAGCCGGGGAGGCTGCTGCCCGGGATGTGCCGCATGAGTTCGGTGTTCGAGACACCCGGGTGCGCGGCGACCGCGATCGTCGTCGCGTTGGCCGCGGCGAGCCGGCGCTGCAGGGCATAGGCGAACATCAGGTTCGCGAGCTTCGACTGGCCGTAGGCGGCGACGCGGTTGTAGCTCTGCTCCCACTGCAGATCCTCGAAGTGGATCCCCGCCCGGATGGTGTGGGCGATGCTCGCCACCACCACGATGCGCGCATCCCGCACGGGCAGAACGTTTTCCAGCAGCAGGCCGGTCAGGGCGAAGTGGCCGAGGTGGTTGGTGCCGAACTGCAGCTCGAAGCCGTCGTCGGTGTGTCCCTTGGGCGGGTACATCAGCCCGGCGTTGTTGATCAGCAGGTCGATGCGCGGATGCGCCGCCGCGATCTCCTCGGCGGCGGTGCGCACCGATCGCAGCGACCCCAGGTCCAGCCGCTGCACCGACACGTCCGCGCCGGGCGCGGTCTTCGCGATCGCGGCGGCCGCCTCGGCGCCCTTGTCGACGTTGCGGACCGCGAGCACCACCCGGGCGCCGCGCTCGGCGAGCACGCGGGCGGTCTCGAGTCCCAGACCGGTGTTGGAGCCGGTGATGACGGCGACGCGGCCGCTCTGATCGGGCACGTCGGCCTTCGTCCACTTCGTGTTGCCACTCATGCGCACGACCATACTCAGGGGGTGCCGTCGCTCGCCGACCCCGCGAACCCGCCCAGCCGCCGGGCGCCGCTGCTCTGGGCCGTGTCGGCGGCCGTCCCGTGGGCGGTGCTCGCGGTCGCGCAGGTGGCCTGGTGGCTCGTCGACGACCGCCTTCTGGCGGTGCACGCCGCGGCCGCCGCGGCGACGGTCGCGGGTGCGGCGCTGTTCGTCGGGGTGGTGCCGGTGTGGCGGTATCGCGTGCACCGGTGGGAGATCGGCGAGCACGCCGTGTACACCCGGTCGGGCTGGCTGATGCAGGAGCGGCGCATCGCGCCGATCTCGCGCGTGCAGACCGTCGACACCGAACGCGGGCCCCTGGACCGGTTGTTCGGTCTGGCCAGCGTCACCGTCACGACCGCGTCGTCGGCCGGCGCCGTGCGCATCGCGGCGCTCGACGCCGACGTCGCCGACGCGGTGGCCGCCCGGCTGACCGACGTCGCGGCGCTGGGCGAGCAGGATGCGACGTGACGGACGTGCCGACGCCGTGGCGCCGGCTCAGCCCACGCATGCTGCTGGTCCATCCCCTGCATGAGGTGCTTCGGCAGCTGCCGCTGCTGATCGGCTCGGTGGTGCTCGGGACCGCGACCGGCAACCCGCTGTGGTCGGTCGCGGCGCTGGCGCTGTTGGTCGTCGTCGGGCTGGCGCGGTGGTTCACCACCGCCTACCGGATCGCCGACGACCACGTCGAGCGGCGCGAGGGCGTGCTGGCCCGCCGGGTGCTCTCGTTGCCGCGCAACCGCATTCGCTCGGTGTCGACCGACGCCCGCGTGCTGCACCGGCTACTGGGCCTGACGGTGGTGACCGTGAGCACCGGGCAGGAGGGCCGCGGTGACACCGCGTTCGCGCTCGACGCGGTGCGGGTCGAGGAGGTGGCCGGGCTGCGGGCGCTGCTGCTGCCGTCGGCCGCCGTGCCGGCTGATGCTCCCGACGGGGATCGCGTGCTGGCCCGCTGGCAGCCGCCGTGGCTGCGGTTCGGCCCGTTGAGCTTCACCGGTCTGGCGATGATCGCCGCGGCGCTCGGCGTGGTGTACCAGACCGGAGTGGTTGCAGCGCTGCGGGATTCGCCGCTGGTGCGTGCCGGTCTCGACGCCACCGAGCGGGCCGGCGTCGTGGTGGCCGTGGGGACGCTGGCCGGCGGGGTGCTGCTGGCGTCGGTCGTGCTCTCGGTGCTGCGGTCGCTGGTGACCTACGGCGATCTGGTGCTGTCCCGGTCGGAGCACGTCCTGCGCCTGGAGCACGGGCTGCTGCGGCGGCGTCAACACGCCTATGACACCCGGCGGTTGCGGGGTGGCACCCTGCGCGAACCGCTGCTGGTGCGCCTGTTCGGCGGGGCCCGGCTGGATGCCGTGATGACTGGGGTCGGCGGTTCCGGTGAGGCGTCGCTGCTGCTGCCGCCCTGCCCGCGGGACATCGCGGGGGCGGTGCTCGCCGAGCTGACCGACCCGGACGCCGCCGCGGGTCCGCTCCGGGAACACGGCCCCGCCGCGCGGCGTCGCCGCTGGACGCGCGCGCTGCTGCTGCCCGCCGCCGTCGCCGTCGTCCTGCTGGTGTCCGGGGCGCCGGGCTGGACCTGGGCGGCGCTGGCCGCGCTGACCGTTTGCTGTGGCGGCCTGGCCCACGACCGCAGCCGGGCGCTCGGCCACCGGGTCGACGCGGACTGGTTGGTCGCCCGGTCGGGCAGCGTCGACCGGCGGCGGGACTGCATCGCCGCGGCCGGGGTGATCGGATGGACGGTGCGGCAGACGCCGTTCCAGCGTCGGGCGGGCGTGGCGACGCTGGTCGCGGCGACCGCGGCCGGTGTCAAGGGTTACCGCGTCCTGGACGTGCCCGCCGAGCTGGCCTGGCAGGTGGCGGCGACGGCGTCGCCGTGGGTGGCCGGAAGCGAGTGGCTGCGCGGCTGACCGCGTTCCCCGCGGGGCCCGAGTTGCGTCCGGGCGCGTGCCGTTTACCTTGGCACCATGGCGATCGGCGGGGTGCTCTTCGACATCGATGGCGTCCTGGTGACCTCCTGGCAGCCCATCGAGGGTGCGCGGGAGACGTTGCGCGTGCTCGCCGATCACCAGGTGGCGCGCTCCTATTTGACCAACACCACCACGAAGACCCGGGTGCAGATTGCCGAGCTGCTGGCCGACGCCGGGATGGACGTGACGGCCGACGAGGTCATCACGGCGGCGGTGCTCACGGCCGAGTACGTGCGGGACCGGTACTCCGGCGCGCGCTGCTTACTGGTCAACAGCGGCGAGATCGGCGAGGACATGACGGGCATCGACCTGGTGTACGCCCACGACGTCCGCGATGCGGTGCCCGAACAGCCCGACGTCGTCCTCCTCGGCGGCGCGGGACCGGAGTACGACCACGTCACGCTCAGCCGGGTGTACGACTGGATGGCCCAGGGCGTGCCGGTGGTCGCCATGCACCGCAGCACGGCATGGAACACCACCGAGGGCCTGCGCATCGACACCGGCATGTACCTGCTCGGCATGGAGGAGACCTCCGGCCGCAAGGCCGTCGCCGTCGGCAAGCCCGCCCCGGAGGGCTTCCTCGCGGCGGCGAACCGCCTCGGCGTGGAGCCCGAGGAGATGTACATGGTCGGCGACGACCTCAACAACGACGTGCTCGCCGCTCAGGTGGTCGGCATGGCCGGGGTGCTGGTGCGCACCGGCAAGTTCCGTCAGGACACGCTCGACCGTTGGGCGGCAGACGAATTCGCGATGCAGCCCAGCCACGTCATCGACTCGGTCGCCGACCTGCCGGAGCTGCTGGGGCTGTAGCCGGCTACGTCCGCAGCGTGCGGACGGCCTCGATGCGGGCGGCGAGCTGCTCGGAGTTCGCCGCCGCGACCACCGGGCCACCGCAGAGGCGGCGCAGCTCGTTGTGGATCCAACCGTGCGGCTTGCCGGTGCGGTGGTGGGCGAGGGTCACGAGAGCGTTGAGTTCGCGGCGCAGGTCGCGCAGCTGGCCGTGGGTGGTGACCGGCGCCGCGACCGCGGTCTGGCCCTCGCCGGTGGCGGCCCGTGACCGGCGGTCCATCTGCTCTTCCTGCCTGCGGCGCAACAGGTCTCGCATCTGCGCGGCATCCAGCAGGCCGGGGATGCCGAGGTAGTCGGCCTCCTCCTCGCTGCCCGACGGGGTAGCAGTGCCGAACGACGAGCCGTCGAAGATGACCTGGTCGAGTTCGGCGTCGGCGCCGATCATCTCGTAGCCGTTGTCCAGGTCGCCGGCTTCGTCCTTGGTCTTGTTGGCGTCCTCCAGCGCGGCGTCGTCCCACTCGTCGCCCTGGGACTCGCGGTGCGGCTTGCCCAGCACGTGGTTGCGCTGCGCCTCCATCTCGCTGGCGAGGCCCAGGAGGTTCGGCACCGACGGCAGGAAGATGCTCGCGGTCTCGCCGGCCTTGCGGGACCGCACGAAGCGGCCGATCGCCTGGGCGAAGAACAGCGGGGTCGACGCGCTGGTGGCGTACACGCCGACCGACAGCCGTGGCACGTCGACGCCCTCGGACACCATGCGCACCGCGACGAGCCAGGGGGTGGTGGCCGCCGAGTACTGCGAGATGCGGTCCGACGAACCGGGGTCGTCGGAGAGGACGACCGTGGGCGCCTCGCCGGTCAGGTCGGTCAGCAGCTTCGCGTACGCCCGCGCGGCGGTCTGGTCGGAAGCGATCACCATGCCGCCCGCGTCGGGAACGTGCTGGCGCTTCTGCCGGAGCCGCTTGTCGGCGGCCGCCAGCACCGCTGGCATCCACTCGCCGGCGGGGTTGAGGGCGGTCTTCCACGCCCGCGCGGTCTGCTCGGCGTTCAGCGGCTCGCCGAGCCGGGCCGCGTGTTCCTCGCCGGCGCTGTCGCGCCACCGCGACTCCCCGGAGTAGGCCAGGAAGACCACCGGCCGGACAACACCGTCGGCGAGCGCGTCGGAGTAGCCGTACACGTGGTCGGCGCGCGAGTGCTTGAGACCATCGGGGCCCAGCTCGTAGTCGACGAACGGGATCGGGCTGTCGTCGCTGCGGAACGGCGTCCCGGTCAGGGCCAGCCGGCGGGTGGCGTCGTCGAACGCCTCGCGGATCGCCTCGCCCCAACTCTTGGCGTCACCGCCGTGGTGGATCTCGTCGAAGATCACCAGGGTCCGACGGTTCTCGGTGCGCACCCGGTGTCGGCCAGGGTGGCTGGCGACCTGGGCGTAGGTGACGACGACGCCGTGGTACTCGTCGGAGTTCTGCGCGCTGGAGTTGCTGAACTTCGGGTCGAGCGACAGCCCGACCCGCGCGCCGGACGCCGCCCACTGCACCTTGAGGTGTTCGGTGGGCACGACGATCGTGATGCGTTCGACGACGTGCTGCGACAGCAGTTCGGCGGCGATGCGCAGCGCAAACGTGGTCTTGCCCGCACCGGGGGTCGCGACGGCGAGGAAGTCGCGGGGAGCGGCCGTCAGGTACTTCACCAACGCTCGACGTTGCCAGCCCCGCAGTGCCTGGGTGCTGGGCGCTGTGTCAGCCGGCACCCAAGAGCTCCTATCGATCGAAGGCCACTCTAGGTCAACGGGTTCCGGGATCGCATCTCCGCCGGGCGTGTCTCGCCGCGGCGCGTGTCGGGCAGCGCGCAGGGGCAACGACCGCCGGCCGGCGCAGTGCCACGGCGAGCGTGGCCAGGGCCACCTGCACCCCGACGATCAGCAAATCACCGGCGGTCACAGCGGGTACGTCACCCCGGTGAGTTCCTCGGACACCGTCCACAGCCGCCGGGCGACGGCGGCGTCGTGCGAGCGTCGGTTCGAGTCGACGGCGACCGGGAAGCCGCGCATCTCGGCGAACCCGCCGGGGCCGTAGTACTCGCCGCCGGAGACGCCCGGGTCGGTGGCGGCGCGCAGCGTGGGCAGCGCCCCCATCTCGGTGGGCTGCTCGAGGAGCGAGAAGGCCGCGCGCAGCGGGCCGGGCAGGTGCCGGGACAGTTCCGAGGCGGATCCACCGGGGTGCGCCGCGACGGCGATGGTCTCGGTGCCCTGCAGGCGCCGCTGCAACTCGTAGGTGAACAGCAGGTTCGACAGCTTGGACCGACCGTAGGCGCCGCCGCGGGTGTAGCGCCGGCGGTAGTTCAGGTCGTCGAAGTCGATGCGGCCCATCCGGTGGCCGATGCTGCTGACGGTGACCACCCGCGACAGCGGCGTGGCGAGCAGCCGGTCGAGCAGCAGGCCGGTGAGCGCGAAGTGACCGAGGTGGTTGGTGCCGAACTGCAGCTCGAAGCCGTCCTTGGTCGCCGACTTCGGCGTCATCATCACGCCGGCGTTGTTGATCAGCAGGTCGATGGCGTCGTGCGTGGCCCGCAGGCTCTCCGCGGCGGCACGGATGGAGTCGAGCGAGGTCAGGTCGAGTTCCTGCAGTGAGATCTCCGCGCCGGGCGTGCGGCGGGCGATCAGGTCGGCGGCGGCCTTGCCCTTGTCGAGATTGCGCACGGCGAGCACGACGCGGGTGCCCGCGGCGGCCAGTGCGGCGGCGGTCTCATAGCCCAGTCCGGTGTTGGCGCCGGTGATGATCGCCGTGCGGCTGGTCTGGTTCGGGATGTCGACGGTGGTCCAGCGGGTCATGGGTGCTCCTCTACAATCGATTCGGAACGCACGCTCCGTTTGGGTCGACTATACGGAACGTCCGCTCCGTTTTGTCAACGGTCGGGGATGTCCGGGAGGTGACACAGTGACGCAGACGACACGCCCGCTGCGGGCCGACGCCGCGCGCAACCGCGCCCGTCTGCTCGCGGTGGCCTACGAGACGTTCGCCGCCGAGGGCCTCGGCGTGCCGATCGACGAGATCGCTCGGCGCGCCGGCGTGGGCCCGGGCACGATCTACCGGCACTTCCCGACCAAGGAGGCGCTGTTCGGCGCCGTCATCGCCGACCGCGTGCGCAGCATCGTCGAGACCGGCCGGACGATGCTGGCGGCCGATCCGGGCGGCGCGCTGTTCGACTTCATCTGCGAGATGGTCCGCACCAGCGCCGCCGACCACGGCCTCGCCGACGCGCTGGCGGGCTACGGCATCGACTTCGACGCCGCCGCGCCCGGTGCGGAAGCCGCCTTCGTCGACGTGATGGGCGAGCTGCTGGCCGCCGCGCAGCGCGCCGGCACCGCGCGCGCCGACGTCGGGGTCGCCGAACTCAAGGCGTTGCTCATGGTGTGCAAGGCTCCGTCGAGCCACGGCGACGGCGTCGCCGAGCGGGTGGCCGCCGTCGTGGTCGACGGGCTGCGCGTCACGCGCTGAGCGGGTCCTCGGCGGGGGCTCACACGAAGAAGTTGTCGTTCGCGATGAACCACTCCCGGCGTTCGTCCTCGGACATTTCGCCGAGGTGGGCGAGACCCTCGAAGTAGTGCTCGCGCGGCGCGCCGGGCGCGAACAGCATGAGCATCGACGCCGGCGCGTCGGTCTCGTTGCGGAACCCGTGGATGCCACCGGGCGGCACGTACAGGAAGTCCCGAGGTCCGGCGGTGCCCCAGTTGCCGTCGTGGATGGCCACCTCTCCGGACAGCACGAAGAACGCCTCGGACATCGCGCGGTGGAAGTGCGGGCCCGGGCCGCCGGCACGCGGTGCCAGGTCGACGCGGTAGAGGCCGTAGTCGCCGCCGGTGGCCTCCTGGTTGGCCAGGTAGTGATACCGAACCATCCCGAAGGCGTCGTAGTCCGGCGCCTCGTCGCCGCGGCGCACCCAGGCGCTCGCCTCCGGCTCGTCCGCGGTGTAGCGGGCCGGTGGGTAGGGCGGCACGATCAGCGACATCGCCGTCAGCCTGCCACGAAGTCAGCGGAACGTTCAGACGTTTGCCATCGCGGCACCAGCGGGTGGCCAGCCGCCCGGCTTACCGTCCGGCGGATGACCGATCGGCGAACCTTCCTGCGCGCGCTCGCCGGAGCGGCCGTCGTCGGCGCGGCCGGAGCCGTGGGACGGCCGGCGGTGGCGGCGGCCGGGGCGGACGTCGACCCCGCGGCGGTCGCGGCGCTGGACGCGGGCCAGGTCCCCGGTCAGTGGGGGACGTCGCTGCCGGGCATCGTGACGTCGTTCGCCCCGACCGGCAAGCAGCTGGCGCTGACGTTCGACCTGTGCGACCGCGCCTGCGACGACGCGCTGCTCGACACGCTGCGGACGCACGGTGCGCCCGCGGTCCTGTTCGCGTGCGGCAAGTGGATCGCCGACCAGCCCGGGCGCGTGGAGCGCCTCGCCGCCGAGCCGCTGTTCGAGATCGGCAACCACGGCACTCGCCACGTGCCGCTCTCGGTCACCGGCAGGTCCGCCTACGGGATCGCCGGCACGCGCTCGGTCGCCGAGGCCGTCGACGAGGTGTGGGCCAACCAGAATCGGATCGCCTCGCTCACCGGGACGGCGCCGACCTGGTTCCGCACCGGCACCGCCTACTACGACGACGTCGGCGTGCGGCTGGTCCGGCAGCTCGGGCTGACGCCGGTCGGGTTCGCGGTCAACGCCGACGCGGGTGCGACGCTGCCCGCGGCACGGGTGGCCGCCGCGGTCACCCATGCGGCGCCGGGATCGATCGTGCTGGCGCACGCCAACCACCCGGAGGGCGGCACCGCCGCCGGCATGGCCGCGGCGATCCCGGCCCAGCAGGCGGCGGGCTGGGAGTTCGTCCGGTTGTCCGGCCAGGCGGTGCGGTAGCACCGGATCTGCGCATTCGCTCCACGGCGGAGACGAGATCCGACCTTGCACTCACCTGGGTCGAGTGCTAAAACTGAGCTTGGCACTCGCCATCAGGGAGTGCTAGGTCGGGACGGTGAGGCTGGGGCCGCACCTGCGGGAGCACACTCACAGCCGTCCGTCGCGGGCACTGCTTCCGACCACCGAAAACGTGCGATCCCCTAACCGGAGGAATCACTTCGCAATGGCCAAGACAATTGCGTACGACGAAGAGGCGCGCCGCGGCCTCGAGCGGGGTCTGAACAGCCTCGCCGACGCGGTGAAGGTGACGCTGGGCCCCAAGGGCCGCAACGTCGTCCTGGAGAAGAAGTGGGGCGCCCCCACGATCACCAACGATGGTGTGTCCATCGCCAAGGAGATCGAGCTGGAGGACCCGTACGAGAAGATCGGCGCCGAGCTGGTCAAGGAGGTCGCCAAGAAGACCGACGACGTCGCGGGCGACGGCACCACCACCGCCACCGTGCTGGCTCAGGCCCTGGTTCGCGAGGGTCTGCGCAACGTCGCGGCCGGCGCCAACCCGCTCGGCTTGAAGCGCGGCATCGAGAAGGCCGTCGAGAAGGTCACCGAGGGTCTCCTCGCGTCGGCCAAGGAGGTCGAGACCAAGGAGCAGATCGCTGCCACCGCGGGCATCTCCGCCGGTGACCAGTCGATCGGCGACCTGATCGCCGAGGCGCTGGACAAGGTCGGCAACGAGGGCGTCATCACCGTCGAGGAGTCCAACACCTTCGGCCTGCAGCTCGAGCTGACCGAGGGCATGCGCTTCGACAAGGGCTACATCTCGGGGTACTTCGTGACCGACGCCGAGCGTCAGGAAGCGGTCCTCGAGGATCCCTACATCCTGCTGGTCAGCTCCAAGGTGTCGACGGTCAAGGACCTGCTGCCGCTGCTGGAGAAGGTCATCCAGTCCGGCAAGCCGCTGCTGATCATCGCCGAGGACGTCGAGGGCGAGGCCCTGTCGACCCTGGTGGTCAACAAGATCCGCGGCACCTTCAAGTCCGTCGCCGTCAAGGCCCCGGGCTTCGGTGACCGCCGGAAGGCCATGCTGCAGGACATCGCCATCCTCACCGGTGGCCAGGTCATCAGCGAAGAGGTCGGCCTCTCGCTGGAGACCGCCGACGTCTCGCTGCTGGGTCAGGCCCGCAAGGTCGTCATCACCAAGGACGAGACCACCATCGTCGAGGGCGCCGGTGACTCCGACGCCATCGCCGGCCGCGTGGCGCAGATCCGTGCCGAGATCGAGAACAGCGACTCGGACTACGACCGCGAGAAGCTGCAGGAGCGCCTGGCCAAGCTGGCCGGCGGTGTTGCGGTGATCAAGGCCGGCGCTGCCACCGAGGTGGAGCTCAAGGAGCGCAAGCACCGCATCGAAGACGCCGTCCGCAACGCGAAGGCCGCCGTCGAGGAGGGCATCGTCGCCGGTGGCGGCGTGGCCCTGCTGCAGTCGGCTCCCTCGCTGGAGGAGCTGAACCTCACCGGTGACGAGGCGACGGGCGCCAACATCGTCCGCGTCGCGCTGTCGGCTCCGCTGAAGCAGATCGCCTTCAACGGTGGTCTCGAGCCGGGCGTCGTCGCCGAGAAGGTGTCGAACCTGCCCGCGGGTCACGGCCTCAACGCCGCGACCGGTGAGTACGAGGACCTGCTGGCCGCCGGCGTCGCCGACCCGGTCAAGGTCACCCGCTCGGCGCTGCAGAACGCGGCGTCCATCGCGGCGCTGTTCCTCACCACCGAGGCCGTCGTCGCCGACAAGCCGGAGAAGGCCGCCGCACCCGCCGGCGACCCGACCGGTGGCATGGGCGGCATGGACTTCTAAGTCCTGCTCTACGAGAGGGGCCCGGCGTTGCGTCAGCAGCGCCGGGCCTCTTCGCGTCTCGGCGATTCGTGCACGGATCGGGCGGGAGCGCGCCGGCGGGAAGAATCACGCCGGTGCCGGGGTTGTCGCTCGACGTGACCGCGAACCGGATGCGCGCCGTCGGCTCCTACGCCGGCGGCCCCGTCGACGACCCCAGGACCCTGCAGGACGTCACCGTCGAGGTGCCCGAACTCCGCCCCCGCGACGTGCTCGTCCGGGTGCTCGCCATCTCGGTCAACCCGGTGGACGTCAAGCGCCGCTCCGCGCTCGAGCCCTCGGACGTGCCCACGATCCTCGGCTTCGACGCCGCCGGCGTCGTGGAGGCCGTCGGGTCCCAGGTCGAGACGCTCGGCGTGGGGGACGAGGTGTGGTACGCCGGCGACATCACCCGGCCCGGCAGCAACGCGGAGTTCCAGGCGGTCGACGAGCGCATCGTGTCGCGCAAACCCACCAGCCTGTCCTTCGCCGAGGCCGCCGCGCTGCCGCTGACGACGATCACCGCGTGGGAGTCGCTGTTCGACCGCTTCGGGCTGACGGCGGACTCCACGGGCGACCTGCTGGTGATGGGCGCCGCCGGCGGGGTGGGGTCGATCATGATCCAGCTGGCCAAGGCGCGCACCGGCGTTCGCGTCATCGGCACCGCCAGCCGCGACGAGTCGCGGGCGTGGGCCACCGCCATGGGCGCCGACGCGGTGATCGACCATCACCGGCTGCGGGAGGAGGCGTCGGCGGTCGCACCCGACGGCGTCGACTACCTGTTCTCGCCGCACTCGGCGGGCAACGTCGAGCACTACGAGGCCATCGTCAAGCCGTTCGGCGAGATCACGGCGATCGACGAGCCCGAGGGCCTCGAACTGTCCGTGCTCAAGGCGAAGAGCATCGCGTGGCACTGGGAGCTGATGTTCACCCGCGCGATGTTCCAGACGCCCGACATGATCGCCCAGCAGCACCTGCTGGCCGCCACCGCCGACCTCGTCGACCGCGGCGTCCTGCGCACGACCGTCACCAAGACGATCGACGACTTCAGCGCGGCCGGCCTGGCCGAAGCCCACCGTGACGTCGAATCCGGCCGGATGACCGGCAAGGTCGTCGTCACCCGAACGAGTTAGGTTCTCCACCATGGCACTTCCCGCACCCGCTCCGAACGTCACCGCCGTCGTCACCGGCGCCTCCTCGGGCATCGGCGCCGACCTGGCCCGCGAACTCGCCGCCCGCGGGTACGGCGTCACCCTGGTGGCGCGCCGCGAGGACCGACTGCGCGCGCTCGCCGCCGAGCTGGGCACGGCCGTCCGCGTGGAGGTCGTCGCGTGCGACGTCGCCGACCCCGACGCCCGCGCGGCCCTGTTCGACGAGATCGCCTCGCGCGGACTCGAGATCGGCGTGCTGGTGAACAACGCCGGCCTCGGCACCGTCGGCGCGATCGCCGATGCGGACGTCGACGCCGAGATCGCGCAGGTGCGCGTCAACGTCGAGGCCGTCGTCGATCTCACCACCCGGGCGGTTCGCCAGATGGTGCCGCGCGGCCGCGGCGCGATCCTCAACGTCGGCTCCGTCGCCGCGTTCCAGCCGTTCCCGGGCCAGTCGAGCTACGCGGCGACCAAGGCGTTCGTGAAGTCCTACACCGACGGTCTGCGCGCCGAGCTGGCGGGCACCGGCGTCACGGTCGCGACGCTGCATCCCGGCCCGGTGAAGACCGAGTTCTTCCAGGCCGCGGGCGTCGCCGACGACGTCTTCGACGACGTGTTCCCGAAGTTCATGTGGATGCCGTCGCGCGCGGTCGCCGCGGCGGGCATCGACGCCCTCGAACACGACCGCGGCGGCGTGATCCCGGGTCTCGCGAACCGCATCGGCAAGGAGCTGATGGGGCTGCTGCCGCACCGCGTGCTGCTGCCGCTGCTGTCCAAGCAGCATCCTGCGCTGAAGGGTTAGGCGGGCGCCGCCTGGCGGCCGCGGACCAGCCGGCCCGGCCGCGCGGCGGTGGGGGCGCCGTGTTCGGCGATCACCTCGCCGGAGACGAGGGTGGCGACGTACCCGTCGGCGGTCTGGTCGAGCCGCCGTCCGCCGGCGGGCAGGTCGTGGGCGACGACGGGCTTGTGCAGGCGCAGCGCCGCGGGGTCGATCACGTTGACGTCGGCCTTGTAGCCGACCGCCAGCCGACCCCGGTCGGCGAGCCCGGCCACGCGGGCCGGCACCGAGGTCAACTGGCGCACGGCCTCCTCGACGGGCAGCCGCCCGGTCGGGCGGTCCCGCACCCAGTGCGTCAGCAGGTACGTGGGAAAGCTTGCGTCGCAGATCATTCCGTAGTGTGCGCCGCCGTCGCCGAGGCCAAGCACGACGTCCTCGCGGCGGATCAGGTCGGCGACGGTGTCGAGCGTGCCGTCGCGGAAGTTGGCCAACGTGATGAGCAGCATGGCGTGGCCGTCGTCGTCGAGCAGGCGGTCGTAGGCCTCCTCCAGTGCGGTGACGCCGCGTGCCCGGGCCCGGGCGGCGATGCTGTCGGCCGGGTCCGGCTCGTAGTTCGGGGGGTCGCCCAGCGGGAAGATCCAGTCGAACGCCTGCACGGCGAACATCAGCGGGTGGCCGTCGCTGGCCGGGGTGTCGTTCAGGATGCACTGACGCACTTCGGGTTTGCGCATCTCGGCGACGCGCTCGGCGAGCGGCAGATCGGCGATCGCGCGGTAGCTGGGATACAGCACGAAGGGGTTGCCGGACAGTTCGAGCCCGATCACCAGACCGATGGGGCGCGGGAAGATCTGCGCGGTGACGTCCCCGCCGTCGCCGTTGGCCTTCTCGACCATCCGCAGCGCGTCGAGGTAGAACGGCTCGCCGGCGTTGCCGATGGCCAGCGTGAACGTGACCGGCAGACCGGTCTCGGCGGCGACGTCGAAGACGGTCTTCAGCGCGGGCTCGTAGTCCCCGGCCACCAGGTCCGGCACGAACTGCAGCAGCCCGCCGCCGGCGTCGCGCACCCCGCCGGCGATGGCCTCGAACTCCGCGTACGCCGCGCCGTAGCTCGGGATGGGACTGCCGCTGGCGGACTTGTGCAGCGTCAGCTGGGACGACGCGAAGCCCAGCGCGCCGACGGCGACGGCCTCCTCGGCGAGCTTGCGCATCAGCGCGAGGTCCTCGTCGGTGGCGGGCTCGCGCTCCACGCCGCGGCGGCCCATGACGTACACCCGCAGCGGGGAGTGCGGCAGCAGGGCCGCCACGTCGATGTCCCTGGCGCGCCCGTCGAGGGCGTCGAGGAACTCCGGGAACGTCTCCCACGTCCACGGCAGGCCGTCCACCATCACGACGCCGGGGATGTCCTCGACGCCGGCCATGACGTCGACGAGCGTGGCGTGGTCGTCCGGGCGGCACGGCGCGAACCCGACCCCGCAGTTGCCCATCACCGCGGTGGTCACGCCGTGCGCCGAGGACGGCGTCATGCGGTCGCTCCAGATCGCCTGCCCGTCGTAGTGGGTGTGCAGATCGACGAAGCCCGGGGTGACGAGCAGTCCGGTCGCGTCGATCTCGCGCCGGGCCACCACGTCGAGCGCTCCGATCGCGACGATGACACCGTCGCGGATCGCGACGTCGGCGACGTGGGGGGCGCCGCCCAGCCCGTCGACGACGGTGCCGTTGCGGATGAGGACGTCGACGGTCGTCGGCGCGGCGGTCACGGACTCGGAAGTCATGCCTCGAATGTACGACCGGACCCGCACCAAGGAGCCGTGGATGCCGCCGGGCCGTGATCCGATTCGTGCGACCATGGCCGGATGATCGACCACGTCGGCATCAACTGCGCCAACTGGGACGCCTCGAAGGACTTCTACGACAAGGTGCTGGGGGTGCTCGACTACACCCGGCAGATGGACGTGGAGGTGGCGATCGGCTACGGCACCGGCGGGCATCCGACCTTCTGGATCGCCGACGCCTCGGCGGGCGGCGCCGCCGGCCCCAACCGCGAGGTGCACACCGCATTCGTCGCCCCGAGTCCCGAAGCCGTGCAGGCGTTCTTCCGGACCGCGCTGGCGCTCGGCGCCGAACCGCTGCACGAGCCGCGACTGTGGCCGGAGTACCACCCCAGTTACTACGGCGCCTTCGTCCGCGACCCCGACGGCAACAACGTGGAGGCGGTCTTCCACGGCGGGGGGCCGGGGTCCCAGCACTGACGGGCCGTCGCCGGCGCACAGGCGTAGCGTCGGGATCCATGGCCGACACCGCATCCGACGCAACCCCGTCCGACGCCGTCCGCGAGCTGCTGCGTGACGCGTTCACCCGGCTGATCGAGCACGTCGACGACATCACCGACGGGCTCACCGACGAGCTGTCGTCCTACCGGCCGACCCCGGAGGCCAACAGCATCGCGTGGCTGCTGTGGCACAGCGCCCGCGTGCAGGACGCCCAGCTGTGCGACGTCGCCGGCACGGAGCAGGTGTGGTTTCGCGAGGGCTGGGTCGACCGCTTCGGCCTCGACCTGCCGCGCGACGCGCACGGGTATGGCTTCACCCCGGAGGAGGTCGGCAAGGTGCGCGCGCCCGCCGACCTGCTGTCCGGCTACTACCACGCGGTGCACCGCGTGACGCTCGAGTTCGTCGCGGGCGTCACCGCCGAGGAACTGAACCGCATCGTCGACCGGCGCTGGACGCCGCCGGTGACCGCCAGCGCCCGGATCGTCAGCATCATCGACGACTGCGCGCAGCATCTCGGTCAGGCCGCCTACGTTCGGGGCATCGCCGGCTGAATGAACGGGCGCGTCGTGCGCTGGTGGCCGTTCATCGGGTTGCCCGCGCTGGTCCTGCTGGGCCTGGCGGTCGGCACGCGGTCCACCCGGGTCGACGACTGGTTCATCCGCACCGGCGCCGAACACCGCGGTCTGCACCGGCTGCTGATCTTCACCGAGCCGACGCTCGTCGTCGGGCTGCTGCTGGTGGCGTTCGCGGTGGCGCTGTGGCGGCGGCGATGGCGGCTGGCCGCGGCGATGGTGGTGACGCCCGCGGTGGCGCTCGTCGCGATGCGGGTGCTCAAGCGGGTGTTCGGCCGGACCAAGGGAGAGCACCCGCCGAGCCTCGCGTTCCCGAGCGGACACGTGACGATGACCGTGGTGGTGCTCGCCATGGCGGTCCTGGTGCTCGGTGCCCGGGTCTGGGCCATGGCCGCCGCGGCGGTCCTCGCGGTGCTCGCGGCGCTCGGTCAGGCGTTCACGTACCACTACTTCACCGACACCGTCGGCGCGCTGCTGCTGGCGACGTCGGTGGTGTGCCTGGCCGTCTGGGCGTTCGGACTTGACGGGTGTCAACCCCGCTGCGATCTGCGTCACAGAAGTGGTTAACATGGCCCCATGACTGCAACTCCCGAGGTTGACACCAACCCGAGTTACGAGGGCACCGCCACCATCCTCAACCCGGCCACCGGAGCCGTCGCCGGCACCGTCCGGTGGACCGATCCGGCCGACGTCACCCGCATCGCCACGGGTCTGCGGCAGGCGCAGCGCAGCTGGGAGGCCCGGGGGGCCGCCGGGCGCGCGAAGGTGCTGGCGCGGTACGCGGTGTGGCTGGGCGAGCACCGCGACGAGATCGAGGCGCTGCTCATCAAGGAGACCGGCAAGTCGGCGGTGGACGCGGCGCAGGAGGTGCCGCTGCTGTTGATGATCCTGTCGTACTACGTGCGCACCATGGAGAAGGCGCTGGCGCCCGAGCCGCGCAGCGCGTCGCTGCCCTTCCTGTCCATCAAGAAGGTCACCGTGCACTACCGGCCGCGCCCGGTCGTCGGCATCATCGCGCCGTGGAACTACCCGGTGGCGAACGCCCTGATGGACGCCATCGGCGCGCTCGCCGCCGGCTGCGCGGTGTTGCTCAAGCCGTCCGAGCGCACACCGCTGACCGCCGAGGTCCTGATGCGCGGCTGGATCGACTCCGGCGCCCCCGAGGTGCTGGCACTCGCCCAGGGCGCCCGCGCGGTGTCCGAGGCCGTCATCGACGTCAGCGACTACATCCAGTTCACCGGCTCGTCGGCCACCGGCGCGAAGGTCGCCGAGCGCGCGGCCCGGCGCCTGGTCCCGGTGAGCCTGGAACTCGGCGGCAAGGACCCGATGCTGGTGCTCGAGGACGCCGACGTGGACCTCGCCGCGCACGCCGCGGTGTGGGGCGCGTTCTTCAACGCCGGGCAGACCTGCGTGTCGGTCGAGCGCGTGTACGTCCTCGAGCAGGTCTACGACCAGTTCGTCGACGCCGTGGTGCGCGACGTCCGCAAGCTCAAGGTGGGTGCCGGTGAGGGCAACGCCTTCGGCGCGCTCATCGACGAGAGCCAGGTGGCGGTCACCGAGCGGCACGTCGCCGACGCGCTGGCCAAAGGCGCCAAGGCACTCACCGGCGGGTCGCGCACGGCAGGCCCGGGCAGCTTCTACCCGCCGACCGTGCTCGTCGACGTCGACCACTCGATGCTGTGCATGACCGAGGAGACCTTCGGCCCCACGCTGCCGATCATGAAGGTGCGTAGCGTCGCCGAGGCCGTCCGCCTGGCCAACGACAGCCCGTACGGGCTGAGCGCCGCGGTGTTCTCGAAGGATCTGGAACGCGCCAACGACGTTGCGCTGCAACTCGACTGCGGTGGCGTCAACATCAACGACGTCATCTCCAACCTGATGTGCACCACCGCGCCGATGGGCGGCTGGAAGTCCTCCGGGATCGGCGCGCGGTTCGGCGGGCCCGAGGGACTGCGCAAGTACTGCCGCATCGAGACCGTGGTGGCGCCCAGGACCACCGTCGGCGCCGGCGGCAACTACTACAACAACAGCCAGCGCGCCCTGAAGACGATGAACACGATGATGACGAAGCTCGCGCTCATCCGGCCCAAGCGCATGGCGAAGTAGGGCCGCCGCACCGTGGTAGCGGCCACCGTCCGTTCACCTCGACGACACCGCCGCGTACGCGGCGGTGGCTAGCTTCTGGCAGGTGACCTTGGACTCGACCGGCTACACCGTCCGCGACGACGATGACGACGACCCCCTGCTGGTGCTGCAGCCCAGCGGGGAGGTCGTCGACACGTGGCGGGAGAACTATCCGTACGACGAGCGCATGCACCGCGACGAGTACGAGACGCAGAAGCGGCTGCTGCAGATCGAGCTGCTGAAGCTGCAGAAGTGGAGCCAGGCACACGGGCACCGGCACGTCATCGTCTTCGAGGGCCGCGACGCCGCGGGCAAGGGCGGCACCATCAAGCGGTTCATGGAGCACCTCAACCCCCGCGGCGCGCGCGTCGTCGCGCTGGAGAAGCCCACCGAGCGGGAACGCACGCAGTGGTACTTCCAGCGCTACGTCACGCATCTGCCGGCCGCCGGCGAGATCGTCCTGTTCGACCGGTCCTGGTACAACCGCGCCGGCGTCGAACGGGTGATGGGCTACTGCACGCCCAAGCAGCACGCCGAGTTCATCCGCCAGGCACCGCTGTTCGAACAGATGCTCGTCAACGACGGGATCAGCCTGACCAAGCTGTGGTTCTCCGTCACCTCCGCCGAACAGCGCACCCGCTTCACCATCCGCCAGGTGGATCCGGTGCGGCAGTGGAAGCTCTCGCCCACCGACCTCGCGTCGCTGGACAAGTGGGACGACTACACCGCGGCGAAGGAGGACATGTTCGCCTGGACGGACACCGAGATCGCGCCGTGGACCGTGGTGAAGAGCAACGACAAGAAGCGCGCCCGCATCAACGCCATGCGCCACGTGCTGAGTAAGTTCGACTACGACAACAAGGACCCCGAGGTGGTCGGTAGACCCGACCCCCTCATCGTGGGACGCGCGCTCGGCGACTGAGGCGGTCCCCCCGCCGGGGTCCACGCCCAGGACAGGGAGGACGCGTCGGTGCGCTTCGTCGCGACGCTGCTGACGTGGCTGCTGGCGACGGTCGCGCTCGCCGTGGCCGTCCCGGCCACGTGGGCGCAGCACACGATCGTCGACCGCGACGGCTACGCCGACTTCGCCGCGTCCGCGGCCCGGGAACCGGCCCTGCAACGGGCGATGGCGTCGCTGCTGACCACCGAGATCGTCTCCTTCGCCGCGGACAACGGCTACGGCAACCTCAACCCCGAGCTGGTCGACAGCGTCACGACGGGCTACACCCAGAACGCCGGGTTCCCCGGCCAGTTCAGCCAGGCCAACCGCATCGCCCACACGTGGATGTTCACCGATGCGGTGCGCCGCGACGAGACCGGCGACGACCGCTGGCTGGTCGACATCGCGCCGATGCTCAAGGACCCCTCGCTGCGCGAGACGCTGGGCAACCTGAACCTGCAGGTGCCCGACACCCTCAACGTGCCGATCACGGTCCCCGAGTCCTCGGCGCTGCGCCCCGGCCAGCTGCGTCCGATCGCGACCTGGGGGCCGTGGGTCAGCGTCGGCGCCGCGGTCCTCACCGCCGTCTTCGCGCTGCTCACCCTCGCCGCCGCACGCTCGCGCGGCAGGGCCTTCGCCGCGCTCGGCGTCTCCGCGCTGCTCGTCGGCGCGGCGGGCTGGGCGGCCATCGAGGTGCTGCGCGGCCGGATCGACGCCGCGCTGTCCCGGACCGAGGGCGACGTGCGCACCGTCGCCGACGTGATGGTCGGGCACGCCATCGACAGCCTGCACACCTGGCTCAACCTCACCCTGCTCGGCGGCGTCGCGCTGGTCGCCTTCGGCGTGGTGGTGTCGATGCTCGGCGGGGTGCGCAAGCGCACCGTCACCGAACCGGTGCGCTAGGCGGTCCCGCCGAGCGTCCGGTGCAGGAACTCGTAGACCAGTGCCGAGCGGAACGCGGTCTGCGCGTTGTCGGCGGCGCCGGCGTGGCCACCCTCGACGTTCTCGTAGTAGGCCACCGTGTGCCCGGCGGCCTCGAGCGCCGCGGTCATCTTGCGGGCGTGCCCGGG
This sequence comes from Mycolicibacterium grossiae, assembly GCF_008329645.1. NCBI lineage: Bacteria > Bacillati > Actinomycetota > Actinomycetes > Mycobacteriales > Mycobacteriaceae > Mycobacterium > Mycolicibacterium grossiae. Next base: position 1,975,643 of record NZ_CP043474.1, read on the forward strand.
GTGCACGCGGTCGTCGCGCGTCGAGGTCGTCATCAGCAGCGCCGGGTAACGACGGTCGGCCGAGACGTTCTGATACGGCGAGTACCGCGAGATGAACGCCCAGTCGTCGGGGTCGTCGGGGTCGCCGTACTCGGCCATCCACGACGCCCCGGCCAGCAGCAGGTGGTAGCGCTTCATGTCGAGCAGCGGAACGCTGCACACCAGCGCGCCGAACAGGTGCGGGTAGCGCGTCAGCATCACGCCCATCAGCAGTCCGCCGTTGCTGCCGCCCTGGGCGCCCAGCTGCTCGACGGTGGTGATGCCGCGCGCCACCAGATCGGCGGCCACCGCGGCGAAGTCCTCGTAGGCCAGGTGCCGGCCCTCCCGGATCGCCTGGGTGTGCCAGCGCGGACCGTACTCGCCGCCGCCGCGGATGTTGGCCATCACGTACGTCCCGCCGCGGGACAACCACAACCGGCCGAGTACACCGCCGTAGGCCGGCGTGTTGGACACCTCGAAGCCGCCGTAGCCACCCAGCAGCGTCTTGCCCGGTCCCGTCGAATTCCGGTGTCCGACGACGAAGTAGGGCACCCGGGTACCGTCGTCGGACGTCGCGAAGTGCTGCTCGACGGTGATGTCGGAGGCATCGAAGAAGGCCGGTGCGCTCTTCACCTCGACCAGCTCGCCGCCCGCAGGTCCCCACAGCAGCCGCGACGGCGTGTCGAATCCGCTGGAGTCGTAGAACACCTCGTCGCCGTATTCGTCGGCCGCCACGACCGACACGCTGGTGTTGGGCGGCAGCCCGACGACCGGCTCGCGCGTCCAGGTCCCCGGCGTCACCACCTCGACGCGGCTCACCACGTCGGCCAGCGTGACGAGGATCAGCCGGTCGCGCGTCCAGGTGTAGGCGTCCAGGCTGGTGTGCTCGTCCGGGGTGAAGACGACCGCGAGATCCCGTGCGCCGGATAAGTATTCGTCGTACTGGGCGGCGAGCAGCGTGCCGGCGACGTACGTGGTGTCGCCGACGGTCCAGTCGCTGCGCGGCCGGATCAGCAGCCACTCCCGATGGATCGACGTGCCGGCGTCGGTGGGCACCTCGATCTCGAGGAGGTCGCCCGCGCGCAATTCGTAGCGGCGGCGGTTGAAGAAGTCGGTGGCGCGCGTGATGAAGATGCGTTCGAAGCCGGGCGTCGGGTCGAAGCCCGCCCCGACGCTGACATCGGATGCCTCACCGGCGAATACCACCTCGGCCCGCTCGAGCGGCTGCCCGCGGTGCCAGCGCTTCACCACGCGGGGGTAGCCGGAGTCGGTCAGTGACCCCGGCCCGAAGTCGGTGCCGACCAGCACGGTGTCCGGACCCTCCCAGCCGACATCGGTCTTGGCTTCCGCGAGCGTGAAGCCGTCGGGTACGAATTCCCTTGTACGCATGTCGAATTCGCGGACCACGGTGGCGTCCGAGCCGCCGCGCGACAGGCTGACCAGCGCCCGCTCCAGACCGGGCTCGACGACGTCGGCGCCGGCCCACACCCAGTTCTCGCCGTCGGTCGCGGCCAGCGCGTCGACGTCGATCACGACGTCCCACTCGGGGGTGTCGCTGCGGTAGCTCTCCAGCGTCGTGCGGCGCCACAGGCCGCGCGGGTTCGTCGCGTCGCGCCAGAAGTCGTACAGGTGCTCACCCCGCCGCCGGACGTACGGGATGCGGGCATCGGTGTCGAGCACCTCGAGGGCTTCGGCGCGCATCGCCTCGAACCGCTCGCCGCTCAACTCGGCCAGCGTCGGCGCGTTGTGGTCGGCCACCCACGCGAGTGCCTCGTCGCCGGTGACCTCCTCGAGCCAGAGGTACGGGTCGTCGGTCGTGCGCTCGTCGTTCACGGGACCCATTGTGGCCGCCGGACTAACCTGGGGTGATGGGCGCACCGAGCAGGGCACTGATCACCGAGGCCGCGGCCGACCTGCTGCGACGGCTGGCCGACCGGCACGGGCCGCTGATGTTCCACCAGTCCGGCGGGTGCTGCGACGGGTCGTCGCCGATGTGCTACCCGGCCGGTGACTTCATCGTCGGCGACCGCGACGTGCTGCTGGCCGTCCTCGACGTCGCCGACGGCGTCCCGGTGTGGATCTCCGGGCCGCAGTTCGACGCGTGGAAGCACACGCAGCTCGTGATCGACGTGGTGCCCGGGCGCGGCGGCGGCTTCAGCCTCGAGTCGCCCGAGGGCATGCGGTTCCTCTCCCGTGGCCGGGCCTTCACCGCCGAGGAGAACGGCGCGCTCGCCGAGCAGCCCGCGCTGACGGGCGCGCAGTACGAGGCGGGCGCACGGCCCGAGTCGGCCGGGACGCACGTCGTCGCCGACGCGGTCGACGCCTGCGCGCTGCCCGCGGCACGCCCGGCCGGGCTCCACGGCTAGCGCCGCGGACGGGCTTACCGTTATGGGGTGATACCGCTACCGCGGGCGTGGCTCCTGACCAGCGCGATGCTCACCGGCGTTGCCGTGGGTCTGCTGGCCGGTATCGCCTCCATGCTCGTCGTCACCGCCACCGTGCGCCCCGATCTCGTCATCGCCGCCGTCGTCGGCGTGCCCAGCGTCGTCGGCCTGCTGCTGGTGCTGCTGTCGCACCGGCGCTGGCTCACCACCGCCGGGGTTTTCGTGCTGTCGATCGCCCCGGGCTGGTTCGGCGCGCTCGCGGCCGTCCAGGCGGTGTCCGGTGCGTGACACCGGCGAGCCCACCCAGCACTGGGCGCCGCTCTTCGACACCGGATCGCTGGAGACGCTGACGCCGCACGGCGGTGGGTCGACGACTCTGACGGCGGCTGTGGCCCAGCCGATCACCGCCACCGAGCCCGTCGAACCGCCGTCGAAGCCCATCCCGGCGTTCGCGCCGCCCGAGGTCGTCCCCGGTACCTACGCCTACCTCAAGCGCTGGACCTTCGTCGCGGTGCTGCTGGGCGTGTGGGTGGTCGCCGGCGCCGCCGGTGCGGGCCTCTACGAGTGGTGGTTCGCCGCGCTGGACAAGACCGCGCCGGTGTTCGTCACGCTGGTGTGGGTGGTGCTGTGCACGGTGGGCGGGCTGATCGCCTCGACGGCGCCCCGCAGGCCGCTGCTGTCGGCGCTCGGGATCGCGCTGATGTCGTCGCCGCTGGCGTCGACGGTGGCCGCCGCGGTGCTCTACGGGTCCTACGTCTTCGGGTGGTTCGGCCGGTAGCGGATCGCCCGCCGGTGCACGGGTCGCGACCACTAGGCTGGACGCGTGACTCACTATGACGTCGTCGTGATCGGCGCGGGACCGGGCGGGTACGTCGCGGCCATCCGTGCGGCCCAGCTCGGACTCAACACCGCCATCGTCGAACCCAAGTACTGGGGCGGCGTCTGCCTGAACGTCGGCTGCATCCCGTCGAAGGCGCTGCTGCGCAACGCGGAACTGGCGCACATCTTCCACAAGGAGGCCAAGCAGTTCGGCATCAGCGGCGAGGCGTCGTTCGACTACGGCGTGGCGTTCGACCGCAGCCGCAAGGTCGCCGAGGGCCGCGTCACCGGTGTGCACTTCCTGATGAAGAAGAACAAGATCACCGAGATCCACGGCTACGCCAAGTTCACCGACGACCACACGCTCACCGTCGACCTGAACGAGGGCGACACCGAGACCGTCACGTTCGACAACGCCATCATCGCGACCGGTGCGCACACCAAGCTGGTGCCCGGCACGAAGATGAGCAAGAACGTCATCACCTACGAAGAGCAGATCATGGAGCGCGAGCTTCCCGGCTCGATCGTGATCGCCGGCGCGGGCGCCATCGGCATGGAGTTCGCGTACGTGATGAAGAACTACGGCGTGGACGTCACCATCGTCGAGTTCCTGCCGCGCGCGCTGCCCAACGAGGACGCCGAGGTCTCCAAGGAGATCGAGAAGCAGTACAAGAAGCTGGGCGTCAAGATCCTCACCGGCACCAAGGTCGAGTCGATCACCGACGACGGGTCGACGGTCACCGTGAAGATCAGCAAGGACGGCAAGTCCGACGAGTTGAAGGCCGACAAGGTCATGCAGGCCATCGGCTTCGTGCCCAACGTCGACGGCTACGACCTGAAGAAGGCCGGCGTCGAACTCACCGAGCGCGGCGGCATCGCGATCGACGACTACATGCGCACCAACAAGCCGCACATCTACGCCATCGGCGACGTCACCGGCAAGCTGCAGCTCGCCCACGTCGCGGAGGCCATGGGCGTGGTGGCGGCCGAGACCATCGCCGGTGCGGAGACGCTGCCGCTGGGCGACTACCGGATGATGCCGCGCGCGACGTTCTGCCAGCCGCAGGTCGCGAGCTTCGGCCTCACCGAGGAGCAGGCCCGCGACGAGGGCTACGACGTGGTGGTCGCGAAGTTCCCGTTCACCGCCAACGCCAAGGCGCACGGCATGGGCGACCCCAGCGGCTTCGTGAAGCTGATCGCCGACGCCAAGTACGGCGAGCTGATCGGCGGGCACCTCATCGGGCACGACGTGTCCGAGCTGCTGCCGGAGCTGACGCTGGCGCAGAAGTGGGACCTCACGGCCACGGAGCTGGCGCGCAACGTGCACACCCACCCGACCATGTCGGAGGCGCTGCAGGAGTGCTTCCACGGCCTCGCCGGCCACATGATCAACTTCTGACCGCCACCGTGCGGTCCTTGGTCGTCGCCGGGATCGGCGGGCTCGTCATCGGCCACGCGCTGTGGCTGGCGGCGATCTCGCTGGCCATCGACACGACGTCGGTGAGCAGCTGGGTGCTGGCGGTCTCCGGCGCGGTGCTGATCGTCGCCGTGCTCGCCGGGCTGCTCGGCAAGCGCTACCACCGGCGTCAGGCCGACGCGAAGGCGTGGTTCCTGTGGTGCCTGCCGGTGGCGCCCGTGCTGTTCACCGTGATCGTGCTCGGGGTGACCTACCTCTAGTCGGGGAAGTCCAGCGGGATCCGCAGCGTCGCCATCGTGGCGGCGAGCCCGTCGTAATTGCTGGCGAGCATGCAGAATTCGATGAGCTGCTTCTTGGTGAGCAGCGCGGAGAGGGCCGACCACGTCTCGTCGGACATCGAGCGGGTGATGACGAACTCGTCGGTCGCGGTGATCAGCGTGCGCTGCCGCGGGCTGAGGCCCTCGGCGTCCGGGCCTTCGAAGATCCGTGCCTGCGTCGCCTCGTCGACGCCGCGGCTGCGCGCGAGCCGGCGATGCTGCTGCAGTTCGTACTCGCAGTTGCGCAGGTGGCCGACCCGCAGGATCACCAGCTCGGCGTCCTGGCGGGTCAGCTTGCCGCGGCTGAGCAGCAGCCCCGAGTAGGGCAGCCAGGTCAGGAACAGCAGCTGGTGCTGGCCCACGACGTTGAACAGGGCGAACCGCGGCGCGCGGATGAACTTGGCGCCCAGCTTGGCGATCACCCAGTTGAGCGGGCCGAGTTCGCGCAGACCGCCGGGCTGGATCCGGGGCGGGGCCTGATCGGGGATGCGGGCCGCGGTCTTGTCATCGGGTGTGCTCACGGGTCCGAGTCTAGGGATGCTTGACCAGATACGGGGACACCGTGCTGCGGTGCTCGTCGAGGTCGAGCGCGCGGCCGAGCGCGGGAAAGGCGCGCTGCGGGCAGTTGTCCCGCTCGCACACCCGGCAGCCCGCGCCGATCGGCGTCGCCGCCTCCCCCGACAGGTCGAGGCCCTCGGAGTAGACCAGCCGGTGGGCGTGCCGCAACTCGCAGCCGAGCCCGATCGCGAACGTCTTGCCGGGTTGGCCGTAGCGCCGGGCCCGGCGTTCCACGGTGCGGGCCACCCACATGTAGTCCCGGCCGTCGGGCATCTGGGCGACCTGCACCAGAATCTTGCCCGGGTTCGCGAACGTCTCGTAGACGTTCCACAGCGGGCACGTGCCGCCGGCCGAGGAGAAGTGAAAACCTGTAGCGGACTGACGTTTCGACATGTTGCCGGCACGGTCGACGCGGACGAACGACAGCGGCACCCCACGCACCGACGGCCGCTGCAGGGTGGACAGCCGGTGGGCGATGGTCTCGTAGCTCACCGCGTAGAACGCCGAGAGCCGCTCGACGTCGTAGCGGAACTCCTCGGCCACGCCGTGGAACTGGCGGTAGGGCAGCACCGTCGCGGCGGCGAAGTAGTTCGCCAGCCCGAGCCGCGCCAGCGTGCGGGACTCGTCGCTGGTGAACAGTCCCTCGTCGACCAGGGTGTCGATGAGGCTGCCGTACTCCAGATAGGCCAGCTCCGAGGCGAGCCGGAAGACGAATTGCCCCGACGAGAGGTGCGCCCCGATCTCCAGCGTCCGGGTCCGGGGGTCGTAGCGGTGCAGCACGTTGTCGCCCATGTCGATGCGCCGCACGATGCGCACGTCGTGCACGGAGGTGAGCCGGTCGGACAGATCCCGCGCCAGGTCGCCGCGGTGCATCCGCATCCGGTCGGTGAGATCCTCGGCGGCCGAATCGAGTTCGTGAAGGTAGTTCTGCCGTTGGTAGAAGTAGTCGCGCACCTCTTCGTGCGGCATCGTGATGGCACCGGTGCCGGAACTGATGCCGCTGCCGTCGGAGAACCGGTTCTCGGTGGCGGCCGCGAGCTGCGTGGTGGTCAGCCGGTAACGGCGGTGCAGGTTGACCATCGCGCGGGCCATCGTCGGGTGGGCGGCGACGATGTCGGCGATCTCGGCCGGATCGACCTCCACGCCGATGTCGCGGTCCAGCGACACCTCGCGCAGCTCGGCGATCAGGCGGGTGTCGTCCTGGGAGGCGAAGAACGTTGCGTCGACGCCGAACACCTCGGTGATGCGCAGCAGCACCGCGACGGTCAGCGGCCGGACGTCGTGCTCGATCTGGTTGAGGTAGCTGGGGGAGATGTCGAGCATCTGGGCGAGCGCAGCCTGGCTGAAGCCGCGTTCGCTGCGCAGCTGGCGCACCCGCGCCCCGACGTAGGTCTTGGCCACCCACTCCACGCTACGCCGCTGCGAAGTGCGGCTTCGCAGCCTTGGCACGGCCCGGACGGGGTGCGGGCTCGTGGCAGCATGGGGGTCCGTGAGCAGCAGTGACGCGTCGCGCGGTGGGGTCCAGGGGCTGGCGAAGACGATGATGCCGGTGCCCGACCCGCATCCCGACGTCTTCGACGTGCAGTGGCCGTTGCGGGTGGCCGACGTCGACCGCGAGGGTCGGCTGAAGTTCGACGCCGCGACCCGGCACATCCAGGACGTCGGCTCGGACCAGCTGCGCGAGATGGGATTTCAGGAGACCCACCCGCTGTGGATCGTGCGGCGCACGATGATCGACGTCATCCGGCCGATCGAGTTCCAGGACATCCTGCGCCTGCGACGGTGGTGTTCGGGGACGTCGAACCGCTGGTGCGAGATGCGCGTGCGGATCGACGGACGCAAGGGCGGCCTCGTCGAGTCCGAGGCGTTCTGGATCAACATCAACCGCGAGACGCAGGGCCCGGCCCGCATCTCCGACGACTTCCTCGCCGGGCTGCGTCGCACCACCGACGTCGACCGGCTGCGCTGGAAGCCCTACCTGACCGCGGGCCGGCGCAAGGACGCCGACGAGCGGCGCGACTACCCGGTGCGGGTCAGCGACATCGACATCTTCGACCACATGAACAACTCGGTGTACTGGAGCGTGGTGGAGGACTACCTGGCGGACCACCCCGAGCTGATGCGCGCGCCACTGCGCGTGGTCATCGAGCACGACCTGCCGGTGGCGCTGGGTGACCGGCTGGAGATCCTGACGCACACCCATCCGGCCGGCAGCACCGACCGTTTCGGCGCCGAGCTGAGCGACCGCACTGTTACAACGCTCACATATCTGGTCGGCGAGGAGACCAAGGCGGTCGCGTGCGTCTTCCCGCTCTGATCACGATCGTTTAACAGTACGAGCGTACTGACCTGCGCATATCGGCTACCCAGCGGTAACTTCTGAACCGGTTCAGCACTTCGCGGTCTTCGCAAACTTAACGGACAAGCGTTATGTATTGGCAAAAGATGGCAAGCGAAACGACTGGACCTGCGGTTATGGCGTAGTGCATGCTCGAATCAGCACAGCAGTGAAGCCGCGTTGAAGTTAGCAAGACTTCAGCTCGACGTCCCTAGTGACGAACCGAAGGAGCACCAATGTCCACCGTGGGCACGCCGAAGAGCCCGGAGCAGATCCAGCACGATTGGGACCACAACCCCCGCTGGAAGGGCATCACCCGCACCTACACCCCGGCCGACGTCGTCGCGCTGCAGGGCACCGTCGTCGAGGAGAACACCCTCGCCCGTCGCGGCGCCGAGGTGCTCTGGGACCAGCTGCACGAACTCGACTACGTCAACGCGCTGGGCGCGCTGACCGGCAACCAGGCCGTGCAGCAGGTCCGCGCCGGCCTGAAGGCCATCTACCTGTCGGGTTGGCAGGTCGCCGGTGACGCCAACCTCTCCGGCCACACCTACCCCGACCAGAGCCTCTACCCGGCCAACTCGGTGCCGCAGGTCGTCCGCCGCATCAACAACGCGCTGATGCGCGCCGACCAGATCGCCAAGGTCGAGGGCGACCGCTCGGTGGAGAACTGGCTGGCCCCGATCGTCGCCGACGGCGAGGCCGGTTTCGGTGGCGCGCTGAACGTCTACGAGCTGCAGAAGGCCATGATCGCGGCCGGCGTCGCCGGGTCGCACTGGGAGGACCAGCTGGCCTCGGAGAAGAAGTGTGGCCACCTCGGTGGCAAGGTGCTGATCCCGACCCAGCAGCACATCCGCACCCTGACCTCGGCCCGCCTGGCCGCCGACGTCGCCGACGTGCCGACCCTGGTCATCGCCCGCACCGACGCCGAGGCCGCCACCCTGATCACCTCCGACGTCGACGAGCGCGACCAGCCGTTCATCACCGGTGACCGCACCGCCGAGGGCTTCTACCGCGTGAAGAACGGCCTGGAGCCGTGCATCGCCCGCGCCAAGGCCTACGCGCCGTACGCCGACCTGATCTGGATGGAGACCGGCACGCCGGACCTCGAGCTGGCCAAGAAGTTCGCCGAGGGCGTCAAGAGCGAGTTCCCGGACCAGATGCTGTCCTACAACTGCTCGCCGTCGTTCAACTGGAAGCAGCACCTCGACGACGACACGATCGCCAAGTTCCAGCGCGAGCTGGGCGCGATGGGCTTCAAGTTCCAGTTCATCACCCTGGCCGGCTTCCACGCGCTGAACTACTCGATGTTCGACCTGGCCCACGGCTACGCCCGCGAGCAGATGAAGGCGTACGTCGAGCTGCAGGAGCGCGAGTTCGCCGCCGAGGAGCGTGGCTACACCGCGACGAAGCACCAGCGCGAGGTCGGCGCCGGCTACTTCGACCGGATCGCCACCACCGTGGATCCCACCTCGTCGACCACCGCGCTCGCGGGCTCGACCGAAGAGGGCCAGTTCCACTGACCCTGGAGCCACTGAGTCGTTGACGCATGACAGCATGAGCCCCGCCTGGGCTTCCCGGGCGGGGCTCATCGCTGCGACGGTAGGAGAGATGTGAGCATCGAACGAGTCGGCATCGAGCGTGTCGGCATTGTCGGCGCCGGGCAGATGGGCGGCGGCATCGCCGAGGTGTGCGCCAAGGCCGGAGCACACGTGGTGGTCTACGAGCCGTCCGCGGAGTTGGTGGAAGCCGGCCGGGCTCGCATCACCGCGTCGCTGGAGAGGGCGAAGGCCAAGGGCAAGCTGGCCGCCGACGACTTCGAGATCACGCAGGCGCGGCTCGTCTACACCAGCGACCTCGCCGACCTGGCCGACCGCCAGCTGGTGATCGAGGCGATCATCGAGGACGAGGCCGTGAAGGCGACGCTCTTCGCCCAGCTCGACGAGGTGATCACCGACCCCGACGCCGTCCTCGCGTCGAACACCTCCAGCATCCCGATCATGAAGATCGCCGCTGCGACGAAGAACCCGGCCCGCGTGCTCGGGCTGCACTTCTTCAACCCGGTGCCGGTGCTGCCGCTCGTCGAGCTGGTCAGCACGCTCGTCACCGCGCCGGAGGCGGCCGACCGCGTCGAGGCGTTCGCGAGCCAGACGCTCGGCAAGAAGGTCGTGCGCTGCGCCGACCGGTCCGGCTTCGTCGTCAACGCGCTGCTGGTGCCCTACCTGCTGTCGGCGATCCGCATGGTCGAGTCGGGCGTCGCGTCGGTCGAGGACGTCGACACCGCGATCGTCGCCGGGCTCTCGCACCCGATGGGCCCGCTGCGGTTGAGCGACCTCATCGGCCTCGACACCATGAAGCTCATCGCCGACGCCATGTACGACGAGCTCAAGGACGCCCACTACGCCCCGCCGCCGCTCCTGCAGCGCATGGTCGAGGCCGGCCAGCTGGGCAAGAAGTCGGGCCAGGGCTTCTACCGCTACTAGGCCCTCGGCGCGCCGAGCGCACGCTTGTCGTACCTAAACGCCGAGTAGCACCGTCAACAAGCGTGCAGTCGCGGGTCCATGCCGGCAGCGACGAGTGCTCGCAGCGCCCGGTCGACGATTGCCGGGCCCTGGTAGCGCAGCTGCCGCCCGCTGACTCGCACGATGCGCCAACCGCGCTCGGCCAAGAACTCGAGTCGGACGATGTCGTTGGCGTAGTCGTCGGGACCGGTGAAGTGCTGCTCGCCGTCGTACTCCACCCCGACCTTCCACGTCGGCCACCCCATGTCGATCCGGCGGCGCACGCGACCGGCCTCGTCACGGACGGGAATCTGCGTCGTCGGCCTCGGCAGGCCCCCGTCGACGAGCAGTAGGCGCAGGCGCGTCTCCTGCGGCGACTCGGCGCCGGCGTCGACGAGTTCGAGAGCCCGTCGCAATCCTCGGATGCCACGTGCGCCGGGATAGCGCTCAGCGACCGCCTCGACCGCTCGAACGTTGGTGCGCGTGGCGTTCAGCAGTGCGTCGATCCGGATCACGCCGAGTTCGAGCGGTAGTCGGCGGCCGAGATCGTAGGCGGTTCGCGCCGGCGTGGTGCACGTGATCCCGTCGACGGTGCACAGCTCATCGGGCCGAAAGCAGTTGCTGCGCAGCAGGATTCCATTGGGAACGCCCCGTCGGGCGTGGGCGACCTCGGGCGGCGATTCCGGCGGTATCCACTTGCTGCCGAGTATCGCGGCCGCCGAGTGTCCGACCAGCGTCGCCCGTCGCCCCGACCACAGCCAGGCGGCGCGGGCGCGATCGGTTGCGCTCAGGTCGACTCCGGTGCGCGAGTACACGTTGCGGTGCACCTTGGTGTAGCGCCGTCGGAGATCTCGACGGGTCAGCAGCCCCGAGGCAAGGGCGTCGGTGGCGACGATCAGCGGATCGGACACGCATCCATCGTCGGGGCGTTCGGGCTACCCACTCGACACCAATCGTCGAGCGCACGCTTGTCGAACCCGAACGTCGAGTAGCCCCGCCAACAAGCGTGCACTCCGCGCAGGTACTACGCCTCGGCGAGGCGCTTCTTCTCGGCCTCGACGTCGAAGTCCGCGGGCGGCCAGGAGAGGTCCAGGCCGTCGAGGGCCTCGATCAGCAGCTCGGTGATCGCCAGGCGCGAGTACCACTTCCGGTCGCACGGAATCACGTGCCAGGGCGCCCAGTCGGTGGAGGTCCGCTCGAGCATGGCCTGGTAGGCCTCCTGGTACTTGGGCCACAGCAGCCGCTCGTCGATGTCGGCGGGGTTGTACTTCCAGTACTTGTCCGGCCGGTCCAGCCGCTTGGCCAGCCGGTCGCGCTGCTCGTCGAGCGAGACGAACATCGCCACCTTGACGATCGTGGTGCCGTCCAGCACCAGGCGCCTCTCGAAGTCGTTGATGATGTCGTAGCGCGTGCTCCACACCTCGGGCGCCACCAGGTCGTGCACGCGGACGATCAGCACGTCCTCGTAGTGCGAGCGGTCGAACACCCCGATGTGGCCGGGCGTCGGCAGCTGCCGCTCGATGCGCCACAGGAAGTCGTGCGACAGCTCCTCCTCGGTGGGCTTGCCGAAGCTCGCATATCGGATTCCCTGCGGATTGGCTGCTCCGACGACGTGTTTGACGATGCCACCCTTGCCCGCGGTGTCCATGCCCTGCAGCACCACCAGCACCTTGCGGTTGTCGCCGGCGCGGCTGGCGGCGTACAGCTTCTCCTGCAGGACGGCGAAGCGCTCGTTGCGCTCGGCCTGCAGCGCTGGCGCGTCGGACTTCGAGCCGCGGAAGCCGGGCGTCGCGCGGGTGTCGATCGCCGCCACCGAGTCCCCGGGTTTGAACGCCAGGTGCACGTGCGGCTCGTGGGTCCACAGGTCCGGAAGGTCCTCCGCGAGGGCCGTGCTGTCGGTCACCCGGTCAGTCAAGCAAACGGCGGGGCAACACGGGCGACGGATGCGGCATCGCGTTGAACCGCTCGAGCGATCCGCCGACCTCGACGATGCCGCACAGCGCGTTCCACGACAGCATCGTCAGGTAGTCGATGAGTTCGCCCGACGTCATCCGCGGGTTCGACATCCAGGAGTGCGTCGCCAGCTGCACCCCGCCGACGGTGTGGAAGGCCCAGGGCTCCACGCCGCTGGTGTCCATGCCCGCCGCGGCCATGCGGCGCCGCAGCATGACGGCCAGCATGCGGGCGATGATCTGCTCGGAGTTCGCGACGGCCTTGTTCTTCGACGCCGAGCTGTTCGCCATGACGAAGCGGTACGGCTCCGGCTCGGCGGCGACGGTGTCGACGTAGACGCGGATGATCTCGCGCGTCAGCGCGAAACCGTCGAGGTTGCTCATCAGCGCCGCGGCCATGTTCGGGATAAGGGTGGTCTGGGCGAACCGCATCATCACCGCGGTGGTGAGGTCGTTCTTGTCGACGAAGTACCGGTAGAGCACGGTCTTGGAGACGCCGATCTCGGCGGCGATCTCGTCCATGGAGACGTTGCTGCCGAGGCGGCGGATGGCCTCCAGCGTGCCGTCCACCAGCTCGTTGCGGCGGTCGACCTTGTGCTGGTGCCAGCGCCGCTTGCGACCGTCCGTCTTCGCCGGCCGCGTCTGCATCTGCTGTGCCACTGCTCCCCGAATCCCAATTGCGTGTCGTCTCGATAGTACGGAAGTTATCTGTAACCGGCCTGGCGGGAGGGTTGAGCGCGGCCGATCTGGGGGATCATGGTGGGCGTGAGCCTTCGACCCACGTCCGAGCAGCGCCGCAGCTTCGCCGAATCCTTCGCGGGGGCGGACAGCGCGGCCGATGCCGAACGCCGCCGCGCGCTGCGCCGCATGAAGGCCGTCGCCCTGGGCTTCTTGCTCGGCGCGACGGTGATCTTCCTCGGCTGCACCTGGGCGCAGTCCCAGGGCGCCCCCGGCTGGGTGGGGTACGTGCGCGCCGCCGCCGAGGCCGGCATGGTCGGCGCGCTGGCCGACTGGTTCGCGGTGACGGCGCTGTTCCGGCACCCGCTGGGCCTCCCGATCCCGCACACCGCGATCATCAAGCGCAAGAAGGACCAGCTCGGTGAGGGCCTCGGCGAGTTCGTCCGGGAGAACTTCATGTCCCCGGAGATCATCGAGACCAAGGTGCGCGACGCCGACGTCGCCAGTCGCACCGGCAAGTGGCTCGCCGAGCCGGTGAACGCCGAGCGGGTCGCCGGCGAGGCCGCCACCGTGCTGCGGGTGCTGGTGGAGATGCTGCGCGACGACGACGTGCAGCAGCTGCTGGACCGCATGATCGTCAAGCGCGTCGCCGAGCCGCAGTGGGGCCCGCCGATCGGCCGGGTGCTCGCGTCGCTGCTGGAGGAGGACCGCCAGGAGGCGCTGCTGCAGCTGCTGGCCGACCGCGCCTTCGAGTGGTCGCTGAACGCCGGCGACACCATCGAGCGCGTCATCTCCCGCGATTCGCCGACGTGGTCGCCGCGCTGGGTGGACAACCTGGTGGGCGACCGCATCCACCGCGAGCTGATGGACTTCACCGACAAGGTGCGCCGCAACCCCGACCACGAGCTGCGCCGCTCGGCGACCAAGTTCCTCTTCGAGTTCGCCGACGACCTGCAGCACGACGACGCGACCATCGCGCGGGCCGAGAGGGTCAAGGACCAGATCATGGCGCGCGACGAGGTGAGCCGCGCCGCGGAGACCGCATGGGGTGCGGCCAAGCGGATCATCCTCGAGTCGGTCGACGATCCCTCGTCGGCACTGCGCCAGCGGGTGGCGGACTCCACCGTCCACATCGGGGAGTCCCTGCGCGACGATGCCGAGCTGCGCGACAAGGTGGACGCCTGGATCGTGCGGGCGGCCAAGCACCTGGTCGCGCAGTATGGGACGGAGATCACGGCGATCATCACCGAGACCGTCGAGCGGTGGGACGCCGAGGAGGCCAGCCGCCGCATCGAGCTGCACGTCGGCCGTGACCTGCAGTTCATCCGCATCAACGGCACGGTGGTCGGCTCGCTCGCGGGCCTCGTCATCTACTCGATAGCCCAGCTGCTGTTCTGACCTGCGCTAGCAGGTGCTTGCAAAAGTTAGCACCTCGACCTACGGTTGATGTCGACGACGAACGGACAACCACGGACGAGGGGGTGACATGTCGCAGGACGAGAACCTGGCCACGGTCGTCACCTCGGCTGCGTCGAACGCCGCGCAGGACATCGGCAGCTTCATCCGCGCCAAGCGGGAAGCCGCGCAGGTCTCGGTGCGGCAGCTCGCCGAGCAGGCCGGGGTCAGCAACCCCTACCTCAGCCAGATCGAGCGGGGTCTGCGCAAGCCGTCGGCCGACGTGCTGAGCCAGATCGCCAAGGCGCTGCGGGTGTCCGCGGAGGTCCTCTACGTGCAGGCCGGGATGCTCGAACCGGCCGAACGCGGCGAGGTCCGGGACGCGATCGTGGGGGACACCACGATCACCGAGCGGCAGAAGCAGGTGCTGCTCGACATCTACACGTCCTTCCGTCAGCAGAACGAGGCGTTGGCCCTCGAAGCCGGTGAGGAGCCAACGACGGAGTGACGAACGTTCGACGACACCGACCGAAACACCGACCCACCACCACCCAAGAAGGGAATGCCTGACATGGCCGAGAAGAACCAGCCCAACATCGACGACCCCAAGGCCCCGCTGCTCGCCGCCGTCGGCGCCGCCGACCTGGCGCTCGCCACGGTCAACGAGATCGTCGCCGCGCTCCGCGATCGTGCCGGCGAGGCCCGCACCGACGCCGAGGCCCGCGTCGAGGAGGCCCGCGCCAATCTGACCAAGCTGCAGGACGAGCTGCCCAGCCAGGTCGACCAGATCCGCGACCGGCTCAACTCCGACGAGCTGCGCAAGGCGGCCGAGGGCTACGCCGAGACCGCGACGGCCACCTACAACCGGCTCGTCGAGCGCGGCGAGGCCGCGCTGGAGCGGCTGCGCAACCAGCCGGCCCTCGAGGACGCCGCCACCCGCGTGGAGACCGTCACCGACCAGGCCGTCGAGCTGACCCAGGAGGCCCTGGGCACCGTCGCCACCCAGACCCGCGCCGTCGGCGAGCGCGCGGCCAAGCTGGTCGGCGTCGAGCTGCCCAAGCGTGCCGAGAAGGCCGCCGAGCCGGTGAAGCAGGCCGCCGAGAAGGCTCCGGCCAAGGCGCCCGCGAAGGCCCCGGCCAAGAAGGCTCCCGCCAAGAAGGCCGCCGTCAAGGTGCCTGCCGCCGAGGCCCCCGCCGTGACCCCGGCGAAGGCTCCGGCCAAGGCCCCCGCCAAGAAGGCCCCGGCCAAGAAGGCGCCGGCCAAGAAGGTCACCCAGAAGTAGGTCCGACGGGCCGCCCGCGGCCCCGATGGCACGAGGGGACGTAACCCGCTTAGGCTTGAGGCGTGGAGCCTCAGTACCTGATGGGTTACGTCCTCTTCGCCATTCAGGTGGCGGCCCTCGCCATGGCCGCGTACGCCTTCGTGCACGCGGCCAGCCAGCGTCCCGACGCCTTCACCGCGGCCGAGAAGCTCAGCAAGCCGGTCTGGCTCGCCATCATCGGCGGCACCGCGCTCCTGGCATTCATCCTCGGCGCCCCGGTCGGCTCCGCGATCGTCGCGTGCGCCGCGGGCGTCTACATCGTCGACGTCCGGCCCAAGGTGCTCGACGTGCAGGGCAAGTCCCGCTAAGTGACCCGCACCCGCTCCCTCGCCGCGGCCGCCGTGCTCGCGGCCTCCCTCCTGTCCGCCGTCCCGACCGCCGCCCCGGCGTCGGCTGACCCGGTGGCAGATCCGCCGTACGTCGCCCGCGCCGTGTGGGCGAAGTGGGGCGACCTCAACAGCCTGCGGGTCTACCCGACGCCCGCCGGCCGGGCGACGTCCGCCGTCCCCGGCACCATTGCCCAGGGCGACGAGGCGTGGCGCGAGGTGCTCGCCCTGGCGCCCGACGCCGACGTGCCCGGCATGCGCGCGCAATTCCTGTGCCACTGGCAGTTCGCCGAGACCGCCCAACCCGGCAAGACGAGCTGGAACCTCGAACCGTGGCGTCCCGAGGTCGACGACGCGACGATGTTCACCACCCGCTGCAACCCCGGCGGCACCGAAGAGCCCTTCTGATGGCGTGGACGCGGGCCCGGGTCGCCGGGCTGGTCGACCACACCCTGCTCAAGCCCGAGGCCACCGCGGCCGACGTCGCCGCGCTCGTCGCCGACGCCCGCGCCCTCGGGGTGCTGGCGGTCTGCGTGTCGCCGACGATGCTGGACGCCGTCCGCCACGCCGGCCCCGCCGACCTGACCGTGGCGGCCGTGGCCGGCTTCCCCTCGGGCAAGCACGCCGCGGAGATTAAGGCCCGTGAGGCCGCGCTGGCGGTCGCCGCGGGTGCCGGTGAGATCGACGTGGTCATCGACGTCGGAGCCGCCGTGGCCGGTGACGTCGCGGCCGTCCGCAACGACGTCGCCGCAGTCCGCGCCGCCGCACCCGACGCCGTGCTCAAGGTGATCGTGGAGTCCGCGGCGCTGCTGGCGCTCGCCGGCGCCGACGCGCTCGCCGCAGCCTGCCGTGCGGCCGTCGACGCGGGCGCCGACTTCGTCAAGACCTCGACGGGGTTTCACCCGGCAGGTGGCGCATCGTTGGACGCGGTGCGCCTGATGGCCGCCACCGTCGGGCCGGCGATCGGCGTCAAGGCCAGCGGCGGCATCCGCACCGCGGCCGACGCCGTCGCGATGCTCGACGCCGGAGCGACCCGGCTGGGTCTGTCCGGTACGCGCGCCGTGCTGGACGGACTGCCCGACTAGACCCTCGCCTAGACCCCTGCGAAGCAGGCGTCGTCGCTCTGGCCGCCCTTGGGCATCGTCGCGTTCTGCGCGGAGAACTTGCTGGTGATGCCGGTGTCGGTGACCTCGATGCTGTCGGCGCGCACGTTGAGCGGGTAGTCCTTGGTCAGCGTCGCGCTGAAGGCGTCGAGCGCGGGCTGCACGGCCTCGCGCGGCAGGGTGAAGCCCAGCCCGGTCAGTGACACCACCTCGAGCGAGATGGCGCCGTCGACCACCTTGGGCTTGCTGACGATGTCGCCGAGCGCTCCCTCGAGCGTGACGGTGCCCTCCGACGCGTCGGTGCTGATGCCGTTGATGAAGCTGCCGATGAGCGGGATGTTGCTCTGCAGCGTCTCCTTGATGCTGTCCGACGGCCAGGTGATGGTGGCGTTCAGCGACCCGATGGTGCCTGCCGTGTCGGCGCTGTCGGACACCCGGACGTCGTCGATCACGATGTCGGCCTTCATGCCCTTGGCCTCGCGCAGCTGGTTGCCCGCCGTGGTGATGTGGATGCCGCTGTAGTGGCCGCTGAAGTGCTGCAGCAGGAACGGCCGCGGTCCGAACGACACCGAGACCTCGTCCTGCACCACGCACTCGGTGGCCCGGGCGACCTCCTGGTCGCCGAGGTGGCGAGCGTACAGCTCGGCACCGACGATGCCGGCGAGTACCAGGGCCAGCACGATCACCACGACGAGCGTGATCGACAGCGGATCGCGGAAGAGCCGGCGCAACCGCGAGCCGCGCCGCGGCGACTCCGGCGGCGGCGGAACCTGCCCGGACGGACCCTGGCCCGGCGGCGGGGGAGGGGGCGGTGGGTTCCCCGGCGTCCCGAACTGCTGGGTCGGCGCGTCACCCGACGGGTGCGGCCCCTGCGGGGGCTGATTGGCCGGACGGGCCCACGGATCGGTCACGCCCGCGATTCTGCCCTACTCCACCGAGCGGCCTCGGTGCGGTTGCGCAGCACCCCCAGCGTCTCGCGGGCCTCCGGCACGCCCGAGAGGTCGACGTCGGTGACGAGGAGTTCGGGTTCGGCGCCGGCGTCGGCGAGGACCTCGGCGAACGGCGACACCACCAGGCTGCCGCCGACCCCGGTCGGTCCCTTGGCGGCGATCTCGTCGCCCGGATACCCCTGGCCGACCGCCGCGACGACGGTCCCGGTGTCGAGCGCCCGGGCCCGCGCGAGCAGGGTCCACTGCTCGAGCTTGCCCGGGCCCGACCCCCACGACGCGTGCACGGTCACGAGCAACGCGCCGCGTCGGGCCAGCTCGACGTACAGCTCGCCGAACCGCACGTCGTAGCACGTGGTGAGCCCGACGACGGTGCCGTCGACGCTGATCGTGACGGGCTCGAAACCCGGTGCGACGGTGCGTGATTCGGCGAAGCCGAACGCGTCGTAGAGGTGGATCTTGTCGTAGTGCGCATCGACGCCCGCGCCGGTCGCCAGCAGCGTGTTGGTGACCCGGCCGTCGGCGGCGGGGCGGAACATGCCGGCCACGACCACCACGCCGGCACGCCGGGCGATGTCGCGCACGGCGGTGGCCCACGGCCCGTCCAGCGGTTCGGCGACCGGCCCCAGCGGCACGCCGAACCGGCACATCGTCGCCTCGGGGAACAGCACCAGTGAGGCGCCGTCGCCTGCGGCCCGCCGGGTGTACTCCTCGACGAGGTCGAGGTTGGCCGCCGGGTCGGTGCCGGACGTGATCTGCGCCAGGGCGATCCGCATGCGACCAGGTTACGGACGGTGCTGCAGGGGGGCCACGGTCTCCCACGGCACCGACAGCACTCCGTCGCGCATCCGCCGCCGCGGCGGAGCCACCGGCCAGCCCTGCCGGCGCAGCACGTCGAGCATCGCCCGCCAGCGCACCCGCGAGCCGAACACGCCGTGCGCCGCGGCCGTCGCCCACGCCCGGTCGGCGGCGGCGAGCAATGCGTGCACCGGCTCGCCGTCGACGTTGTGGTGGATGAGGACCTTGGGCAGCCGCTCGGCGAGGTCCGACGGCGTCTCGATGGCGAACGGGTCGCACGCCAGCACCAGGCTCACCGGCCCCACCGCGTCGAGCAGCACCCAGCAGCACCGCCTGCCGAGTTCGTCGCACGTGCCGTCGACGATCAGCCCGCCCGGCGCGAGGCTGCGCATCATGCGGTCCCAGGCGTCCGGCACCGCGGCCTCGTCGTACTGCCGCAGCACGTTGAAGGCGCGCACCAACACCGGTGTGCGACCGCCCAACTCGAAGCCGCCGAGGTCGAATTCCACGTCGGTGCGCGCGCCGGCGACGGTGCGGGCGAGCCGCACCCGCTCGGGATGGATCTCCAGGCCGACCACGCGGACGTCGGGTCGCACCACGCGCAGCCGCGCGGCCAGTTCGAGCGTCGTCACCGGCAGCGCCCCGTAGCCGAGGTCGACGACGAGGGGGTCGGCGGCGGACTGCAGCGCGGCGCGCACCCGCGCCGAGTGCACCAGCCACCGGTCACTGCGGCGCAGCCGGTTGTAGCCGGTGGTGCCGCGGGTGAGCTGTCCGATGGGCCCAGCCATGACGTCGATCGTAGGGTCGGCGCAGCGCAGCGACCCCGCCCCACGCCGGGGGGCTCAGCCGTTGGCCTGGATCCACCCGGTGGTGAAGCGTTGCTCGGCGATCATCAGCTCCGCCAGCTGGCTGCCGACGAAGTTCTCCACCTTGCCGCCGACGAGCGGGATGCGGACCTCGACGGTGGCGGTGAACGTCAGCCGGGAGCCGGTCGGGGCGCCGGACAGCACCGCGGTGCCGCTCAGCGACGCCGGCGCGCCCGGAATGGTGCCCGTCACCGCGGCCGTCGCCTCGCCGTCGCGCAGCGCCGTCCAGCGTTCCTCGCGCACGAAGCTCAGGTCGCCGTGGTGGAACTGCGCCACCAGACCGGGCAGCCGGCTGGCCCACAGCGTTTGCGTCGTCACCACCGCGAGACCACCGTCGGCGTCGACGGTCATCGTGTCGAGGGTGGCGTCGTCGGCGCCCGAGTCGGCGAGCCGCGCCAGCCAGTACCGGCGGTCGCCGAACGCCGCGAACACCTGATCGACGCTGCCCTCGTAGTCGGCGGACATGTCGAACGAACGTGGCATGGGTGGTCACGCTACCGTTGGGGCCCGTGGTGGCGGAGCACGTGGCGGGATACATGGCGGGCGCGTCGGTGACGCACGACGTGCCGCTCGCGCCGCTGACCACGCTGCGCGTCGGGCCCGTCGCGCGTCGGGTCGTCACGTGCACGACCACCGAGCAGCTGATCGCCGTGCTGCGCGACCTCGCCGACGCGCCGGGGGTGCTGATCCTGGCGGGCGGCTCGAACGTCCTGCTCGCCGACGACCTGGCCGACCTCACCGTGGTGCGCGTTGCCACCACCGGCGTCACCGTGGACGGCCCCGTGCTGCGCGCCGAGGCGGGCGCGGTGTGGGACGACGTCGTCGCGACGTCGCTGCGCCACGGCCTCGGCGGGCTGGAGTGCCTGTCCGGCATCCCCGGCTCCACGGGAGCGACGCCGGTGCAGAACGTCGGGGCCTACGGCGCCGAGGTCGCCGACACCATCACCGCGGTCCGGCTGCTGGACCGGCGCACCGGTCGCGACGCCTGGGTGCCGCCGGCCGACCTGGAGTTCGGCTACCGGCACAGCGTGCTGAAGAACTCCTGGGGCGAGCGAAGCGACGGGAAGGGGATCCGCGATGCCGTCGTGCTGGAGGTCGAATTCACCCTCGACCCCGCCGGCCGCAGCGCCCCGATCCGGTACGGCGAACTCGCCCGCACCCTCGGCGTCGACCCCGGGACGCGGACCGACCCGGCGCGGGTGCGCGAGGCGGTGCTCGCGCTGCGCGGCGCCAAGGGCATGGTGCTCGACGCCGCCGACCCGGACACCTGGAGCGTCGGCTCGTTCTTCACCAACCCGGTGGTCAGCGCCGCCGACTTCGACCGGATCCGCGCCGCCAGCGCGGTGGCCGTGCCGAACTACCCGGCGCCCGACGGGGTGAAGCTCGCCGCGGGCTGGCTGGTCGAGAACGCCGGTTTCGGCAAGGGGTTCCCGGGTGCGGACGCGCCGGCGCGGCTGTCGACCAAGCACGCGCTGGCCCTCACCAACCGCGGCGCGGCCACCACCGCGGACGTGTTGGCGCTGGCCAGGACGGTGCGCGACGGGGTCCGCGCAGCGTTCGGGATCGATCTCACACCGGAGCCGTGCCTGATCGGCTGCAGCCTCTAGGTACCCTTGGTCCACGTGACCATCAATCGCCGCCGTGCGCTCACCGCGATCGCCGTGGGCACGTCGGGATTCCTGGCCGCATGCGCGGGCAAATCCCTGACCGGAGACGGCGGCACCGCATCCTCCGAGGCCCCCAAGCCCGTCGAGGTCGCCCTGAACCCCGCGGACGCGGCCGCCGACGTGGCGCCCACCGCGCCGGTCGGCGCGCAGGTGAAGAACGGCTGGTTCCAGAAGGTCGCGCTGACCAACGCCGCCGGCAAGGTGGTCGCCGGCGCGGTGAACCGCGACCGCACGGCCTTCACCGTCACCGAACCGCTCGGCTACGGCGTCGAGTACACCTGGACCGGCTCGGCCGTCGGTCACGACGGCAAGGCCGTGCCGCTGCGGGGCAGCTTCACCACCGTCGACCCCAGCAAGCAGGTCAGCGGGCAGTTCCAGCTCGCCGACGGGCAGACCGTCGGCGTCGCCGCGCCGATCATCCTGCAGTTCGACGCCGCGATCGACGACGCCGACAAGCCGGCGGTCGAGAAGGCGCTGCAGGTGACCACGGAGCCGGCCGTCGAGGGCAGTTGGGCGTGGCTGCCCGACGAGGCCGGCGGCTCGCGCGTGCACTACCGCACCCGGGAGTACTACCCGCCCGGCACGCAGGTGCACGTCAAGGCCAACCTGTACGGCGTGCCGTTCGGCAACGCCGCCTACGGCGCCTCCGACGTCAGCCTGGACTTCGCGATCGGCCGCCGTCAGGTGGTCAAGGCCGAGGCGTCCAGCCACCGCATCCAGGTGCTCGACGAGGGCGGCTCGGTGATCATGGACTTCCCGTGCAGCTACGGCGAGGGCGACCTGGACCGCAACGTCACGCGCAGCGGCATCCACGTGGTCACCGAGAAGTACGAGGACTTCTACATGACCAACCCCGCCGCGGGCTACGCGAACGTCCGCGAGCGTTTCGCCGTGCGGATCTCCAACAACGGCGAGTTCATCCACGCCAACCCGGCCAGCTCGGGCGCGCAGGGCAACAGCAACGTCACCAACGGGTGCATCAACCTGTCGATCACCGACGCCGAGCAGTACTTCAACACCGCCATCTACGGCGATCCGGTGGAGGTCACCGGCACCCGGCTGCAGCTGTCCTATGCCGACGGCGACATCTGGGACTGGGCCGTGCCGTGGGACGAGTGGACGTCGATGTCGGCGCTCAACGACTCGGCCAAGCCGACCAACATCCCGGACTCCGCGCCCGCGACGCCGAGCGACGCCCCGACACTGTCCGGCACCCCGACCACCAGCACCCCTGCTCCGGTGACGTCGGCGCCCGGCGGCTAGGTCGTTCGGTTGAACCGGCCGTTGGGGGCCTGATCGCGCGGCCGGATGACGATCTGGTCGAGGTTGACGTGCGACGGTCGCGCCGCCACGAACCCGATCACCTCGGCGACGTCGTCGGCCACCAGCGGCGTGATGCCCCGGTAGACGCCGGCGGCGCGGTCCTCGTCGCCGGCGAAGCGCACCAGGGAGAACTCGGTCTCGACGGCGCCGGGCGCGATCTCGGTGAAGCGCACCGGCTTTCCGAGCAGCTCACCGCGCAGCGTGCGGTGCAGGGCGCCCTGGGCGTGCTTGGCCGACGTGTAACCCGAACCGCCGTCGTAGGTCTCGAACGCCGCAATCGAGGTGATGGTGACCACCAGGCCGTCGCCGGAGTCGACGAGCTGACCCAGCAGCGCGCGCGTGACCCGTAGCGTGCCGAGCACGTTGGTCTCCCACATCCACCGCCAGTGCTCCACGTCGGCGTCGAGCACTGGCTCCAGACCCTTGGCGCCGCCCGCGTTGTTCACCAGGACCGCGAGTGCGCCCGGCAGGTCGGCCACCGCGGCCGCGAGCGCGTCCACCGCCGCCTGGTCAGTGACGTCCGCCACAATCGCGGTGCCGCCGATGTCCGTCGCCAGGGCGGCGATGCGGTCCTCGCGGCGCGCCACGCAGACCACGTGAAAACCCTGCGCCGCAAGGGTTCTGGCGGTCGCCTCACCGATGCCGGAACTGGCGCCGGTCACCACGGCGACGCGCGGGGAAGCAGAGGATGCGGTCATTCCCCCGACTCTAGTCAGCGTGCTACGTTCTCTCTCGTGTCCGCTCGTCAGGCTTCCCGCATCGCCGTTCGGCGTGCGTGTTGTTGTTGTCGCGCTTCGCGCCGCGCCTGACCAGACCCGGACTTCCTCCGTCCCGCTGAGTCGCAGGTGTGGCCCCGCCCCACCAGCCCGACTCGACACCAGGACGACATCATGGCCGCACCGGCTTCTCCCCGCACCACCCTCACCACGACGATCGCCCCGGTCGTGCCGGCCACTCGGCAAGCGCCGGCGACGCACGCCAAGCGCGCGCTGCTGGCCCGCCACCACATCGTCGCGCCGTCGCTGCGGGTGGCCGACGCCGCCGCGGCGGCCGTCTTCGGCGCCGCCCGTGTGCGCGGACCCATCGCCCGCGACGTCATCGCCAAGGTCACCGGGCTGAGCATCGCCACGGTGAACCGTCAGGTGACGGCGCTGCTCGACGCCGGAGTCCTGCGCGAGCGCGCCGACCTCGCGGTGTCCGGCGCGATCGGCAGGCCCCGCGTGCCGGTCGAGATCAACCATGAACCGTTCCTCACGCTGGCCCTGCACATCGGCGCCCGCACCACCAGCATCGCGGCCACCGACCTGTTCGGCCGCACGCTCGACGTGGTCGAGACCCCGACCCCGCACGGCTCCCAGGGGGTGGCGCTGAACGCCCTGGCGGCCAGTGCCCGTCGCTATCTGAGCCGCTGGCACCGCCGCCGCCCGCTGTGGGTCGGCGTCACCGCAGGTGGCGTCGTGGACAGCGTCACCGGGCTGATCGATCACCCGCGGCTTGGCTGGTCGGGCGCACCCGTCGGCCCCGTGCTCGCCGAGGCCCTCGGCCTGCCGGTGTCGCTGGCCTCGCACGTCGAGGCGATGGCCGGTGCCGAACTGCTGCTCGGTGCCCGGCGTCCCGCGGGCCGCAACGCCGACGCCGCCCGCGACGCCGGCACCAGCCTCTACCTGTACGCCCGCGAGACCGTCGGCTACGCGCTGTCCATCGGCGGCCGGGTGCACTCGCCGGCCAGCGGCCCCGGCACCATCGCGGCGCTTCCGGTGCAGTCCGAGAAGCTCGGCGGCTCAGGGCGATTGGAGACCACCGTCAGCGACGAGGCCGTGGTGGCGGCGGCGCGCCGGCTGCGCATCGTGCCCGCCGAGGGTCCGTCGTCGACCATCGGCGGGGTGTTCCGGGCGGCCCGTCAGGGCAACGCGCAGGCCGCCGACCTGCTCGCCGAACGCGCCCGGGTCCTCGGCGAGGCCGTCGCGCTGCTGCGCGACATGCTCAACCCGGACGACCTGGTGGTCGGCGGCCAGGCCTTCACCGAGTACCCCGAGGGCATGGCGCTCGTCGAGGCCGCCTTCGCCGAGCGCTCGGTGCTCGGCGCCCGCGACATCCGCCTGACGTCCTTCGGCAACCGCATCCAGGAGGCCGGCGCAGGCGTCGTGTCACTCGGCGGCCTGTACGCCGACCCGATCGGCGCGATGCGGCGGGCACAGAGCCGCCGCACCGAGTCCGCCTGACCGACCGCCCGACGAGGGCCGATCCGCCGCGGTGTAAGGATGGGATGGTGCGCGTCGCCGTCCTGTCCGTCCATACCTCGCCGCTGGCCCAGCCGGGTACCGGCGACGCGGGCGGGATGAACGTCTACGTGCTGCAGAGCGCGGTCGAGCTGGCCCGCCGCGGCGTCGAGGTGGAGATCTTCACCCGGGCCACGTCGTCCTCGGACGAACCGGTCGTGCGGGTGGCACCCGGGGTGCTGGTGCGCAACGTCGTCGCCGGCCCCTTCGAGGGTCTCGACAAGAACGACCTGCCGACGCAGCTGTGCGCGTTCACCGCGGGCGTCCTGCGCGCCGAGGCGACCCACGAGCCCGGCTACTACGACGTCGTCCACTCGCACTACTGGCTCTCCGGACAGGTGGGCTGGCTGGCCCGCGACCGCTGGGCGGTGCCGTTGGTGCACACCGCGCACACGCTGGCGGCGGTGAAGAACGCCTCGCTCGCCGAGGGCGACCAGCCGGAACCGCCGATGCGCGCCATCGGCGAGCAGCAGGTGGTCGACGAGGCCGACCGGCTGATCGTCAACACCGATTACGAAGCACGACAACTGGTTTCGCTGCACCACGCCGACCCGGACCGCATCGACGTGGTGCATCCGGGAGTGGATCTGGCGACGTTCACCCCCGGCGACCGGCAGGCGGCCCGCGCCGCGCTCGGCATCGATCAGCGCGAACGGGTGATCGCGTTCGTCGGCCGCATCCAGCCGCTCAAGGCCCCCGACGTCCTGCTGCGCGCGGCGGCCGAACTCCCCGGCGTGCGGGTGCTGATCGCGGGCGGACCGTCCGGGTCCGGGCTGGCCAATCCGGACGGGCTGGTTCGGCTGGCCGCCGACCTGGGTATCACCGACCGCGTGACGTTCCTTCCCCCGCAGA
Source organism: Mycolicibacterium grossiae (assembly GCF_008329645.1). Lineage (NCBI taxonomy): Bacteria > Bacillati > Actinomycetota > Actinomycetes > Mycobacteriales > Mycobacteriaceae > Mycobacterium > Mycolicibacterium grossiae. The sequence goes on from NZ_CP043474.1 coordinate 2,001,502, forward strand.
GCCGCGAGCGGCTCGCCGAGGTCTACCGTGCCGCCGACGTGGTGGCGGTCCCGAGCTACGCCGAGTCCTTCGGGCTGGTCGCCGTCGAGGCGCAGGCCTGCGGCACGCCCGTGGTGGCGGCGGCGGTCGGCGGGCTGCCGGTGGCGGTCGCCGACGGTGTCAGCGGCGCCCTGGTGCGCACCCACGACGCCGGCGACTGGGCCGCCGCGCTGCGCGGCGTGCTGGACCGCGGACCCGGCGCACTGTCCGGTGCGGCGCACGCGCACGCGGCCAACTTCTCCTGGTCGCACACCGTCGACGGACTGCTCGCCAGCTACGGCCGCGCGATCGGCGACTACCGGTCCCGCCACCAGCGCCGCGACGCCGCACCGCGCCGCGGCCGGCGGCTGCCGCTCCGGCGGGGCGTGCGGCTGTGAGCGTCCAACGGGTCATCGAGGACACCCTGGCCCAGCACGACCTGGAGTACCAGGTGCTCGACCGCGAGGAGCACGGCCACGACGGCGTCGTGGTGGCGCTGCCGGGGGAGCGCAAGCTGAAGACCAACACGCTGCTGCGCGTCGGAGACCACTCGGTGCGCGTGGAGTCGTTCGTCTGCCGCAGGCCCGACGAGAACAACGAGGGCGTCTACCGCTTCATGTTGCGGCGCAACCGCAAGCTCTACGGCGTCGCCTACACCCTGGACAACGTCGGCGACATCTACCTCGTCGGCCGGATGGCCCTGCACGCCGTCACGCCCGAGGAGGTCGACCGCGTGCTCGGCCAGGTGCTCGACGCCGTCGACTCCGACTTCAACACCCTTCTCGAACTCGGCTTCCGCTCCTCGATCCAGAAGGAGTGGGAGTGGCGCGTCGCGCGAGGCGAGTCGCTCAAGAACCTCAAGGCCTTCGAGCACCTCATCGACGACGACTAACCCCTGACACCACGAAGGGCACCCCGGTCGGGGTGCCCTTCGTCGTGGTGTCGCCAGTCAGCGACCGTTGCCCACGGTCGAGGTGACCGCGCCGACGCTGGCCTGCTGCTGGATGTCCTGGATCCAGTCGTGGTGGGTGACGTCGGCATTGGCGGTGCCGGCGAGACCCAGGACGGCAGCGGCGAAGCCGGCGGCGATGACACTGGTGATGGTGGTCTTCTTCATGATCTCTTCCCTCTCCTCGAACCGCTGCTGCGGTGGTCTGACCCCAACAACCAGCAGGTCAGCCCATTGATTTCCGGTGGCAGTGATTGACCGGCCGGTGGCAGGAATCGACCGGTCGGTCCTCGCCGGACACGGCGGGAACGGCCGTGGAAGGATGAGGCGCATGGCCACGCTGGTGCTGCTCCGCCACGGCGAGAGCGAATGGAACGCACGCAACCTGTTCACCGGCTGGGTGGACGTCGACCTCACCGACAAGGGCAGGGCCGAGGCCACCCGCGGCGGGGCGCTGCTCGCCGAGGAGGGCGTGCTGCCCGACGTGCTCTACACCTCGCTGCTGCGGCGGGCCATCACGACCGCGCACCTCGCGCTGGACGCCGCCGACCGACTGTGGATCCCGGTGCATCGCAACTGGCGTCTCAACGAGCGGCACTACGGTGCCCTGCAGGGGCTCGACAAGGCCGCCACCAAGGAGAAGTACGGCGAAGAGCAGTTCATGGCGTGGCGGCGCAGCTACGACACGCCGCCGCCGGCCATCGAGAAGGGCAGCGAGTTCAGCCAGGACGCCGATCCGCGCTACGCCGACATCGACGGCGGCCCGCTCACCGAGTGCCTCGCCGACGTGGTCGCCCGCTTCGTGCCGTACTTCGAGCAGACCATCGCGCCGGACCTTCGCGCCGGCCGCACGGTGATGATCGCCGCGCACGGCAACTCGCTGCGCGCACTGGTGAAGTACCTGGACGGGATGTCCGATGACGACGTCGTCGGACTGAACATCCCGACCGGCATCCCGCTGGTCTACGACCTCGACGCGGACCTGACGCCGACCCAGGCCGGCGGGCGCTACCTCGACCCGGACGCCGCCGCGGCGGGCGCCGCCGCCGTGGCTGCCCAGGGCGCCAAGTAGACCGGCCGCCCACACACCTCGCCCGCCCTGCGCGCCGGACCCCCGAGACCAACGTTGGGTGAACTCCGGTGAACGGACGTCGAACACCTGTCTTTGCGTTTGTGACTTGTCCCGATTTGGCCGCACGCTGCTGGGATGACGTTCACCGGCTGCGTACGATTCGGCTGTGAGTGTGGGGTCCGCACTGCTGTTGTCGGCAGTCGTGGCACTGCTCGCGCTGGCGCTCGGCGCAGCGGTCGGAGCGGTGCTGATGGCGCGGCTCCGCGAACGCCGAGAACGGCGCGCCGCCGATCAGGGCGGCATCACGATCTCGGAGATGCTGCAGCACGTCACCGCCCTCTCGCCGATGGGCATCGTGGTGGTCGACGTCTACCGTGACGTGGTCTACATGAACGATCAGGCCCGGGAGTTGGGTCTGGTCCGTGACCGGCTGCTCGACGACCGTGCCTGGTCCGCGGCGCAGCGCACGCTGACGACGGGGGAGGACGCCGAGGTCGACCTCGCGACGTCGCGCTCGCAGAGCGCGGGGCGGCACCGACTGCACGTGCGCGGGCACGTCCGGCGGCTCACCGAGGAGGACCGCCGCTTCGCGGTCATCTACGTCGACGACCAGTCCGAGCACGCCCGCATGGAGGCCACGCGCCGGGACTTCGTCGCCAACGTCAGCCACGAACTGAAGACGCCGGTCGGTGCGATGGCGGTGCTGGCCGAGGCGCTGCTGGCGTCGGCCGACGACCCCGACACCGTGATCCGGTTCGCCAACAAGATGGTGGTGGAGTCCAACCGGCTCGGCAACATGGTCGGCGAGCTGATCGAGCTGTCCCGGCTGCAGGGCGCCGAGGCGCTGCCCGACCTCGGCCCCGTGGAGGTGGACACGGTGGTGTCCGAGGCGCTGTCGCGCTACAAGGTGGCCGCCGACAACGCCGACATCGCGATCACCACGGACGCGCCCACCGGCTACCGGGTGTACGGCGACCAGGCGCTGCTGGTGACGGCGCTGGCGAACCTGGTGTCGAATGCGATCGCCTACTCGCCGAAGGGTTCGCCGGTGTCGATCTCGCGCCGCCGGCGGGGCGACAACGTCGAGATCGCCGTGACCGACCGCGGCATCGGCATCGCCCGCGCCGACCAGGAGCGGGTGTTCGAGCGCTTCTTCCGCGTCGACAAGGCCCGCTCCCGCGCGACCGGCGGCACCGGTCTCGGTCTGGCGATCGTCAAGCACGTGGCCGCCAACCACAACGGATCCATCCGGCTGTGGAGTCAGCCGGGAACGGGGTCGACGTTCACGCTGTCGATCCCGGCCTACCCCCATCACGATGACGAACCGGAGCATCGTGAGGACCGAGAGGACCACGAGAAGTGACCAGTGTCTTGATCGTCGAAGACGAGGAGTCGTTGGCCGATCCGCTGGCGTTCCTGCTTCGCAAGGAGGGCTTCGAGGCGACGGTGGTCACCGACGGCCCGTCGGCGCTCGCCGAGTTCGAGCGGGCCGGCGCGGACATCGTCCTGCTCGACCTCATGCTGCCGGGGATGAGCGGAACCGACGTCTGCAAACAACTCCGGTCGCGTTCGAGCGTCCCGGTGATCATGGTGACCGCGCGGGACAGCGAGATCGACAAGGTGGTCGGGCTGGAACTCGGTGCCGACGACTACGTCACCAAGCCGTACTCGGCACGGGAGCTGATCGCCCGCATCCGGGCCGTGCTGCGGCGCGGCGCGGACACCGATGACGCGGGCGTCGCCGACGGCGTGCTGGAGGCGGGTCCGGTCCGGATGGACGTGGAGCGGCACATCGTCAGCGTGAACGGCGATGCGATCACGCTGCCGCTGAAGGAATTCGATTTGCTCGAATACCTCATGCGCAACAGTGGTCGGGTGTTGACCCGCGGCCAGCTGATCGACCGGGTGTGGGGTGCGGACTACGTCGGCGACACCAAGACCCTCGACGTCCACGTCAAGCGGTTGCGCAGCAAGATCGAGTCGGACCCGGCCAATCCGGTGCACCTCGTGACGGTCCGGGGATTGGGCTACAAGCTGGAGGGCTGAGCCCCGACTCCTTCTCGCACATCCGTCGCACGATGCGGATTCAGCAACGGTCGCCCGCTTAGCTGCGTCCTGTTACCCTTCGCGTAGTCGCCTGCCGGCGGCGGTGTCCCACCGCCGCGGTAGCCGACCGCGTGTGGCGCCGTCGGCACCGCCCGTGACCACGACGAAGAGGCGGGGGCCCGGCACGTGGCGAACACAGCGGCGCAGCGGGCGCGGGGGGCGGTCACCCCGTGATCGAACCCGGTCCGGTCACCCGGAGTTTCGCGCGGTCGCGCGCGCTGCAGGACAGGTTGCACGAGCTGGTCCCCGGAGGTGCGCACACCTACGCGCGCGGCTCGGACCAGTACCCCGAGTTCATGGCGCCGGTCCTGGTACGCGGTCGCGGCTGCCGCGTGTGGGACGTCGACGGCAACGCCTACGTCGAGTACGGGATGGGCCTGCGGTCGGTGACGCTCGGCCACGGCTACGCGCCCGTGGTGGAGGCCGTCACCCGCGCGGTCGCCGACGGCGTCAACTTCAGCAGGCCCACCGAACTCGAGGTCGCCGCGGCCGAGGACCTGCTGGCGCTGGTGCCCGCCGCCGACATGGTGAAGTTCGCCAAGAACGGCTCCGACGTCACCACCGCGGCGGTGCGGCTGGCCCGGGCGGTGACCGGCCGCACCCGCGTCGCGGTGTGCCGGCAGCCGTTCTTCTCCACCGACGACTGGTTCATCGGCACGACGGCGATGAACCGCGGCATCCCCGCCACGACGCGGGCCGATACGGTCCGCTTCGACTTCAACGACCTGTCTTCGCTGGCCGCGGTGCTGGCCGCCGGGGACGTCGCCTGCGTCATGCTGGAGGCCGCGACGGCGCTGGCCGAGCCGCGTCCCGGCTTCCTCGACGGCGTCCGGCGGCTGTGCGACGCGCACGGCGCGCTGATGGTGCTCGACGAGACCATCACCGGCTTCCGGTGGTCGGCGGGCGGGGCGCAGGCCAGCTACGGGGTGCGGCCCGATCTGTCCTGCTGGGGCAAGGCGATGGCCAACGGCTTTCCACTCGCGGCACTGGCCGGGCGCCGTGAGTACATGGAACTCGGCGGTCTGCGCACCAGCGGTGACCGGGTGTTCCTGCTGTCGACGACGTACGGCCCGGAGACCGCGTCGCTCGCGGCGTTCCGCGCCGTCGTGCACGCCTACCGCACCCAGGATCCGATCGGCGCGATGGAGGCGGCTGGCCGGCAGCTCGCGGCGGAGATCACCGCCGCCGTCACCGCGGCGGGGCTCGCGTTCTACGTCGAGGTGGTCGGCCGGTCGTCGTGTCTGCTGTTCGCCACCCGGGACGCCGAGGGCCGTTTGTCGCCGGCGTACCGCACGCTGTTCCTGCAGGAACTCCTGCGCCGCGGCGTCCTGGGCCAGTCCTTCGCGACGTCGGCCGCCCACGGCGCCGCCGACGTCGACCAGACCGTCGCCGCCGTCACCGAGGCGCTCGCGGTCTACCGGCAGGCCATCGACCGCAAGTCGACCGACGGGCTGCTGCAGGGCCGGCCGGTGGCGCCGGCGATCCGGCGCGGCGCCGCACCGCGGTTCATCGAGCGGCGCGCGTAGCGGGATGCACGGCGACCAGGCCCAGTGCCCCACGGCGCTTGCACATGGCGGCCAGCTCGCCGTAGGCCTTCTCTCCGAGCAGTTCGGTCAGCTCGGGCGCGTAGGACTGCCAGACCGGCCGTGAGCCGACGTGCGTCGCGGGGTCGCCGGTGCAGTACCAGTGCAGGTCGGCACCGCCCTCGCCCCAGCCGCGGCGGTCGTACTCGGTGATCGTGGTCTTGAGGATCTCGCTGCCGTCGGGCCGCTCCACCCACTCCTGGGTGCGGCGGATCGGCAACTGCCAGCACACCTCCGGCTTCATCGTCAGCGGTTCCACGCCCAGCTTCAGCGCCTTGGAGTGCAGCGCGCAGCCGATGCCGCCGGCGAAGCCGGGCCGGTTGAGGAAGATGCAGGCGCCCTTGTACTTCCGGGTGCGCCAATTCGGCTTCCCGTCGTACTCGTCCATCTCGAGGTATCCCTTGCGGCCGAGGCCCTTCTCCCGGAACTGCCAGTCCGCGTCGGTGAGCTTCGCCACGGCGTCGTCGAGTCCGGCGCGGTCGTCGTCGTCGGAGAGGAAGGCGCCGTGCGAGCAGCACCCGTCGTCCGGGCGGCCGGCGACCGTCCCCTGGCAGGCCGGGGTGCCGAAGACGCAGGTCCAGCGGGACAGCAGCCACGTCATGTCCGCCGCGATGAGGTGCTCGGGATTCTCGGGGTCGAAGAACTCCACCCACTCGCGGGCGAAGTCGAGTTCGACCTCGCCGGGATGCTGCGGGACATGTGATCCGCTCACGGAATCCAACGGTAGACCCGTTACCGTGGGATCCGTGCGATTGGGCGTGCTCGACGTGGGCAGCAACACTGTTCACCTGCTGGTGGTGGATGCGCGGCGCGGGGGTCATCCCACGCCGATGAGTTCGACCAAGGCCTCGCTGCGCCTCGCCGAGGCCATCGACGGGTCCGGCAAGCTGACCCGCAAGGGCGCCGACAAGCTCGTCGAGACCATCGACGAATTCGCCAAGATCGCCACCAGTTCCGGGTGCAAGGAGCTGATGGCGTTCGCCACCTCGGCGGTGCGCGACGCCACCAATTCCGACGACGTGCTGGCTCGGGTGCGCAACGAGACCGGGGTCGCGCTGCAGGTGCTCAGCGGCGTCAACGAGTCCCGGTTGACGTTCCTCGCGGTCCGCCGCTGGTACGGCTGGAGCGCGGGCCGCATCACGAACATCGACATCGGCGGCGGATCGCTGGAGCTGTCCAGCGGCGTCGACGAGGAGCCCGACGTGGCGCTCTCGCTGCCCCTCGGTGCGGGCCGGCTGACGCGGGAATGGCTGCAGGACGACCCGCCGGGCCGGCGCCGCGTGGCGATGCTGCGGGACTGGCTGGACAACGAGGTGGCCGAGGCGGGTGCCAAGGTGCTCGGCGCCGGGACGCCGGACCTCACGGTCGCGACGTCGAAGACCTTCCGCTCGCTGGCCCGACTCACCGGCGCGGCGCCTTCTGGCGCGGGACCGCGGGTGAAGAGGACACTGACGGCAGCGGGATTGCGGCAGCTCATAGCCTTCATCTCTAGGATGACCGCCGCGGACCGAGCGGAACTGGAAGGGGTGAGCGCCGAACGCGCGCCACAGATCGTGGCGGGCGCACTGGTGGCCGAAGCGAGCATGCGTGCACTGTCGATCGATACCGTCGACATTTGCCCCTGGGCGTTGCGAGAGGGATTGATCTTGCGGAAACTCGACAGTGAGGCCGATGGAACCGCATTCGTGGAGACGTCGGCCGAATTAGCCAAGGCCAAAGGCGACAGACGATGACAGACCCTCAAGACGACGCCACCCGGCCCATCTCGGTCGCCGAACTGCTGGCCCGCAACGGCACCATCGGCGCGCCGCCGGTGGGCGGCCGGCGCCGCCGTCGGCGCGGCAACAGCGACTCCGTCACCGTCGCCGAACTCACCGGTGAGATCCCGATCATCAGCGCGGCGCCCGAGGAATTGGTGCAGCAGGCGCCGGTCGCGCCGGACCGCGTCGCCGACGAGGTCGACGAGGTCGACGACGCCGAGGTCCTCGACGCCCCCGATGAGGCGGGTGTGCTCGCCGACGACACGGCGGTCGAGGAAGGCGTGCCGGACGAGGCCGGGCGTGCCGAGGCCGGGCGTGCCGAGGACGCCGGAGACACCGAGGTCGTTACCGACGACGAGGCCGACGCCGACGACGAGTCGGCCCTCGAGGCCCGGGACCGTGCCACCGACAGCGGCACCGGCACGGAGACGGTCACCGAGGTCCCGGCCACGCCCGAGGAACGCGACTACGCCGCGCATCTCGCGCAACGCGACGCCGACCCCGCGCCGCTGGAGTTCACCCCGCGGACCCGGCGTCCGAGCGGTTTCACCGGCGGCGGCGCCGAGCAGATGAGCCCGGACCCCGCGGTCGACGACGACGTCGACGACGATGCGCTGGATCTCGACTTCACCGAAATCGCTTCCACGACAACCGAATCCGGTGACGCATCGCCGTCCTACCTGCGGTCGAGCACCGACACGCTGTTCGGCGGTCAGACCGTCGCCGACGACCTGGCCCGCCGCGGCAGGCAGCCCGGGCCGGAGGACATCGACCTCGGCGACGGCGACCTCGGCGATACCGGTGACGTCCGCGACGCCGCGGAGGACGACGAGGACGGCTTCGTCGACGTCGAGGAGGAACCCGAGTCCCGCGGCACGGCGATCCTGCGGGGCGCCTGGGTGGTGGCGCAGTGCATCCTGGCCGTCGCGTTCGGTGCCGGGCTGTTCATCGCGTTCGACCAGCTCTGGAAGTGGAACAACATCGTCGCGCTGGTGCTGTCGGTGCTGGTGATCCTGGGCCTGGTGGTCGGCGTGCGGGTGGTGCGCAAGACCGAGGACATCGGCAGCACGCTGATCGCGGTGGCCGTCGGTGCCCTCGTCACCCTGGGCCCGCTGGCGTTGCTGCAGTCGAATTGACCCCACCCCGGCCGGATAGGACCTGATGCGCCCTGCCATCAAGGTGGGTCTCTCGACCGCCTCGGTCTATCCGTTGCGGACCGAGGCGGCCTTCGAGTACGCCGCCCGCCTGGGGTACGACGGCGTCGAACTCATGGTGTGGGCCGAGACGGCCAGCCAGGACGTCGACGCCATCGCGACGCTGTCGCGCCGTTACGACGTGCCGGTGCTGTCGGTGCACGCGCCGTGTCTGTTGATCTCGCAGCGGATCTGGGGCGCGAACCCCATCCCCAAACTCGATCGCAGCGTGCGCGCGGCCGAGGAGTTGGGGGCGCAGACCGTGGTGGTGCACCCGCCGTTCCGGTGGCAGCGCCGCTACGCCGAGGGCTTCTCCGACCAGGTCGCCGAACTCGAGGCGCGCAGTGACGTGATGGTGGCGGTGGAGAACATGTTCCCCTTCCGCACCGACCGCTTCTTCGGTGCCGGGCAGTCCTCGATCGAGCGGATGCGCCGGCGCGGCGGCAGCCCCGGCACGGCGATCTCGGCGTTCGCGCCGTCCTACGATCCGCTCGACGGCGGCCACGCGCACTACACGTTGGACCTCTCCCACGCCGCCACCGCGGGGACCGACGCCCTCGACATGGCGCAGCGGATGGGTGACGGGCTGGTGCACCTGCACCTGTGCGACGGCAGCGGCGCCGCCACCGACGAGCACCTGGTGCCCGGGCACGGCACGCAGCCGGCCGTCGAGATCTGCCAGATGCTCGCGGCGTCGGACTTCGCCGGGCACGTCATCCTCGAGGTCACCACGTCGCGCGCGCGTACCGCCGCCGAACGCGAGCAGCTGCTGACCGAGTCCTTGGAGTTCGCGCGCCAGCACCTGCTGCGCTGAGGAAGGGAAGACCGTGAGCGACCCGAGCCCGGCGGAACCGTCGGCGTCCTTCACCGAGGCGATGGCCCTCGAGGAACTCACCCGCGACGGCGATGTCAGCCGCTTCGGCGGCGTACTGAACGAGCACTGGACGATCGGTCCGAAGGTGCACGGCGGGGTGATGCTGGCGCTGTGCGCGAAGGCCGCCCGCGCGGCGATCGGAACGCCCGGCCTGGAACCCATCGCGGTGTCGGGCAGCTTCCTCTGGGCGCCCGATCCCGGGCCGATGCACGTGACGGTGACGACCCGCAAGCGCGGCCGGCGGGTGAACCTCGTCGACGTGGAACTCGGCCAGGGTGACCGCGTGGCGGTGCGCGCGGCCATCACGCTGGCCGTACCGGAGCAGCACGTCGACCCGTTGCTGGTCGCCAATCCCGTGGTGCCGCTGATGACGCCCGAACCGCCACCGGGACTGGAGCCGATCGGCCCGGGTCACCCGATGGCCGACGTCGTGCACCTGGCCCGTGGCTGCGACATCCGCCCCTCGCTGACCACCATGGCACCGCGCGCCGACGGCGGCCCGCCCGTGATCGAGTACTGGGTGCGGCCGAAGGACTGCGCGCCCGACGTGCTGTTCGCGCTCGTCTGCGGCGACGTCTCGGCGCCGGTCACCTACGGCGTCAACAGGTTCGGCTGGGCGCCGACGGTGCAGCTGACGGCCTACCTGCGGGGCATCCCGGCCGACGGCTGGCTGCGGGTGCTGTGCACCACCATGCAGATCGGTGCGGAGTGGTTCGACGAGGACCACGTGGTGGTCGACTGCGAGGGCCGCATCATCGTGCAGTCCCGCCAGCTCGCGCTGGTGCCCGGGCCGGCCTGAGGCACGCCCGGCGGCGGCCGTGACCGCCCCGGACCCCCGGGCGTGCCATGCTTCCCCCGTGGCGAGAATCGCGATCATCGGCGGCGGAAGCATCGGCGAGGCGCTGCTGGCGGGGCTGTTGCAGGCCGGCCGGCAGGCCAAGGACCTCGCGGTGTCGGAGAAGGATCCGGCGCGCGCCAAGAAGCTCTCCGAGAAGTACTCGGTGCTGCTGACGTCGGTCGCCGACGCGGCCGAGAACGCGGCCTACGTCGTCGTCGCGGTGAAGCCCGGTGACGTCGCCGGAATCGTCGAGCAGATCGCCGAGGCCGTCGGCCGTGCCGACAACGGCAGCACCGAGCAGGTGATCGTGTCGGTGGTCGCCGGGGTGGGCACCGGGTACTACGAGTCGCAGCTGCCTGCGGGCGCCCCGGTCGTGCGGGTCATGCCCAATACCCCGATGCTCGTCGGCGTCGGCATCAGCGCCGTCGCGGCGGGCACGTTCGCCACCGAGGAGCAGGTGGCCGAGGTCGCCGAGATCTTCGGGTCGGTCGGCGAGGTGGAACGGGTGCCCGAGAGCCAGATCGACGCGGTCACCGCGGTGTCGGGATCGGGCCCGGCGTACTTCTTCCTGATGGCCGAGGCGCTCGTCGACGCGGGCGTCGCCAACGGCCTGCCGCGGTCCGTGGCGACGAAGCTGGCGGCCCAGACGATGCTCGGTTCGGCCGCGATGCTGCTCGACCGCATCGACGCCGGGGCCAAGGCGGGCGACGGCGCGATCGACGCCAGCGCCACCGTGTTGCGGGCCATGGTGACGTCCCCGGGCGGCACCACCGCCGCTGGTCTGCGGGAACTCGAGGCCGGTGGCCTGCGGGCCGCGGTGGCCAATGCGGTGTCCGCGGCGAAAACCCGCTCTGAGCAGCTAGGAATTACATCGGAGTAGTTCCGGAACTTCGTACGGAAAGTCCCACACCCGTCGCAATAATCCCTCCTGCCACGCTATTCTCCTCGTTGTATGCACGCACCTGCGCCAACGGTGGGGAAGCCGCTGGCAAGGCCGTGCCTGATTGATTGGGTTGCGATGACGTCTATGAACGGGCCATCGGCGCGCGATTCGGCCGGCGGAAAGGCTGCGCGCGACGCCGCCGGGGGCGCTGGAGACGGCGGTCAGCCGGCACGCGCTCAATTCCTCACGGTCGCCGAGGTCGCCAGCCTCATGCGGGTCAGCAAGATGACGGTCTACCGCCTGGTGCACAACGGCGAGCTGCCGGCCGTGCGCGTCGGCCGCTCGTTCCGCGTGCACGCCAAGGCCGTGCACGACCTGCTGGAGACGTCGTACTTCGACGCCGGTTAGGAGAGCGCGTCCGCACCGGCGGCACCGGGGCGTTTTCGTCCCGGCGCGGCTCTGCGGGTAAGCTCACCAGGTCAGTCGACAGGGCATGGCCGATTCGCTCGGCGGTGGTAGCCCTGGTAGTCCCTGGTTGTCTTAGGTAGCGGAGTTCATGGGTTCAGTCATCAAGAAGCGGCGCAAGCGCATGTCGAAGAAGAAGCACCGCAAGCTGCTTCGTCGCACCCGGGTCCAGCGTAGAAAACTCGGCAAGTAGTCCTCGGGCTCTGCCGATAGGCTGGGCCGATGGACGCTGACGGGCGCTCGGGCGGTCGGCCCCAGACGGGGTCGACGTCCGGCGGATCCTCCGACGACACCGCGGCGAACCAGCACCCGAAGGTGGTGCTGGTCACCGGCGCGTGCCGCTTCCTGGGTGGCTACCTCACCGCCCGGTTGGCGCAGAATCCCGCGATCGACCACGTCATCGCCGTCGACGCCGTGACCCCGAGCAAGGACCTGCAGCGCCGCATGGGGCGCGCGGAGTTCGTGCGGGCCGACATTCGGAACCCGTTCATCGCCAAGGTGATTCGCAACGGCGACGTCGACACCGTGGTGCATGCGTCGGCAGCCTCCTACGCCCCGCGCTCGGGTGGCCGCGTCGCGCTCAAGGAGCAGAACGTCATGGGCGCCATGCAGCTCTTCGCGGCGTGCCAGAAGGCGCCGTCGGTGCGCCGCGTCGTGCTGAAGTCGACCTCGGAGGTGTACGGGTCGAGTGCGTTCGATCCCGTGCTGTTCACCGAGGACGGCAGCGCCCGCCGGCCACCGACCGGTGGCTTCGCGCGCGACTCGATCGACATCGAGGGCTACGCGCGCGGGCTGGCCCGCCGCCGCCCCGACATCGCCGTCACCATCCTGCGGCTGGCCAACATGATCGGCCCCGGCATGGACACCGCCCTGTCGCGGTATCTCGCCGGGCCGGTGGTGCCGTCGGTGCTCGGGCGCGACGCCCGGCTGCAACTACTGCACGAGCAGGACGCCCTCGGTGCGCTGGAACGCGCGACGGTGGCGGGTCGGCCGGGCACGTTCAACGTCGGCGCCTCCGGCATCATCATGATGTCGCAGGCGATCCGCCGCTCCGGCCGCGTCCGGTTGCCGGTGCCGAAATCGGCACTGTCTGCCGTCGATTCGCTGCGACGTGCCACCCGTTACACTGAGGTCGATCGCGAACAGCTGAACTACTTGAGCTACGGCCGGGTCATGGACATCTCGCGGATGCGCACCGACCTGGGTTATAGCCCGAAGTGGAGTACGGCGGAGGCTTTTGACGATTACGTGCGCGGTCGGTCGTTGACACCGATCATCGATCCCGGGTGGGTACGCTCACTCGAGAAGCGCGCCGTGGCCGTGGCGCAGCGCTGGGGCCGGTAGGCGCCAGGATGACGAGGACCGGACGGGGTGGGAGAAGGTAGCGACGTGGCGGGCGAATCGAAGGCGAAAGTCATACCGCTGCACGGAAGTTCGAGCCGTTCCTCGGCTGCGCGCCGTGCCGCCGCGCGGGCCGAGAGTTCGCGCAGACACCCGTCGCTGCTGACCGATCCGGGGACCCGCGCCTCGGCCGAGCAGATGGCCGCCGTGGTCCGCGAGATCGACGCGCACCGCACCACCGCCGCGGGCACGTCGACCGCGGCCGACGATCCCAACGAGCTGGCCCAGAAGATCGCCGCGGTGGCCGAGTTCACCCGCAAGCGGATGACCGGCGACTACGAGGTCGACGAGTTCGGCTTCGACCCGCACCTCAACAACGCAATCTTCCTTCCTTTGCTGCGTGGGCTGTTCAAGTCGTGGTTCCGGGTCGAGGTCAGCGGCATCGAGAACCTCCCCGAGACGGGTGCGGCGCTGGTCGTGGCGAACCACGCGGGCGTGCTGCCGCTCGACGGCCTGATGGCGTCGGTCGCGGTGCACGACTACCACCCCGCGCACCGGGACCTGCGCCTGCTGGCCGCCGACATGGTGTTCGACATGCCGTTCGTCGGCCAGGCCGCGCGCAAGGCCGGTCACACCATGGCCTGCACCGCCGACGCGCACCGCCTGCTCGCGGCCGGCGAACTGACCGCGGTGTTCCCCGAGGGTTACAAGGGTCTGGGCAAGCCGTTCCGGGACCGCTACAAGCTGCAGCGGTTCGGTCGCGGCGGGTTCGTGTCGGCGGCGCTGCGGGCCAAGGCCCCCATCGTGCCGTGCTCGATCGTCGGGTCCGAGGAGATCTACCCGATGCTCGCCGACGTGAAGCTGATCGCGCGGCTGTTCGGATTGCCCTACTTCCCGGTGACGCCGCTGTTCCCGCTCGCGGGCCCGCTCGGGCTGGTGCCGCTGCCGTCCAAGTGGCACATCCAGTTCGGCGAGCCGATCCCCACCGACGCCTACGACGAGGCGACCGCCGAGGATCCGATGGTCACGTTCGAACTCACCGACCAGGTGCGCGAGACCATCCAGCAGACGCTGTACCAGTTGCTCGCCAACCGCGGCAACACCTTCCTGGGCTGACGCGCCGGGCCGGCTCCGCCGCCACGGCCGGGTCAGGCAGACGCGTCCTTGCCCGCGTCGGATCTTTGCCCGGCAACCATCCGCGCGATGGCGGCGTCGCGCGCCGCGGCGATCTGCGCGCTGACCTCGTCGGCCTCGTCGGGGTGCGACGCCTCGCCCAGCATGGTCACGATGCTGGTGAGCACCGGCTTGCCCTCGTCGTCGGTCACCTCGCCGCGGACCTCGGTCAGCACGGTGCCGTGCGACTCGATCACCGAGTCGAGGTAGGAGTCGAACCACAGCTTGTCGCCCACGACGATGGGCCGGTGGAAGGTCAGCTTCTGGTCGCGGTGCAGCACCCGCTCCAGGTTGATCGGCACGTCGAAGTTGTTGAAGATCTCCAGCTGCACGCGGCGGCCCGCCACGGCGACGAACGTCAGCGACGCGATCAGGGTGTCGTAGCCGCATTCACCCGCGGCGGCCTCGCTGTAGTGCGCGGGGTGGTCGTCCTTCACCGCACGGGCGAACTCGCGCACCTTCTCCCGGTCGACCTCGAAGTAGTCGGGGTACCGGTAGTGGGTTCCGATGATGTCGGCGGCGATGCTCATGGTTCGGTGCTGCTCCCGTGCAGTGGTTCGTCCCAGCCGGGCGAGCCTATCAGCGCCGGGTCAGTGACCGTCCCGGCGCGAGACCACGGCGGCCAGCGCTCCGCCGACCGCTCCGAGCGCCAGCGCCGAGGGCACCCCGATGCGTGCGGCCTTGCGGGCGGTGCGGAAGTCGCGGACCTCCCAGCCGCGCTCGCGGGCGAGGTCGCGCAGCGCCGCATCCGGGTTGATCGCCACGGCGGTGCCCACCAGCGACAGCATCGGCACGTCGTTGAAGCTGTCGGAGTAGGCCGTGCAGCGTCGCAGGTTCAGTCCCTCGCGGATGGCCAGCGACCGCACCGCGTGCGCCTTGCCGGCGCCGTGCAGGATCTCGCCGACCAGCCGTCCGGTGAAGACGCCGTCGACGGACTCGGCGATGGTGCCGAGCGCGCCGGTCAGCCCCAGCTTGCGGGCGATCGTGGCGGCCAGCTCGTAGGGCGTGGCGGTGACCAGCCACACCTGTTGGCCCGCGTCGAGGTGCATCTGGGCCAGCGCCCGCGTCCCCGGCCAGATCTTGTCGGCGATGATCTCGTCGTAGATCTCCTCGCCGACGTCGGCCAGCTCCGAGGTGGGGCGACCCTCGATGAACGCCAGCGCCTTGCGTCGTCCGGCGGCGACGTCGTCGCTGTTCTCCTTGCCGGTGAGCTGGAACTTGGCCTGCGCATAGCCGAACCGGGCCAGATCGCCGTAGGTGAAGTACTTGCGGGCGGCCAGGCCGCGGGCGAAGTGGACCAGCGAGCTGCCCTGCACCAGGGTGTTGTCCACGTCGAAGAACGCCGCCGCGGTCAGGTCCGGGGGCGGGGGTTGCGGTGCCGTCGCCTCGGCGAGGACGCCATGCTCGTCGACGAGCACGTCGGCGTCGCGCTCGGCGTCGGACGGGGCGTGCTCGTCGCCTGCGCCGTGTGAGTCGGACACGGCTCAACAGTAGGTCACGGGATACTGACGGGCATGAGGCAGAAGGTGGTGTTGCTGACGCGCGCCGGGTGCAGTCTCTGCGAGGCGGCCGCGGCCCGGCTGACGGCCCTGGCCGACGAGCTGGGCTTCACCTGGACCGCCACCGACGTCGACGCCGCCGCGGCGACGGGTGACGCCGCGCTGCGCGCCGAGTACGGCGACCGGCTCCCGGTGGTGCTGCTCGACGGTCGCGAGCACAGCTACTGGGAGGTCGACGAGCCGCGGTTGCGGGCCGACCTGACGGGCTGAGCACCCGGGCCGGGTGGGGTTGTGAGACTGCTCAGCAAATTTGGAGGACGGGCCGGTCAACGACTACCGTCGATGACGTGGTGACGAGGCCATGAGCGTTCTCCTGTTCGGCGTTTCGCACCGCAGCGCGCCCGTTTCCGTGCTGGAGCAGTTGAGCACCGACGAGTCCGACCAGGCCAAGATCGTCGAGGAACTCCTCCGGTCGTCGCTGGTCACCGAGGCCATGGTGCTGGCGACCTGCAACCGGGTCGAGGTCTACGCGGTGGTCGAGGCCTTCCACGGCGGTCTGTCCGTGGTCGGGCAGGTGCTCGCCGAGCACTCCGGGATGTCGCTGCAGGATCTCACCAAGTACGCCTACGTCCGGTACGCCGAGGCCGCGGTCGAGCACCTGTTCGCCGTCGCCAGCGGCCTGGATTCGATGGTGGTCGGCGAGCAGCAGGTGCTGGGCCAGGTGCGTCGCTCCTACGCCGCCGCCGAGGCCAACCACGCGGTCGGCCGCACCCTGCACGAGCTGTCCCAGCGGGCGCTGTCGGTCGGCAAGCGGGTGCACAGCGAGACCGGCATCGACGCCGCCGGGGCATCGGTGGTGTCGGTCGCGCTGGAGATGGCGTCCCGCCGGTTGGACGGCCTGGACGGTCGCACGGCGGTCGTCATCGGCGCCGGATCGATGGGCGCGCTGTCCGCGGCGCACCTCGTCCGCGCCGGCATCGGCCGCATCCACGTGGTCAACCGTTCGCTGCCGCGCGCCGAGCGCCTGGTGGCCAACCTGCGCGAGCAGGGCGTCGACGCACACGCGTTCCCGTTCGACCACCTGCCGCCGGTGCTGACCGACGCCGACGTCGTCGTGTCGTCGACCGGAGCGGTCCGCCCCGTGGTGTCCCTGGCCGACGTGCACCGCGGCCTGGCGCACGGGCAGGAACCCAAGCAGCTCGTCATCTGCGATCTCGGCATGCCGCGCGACGTCGACCCGGCGGTTGCCGGACTGCCCGGCGTGCACGTCATCGACATGGAGCGCATCCAGCGCGAGCCCGCCGCGCGCACCGCTGCCGCCGACGCCGAGGCGGCCCGCGCGATCGTCGCCGCCGAGGTGGCGAGCTACCTCGCGGGCCAGCGCGTGGCGGAGGTGACCCCGACCGTGACGGCGCTGCGCCAGCGCGCCGCCGACGTCGTGGAGGCCGAGCTGCTGCGCCTGGACAACCGCCTGCCGGGCCTGGACGCCGCACACCGCGACGAGGTGGCCCGCACGGTGCGCCGGGTGGTCGACAAGCTGCTGCACGCGCCGACCGTCCGGGTCAAACAGCTCGCGGGCGCGCCCGGCGGCGACAGCTACGCCGAGGCGCTGCGCGAATTGTTCGAACTCGACCCGCAGGCCGTCGACGCGGTCGCCGGTGGCGAATTGCCGTTGCCCGCAGGCGGTTCGGCGCCGTCGCTCGGCGCCGACCTGGACAAGACCGAGTAGCGCTTGCCGAACAACGCAGCCATCCGGATCGGCACCAGGGGCAGCCTGCTGGCCACCACGCAGGCCGGTGCCATCAGGGACGCCCTGACGGCCAGAGGCCACGCCGCCGAACTCGTCATCGTCTCCACCGAGGGCGACCGGTCCGACGCGCCGATCGCCGACATCGGCGTCGGCGTCTTCACCGCCGCCCTGCGCGAGGCGATCGCCGAGGGCTCCGTCGACATGGCCGTGCACTCGTACAAGGATTTGCCGACCGCCCGCGACGAGCGGTTCGCCATCGCTGCGATCCCGCGACGCGAGGACCCCCGCGACGCGCTCGTCGCCCGCGACGGCCTGGTGCTGGGGGAGTTGCCGGCGGGCTCCGTCCTCGGGACGTCGAGCCCGCGGCGGACCGCGCAGCTTAGAGCACTGGGTCTCGGTTTGGAAATCCGCCCCCTACGAGGCAACCTAGACACCAGGTTGAACAGGGTTACGAGCGGTGATCTCGACGGTGTCGTCGTCGCCCGAGCGGGCCTGGCTCGCATCGGACGACTCGCCGCCATCACGGAGACGCTCGAGCCGGTGCAGATGTTGCCAGCGCCGGCTCAGGGGGCGCTCGCCGTGGAGTGTCGCGCCGAGGACGTCGAGTTGGCCGCGTTGCTCGCGGAGTTGGACGACCCCGACACGCGCGCCGCGGTCACCGCCGAGCGTGTCCTGCTCGCCGAACTGGAGGCGGGGTGCTCCGCGCCGGTGGGTGCGATCGCGGAAGTGGTCGAGTCCATCGACGAGGAGGGCAATGTCTTCGAAGAGCTGTCGCTGCGCGGATGCGTGGCGGCGGTGGACGGATCCGACGTGATCCGTGCGTCCGGCATCGGGACTCCCGAGCGGGCCCGAGAACTGGGGATCTCGGTGGCCGCGGAGTTGTTCGAGCTGGGAGCGCGCGATCTGTTGGTGGATCGGACACAAGAGCGGGAGTGAAGGATGACGACCCGACGTAAGCACAAGCCCGGCCACATCACGTTCGTGGGCTCGGGGCCGGGAGACCCGGGCCTGCTGACCACGCGGGCCCGCGCGGTGCTGGCCAACGCGGCGCTGGCGTTCATCGATCCCGACGTGCCGGAGGCGGTGCTCGCCCTGATCGGCTGCGAGCTGCCGCCGCCGTCGGGACCGGAGGCGCCCAGCGCGGCCGACGACGCCGCCGATGCCGACGCCCCGGCGGCCCTGCCGGGTGGCGTGGACGTGCGGCCCGCGCTCGGCGATCCCGCCGAGGTGGCCAAGATCCTGGTGAACGAGTCCCGCGCGGGCTCCGACGTCGTGCGACTGGTGGCCGGTGACCCGCTGTCGGTGGACTCGGTGCTCGCCGAGGTCAACGCCGTGGCGCGGACGCAGGCGCACTTCGAGATCGTGCCGGGCCTGCCCGCCACCACCGCCGTTCCGACCTACGCCGGGCTACCGCTCGGCTCGGCGCACACCGTCGCCGACGTGCGCGGCGACGTCGACTGGGCGGCGCTGGCCGCCGCGCCGGGCCCGCTGATCCTGCACGCCACGGCCTCGCACCTGCCGGACGCCGCGCGCACCCTCATCGAGTACGGCCTGACCGACACGACGCCGGTCGTCGTCACCGCCAACGGCACGACGTGCCAGCAGCGTTCGGTGGAGACCACGCTGGTGGGTCTGCTGGACAAGGCGACGCTCGAGAAGCCCGTCGGCAGCGAGCCTGCCGGTCCGCTCACCGGCCCGCTGGTCGCGACGATCGGCAAGACCGTCGCCAACCGCGCCAAGCTGAACTGGTGGGAGAGCCGCGCCCTGTACGGCTGGACCGTGCTGGTGCCGCGCACCAAGGACCAGGCCGGCGAGATGAGCGACCGCCTGGTCTCGCACGGCGCCCTGCCGATCGAGGTGCCGACCATCGCCGTCGAGCCGCCCCGCAGCCCGGCGCAGATGGAGCGCGCCGTCAAGGGTCTGGTGGACGGCCGGTTCCAGTGGGTCGTGTTCACCTCGACCAACGCGGTGCGGGCGGTGTGGGAGAAATTCAACGAGTTCGGCCTGGACGCCCGGGCGTTCTCCGGAGTGAAGATCGCGTGCGTCGGTCAGGCGACCGCCGACCGGGTCCGCGCCTTCGGCATCAATCCCGAACTGGTCCCGACCGGTGAGCAGTCCTCGCTGGGGCTGCTCGACGAGTTCCCGCCCTACGACGACATCTTCGACCCGGTGAACCGGGTGCTGCTGCCGCGCGCGGACATCGCCACCGAGACGCTGGCCGAGGGGCTGCGCGAACGCGGCTGGGAGATCGAGGACGTCACGGCGTACCGCACGGTGCGTGCCGCGCCGCCGCCCGCGCAGACGCGCGAGATGATCAAGACCGGCGGTTTCGACGCGGTGTGCTTCACGTCGAGTTCGACGGTGCGCAACCTCGTCGGCATCGCGGGCAAGCCGCACGCACGGACCATCGTGGCGTGCATCGGGCCCAAGACCGCCGAGACCGCAGCGGAATTCGGGCTGCGCGTCGACGTGCAGCCCGAGACGGCCGCGGTCGGCCCGCTGGTCGAGGCGCTCGCCGAGCACGCCGCCCGGCTGCGCGCCGAGGGTGCCCTGCCGCCGCCGCGCAAGAAGAGTCGCCGCCGCTGACCGGTCACGAGGAGCGCTAGCCATGGCCTTCCCGAGGCACCGGCCGCGTCGGTTGCGCAGCACGCCGGCGATGCGCCGGCTGGTCGGCGAGACCTCGCTGGAGCCACGGCATCTGGTGCTGCCGATGTTCGTCGCCGACGGCACCGACGCGCCGCGCGAGATCGCGTCGATGCCGGGCGTGTACCAGCACACCCGCGACTCGCTGCGGCGCGCCGCGGTGGACGCGGTCGCCGCCGGGGTGGGCGGGTTGATGCTGTTCGGCGTGCCCCGCGACGAGGACAAGGACGCGATCGGCTCGGCCGGAACGGATCCCGAGGGCATCCTCAACGTCGGCCTGCGCGACCTGGCCGCCGAGGTGGGCGACGCCACCGTGCTGATGGCCGACACCTGCCTCGACGAGTTCACCGACCACGGGCACTGCGGCGTGTTGGACGTCTCCGGTCGCGTCGACAACGACCTCACCAACACCCGCTACGTCGAACTGGCCGTCGCACAAGCGGATTCGGGCGCCCACGTGGTGGGTCCGAGCGGCATGATGGACGGCCAGGTGGCGGCGATCCGCGACGGGCTGGACGCCGCGGGGCACACCGACACCGCGATCCTGGCCTACGCCGCCAAGTTCGCGTCCGGTTTCTACGGCCCGTTCCGGGAGGCGGTGGCCTCCAGCCTGTCCGGTGACCGGCGCACCTATCAGCAGGAGGCCGGCAACGCCCGAGAGGCGCTGCACGAGATTGCGCTCGACATCGACGAGGGCGCCGACGTCATCATGGTCAAGCCCGCCATGTCCTACCTGGACGTGGTGCGCGCGGCCGCCGACGTGTCTCCGGTCCCCATCGCCGCCTACCAGGTGTCCGGGGAGTACTCGATGATCCACGCGGCCGCCGCCAACGGCTGGATCGACCTTCGCACGGTCGCGCTGGAGACGCTCGTCGGCATTCGGCGGGCCGGCGCAGACATCGTGCTGACCTATTGGGCGGCCGACGTCGCCGGATGGCTGGCGTGACCGAAGCGACCTCGCCCGACGGCATCCCCGAGGACGTCGGCACGGGCTTCTGGTGCTGGCTGATCGCGGTGCCGCTGCTCGCGGGCGCCTACGTGCTCGACGTCGTCGCCGGGCAGGACTCCCGCACGCCGTGGGTGATCGACGCCTTCGCGGTGTTCTTCGTCGTGGCACTGTCGGCCATCGTGGTGGCGCTGCTGATGCTGCTGCGCCAGGGCTACCGCTGGGCACGCACGGTGCTCACCGGCGGCAGCGCCGCGAGCGTGGTGTACCTGGTGACGCACCTGTTCGGCGGCGACCGTCCGGAGACGGTGGCGCTGGGCTACGCGGCGTGCGTGATCGTCGGATCGGTGCTCGTCGTCGGCGGCGTCTACCTGCTGCACCGCAAGGACGCCCACGCCTATCTCACCCGATAGGCTGGCCCGACCATGCCCGCCCACCCCGCCGGTCCCGACCGTCCGCGCGTCGTCGACTTCGCGTTCGGCTGCTGGCTGGCGGGTGCCGTTCTGGTCGCGGCGCTGGGCCTGCTGACGCTGACCCAGGGCGGGCATCCGACTATCGTCGGCCTCGGCGTGCTGCTGGTGGCGGTGGGATTGGCGCAGGGCTACCTCGCCGGGCGGACCCGGCGGCGGCACGTCCGCTTCGCCAACGCCGCGGTGGGTCTCGCGCTGGCCGCCGTCGTCTTCCTCGCGCTGGTCCTGCTGCTGTTCGGCGGCGGCATCATCGACGTCGTCCTCATCGCGGTCACCATGGCCTGCCTCATCGCCGGCTGCGTGCTGATCCGGCGCACGGCTGCCCAGCAGTGGTTGGGCGGCGCGGCGTGACGGGCGGCCCGCTGTTCGCCGAACCCGGCGCCACGTGGTGGTGGGCCGCGGCCGGACCGGCCTCGGCGGCGGCGATGCTGCTCATCCAGGTGTGGGCCGGCTACGGCGTCCAGTGGCTGGTGCCCCTGGTGTTCTTCGTGCTCGTCACCGGCTTCCTGTCGATCCAGGTGAAGGCCGCCCGCATCCACACGTCGGTGGAACTCACCGAGGAGTACCTGCGGCAGGGCACCGAGACCATCCGGATCAGCGAGATCGTGCAGATCTACCCCGAGCCGTCCGGCTCGGAGACGCCGAAGTGGCAGTCGGCCCGCGCGCTCGGCGAGCTGACCGGTGTCCCGCGCGGCCGTACTGGCATCGGTCTGAAGCTGACCAACGGCCGCACCGCCCAGGCCTGGGCGCGACGGCACCGGCAGCTGCGCGCGGCGCTGGAGAGCGTGGCGGTGACGCCGTGAGCAGGCGGGTGCGCGGGATCGTCGAGCTGGTGCTGGCCGTCGCGGCAGCCGTGGGCTGCGTGCTGTGCTGGGTCGCCGCGCGGTCACCGGAACTGGCACCTCCGGTCACCGCGGACGAGCCCAGCCGGGTGGTGGTGGCCTACGACCCCACGCTGATCTCGCTGGCGCTGCTGCTGGCGGCGGCCGCCGGGGTGCTGGCGGTCGCCGGGGTCGGTGCGCTGCGCACCCGGCGGTGAGGCTGGTCACACGCCTGTTGGTACAAAGTACGCGATCTGTAACACTGTTTCCATGACGGACGTCGCGCACACCATGACCCCTACACCCGCGGACGCGCTGCCGCTGGGGCCCGACTCGCTGGTGTGGCGGTGGTTCGGCGACAACCGCATGTACCTCATCGGTCCTCGCCCGGCGGTGCTGCAGAACATGCTCGCCGAGCTGGGGCAGGGCGTGTACGACCACTCCACGTTCTTCGCCGACACCGCCGAGCGGCTGCGCCGGACCATCCCGCCGATCTTCAACACCGTGTACGGCACGGACACCGCGAACGCCGGCACCCAGGTGCGCGACTTCCACCACGACGTCAAGGGCGACCTCACCCACCCCGACGGCACCGTCACCCGCTATCACGCACTGGACCCCGAGACGTACTTCTGGGCGCACGCCACCTTCGTCGAGCAGGTGCTGTACTTCGCCGACACCTTCGTCAGGCGCCTCACCGACGACGAGAAGGAGCGCATCTACCTCGAGTCGAAGACGTGGTACCGGCGCTACGGGGTGTCCGACCGCCCGATGCCCGACACCTACGCCGACTTCCAGCGGTACTGGGAATACATGCTCGACGAGGTCCTCGTCGCGCACCCGTCGGCCAGGTACGGCGTCGGATACGTCACCAAGGGCTTCCCCTGCCCTAAGGGCGTGCACCCGCTGCTGTGGCGCGTCCTCGCGCTGGTGTTCGACCCGCTGGCGGCGTTCCTCACCACCGGCGGGCTGCCGCCGCGTGCCCGCGACCTGCTGAACCTGCCGTGGACCGACCGCCAGGAGCGGGCGTATCAGCGCTTCGCGGCGTGCTGGCGATCGCGTCCGGTCAACTGGGTGTGGGACCGGCTGCCGATGTCGGTGCGCTACAACGGATACGCGCGGCGCGGCTACGCTCGGAGCTGATGACGACCTCCGTACCGGGTAGCGACGCCACCATGGTGGCGATCCTCGACGCGGCCCTGGTGGAGTTCGAACGGCACGGCTTCCGGCGGGTGGCACTCGACGACGTCGCCCGTCGTGCCGGCGTCAGCCGCACCACGATCTACCGGCGCTTCGCCAACCGCGACGACCTCGTCGGCGCCGTCATCGAGCGGGAGAACGTCGCCCTGTTCGCCGACATCGCCGCCGAACTGCGGCAGGCCGGGCCGCCCGCCAACTACTACGTCGAGGCGTTCACGCTGTCGATCCTGCGGTTCCGCGAGCACCGGGTGCTCAATCAGATGATCACCGACGAGCCGGCCCTCGTGCTCGAGCTCGCCCGGCGGCACTGGCCGGCCGCCATCGCCCGGATGGCCGAGGCGCTGCGCGTCATCTTTCCGCCGGGGTTCGCCGTGCGCCTCGGCGACGAGGGGATCGACGACCTTGCCGACACGATCCTGCGGTACGCCGCGATGGTGCTGCTGCTCCCGGGCACCGAGCCGCTGGAGGGGGCCGACGACGTCCGCGCCTTCGCCACCCGGCACTTCCTGCCGAGCCTGCCCGCGGCCCTGCGTACCGTCGGTGTCTAGCTGGCGCTGTTTCGTGGATCACAGTTTCGGGCAGACGCTCTCCATGAGCACTGACGCCGAGAGCCAGACGACCGGGAGCGAATCGACCGGAAGCGACACGACCGAGGACGGGACCATCCCCAAGCCCGAGGTCACCGACGAACACCGCGAGAAGGCCAAGGAGATGGCCAAGGCCTACGAGGACGACCGCCCGACGGTCGCGGTGCCGGGCACCAGCAACACCGTCACCGGGCAGGCCGTCGCCGACTGGATCGACGAGGACGGCAGCCCGAAGTACGGCGAGGTCGAAGGTGGCGGCATCGACCGCGACGACATCATGGGCGAGCGCGAGAAGACCATGAACGACGACTAGGTGCCGACTACCGTCGGCCCCGTGACTTCCCTCGAGCCCACCGACTCCGGGCGCACCGATCCCGAGCACGCTGCCTTCGCCCGCACCGCAACGGCCTTCCGCGACATGGCGCACGCCATCGTGTGGGCGTCCGTCGCCACCGTCGATCCCGATGCCCGCCCGCGTACGCGCATCCTGCACCCGATCTGGGACTGGGACGGCACCGACCTGACCGGGTGGGTGGCCACCGTCCCGTCGCCGGTCAAGCGGGCCGACCTCGACGCGCATCCGCACGCGTCGGTGAGCTACTGGACCACCAGCCACGACACCTGCAGTGCCGACTGCCACGTGCAGTGGCACTTCGACGACGAGACGCGAAAAGCGGTGTGGGACAGGTTCGCTCACGGGCCTGCGCCCGTCGGCTACGACCCGTTCATCATCCCGCAGTGGGCCGGCGGTCCGACGTCGGACCAGTTCGCCGTGCTGCGGTTGACTCCCTACCGGCTGCGCGTGATGCCCGGGACGGTGCTGATCGCCGGCGAAGGCGAGGTGCTGTCCTGGCGCGATACGACGAGCGACGTTGCGGGCACCCGGTGACCGATCCCCACTCAACCGTGGCCCCATCCGACTCGCTCTCCGCCCCGGCGCGGACGACCACCGAACGTCCCGACGTTGCCACCCTCCCGCTGGTGCCCCGCAACCCGCTGCCGTACCGCGAACTGCTGCGCTCGGTGCGCCGTCTCGACACCGGCCAGGAGGTCATCCGCGACGCCGGCGGGCGCATCACCCGCGTCGGCATCGGACCGGCCTGGCTGATTCCGCCGCTGGTGTCGGTGATGTCGCCGGACGGGGTGCGCGACGTGCTGGGGCGCAACGACGCATTCTCCGAGCGGTGCGTCGTGCACGACGAAGTCCGCCACCTCGGCGGCGACAGCCTGTTCGTCCTGCCCAACGAGCCCTGGCGCCCGCGCCGGCGCGCCCTGCAGCCGGTGTTCGCCAAGCCCAACGTCAAGTCCTTCGGCGGCCACATGTCCCGCGCCGCCGAGGCGTTCGTGGCGCCGTGGCGCCAGGGCGCGGCCGCCGCGGACGTCGACCTCGACCTCGCGTGCCGCCGGATCACCATGCAGTCCCTCGGCCGGTCGGTGCTCGGCATCGACCTCAACGAGCGGGCCGACGAGATCGCCGCCCACATGCACGTCGCGTCGTCCTACACCGCCGACCGCGCGCTGCGGCCGTTCCGGGCACCGCGGTGGCTCCCCACGCCGGCGCGCCGGCGGGCCCGCGCGGCGGTGGCCGCGCTGCGCCGGATCGCCACGGACATCGTCGACGCCTGCCGCGCCGACCCGACGCGCGACGCCCCGCTGGTGCACGCATTGCTTGCGGCGCGCGACCCGGAGACCGGGCAGCCGCTGTCGGACACCGACATCGCCGACGACCTGATGATCTTCATGCTCGCCGGTCACGACACCACGGCGACCGCGCTGACCTACGCGCTGTGGGCGCTCGGCCACCACCAGGACGTGCAGGACCGGGTGGCCGCGGAGGCCGCCGCGCTCGGCGACCGCGACGTCGTCGCCGCCGACGTGACGCGGCTGCCGTACACCGTGCAGGTGTTGCGCGAGTCGCTGCGGCTGTGCCCGCCGGCGGCCGGCGTCGGTCGCGTCGCCACGCGCGACATCGACGTCGCCGGGCACCGGGTGCAGAAGGGCACGCTGATCGCCGTCGGCATCTATGCGCTGCACCGCGACCCGCAGCTGTGGGAGGACCCGCTGCGCTTCGACCCGGACCGCTTCACCCCGGAGCGGATGAAGCGCCGCAACCGGTGGTCGTTCGTGCCGTTCGCCGGCGGCGCGCGGTCCTGCATCGGCGAGCACTTCGCGATGCTGGAGACCACGCTGGCGCTCGCGACCATTGTCCGGGCCGCCCGGGTGCAGTCGACCGACGCCGAGTTCCACACCGACGTGCCGTTCACCACCGTCGCCCGCGGGCCGATCCGCGCCCGCGTCGCACCCCGCCCGCCGCTGCCGCCGAACTGAGCGTCACGTCGGGCGGGCGCACGCGCCGGCGACGCTACGTTCTAGTTCGGTGCGGTCCGTCCGGTGCGCAATGCCACGAGATCGACGTGGGGGTCGTGCATCAAGGCTCGTCCGCGGCCCTGGTGTCGATCTCGCGGCGGACTCCCGCCGCGGCACGGAGCGCCGCACTGCCCACGTGCCGAGGACCACTACACCCTGTAGTTGACGCCTTCGGCCAGGCTGGGACACTGGGTGTCATGGGTGTTCACGACGCGGTCACCGGCCAGTCGACCGAGGTCTCGGCGCGGCTGTTCGCCGAGGCCGCCGCGGTCATCCCGGGCGGCGTCAACTCGCCGGTGCGGGCATTCAACAGCGTGGGCGGCACGCCGCGGTTCATCACCCGGGCCAACGGCTATGAGCTGACCGACGCCGACGGCAACACCTACGTCGACCTGGTGTGCTCCTGGGGTCCGGCGCTGCTCGGTCACGCCCACCCGGCGGTCGTCGAGGCGGTCCGCTCGGTGGCCCTCGACGGGCTGACCTTCGGCGCGCCGACGCCCACCGAGACACACCTGGCCACCGAGATCATCGAGCGCGTCGCGCCGGTCGAGCGGATCCGCTTCGTCAACTCGGGCACCGAGGCCACGATGAGCGCGATCCGGCTGGCCCGCGGCTTCACCGGTCGACCCAAGATCGTCAAGTTCTCCGGCTGCTACCACGGGCACAGCGACGGGCTGCTCGCCGATGCCGGCTCGGGTGTCGCCACGCTCGGGTTGCCGTCCTCGCCGGGAGTCACCGGTGCGGCCGCCGCGGACACCATCGTGCTGCCGTACAACGACGTCGCCGCCGTCGAGCAGGTGTTCGCCGAGGCCGGCGACCAGATCGCGTGCGTCATCAGCGAGGCCGCCGCGGGCAACATGGGCGCCGTCCCGCCGCTGCCCGGCTTCAACGCCGCGCTGCGCCGCATCACCGACGCCCACGGCGCCCTGCTGATCCTCGACGAGTTGATGACCGGCTTCCGGGTCAGCCGTGCCGGCTGGTTTGGGATTGACGGCGTGGCCGCGGACCTGCTGACGTTCGGCAAGGTGATGAGCGGCGGGTTGCCCGCCGCCGCGTTCGGCGGGCGTGCCGACGTCATGGACCGGCTCGCGCCGATCGGCCCGGTGTACCAGGCCGGCACGCTGTCGGGGAATCCGGTCGCGATGGCCGCCGGCCTGGCGACGCTGCGGGCCGCCGACGACGCGGTGTACGCGGCCGTCGACGCCAACGCCGACCGGCTCGCGGCGCTGCTGAGCGACGCGCTCACCGAGGCGTCGGTGACGCATCACGTCTCGCGGGCCGCCAACATGCTGAGCGTGTTCTTCGCCGACGGGCCGGTGACCGACTTCGCGTCGGCGAAGGCCACCGAGACGTGGCGCTTCCCACCGTTCTTCCACGCGCTGCTGGAGGCCGGGGTGTACCCGCCGTGCAGCGCCTTCGAGGCGTGGTTCGTCTCGTCCGCGCTCGACGACGCGGCCTTCGACCGGATCGCCGCCGCCCTGCCCGCCGCCGCCCGCGCGGCGGCCGCCGCGGAGCGTCCCGCCTGATGGCCGAGACGACCCGGACCACGGTGCACGTGGTCCGCCACGGCGAGGTGCACAACCCCGATCAGGTGCTCTACGGTCGGCTGCCCGACTTCCACCTGTCCGACCGCGGCCGCAGGCAGGCGCAGTCGGCCGCCGAGTGGCTCGCCGGCCACGACGTCGCCTATGTCGTCGCGTCGCCGTTGGAGCGCGCCCAGGAGACCGCGGCGCCCATCGCGGCGACCCACGGCCTCGACGTGGACGTCGACGGGGACCTCATCGAATCGTGGAACCAGTTCGAGGGGGAGAAGGTGGCCCCCGGTGACGGCGCGCTGCGCGACCCGCGGAACTGGCCGAAGCTGCGCAATCCGCGCCGACCGTCGTGGGGCGAGCCGTACACCGAGGTGGCGGCGCGGATGACGGCCGCGCTGCACCGCGCCCGCACCCGGGCCGCCGGGCACGAGGCCGTCTGCGTCAGCCACCAGCTGCCGGTGGAGACGCTGCGCCGCGCCATGACCGGTCGCGCGCTCGCGCACCTGCCGCTGCCGCACAGCCGGCTGTGCAACCTCGCGTCGGTCACCTCGTTCACGTTCGACGGCGACCAGCTGATCCGCTGGGGTTACTCGGAGCCCTGGGGACTGTAGTGGGACGGCTGGTCGCGATCGTGGCGGCGTGCACGGCAGCGGTCGCCGTGCTCGCCGGCTGCTCCACGGGCGACGACGCCGTCGCCCAGGGCGGCACCTTCGAATTCGTGGCGCCCGGCGGCAAGACCGACATCTTCTACGACCCGCCGGAACAGCGCGGCTCGCCGGGCCGCATCTCCGGCCCGCAGCTGACCGACCCCGCCAAGACGCTGTCGCTCGACGACTTCGCGGGCAAGGTCGTCGTCATCAACGTGTGGGGCCAATGGTGCGGCCCGTGCCGGTCAGAGATGCCGGAGCTGCAGAAGGTGTACGACGCCACCCGCGCGCGCGGCGTCGCGTTCCTCGGCATCGACGTCCGCGACGCCAACCGCGACGCGGCCGTGGACTTCGTCGTCGACCGCAGGATCACCTTCCCGTCCATCTACGACCCCGCGATGCGCACGATGATCGCCTTCGGCGGCAAGTACCCGACCACCGTGATCCCGTCGACCATCGTGCTGGACCGCGAGCACCGGGTGGCGGCGGTGTTCCTGCGCGAGCTGCTGGGCGAGGACCTGCGACCGGTGGTCGAGCGACTGGCGGCCGAAGAGACGCCCGCGAAGTGAGCGTGCTGGCGGCATCCCTCGACCAGGTCGACCAGCTGATGGCGACCGGGCCGCTCGCGCTCGCGCTGGCGGTCAGCGCGCTGGCCGGCGTGGTGTCGTTCGCGTCGCCCTGCGTGGTGCCGCTGGTGCCGGGCTACCTGTCCTACCTCGCCGCGATCGTCGGGGTCGACGACGACGACGACAACGACCGCCGCCCGACTGACGGCGGCGGGGTCGCGGTCCGCACCGGCCGCTGGCGAGTGGCCGGCGCGACGGCGCTGTTCGTCGCCGGGTTCACCGTGGTCTTCGTCCTGGGCACCGTCGCCGTGCTCGGCATGACCACCACCCTGATCGCGAACGAGATCCTGCTGCAGCGCATCGGCGGCGTGGTGACCATCGTGATGGGCCTGGTGTTCGTCGGCTTCATCCCCGCGCTGCAACGCGACACCCGGTTCACCCCGCGGCAGGTGTCCACCCTCGGCGGGGCGCCGCTGCTCGGCGCGGTGTTCGGGCTGGGCTGGACGCCGTGCCTGGGACCGACGCTCGCCGCGGTCATCGCCATGGCCTCGGCCACCGAGGGCGCCAACGTCGCCCGCGGCGTCGCGCTGGTGGTCGCCTACTGCCTGGGGCTGGGAGTGCCGTTCGTCGCCCTGGCCTTCGGCTCGGCGCGCGCGATGCGCGGCCTCGGCTGGCTGCGCAGGCACACCCGGGCGATCCAGGTCTTCGGCGGCGTGCTGCTCATCGTGGTGGGGCTGGCGCTGGTCACCGGCCTGTGGGCCGACTTCGTGTCGTGGGTGCGCGACGCCTTCGTCAGCGACGCGAGGCTGCCTCTGTGAGTCCCTCGAGGTTCGGCCCGCGGGGCCTGCTCGCCCTGGTGCGCAACACCTGGCGCACTCTGACGTCGATGGGCACCGCGCTGGTGCTGCTGTTCCTGCTGGCGCTGGCCGCCATCCCCGGCGCCCTGCTGCCGCAGCGCAGCCTCAACGCCGGCAAGGTCGACGAGTACCTCGCCGCGCACCCCACGGTCGGACCCTGGCTGGACCGCCTGCAGGCGTTCGACGTGTTCGCCAGTTTCTGGTTCACCGCGATCTACGTGCTGCTGTTCGTGTCGCTGGTCGGCTGCCTGACGCCCCGCCTCGCCGAGCACGTGCGCAGCCTGCGGGCCACCCCGGTCCCCGCGCCCCGCAACCTGTCCCGGCTGCCCAAGCATCACCGCGCCGACGTCCCGGGCGACCCCGACGCCGTCGTCGCGACCGTCGAGGCCGGCCTGCGGGGCTGGCGCCGCACGGTGCGCCGCGACGGCGACGTCGCCGAGATCTCCGCGGAGAAGGGGTATCTGCGCGAGTTCGGCAACATCGTGTTCCACTTCTCGCTGCTCGGGCTGCTCGTCGCGATCGCCGTCGGCAAGCTGTTCGGCTACGAGGGCAACGTCATCGTCATCGCCAACGGCGGCCCCGGCTTCTGCTCCGCGTCGCCCGCCGCCTTCGACTCGTTCCGCGCGGGCAACACCGTCGACGGCACGTCGCTCAACCCGATCTGCCTCCGCGTCAACGACTTCGACGCCGACTACCTGCCCACCGGGCAGGCGCTGACGTTCGCGGCCAACGTCGAGTACCAGGCCGGTGACGACCTCGACACCGACACGTGGCGGCAGTACCGGCTCGAGGTCAACCATCCGCTGCGACTGGGCGGTGACCGGCTGTACCTGCAGGGCCACGGCTACGCGCCGACGTTCACCGTCACGTTCCCCGACGGGCAGACCCGCACCCAGACCGTGCAGTGGAAGCCCGAGGACCAGCTGACGCTGCTGTCGTCGGGCGTGGTGCGCGTCGATCCGCCGGGCGGCACGTATGCCGACGACCGGGAGCGCCGCCGCAACCAGATCGCCATCCAGGGGCTCCTGGCGCCCACCCAGCAGCTCGACGGCACGCTGCTGTCGTCGAAGTTCCCCGCGCTGAACGACCCCGCCGTCGCGATCGACGTCTACCGCGGCGACACCGGCCTGGACACCGGCCGGCCGCAGTCCATCTTCACCCTCGACCCCCGGCTGATCGGGCAGGAGCGGCTGAAGAAGGAGGCGCGGGTGAACCTGGCGGCCGGCGAGTCGACGCGGCTGGCGGACGGCACCGTGGTCCGGTTCGACGGCGCCGTGCCGTTCATCAACGTGCAGGTGTCGCACGACCCGGCGCAGGTGTGGGTGCTGATCTGGTCGATGACGATGATGGCCGGCCTGCTGGTGTCGCTGGTGGTCCGCCGGCGCCGTGTCTGGGTTCGTGTGACGTCGTCGGGGCCGGGTACCGTGGGCGTCGAGCTGGGCGGACTGGCGCGGACCGACAATTCCGGTTGGGGTGACGAGTTCGAGAAGCTGACCGGGCGGCTGATCGCAGGAGAGAGATCCAAGCCATGAATACCTTCGAGATCGATCTGGGCCTGGCCCGCTACTCGGACTGGGCGTTCACCACGTCGGTGCTGGTCCTCGTCGGCGCGCTGCTGCTCTTGGCCGTCGAACTCGCCTACAGCCGCAGCCGCAAGGTCGAGGCCCGCGAACTGGTCGCCGCCGGAGGCGGCTCGATGGCCGGAGCCGCCGGACGCGGCTCGGTGGGCGTCGACAGTGCGCGCCCGGGTGTGGTGACCGCCGCGCCGCGCCGTCCGGTCGACGAGCGCATCGGCCGCGCCGGACTGGCGCTGGTGTACGTCGGCATCGTCGTGCTGTTCGCGTGCATCGTGCTGCGCGGGTTCGCCACCTCGCGCGTGCCGTGGGGCAACATGTACGAGTTCATCAACCTGACCTGCTTCTGCGGTCTGGTCGCGGCGGCCATCGTGCTGCGCCGCCCGCAGTACCGGGCGCTGTGGGTGTTCGTCCTGCCGCCGGTGCTGGTGCTGCTGACCGTCTCGGGAAAGTGGCTCTACACCCACGCGGCGCCGGTGATGCCCGCGCTGCAGTCCTACTGGCTGCCGATCCACGTCTCGGTGGTGAGCCTGGGCTCCGGGGTGTTCCTCGTCGCCGGCGTGTCGAGCATCCTGTTCCTGGTCAAGACGTCCCGGCTGGGGGAGCCCCGCGAGGGCGCGCTCGGCGCGATCCTGGCGCGCGTGCCGGACGCACAGACGCTCGACCGGATCGCCTACCGCACCACGATCTTCGCGTTCCCGGTGTTCGGTTTCGGCGTCATCTTCGGCGCGATCTGGGCCGAGGAGGCGTGGGGCCGCTACTGGGGCTGGGACCCCAAGGAGACGGTGTCCTTCATCGCGTGGGTGGTGTATGCGGCGTACCTGCACGCCCGCTCGACCGCGGGATGGCGGGACAAGAAGGCCGCCTGGATCAACGTCGTCGGCTTCGTCGCGATGGTGTTCAACCTGTTCTTCATCAACCTGGTCACCGTCGGCCTGCACTCCTACGCCGGGGTGGGCTGACTTGCTGCTCCCCGGCGGCGAACAGGGGTTCCGCGCGCAGCAGCGGTTCCGCGACCCCGCGCAGCACGTCGCCGCGCCGACCGTCCCGCCGGAGTGGACCGCGCCGACGCCGCCGCGGGGCCTGCCCGTCGCCGCCCCGGAGCCCGCCCGGCCGGCCGTCGCCGCGGCCCCGGCCACCTGGTCGGGCCTGTCGTCGGATCCGACGGAGCTGGCGCTGCTGGCTCAGCCCAAGCGCGCACCGGCCGGCGGCTGGCGCCGCTGGCTCTACCTCGGTACCGGAACGCTGGTGAACCTGGGCGAGAGCGCCCGCGACGTCGAGCGCAAGCAGCTGGCCGCCCAGGCTGGCCGACCGCTGCGGGACTGCTACCGCATCGCCCTCCTCTCGCTCAAGGGCGGCGTCGGCAAGACCACGATCACCGCCACGCTGGGAGCGACGTTCGCGTCGGTCCGGGGCGACCGCGTCATTGCGGTGGACGCCAATCCCGACCGCGGCACGCTGAGCCAGAAGGTGCCGCTGGAGACGCCGTCCACGGTGCGTCACCTGCTGCGCGACGCCGAGGGCATCGTCGGCTACTCCGACGTGCGGCAGTACACCTCCCGTGGGCCGAGCCGGCTGGAGGTGCTGGCCTCGGAGAGCGATCCCGCGGTGTCCGACGCCTACAGCTCCGAGGACTACGACCGCACGCTCGGGGTGCTCGAGAAGTTCTACAGCCTGGTGCTGACCGACTGCGGTACGGGGCTGCTGCACTCGGCGATGTCGGCGGTACTCAGTCAGGCCGACCTGCTGGTGGTGGTGAGTTCGGCCGCGGTCGACGGCGCCCGCAGCGCGTCGGCGACGCTGGACTGGCTCGACGCCCACGGCTACCGGGACCTGGTGTCCTCGTCGATCGTGGTGGTCAACGCGGTGCGGCCGGGCAAGGGCGCCACGCGGGTGGACATGGACAAGGTGGTCGACCACTTCGCACGGCGGTGCCGCGCGGTGCAGACGGTGCCCTTCGACCCGCACCTCGAGGAGGGCGCGGAGATCGACCTGGAACGGCTGCGTCCGGAGACCCGCGACGCATTGCTCCACCTGGCGGCCACGGTGGCGGGCGGGTTCCCCGCCTCGCGCTGACGCCTAGTGGGTGTCCGGGTCGGGGTGGTTGAGCCTGCGGAGGAAGTCGGGGTCGTCGTCCGGGCCGACGACGCGCGTCCGCGGTGCGCCGGCCGACGCCCGCATCAACCGCCACCCGACGTAGATCAATCCCGCCAGGATCAGGGCGAGAATCAAGAACTGCACGACGACCTCCTACCTGTTTCGAGCATACGCGCCGTCGGTAGGCTCGGGGCCGTGACTGACGGACGGCCCGGCCCCCGCATGGTGCTCGACGTGGCGGTGTATGCGGTGGCGCGCCTGCTGCTGGTGGCGGTGATCGCCGGTGTCATCTACGCCCTCGGCGGCCTGCTCGTCGACGAGTTCCCGCTCGTCGTCGCGCTACTGTTCGCGATCGTCGTGGCTCTGCCGCTGGGCATTTGGTTGTTCGCGCCGCTGCGCCGCCGCGCGACGGCGAGCATCGCGGTCTTCGACGAGCGCCGCCGGGCCGAGCGCGACCAGCTGCGGGCGCGGCTCCGCGGCGACGACGCCCCGTCCGAGTGACGGTTCGGTGACGTCGGCACGGTGGGCCTTCGGGGCCGAATTCCCGGGCGCGGACGGCTTTCTCAACTCGCCGACCTACGGCCTGCCGCCCACGTTCGTGTCCGAGGCGCTGCACGACCACCTCGCGGCGTGGCAGGCGGGCACGATGGACGTCCCCGCCTTCGACGAGTGGGTGCGCCGCGGTCGTGCGGGCTATGCCGCGCTGACCGGGACGCCGGCGGAAACGGTGGCGATGGGCGGCAGCGTGTCGGCACTGCTGGCGCTGGTCGCCGCCGCGGTCCCGGACGGCAGCCGGGTCGCGACGCTTGCGGGCGAATTCACCAGCACCACCTTCCCGTTCGCGGCGCAGGACCGCCGTGGGGTCACCGTCACCGAGCTGGCCCCGGCCGAGTTGCTCGCCACGGCCGGGCAGTACGACGTGGTGACGGCCTCCGTGGTGCAGTCCGCGTCGGGCACCGTGCTCGACGTCGACGCGCTGCGGTCGGCGGTCGCGGGGACCGGCACGTGGACGGTGCTCGACGCGACGCAGGCGGCGGGGTGGAAGCGACTCGACCTCGGCTGGGCCGACGTCACGGTCGCCGCGGTCTACAAGTGGCTGCTGGCGCCGCGCGGGACGGCGTGGATGTCGGTGAGCGACCGGGTGGCCGCGACGCTGACGCCGCACGCCGCGAACTGGTACGCCGGCGAGGACCCGTGGTCGTCGATCTACGGGCTGCCGTTGCGGCTCGCGGCCGATGCGCGCCGATTCGACACCTCACCGGCGTGGTTCGGGGCGCTGGGGTCGGGGCTGACGCTGCCGTGGCTGGCTTCGCTCGACGCCGCCGCGGTCGAAGCGCACTGCGTCGGGCTGGCCGACCGGGCGCGGGCGGCGCTCGGGCTGCCGCCGTCGGACTCGGCGATCGTCACCATCCCGACCGCCGACGCATCGGAGCGGCTGCGCGACAACGGCATTCGGGCCGCCGTGCGCGCCGGTGCGGTGCGGGTCGGCTTCCACCTCTACAACACCGAGGACGACCTGGACCGGTTGGTCGACGCGCTGACCGGCTGAGCGGCTCAGCCGAGCGTCAGCGCCAGGGCGACCGCAACCGACCACGCCAGCATCGTCAGGCCGGTGTCGCGCAGCACCGGAATGAGGTCGCGGC
The DNA here is from genome assembly GCF_008329645.1 of Mycolicibacterium grossiae. Lineage (NCBI taxonomy): Bacteria > Bacillati > Actinomycetota > Actinomycetes > Mycobacteriales > Mycobacteriaceae > Mycobacterium > Mycolicibacterium grossiae. The sequence continues at coordinate 2,036,959 of NZ_CP043474.1, forward strand.
CGCCGAGGCCGCGCCGCACCGGCGCGGCGGCCCGCACGGCGAGCGGCAGCGCCACCAGGCCGACCGCGCACCACGGCGTCGCGAGCAGCAGGACCAGCGTCAGCACGAAGGTCAGCGCCACCAGGGCCTGGAACAGCAGCCGGCTCCGCGCGTCGCCCAGGCGCACCGCCAGCGTGATCTTGCCGACCTCGCGATCGGTGGGGATGTCGCGGAGGTTGTTGGCCACCAGCACCGCCGACGAGAGCGAGCCCACCGCGACCGCGGCCGCCAGGCCCACCCAGTCCACCCGCAGCGCCTGGGTGAACTGCGTGCCGAGCACGGCCACCAGACCGAAGAAGACGAACACGGCGATCTCGCCGAAACCGAGGTAGCCGTAGGGCTTCGACCCGCCGGTGTACAGCCACGCCCCGGCGATGCACACGGCTCCGACGGCGATCAGCCATGGCGCGCTGACGATCGCCAGCACCAGACCGGCGACCGCTGCGACGGCCAGGCTGATCACGGCCGCGGTGAGCACCGCCCGCGGCGAGGCCAGCCGCGACCCCACCAGGCGCAGCGGTCCCGAGCGCACGTCGTCGGTGCCGCGGATGCCGTCGGAGTAGTCGTTGGCGTAGTTCACGCCGACGATCAGTGCCAGCGACACCACCAGGGCCAGCAGGGCCTTCCACCACACCGCCGAGTCCAGCCACGCCGCCGCGCCGGTGCCCGCGAGGACCGGGGCGACCGCGTTCGGCAGCGTTCTGGGCCGGGCCCCCTCGAGCCACTGTGCGACGGTCGCCATGGGCACGATCCTCGCATGCAGGATGATGGATGGATGCGTGCGGACTCGAGGAGCGGCGAATGCTGGGTGTGATCGGTGGGAGCGGGTTCTATTCGTTCTTCGGCCCGGACGCGCGGAGCGTCAACCTGGACACCCCCTACGGCGCGCCCAGCGCGGCGATCACGGTGGGCACGGTCGGCACCCACGAGGTCGCGTTCCTTCCGCGGCACGGCGTCGACCACGAGTTCTCGCCGCACACCGTGCCCTACCGCGCCAACATGTGGGCGCTGCGGGCGCTCGGCGTACGCCGCGTCTTCGGGCCGTGCGCCGTCGGCAGCCTCACCCCGGACCTCGGCCCGGGCGCGATGGTGGTGCCCGACCAGCTCGTCGACCGCACCAGCGGCCGCAAGGACACCTACTTCGACTCCGGCGGCATCCACGTCGGTTTCGCCGACCCGTACTGCCCGACGCTGCGCGCGGCGGTGACCGACCTGCCCGGCGTCGTCGACGGCGGCACCATGGTGGTGATCCAGGGGCCGCGGTTCTCGACGCGCGCCGAGAGCCGGTGGTTCGCCTCGCAGGGCTTCACGCTGGTGAACATGACCGGGCACCCGGAGGCGGTTCTGGCCCGCGAACTCGAGATGTGTTACGCCGCAATCGCTCTCGTGACCGACCTGGACGCCGGCATCGAGACGGGCGCCGGCGTCACGGCGGTAGACGTGTTCGCCGAATTCCAGCGCAACCTGGTGCCGTTCAAGCAGCTGGTGCACGAGGCCATCGACCAGGTCGCCGACGAGCGCACCTGCACGCACTGCCTGCCGCACGCCGGCGTCACCCTGCCCATCGAGCTGCCGTGAGGATCCTGCTCACGGGCGCAGCCGGTTTCATCGGCTCCCGGGTCCACGCTCGGCTGACCGACGCCGGCCACGACGTCGTCGCCGTCGACGCGATGCTGCCCGCCGCGCACGGCGAGGGCTCGTCGGTGCCCGACGGCGTGCTGCCGCTCGACGTCCGGGACGCGGCGGCCCTGCGGCCACTGCTGCGCGGCGTCGACGTCGTGGTGCACCAGGCCGCGGTGGTCGGCGCCGGCGTCGACGCCTCGGACGCGCCGTCCTACGGCAGCCACAACGACTACGGCACCACGGTGCTACTCGCCGAGATGTTCGCCGCGGGCTGCCGCAGGCTCGTCCTGGCGTCGTCGATGGTGGTGTACGGGCAGGGCCGGTTCGCCTGCGCCGCGCACGGTGTCGTCGACCCGCTGCCCCGCACCCGCGCCGACCTCGACGCCGGGGCGTTCGAGCACCGCTGCCCGGTGGGCGGTGAATCGCTCGACTGGCGCCTCGTCGACGAGGACGCGCCGCTGCGTCCGCGCAGCCTGTACGCCGCCAGCAAGGTCGCCCAGGAGCACTACGCGCTGGCGTGGGCCGAGGCGACCGGCGGCGCGGTGGTGGCGCTGCGCTATCACAACGTCTACGGCCCGTACATGCCGCGCGACACCCCGTACTCCGGCGTCGCCGCCATCTTCCGTTCGGCGATCGAACGCGGCGAACCGCCGAAGGTGTTCGAGGACGGCGGACAGATGCGCGACTTCGTGCACGTCGACGACATCGCCGCCGCCAACGTCGCCGCCACCGCCGCCGACCGCGGCGGGTTCGCCGCCTACAACGTGTGCTCGGGCCGGCCCATCGCGATCCGCGACGTCGCCGCCCGGCTCTGCGAGGTCCGCGACGGTCTCGCGCCGGTGTTGACGGGGCAGTACCGCAGCGGCGACGTGCGGCACATCGTGGCCGACCCGGCGCGCGCGGCCGACGAACTCGGGTTCCGCGCCGCGACCGACCCGATGACGGGGCTCGCCGACTTCGCGTTCGCGCCGCTGCGCGGCTGACCGCCGGCGGCATACTGGCGGTGTGAACGACCTGAGCCGACGGTTCGGCATCGAGTTCCCGCTGTTCGCCTTCAGCCACTGCCGCGACGTGGTGGCCGCGGTGACCAACGCCGGCGGGTTCGGCGTGCTCGGCGCCACGGCCTACACCCCCGAGCAGCTCGACCGCGAGCTGTCCTGGATCGACGACCACGTGGACGGCAGGCCCTACGGCGCCGACATCATCGTGCCTGCCACCTTCGAGGGCAAGGGCGAGCGCCTCGGCAAGGCCGACCTCGCCGCGCGCATCCCGGACGCACACCGCGACGTCGTGGCGACGCTGCTCGCCGAGCACGGCATCGAACCCGACGCCCGCCCGCGGCTCGGCGGCACCATGCTGTCCGGGGACACCGGCCGCGAACTCCTCGACGTCGCCATGAGCCACCCGATCAAGCTGATCGCCAACGCCCTCGGCGTCCCGCCGGACTACATGATCGAGGCGGGCCGGGAGCACGGCGTCCCGGTGGCCGCGCTCGTCGGCGCGAAGGAACACGCGCTCAAGCAGGTGGCCGCGGGCGTCGACCTGATCATCGCCCAGGGCACCGAGGCCGGCGGGCACTGCGGCGACGTCAGCACGCTGGTGCTGGTCCCGGAGGTCATCGACGCGCTCGCCGAGGCCGGCAGCGACGTCCCGGTCCTCGCGGCGGGTGGCATCGTCACCGGCCGGCAGATGGCGGCCGCCATCGCGCTCGGCGCGGCGGGCGCCTGGACCGGCTCGGTGTGGCTGACCACCGAGGAGGCCGAGACCGCGCCGCACACCAAGGTCAAGATGCTCGCCGCGTCGTCGCGCGACACCGTGCGCTCGGCGGGCCGGACGGGCAAGCCGTCGCGGCAGCTGGTGTCCGACTGGACGAAGGCGTGGTTGCCCGCCGACGGCGGCGAGAAGCCCCTGCCGCTGCCGCTGCAGTCGATGCTCAGCGAGCCGGTGCTGCGCCGCATCGACGTGCTCGCCGAGCAGGGCCATCAGGGCGCCCAGGCGCTCGCCACCTACTTCGTCGGCCAGGGCGTCGGGCTGATGCGCGAGGAGAAGCCGGCACGTCAGGTGGTGCTCGACTTCATCGAGGACTACCTCGCGGCCGCCGAGCGAATGGCCGCGACGCTGCCGGAGTGACGCTGCCGGACTGACGGGGGCGCCGGACTGACGGGCGGGCTGGATCGACCGGCGCCGCTACTCCGCGCCGGCCAGCGGCAGCCGCACCTCCAGGCGCGCCCCGGTGTCGAGGTTGTAGGCCGTGACCGTGCCGTGGTGGGCCTGCACCAGACCCGCGGCGATCGCCAGTCCGAGCCCCGAGCCGCTGGGCAGCGACGAGTCGTCGCGCGGCACCCGGCCGTTGGAACCGCGGTAGGCGACGTCGAAGACGCGCGCCAGGTCGGCCTCGTCGATGCCGACGCCGGTGTCGTCCACCCGGGCCCACGCCCCGAGCTCATCGGACCCCACCGACAGGGCCACCCGGCCACCGTCGGGAGTGTGCGCGATCGCGTTGGCCACCAGGTTCGACAGCACCCGCACCAGCGCGCGGTCGCTGCCGATGACCCGCACCGGCTCGCTGGGCAGGTCGGCGCGCAGCGTCACCCCGGCCCGTTCGGCGGTGATGCGGTGGGCGTTGATCACGTCGTCGACCACCTCGTCGAGCGCGACCTTGTCGTAGGCGGGCTGGATGGCGCCGGCGTTGATCTTCGACATCTCGAACAGGTCGTCGACCATCTCCGAGAGCCGCACCGTCTCGTGCTCGATGTGCTGGGCGTGGTCGCGGATCTCGTCGCCGGTGACGACGCCGTCGGCGATGGCCTCGGCGACGGCGCGGATGCCGGCCAGCGGCGTGCGCAGGTCGTGGCTGACGAACGCCACCAGGCGTCGCCGGGACTCCTCGGCGGCGTGCTCGGAATCGCGGATCTGCTGCTCCCACACCGTTCTTCGGGCCTGATAGCGCCCCAGCATGATCGCGGCGGGAATGGTCACGACCGACACGATCACCAGCACGATCACGATGCGTTCGAAGCGCTGGGTGAACATGAAGCCGCTCGCGCCGAGGATGCCGGTGAACGTCGCGACGGTCGGGATCAGGACCAGCACCACCATGCTGACGGCGATCGACCAGGACCGGGCGAGCCGGATGAGCAGCGCACCGGCTAGCACCACCGGTAGCGAGCAGGCCAGCGCCAGCCCGACGATCTCGGCCAGGGCGGGTTCGGTCACTCCCGGGCCTCGCCCCACATGTAGCCGCGCCCCCACACCGTCTGCACGCGGTGTTGGTCGCCGAGCTTGGAGCGCAGCCGCTTCACGTGGACCGTGACCGTGGACAGGTCGCCGTAGTCCCACTGCCACACGTACTTCAACAACTCCTCGCGGCTGAACACGGTGTCGGGGTGGGACAGGAAGAACACCAGCAGGTCGAATTCGCGGTTGGTCAGCGACACCGGCTGGCCGTGCACGGTGACCGAGCGCGCGGCCGCCGACACCGCGAGCCCGCCGGTGGCCCGCACGGCCTGGGACTGGGGCTGCGCCACCGGGCCGCGGCGCAGCACCGAGCGGACCCGCAGCGCCAGTTCCCGCGGGCTGAACGGCTTGGTGACGTAGTCGTCGGCGCCGGCCTCCAGACCGGCGATGCGATCGTCCTCCTCGCCCAGGGCGGTCAGCAGGATCACCGGGACGGCATAGCCGCTGCGCTGGCGCAACGTCTGGCACAGCGCCAGCCCGTCCGGCCCCGGCATCATCACGTCGAGGACGGCGAGGTCGACGCGCTCGCTGCCGAGCACCCGCAGGGCCTCGTGCCCGTCGCGGGCGGTGGAGACGTCGAGGCCGTCGCGTTCGAGATAGCGCCGCAGCACGTCGCGGACGACGTTGTCGTCGTCGGCGATCAGCACACGGGTCACGACGATCCAGGGTAACCGCGAATGAGCCGTTCGCACCGCGTGTCATCGTTTCGTCAGGGATGTCCATGTTTCGGATCAGCGTGATTGGCAAACCTCCACCGGTGGGCGACGGTCGGGTGACGGTGGTGCTGCCGTGCATGAACGAAGCCGACTCACTACCCGGCGTCCTGGCCGGCATCCCGGACGGTTACGAGGCGCTCGTCGTCGACAACAACAGCACTGACGGGACGGCCGAGGTGGCACGCAGGCACGGCGCTCGAGTGGTCGCCGAATCCGTTCCGGGTTACGGTTCGGCGGTGCACGCCGGAATCGAGGCCGCCGCAACCGAATTCGTCGCCGTCATCGACGGCGACGGCTCGTTGAACCCCGCCGACCTGCCGGCCCTGGTGCGCGACGTCGAGGGCGGGGCGGACATGGCCGTCGGCCGCCGCCGACCTGCCCGGGGTGTGCGCTGGCCGTGGCACGCACGTCTCGGGACCGCCGCGGTGAGCTGGCGGTTGCGCACCCGGCACGGACTGGGAGTGCACGACATCGCGCCGATGCGGGTGGCACGCCGCGACGCCGTCCTCGGCCTCGGGGTGGTCGACCGCCGGTCGGGCTATCCGCTCGAACTGCTGGTCCGCGCCGCCGCCGCCGGGTGGCGCGTGGTGGAGCGCGACGTGGCCTACGGCGCGCGCACGGGCGGCCGGTCCAAGGTCAGCGGCTCGGTGCGCGGCAGCGCCCACGCGTCCGTCGACTTCTGGCGGGCCATCTCGTGAACCCGCCCGACGACGTTCCCTGTACCGCGCTGGTCGTCGCCAAGGCGCCCGTCCCGGGGTTGGCGAAGACCCGCCTGGCCGCCTCCATCGGGCCCGAGGCCGCCGCCGACGTCGCCGCTGCCGCGCTGCTCGACACCCTCGACGCGGTGCTGGCGTCGTCGCTGTCCGGGCGCGTCGTCGCGTTCACCGGCGACCTCGACCGTGCCTGCCGGTCCGCCGAGATCCGCGCGCGGCTGGCCGACGTCACGGTCGTGGAGCAGCGTGGCGAGGACTTCGCCGAGCGGCTCGTCGGGGCGCATGCCGACGCCGCGGCGGCCACCGGTCACCCCGTCCTGCAGATCGGCATGGACACTCCGCAGGTGAGCGGCCCGCTGCTGACGCGGTGCGCCCGCACGCTGCTCGCCGAGCCGGCCATCCTCGGCATGGCCCGCGACGGCGGCTGGTGGGTGCTCGGCCTGCACGATCCCCGGGTGGCCCAGTGCCTGCGCGCCGTGCCCATGTCTCAGGCGGACACCGGCGAGCAGACCCTGCGAGCGCTGGTCGCCGCGGGGGTGACACCGGCGTTGGTCGAGGAGCTGGCCGACATCGACACCATCGCCGACCTGGCTGCGGTGGGCCGCGAGTGCGCGGTGGGAAGTCGGACGAGAAGCGTTGCGGCAGTAGGAGGTACGTAAGGGTGTTCGGGAATCTCTATGATCGGGCGCTCACGGGCGAACGCTGCTGGATCCGCTACGACGACGGTTCGGTGCACGGACTGGCGGTACGCAGCTGGCTGGGCAGCAAGCGGCGCAGCGACAGCAGCTTCGACCGCGCCGTGGTCGACCTGTGCGACGGCCCCACGATCGACCTGGGCTGCGGCCCGGGCCGGCTGGTGGCCGACCTGGTGCGCCGCGGCATTCCCGCGCTCGGCGTCGACCAGTCCGCCACCGCGGTGACCCTGGCCCGCCGCCGTGGTGCGCCTGCGCTGCACCGCGACGTCTTCGACCCGCTCCCCGGCGCGGGCCGCTGGTCGACGGTGCTGCTGGCCGACGGCAACGTGGGCCTGGGCGGGGACCCACTGCGTGTGCTGCTGCGTGCCGGCGAGCTGCTGCGGTCGGGCGGCCGCTGCGTCGTCGAGTTCGACCCCGACACCGAGGGCGTCGTGACGCGCTGGGTGCGGCTGGAGTCGTCGAAGACCATCGGCCCGTGGTTCCGCTGGGCGAACGTCGGCCTCGACGGCGCCCGCAAGCTCTGCGACGACGTCGGCCTCGCCGTCTCCGCGGTGCAGCCGGTGAACGGCCGCATCCTCGCGACGCTCGCCGCGGCGTGAGACCCGCTACCAGTTGGTGAAGATCAGGCTGTTGAGCAGCAGTGCGCCCAGCACGTTGAGCGCCAGCCACCACCGCTGCGATCGCGGCGGCAGCAGGGCCCCGGCCGCGACGAACCACACCGTGAACGGCAGCCAGATGCGCTCGACCTCGGCCTTGCTCAGCATGCTCAGGTCGGCGCACAGGATCGCGGCCACCGCACCCAGCAGCACCAGGTGCAGGCCGGCGCGGCGCTTGAGGGCGGCGACGTCGAACAGCCGGGCCAGGCCCGCGACGGTGCCGAGCCCCACGGCGCACACCACCGAGGCGAGGTTGCCCCACACCCAGTACTGGAACGGCCGGTCCAGCGCGATGCCCTGCCAGTAACGCTCCTGGACCAGGTGGTAGCCGTCGAACCACCAGAAGCCCGCCGCGAAGAACACCGCGACCACCGCCACGGCGGCCAGCACCGCAGGCAGCAGCGCCCGCACGGCCGAGCGCAGCGTCGGGGCGCCGGCCAGCACGGCCACGGCGGGTAGCGCCATCAGACCCGCGCCGTAGTTGAGGAAGATCACCCAGCCCAGCAGCAGCCCGGCAGCCGTCGCGGCGACGACCGGCAGCCGCACGGCACCGCGGGAGGCGAGCGCCAGCAGCGCGATGCCCCAGGCGGCGACGCCGGCGAAGTATCCGTCGGCCGACACCGCGATCCAGATGGCGGTCGGCGCGACGGCGACGAACGGCGCCGCCCGGCGCGCGATGGTCTCGTCGGCGAGGACGCGGGCCGCGACCACGATGGCCGCGGCGGCACTCGAGCCGACGAGCAGGCACAACGCACCGGCCCAGGCGCCGCCGGACAGCCCGATGCGGTCCAGCCACACGAAGGTGAGCAGCGCGCCGGGCGGATGCCCCGACACGTGCGTGATCCAGGAGTTCGGCTGGAAGTCCAGAATTCGGTCGGAGAAGGTGCGGACGGTTTCCGGGATGTCGGTGATGTCGGGCACCTGGCGCAGGTACTCGTGGCGGGCGGTGAGCCGGCCGGCGAAGCCGCGTTCCCAGCCGTCGATCATCGCCAAGGAGAAGGCCCACGCGGCCGACGTCGCCCACGTCACCCACGGCACCGCCCGCCAGGGCAGCCGTGCGGCCACCGACTGGCCGACGAGCACGGCGGCCACGCCGATGACGACGGCGGGCACCGTGCCCCACCCGACGTGCACCTCCCACCAGCCGAAGATCGGTGCCATTCCGGCGAAGTCGCGGAACCGCTGCGGCGTCGCGTTGATCAGGGGGGTGACGGTGTCGAGGTGCAGGTGCGGCACCGCGAAGGCCGCCACCACCAGCGCGAGTGCGACGACGACGGCAACGATCTCGCGGCGGGCGGACTTCACGCCTGCCACCCTAGGTGGCGTTCTCGTGGGCCGGTCTGACGGTTCGGTGACGCGCGCCCGGCTCTCGTCAGCGCGGTTCGGAGTCGACGACGCCGAGCCGCTCGAGCAGGTAGAGGAAGGCGGCCGCGAAGTCGTTGTCCGAGGTGTCGGCGCGCACCCGCGCCCAGTCGACCTGCTCGCGCACCGCCCGCACGGGCGGCATCAACTTCGCGAAGTCGCAGTGGTGCTCGTGCAGTGAACGCAGCTTCTGGGTCAGCACGACCGTCGGCGGCAGCACCGGCATGGGGATGGCGAGCACGTCGCGCTCCTCGGCCGTCGCGAGGAGTCCGGCGTCCACTCGCGTGCCGTTCACCCGGTGCAGCACGTCGACGAGCGCTTCGTTCAGCGTGGCCTTGAACAGCCAGTCCTCGGGGGTGCGCTCGATGGCGAAACCGGCCGCGGCCAGTGCGGCGACCGCCTGATCGACGTCGTCCTCGGCGACCACCACGTCGGCGTCGTGCACCGGTTCGGGGGCGCCGTACGCCCACAGGGCGTAGCTCCCCGCCAACGCGAACGCCGGCCCATCGGCCTTCAGGGCCGACGCGGCGTGCCGCAGCGCCTTGCGTAACGCGTCGGCATGGCCGAGCACGTCGGGTTCGTCAGCCTCCGGTGAACGACCGTCCGTCATGTGGGTATGCATTACCCCGTGCGCGTAGCGACATTCAACATCCTGCACGGCAGGACGGTCGGTGACGGCGTCGACGTCGACCGGCTGGCCGAGTGCGTCCGCCGCCTCGACGCGGACGTGCTGGCCCTGCAGGAGGTGGACGTGGACCAGGAGCGGTCGGGCCTCGCCGACCTCACGGCGGTGGCGGCCGAGGCGATGGGCGCGCGCAGCCACCGCTTCGTCGCGGCGATCTCCGGGACGCCCGGCGCGACGTGGATGGCCGCGACGGGCGAGGAGCAGCCGGGCACCGCGGGCTACGGCATCGCGCTGCTGTCCCGCTATCCGGCCTCGACGTGGCAGGTCGTGCGGATGCCGAGGATCCCGTTCCGCTTTCCCATGTACCTCCCCGGCCCCAACCGCGTGATGATGGTCGAGGAGGAGCCGCGGGCTGCGGTGATCGGCAGCTTCGACACCCCGCACGGGCCGCTGACGGTCGCCAACACCCACCTCTCGTTCGTGCCGGGCTGGAACCGGCTGCAGCTGCGGCGGCTGGTTCGCGACCTGCGCGGACTGCCGGGCCCGCACCTGCTGGTCGGCGACCTCAACATGACCGAGCGCGTGGTGGCCCGCTGGTCGCGGCTGCGTCCGCTGGCCGCGGCGCCGACGTTCCCCGCCGACGTGCCGACGCGCCAGCTCGACCACGTCCTCACCGACGATCGCCGGCTGCGGGTGACCGCGGTCGACGCACCGGAGATGCCGATCTCCGATCACCGGCCGCTGGTCGTCGACCTGGACGAACGCGTCTGACCGACCGGCGCTGCGCCCGTCCGTTGGGCGAAGTGGTCGGTACGAGATGCGAAGCGCTTCTCCCGGCGCCGTTTCGCGACGCGGCGAAGCGGGCTTCCCTCCCGGACACGTCGAAGGGAGCTGGCATGCGGGTGGGTCTGGTCGGAGTTCCGCGCCTCCTGGCGCCACTGGCGGGGGCACTTGCGTCGCAGGATGCCGAGGTCACCGTCTACGGCTGCCTGCAGGACGCCGAGACGCCGGACCGGGCCGACGACGCCGGTTACCGCGTCGTCCGAATGCCGGGCGTGGTCGGACGCACGGCGGCCGACCTCGCCCCGGTGCTCAACGACTTCGCCCGCTTCCTGGCGTCGGAGTGGGAGACCGACCGGCCCGACGCCGTGAACGCCGACGGGTGGATCCACGGCGTCGCCGCGCAACTGGCCGCCGACCGCACGTCGATCCCGACGGTGCAGACCCTGCCGCGCCTCGGTGCCGTGACCGGGCAGCGGCAGTCGCGCATCGTGGGCCCGCCCGCACGATCGCGGCTCGAGCGGTTGCTCGCGAAGTCGGCCACCCGCGTGGCGGCCGCCTGCTCGGAGGACGTCGCCGAATTGATTCGCATGGGGTGTCCCCGCTCGCGCACCGCGGTGCTGCCGCACGGCGTCGACCTCGAGGTGTTCGAACCGACCGGTGCCAAGGACGAGCGGTCGGCCGGCTTTCGCGTCGTGACCGCGGTGGACGACCTGCTGCCCTACCAGGGGCTCGAGGATCTCGTCTGCGCCGTCGCGAAGCTGCCCGACGCCGAGCTGGTGGTCGTGGGCGGTCCGGCCGGCGCGGACGTGGCCACCGACGCCGACGCCAACCGCCTGCTCGCGATGGCCGCCCACTACGGCGCCGCCCACGTCACGGTGACCGGGTCGCTGTCGCCGGCCCGTCGGGCGGAGGTGCTCCGCTCGGCCGACGCCTTCGCCTATCCGTCCTGGTACGACTCTCAAGCCGTGCACGTCATCGAGGCAATGGCGTGCGGGGTGCCGGTGGTGGCGTCCGAGGCGGGTGCCATGGCCGACGTCGTCGTGCACGAGGTGACCGGTGTGCTGGTGCCGCCCCGCGCACCGGCGCGACTGCGCGAGGCGCTGTCGGGGATGCTGCACGGCGGCGTGCTGCGTGACGGCATGGGCCTCTCCGGGCGGACCCGCGCCCGGTCCTGCTATTCCTGGGAGCGGGTGGCCGTGCAGTCGCTCGACCTCTACCGGGCCGCGGTGGGCGTTCCCGCCGTCGGAGCACGACGCGTACCGGTGGCCGCCGCCGCCCGATGACGTTGTCAGCCAACGCCTCTCGTCGGTGATCGCCCTGGTGTCCCGCGAACCGTTTCGCCTCCCCGGCGTGGGGTAGTTCCCCTCGAGTGGAAGGGAGCATGCGATGAAGGCAGTCACCTGGCACGGCAAGCGCGACGTTCGGGTCGAGGAGGTACCCGACCCGAAGATCGTCGAACCGACCGACGCGATCATCGAGGTCACGTCCACCAACATCTGCGGATCCGATCTGCACCTCTACGAGGTGCTCGGGGCGTTCATGAAACCCGGGGACATCCTCGGGCACGAACCGATGGGCGTCGTCACCGAGGTGGGGTCGGCGGTGACCAACCTCGCGGTCGGCGACCGCATCGTGGTTCCGTTCCAAATCTCTTGCGGCAGTTGCTACATGTGCGATCAGACGCTCTACACCCAGTGCGAGACGACGCAGGTGCGCGACCAGGGGATGGGCGCCGCGCTCTTCGGCTACTCCGAGCTGTACGGTTCGGTGCCCGGCGGTCAGGCGCAGTACCTGCGCGTACCGCAGGCGCAGTTCACCCACGTCAAGGTGCCCGACGGGCCCCCGGATTCGCGCTTCGTGTACCTGTCCGACGTGCTGCCCACCGCGTGGCAGGGCGTCGCGTACGCCAACGTGCCCGACGGCGGATCAGTGACCGTGCTCGGGCTCGGGCCGATCGGCGACATGGCCGCGCGCATCGCCCATCACCTCGGATACCGCGTGATCGGAGTCGACCGCGTTCCCGAGAGGCTGGAGCGGACACGGGCTTTCGGCATCGAGGTGCTCGACTTCGATGCGCTCGACGTCGGTGTCGGTGATGCGATCCGCGACCTCACCGGTGGTCGCGGCACGGATTCGGTGGTCGACGCCGTCGGCATGGAGGCCCACGGTTCCGGGGTCGCCAAGACCGCGCAGCAGGTGACGTCTCTGTTGCCCGACGCGCTGGCCAAGCCGATGATGCAGAAGGCCGGCGTGGACCGGCTCGACGCGTTCTACACCGCGATCGACGTCGTCCGCCGCGGCGGCACCATCTCGCTGTCCGGCGTGTACGGCGGCGCAGCCGATCCGCTGCCGATGCTCACGATGTTCGACAAGCAGATCACGCTGCGGATGGGGCAGGCCAACGTCAAGCGGTGGGTGGACGACATCATGCCGCTGCTCACCGACGCCGATCCGCTCGGCGTCGACACCTTCGCCAGCCACGTCCTGCCGCTGGACGAGGCCCCCCACGCCTACGAGATCTTCCAGAAGAAGACCGACGGCGCGGTCAAGGTGATGCTGACGCCGTGACGTCGGGCGTCGACGCCGCGAAACATCGTGTTCTCGCGGCGTTTACGCACGTCGAGGACCGGAGAAACGCTTCTCGCCAATCCCGTTTGAGTCAAAACGCGAAGGGTACTCGGCGCGCCATGCCCTCGACGAGCACCTCGGCGACCACACCACGAACGGTGCTGATCTGGCACGTCCACGGCTCGTGGACCGAGGCCTTCGTCGCAGGTGGGCACGACTATCTCGTGCCGTTCACCGGCGACGCGCGTGCCGGCGGACTGCGCGGCCGGGACTGGCCCGACGCCACCGAGGTCACGCCGGACGAGTTGCGACTTCGCGATGTGGACCTGGTCGTGCTGCAGCGGGTCGAGGACCTCGAGTTGGCAGCCCAGTGGTTGGGCCGACGGCCGGGCGTCGACGTACCCGCCGTGTTCGTGGAACACAACGCGCCGCGCCCGCACCCGGTCGACAGTCGGCACCCGCTGGCCGACCACAGCGACATCCCCATCGTGCACGTCACCGACTTCAACGCCCTCATGTGGGACAACGGATCGGCGCCGGTGCGCGTCATCAACCACGGGGTCCCCGACCCCGGTCCGCTGTACACCGGCGAGATCGCCGCCGCCGCAACGATGATGAACGAGCCGGTGCGACGCTGGCGCACCGTGGGCGCCGACCTGCTGGGCCCGCTGAGCGGGCACGTGCCCATCGACGTCTGGGGCATTGCGTCGGAACGGCTCGACGAGGAGCCCCACCGCAATGCGCGCGTGAGCGCGCGCGGTGACCTGCCGACCCGCGAGTTGCTGGGAGAAGTCGCGCGCCGCCGGGTGTATCTGCACACGGCACGGTGGACGTCGCTCGGGCTCTCGCTGATTGAGGCGATGTTCCTGGGCATGCCGATCGTCGCGGTGGCGTCGACCATGGCGCCCTTGGTGATTCCGCCCGAGGCCGGGGTGGTCAGCGCCGACGTGCCGACGCTCGGCTGGGCGGCGGAGGGCTTCGTCGCCGACCACGTCGCCGCCGTCACCGCGGGCAAGGCCGCCCGCGACTACGCCACGACCCACTTCGGCGTCGACAGGTTCCTCGCCGACTGGGATCGACTGATCGAGGAGGTATCGAGGTGACGATGCTGGAGAGCGCCAGAACGGACACCGCGCTGAGGATCGCGATGATCTCCGAGCATGCCAGCCCACTGGCCCACATCGGCGGCGTGGACGCCGGCGGCCAGAACGTCGCCGTGGCCGAGCTGTCGGCGGCGTTGGCCCGGCTGGGCCACGACGTGGTGGTGTACACCCGGCGGGACGACGCCGGGCTGCCCGAGCACGTCGACACGGCCGACGGATACTCAGTGGTGCACGTTCCCGCCGGACCGGCCGAGGTGATCGCGAAGGACGAGATGCCGCAGTACATGGGCGATTTCGGCGAGTACCTCGCCGGCCAGTGGACGCAGTGGCGACCCGACGTCGCGCACGCCCACTTCTGGATGTCCGGCCTCGCCACGCTCGCGGCCGCCGACCCGCTGCGCATCCCCACCGTGCAGACCTTTCATGCACTCGGTGCCGTCAAGCGGCTGCACCAGGGTGCTGCCGACACCAGCCCCGACGAACGGATCCGGCTGGAGACGATGATCGCCCGCAGCGTCGACTGGGTGGCGGCCACGTGCTCGGAGGAGGTCGCCGAACTGGTGCGCATGGGCCGCCCCGCCAACCGGATCTCGGTGGTGCCGTGCGGCGTCGACGTCGAGGAGTTCACCCCCGACGGCCCCACGGCGCCGAAGGGCAAGGCGCACCGCGTGGTATCCGTCGGGCGGATGGTGCCGCGCAAGGGCTTCGACACGATGATCCGGGCCATGCGACAGCTGCCGCGCACCGAGCTGGTGATCGTCGGCGGCCCGGACAAATCCGAACTCGACGACGACGCCGAGGCGATGCGGCTGCAGCGGCTCGCCGCCGCCCAGGGCGTCGGCGACCGGGTGCACCTCTACGGCTCGGTGGCGCGCGACGAGATGCCGATGCTGCTGCGGTCCGCGGACGTCGTGGCGGCGACGCCCTGGTACGAGCCGTTCGGCATCGTCCCGCTGGAGGCCATGGCGTGCGGCGTGCCCGTCGTCGCATCGGCCGTCGGCGGCATGCTCGACACCGTGGTCCCCGGCAGCACCGGACGGCTGGTGCCGCCGCGCGACGCCAACGCCCTCGCCGCGGCGATCGGCCCGCTGCTGTGGGACGGCCGGTTGCGCGACCGCTTCGGTGCGGCCGGACGCCGGCGCGTCTGCGAGCACTACACCTGGGACCGCGTCGCGGACGGCACCGAGGAGGTCTACCGCACCCTGGCCGCCGTCGGGAGGCTGCGGTGAGCGCCGCTCAGCCCGTCTCGCCCGCACGTTCGAGGAGCCGCAGCCTGCGCTCCACGTGGTCGGGCAGTCGCCGCCGCCCGCGCGTCACCGCGGGCAGCCGGCGGAGCGCCTCGGTGAGCGCCCTCGCGTGCTCGCCGTCCGAAGCGGCCGCCCGGACGAGCCGCGCCGTGACCTCCGCACACCGGTCCGCGGGGCGGCGCAGCCACGTCGTCAGCGCCTCGTTGCGCAGCACCCGCGCGGCCTGGGCGGCCGACGTCTGGCGTATCGGCGAGGGCTGGTGGTGCGCCACCAGTTCCGGCGTGAAGCACAGGTCGCAGCCGGCCGCTGCCAGGTCCCAGGCCACCAGGCTCTCCTCGCCGCGGAAGTGCAGGATCGGGCTGAAGCCGCCGACGGCCAGGAACGCCGCGCTGCGGACGATGGACCCGCAGGACAGGAATCCGAGGATCGACGGTCCGGGCAGTGCCGGGTCGCGGCCCAGCGGGCTGGTGGCGAGCGCCGCGACCACCGGATCGTCGCGTTCGCCCGGCCAGACGGTCATCCGCCCCGCCAGCAGGGCCACCGACGGGTACGCGTCGAAGACCTCCTCGGCCCGCACGGTCGACTCCGGTTCCCACCAGGAGTCGTCGTCGCAGAACGCGACGAACTCGGTGCCGCAGCGTCGCACGCCGACGTTGCGTGCGACCGCGCCGAGGTTCTCGTCGAGCGCGACGACCTCGAGCCGGCCCGCCGCGGTCGCGGCGAGCCGGGTGACGGCCGCGACGGAGTCGTCGGCCGAACCGTTGTCCACCACGACGATCGGACAGGTAGTGGTATCGAGCAAGCGTGACACGACCGATGTCAGCTCCGAGCGGCGGTCCCGGCTCGCGATGACGAACGAGGTTCGCGAACTGCGTGATTCGGGCGTCATGGCAGGGGCGGCTACCCAGCGCGGTGCGGGCCGAAACGGCCCGGTGCGCGCCCTGGTGACCGGCGGATGCGGCTTCGTCGGCGGCCACCTGTGCGAGGCGCTGCTCGACCGCGGCGTCGAGGTCACCTGCCTCGACGATCTCTCGACCAGCGCCCCGGACGCCGCCATGCGCCTGGCGAACCGCACGGGCTACCGCTTCGTGCGCCACGACGTCGCCGACCCGCTGCCCGGTGAGCTGCTCGACGAGCCCGCCGACGTCGTTTACCACCTGGCGTCCCCGGCGTCCCCGGTCGACTACCTGCGGATGCCGACCGCCACGCTGCGCACCGGGTCGCAGGGGACGGCGAATGCGTTGGACTACGCAGAACGCCACGGCGCCCGGCTGGTGCTGGCCTCCACCAGCGAGGTGTACGGCGATCCGCTGCGGCACCCGCAACGGGAGGACTACTGGGGCAACGTCAACCCCATCGGGCCGCGCAGCGTGTACGACGAGGCCAAGCGCTTCGCCGAGGCGCTGGCCTTCGCCCACCACCGCGAGCGCGGCACGTCGATCGGCGTGGCCCGCATCTTCAACACGCACGGGCCACGGATGCGCGCCGACGACGGCCGGGCCGTCCCGACGTTCTGCCGCCAGGCGCTGCTGGGCGAACCGATCACGGTGTCCGGCAACGGTTCCCAGACGCGCTCGCTGTGCTTCGTCGACGACACTGTGCGCGGGCTGATCGCCTTGGGCGAATCCGATGTCACCGGGCCGGTCAACATCGGCAACCCGGAGGAGCGCACCGTGCTCGAGATCGCGGAGATGGTCCGCGAACTCGCCGGCAGCGCCTCGCCCATCGAGTTCGTCCCCGCCGTCGTCGACGACCCGTTCCGCCGCTGCCCCGACATCGGACTGGCTGCCGAGCAGCTCGGCTGGCGACCGCTGGTCGGCTACCGCGAGGGACTGGCCACCACCGTCGAATGGTTCCACCGCCAGGCCGACCGGCTGTTGGCGACCCCTGCAGGAGGAGGACTGTAGATGCGAATCCTGGGTATCAACGCCGTCTTCCACGACCCCGCCGCGGCGCTCGTCGTCGACGGCCGGGTGGTCGCGGCCGCCGAAGAGGAACGGTTCAGCCGGCGCAAGCACGGCAAGCAGGCCGTGCCGTTCTCGACCTGGGAGCTGCCCACCGCGGCGGCGAAGTGGTGCCTGGAGTACGCCGGCGTCGCCCCGGAGGAGATCGACGCCGTCGGTTACTCCTACGACCCGGCGCTCATGGAGGGCGAGAGCGACGACCTGCCCGGCCTCGACAACCGCTGGGAATGGGTGCGCACGATGTACGCCCAGCGCGCGCCGGGGTTCCTGGCGACCGCGCTGCCGGGACTGGACCCGGCCGTCGTCCGCCACGTCCGCCACCACGTCGCGCACGCCGCGTCCACCGCGCTGGCCGCGCCCGACTCCGACGCCGCGGTGCTGGTGGTCGACGGCCGCGGCGAGCGCACCTCGATGCTGGCCGGGGTGTACCGCGACCAGAAGCTCGACGTCCTCGCGACGCAGTCGCTGCCGCACTCGCTGGGCCTGCTGTACGAAGACCTCACCGCTCATCTGGGGTTCGCGCGTTCCAGCGACGAGTACAAGGTGATGGCGATGGGCTCCTACGGCAAGCCCACCTTCGCCGACGAGCTGCGCAAGCGGGTGTACGCCACCGACGACGGCGGGTTCCGCACCGAGCCGATCGACTGGCATGCCTTCGCCCCGCCGCGGCCCGCGGTGCCGGCCGAGGCCGCCACCGACACCGCCCCGGAGGCGGTGTACGCCGATCTCGCGTGCAGTGTGCAGACCGTCCTGGAGGAGGTGCTGCTGCAGATGGTGGCGTGGCTGCGTCGTCGCGTCGACACCGACCGGCTGACGCTGGCCGGCGGCGTCGCGCTGAACTGCGTCGCCAACACCAGGATTCACGCCGAGAGCGACTTCGCCCACGTGTGGGTGCAGCCTGCGGCCGGCGACTCCGGCACCGCGCTCGGTGCCGCGCTGGCAGTCGCGACCGATCTCGGCGAGACGGTCGCGCCGATGCCGACCGCGCGGCTGGGACGCGAATGGAGCGACGACCAGATCGCCCGCGCCCTCGACGACGCGCGGGTGCGCTACGAGCGTCCCGCCGATTTCGCGACGACCGTCGGCGACGCGCTCGCCGACAACAAGCTGGTGGGGTGGTTCCAGGGCCGCGCGGAATTCGGCCCCCGCGCCCTGGGCAGCCGCTCGCTGCTGGCCGATCCCCGGCAGACGGCGAACCTGGAGCGGCTCAACGCCGTCAAGGGCCGCGAGCAGTTCCGCCCCGTCGCACCGATGGTGCTCGCCGACCGTGCGGCCGAGATCTTCAGTCGCGGGCCGATTCCCAGCCCGTACATGCTGTTCGTGCATGACGTCGCCGAGCAGTGGCGCGACCGCATCCCGGCGGTGACCCACGTCGACGGCACGGCCCGCATCCAGACCGTCGACGAGTCACATCCGGCACTGCACGCCACCATCTCCCGGTTCGCCGAGCGCACCGGCGTGCCGGTGGTGGTGAACACCAGCTTCAACACCGCGGGACGGCCGATGGTCGACAGCCCCCGCGATGCGCTGGAGTGCCTGGGCAGTTCGCCGATCGACCTGCTCGCCATCGGACCCTTCGTGGTGTGGAAGCCGTGACCGGACCGGCTGATTCCGGCACGGCCGGCCCCGCGGCGAGCGGAGCCGAGACCGTCGCCGCCGACTGCACCGTGGTCATCCCGACCATCGGCCGGCCGTCGCTGCAGCGTCTGCTCGACGCTCTCGACGAGGCGACCGGGCCGGCGCCCGCGCAGATCTTCGTCGTCGACGACCGCCCGGTGCCGGAACCGGAACTCGCGGTGGTGTCCCAGTACCCGGTGACGGTGCTGCGCAGCGGCGGCCGCGGGCCCGCGGCGGCGCGCAACACCGGCTGGCGGGCCTGTTCCACCCGGTGGGTCGCGTTCGTCGACGACGACGTGCTGCCCGGGAGCGACTGGCTGGCCTGCCTCGCGGCCGACCTGGAGGCCGCCGAGGCCGCCGGTGCGGTGGGCTCGCAAGCCCGCCTCGTCGTCCCCGGCGATACGGCGCGGCCCGCGACGGACGACGAACGTCGCACCCTGCGGCTCGCCGACGCCCGCTGGATCACCGCCGACATGGCCTACCGGCGCGACGCGCTGGTCGCCGTCGGCGGCTTCGACCACCGTTTCCCCCGCGCCTACCGTGAGGATTCCGACCTCGCCCTGCGCCTGGTGTCGCGGGGCGCGCGCATCGTCGACGGGCGGCGTACCAGCACCCATCCGGTCGCAGCGTCGACGCCGCTCAGCAGCGTCCGCGCGCAGATCGGCAACCGCGACAACGCACTCATGCGGCGCAAGTTCGGTCGCGGCTGGCGCGAGCGCGTCGGGGAGGGCCGCGGGCGGCTGCCCGCGCACGTCGCCACCACCGCGGCCGCGCTCACCGCGGCGGGCACCGCGCTGGCCCGGCGCCGCACCCCGGCCGCGCTGGCGGCGGCGACGTGGGCGGCGCTGTTCGGCGAGTTCGCCGTCCGCCGCTTCCTCGCCGGGCCGCGGACGCCCGCGCAGGCCGGCCAGATCGCGCTGACGTCGCTGCTCATCCCGCCCGCCGCGGTGTGGCACCGGCTGGCGGGGGAGTGGATGCACCGCGCGGCAGCCCCCGAACCGGTGCTCGCCGTGCTGTTCGACCGCGACGACACCATCATCGAGGACGGCCCATTCCTCAACGACCCGAACGGCGTCCGGCCGCGGCCCGGCGCCGAGCGGGCGCTGCGTGCGCTGCGCGACCGGGGCCTGCTGGTGGCGGTCGTGACCAATCAGTCCGGCGTCGCCCGCGGCCTCATCACCACCGATCAGCTGCGCGAGGTGAACGCCGAGGTCGACGCCCAGCTCGGCCCGTTCGACAGCTGGCAGGTCTGCGTGCACGACGACGCCGACGGGTGTGAGTGCCGCAAGCCCCGCCCCGGGATGGTGCTGGCCGCCGCGGCGGCGCTCGGCGTGCCGCCGGAGCGGTGCGTGATGATCGGTGACACCGGTGGTGACGTGAACGCGGGGTTGGCGGCGGGTGCGGCAGCAGTGCTGGTGCCGACGGCGCGGACCCGGGCCGAGGAGGTCGACGCGGCGAGTGCGCATCCGCGTGCCCGGGTCGCCGACACGATCACCGACGCCGTGCACGCCGTCCTGCGGGAGGCGCGATGAGCACCGCCCTCGTCGCCCGCCTCGACAGCGCCGGCGACGTCCTCATCGCCGGGCCCGCGGTCCGCGCCGTCGCCGCCACGCACGGCGACGTGGTGTTGCTCGCCGGCCCGCGCGGGCGCGCGGCCGCCGAGATCCTGCCCGGCGTCGCCGAGGTCGTCGAGTGGCAGGCGCCGTGGGTGGACTTCGACGCGCCGGAGCTGACCGCCGACCACGTCGAGGGACTGCTCAAGCGCTTGGGCGACATCGCGCCCACCCACGCCTACGTCCTGACGTCGTTCCACCAGTCGCCGCTGCCGCTGGCGCTGCTGCTGCGGATGGCCGGCGTCGGCTGGATCGGCGCCATCTCCGAGGACTATCCCGGCACGCTGCTGGACCTGCGTCACCACGTGCCGTCCGGTGTCGCCGAGCCGCTGCGCGCGCTGTCACTCGTCGAGGCGGGCGGCTGCGCACTGCCACCCGGCGACGACGGCACCCTGAGAGTGGCCGTGCCGCAGTGCATCCCGGACGACGTGGTGCCGCTGCTGGGCGCGGGGCCCTACGTCGCCTTCCATCCCGGCGCGGCGGTCCCGGCCCGTCGCCCGACCGCCGAGCGCAGCGCCCGCATGGTGGGCGCACTCGTCGAGGCCGGGCACCGCGTGGTCGTCACCGGCGGCCCGGACGAGTGCGATCTCACGGCCCGGGTGGCCGGCACGCACGCCGTCGACCTCGGTGGCCGCACCGATCTGGGGGCCCTGGCCGCGGTGTTTGCCGGCGCCCGCGCGGTGGTGACCCCCAACACCGGGCCGGCGCACCTCGCCGCCGCCGTGGGCGTGCCGATCGTCTCGCTGTTCGCCCCCGTGGTGCCCGCCTCGCAGTGGGCGCCCTTCGGCCCGCGGGTGACGATCCTGGGCGACCAGGACGCGCCGTGCCGAGAGACCCGCGCCCGCGACTGTCCCGTCGAGGGCCATCCCTGTTTGGACGGAATCACCGATGCCGCCGTCGTTTCCGCGGTGGCGCGGTGGGGAGGAGAATCATGATCGCAACTCACTTCGAGGCACTCCGCGACGCCGTCGGACGCACCGCCGCGGACGCCGGACGGGTGGACGCCTGGGGTGAACACCTCGCCCGCGTGCTCACGTCCGGCGGCCGACTGCTCGCCTGCGGCAACGGCGGAAGTGCCGCCGAGGCACAGCATCTCACCGCCGAACTGGTCGGTCGCTTCCGCGACGAGCGCATGCCGCTGTCGGCGATCTCGTTGCACGCCGACACGTCCGCGCTGACGGCGATCGCCAACGACTACGGCGAGGACGAGATGTTCGCCCGCGGCGTGCGCGCCCACGGCAGGCCGGGCGACGTGCTGGTGGCGCTGTCCACCAGCGGCTCGAGCCGCAACGTGCTGTCGGCGGTGAAGGCCGCCCACGAGGTCGGCATGACGACCTGGGCGCTCACCGGGCCGGCACCCAACCCGCTCGAAGGCACCTGCCACGACGCCGTGTGCGTCGACGCGCCGACCACCGCGACGGTGCAGGAGGTGCACCTGCTGCTGGTGCACGCGCTGTGCCTGGCACTCGACGCCCGCCTGGTGACGGCGGACGCGCCGTGACCCGGGGACCGCTGGTCGTCGTCGGCGACGCGCTCCTCGACGTCGACCTCGAGGGGTCGGCGACGCGGCTCAGCCCCGAGGCGCCGGTGCCCGTCGTGGACACCGAGCGGGTGTGGCAGCGTCCCGGCGGTGCGGCACTCGCGGCGCTGCTCGCGGCCCGCCACGCCGACGACGTGGTGCTGGTCAGCGGCATCGCCGACGACTCGGGTGGCCGCATCCTGCGGCGGCTGCTGTCCGACGCCGGCGTCACCGTCGCGAGCCTGCCGACGAGGGGGTCGACGGTCACCAAGACCCGGGTGCGTGCCCGCGGGCAGTCGGTGCTGCGCATCGACCGCGGCGACGCCACGGTGTTGCGGGACCGGTTGCCCGCCGACGTGTCCGACGCGCTGATGGATGCCCGGGCCATCTGCGTCGCGGACTACGGCCGCGGCGTCACCTCGATTCCCGCGCTGCGCGCGGCGCTGGAATCGGCGGCCGGCCGCGTGCCGGTGGTGTGGGACCCGCACCCGCGCGGCTGCACGCCGGTCGCGGGATGCGCGCTCGTCACGCCGAACGAGGACGAGGCCAGGCAGCTGTTCGGCGACGCGTCCCCGGACGCGATGCGGCAGAAGTGGCGGGCCGGTGCGCTGTGCGTCACGGTCGGCCGGCGGGGTGCGCGGGTGTTCGAGCGCGACCAGCCGCGCCGCCACGTCGAGGTACCCCACGTCGTCGGCACCGCGCCCGCCGACGCGTGCGGAGCCGGGGACCGCTTCGCCGTCGCAGCGGCGGCGGCACTGGCCGACGGTGCCGACGCCCACGCGGCGGTGACCGCCGCCGTGGACGCCGCGGCCCGGTTCGTGGTGGCCGGCGGCGCGGCCGCCGTGTCCACCCTCGCCCCCGAGGACACCGGGTCGAGCGCCGCCGCGGGGGCGACGGGCGCGATGCCGGAGGCCGACGTGGTGGCGTGGGTGCGCGCCCAGCAGGCGAGCGGCCGAACGGTGGTCGCGACCGGCGGGTGCTTCGACCTGCTGCACACCGGGCACGTCTCGCTGCTGCGGCATGCCCGCCAGCTCGGCGACGCGCTGGTGGTGCTGGTGAACTCCGACGACTCGGTGCGCGGCCTGAAGGGCCCCGACCGTCCGGTGATGGCCGAGGCGGACCGGGCCCGGGTGCTCGCCGCGCTGGCATGCGTCGACGCCGTCACGGTGTTCGACGACGCCACTCCCAACCGCGTGCTCGACCTGCTCCGACCCGACGTGTGGGTCAAGGGCGGCGACTACGCGGCCGACGACCTGCCCGAGGCCGAGGTCGTCCGACGGCACGGTGGCGACGTGGTCATCGTGCCGACCGTCAGCGGTTACTCCTCCTCGCGCCTGATCGCCATGGCGCGCAACGACGAAAGGTCCTCCTCGTGACGAACGATCCCCAGGCCAACACCCCGACGTTCCCTCCCCGCGACTACACCCCGGCGCCCACGCCGCTGGGCAACGTCCTGATCACCGGTGGCGCCTCCGGCCTCGGTGCGGCGGCCGTCGACGCCGTCCTCCGCCACGGCGGCACGCCGCTGGTGATCGACCTCAAGGCGCCGGCCGCGGACGTCCCGCACGAGATCGCCGACCTGTCCGAGACCGAGACCGTCGACGCGGCGGTGCGCAGCCTCGTCGAGCGCGCCGACGGACCGCTGACGGGTGTGTTCACCGCCGCGGGCACCGACGCGTGCGGCGCACTGGACGACGTGCCCGCCAAGGAGTGGGAGCGGGTCGTCACCGTGAACCTGTTGGGCACCGCCGCGGTGGTGCGCTCGGCGCTGCCCTTCCTGCGGCAGAGCCACGGACGCGTGGTCACCTGCGCGTCGACGCTCGGCATCAAGGCGGTCGGCGACGCCACCGCGTACTGCGCGTCGAAGTTCGGCGTCGTCGGGTTCACCAAGGCGCTGGCCGCCGAACTCGCCGGCGAGGTCGGCGTGACGCTGCTGATTCCCGGCGGCATGTACACCGCGTTCTTCGACGGCCGCACCGACCAGTACAAGCCGCCGCCGGACGCGAAGCTCAACGAGCCGGCCAACGTCGCCGAGGCGGTCGTCTTCGCCCTGTCCCAGCCTGCCGGATGCGAGATCCGGGAGTTGGTGGTGGCCGCCGCCACGGAATCGTCGTGGCCCTGAGTACGGACCTTCCCGCCGGACGCGCCGAGGTGTACGTGCTGCGGGCCCTCGGTCTGGGGGATCTGCTCACCGGCGTGCCGGCGCTGCGCGGGCTGCGCCGGCACCTGCCGCAGGCCCGCATCGTGCTGGCCACCCCGGCACCGCTGCGCGACCTCGCGCTGCTCACCGGCGCGGTCGACGCGGTGGCGCCGGCGGCGGGGTTGGGCGATCTCGACCACCGGCCGCACCGGAGCCCCGACGTCGCGGTGAACCTGCACGGCCGCGGCCCGCAGAGCCTCGATCATCTGTGCGCGGTGACGCCCGGACGGGTGCTGAGTCACCGGCACCCCGCGCACCCGGAGGTCGACGGCCCGGACTGGGACGCCGACGTCCACGAGGTCGACCGCTGGTGCCGGCTGCTCGGCTGGTACGGAATCGGTTGCGACGCCGACGATCTGCTGCTGGCGCGGCCCGAGGGCGGCCCCGACGGTCGCGGCCTGGTCGTCGTGCATCCGGGGGCGGCGGCCGGTTCGCGCCGGTGGCCGGTCGAGCGCTTCGCCGCCGTCGCGGCGGCGCTGCACGCCGACGGGCACGACGTGGTGCTCACCGGCAACCGTGCCGAGGCGGACCTCACCCACGAGGTGGCGCGCCGGGCCGGCCTGCCCGCCGCGGCGGTGCTGGCCGGGACGCTCGACGTGCTGGGCCTGGTGGCGCTGATCCACGACTGCCGGCTGGTGGTGTGCGGTGACACCGGCGTCGGTCACGTCGCCACCGCCACCGGCACGCCGTCGGTGCTGCTGTTCGGGCCGACGTCGCCCGCGCACTGGGGCCCGCGCCGGCCCGGTCGCCACGTCGCCCTGTGGGCCGGCCGTACCGGCGACCCCCACGCCGGCGACCCCGACCCGGGGTTGCTGGCGCTTTCCACCACGACGGTGCTGGACGCCGTCGACGAAACGTTGAGGGAGTGCTCGTGATTCGCGCAGGTGTCGTCGGAGCGGGATACGTCGGCCTGACGACGGCGGTGTGCGTCGCCGAGCGCGGCGTCGACACGGTGTCGGTGGACACCGACCAGGCCCGGGTGGAGATGCTGACCGCGGGATTGTCGCCGATCGACGAACCCGACCTCGAGGACGCGATGCGGGCGGGCATGGCCGCGGGCCGGCTGCGCTTCACCGACCAGTTCGACGCCCTGGCCGACCGCGACGTCGTCTTCGTCTGCGTCCCGACGCCCAGCGGCGCCGACGGCGCGGCCGACCTGCGAGCGGTCGACGCGGTGGCCGACCGGCTCGCCGACGTCCTGGCGCCCGATGCGGTGATCGCGGTCAAGTCGACCGTGCCCGTCGGCACCACCCGGCGCCTCACCGAACGCGTCGCACACCGGGGGATCCGCGTGGTCTCGACGCCGGAGTTCCTCCGCGAGGGGCACGCGGTGCACGATTCACGGCACCCCGACCGCGTCGTCATCGGCGCGTTCGGCGACGCCGAGGCCGAGGTCGCGCTGCACGCGTGCGGCACGGCGGACGCCCCGGTGCTCCGCATGAGTCCGGAGAGCGCCGAACTCGCGAAGTACGCCTGCAACGCGTTCCTCGCCGTCAAGCTCTCCTACGCCAACTCGCTGGCCCAGTTGGCCTCGGCGCTCGACGCCGACGTCACCGACGTCACGTCGTGCATGGGTGCCGACCCGCGCATCGGCGGGGCGTTCCTGGCTCCCGGTCCCGGGTGGGGTGGCTCCTGCCTACCGAAGGACACCGCGGCGCTGCTGCACCTGGCGCACCAGGTCGACGTGCCCGTCGCCGAGGTGCGGGCGTGCCGGGAGACCAACGCGGCGCAGGCCGACCGGGTGGTGGCAGCACTGGGCCGTGCCATGACCGCGCCGTGGGAGTCGGCCACGGTCGCCGCACTCGGGCTGACGTTCAAGGCGGGCATCAGCGACACCCGTGACTCGCCGGCGCTCGAGGTCTGCCTGCGGCTCGCCGAGACCGGTGCCCAGGTACACGCGTTCGACCCGCGGCTGTCGGCCATCGACCCCGAGATCGTGAAGGCCGCCCGGGCCACGCCCATCGACGACCCCTACCAGGCGATGAAGGCCGTCGACGCGGTGGTGGTGCTCACCGAGTGGCCGGAGTTCCGGGACCTGGACTGGGCCGCGGTCGCCGAGGGTGCGCCCGACGCGGTGGTGATCGACACCCGCAACCTGCTCGATCGCGACGTCGTCGAACGCGCCGGGCTCACCTATCTCGGCAACGGCAGGCCCGCCGGCTACTGACCCGGCTAGAGGACCGGTCGCCCGCCGGTCACGGCGAGGCGGGCGCCGGAGATGTAGCTGCCCTCGTCGGAGGCCAACAGGACGTACGCCGCGGCGAGTTCGGCGGGCTGCCCGGCCCGGCCGAGCGGGGTGTCGTCGCCGAAGTTCTGGACCTTCTCACTCGGCATCGTCGCCGGGATGAGCGGCGTCCAGATCGGCCCGGGCGCAACGCTGTTGACGCGGATGCCCTTCTCGCCGAGCAGCTGCGCCAGGCTGGCGGAGAAGTTCGCGATGGCCGCCTTGGTGGCGGCATACGGCGCGAGCGTCGGTGACGGCATGTCGGAGTTCACCGACGAGCTGCCGATGATCGAGCCGCCGGACGGCATGTGTCCGACCGCCGCCTTCACCAGGTGGAAGTAGGCGCCGACGTTCAGCTTGAAGGTGTGGTCCCACTCCTCGTCGCTGATCTCGTCGAGGCTGTCGTGGGTCATCTGGTACGCCGCGTTGGACACCAGGACGTCCACTCGACCGAATTCCTCGACGGCGGTGGCGATGACGGCACGGCAGTGCGCCGGATCGGACAGGTCGCCCGCGACCGTCACCGCGCGGCGCCCCTCGGCCTCCACCAGCTTCGCGACCTCGGCGGCGTCGTCGTGTTCGTCGAGGTAGGAGATGAGGACGTCGGCGCCCTCGCGCGCGAAGGCGATGGCGACCGCGCGGCCGATGCCGCTGTCGGCGCCGGTGATGACGGTCTTCTTGCCGGTCAGCCGGCCGTTGCCGCGGTAGCTCCGTTCGCCGCAGTCCGGCGTGGGGTCCATGAGTGACTGCACGCCGGGGGGTTGCTGCTGCTGGTCGGGGAAGGGCATGAGGGTCCTCTCGTCGATGTGCCCGTGCTCGCGCGCCGCGGCCGGGGTGCGGCCGCGGGCGCTCGACAGGTACCCGCCGCGGCAGGGCTCACGCCACGGATTCGTTGTCCAGTGCGCGCCACGGTCCGTAGCTGACCACCCGCGTGATCAGCCGACCCTCGCCGATGAGGTCGAGCGTCCGCTCGGCTTCGTCCAGGTCCTCGGTGACCATGAGGATCGTCTTGCTGTTCGGCGTCTGGATGCCGTACTCGGTGACCGTCGCGGCGCCGTCCCGTGCTGCCATGTGTCCTTCTCCTCGCCCCCGGGTGCGCCGCGGATACCCAGCCGCGGTGCGGCGACACACCGGTGGGCGATGTCGTTTGTGCGAGCGCCGTGCGGGCATCCGTGCCGCCATGAAGCCGACCGACGTGCTGTCGTTGCCATTCGAATGGGGTTCCGCGGTGCGGCACGCCCGCATCTTCCATCCGCGCGGCGTCCTGCTCTCGGGGACCGTGGACCGCATCGCGCCCGAGGACCGCGGGTTGCCGCTGGTGTCCGGTCCGGTCGTCGCGCGGTTCTCCAAGGCGGTGGGGTTGCCCGGCGCGCTGCCGGACATCGGCGGGCTCGCGCTGCGCGTGCCGTCGGTCGATACGAGCCGCCCGGACTGGGACGTCCTGCTCGTCACCGTCTACCGCGGACTGCTGGGCCGGGCGATCCTGCGGCCGGTCACGTCCTGGCAGGGCCCGGTGTTCTCGACGCTCGCCCCGCTGGAGCACGACGGGCAGACGTGGTGGCTGCGGGCGAGGATCGACAGCCGCATGGACGGTGGCGGGCTGACGTTGGACGGCGTGGCCGCGCAGGTTCGAGCGACCGGGGTGGAGATCGACGTCGAGCAGGCGCTCGGCACCGGCGACTTCGAGCCGCTGGCCCGGCTCTCGCTGACCGGCGAGACGCCGCGCGGCGACGTGTCGTTCGACCCGGTGCGCAACCGGGCGCCCGGTGTGCGGTTGCTGCCCGGCTGGCTCAACGACCTGCGCGAGGCGGCGTACCGGCGCAGCCGGGAGGGCCGGCACGCGGACGTTTGAGATCGCGCATTGGCGGGTAGGTGGCCGCGCAGTCTTCGAACGAGGAGCGGTCATGCGCGACGACTTCCACCAGCAGCTCGACACGCTGCGCGACGACCTGGCGAGGATGTGCACGCTGGCAGGGACTGCCCTGCGGCACGCGACCGCCGCGCTGCTGGACGGTGATCAGGAAGCTGCCGGGCTGGTGTTCGACGACGTCGAGCGGTTGCGGCTGCTTCAGGGCACCGTCGAACGGCGGACGGTCGTCATCCTCGCCCGACAGGCACCGGTCGCCGGTGACCTCCGCACGGTGGTGTCGGCCATCCGGATCGCCGCCGACGCCGACCGCATGGGTGGTCTCGCCGCCCTGGTGGCCCGCATGGCCGTTGCCCGTCATCCCGGCCGCGTCCTGCCCGACGACCTGATCGACACGTTCGGGCGGATGGCCGACATGGCGATCGAGTCGGCCGACCGCTGCGTCGACGCGGTGCGCACCGGTCACCTCGACCTCGCCGGGGACATCCGCGAGCGCGATGACGCCGTGGAGGAGATGCATGCCGACCTCCACCGCAGGGTGGTCGGTGCATCCTGGCCGCACGGGTGCGCCGTCGCCAGTGACGTCGTGCTGCTGGGCCGGTTCTACGGCCGCTTCGCCGACCACGCGGCCGAGATCGCCCGGCGGGTGCGATTCCAGGCCGCCGGCGTGACGGCGGGCATCTGACCGTCGTTCACCGACGACGTATTCGCCTGCGGGACTGGACTTCGCGAGGCGGATGATCCGCTGCCGACTCGCCGCGCCGGGCGTGCCGGTGTGATAGATGTTCCTGCTGTGGTCGTCGCGTCAACCCCCGAGCCGGCGGAGGGCTTCGAGTGGGTGGGCAGCTTCCGCTACCTGCTCGCCGAAGGCACCTGGGAGTGGTCGGACGCGGTGGCCCGCATGCACGGCTACGAGCCGGGCACGGTGATGCCGACGACGGAGCTGATCCTGTCGCACAAGCACCCCGACGACAAGGCCGCGGTCTCGGAGATCATCACCAGGGTGCTGCGGGAGGGGGCGGCCTTCAGCAGCAGGCATCGCATCATCGATGCCTCGGGCGGTGAGCACGTCGTCGTGGTCGTGGGCGACGAACTGCGCAACTCCTCGGGTGAGGTCATCGGTACGTCCGGTTTCTACATCGACGTCACCGAGTCGTTCGAAGCCGACATGCAGCGGTCGGTCAGTCGCGTCGTCGCCGAGGTCGAGCAACGCCGCGCCGTCATCAATCAGGCCATCGGCATCATCCGCATGACCTATGGCGTCTCGGCAGAACGCGCCTTCGAGGTCCTCGTCTGGCGGTCCCAGGATGCCAACGTGAAGCTGCGGCAGATCGCGGAGAACTTCGTTGAACGGCTCTCGGGTCATCCGTTCGATCCGACGGTGCGCGGACAGATCGACCACGTCCTGCTGACCGCGCACGACGACGCCGAACGGACCGGGTCCTGACCGACGGCCCGGGCAGGACAGTTTGCGAAGTCGGGGAGTCGGGTAGCCTACGTCGACAGCGAGTTCAGACGTCAGCTCGAATGCTGCACGCGGGGAGCCCCTCATGCACAGCGCTCGACTCGATCACGCCACCCTTCAGCGCGAGGCCGGACGGCTTCGTCGACGAGACTTCGCGCACGACGACGTGGACGAGATCCGTCGTCATCTCGGCCGGTTGTACGACACCGACCTCGCCATCGAACTCCTCGACCGCCCGTCGCACGGGCCTCGGGAGCGGCCATCGGTGGCGCACCGGCGCATCGACGCGGGCGCCTTCGCGCTCGAGGACGTCCGGCACGGCGGTCACGCCGCCGCGCGGGCCGACGACGTCCCGGTCATAGTGGTGCTCGCACCCGTCGACGGCGCCGTCCACAGCTGCATCCGCGATCGCGCGGCCGATGCCGGCCCGGGCACCTTGGTGCTGGCCGCAGCGGGACGTGGACCCGTGGAACTCCGCAGCCGCGAGGCCACCCTCAAGACGGTGGTCCTCGGCCACGACCTCGTCGACCGCGTCGCGCGCGAGGCCGCCGGCAAGCCCGAGGGTTCGGGTGTGCAGTTCACCGACGTAAGGCCGCGGAGCCAGGCGGCTGCCGAGGCACTGCTCAAGGCGCGCCGCTACGTCGAGCAGACCGTGCTCGGCAGCGCCGACGTCGCGACACCGCTGGTCCTCTCGGCCGCGGCGCGGTTGCTGGCGGCCACTACGCTGGCCGCGTTCCCGAACACCGTGACCGACGGCGAACCCCATCGCGACCGCGGGCAACACCGCCAGCCGGTGCACGTGCGGCGCGCCATCGATTACATCCACGAGCACGCCGGCACCGACATCGGAATCTCCGACGTCGCCGCGGCCGTGTGCGTGACGCCGCGGGCGCTGCAGTACGTCTTCCGGCGCCACCTCGATACCACGCCGATGGCCTACCTACGGACGGTGCGTCTGTCGCGGGCGCACGACGACCTGCTGCGCGCCGATCGCAGCGCGGCCACCGTCACGTCCATCGCCGCGCGGTGGGGATTCGCGCACACCGGCCGATTCGCGGTGCTGTACCGCGAGGCTTACGGGCAGAGCCCGCACGTCACGCTGCGGCAGTGAGCCGCAGCGTCACTGCGTCCGGGGATCGTCATCTCTTCAGGGGATCACTTCTTCAGGGGATCGTGGCCCCAGTTCATCAGTGAGTACCGCCATGGCGTGTCCTCGACGTCGCCGGACGGCTTCTGCGCCTGGTGGCGCTTGACGTAGCCGACGACCTTGCGCATGTGCGCGTAGTCGTCCGAGGACAGGTCGCCCTTCTTCTTCTCCAGGATCTTCACGATGTGCCGTCCGCTGGCGTGGCCGGTGGACTCGGAGTCGCCGGACTTCTGCCCGACCTTCTTCGATTCATCGGTGTCCAGGAACGTCTCGAGCTGCTTGGCCGTCATGTTCACGGCTTCCTTGAATTCGTCGTACGTGGTGTCGTCGTCGTCGCTCATGTCCTCGGCTCTCGTCGGTGGCTCTCGTCGGTTGGGTGCGTGATTTCCCGGTCGGCGGGGCGACAAACGATTGTGACGTCGCGGGGACGTCCGCGGCGGTGGCGTTTCGCAACGGGGCGCCCGGGTAACGGCCACACGTGTCGGCCGCCCCTGCGCGCCGACGACGACGAAAGGGGCGACCATGGCCGTCACGCACTGGAGGAACGCCGCAACGGGAGCCGGGTTCGCCGCGTTGCTCGCGCTCACACCGATCCTTGCGGCATGCAACGGCGAGGACTCCGCCCCCACCTATTCCAATACCAGTGAGACCTCGAGTTCGTCGTCCCCGAGCCCGACGCCGTAGCGGCGCGAACCCGTCTGCGGGCAGGAACGCGAAGCCATTTCGCGAAGAGTGCATGCCGGACGGTTGGCCGCTGCACGAACAGATCGCGCGGGCGTCGAAGAGCCCGTCCCCGGGAAGCGGCTGTTGTACGGGGTGCTTAGCCGGGCTGCCGGTTGACGCGTCGGGGAGCGCCCGTTCCGATCTTGATGCATCCGGAGCACAATGATCGTGGCCCTCCAGCCTCGCGGGGTGACGCATCGTCTGCTCCTGGAGGTCGAGGACGTTGACCACCGATCGCACCGCCGCTTCTCCCGCCGTCGGCCGCGCCGCCAGCCGCGGCCCCGCCCACGACGACGAGCACCGCTACGCCCGCGTGCAGACGATGTTCCGCGAATTGCGGACGCTGCCGGTCGAATCCGTCGAGCATCGGCGGCTGCGCGACGAGATCATCGGTTCGGCACTGCCATTGGCAGACCACGTCGCACGCCGCTACACGCGCAGCAATGAGTCCTACGAGGACCTGGTGCAGGTCGCGCGCGTCGGCCTGCTGAACGCCGTCAACCGCTACGATCCCGACGCCGGCGACTTCCTGGCCTACGCCGTGCCGACGGTGATGGGCGAGGTGAAGCGGTACTTCCGGGACTGTGGCTGGGCGGTCAAGGTGCCGCGCCGCCTGAAGGACGTCTACCCGCGGATCGCCCCGGCGACAGCCGAACTCACGCAGCGCCTGGGCCGCGCGCCGACGCCGAGCGAAGTCGCCGCCGAGATGGGCATCGATCGCGAGGACCTCGTCGAGGGGATGCTCGCCGGCGAGTCCTACTCGACGCGTTCCATCGACGCCGTGATCGGCGACGGGGACGACGGGCACGCGATGGTGGACCGGCTCGGCGCGCTCGATCCCAACATCCGGTTCATCGAGGACCGCGAGGACCTGCGCACCCACCTCGCACTCCTGTCGCGCCGGGAGCAACAGATCCTCAAGATGCGGTTCTTCGAGTCGCTCACCCAGAGTGAGATCGCCGCACGAGTCGGCGTGTCGCAGATGCATGTGTCGCGGTTGCTCGCCCAGGCGCTGACCACGCTGCGCGACGCGATGAGCGACTCGCCGGCGCCGCTGTCCCGCGCCGGGTGAGTCGCACTGCGGCGCCGACGGGTTGACGGGCTCGCGGGCGGGTAGGTTCCCACCATGTCCGATCCCGCCCTTCGCGGCGTCGTTGCCGTCGGTGCGTCTGCCGGAGGAGTCGAGGCGCTCAAGGACTTCGTTGCCGGCCTGCCCGAGGGCTTCGGATACGCAGTTCTCGTCGCGCTGCACACCGCGCCAGGATCGCCCGGCGTACTCGGCCGCATCCTGGACCGCTGTGGGCCATTGAGCGCCGCCACCGCGCACCACGGCGAGCCCCTACGGCCGGGGCGCGTGTACGTAGCGGTGCCCGACCGACACATCATGGTCGACGACCGTCGGGTGGTGTTGTCCCGCGGCCCGTCCGAGGGTCGACACCGCCCCGCGATCAATCCGCTGTTCCGGTCCGTCGCGTTGCACCATGGTCCGCGCGGGGTCGGCATCGTGTTGTCGGGTGTCCTCGACGACGGCGTCTCGGGGCTGGGCGCCGTCCACGACCGCGGGGGCCTGACCGTCGTCCAAGACCCCGACGAGGCGCTCTATTCGGACATGCCGC
Organism: Mycolicibacterium grossiae; assembly: GCF_008329645.1. NCBI lineage: Bacteria > Bacillati > Actinomycetota > Actinomycetes > Mycobacteriales > Mycobacteriaceae > Mycobacterium > Mycolicibacterium grossiae. Next base: position 2,070,281 of record NZ_CP043474.1, read on the forward strand.
TCAACGCGCTCGCGGCGGTGCCGGTCGACCACACCCTCAAGGCGGCCGAAATGGGTGCGATGCTCTCGAACCGCCCCTGGCCGCTCGGCGCGGTCACCGACCTGCCGCCCGACCCGTCGCTGGAGATGGAGCAACGAATCGCCATGGGATCTCCCTATGCCAGCTCTGGTGCAACGCAACTCGGTCCGCCCTCGGGTTACTCCTGCCCGGATTGCAATGGCGGCCTCGTGGAGGTGGGACCGGGCAACTACCGGTGCCGTGTCGGGCACGCGTGGACGCCAAACGCGCTCTTCGACGCCTGGGACTCCGAATCGGAGAACGCCTTGAGCATGGCGGTGCGCAGCTTGGAGGAGAAGGCCCGCCTCGCCCGCCACCTCGCCGGGACGGTGAGCCCCGGCATGCTGCAACGTCGCTACGCCGAGATCGCCGACGAGGGCGATGCAGCCGTGGAAGTGCTTCGGGCGCGCCTAGATCGGGCTCGCGAGGAGATGGACGGTGAGTGACCATTCCCTCGTGACGGTCGAAGTCAACCGCCGCGAGGCCTGCGTGGAGTTGACGTTCGATGGCACGCTCGACGGCAGGACTTACCGGGAGGTGCGCGACGCCGTGGTCAAGGCGGCCATCGATGAACCGCACGTCCTGGTCCTCGACGTCACGAACCTGCAGGCGCCCCTGCCGTCGGCGTGGTCGGCGTTCACCAGTGCCCGTTGGCTGGTGGTTCGGTGGCCCCACGTCCCGATGGGTCTGGTATGCACCTACGCCAGTGGCAGGAGAACGTTGCGCCGCAACGGAATCGGACGTTATCTCCCCATCTACGGATCATCGGAGGCAGCGTCCGCCGCCCTGACGGTCGATAGGGAACGCGATGTCAGGCAGCGCGCACGACAACGCTGGCCTGCCCATCGGTCGTCGGTGGCGGCGGCACGGCGCTTCGTGGTGGACGTGCTGCACGACTGGGGTGCGGACGACATGATTCCGGCGGCGTGCGTGGTGGCCACCGTCCTGGTGGAGAACGTGCTCGTGCACACGGACAGCGAACCGGACGTGCGGCTCGAGTCGGACGGCGACAAGGTGACGGTCGCCGTCGCGGACGGCAGTGCAGCTCTGGCCGAGATGCCCGAGCGGGCCGAGGCCCACGGTGTCATGACCGACCTCGTGATGGTCAGCGCGCTGTGTGCCGCATGGGGTAATTCGCCCACTGCCGACGGCAAGGTGGTCTGGGCGGTGCTGACCCCGCGCAGTCGGATCTGACCCCCCGGGAGCGTTTCGTCCCCGGCCCGTCGGGTATCGACTCCTCAGCTTCCGAGGAGGTATGGCGATGAGCACGGCATCCGAGGCCAGGTCCGGCGCCCCCGGCGCGCCGAACGCCCCCGAACCGACGGTAGGCGAACTGCTGGGCCGACTGTCCGAGCAGACGTCGCGGCTGGTGCGCGACGAGATGAAGTTGGGGCAGAAGGAGTTGCAGCACTCAATCACGCATGCCGCGGTCGGTGCCGGGCTCGGTGGCGCCGCCGGCGTGCTGGCGCTGTTCGGCTTCGGCGTGCTGCTGGCTGCGATCGTCGCGGCGCTCGCACTGGTCCTGCCGGTGTGGGCCGCGGCGCTGATCGTGGCAGCCGTGCTGTTCGTCGGCGCCGCGATCGCCGGTCTACTCGGCCGCAAGCAGGTGGCCGAGGTCGCTCCCGTCGCGCCGAAGACCGTCGACACGGTGCGCGACGACATCCGCGAGGTCAAGGAGGCCCGCCGTGCCTGACGAACGTGAACCCGGCCCCGACGCCAGCATCGACGACATCCAGGCCGACATCGAGGCCACCCGGGCCGAACTCGCCGACACCGTGAGCGCGCTCGCCGACAAGGCGGACGTGAAGGGTAGGGCGCAGGACAAGGTCGCCGAGACCCGTGAACGGGTCGCCGAGTCGGTGCAGGACACCAAGGAGACGGTGGTCCGCACCACGCACCAGGCCACCGAGACGGTCACCCAGAACCGCGGGGCGAGCATCGGCGCCGTCGTCGCCATCGCTGCCGTCGTCGGGCTGGTCGTCTGGCTCCGCCGCCGCAACGCGTAGACAGGCGCCCTTCGGCGTCGACCGCGGGCCGCGTGCACGCCAAGGGCCGGTTTCGCGTACCCAACCCCCACACTCGGCGCCGGATGGTCCTACCGCTGGCGGCCGAGGGGGATGCGGCCGACTGGCTGGCGCGGGGTGCCGAGCAGCGGCGTGCGCGGAACCATCGGCACCGTGGTCGGCCCGTGGGTGGTCAGGTGTAACTCCTCGCCGGCGTGCTGGATGGTCAGCTCGCCGTCGGGACCGTCGCGCAGCGTGTAGGTGATGTCGTCGTGCGTCACGTCGACCGTCACGCGGAACCCCTTCCAGCACAATCGGAATCGCAGCCGTGCCAGTCCGTCGGGAAGTGCCGGGTCCAGGGCGACCACGTGCTCGTCGTCGCGCAGCCCGCCGAAGCCCGCGACCAGCGCCGTCCACGCCCCCGCGAGCGACGCCATGTGCAGTCCGTCGCGGGTGTTGTGGTGCAGGTCGCGTAGATCGATGAGCGCCGCCTCGTAGGTGTAGTCGTGCGCAAGCTCGAGGTGGCCTACCTCCGCGCACAAGACGGCCTGGGTGCACGCCGACAAAGACGAATCACGCACCATCCGTGGCTCGTAGTAGTCGACGTTGCGGGCCTTCTGCTCCTTGCTGAATGCATGCCCCTGCCAGTGCATCGCCAGCACCAGGTCCGCCTGCTTGATCACCTGCGCGGGATAGAGCCGGACATAGGGCTCGTGCAGCAGCAGCGGGTACTGCGTGTTGTCGTCGAAGTCCCACTCGCGCAGCGTCGTGAAACCCTCGCACTGCTCGTGGACGCCCAGGCCGTCGTCGTACGGCAGGTGCGCGGCCTCGGCGGCGTCGCGCCACGCCGCCATCTCCTCGGTGGTGACGCCGAGTTCACGGGCGCGGTCCGGATGCCGCACGCACGCCGCGGCGGCAACCCGAAGGTTGTGCGCCGCCATGAGATTGGTGAACACGTTGTCCCGGACGACGGCGGTGTATTCGTCGGGCCCGGTGACGCCGTCGAGATGCCAGACGCCGTGCCGGTCGTGGTGCCCGAGCGACCGCCACAGCCGCGCCGTCTCCACCAGAACCTCGATGCCGCAGTCAGCCTCCAGGTCGGCGTCGCCGGTCACCAGGCGGTAGCGCTCGAACGCGGCGGCGATGTCGGCGTTGACGTGCCATGCCGCGGTGCCGGCCGGCCAGTAGGCCGAGCACTCCTGACCGCGGATCGTGCGCCACGGGAATGCCGCCCCGTCGAGGTCGAGTTCCTTGGCGCGGTCGCGCGCAAGGTCGAGCGTCGACGCCCGCCAGCGCAGCGCGTCGGCCGCCGCCCGGGGCACCGTGTAGGTCAGCACGGGCAGCACGTAGCCCTCGGTGTCCCAGAACGCGTGCCCGTCGTATCCGGTGCCGGTGAGGCCCTTGCCGGCGATCGCCCGGCGCTCGGCGCGCGCGCTGGCCTGCAGCACGTGGAACAGCCCGAACCGCACCGCCTGTTGGATGTCGGCGTCGCCTTCGACCTCCACGTCGGCGCGGTCCCAGAAGTCGTCGAGGTACGCCCGCTGCGCGTCGAGCAGGCCCTGCCAGCCGACGTAGCGGGCGCCCGCGAGCGCGGCGGCGGTCTGGTCCCGCAGCGCGGGTCGCGAGCGCAGGCTCGACCATCCGTAGGCGAGGTACTTGACGATGCGCAGCTTCTGGCCCGGCCTCAGCCCGCAGATCACCGTGGTGCGCGCCAGGTCGTCGCGGGCGTCCGTGGCGACCTCGACGCGGCCGGGCACGTCGACGTCGTGGTCCATCGCCGCGGCCATCATCAGCTCGGAGTAGCGCGTCTCGTGGATGAGGATCGCGCCGTCCTGCTCGCGCTCGTGCGACACCGCCCGTAGCGGCGTCTTGAGGATCGCCGAGGCGCGCGGATCGTTCGACGTCTCCGGCTGATCTTCATTGGCGACCAGCTCGGACTGCACGGTGACGCGCGTGAACTCGTCGATCGCCTCGACGCAGTACTCGATGGCCGCGACGCCGCGCTGCTCCAGGGACACCAGCCGCGTCGACGTGATCGCCACCCGCTTGCCGGCCGGCGAGCACCAGCGCACCTCGCGGGTCAGCGTGCCGGCCCGCATGTCCAGGACGCGTTCGTGGTGCTGCAGTTCGCCGTAGCGGACGTCGAACGGTTCGTCGTCGACGAGCAGCCGGATGAGCTTGCCGTTGGTGACGTCGACGACGGTCTGCCCCTCCTCGGGGTAGCCGAAGCCCGCCTCTGCGTACGGCAGCGGACGGATCTCGAAGAACGAGTTGAGGTAGGTGCCGGGCAGCCCGTGCGGCTCGCCCTCGTCGAGGTTGCCGCGCAGCCCGATGTGGCCGTTCGACAACGTGAAGACCGACTCGGTCTGGGCCAGGATGCCGAGGTCCAGGGTGGTCTCGCGGATGGTCCACGGTTCGACGGTGAACGCGCCCTCGTGGATCATCGGGCGTCCAGCAGGTCGGCGAGGTCGGTGACGACGACGTCGGCCCCGTGCTGGCGCAGCGCGTCGGCGTGGCCGACGCGGTCGACGCCGATGACGATGCCGAAGTGGCCGGCCCGGCCGGCCGCCACGCCGGAGAGCGCGTCCTCGAAGACGGCCGCCGCGGACGCGTCGACGCCGAGGCGGGCTGCCCCGGCGAGGAAGCTGTCCGGTGCGGGCTTGCCCTTGATGTGCTCCTCGCGCAGCGTCACCCCGTCGACGCGGGCGTCGACGTACTGGTCGAGCCCGGTCAGTGCGAGCACCTCGCGGGTATTGGCCGAGGACGACACGACCGCGACGGCCAGGCCGCCCTCCTTCACCGCGCGCATGTAGTCCCGCGAGCCCGCGAAGACCTCGATGCCGTCGGCGTGCATGGTCTTCTGGAAGGCCGCGTTCTTGCGGTTGCCGAGCCCGAAGACCGTTTCGGCGGATGCGTCGTCGTCGGGGCTGCCCTCGGGCAACGTGATCCCGCGCGAGGCGAGGAAGGAGCGCACCCCGTCCTCGCGGGTCTTGCCGTCGACGTAGGTGAGGTAGTCGGCGTCGACGTCGAACGGCGTGAAGTCGCCGCCGTGCGCGCGTTGGCGCAGGAAGTCGTCGAACATCGCCTTCCACGCCTTGCGGTGAACGCTGGCCGTGTCGGTCAGCACTCCGTCCAGGTCGAACAGGCAGGCGCGCACACGATCGGGGAGTCCGAAGCTCACCCGGGCTCTGTACCCACTTTCCCCGTGCGCGCCGCGACGGTCCGGTGTGTCACGCCGCTAGGAGTGGGTACTGGCAGGCATCGACCGGACGCGCGGGAGGTATTCGTGCCGAGTGAGCTGACGTTCCGCAGCGGCGACGTGATCTTCGCCCAGGCGGACCCGCCGGACTGCCTCTACCTCACGACCTCGGGCAAGGTCCGCCTCGGCCGGCACGACGACACCGGGCGCACCTGCCTCTACACCGTCGTCGGTCCCGGCGAGGTGTTCGGGGAGGTCGCGATGTTCGACACCAGCCCGCGCACCGAGATGGCCGTCGCGATGACCGACGTCCGTGCGCTGGCCTGGGACCGTGCCGGGCTCGACGAGCTGTTCGCCACCGATCCGACGGCGGCCGAGCACCTGCTGCGCGTGCTGGCGCGGCGCATCCGCCGAGCGTCCGACGACATCACCGACCTGATGTCGGCGACGGTGTCGAGCCGGGTGGCCAAGCAGCTGCTGCGGCTCGCTCAGCAGTTCGGGGTGCAGCACGACGGCGCGGTCCGCGTCGCGCTGGACCTCAACCAGGAGCAGCTCGCGCAGCTCACCGGGACCTCGCGGGAATGCGTGAACCGGGCGCTGTCGGAGTTCTGCGATTCCGGCTGGATTCGCGTCGAGCCGAACGCCGTCCTGATCGTCGACCGGCAGCCGCTGGTGCGGTGCGTCGACGGAGGCCGTCGCATCGGCAGCGGCCGCGCGCACTGAGCTGTGGTTCAGAACACACCCCCGGGCGCATTCGGTTTCGGGTGTCGGCCACGTCCTCCTAGGACACGTCCACACCAGGGCACGCCCGTACCAGGGCACGTCCACACCTGGCGGTGACCGTCGCCGCCTGCTCGATGCATTCCGGTTCCACCGGAAGGGAAGGCACGGCGTGAACGCTCCTCGCACGACACGGCCCGAACCGCTGCTCGACGTCGTCACCACCCAGCACGACGACGCGCTCGTCCTCCACGTCAGCGGCGACATCGATCTGGCCTCGGCGCCGACGCTTTCCCGGGCGATCGTGACCGCGCTGGACGATCGACCGCCGACGCTCGTCTTCGACCTCACCAGGGTGCGCTTCCTGGCGTCGGTCGGGCTCAGCCTGCTGATCGAGGCGCAGTCCTCGGCCCACCCCGCCACCCACGTCGTGGTGGTCGCCGACGGCCCGGTGACCGCGCGGCCCATCACCATCACCGGCGTCGACGAGATCGTGCCGCTCTACGCGACCCTGGGTGAGGCATTGACTGCCGCGTCGCGCTGAGCCGGCGGGCACGTTCCGGACGGGGCGTGCGCGGCATACCATCGTCATCCCCGAACAGGAGATGACGGATGCGGTGGTTGCGGAACAACGGCCTGCTGTTGGCGTGCCTCGGCCTGTTCGTGACGTTCTTCGCCGGAATGGTCGTCTCGGGCACGGCGACGTACAACGACGAGCAGAAGGAGCACGGGGACGCCCAGACCGTGTCGGTGTGGAGCTATCTCGGCACGGGCGACTTCGTCGAGGCCACCTTCGAGAACTGGGAATCCGAGTTCTTGCAGATGGGCATGTACGTCGTGTTGACGGCGTTCCTCTACCAGCGCGGCTCGGCGGAGTCCAAGCCCACCGAGCGTCCCGCCGAGCAGGACGCTGATCCCTTCGTCACGCCGCTGATTCCAGGAACCCCGTGGCCGGTCCGGCGGGGCGGCGTGGTGCTGTGGCTGTACCAGAACTCGTTGGCGATCGCCTTCTTCTTGCTGTTCTTCACGTCCTGGGCGCTACATGCCCTCGGCGGCGTCCGGGCCTTCAACGACGAGCAGGCGATGCACGGCCAAGCGCCGATCTCGGTGTGGCGCTACGTCACGACCGCGCAGTTCTGGTTCGAGTCGATGCAGAACTGGCAGAGCGAGTTCGTCGCGGTCGCCGCGATCGTCGGCTTGTCGGTGTTCCTGCGGCAGCGCGGATCGGCGGAATCGAAGCCGGTGCCTGCGCCCCACCGCGAGACGGGTGCGTGAGGCGAACTAGTCGACGGTCCGCATCAGCAGCAGCGCGCCCGTGATCGCGCCCTGTCGTGAGCGGAACGAGGTGCAGGTGATCTTCACGTCGACGTGACGGCCCCGCCGATTGACGGCATTCACCTGGGTCTCGTCGTGCGCATTGCCGTCGACGAACGCACTACCGATCAGTGCCTTCATGCCGTCGAGTGGCAGGCCGAAGTCGAGGTCGGCCAGAGGAATGCCGGTCGTCTCCTCGGCACGTAGACCCCACAGTTCCTCGCTGCCGCGATTCCAGGACACCACCCGCATCTCACGATCGACTACGATCATGCCCAATCGGATGGAGTCGACCAATGAGTCGAGGAAGTCGGTGGTGTCGGCGAGTTCGCCGGTGCGCTCGCGCAACGCATCGTTGATGGTGTGGAGTTCGTCGTTCGTGGACTGCAACTCCTCGTTCATCGTCTCGAGTTCCTCGTTCGTGGACTGCAGCTCCTCGTTGGTGGTCTCGAGTTCCTCGACCGTCGACTGCAGTTCCTCGTTGGTGGTCTCGAGTTCTTCGTTCGTGGACTGCAATTCCTCGTAGGCAGCCTCCAGTTGGCTGTTGGTGTGCACCACCTTGTCGACGAGCGACCGGTTCGCCGACACGTCGAAGTACGCGATCGACACCCCGACGAGGCCGTTGTCCGCGCCCACCAGTGGCGTGATGTGGAGCTCGAACCACACCGGGTCCTCACCCGGGCGTTGCCAGCTGACGTCGGTGATGCGGGCGGGCCGCCGCTCGACCTTGGCCTGCTCGACGTACGCGCGCAACTCGATGGGCCGGTAGGAGATCTCGAGATCTCTGAGCAGTCGGCCGATGTCGCGGGCCGAGAGGTTCAACAAGGACTCGGCCTGCTGATTGATCATGGCGACCGTGTCGTCGCCGGTGACCACCAATTGCGCCACCGGACTGGCGCGGAAGGCCAGATCGCGCAGCGGATCCAGACCGGCGAGGCTCCCCAGGCGTTCGAGCTGCGGGTCGGCGAGCTCGGTGACCCGCCCGAGTTCGCTGTGCGATCCGGCGGCGCGCACGAACAGCCGGTTCTTGAGGTCCACCGGCGTGAATTTGTCCGCGTGGCTGAGCAACATCTCCGCGTGGCCCAGGAACAGCACGCCGGTCGGTGCCAGGGCGAAGTGCAGACGACCCAGGACCGCTCGCTGAGTGTCGGCATTGAGGTACATCAACGTGTTGCGACACACCAGCAGTTGCACTCGAGAGATGGGCGCGTCGCGGACCAGGTCGTTGCGCCCGAAGATGACGGCACGCCGGAGGTCCTTGTTGAAGACGTACTTGGAGCCGATGAGGTCGAAATACCGCTCGAGGAGGTGCGCCGGCACCGACTCCACCGCTCTCGCGTCATAGGACGCCGTGCGCGCGTGTGCAAGCGCCTCCTCGTCGACGTCGGTCGCGTAGATCTTCACCCGCCGACGGAACTCGTCGGGGGGCATGGCCTCGGCCAGCAGCATGGCGAGGGTGTACGCCTCCTGCCCGGACGCGCACCCCGCGCTCCAGATGCGGATGGTGCCGTCGCCCACCTGCTGGCGGACGAGTGCGGGAATCACGTTCTCGGCGACGAAGTCCCACGCCTCCGGATCGCGGAAGAAGGCCGTGACGTTGATCAGGATGGTGTTGAACAGCGCGGCGAACTCGTCGGCGTTGGCCTGCAGCACGTCGAGGTACTCCTCGAACGTCTGTACCTCGAGGTGATCCATGCGGCGGCGCACCCGTCGCATCAACGAGGTGCGCTTGTATCCCGTGAAGTCGAAGCCGCGGGCATCCCGCATGAAGCCCAGAAGGGCTTCGAAGTTCTCGTCGGGTCCGGTCATTCCTTCTCGTTCACGCCGCCATCCACCCGTTGACCATAGCCCTCTGTCGGGGGTGGCCGCCGCATTCCGCTCGTCGGCTGCGTGATCGGCCCGAACCCACGGGCTCGCGGCATCGCCGATTCCTTCGTTTGGTGGATTTTCCGGTACCCGTCGGCATGAGAACATCACATCTTCACTGGGCCGCCAGGTGTCGGAAGGAGCGTCATTGCTGGTCGGTGGACGAGGGGTGTCGTCATAGATCGCCACCGTGACGCACTCCGGGTCGAGCGAGCCGACTTCCATGGCACCGATTCACGACGGGTCACCGATCACCTGGCCGACATTCTGGGCGCTGCGGTCACGATCGAGTCCGGTAGCGGTGTCCTGACCGACACGAGCATGTCCTTTGGAGCGCTGGCGCTGCACCGCATCGTGGTGTCGGGCTCCGCCCAGATCTACGTCGCGCCTCCTGCCAAGTCGGTCGTCGTCTGGCTCCTCGACGGGCACTCGACGGTGACCCAATTCGGTGAACCACGCGACCTCGCCGCCGGTGACGTCGTCCTCGCCCCCGCCGGGCCGGTGCCGATGACGGCACTCGTCACCGACGCGACCGCGTCGGTGGTGACCATCGACCCCGCTGTGCGCGGTGAGCGCTTCGACGCCGCGGTTCCCCCGCACCTCGGCGGAAGCGGCGTGCGCTTCACGCAGAGCGCACCCGCGAGCGACGATCTCGGCCGCGCATGGCGGGAAACCGTGTCGTTCGTCGAGCACACCGTGCTCGGCACGGCCGACCCGAGCTCGGAGATGCTCGGGGTTGCCTTGCGACTCGTCGTCGCGACCGTGTTGACCGTCTTCCCGCACGAGGTGGACCGCGACGTGCGCTTCGACGGCGCCGGCGCGACGCTGCCGCCGGTGCTGGCGCAAGCCGTGCGCTTCGTGGAGCGCAATGCCCACCGCGACATCGGCGTCGAGGACATCGCAGGAGCCGTATTCGTGACGCCTCGGCGCGTGCAGGTGCTGTTCCGCGAGCACCTGGGAACGACGCCGACGGGACACGTGCGCGACGTACGGTTGCGGCGCGCACACCGCGACCTGCTGCAGGCCGACCGCGGGTCGACCACGGTGAGCGCGGTCGCGGCACGGTGGCGGTTCACCCACACCGGACGCTTCGCGGTCCACTATCGCCAGGTCTTCGGCGAGAGCCCGCACGAGACGCTGCGCCGCTACCCCTGACCGGCCAGCAGCCCGGACGCGAAGCGCAGATCCTCGACCAGCCCGTCGAACGCCTCGTCGCGCTGCTCGGGCGGGCCGCGCAGGATGGACGAGGGGTGCACCGTGACCACCAGGTCTGGCGTCACGTCGGGGGCGTCCAGCGCGGGCGGCAGGGCGAGGACCTCTCGGCGGTGCGCGGTGATGCGGAAGTCGTTGCCCAGCAACGACTTGGCCGCAGTCGCACCGAGCAGCACCACCACCTCCGGTCCGACGGCGGACAGTTCGGCGTAGAGCCAGGGCCGGCAGGACACCACCTCGGTCCGGCTCGGCGTCTTGTGCAATCGGCGGTTGCCGCGCTCGGCCCGGGTGAACTTGAAGTGCTTCACCGCGTTGGTGACGTACACCGGCTCGCGGTCGATGCCCGCCGCGTCGAGCGCCTTGTCGAGCACCCGGCCCGCCGGCCCGACGAACGGCTCGCCCTTGCGGTCCTCTTGGTCGCCGGGTTGTTCGCCGACGAGCATCAGTCGGGCCGCCGCGGGCCCGGCCCCGAACACCGTCTGGTCGGCGTCCTGGTAAAGGTCGCAGCCGCGGCACGCGCGCGCTGCCTCCGCCAGCCGTGCGGTGTCCCGTGTCGCCGGGACGAACTCCTCTGCACCCACGCCTCCCCGATTACCCGCCGCGCCCTGCCCGAATCCCCGGTTCGAGTGCGCGCTGGCGGGGAATCACCGACTGCCGAATCGAGCGACCGCGACGAGAGGAGTCACCGGTGACGCTGGTCCTGCTGCTGGTCGTGGCGACCGTGCTGCTCGCGCCGCTGGCCGAGCGCATCACCGTGCCCTATCCCGTCGTGCTCCTGGGCTTCGGCCTGCTCCTCGGGCTGGTGCCCGGGATGTCGGTGCCCACGGTGGATCCCGAGTGGATCCTGCCCCTGGTGCTGCCGCCGCTGCTGTTCGCGGCGGGCCGGCGTACGTCGTGGCGCCAGTTCCTCGACAACCGCCGCGCGATCGGCCTGCTGGCGGTGGCCCTGGTGGCGGTGACGGCCTTCGCGGTGGGTGCCACCGTCAGTGCGCTGGTGCCCGGGTTGCCGCTGGTTGCGGGTGTCGCGCTGGGAGCCGCGGTCGCGCCGCCCGATCCGGTGGCCGCGACTGCCGCGGCGCGCAAGCTGCGCCTGCCGCGGCGACTGCGCACCATCCTCGAGGGGGAGGGGCTCAGCAACGACGCCACCGCCCTGGTCCTCTACGAGGTGACGATCGCGGCCACGGTGACCGGCGCGTTCTCCCCCTCGAAGGCCGCCACGGCCCTCGGGCTCGCCGTGGTGGTCGGCATCGGCGTGGGACTGCTCATCGCGGCCGCGGCCCGCTGGCTGCTCGACAAGCTGCCGCCGCACCCGTCGGGCAGCGCCCTGGTGCTCGCCATCCCGTTCGTGGCGTACTGGATCGCCGACGCCGCGCACGGCAGCGGAGTGCTGGCGGTGGTCACCGTCGCGCTGGCGTTGAGCCGCTATGGCGACGTCGAGTCGGCGCAGACCCGGCTGGTGACCGGGACCGCCTGGGACATGGTGGAGTTGCTGCTGACCGGAGCCGCCTTCGCCTTCGTGGGTCTGGAACTGCGCAACGTCGCCACCGCCGTCGACGGACCGCTGCACGTCGCGCTGTGGCAGGCGCTCGCGGTGACGGCGGTCGTGGTGCTGATCCGGTTCGCCTGGATCTTTCCGGTGGGCGCGGTCGACGAGCGGCTGCTGCGCCGCCGCGTGCACCTCGCCGAGCCGGTGGGGTGGCGTGAGATGACGGTTGCGTCCTGGGCGGGCATGCGCGGGGTGGTGACGTTGGCCGCCGTGCTGGCGCTTCCTGCGGGAGCGCAACCGTTTCCGGAGCGCGACCGGCTGATCTTCATCGCCTTCGTGGTGATCGTGGCGACGATGCTGGTGCAGGGGCTGACGCTACCGCTGCTGGTGCACCGCCTGGGCGTGCGGGCGTCTGACGACGACCGGGATCTCGCCGAACAGCAGCTGATCACGCGTGCCCGCGAGGCCGGAACCCGTCGACTCGAGCACCTGCGCGAGACCGGCGAGGTACCGTCCGACGTCCTCGACCACGCCGAGGACAACGCCGAACGGATGTGGCACAGCATCGGTTTCGACCCGCACGACACCGAGGAGGACAGCCGGCGCAACGCCGATCACGCCCGGACCGCCAACGGCATCAAGGACGAGCTGCTGACCGCCGCGCGCGAGGAGATCGTCGCGGCGCGTGCCGAATCCGGGGTCGACCCGACGATCGTGGACGGCTTGTTGCGACGGCTCGACGCGCGCGGCGCCCTGCCGGAATAGCGGTCAGCCGACGAGGCGGGCGACGTCGGCCGCACCGACCGGCGCCAGGTACGTCCCGATCGGTTCGCGGTGCCACCAGGCGCGGTCGCGGCGCAGTTCCCGCGCGGTCGTGAACCGGTAGCGGTACAGCACCGCCCGGATGCGACGCGGCGGCGCGCCGGGAAACGGATTGCCGCGCAACAGCTTCAGCGTGACCTCGTCGCCCGCCAGCAGAGCCGCGCAGAAGCGGCCCATCCACGGCCGGGCGTACGACGGTGAGATCGCGGCGAACCACATCAGCCAGTCCAGGCGCAGGTGGTACGGACTGCACTGGCGCGGTAGCCGGCGCACGTCACCGGGCTTGCCGCGGAACTCGTACGGACGCCAGTCGTCGCCGTCGTCGTCCGGGCTCCCCTCGAAGACGATCTCGTGCCGCTCGCGTCCGACCGTGCCGAAGGCGCCGTACGAATTCACCAGGTGCAGCGGGTCGTAGGTGCTGTTCATCCGCTGCCGGCGCGACAGCAGGTTACGGGCGGGCCGCACGCTGAGGACCGCCACCAGCGCCGCGACCGCGACGCTCAGCGCCGCGAACCACAGCGGCTGCTCCCCGCCGATCGCGGGCGCGTTCAGCCCCGTGACGCGGTGCACGGTGCCGTCGTCGATCGCGCTGAGTCCCAGGATGATCGTCAGCCAGTTGAGCCAGGCGAAGTTGCCGGACGCCACCAGCCACAGCTGCGTCACGACGACGACGGCCCCGGCGGCGCTCGCCACCGGCTGCGGCGCGAACAGGCCGAACGGCACGACGAGTTGTGCCACGTGGTTGCCCGCCACCTCGACGCGGTGCAGCGGCCCGGGCAGCCGGTGGAAGAACCAGCTGAGCGGCCCGGGCATCGGTTGCGTCTCGTGGTGGTGGTGCAGGCAGGTGAGGTCGCGCCAGCAGCGGTCCCCGCGCAGCTTGATCAGCCCGGCACCGAACTCGACGCGGAACAGCAGCCACCAGAACGCGCACAGCACCAGCAGCGGCGGTGCGGTGTCGGCGTTGCCGAGGAACACCATCGCCGAACCGACTTCGAGCAGCAGCGATTCCCAGCCGAACGAGTACCACAGTTGGCCGACGTTGACGATCGACAGGTAGCCCGCCCACAGCACCAGCCAGGCCAGCATCGCCACCGGCAGCGGGACGGCGTCGGCCGCACCGAGGACCAGCGCCGCCGACAGCGCGACCCCACACCAGCAGACGACGGCGAAGAAGCGGTCCGAGTAGTGGAGGTGGAAGACGCTCGGCGTCGTGCGGAACGTCCGTCGGGCCAGGTACGCCGGGATGGGCGTCAGACCGCGGCTGCCGAGCAGCGCCCGGAACTGCCGGGCGGCGCACAGGAACGCGATGACGTAGACGGCGGCGACGCCGCGCTCGAGGACGAACCGGGCCCAGCCGTAGTCCGTTGCGGCCAACCACTCCATCGAGGCGGTGTGCCCTCACCGGGCGCGGTCGAACCGTCAGTCGGGGTCGTCGGCGTCGGCGTCGACCAGCGGCCCGTCCTCGTGTCGAAGAGCCTCGTTGCGCCGGTCCGGGTCCTCGGCCGCGAGCACGCGGATGAAGCTGTTGAAGAAGGCGATGGCGGGCACGGCGAGCAGGGCGCCGATGACGCCGGCGATCACGCTGCCGCCGGTGATGCCGATGACGACGGCCAGCGGGTGCAGTGACACGGCGCGGCCCATCACCAGCGGCTGCAGGATGTGGGCCTCGAGCTGCATCACGGCGACGATCAGCCCGAGGGTGATGGCGGCGTAGACGACGCCCTTGGCGAGCAGCGCCACCACCACGGCGAGGAAGCCGGTGACCAGCGCGCCGACCACGGGGACGAAGGCGCCGAGGAAGATCAGCGACGCCAGCGGCAGGGCGAGCGGGATGCCCATGATGGCCAGGCCGCTGCCGATCGCGACGGCGTCGACGAGGGCCACCAGTGTGGTCGCGCGGGCGTAGCCGGCCAGTGAGTGGAAGCCCGCGGCACCGGCCTCGCGAACCCGCTCACGCTGGGTGCCGGGGATGAGTCGGGTGACGAACTGCCAGATGTTGCGTCCGCCGAGCAGGAAGAAGATGACGGTGAACAGGCACAGCAGCGCACCGGTGAGGATCTCCGCGATGGTGCCCGCGGTGGAGAGCGCGCCGGAGGTCAGCTGCGCCTGGTGGTCGCGCAGCGAGTCGATGATCGTGTCGCCGGCGCGGTTGATCTGATCGCGGCTGAGGTCGGCGGGCCCGTTGATCAGCCAGTCCCGGGTGGAATCGACGCTGCGGGTGACCTCGTCGACGAGTTGCGGTGCGCCGTCGACGAACTGGTTGACCACGAAGCTCATGACGCCGACCAGGACCGCCAGGCCGAGCACCATGACGAAGGCGACCGCACCGCCACGCAATGCGCCGTAGCGGTCGAGGAAGTCGACGGCGGGCAGCAGCAGCGCGGTGATGACGAGGGCGATGGCGACGGGGACGACCACCACGGCGAAGTACCGCAGCAGTTCGAGGGTCACCCAGCCGGCCGCAGCGAGCAGCAGCAGACGCCATGACCACGCCGCGGACGCCCGGACCAGTGGGCTGACCCACCGTCCGTCGGCGTCCGCGGCGTGGTTCATCGGTGTGCGCAAGACCGGTGGTTACCCGGTCGCCGGTACCTAGAACCAGACTTTTCGGCCACCGACCGGGCGGCCGACCGCTCCGAGGATCCACAGGACGACGCCGACGACGACGAGGATGCCGCCGATCGTGTACAGGATCGACAGGCTGGTGAAGTAGCCGATCAGGAGCAAGATGACGCCGAGAACGATCATTGTTCTTCCGATCTGTCGGGGGAACGGGGATGTTCCGCCCACGGGAATTGCCCGGACCGTCAAAACCAAACCTATGAGTTTCGGTCTAGTACAGGACCTTGCGCACGTTCTCCTCGGCCAGCTGCGCCTCCAGCGTCGCGTCGTCGACGTCGGGCAGGATCGCCTTGGCGAGCTGCGCGACGCTGGGCACCGCGGTGGGATCCCAGGTGTCCGGGCGCCACGCGTCGGAGCGCAGGAAGGCCTTGGCGCAGTGGAAGAAGACCTCCTCGACGGCGATCTCCAACGCCAGGATGGGGCGCTTGCCGTCGACGGCCATGGCGTCGAAGTACTCGGCGTCGTACAGGATCCGTGCCGTGCCGTTGATGCGCAGCGTGTCGCCGCGGCCCGGGATGAGGAACACCGTGCCCACGTGCGGGCGCTGCAGCACGTTGAGGAAGCCGTCGACGCGCCGGTTGCCCGGCCGCTCCGGGATCGCGATGGTCCGGTCGTCGAGGATGCGGACGAAGCCCGGCGGGTCGCCCTTGGGGGAGACGTCCACCCGACCCGCGGCATCGGTGGTGGCGACGAAGCCGAGCGGGGAGTGCGACAGCCACTGCTGCTGCGCCTCGGACAGCCGCGGCCGCACCTTCTTCGCGACGGCCTCGTTCGGCTGCCCGACGATGGCGCGCAGCTCCTCGACGGAGGTCACTTCCCGGCGGTCCACCAGACCATCATGCGCCGCCGGTGAACCGCTCGGTGAGCTTCCTCCGGTCGACCTTGCCGATGCCGCGCCGCGGCAGCTCGGCGACCACGTGCACCTCGCGCGGCGCGGCGGTGGCGTCCAGTGTGCGGGTGACGTGCTCGCGGAGTTCGGCCGGAGTCGGGGCGGCCGCACCGGTGGCGAGGACCACCGCGACCGCCACGCGCTGGCCCAGGCGGTCGTCGTCGACGCCGAACACCGCGGCGTCGGCGATCGCCGGATGGTCGGCGAGCGCCGCCTCGACCACGCTCGGCAGTACCGTCAGCCCGCCGGTGCCGATGGCGTCGTCGATGCGCCCGAGGATCCGCAGCCGGCCCGCGTCGTCGAGCGCTCCGACGTCGTCGGTGCGGAACCAGCCGGGCTCGTCGAACGGATCGGGCGTCGTGGGGTTGCGGTAGCCCTTGGCGACGGTCGGCCCGCCCAGGTGCACCCGGCCGGCGTCGTCGAGCCGCACCGTGACGCCCTCGAGCGGCACCCCGTCGTACACGCAGCCACCGGCGGTCTCGCTCATGCCGTAGGTGCGGACCACTGCGATCCCCGCCACCCGCGCGCGCTCGGCGATTCCGGCGGGTAGCGGTCCGCCGCCGATCAGCACGGCGTCGAGCGTCGCGAGCGCCGCGGTGGCCGCCGGATCGGCGAGCACCTTGTCCAGCTGCACCGCCACCAGGGACGCGTACCGCCGGCCGGACTCCATCGCGTCGATCGCGGCGGGCAGCGCGGCGGCGTCGAAGCCGGGGTGCAGCACGGTCGGCACGGTTCCGGCGATGACGCTGCGGATGACCACCTGCAGTCCGGCGACGTGGTGGGCGGGCAACGCCAGCAGCCACGCGCCCGGGCCGCCGAGTCGCTCGTGGGAGGCGTCCGCGCTCGCCACCAGGGCCGGCGTCGTGAGCATGGCGCCCTTCGGCGTCCCGGTGGTGCCCGACGTCGAGACCACCACGGCGACGTCGTCGTCGATCTCCTCGTCCACCCGCAGCGCCGCGGCGAGGTGCTCGGCCTCCCGGTCGTCGGCGGGCAGCGGCAGCACCCCGGACAGCCGGCCGTCGACGACGCCCTCGAGCACCGCGAGCAACGACTCGGCGGATGGGACGGCCGGGATGACGACGGCGCGCAACGTGGCTATGGGGACTCCTCGGGTCGCGGATCGTCGAGCGGCCATCCCTGGGCGGCCAGGCGTGCCCGGACGCGCTCGACGTCCTCGTCGCGCGGCAGCTCATCGGTGATCCGGGTGATGAGGACCTTGATGTCGACGTGGTCGAATTCGCCGCGATCGCGCAGGTCGCGGACGACGGCCGTCACCTCGTCGTTGGTGAGCCGCCGGCTCAGCAACGCCAGGAGAGGCACCTGGTCGGTGGCCGGCACCCCGTGTGGGTAGCCGGCCTTCAGCCACGCGACGATCTTGGTGAGGAAGGCATTCATGGCGTCGTGGGTCCCCCAGAGCGTGGGCATGCGCAGAACACGTCGATGGTAGTCGGGTCGTCGCGGATGCCCGCAGCGCGAGCGACCCGTGAACAATGGCTCAGGGTGTGGGCTAACGGCACCTGCCCTCCGGATGAACATCGGATGAACACTTGCCGGGACCCATCATCGTGCCTGTTCAGCGCGGGTTTCAGCCGTGCTGACGTTTAGTGGATTTCGCTGAGAATCCCTCAGAATCGACGCCATGAGCGCAGAGCTGATCATCCTGGTGCTGTTGATCGCCACGGCACTGGCCTTCGACTTCACGAATGGCTTCCACGACACCGGCAACGCCATGGCGACGTCGATCGCCACCGGTGCGCTGAAGCCGAAGACGGCCGTCATCCTGGCAGGCGTCCTCAACCTCGTCGGCGCCTTCCTCTCCGTGGAGGTCGCGGTCACCGTCACCACGTCGGTGCTGAAGATCCAGGACTCCAAGACCGGCTCGCTGGTGTCGGGTATCGACGCCTCGACGGGACTGACGATCATCTTCGCCGGCCTCATCGGCGGCATCCTGTGGAACCTGCTGACCTGGCTGTTCGGCATCCCCTCGAGTTCGTCGCACGCGCTCTTCGGCGGACTCATCGGCGCCGGCCTGGCCGCGCTCGGCACGTCGGGCGTCAACTGGAGCGGCGTCCTGCAGAAGGTGCTCATCCCGGCGATCGCGGCGCCGTTCATCGCCGGTCTGGTGGCCGCCTGCGGCACCTGGCTGGTTTACCGCATCACGCGCAACGTGCTCAAGAGCCGCCGCGAGGAGGGCTTCCGCTGGGGCCAGATCGCCACCGCCTCGCTCGTCGCGCTGTCGCACGGCACCAACGACGCGCAGAAGACCATGGGCGTCATCGCGCTCGCGCTCATCACCACCGGCCACCTGACCGGCGACGTCAAGTCCAACGGCCTGCCGTTCTGGATCATCGCGTCCTGCGCGCTGGCCATCGGCCTGGGCACCTACATCGGCGGCTGGCGGGTCATCCGCACGCTGGGCAAGGGCCTCGTCGAGATCGAGTCCCCGCAGGGCCTCGCCGCCGAGGCGTCCTCGGCCGCGATCATCCTGTCCTCGTCGGCCGCCGGCATGGCGCTGTCCACCACCCACGTCGCCACCGGATCGATCCTCGGCTCGGGCGTCGGCAAGCCGGGCGCCCAGGTCCGCTGGGCCGTGGCCGGCCGCATGGCCGCCGCCTGGCTGATCACGCTGCCCGCCGCGGCGCTCGTCGGCGCGCTGTCGTACTGGCTGTCGCACGTGCTCGAGGAGGTCACCGGCAACCAGCTGGTCGGCGACGGCACCATCTTCGTCATCCTGGTCGCGCTGTCGGGCTTCATGTACTACCGCGCCCAGCAGCAGAAGGTCGACCACAACAACGTCAACGCCGACTGGGACGAGCACACCAACTCCGTCGTTCCCGCCGAGGTGCGCACGGGCACCGAGCCGACGGCCAAGCCCACCGCGTCGGTCTGACCGGATGACCGAGACAGGAGAACGACATGGTCTATCTGGAATCGATCCTCAAGGTCCTCGCGATCGGTCTGGTGCTCGGCGCCGGTCTGCCCGCGCTGTTCGCGACCGGTCTGGTGGCCTTCTCGAACGGAGCGGGCGGCACGCACGAGGACGGCACCGTCGTCCGGCCGAACGCCGGCCTGAAGTACGCCGGCCTGCTGTTGTTCGCGGTGGTGGCCGCCGTCATCGTGATCGCCATCCTGTGGATCACGAAGTCCACCATCGAGCACCACTTCGGATTCAACCCCGTCGCCTTCATCCCAGGGAGCTGAGGACATGACCGAAACCCGCGAGACCAACGCCTTCGACAACGTCCTCGGCTGGCTGCGCGACGGCTACCCCGAGGGCGTGCCGCCCAAGGACTACTTCCCGCTGCTGGCGCTGCTGAAGCGCTCGCTGTCGGAGGAGGAGGTCGTCAAGGCGGCGCAGTCGGTGCTCAAGTCCAGTGATTCGGACACCGTCACCGAGGACGAGATCCGCACCGCCGTGCACGCGATCATCGAGAAGGAGCCGAACCCGGAGGAGATCCACCAGGTCGCCGCGCGGCTCGCACTCGTTGGCTGGCCGCTGGCCTCGGCGCCGGCCAACTAGGCTTCTCTTCGTTTCAGGCCCGGGTATCGCGACGCAGCGGATGCGTCTCGGGGATCTGCACGAAGATCAGCGTGACGCCGTCGGGGTCGGTCACGTGCAGCTCGTGCAAGCCCCACGGTTCCTCGCGGGCCTCGCGAGCGATCGGCACGCCGCGGCCCTCGAGTTCGGCCTGCGTCGCGCGGACGTCGCGGACCTGCAGCCACAGCGCCCCCGGGAACGGCGGCGCACCGTCCGGCGGGGCGCCGTGCCCGGCCAGCTCGATCAGCGACTGCCCGGCGTAGAAGACCGTTCCCGCGCCGTACTCCCGGGCGATCGCCAGCCCGACCTCGTCGCGGTAGAACCGCACCGACCGCTGGTAGTCCGCGGGCCGGAACAGCACGCGACTGGCCAGGATCTCCATGCCCTCAGGTCTAACACACCGCCGACATGACATTCCCCGTCGCCGAGCGCGCCGCCTGGCCACCGTGCCTTCCGGCTCGACGGCTCGGGCTTCCGGCTCGACGGCTCAGGTCCCCGACTCGGCGGCGATCCGGTAGCCGCGCACCGCAACGGGCCCGAACACCGCGAGCAGACCGACGACCCAGGCCGCCGACTGCAGCAGCGGCACCAGGATCGGTCCGCTGTCGGCGAGCCCGCGCATCGCCTCGATCGCCGGCGACATGGGTTGCGCCCGCACCGCCGGCTGCAGCCAGCCGGGGAAGACGTCGATGGGGACCATCCCGGAGTTGAAGAACAGCAGCAGGAAGCACACCGTCGAGAGCCCGGTGATGATGTTCTTGCCGTTGGCCTGCACGCCGACGGCGACGATCACCGCGGCGAAACCGACCACCATCAGTACCGGCACCAGCACGAAACTCAGTGCGGCGAGCGCCCCCTGACCGAAGCGCAGCCCCATCGCCACCCCGACCGCGGTGATCGCCACCGCACCGATCAGCGCGCGGGTCGCCTCGGCGAGCAGCCGCCCGGACAGCGCGCTGGCGCGGTGCACCGGCAGCGCCCACAGCCGGCTCAGCAGACCGGACTCGCGTTCGTCGGGCAGCGCCGCGCCCGCGCCGATCGCGCCGAACATCGCGCCGACGATCGCGCACATCGGCACCAGGCCGTAGAGGCTGTTGGCCCCGGTGAGGTTCTGGATGGACTCGCCGATGACCAGCTTGTAGACGACGAGCAGGAACGTCGGGAAGATCAGCGACTGGATGAGGACGACGGGCTCGCGGGTCCAGCGCAGCAGCAGCCGGCCCGCCTGCAGCGTGGTCTGCGAGACGAAGGTGCTGCGCAGCGGCGCGGTGGCCGCGCCGGCGGTCACGCCGACCTCCGCTGCATGCGCACCGCGATGAGGCCGAACACCGCGAGCAGGCCGAGGCACCAGGCGAGGCTCGCCGACAGGTCGCCGCCGGCGACGTCGCCCTGGGCGAGGTCGCGCAACGTCCCCGCGATCTGGGACACCGGCTGGCGTTCGACGAACCAGCCGAGCCAGTGCGGGAAGGCGCCGGCCGGCGCGATGCCCGTCGACACCATGACCAGCAGCAGCTGCGGAATGAGCAGCGTCTGGCCGGCGGCCTCGGCGTTGCTCGACACCGAACCGAGCGCGTCGGCCCCCAGCGACAGGCCCAGCGACAGCAGCAGCGCGATCGCGCAGAAGCCGACGACGTCGAGCACCGTGCCATCGAAGCGGAACCCGAAGGCGAATCCGACGGCCAGCGCCGCGGCCAGGGATGCCGCCGCGCGCAGCAGCGCCGAGAGCATGCGCGCGGTGACCGGTACCAGTGCCGGCATCGGCAGGCTGCGCAGCCGAATCCCCATGCCGCTGAGGTTGTCTCGCGCCGCGCGGTCGGCGGTGGTCATCGCGGTGAAGATCATCGCCTGCACGACGATGACGGGCAGCACGTACTGCGGGTAGGGCACGTCCCCGGTGTCGATGACGTGACGCAGCGTGACGTCGAAGCACAGGAAGAACGCGATCGGGCCGCCGATGGCGAAGATCAGGTCGCCGTCGCTGACGGTGCCGAGCACCGACCGGTGCGTCAGGGCGCCCAGTGCGCTCACGACGCGGCCGCCGGGGCCGTGCCGGTGAGGGTGAAGAACACCTCGTCGAGCGACGGCTTGCGCAGCGAGATGTCATTGAGTTCGACGCCGGAGGCGGTGACGCGGGCGAAGACGTCGCTCATCGTGGCGAAGCCGTCCGGTGCGGGCACCGACACCGTGCCGCCCTCGGCGTCGACCTCCACGCCTGCGATGCCCTCGAGCGCGGCGGCGACGCGGGCCACGTCGGCGTTGCTCACCGGCGTCACCTCGCAGTAGCTGCCGCCGATGCGCGCCTTGAGGTCGTCGGGCGTGCCGTCGGCGATCACCCGTCCGCGGTCGATCACCACGATCGCGTCGCTCAGCGCGTCGGCCTCCTCGAGGTACTGGGTGGTGAGCAGCGTCGTGATGCCCTGGTGGCGCAGCCCGGCGACCAGATCCCACACCTCGCGGCGGCTGCGCGGGTCCAGGCCGGTGGTCGGCTCGTCGAGGAACACCACCTTGGGCGGCACGACGAGGCCGCAGGCGATGTCGACGCGACGGCGCATGCCGCCGGAGTAGGTGGCGACGCGCTTGTCGCCGGCCTCGGTGAGGCTGAACGCGGCCAGCATCTCGTCGGCGCGCGAGCGCGCGGCGTGCTTGTCCATGCCGCGCAGCCGCGCGAACAGGATGAGGTTCTCGCGTCCGGTGAGCAGTTCGTCGATCGCCGCGTACTGGCCGGTGAGTCCGATCGACTCGCGCACCTTGCCCGCCTGGGTCACGACGTCGTAGCCGGCGATGGTCGCGGTGCCGCTGGTCGGGCGCAGCAGCGTGGCGAGGATGTTGATGGTGGTGGTCTTGCCGGCGCCGTTGGGACCCAGCACGCCGAGCACCGAGCCGACGGGCGTGGAGAACGTGACGCCGGAGAGCGCCTGATGGTCGCCGAAGCGCTTGGTCACCGCGTCGAGCTGGATGGCGAGGTCGGACACGCGCCTCAGTATGGCATGCCTAACCTAACTAACTACTGTGCGGCACCGGCTGTCGCTTCATCACGGCGTCGACGGCGGTCGGCGCGACGGCGTTGATCAGGTCGGCCGTCACCGCGATGCGCGGCGCGATCCGCAGCGGTCGGCGCCGTGCGGCGGTGAGCATCCACTCGGCGGCCTCGTCGGAACTCAGTGCGGGCAGCCCGTCGAAGGCGCGCGTCGGCGCGATCATCGGCGTCTTCACCAGCGGGTAGAACAGCGTCGTCGCGTGCACGCCTTCGGCGGCCCACTCCGTCTCGATCACCCGGCTGACGGCGGTGAGCGCGGCCTTGCTGGCGTTGTAGACGGCGAAGAGCGGCGAGGACTCGCTGAGCACGCCCCACGTCGCGACGTTGATCACGTGCCCGTCGCCGCGCTCGCGCATGCCCGGCGCCAGCCCGCGGATGAGCCGCAGCGGCGAGTAGTAGTTGAGCGTCATGGTGCGCTCGACGTCGTGCCAGCGGTCCAGCGACTCGGCCAGCGGGCGGCGGATCGAGCGGCCCGCGTTGTTCACCAGGACGTCGACGCCGCCGAAGCGGTCGAGCACGTCGGCGACCAGCGCATCGATCGCATCGAGGTCGCTGAGGTCGCAGGGCAGCGCCGATGCGGTGCCGCCCGCGGCGGTGATGGTGTCGGCGACGCCGTCGAGCAGCTCCTTGCGCCGCGCGACGACGATGACGTGCGCGCCCGCCTTGGCCAGCTTGTAGGCGCCGGCCTCGCCGATGCCCGACGAGGCCCCGGTCAGCAGGATGCGCTTGCCGGTCAGGTCGATCTCGCGGCGCGGCGCCAGCAGCTGAGCGGTCAGCGGCGGGCGCATGCTCGCCAGCAGAAGGCCGGCGGACAGGCGGCGCAGAGGGTTCCTACTCACGGGTCACGAGCTTAGGGCCGCTCGGCGAACTGGCGCAGATGGGCCACCGCCAGCGTCTGCTCGGCGCCGTACTCAACGAACGTCGTCGCCGGGACGAAGCCCAACCGCCGGGCCAGCCGCAGCGACCGGGTGTTGCGGCTGTCGGTGACCACGATGACCGGCTCGTCCGGTAGTTCGGCGGCCGCGGCCCGGAGCACGGCGTGCGCGGCGCGGAACGCCAGGCCGCGGCCCCACCGGTCGCGGTCGAGTGTGTACGACAGCTCGAGTTCCTCGCCGCCGGGAGCGACGTGGCCGGGGTGGTGCATGCCGCGCCGCGTCAGCGACATGGTCCCGACGAGCGTGTCGGTGGCCTTATCGGCCAGCACGAACGCGCCAGGGGCGTCGGTCACCGCACCCACGCCGGCGGCGTCGAGGTCGTGTTCGACGGCATGCCGGGGCTGCGGCCCGCCGAGGTGCGCCCGCACGTCCGGGTCGATCGCGTGGGCGATGATCGCCTCCCGGTCGGACTCGCGGGCCTTGCGCAGCACGACGTCACCGACGTCGAGGTACACCGCGGTGAACGTCCGTCCTGGCACCGGTCGAGTGTGCCACCCCCGTCCCCCGGTGATTTCGGCGCGCGGACGTTCGCCACGCGACGGTAAGCGCGCCGAAATCGCTAAAAGTAGCGGGGGAAGTCGGACCAGTCGGGGTCGCGCTTCTGCAGGAAGGCGTCGCGGCCCTCGACGGCCTCGTCGGTCATGTAGGCCAGCCGGGTGGCCTCACCGGCGAACAGCTGCTGGCCGACCAGGCCGTCGTCGAGCAGGTTGAAGGCGTACTTGAGCATGCGGATCGCCTGCGGCGACTTGCCGTTGATCTCCGAGGCCCATTGCAACGCAACGTCTTCCAGGTCGGCGTGGTCGACGACCTCGTTGACCGCGCCCATCGCGTACATCTGCTCGGCGGTGTAGGGCCGGCCCAGAAAGAAGATCTCGCGGGCGAACTTCTGCCCGGTCTGCCGCGCCAGGTACGCGCTGCCATAGCCGCCGTCGAAGCTGCCGACGTCGGCGTCGGTCTGCTTGAACCGGGCGTGCTCGCGCGACGCCAGCGTCAGGTCGCACACCGCGTGCAGGGAGTGCCCGCCGCCGGCCGCCCACCCGTTCACTAGACAGATCACCGGCTTCGGCATGAACCGGATGAGCCGCTGCACCTCGAGGATGTGCAGCCGGCCGGCCTGGGCGGGGTCCACCGTCTCGGCGGTCTCGCCGGACGCGTACTGGTACCCGGTGCGACCGCGGATCCGCTGATCGCCGCCGGAGCAGAACGCCCAGCCGCCGTCCTTCGGGGACGGGCCGTTGCCGGTCAGCAGGACGACGCCGACGTCGCTCGACATCCGGGCGTGGTCGAGCACGCGGTACAGCTCGTCGACGGTGTGTGGCCGGAACGCGTTGCGCACCTCGGGCCGGTCGAAGGCCACCCGCACGGTCGGCTGCGCGACGCCGTCGACGACGTGCCGGTGGTAGGTGATGTCGGTCAGCTCGAAGCGGGGCACGGGCTCCCACACGGTCGGATCGAACGGATTACCCGAGAAATCGCTCACGGGAACGACCTTAGAGCGGGTGCGCTCGGGTTTCACAGGCGCTGCCCAGGGGTACCAATCGACCCGCAGGTGGTGCGATCCGAGCACCCCGGACGAGAGGACCACGATGAAGCGGTCAGCAGGAGTGTTGGTCTCGGGCGTCATCGCCGGACTGATGCTGGTCGGATGCTCCCCGTCCGTCCAGGGCGGCGACACCCCGTGCAAGGACTTCGTCGGGGCCGACGAGAAGACGCAGAACGAAGCGGTCAACAAGATGCTCAAGGACGAGAAGGGCGCCGATCCGTCGTCGCTCGAGGTCTCGGGCACCCGCCTCGCGGTGCAGACCTACTGCCAGACCGCGGGCACGCAGGACACCCCGATCAAGAACGCCCCGCACCTGTAACGGGGTCGAACCGGAACACCGCGCAACGCCCGGCGAGTGCCTCGAACTCGTCGGGCGTTCCGTCTGTCACCAGCCCCGACCGCTGCATGAAACTCACCCCGGTGGGGACCAGCGTCGGGAACTCACGCAGCAGCGGACGTGCCTCGTCGGCGGACAGTTCGACCATCCGGACGGTTTCCGAGCGCCTGCCCTGGGTGAGCGTCGCGGTCTCCGCGGCGCGGGCGTTGCGCTCCCAGTCGGCTCCGGGGAAGCCGGAGACGACGTAGCGCCGGCCGTCGACCGTCATGGGCGTGATCGGCGTCGACCGCGGCTTGCCCGACGTGCGCCCCGGCACGGTGAGCACCACCGGCCCGTCCTTCATCAGGCCGGTCTTCATGACGGCCATCATCAGCTTGTTCATCGGTTTGAGCCACCACGGCGGCGTCGGTTCGGCCACGTCGCCAGCCTAGATCTCGACGCCGGCCGCGGCCAGGGCGCGGATCAGGCCGTCGGGACGGCGGTCGGTGGGCAGCGGATCGACAAGGGCGAAGCGGCAACCCACGGCCTCGGCGCCGCCGTCGGCCTCCTCGCTGTCGCCGACCATCAGCGTCTCGGACGCGTCGACGCCGAGCCGGTCCAGGGCGATGGTGAAGATCTCCGGCGTCGGCTTGACCGCGCCCACCTCGAAGCTCAGCACGAACTCCGTCACGCACTCGGCGACGCCGAGATCGCGGAACGCGGGCCGGAGGTCGAACGCGATGTTCGACACCACTGCCACGCGAATGCCACTGTGCCGCAACGACGTCAACACCTGGGCGGTGTCGGGGTAGGGCGTCCAGCTCGCCGGGTCGACGAGCCGGGTGTACAGCGAGCGCGCGTGGTCGTCCGCGATTCCGGAGGACCGCAGGACGTGCAGGTAGGCCTCGCGGTGCAGGTGCGGTTCCAGGTCGCGGTTCACCCAGTTGCGGTACTGCTCGTCGTTCATCTCCACCGAACGCCCGGTGGGGGCGGTGAGCCGGCGCATCAGTTCGGCCTGCACGTGCCCGTCGATCTCCTGCTCATCGACGGTGATGCCGGTGAACCAGCTGTCGTCCTCCTCGAGCCGGAACAGCGTTCCCGAGAAGTCGAACAGCACCGCGCGGGTGGTCGTCATGGCATCCTCTCCGTCGTGGGCAGGGTCTGCGACCGCGCCCGTACCGCCTTGTCCTGCAGTGTCTTGCGCTCCGCATCGTTGGCGGCCAGCGCGGCCGCGGCGTCGAACTCCGTCGCCGCGTCGCGGTGGCGTCCCGCGCGTGCCAGCAGCTCACCGCGCACGCTGGGCAGCAGGTACGAGCCGTCGAGCCCGTCGATCCGGTCGAGCAGCGCGAGGCCCGCCTCCGGTCCCGAGCGCATGGCGACGGCGACCGCCCGGTTGAGTTCGACCACCGGGGACGGCGCAATGCGCAGCAACGCGTCGTACAGCGTCACGATGCGCACCCAGTCGGTGTCGGCGGCCGTGGGCGCGACGGCGTGGCATTCGGCGAGCGCAGCCTGCAGGCCGTACGGACCCCAGCCGGACCCGTTGCGCGCCAACACGTCCGAGGCTCGTCGCAGCGACGCGACGCCGCGGCCGATCTGCGCGCGGTCCCACGCCGAACGGTCCTGGTCCTCCAGCAGGATCGGCGTGCCGTCGGCCCGGGCGCGCGCTGCGAACCGCGATGACTGGAACTCCATCAGCGCCACCAGGCCGTGCACCTCGGCCTGCTCGGGGAGCAGCGCCGCGAGCGCGCGGCCCAGCCGCAGTGCCTCGGTGCACAGTTCGTCCCGGATCCACCGCTGGCCCGAGGACGCGGAATAGCCTTCGTTGTAGATCAGGTAGACGACCGCCAGCACGGCGGCGAGGCGCGACGGGTACTCCTCGGGCCCGGGTACCTCGAACGGCACGCGGGCGTCGCCGAGTGCCTTCTTGGCCCGCACGATGCGTTGTGCCACGGTCGCCTTCGGCACCAGGAACGCCGAGGCGATCTCCTCGGTGGTGAGCCCGCCGACGACGCGCAGCGTCAGTGCGATCTGGTTCTCCCGGCTCAGCACGGGATGCGCCGCGGTGAAGATCAGCCGCAGCACGTCGTCGTCGATGCGGTCGGGATCCCACGCGTCGACGTGCGAGGTCTCCAGCTCGTGGGCCAGGGCGGCGTACTTGGCGTCGAGGCGTTCGGCGCGGCGCCAGTGGTCGATCGCCTTGCGCTTGGCGACGGTGGTCAGCCACGCGCCGGCGTTGCGCGGCACGCCCGTCGAGGGCCACTGTTCGAGTGCGTCGAGTAGGGCGTCGGCGGCGAGGTCCTCGGCGAGCCCGACGTCACCGACGAGGCGGGTGAGCGTCGCGACGATCCGGGCGGCCTCCATGCGCCACACCGCGTCCACCGTCCGATGGATCCCCGCGGCGGTCGACACCCGACCATTCTGCCGCGCCGTGCCTACACGTAGCGGGCGCGTCCGGCGAGCGCACCGGCGGCGATCTGCACGGCGTAGACCGCCAGGAACATCACCCACGGCACCGTCCACCCGTGCGAGACGTCGTGCAGCAGGCCGAACAGGAACGGGCCGGTGCCCGCGATGAGGTAGCCGAGACCCTGCGCCATGCCGGAGAGCTGCGCGGTGTCGTCGGCGTTGCGGGCGCGCAGCGCGATCACGGCGAGCGCCATCGAGAACGCGCTCATGCCGACGCCGATCAGGATGCTCCACAGCACGGGCTGCGCGGCGGGCGCGAGCATCAGGCCCACGGCGCCGATCAGGCCGGTGGCGCCGAGCCCGACGATCCACCACGTCTGGTGCGCGCTGCGGGCGGCCAGCGGCGAGATGACGAGCGACACCGGCACGCCGACCAGCGACGCCAGCCCGACGAGGATGCCGGCGTGCAGCTTCTCGACGCCGTGGTCGATGAACACCTGTGGCAGCCAGCCCATGACGATGTAGGCCATGAACGCCTGCGTGCCGAAGAACAGCGTCACGGTCCAGGCGAGCGGGCTGCGCAGCAGCGAGCGGCGGGCGCCGGACGGGCGGGTGTGCGCGGCCCACGCGCTGCGGTGCCGCCGGGACGCGGGCAGCCAGACGGCCAGCGCGAGGATGGCGACGACGGCCCACGCGGCGAGCGCGGCGCGCCAGCCACCGAGCGGCTCCTCGAGGCCCGGCGTGACGGCCGATCCCAGCGCGCCGCCGCCCTGCAGTGCGGCGGTGTAGATGCCCGTCATCAGTCCGACGCGGGCCGGGAACGAGCCCTTGATGACGACCGGGATGAGTACGTTGACCAGGGCGATGCCCGCGCAGGCGATCAGGGTCGCGCCGATCAGCAGCGACGGGCCGCCGGTGACGCGCAGGCCCAGCCCGACGGCGAGGGCGACCATGGCCGCGGAGATGGTGCGGCCGAGCCCGATGCGCTGCGCCAGCCACGGCGCCGTCAACCCCGCGGCGGCGAAGCACAGCGCGGGCAGCGTGGTGAGCAGGCCCGCCCAGGTGGCCGACGTCGCGAGGTCGGCGCGCATGTCACCGAGAACCGGCGCGACGCTGGTGACCGCGGGCCGCAGGTTGACCGCGGTGAGGACGACGGCCACCGCGAGCAGGGCCCCGCCCGCCACCACCGGCATCCGGTGGGGTTCGTCGAGCGGCGTCGTGTCGGCATGCGGGGTCGTCGTCACCTTGCTAGGGTCTCATAGATCCCATGATTGGTTGAAAGGATGTCCCTGTGCCGTTGAGCACTGCGCGCCGCACGGGCCTCGTCGATCAGGTCATCGACCAGCTCCGCGCCGCGATCACCGCGGGCGAGTGGCCGATCGGCGGACGCATCCCCAACGAGACCGTCCTCGTCGAGACGCTCGGCGTCGGCCGCAACACCGTGCGCGAGGCCGTCCGGGCGCTGGCGCACGCGGGCATCCTCGAGGTACGCCAGGGTGACGGCACCTACGTGCGGGCCACCAGCGAGGTGTCCGGGGCGTTGCGCCGGCTGTGCGGCGCCGAGCTGCGCGACGTGCTCCAGGTGCGTCGTGGGCTGGAGGTCGAAGGCGCGCGTCTCGCGGCGGCGCACCGCACGCCGGCCGACGTCGACGAACTCCGGGCGCTGCTCGGGCGCCGCGACGCGTGTCTGGCGTCCGGTGACACCGACGCCTTCGCGCGCGCCGACGCCGAGTTCCACCTGGCGGTCGTGCGTAGCGCCCACAACCCGATGCTCGCCGAGCTCTACCGCGGGTTGATGGAGGCCATCACCGCGAGCGTCGCCACCACCCACGAGCAGCCGGTCGAGATCGTCGACCACGGGGTGTTGTTCGACCACATCGCCGCCGGGGACGTCGACCGCGCCGCCCGGACCGCCGGCGAGCTGATCGACCGGATCCTCGCCGGGCTGCCCGAAGCTCGCGCCTAGCCGACGCGCCGCTCGGCGCCCGCCCAGAACTGCGCGCGGACCGCTTTCTTGTCCGGCTTGCCCAATGCGGTGACGGGGACGGAGTCCACCACGACCACCTGCTTGGGCGACTGCACCGAACCCTTGCGCTCCTTCACCGACGCCTGGATCTCGGCGGTCATCCGCGCCACCGCGTCGTCGTCGGTCGGGGCGTCGGGGCGCAGCACGACGACGGCGGTGACGGCCTCGCCCCACTTCTCGTCCGGGGTGCCGATGACGCACACCTGTGCGATCGCGGGATGCTCGGCGACGACGTCCTCGACCTCGCGCGGGAAGACGTTGAACCCGCCGGTGACGATCATGTCCTTGGTGCGGTCGACGATGTACCAGAAGCCGTCGGAGTCCTCCCGGGCCAGGTCGCCGGTGTGCATCCAGCCGTCGCGGAACGTCTCGGCGGTGGGCTCGGGAAGCTGCCAGTAGCCACCGGACACCAGCGGACCGGACACGCAGATCTCGCCGACCTCGCCCTGGGGCACCCGCTTGCCGTCCTCGTCGAGCAGCGCCGTGCGGGCGAACAGCGTCGGCTTGCCGCACGACGTCAGCCGCTTCTCGTCGTGGTCCTTCTTCGCCAGGTAGGTGATCACCATCGGCGCCTCGGACTGGCCGTAGTACTGCGCGAAGATCGGGCCGAACCGGCGGATCGCCTCGGCCAGCCGGACCGGATTCATCGCCGAGGCGCCGTAGTACACGGTCTCCAGCGACGACAGGTCGCGGGTGTGGCTGTCCGGGTGATCCATGAGCGCGTAGATCATCGACGGCACCAGCATCGTCGCGGTGATCTTCTGCTCCTCGATCACCCGCAGCACCTCGGCGGGATCGAACTTGGTGAGCACGATCAGCTCGCCGCCCTTGATGATCGTCGGCACGAAGAATGCCGCGCCGGCGTGCGAGAGCGGCGTGCACATGAGGAAGCGCGGGTTCTCCGGCCACTCCCACTCGGCGAGCTGGATCGTCGTCATCGTCGTGATCGACTGCACCGTGCCCATGACGCCCTTGGGCTTGCCCGTGGTGCCGCCGGTGTAGGTCAGCCCGCCGATGTGATCCGGCGGCAGGTCGGCCGCCACCAACGGCTGCGGCTCGTACTTCGCCGCCTCGGCGGCGAGGTCCACCGCCACCCCGGCCAGCGCCTCCGGCACCGGACCGATCGTCAGGATCTGCGTCAGCGACGGCACCTTCTCCAGCAGGCCCAGCGCCCGCTCGGTGAACATCGGGTTCGGGTCGATGATCAACGACGAGACGCCGGCGTCGGACAGCACGTAGGCGTGATCGTCCAGCGAGCCGAGAGGGTGTAGTGCCGTGCGGCGGTACCCCTGGGTCTGCCCGGCGCCGATGATCATCAGCACCTCGGGCCGGTTGAGCGACAGCAGGCCGACCGCCGCGCCGGTGCCCGCGCCGACCGCCTCGAACGCCTGAATGTACTGGCTGATGCGTTCCGCGAGCTGCCCGCCGGTGAGCGTGGTGTCGCCGAGGAAGAGCACCGGCTTGTCCCGGTTCCGCTTCAGCGCGCCGACCGTGAGGTGACCGGAGTGGATGGGGTGCCTCAGCAGGGAGTCGCTCATGGCATCAGATTAGAACGTGTTTCAGTTTGCTTTCAAGGGTGGCCGCGTCGCCGCCGGTGGTTGGATGGACGGGGTGAGCGACCTGCGGACGACGATCCTCGAGCTGGCCCGCGCCCGCGGCCCGGCCAAGACGATCTGCCCGTCCGACGCCGCCCGCGCCATCGGCGGCGACGGCTGGCGCGACCTGATGGACGACGCCCGCGAGACCGCCCGCGACCTCGCCCGCCTCGGCGAGGTCGAGATCACCCAGCGCGGCGACGTCCTCGACCCCGACGCCCCCTGGCGCGGCCCCATCCGGATCCGGATCGCCCGCGCCGATCCCGGCGACTAGCCCCCAGTTGCGCCGAAATGACATTCCCTGCGCTCAAGGCGCTGCTCTGGGCACGGGGAATGTCATTTCGGCGACGGCCTACCGCGCCAGTCGGTCCGCGTCGGCCCGCGCCTTGGCGGCGAGCTTCTCGGCGAGGTCCGCCTTCCACGCGATCTCCTTGCGGATCCACGGGTTGTCGAGCGGGAACTCGTCGGTTTCCGACACCCGCCGCACCTCGAGCTTCACGCCGGGCCCGAGCGGCACCTTGCGCGCCCACTGCTTGGCCTCCTCCTTCGAGGACACCTCGAGGATCCAGAAGCCGTTGAACAGTTCCTTGGCCTCGGTGTAGGGCCCGTCGGTCACCACCGGCGGGTCGGCGTCGAAGTCGACGACGAAGCCCTCCTCCGGTCCGGTCAGGCCTTCGCCGGCCAGCAGCACGCCGGCCTTGATCAGCTCCTCGTTGAACCGGCCCATCGACTCGATCACCTGGTCGAAGTCGATCTCCATCTCGGCCATCAGCGCCTCGGCCCTGGGGTCGACCCGCATGATCAGCATGTACCGCGCCATCGTGATGTCCCTTCCTCCGTGGGCCGCACCATTGTCGTTCGGCGGCCCTCGTGATGACGTCGAACGGCGCACCCCGGATTTCGACACGGGACGCGAGATTCGTAGCAGAATTCCCGACGTGCCCGCTGACCTGGTCGTCTACGGAACCATCCTGACCGTCGACGACGCCAGGCCGACGGCCGAGGCGCTCGCCGCGGTCGACGGGCGCATCGTCGCGGTGGGGTCGCGCTCCGAGGTCGCCGGCCACGTCGGGCCGGACACGGAGGTCCTCGACGTCGCCGACGGGTGCGTGCTGCCCGGCTTCGTCGAGGCGCACGGCCATCCGCTCATGGAGGCGATGGTGCTGTCCGACCGGATCGTCGACATCCGCCCCGTCACGATGCGCGCCGCCACGGACGTGCTGCGGGCGATCGGCAGCGAGGTGGCCGCGCGCGGTGGTGACGGCGCCTACCTCAACGGCTGGGATCCGCTGCTGCAGGAGGGCCTGCCGACGCCGACACTGGCGTGGCTCGACGCCCAGGCGCCCGACACCCCGCTGGTGATCGTCCACAACTCCGGACACAAGGCGTTCTTCAACTCCGCTGCCGCGCGTGCCCGGGGGCTGACGCGCGACACCCCCGATCCGAAGGGGGCGCGCTTCGGTCGCGACGCCGCCGGGGACCTGGACGGCACGGCCGAGGAGTCCAGCGCGGTGTTCGCCCTGCTCGGCGGAGCGATCGACACGGCCGGCTATCCGGGGATGCTGCTGGCCGAGTGCGCCCGGCTGAATCGTGCCGGGCTGACGACGTGCTCGGAGATGGCCTTCGACCCGATGTTCCAGCCGGCCCTCGACGCGCTGCGCGACCGTCTGACGGTGCGGTTGCGCACCTACGAGATGTCGACGCCGGCCATGGCGACCCGGGCGACGCTCGCCAACGGCGACGACGTGGTCAAGCAGGTCGGCATCAAGATCTGGGTCGACGGGTCGCCGTGGATCGGCAACGTCGACCTCACGTTTCCCTACCTGGACACCGACGCCGTGCGGGCGATCGGCGTGACGCCAGGGTCGTGCGGACACGCCAACTACACCCGTGAGCAGTTGACCGAGATCGTGCACGCCTACTACCCGCTCGGCTGGCAGATGGCCTGCCACGTGCAGGGTGATCGTGGCGTCGACACCATCCTCGACGTGTACGCCGACGCGCTGGAGCGCTGGCCGCGCGCCGATCACCGGCTGCGGCTGGAGCACGTCGGGGCCATCACCGACGCGCAGCTGCGCCGCGCCCACGACCTCGGCGTGACGTGCAGCATCTTCGTCGACCAGATCCACTACTGGGGCGACGTGCTGGTCGACGGTCTGTTCGGGCCGGAGCGCGGCTCGCGGTGGATGCCCGCCGGGTCGGCCGTCGCGACCGGCATGCGCATCTCGCTGCACAACGATCCGCCCGTCACGCCGGAGGAACCGCTGCGCAACATCGCCGTCGCGAGCACCCGCACGGCACCCAGCGGCCGGGTGCTCGCCCCGGAGGAACGGCTCACCGTCGAGCAGGCGATCCGCGCGCAGACCCTCGACGCGGCGTGGCAGTTGTTCGCCGACGACGTGATCGGCTCGCTGGAGGTCGGCAAGTACGCCGACCTGGTCGTCCTGTCGGCCGACCCCCGCGCGGTGGCGCCCGAGGACGTCGCCGACCTCGAGGTCCGGGCGACCTATCTGGCGGGTCGGCGGGTTTACGCCAAAGCGGGTTGACAACTGGCGTTGTCATGGCACGCTTCGGAGTCATGTCCGACCAGCCGTCCGCCCCCGCGGAGACCCCCCGCTTCCTCGACGAGCGCACCGCCCACTGGGCCGCGACCACTCCCGACGCCGAGGCCATCACCTATCGCGACCGCACGTGGACGTGGGCGCAGTGGTACGACCGCATCCAACGCCTCGCCGGCGCGCTCGCCGAGCGCGGGATCGGCCGCGGCGACGTCGTCGCGTTCCTGGACAAGAACCATCCCGCCTGCGTCGAAACCACCCTTGCCGCAGCATCTCTGGGCGCCGCGACCGCGATCATCAACTTCCGGCTCGCCGGCGACGAGATGGACTACGTGCTCAACGACTGCGGCGCCACGCTGCTGATCGTCGGCTCGGAACTCAAGGGTGGGATCGAGAAGATCCGCGAGAAGCTGACCCACGTCGAGCACGTCATCGAGGTCACCCCGGACGGGACCACCGAGGACGGCGACCCCGACGAGTACGAGGCCATGCTCGCCGCCGCGGAACCGGTCGGCCGCTCGGCCGACGTCGACCCCGAGGACGTCGCAATCATCATGTACTCCTCGGGCACCACGGGCCGTCCCAAGGGCGTCGCGCTGACCCAGGCCAATCTCATCGAGCACACCGTCAACGCGTTCCAGGGGTGGGAACTCGACCCGGACGACAAGAGCCTGGTGTCCATGCCGCTGTTCCACGTCGGCGGCAGCTCCTACATGCAACTGGGTCTGCACACCGGGATCGCCAGCTACATGACCCGCGACGTCGACGGCGCCCAGCTCGCCGGCGGCATCCTGGCCGGCGCGAACCGGACGTTCCTGGTCCCGGCCGTGCTGGCCAAGGTGCTCGAGTCCGGCCCGGACGCGGTGAAGTTGTTCAGCGCGCTCAAGACCTACGGCTACGGCGCCTCGCCCATGCCGCTGCCCCTGCTGCGGCAGGCGCTCGAGGCGTGGCCCGACACCGACTTCATCCAGGCCTACGGGCTCACCGAGGTCGGCGGCGTCATCAGCCGACTGATGCCCGAGGACCACCGCAGCGGCAACGAGGAGCGCATGGTCAGCGCCGGGACGCTGGTGCCCGGCGCCGAGCTGCGCGTGGTGGACCCCGACACCGGAGAGGACGTGCCGACCGGCGAGCAGGGCGAGCTGTGGTTCCGCACCAAGCAGCTGATGAAGGGCTACCACAACAAGCCCGACGCGACGGCCGAGGCGATCACCTCCGACGGCTGGTTCCGCACCGGCGACATCGGCCGGATCGACGCGGACGGCTTCATCTTCGTCGAGGACCGGCTCAAGGACATGATCATCACCGGCGGTGAGAACGTGTACTCGATCGAGGTGGAGCGCGTGCTCGCCGAGCACCCGGCCGTGGCCGAGGTCGCGGTGATCGGCGTGCCCGACGAGAAGTGGGGCGAGGCGGTCAAGGCCGTCGTGTCACTCGAGGGCGAAGCCAGCGAGTCCGACCTCATCTCGTTCGCCCGTGAGCGTCTCGCCGGCTACAAGTGCCCGAAGACCGTCGACATCGTCGACGAGCTGCCCCGCAACCCCACCGGCAAGATCCTCAAGAAGGACCTCCGCAAGCCGCACTGGGAAGGCCGGGACCGGGCGACCGTCTAGGGCTACCGTCGAAGGATGCCGCCGACGCTCGACGATCTGCTCGACCGGCTGCACGTCGTCGCGCTGCCGATGCGAGTTCGGTTCCGCGACATCGAGGTTCGCGAGGTGGCACTGATCGACGGGCCGTCCGGCTGGGGCGAGTTCGGCGCGTTCGTCGAGTACGCGCCGCCGGAGGCCGCGCACTGGCTGGCCGCCGGAATCGAGGCCGCCTACGGTGCGCCGCCCACCCCGCGCCGCGACCGGATCCCCATCAACGCCACCGTGCCCGCGGTGGACGCCGACCGCGTCCCCGAGGTGCTCGCCCGCTTCCCCGGCGCCCGCACCGCCAAGGTCAAGGTCGCCGAGGCCGGCCAGACGCTCGGCGACGACGTCGCCCGCGTCGAGGCCGTGCGGGCGCTGGTCCCCGCGGTGCGCGTCGACGCCAACGGCGGCTGGACCGTCGAGCAGGCCGTCGCCGCGGCGACGGCGCTCACCGCGGGCGGCCCGCTGGAGTACCTCGAGCAGCCGTGCGCGACGGTGCCCGAACTGGCCGAGGTGCGGCGCCGGGTGAGCGTTCCCGTCGCCGCGGACGAGAGCATCCGCAAGGCCACCGATCCGCTGCGCGTCGTCCGCGAGCGTGCTGCGGACGTCGCGGTGGTGAAGGTGGCGCCGCTGGGCGGGGTGGGCCGCCTGCTCGACGTCGCCGCCCAGATCGACGTGCCCGTCGTGGTGTCGAGCGCGTTGGACACCGCGGTCGGCATGTCGCGCGGCCTGCTCGCCGCCGCCTGTCTGCCGGAGCTGCCGTTCGCCTGCGGCCTCGGCACGGGCAGCCTGTTCGTCGACGACGTCGCCGAGCAGGCTCCCGCCGTCGACGGCACGCTTCCCGTGGCCGCGGTGGCGCCCGAGCCGGCTCGGCTCGCCGCGCTCGCCGCGCCCCCGGACCGACGCCGGTGGTGGATCGACCGCATCGCCGCCTGCCTCCCACTCACGTCCCCGTCACGCGTCTGAGTCACCACCATTCCGAGGAGCGCCCCGTGCAGATCGCCGTCGTGCTGTACCCCCACTTCACCGCGCTGGACTTCATCGGCCCCTACGAGGTGCTGCGCATGCTGCCCGACGTTCGACTGCGCTTCGTGTGGCACGAGACCGGCCCGGTGACCGCCGACTCGGGCGTGCTCCTGGTCGGGGCGACGCACACCTTCGCCGAGACGCCCACCCCGGACGTCATCCTGGTGCCCGGCGGCCCCGGCTCCATGGAGCACGCCCGCGACGAGCGGGTCCTCGAATGGCTGCGCCGGGCGCACCAGACGTCGACCTGGACGACGTCGGTGTGCACGGGCTCGGTGCTGTTGGCTGCCGCCGGTCTGCTCGAGGGCCGGCGCGCGACGACGCACTGGTCGAGCCTGCCGATCCTCCGGACGTTCGGCGTCACCCCCGTCGGCGACGAGCGGATCGTGCGCGAGGGCAAGATCGTCACCGCGGCCGGGGTGTCCGCGGGGCTCGACATGGCGCTGTGGCTGGCCGGCGAGATCGGCGGGGAGGCGCGGGCCAAGGTCGCCCAGCTCGTCATCGAGTACGACCCGCAGCCGCCGTTCGACTCCGGCCACACGTCCAAGGCGTCGGCCGCCACGAAGGCCGGCGCGGCCGCGCTGCTGTCGACCGACATGGCCAAGACCGGCCAGCTCAGCGCCCCGCTGCGGCTGCTGTGGGACCGTGCCGTCGACGTCGCCCGCACCCGGGGCAAGAGGAAGGGGCCGGTAGGGTCGGCCGGGTGAATCTGGCCTACGACGATCGCGGCTCCGGCGACCCCGTCCTGTTCATCGCGGGTCGCGGGGGAGCGGGCCGCACCTGGCACCTGCATCAAGTTCCGGCCTTCCAGCGGGCCGGCTACCGCGTCGTGACGTTCGACAACCGCGGCATCGGCGCCACCGAGACCGCCGAGGGATTCACCACCGCCACCATGGTCGCCGACACGGCGGCGCTCATCGAGAAGCTCGACCTCGCACCCGTGCGCATCGTCAGCGTCTCGATGGGCTCCTACATCGCCCAGGAACTCATGCTGGCCCGCCCCGAGCTGGTGTCCTCGGCCGTGCTGATGGCCACCCGCGGCCGCGAGGACCGCACCCGCGAGTTCAGCCGTGCCGCCGAGCGCGACCTGCACGCCGCCGGCGTCGAACTGCCGCCGTCCTACGACGCGAAACTGCGTCTGCTGGAGAGCTTTTCGCCCAAGACGCTCAACGACGACGCCAAGGTGCGCGACTGGATCGACATGTTCACCATGTGGCCCACCAAGCTGACCCCGGGCCTCAAGGCGCAGATCGACGTCGCCCCGGACGGCAACCGGCTCTCCGCATACCGCAGCATCGCGGCGCCGGTGCTGGTGATCGGCTTCGCTGACGACATCATGCTGCCGCCGCATCTCGGCCGCGAGGTCGCCCAGGCGCTGCCCAACGGCCGCTTCCTGCAGATCCCCGACACCGGTCATCTGGGCTTCATCGAGCGTCCCGAAGCGGTGAACGCCGCCATCCTGGAGTTCTTCGGCTCGGGAGTCTGACCGTCACTCGTGACACCCTGGAGAGATGGTGACGCGATGAACCCGTCGACGGTGCAGGCGCGCGTCGTCGTCGACGAACTCATCCGCGGCGGCGTCCGCGACGTCGTGCTGTGCCCCGGCTCGCGCAACGCACCGCTGGCCTTCGCGCTCGAGGCTGCCGACCGGCAGGGTCGGCTGCGCCTGCACGTCCGCATCGACGAACGCACCGCCGGCTTCCTCGCCGTCGGACTCGCCGCGTCCGCCGGCGCCCCGGTGTGCGTGGCGATGACGTCGGGCACCGCGGTGGCCAACCTGGGTCCGGCCGTCGTCGAGGCCAACTACGCCCGGGTGCCGCTCATCGTGCTGAGCGCCAACCGGCCCTACGAGATGCTCGGCACCGGCGCCAATCAGACGATGGAGCAACTCGGCTACTTCGGCTCACAGGTCCGCGCCATGATCAACCTGGGCCTGGCGCCCGATCTCGACAGTGCCGACCTCGACGGGCTGAACGCGACGTGGCGCTCGGCGACCTGCCGCGTCCTGGTCGCCGCCACCGGGGCGCGCACCGCCAACGCCGGCCCCGTGCAATTCGACATCCCGCTGCGCGAACCGCTGGTGCCCGACGCCGAGTCCGGCGACGCGGCGATCCCGGCGGGCCGCCCCGACGGTCACCCCTGGACCCAAACCCCACCCGTCACGTTCGACCAGCCGCTCGACATCGACCTCACCCCGGACACCGTGGTCATCGCCGGCCACGGCGCCGGCGTGCACCCCAACCTCGCGGGGCTGCCGACCGTCGCCGAGCCGACCGCCCCGCCGGCGGCCACGCCGCTGCACCCGCTGGCGCTGCCGCTGCTCGCGCCGCGGCAGGTCATCATGCTGGGCCGGCCGACGCTGCACCGCCCGGTGTCCGCGCTGCTGGCCGACCCGAGCGTGCCGGTGTTCGCGCTCACCACGGGCCCGCGCTGGCCCGACGTCTCGGGCAATTCGCAGGCCACCGGCACCCGTGCGGTCACGCACGGCACCCCCGACCCGGCGTGGTTGCGTCGCTGCGCCGAGGCCAACGCCGCCGCCGTCGCCACGGTCCGCGAGCAGCTCGCCACCCACCCGCTCACCACGGGACTGCACGTCGCGGCGGCCGTCGTCGACGGGCTGCGCGACGGCGACCAGTTGGTGCTCGGCGCATCCAACCCGGTGCGCGACGCGTCGCTCGTCGGGTTCGACGGCCGCGGCGTCACCGTCCGCTCCAACCGCGGCGTCGCCGGCATCGACGGCACCGTGTCGACCGCCATCGGTGCCGCGCTCGCCCACGATCGCACCGGGGGCCGCACCGTCGCGCTGATCGGCGACCTGACGTTCCTGCACGACAGCTCGGGTCTGCTGATCGGACCCACCGAACCCCGCCCGGCGAGCCTGACCATCGTGGTATCGAACGACAACGGCGGCGGCATCTTCGAACTGCTCGAGCAGGGCGACCCGCGGTTCTCCGACGTCTCGGCCCGGATCTTCGGCACCCCGCACGACGTCGACGTCGCCGCGCTGTGCCGCGCCTATCACGTCGAGGCTCGCGCGGTGGAGGCCGATCAGCTGGCCGACGTGCTCGCCGAGCCGTTCGACGGGATGCGCGTGCTGGAGGTGAAGGCCGACCGGTCGTCGCTGCGCGGGCTGCACGCGGCGATCCGCGCCGCGCTGCGCGAGGCCCCGTGATCCAGACGGTCACACAGGCGGTTCTGCGGGTGCGGCGCGCGCTCATCCCGCACCTCACCGGCGAACCGGGGGAGACGCGGCGGCAGCGGGCGATCCGCTACGCGCGCGTCGCGGTGGTGATCTTCGCCGCGCTGGTGACGTTGCAGTCGGTGCTGCTCGTCGCCGGGGCGTGGCGCAACGACCGGCAGATCGAGCGCCACATGGGCGTGGCCGAAGCCGAAGTGCTCGACGCCGGTCCGCGCCGGTCGACCATCGAGTTCGTCACCCCCGACCGGATCACCTACCGCCCGGAACTCGGCGTGCTGTACCCGTCGGAGCTGGACACCGGGATGCGGATCTACGTCGAGTACGACCGCAACGATCCCGACGTCGTCCGCGTCCAGGACCGCAACGCGCTGCTGGCGGTGATCCCGGCCGGCTCGATCGCGGTGCTCGGCTGGCTGGTCGCCGGCGCACTGCTGGCCGGACTGGCGCTGCTGCAGCGCCGGATCGACGCTCAGGAGGACATCAGCGAGGTCAGCCAGGCGTCGTCGTAGACGTCGAGCTTCTCGTCGTGGGTCAGGTCGTACACCGTGGGCGTACCGGGCTCGACCGGGTCGATGTCGTAGAGGAAGCCGAAGTTCGCATCCGAGGCGCCGGCGGCGTCGAACGCCATCGCGCCCTCGGCGATCCGCCGAACCTGCGGCACGGGAATGCCCGCGGCGCGAGCCAGGTCCGCCATCTCGGTGGGCGTCGCCGCGGCGCCCCGGTGAGTCCACAGCGCGGTGACGAACCGCTGGAACTGCGGACCGGCGGTCGCGGGCGCGTCGCCGTCCCCGGGGCTCGCCGCCTCGACCATCGCGTTGACCACGGCGGCGGAGTACGTGGCGGGCGGGGTGTCGAGGAACGTCAGCGGGCGGTAGGTGACGGCCAACTGGCCGGTCGCGATGTAGTGCGCGAGCTGGTCGCCGAAGTCGGCCTGCAGGTCGGCGCAGTGGCGGCACTGCGGCTCGGTGTAGATCTCGACCTCGACCGGCGCGTCGTCGAAGCCGGCGCGGATGCCGTAGCCGTCGTCGGTGAATGCGACCGGCGCCCGGAGCGGGTCCGGTCGGGCGAGGCCCTCGACGGCGCGGCTGCAGCCGGTCAGCGCGAGGAGGAGGGTCGCGATGGCGAGCAGCGGACCGATCCGGCGCATCGAGTCCTCCTTCGGTCAATGCCCAGTATGGCGAGCGCATGCAGACTTCGCGTCGCGTATCCCTCGGCGCAACCTGCCGGACAGGCTCGGCTGAGACTCTTCTCGGCGTGCGCGTTGCCATCGTCGCCGAGAGCTTCCTGCCCAACGTCAACGGCGTGACCAACTCGGTGCTCCGGGTGATCGAACACCTCCGCCGCACGGGTCACGAGGTCATGGTCATCGCCCCGGACACCCCGCGCGGGCAGGAGCCCGCCGACCGCGTGCACGACGGTGTCCGCGTACACCGCGTACCGTCGCGGATGTTCCCCGGCGTGACGTCGCTGCCGCTCGGGCTGCCGGGACCGCGGATGGTCGGCGTACTCCGCGACTTCGACCCCGACATCGTGCATCTCGCATCGCCCGCGCTGCTCGGCTGGGGCGGCGTCCACGCCGCTCGTTATCTCGACATCCCCACCGTGGCCGTGTTCCAGACCGACGTCGCCGGCTTCGCCGAGAGCTACGGCATCGGCGTCCTGTCGCGCGCGTCGTGGGCGTGGACCCGGCGGCTGCACGGCAAGGCCGACCGCACGCTCGCGCCGTCGACCGCGGCGATGGAGGACCTCGTCGCGCACCGCATCCCGCGGGTGCACCACTGGGGTCGCGGCGTGGACGTCACCGGCTTCGTGCCGTCGGCCCGCGACGACGCGCTGCGGGCGCGCTGGTCGCCCGATGGCAGGCCGGTGGTCGGCTTCGTCGGCCGGTTGGCGCCGGAGAAGCACGTCGAACGGCTCGCCGTTCTGGAGAAGCGTGGCGACGTGAAGCTGGTCGTGGTCGGCGACGGCGTCGACCAGGCCAAGCTGCGTGCGCTCATGCCGTCGGCGGTGTTCACCGGTGCGCTGTACGGCGCCGAGTTGGCTGCTGCCTACGCCAGCATGGACGTGTTCGTGCACCCCGGGGAGCACGAGACGTTCTGCCAGGCCGTGCAGGAGGCGATGGCATCCGGGCTGCCGGTCATCGCGCCCAACGCCGGCGGCCCTCGGGACCTGGTGACGCCCATGCACACCGGGCTGCTGCTCGGGGTCGACGAGTTCGAGGCCAAGCTGCCCGGCGCGGTGGCGCACCTGCTCGCCGAGCGGCAGCGCTACTCGGTTGCCGCGCGCCGCAGCGTGCTAGGCCGTACCTGGCCCGCAGTCTGCGCCCAGCTCGTCGAGCACTACGACTCGGTTCTCGGCCTCCGCGGCGCCAAGGCCGCCTAGGTCCCGGGCGCCCGGCGGCTACTGGCCCCGTCGCCCCGGAACGCCCCTCGCCCCGGCACGCCCGTCGGCCCGGCACGCCTGTCGGCCCCTGCGGCCGCCGCGGCCCGGGGACGGCGATCTCGGTTGCCCGCCTCTGCGCGACAACTCGCGACAATCGCGGTGCCTGCGATGTCGCGTCGCCTCGGCGGCCGCGGAAACTCGATTGCGGTTGCCCGCCTCCGCGCGACAATTCGCGACAACCGGTGTGCGCGCGACGTCGCGTCGCCTCGGCGGCCGCGTGGACGTCGATTGCGGTTGTCCGCCTCTGCGCGACAATTCGCGACAATCGCGGTGCGCGCGACGTCGCGTCGCCTCGGCGGCCGCCGGGAACTCGATTGCGGTTGCCCGCCTCTGCGCGACAATTCGCAATAATCGGGGTGCCTGCGACGTTGCGTCGCCTCGGCGGCCGCCGAGAACTCGATTGCGGTTGCCCGCCTCCGCACGACAATTCGCGACACCGCATCCGCCGGCCGCCCCGTTGTCGCTACTTGTCGCTACAAGGTGGGCAACCGAGATTTAACGTCGTCGGCTCGGCTCGGCTCGGCTCGGCTCGGCTCGGCTCGGCTTGGCTCGGCTCGGCCGTACCCGGCCCATACTCCCGCGGGCGGCCCGGATCGGGATCCCCCAGGGGCCCCGGCCACCCCTTTGTCGCGACTTGTCGCTCAAAGGTGGGCATTCGAGATGCACTGTCGTCCTGCTCGGCGCACCCGACCCGCATCCCGCGTGCGGGCCCGGACCAGCACCCCCGGCCACCCCTTTGTCGCGACTTGTCGTCCAGAGGTGGGCATTCGAGATTCACCCCTGACCGGCTCGGCTCGGCCGCACCCGACCCGCATCCCGCGTGCGGGCCCGGACCAGCACCCCCGGCCACCCCCTTGTCGCGACTTGTCGCTCAGAGGTGGGCACTCGAGATCCACTCCCGTCCGGG
Organism: Mycolicibacterium grossiae; assembly: GCF_008329645.1. Lineage (NCBI taxonomy): Bacteria > Bacillati > Actinomycetota > Actinomycetes > Mycobacteriales > Mycobacteriaceae > Mycobacterium > Mycolicibacterium grossiae. The sequence goes on from NZ_CP043474.1 coordinate 2,113,636, forward strand.
CTGAGGCCGCTGCCGCTCACGAATAATCGCGGAACGTCATGACGAAGCCGACGAGGGCCAGCACGACCGCGGCGACGTAGATGACCACCGACAGCCACACCTGCTGCACCGACGATGCCCACCAGCACGACAGGAAGGCGATTGCCAGCAGGCACGCGCCGTAGAACGGCGTGCGCTGCGGATGGTCGCCGCGCGCCACGTGGCTAACCCTGGGCCAACTCGGCGACGGGCTGCCACTCCTCCCACGTCGCGAGCCGGTTCTCGTAGTCGGCCTTCGCGAGGGACAGCGGCAACGCACCGAAGAACACGCGCAGCGGCGGCTGCTCGGCATCGACGACGCGGAGGATGGCCCGAGCCGACGCCTTCGGATCACCCGGCGTCGCCGACCGCTGCGAACGGGCCTTCTCGGCGGCCTCGTGCACCTCTGCGTACTCGGGCAACGGCGTCGCGCGCTTCGCCGACGGGCCGGCCCAGTCGGTGGAGAAGCCGCCCGGCTCGATCAGCGTGACGTGGATGCCGAACGACTCGACCTCCTGCGCCAGCGCCTGCGAGAAGCCCTCGAGCGCCCACTTCGACGCGTGGTAGATCCCGACGTTCTGGAACGCCGTGATGCCGCCGATCGACGACACCTGGATGATGTGCCCGCTGCGCTGCGCCCGCAGGAACGGCAGCGCCGCCTGCGTCACCCAGAGCGCACCGAAGACGTTGGTCTCGATCTGCGCTCGCGCCTCGTCCTCGGTCAGTTCCTCGATGAAGCCAAACTGGCCGTAGCCCGCGTTGTTCACCACGACGTCGAGCCGCCCGAAGTGTTCGTGCGCCTGCGCGACGGCCGCGAAGTCCGCGGCCCGGTCGTCGACGTTCAGGCCGAGCGGCAGGATCGCGTCGCCGTAGGTGGCCACCAGGTCATCCAGCGCGGAGACGTCACGCGCGGTCGCGGCCACCTTGTCGCCGCGCTCCAGCGCCGCGATCGCCCACTCCCGGCCGAAGCCCTTCGAACTGCCGGTGATGAACCAGACCTTCTCCGCCATGTCTCTCCTCGTGTCGTTCAGGTTCCTCGCGGTTCCAACGTCGTCGAGGAGCACAACGCGGTCGGGTACCACCCATTCCCGTCATCCCACGATTCACAGGTAGCGTTTACCGGGTGAGCCGGGCGTCGTTGGAGAAGGACCCGCACGAGGTCGCGTCGATGTTCGACGCCGTCGCCAAGCGGTACGACGTCACCAACACCGTGCTGTCGCTCGGTCAGGACCGCTCCTGGCGCCGCGCCACCCGCGCCGCGCTGAACATCGGACCCGGCGATCGCGTCCTCGACCTCGCGGCGGGCACCGCGGTCTCCACGGTCGAACTCGCGAAGTCCGGCGCGTGGTGCACCGCCTGTGACTTCTCCGTCGGCATGCTGAAGGCCGGCGCCGAACGCGACGTGCCGAAGACCGCGGGCGATGCGACCCGGCTGCCGTTCGCCGACGGCGTCTTCGACGCGGTGACCATCAGCTTCGGCCTGCGCAACGTCAACCCGCACCTCGACGGCCTGCGCGAGATGGCACGCGTGACGCGGCCCGGCGGTCGGCTGGTGGTCTGCGAATTCTCGACGCCGACCAACCGGCCGTTCGCCGTGGTCTACAAGGAGTACTTGATGCAGGCCCTGCCGCGAATGGCCGCGGTGGTGTCGAGCGACCCCGAGTCCTACCAGTACCTTGCCGAGTCGATCCGGGCGTGGCCCACGCAAGCCGAACTCGCGCAACGCATTTCGCAGGCCGGGTGGTCCGACGTCCGGTGGCGGAACCTCACCGGCGGCATCGTGGCGTTGCACGCCGCGGTGAAGCCTCGCTGACGGATCGCCAAATCGGGCGCGAGCGAATACCTTTCGCTTTTCGAAGCAGTTCGCTCACCGGTTCAGTTCACCTTCGGTGGGTAGTCTCCGGTGTCTCGGCGGTGAACAGGTGGTGAACCGCAGCGGCAGGCGAGGTGGACGTCATGGACATACTGCGAAATGCGACCCGTGCGGTCGTGCGAACGGCGGAGGCGACGCTGGCCACGGCGGGCGCCGTCGGCGGCGCCGCCATCAACGGCGTGGCCGGGGGTGTGCGGGGCACGGTCACCGGCGTCAAGGACGGCCTGGGCACCGGGAGCCGCTCCACCCCGGCCGCGGTGCTGACGATTGCGGCGATCGGCGCCACCGGTCTGATCGAGTGGCCGCTGGTGCTCGGCGTCGGCGGCACGGCCCTATTCCTGCACCGACTCAACCAGCGCGGCGGTGTCGCCGAGCCGCCGCGACTGGCGGCAGTGCCCGATGACGGCGGCACCACCGCGCCACCGCGCAGCACGGCGACCGGCACGTCTGCAGCAGCAGCGACGTCGAACTCCGCCAAAACGCCGCCGGCGAAGAAGGCGACACGCACGACGGCCCGCAAGGCCACCAAGACCGCAGGCAAGGCCGCGCCGCGCAAGAACACCACCACGACCGCAGGCAAGGCCGCGCCGCGCAAGACCACGGCACGACGATCTCCGGGCACGTCCTAGTGGGCCTTTTCGGCCTGGTGCGATCCACCGCATCGCTGCCACTGCGCGTCCTCGACACCGGCGTCCGCACCACCGCGCTCGTCGCCACCGCCGGCGTCCACCTCGTCGGCGACACCACCCGCGCCGCGGCCGCCGGGCCCGCGTCGCTCGTCAACGCCGTCACCGACGTCGTCGCCGAACTCTTCGGCGGCGAATCCTCCCGCCGCTGTTGGCAGGGCGCAGAGCGGTGCTGGATCGAGGTCCGCGGCCTCGACGACGCCGCCCCCGACGGTGACCTGGCCCGCGCCGTGCGCGCGGCACTCGAGGGTTGCCGCGGCGTCGACTCCGTGAGCCTCAACCACCCGCTGTCCCGTGCGGTCGTCCACACCGACGGCACCGAGGTGCTCGAGGAGCTGTGCGAAGCCGTCGCGGCCGCCGAGGACCGTCTGGGTGCCCGACGAACCGACGAGCCCATCGACCTGCCCGCCGACCCGATCGTCCTCGCGAGCAGCACGACGGCCGTCGGCGCCAACCTGGTCGGGCTGGCGGTCACCGTCGCCGGCCGCGCGCTGGCGTGGCCGCGCTTCGCCCCCGGCATGGCCGCGGCCGTCGCGTTCGTCGACTACCAGCCGCGCCTGCGGGCCCTGGTCGAGGAGTGGCTCGGCGACTCGGCCGCCGACACCGCGCTGTCCCTGGCGGCCAGCATCGGCTATACCCTCGGGCAGCAGCCGACGTCGTTGGGCGTCGACCTGTTCATGCACCTCGTCCGGCTCGGCGAGACGCGTGCCGGTGCCCAGGCCTGGCTGGACCGCGAACCGGACCTCGCCGGACACGCCGACGCCGACGGGCTCGTTCGCTCCCGCGAGCGGCCGGTCCCGCTGCCGCTCGGCCCGGTGGAGAAGCACGGTGACCGCAGCGGCGTCGTGCAGGGCGTCGGCGCCGTCGGCCTCGGCGTCGCCACCGGCGGCATCAACGGTGCCGCCACCACCGCGCTCGTCGCGGCGCCGAAGGCGGCCCGCAACTCCCGCGAGGCCTTCGCCGGCACCCTCGGCCGCGGGCTCGCCGAACACCACGGCGTGCTGCCGCTGAACTCCGACGCGCTGCGCATGCTGGACCGCGTCGACGCCGTCCTGGTCGACCCCCGGGCGCTGTGCACCGACGAGTTGCGGGTCGGCCGCATCCGCGGCGTCGCGGACCACCGCCGCGCCGAGGCGTGGCAATGGGCGCAGGACCGACTCGACGCGCTCGGCGCCGGCTGGCACGACGTGCCCTGGGCCGAGGGTCGGGTGCTGATCCGCCACGCCAACCATCCGCTCGCCCCGGCGCTGCTGCGCGAGGTGCGGCGCAGCGACGCCGCCGTCGTCTCGGTGGACGTCGCGGGCCTCGACGATCTGCGGCCCGCCTTCGACGACCTGCACGCCCACGACGGCGACCTCGACGCCGGCCTGGCCGACGCCGTGCGCGCGCTGCAGCGGGATGGCCGCACGGTCGCCGTGGTCTCCGTGGACGCCGCGCAGGCGATGGCCGACGCCGACGTCGCGATCGGCGTCACGGCCGACGGCGCCTGGTGGCACGCCGACCTCGTCGCCGCCGACCTGGCCGGTGTGTGGCGGATCCTGCACGCACTGCCGGCCGCCCGCCGGGCCAGTGAGCGCGGCGTCCAATTGGCTACCGGCGCTTCGCTTCTCGGCGCTCTTCTGATGGTTCCGGGTGTCCGCGGACGCGGTCCCGGGCCGGTGACCGTCGGCGCGGGCACCGGTGGCTGGATCGGCTACCGCATGGCGCGCACGGTGCTCGCGGCCGAGGTTCCGGCCGAACGGCCGACGCGGGAGTGGCACGCGATGTCGGCGGAGCAGGTGCGCGACCTGCTCCCGGCGAGCGACCCGTCGGACCGGTTGCGCGACGCGCCGCGGCCGTCGCGGGTGCATCGCGCGGCGCGCGGCGTCGCGCCGGTGCGCGACAACCTGGCCGACTTCGCCTCGGCCATACGCGAGGAGCTGTCCGACCCGCTGACGCCGGTGCTGGCGATCGGCTCGGCGGCCAGCGCGGTGCTGGGCTCGCCGATCGACGCGATCCTGGTCGGCTCGGTCCTCACCGGCAACGCCGCGCTCGCGGCCGTGCAGCGGCTGCGCGCCGAACGCCTGCTGCACCGGCTGCTGGCGGTGCAGGACCCGCCGGCCCGGCTCGTGCTGGGTGACGACGGTGACGACTACGCGACCGCCGACGCGACGGCGCTGCGGCCCGGTGATGTCATCGAGGTCCGCCCGGGCGAGGTCGTGCCCGCCGACGCCCGGCTCGTCGAGGCGACCGACCTCGAGGTGGACGAGTCGTCGCTGACCGGTGAATCGCTGCCGGTGCCCAAGCGGCTTGCGGCCACGCCCGCGGCTGCGGTCGCCGAACGCGCGTGCATGATCCACGCGACGACGACGGTCGTCGCGGGCACCGCGGTGGCGATCGTGACCGCGGTGGGCGGGCAGACCGAGGCGCGGCGCGCCGAGCTGACCCCGGGTGCGCAGACCGACGCGATCGGCCTGCAGGCCCAGCTGAGCGAGCTGACGAACAAGGCGTGGCCGGTGAGCCTGGCAGGCGGCGGCGTCGTGACGGCGTTGAGCCTGCTGCGCCGCGGCAACCTGCGCCAGGCAATCAGCAGCGGCGTCGCGGTCAGCGTCGCCGCGGTACCGGAGGGGCTGCCGCTGGTGGCCACCCTCGCCCAGCAGGCGTCCGCACGGCGGCTGTCGGGGCTCGGCGCCCTGGTGCGCAGTCCCCGCTCGGTCGAGGCGCTCGGCCGCGTCGACGTCGTCTGCTTCGACAAGACCGGCACGCTCAGTGAGAACCGGTTGCGCGTGACGTCCGTCGACGCCCTCAACGGCGAGGACCGCGACGGCGTGCTGCGCGCCGCCGTCCGGGCGACGCCCAGGGCCAACGGTGACGGGCACGAACACGCCACCGACGCCGCCGTGGCGGAGGCCGGTATCGACGTCGACGGCGTCGACGTGGACGCCGACGCGCACCTGCCGTTCCGCTCCGGCCGTCCGTTCTCGGCGTCGATCCACGGCACCCAGCTGACGATCAAGGGTGCCCCCGAGATGCTGCTCGGCGCGACCGACGCCGACGCCACCGAGCGCGTCGCGGCGATGGCCGCGGACGGACTGCGCGTCCTGGCCGTCGCGACCCGCGAGCTGACCGACGCCCAGGTGCGGGATGCTCGCGCGGACGCCGATGCGTTCGACGAGCTGTGCCGTGGCGGCCTGCACCTGATCGGTCTGCTGGGCCTCGCGGACACCCCCCGTCCGGAGTCGGCGGCGGTGCTGGCCGGGCTCGCCGCACACGGCATCGAGGCTCGGCTGATCACCGGCGACCATCCCGTCACGGCGAGCGCCATCGCCGCCGAACTCGGTCTGCCCGTCACCCTCGACCAGGTCATCACCGGCAACGACTGGGAGGCGCTGTCGCGGCGCGACCAGGAGCGCGCCGTGCGCGAGCGGATCGTGTTCGCGCGGATGTCGCCCGAGCACAAGGTCCAGATCGTCGAGACGCTGCAGCGGCTGGACCGCGTGGTGGCGATGGTCGGCGACGGCGCCAACGACGCTGCGGCGATCCGGGCCGCCACCGTCGGGATCGGCGTTGCCGCCCGCGGCAGCGACCCCGCCCGCACCGCGGCGGACGTCATGCTGCTCGACGGCCGCATCGGAGCGCTGCTCGACGCGCTCGACGAGGGCAGGCAGCTGTGGCAGCGGGTGCAGGCCGCGGTGGCCGTGCTGCTCGGCGGCAACGCCGGCGAGGTCGGCTTCGCCATCCTCGGCACCGCGCTGACCGGGCGGGCGCCGCTCAACACCCGCCAACTGCTGCTGGTCAACATGCTCACCGACGCCTTGCCGGCGGCGGCGCTGGCGGTGAGCCGGCCGACGTCGTCGGCGTCCGGGGCGGGCAACGGTCCCGACGAGCGTGCGCTGTGGCGGACGGTCGGCGTGCGGGGCGCGACCACGGCGGGCGCGGCGACGGCCGCGTGGGCGATGGCCGGCGTGACCGGCCGCCCGCAGCGGGCGTCCACGGTGGCGCTGGTGGCTCTGGTGGCGACGCAGCTCGGTCAGACGCTGATCGATTCGCGCAGCCCGCTGGTCGTGGGTACGGCGCTGGGTTCACTCGCGGCGCTCGGCGCGCTGGTCAGCACGCCGGGCGTGAGTCAGCTGCTGGGCAGCACGCCGCTGGGCCCCGTGGGTTGGGCGCAGGCGCTGGGCACCGCGGCCGGCGCGACGGCGATCGCGGCGGTCGCCCCCCGCGTCCTCGCCCGGTCGGGCAGCGAAGCAGCGGGTCAGTCGTCGACTTCGAGCACTCCGACTCGCCAGAGCACGGCGTACAGCTCGCGCAACGGCCACGTCAACGCCGTGGTGACGACGTCCGTCAACGGATCGGAGCCCGCGGAAACAGCCACGTCTGCCACGCTGGGAGAAGCAGGCGACCGCACGTCGAATACGCCATGACGAGGAGATGACGAATGGTCGAAGTGTCACGGCCCGACAGTCACCGCGACGCCGTCGAACGGGTCCGCGAGGCCAGTGGCTTCGCGGTGAATCTGCCGCTCGTCGGTCGGGTCACCGTGCCCCGCCCCGAGCACCTGGCGTACTACGGCGCGCTCGGCGCGCTGGTGGCGCTGGAACTCATCGAGTGGCCGATCGCCCTGGCGATCGCCGCAGGTCACGTCCTGATGGAGAACCAGCACAGCGAGATCGCCCGCGATCTCGGCGAGGCGCTCGAGGACGTTTGACCCGTCGACGTCGGCCCCCGAAACGCCGGCGAGCCGGGCCCGCGACACGTCGCGAACCCGGCTCGTCGGATGTACGTCAGGCGCCCAGCGTGCGCTGGATGTCGCCCTTCATCGCGTTCAGCTGTGCCCCCCAGGTACCCCCAACCGTGGGTGCCGTTGGGCGGGAAGTTGAACGTGGCGTTGCTGCCGCCATCGGCGGTGTAGGCCTGCTGGAACGCCCGGTTGCTGTCCTGGGTGATGGTCTCGAGCAGCTGGCCGGGGATGTCCCCGCCGCCACCGAGGTCGCCCGGGCGGCCGTTGCCGGTGTAGACCCAGATCCGGGTGCCGTTGGAGACCAGCCGGCCGGCCTGCAGCGTCGGGTCATTGCGCTGCCAGTCCGGGCCGCCGCCGGGACCCCACATCGCCGTGGCGTCGAAGCCGCCCGCGTCGCGCATCGCGAAGCCGACCAGCGTCGGCCAGATGCCCTGGCTGAGGTTCAGGAAGCCCGAGAGCGACGCCGCGTAGGCGAACTGGTTCGGGTGGTAGGCCGCCAGAATGAGCGCGGCGCTGCCGGACATCGACAGGCCGACGACGGCGTTGCCGCTCGGCGAGATGCCCTTGTTGGCCGACAGGTAGGCCGGCAGCTCCGAGGTGAGGAACGTCTCCCACTGGTAGTTGTAGGTCTGGCCGTTGCCGACCGCCGGGTTCTCCCAGTTGGTGTAGAAGCTGGACATGCCGCCGACGGGCATCACCACGGACACGCCGGACTGGTAGAAGGTCTCGAACGCGGCGGTCTCGATGTCCCAGCCGCTGTTGTCGTCGCGGGCGCGCAGACCGTCGAGCAGGTAGACGGCCTTGGGGCCGCCGCCCTGGAAGCGCACGGGGATGTCGCGGCCCATCGCGGCCGACGGCACCATCAGGGTCTCGACCGGCAGACCGGGGCGCGAGTAGGCGGCCGCGGTCGCGGACCCGCCGGCCACGGCCACCAGGCCGGGCAGCATCAAGCCGACCGCGACGGCGGCGAACAGCCGACGCAGCCAGGTGGATTTTGGAGTCATCAGTTCTTGCACATCCTTTGCGGCGTGCGCCCGCGGCGCTGCCGGATTGATTCGGTGGATCGCCGGCACGGTTCGATACCTGGCCGCCGGACGAGGCGCTGCCTGCTCAGCGCCTCAACCATGACGTCGGGCTGATAACCGCTTTCGTTACGGTCAATCCTTACGATTCCGTCATGTCCTCGCGGAAGCGCAGCGCGAGCTGGGCGCGCGACCGGATGCCGAGCTTGCGGTAGATCTGCGTCATCCTCGCCTCGACGGTCTTCGGGCTGACCAGCAGCGTCTTCGCCACGTCCCGATTGGTGAGCCCGCGGGCCACCAGTTCGGCGATCGCGCGTTCCTGCTCGGTCAGTCCGCGGTCCGTCGCGGGGTGCAGCCGTTCCCGCTCGACACGGGCGCGGTCGGCCCATGCGGTCGCACCCATGCGCTCGAACTCGGCGAGGCACGCCGCCAGCGTGTCCTCCGCCTCGGGGTGACGCCGGCGCCGCTGCAACTCGCCGAGCAGCAGCTGCGTCCTGGCCCGTTCGAAGGGCAGCGGCAACCGGTCGTGCACCGCCATTGCGTCGGTCGCGACGTGACGTCGCCGCGCGCGGCGAGGCACATCGCGCGGGCCCGCAGGCCGGCGGCCACGAGCCGCGGCCGGGACAACCGGTGACCGGCGCGCTCGAGCGCGACGATCAGCGGCTCGGCCTCCGACGTACGACCCAGTCCGATCAACGCCTCGACCGCGTCGGGCACCCACCACAGGTTGGGGACGTCACCGCCGCCGGGCAGCTGCGCGACCATGGCGAGCAGCGGCGCGTGCACGGCATGGGCGGCCGCGTAGTCCGCCACCGAGACGTCGGCGAAGGCCCGGAGCAGGGCGGGCCACGCCGCGAGGTGCGGTGTCCTACCACGGTCGGCCAGCTCCATGGCCTCGGCGGCGTCGGCGCGGACCCCGGACAGGTCGCCGGTATGGGCGGCCACCATGGCGCGCAGCGTCAGCGCGATGATGCGGATGAGGTCACCGCCGGCCATCTCGGCGCGGACCATGTTCTCCTCGGCGGTGCGGCGGGCGCGCGCGAAGTCCCCGCGCCACACGTCGATGAGCGTCGCGTGCCCCGCCATCGCCATGACGTCGTTCTCTGCGCCGCGCGCGACGCAGCGCCGCTGCAGGTCGGCCGCCGCCGCGGACGCCTCGTCGAGGTCGCCGATCCAACCCCGGATGAAGACGTTGACCGCGCTGGCCCGCAGCCCGAACAGCACGTCGGCGTCCGGGTCCTCCGCGTCCAGGGCGCGCGCGAGGGCGGCGGTGTCGACGCCGCGGCCGAGGTGGAACTCGGCGGTGACGCGCATGGCCAGGGCCTGGCTGAGGAGCGACGGCTCGCCGACGTCCTCGGCCAGCCGAACCGCCTCGGTGATGCAGTCCATCGCCGCGCCGTGCGCACCGCTCTGGAAGTGCGCGAAGGCCAGCAGGGTCATGGTGGCCGACCGGGTGGCGGGGTCCGCGGCGCCCTCGGCGAGCGCCCGTTCGACGAGGCGCGCGGCGGCGGCGAACGAGTCGGCGTAGACGTACACCCGTGCGAGCTGATTCAGTGCCCGGGCGCGCACCGGCCCGGCCGGCAGGTCGGCGATCACGCCGTCCAGCAGCCGTTCCGCGCGGTCCAGGCTGCCGGCCCGGAAGTGGTGGTCGGCGGCGAGCAGTCGTCGCTCCGGATCGGTGCCGTCGAAGCCGATGGCCAGGTCGAGCAGTTCGGCGGCGGCCGCGGGCGCGCCCCGGGCGCGGGCGCTCGCCGCCGCGTCGTCGAGCGCCCCCACGATCGCGGTGTCCGCGGTGGTCGACGACAGGGCCAGATGTCGGGCCCGCGGTTCCGGCGCCTCGACGATCCGGGCGAGGCGCGCGTGCAGTGCCCGACGGCGGTCGGCACCGGCCAGGTCGTAGACGCCGCGCGCCAGCAGGGGATGGGTGAACCGGATGCGGTCGCCGTCCAGGGCGACGACGCCGTCGTCCTCGGGTTGGGCGAGCAGGTCCTCGACCTCGTCGGCGGTGCGGTCGCCGACGGCGGCCACCAGGTCGATGGTCGGCGCATGGGCGGTCGTGGCCGCCAGCAGGACGTCACGGGTGGCGGCGGAATAGGCGGTGAGGCGCGTCGCGACCAGCTCGGCGAGCGACGGCGGCAGCTCCGCATCGCCGGACGCGTCGTGGCCGGCCATGGAGCGCGCGAGTTCCAGTGCGTAAAAGGGGTTTCCGCCGGACAGCTCGGCGATGCGGGTGACGGTGGCGTGCGAGAAGCGCCCGCCGAGATGCGCGACGAGCACCTCCCGCAGCCCGACCGGACCCAGGGGACGGACCCGCAGCCGTGTGGTGCCCGGCGGCCCGTCGACCTGCAGGCCGGCGGTCGCGCGGGTGCGGTCCCCGTCGGTGCGTTCGGCTACCAGGACGCCGACCCGGCCGCGGAGGCGGCGCACGCCGAAGGCCACCACGGCGCGGCTGGAGGCGTCGAGCCACTGCGCGTCGTCGATCGCGACCAGGACAGGCGCATCGGCCGACAGGTGCGCGGCGAGGGCCAGGAACGCCGAGGCGAGCACGCGCTCGTCGGTGGCCGGACCGGTGTCACCCGCACGCTCGAGCACGCGGTGCAGTGCCATGCGTTGAATCGGAGTCAGGTGTTCGACGTCGACGAGGTCCACGCCGAACTCGAGGTTCTCGAGCAGATCGGCGAGCACGCCGTAGGCCAGCCGGCTGCGCGTCTGCTCGGCCCGTGCGGTCAGGACGCGGAAGCCGCGGCTGCGCGCCTCGGCCACCGCATGCTGCCACACCGTGGTCTTGCCGATCCCGGCCTCGCCCTCGACGACGAGGACCGCCGGGCGCATGGTCGCGAGCTGGAGGAAGTCCTCGACTGCGCGGGACTCGACCGGCCGCTGCGGCATCCCCAGGTGTTGCGCCATCGATCAGCTCGGCAGACGATCTCGCGTGCCTACCCCCACCCGTCCCCCTTCACCCGCACGAACCCCGCGTTGCGTGTACCCCGTCGGCGGGTCAGCTGAACGGCGGCCGCCCGTCGAGCCGGGCCGACCCGGCCCCGGCGCGCCGCCACACCCGGGCGATCCAGTCGTCGTCCTCGTCGGTGACGAGGTTGCCCATCACCCGCACCGCGAGGCTCATCAGCGCGTGCGAGCGCATGCCGACCGGCCCGGCCAGCGGCAGGAAACGGGGGATGGTCAGCAGCAGCGCCAGCCGCCGCGCCACCGAGAAGCCGTGCGCGTAGTGCCGGCGCAGCTCGGCCGGCCAGGCGTCGGTGTAGTCGGCGCGGGAGGTGCCGCTGCCGAGCATCTCCGCGGCGAGCCGACCGGTCTCCAGGCCGTAGTCGATGCCCTCGCCGTTGAGCGGATTGACGCACGCGGCCGCGTCGCCGACGAGCATCCAGTTGGGTCCCGCGACGCCGGACACCGCGCCGCCCATCGGCAGCAGCGCGGACAGCGCGGCACGCGGCTCGCCGTCGAAGCCCCACTCCGCGCGCCGCAGCCCGGCGTAGTAGGCGAGCAGCGGCCGCAGCGCGGCGTCGGCGGGGCGCTTGGTGGTCGCCAGCGCGCCGACGCCGATGTTGGCCTCGCCGTTGCCGAGCGGGAAGATCCAGCCGTAGCCGGGCAGCACCTCGTCGGCGGGGGAGCGCAGCTCGAGGTGCGAGGTGATCCACGGCTCGGAGGCGCGCGGCGTGGCGACGTAGGCGCGGATCGCGACGCCGTACACCGTCTCCTGGTGCCAGGTGCGACCGAGCGCGCGTCCCAGCGTCGAGCGGGCGCCGTCGGCCACGACGAGGTCGACGCAGCCCACCTCGGTGCCGTCGTCGAGCGTCACCGAAGTCACCCGGCCCGACGAGTCATGGTCGACGGCAACGGCTTTCGCGCCGAGACGCATGGTGGCGCCGTCGTCGGCGGCGACCGACCGGATGCGGTCGTCGAGTTCGGTGCGCGGCACGGCGCTGCTCACCGGCGGGAACGACGGACCGGGCCAGGGCACCTCGACGTCGGCGCCGAAGCCCGACATCCGCAGTCCGTGGTGCCGGATGCGACCGTCGAGCCAGTCGCCCAGCCCGAGCTGCCGGAGTTCGGCGACTGCCCGTGGGGTCAGACCGTCGCCGCAGGCCTTGTCGCGAGGGAACCGCTGGCTGTCGACGACCAGGACGTCGCGTCCGGCGCGCGCCGCCCACGCGGCGGCCGCGGAGCCCGCCGGTCCGGCGCCGACCACCACCACGTCATGGGTCGTCATAGTCCGGTCACTCCGCTCCTACCTGCCAGCTTGCCCCCGGTCCACAGTATGTTGGTGCCATGAGGACACCGGCGACCGTGGTCGCAGGCGTGGACTTCGGCGATGCTGATTTCGCTGCGCGGGTGCGCGACGGAGTGGCACGCGTCGAGGACCTGATGGCCACCGAGCTGGGCAAGGCCGACGAGCTGATGGCCGAGGCCGTGCAGCACCTGTTCCAGGCGGGCGGCAAGCGCTTCCGGCCGCTGTTCACCGTGCTGTCCGCGCAGCTCGGCCCCGAGCCCGACGCGTGGCAGGTGACCGTGGCGGGCGCGGTGATCGAGCTGGTGCACCTCGCGACGCTGTACCACGACGACGTCATGGACGAGGCGCAGGTGCGCCGCGGCGCCGACAGCGCCAACGCCCGGTGGGGCAACAACATCGCGATCCTGGCCGGCGACTACCTGTTCGCGACCGCGTCGCGCCTGGTGTCCCGGCTCGGGCCGGAGGCGGTCCGCATCATCGCCGACACCTTCGCCGAGCTGGTCACCGGCCAGATGCGCGAGACCCGCGGCGCTGCCGACCAGGTCGACTCCGTCGACCACTACCTCAAGGTGGTCTACGAGAAGACTGCCTGCCTCATCGCCGCGTCGGGTCGCTTCGGTGCGACGTTCTCCGGCTCCGACGCCGAGCAGATCGAGCGGCTGGCGCGCCTGGGCGGCATCGTCGGCACCGTCTTCCAGATCTCCGACGACATCATCGACATCGACAGCGACCCCGACGAGTCGGGCAAGGTGCCGGGCACCGACCTGCGGGAGGGCGTGCACACGCTGCCGGTGCTGTACGCCCTGCGCGACACCGGGCCGGACGCCGACCGGTTGCGGACGCTGCTGGCCGGTCCGGTGGAGGACGACGCCGACGTGGCCGAGGCGCTGGCGCTGCTGCGGGCCTCGCGCGGCATCGCCCAGGCGAAGGAGACGGTGGCCAAGTACGCCGCCGACGCCCGCGCCGAACTGGAGCACCTCCCTGCCGGTCCCGGGCGCGACGCGCTGGCGGGGCTGATCTCCTACACCGTCACGCGCCACGGCTGAGCGTTCCGGAACCCGGACGCCCCCGTCGCGCGTTCTGATGAGCGAGTACCCGCACCCGAGGCGCCTAGGAGGTTGTCGATGACCTGGCATCCGCACGCGAACCGCGTCAAGACGTTCATGCTGCTCGTCGGCTTCTCCGCCCTGATCGTGTTCGTCGGTGCCCTGTTCGGTCGCAACGTGATGTTCCTGGCGGTGCTGTTCGCCGTCGGCATGAACGCCTACGTCTACTTCAACAGCGACAAGATGGCACTGCGCGCGATGCACGCCCAGCCGGTCACCGAGCTGCAGGCGCCCGCGATGTACCGCATCGTGCGCGAGCTCGCCAACGCCGCGCACCAGCCGATGCCGCGGCTCTACATCAGCGACACCGACGCCCCGAACGCCTTCGCCACGGGCCGCAACCCGCGCAACGCGGCGGTGTGCTGCACGACCGGCATCCTGCGCATCCTCGACGAGCGCGAACTACGCGCCGTGCTGGGCCACGAGCTGTCGCACGTCTACAACCGCGACATCCTCATCTCCTGCGTGGCGGGCGCCATGGCGTCGGTGATCACCGCGCTGGCCAACCTCGCCTTCTTCGCGAGCATGTTCGGCGGCAACCGCGAGGGCGGCACCAACCCGTTCGCGATCCTGCTGGTGTCGCTGCTCGGCCCGATCGCCGCCACCGTCATCCGGCTGGCGGTGTCCCGGTCGCGGGAGTACCAGGCCGACCAGTCCGGTGCCGAGCTGACCGGTGATCCGCTGGCGCTGGCCAGCGCACTGCGCAAGATCAGCCGCGGAGTGGAGGCGGCCCCGCTGCCGCCCGAACCGCAACTGGCGGACCAGGCGCACCTCATGATCGCCAACCCGTTCCGGGCCGGCGAGAAGATCGGCAAGCTGTTCTCCACCCATCCGCCGATCGCCGACCGCATCGCGCGGCTGGAGGCGATGGCCGGCCGCGATCCGGGGCACTTCTGACCGGTGGCGGTTAGCCGGTGGCGGGTGTGACGGTAGGGGTGCGCCCACCGAAGGCCTGCTCTACTCTGATCGCGTGCTGACCAGAATCCTGATCGGCCTGGTAGCTGCGGGGGCAGCTGCGTTCGGTGGATCCGCCGTGGCGGTCGCCGAGCCGGAACCAGCGCCGCCACCGCCCCCGCCCAACCCGAACGCGTTCGCGCCTGTGCAGCCGTCGGCGTACGCGATGCAGGACGGCGAGATCTACGCGTTCGCGATCCCCGGCGACATCGCCTGCATCATGAGCCGCGGCACCGGCAGCTATGGCTGCTCCGGCCCGATCCCCGCCGCCCCCGGTGGCGCGAACGCCGTCACCGGCGCCCAGCAGGGACCGCCGTCGTTCGCCGTCGCGGACCGTCCGCTGTACCTCTTCGACACGCTGCCCAAGCGCCTGGAGCCCGGCACGCGGATCAGCTTCCGCAACGTCACCTGCGGCACCGACGGCACGACGACGGTGTGCCAGAACAACTTCGATCAGGCGGGCTTCGTCATCAGCCCGGGCGGCAGCTTCATCCTGAACGCGGACAACCCGCTGCTCGACCGACCCGACGGCCGCAATCCCTACTTCAACTGACGTCAGAAGCCCGAGCCATGTACCTCGTGGCCGGGCTTCTCGGCGACCAGTCCGTGGTAGGCCTGCTCGACGGTCGAACCGTGGTTCACCACCCCGTCCACCTCGCGGGCGATCGGCATCGCGATGCCGTACTTGTCGGCGAACTCCATGATGACGCTGGCGGCCTTGACGCCCTCGGCGACCTGGTTCATGGCGGCGACGATCTCGTCGATCGACTTGCCCTGCCCGAGCTGCTCGCCGACGTACCGGTTGCGGCTGCGCTGGCTGGTGCACGTCACGATCAGGTCGCCCATGCCGGCCAGGCCGGAGAACGTCTCGCGGCGCCCGCCGATCGCCTCGCCGAGCTTCGACATCTCGTTGACCGCACGGGCCATCACCATGGCGCGGGTGTTCTCGCCGATGCCCAGCGAGTAGCCCATGCCGACGGCGATCGCGTAGACGTTCTTCAGCGCGCCCGCGATCTCGACGCCCACCACGTCGTCGGTGGTGTAGGTGCGGAAGCGCTTCGTGCGGAACAGGTCTCCGAGGTTTGCGGCGAGGTGCTGGTCGGGCATCGCCAGCACCGCCGCGGCGGCGTAGCCGTCGGCGACCTCGCGGGCGATGTTCGGTCCGGCGAGGATGCCGGCCGGGTGGCCGGGCAGCACCTCGTCGACGATCTGGCTCATCCGCATGTTGGTGCCTTGCTCCAGGCCCTTGACCAACGACACCACCGGCACCCACGGCCGCAGTTCCTTGGCGAGTTCGGTGAGGACCGCGCGGAAGCCGTGCGACGGGACGCCCATGACGATGACGTCGGCCGACTGTGCCGCCTCGGAGAAGTCCGTGGTGGCCTTCAGCGACTCCGGCAGTTCGACCTCGTCGCCGAGGTACTTGGTGTTGCAGTGCCGTTCGTTGATGTCGACGGCGGTCTCCTCCGAGCGCACCCACTGCAGTGTCGGCCCGCGCCGCGCGCAGATGGAGGCCACGGTGGTGCCCCAGGAGCCGCCGCCGAGCACGACGACCTTGGGTTCGCGTTTCGCAGAAGACATGCGCCTCAGCGTATGGCCGCCCGCCGCTCGTTTCGCCGAAATGACATTCCCCGTGACCAAGCGCGTCGCCTGGCCACCGTCACTGCCGTCTCGGCGCGTCTCAGCGGTAGTTGACGAACTGCAGCGCCACGTCGAGGTCCGCACCGCGCAGCAGCGCCTGGACGGCCTGCAAGTCGTCGCGCTTCTTGGAGCTGACCCGGATCTCGTCGCCCTGGATCTGCGCCTTGACGCCCTTGGGTCCTTCGTCGCGGATGAGCTTGGTGATCTTCTTGGCGTCCTCGCTGCTGATGCCCTGCTTCAGGGTGCCGCTGACCCGGTAGGTCTTGCCGCTGGCCTGCGGGTCGCCGGCGTCGAAGGCCTTCATCGAGATGTCGCGACGCACCAGCTTCTCGGTGAAAACGTCGACGGCGGCCTTGACGCGCTCCTCGGTGGAGCTGACCAGTTCGATGACCTCGTCGCCCTTCCAGGCGATCGTGGTGTCGGTGCCGCGGAAGTCGAATCGGGTGGACAGTTCCTTGGCCGCCTGGTTGAGCGCGTTGTCGACCTCCTGACGGTCGACCTTGCTGACGACGTCGAAGCTTGAATCCGCCACTGGACTCCTCCTCGGTTGGGTGCGTTTTCGTCTTCGGACATCCTCGTTGTACCCTGCTAGTCGCACCAAATCCGGACAGGTGCGATACCCGGCAGGTTGCCCGAGCGGCCAATGGGAGCGGACTGTAAATCCGTCGGCTAACGCCTACACAGGTTCGAATCCTGTACCTGCCACACTCCGTCAGGCCCCCTCTCGAGGGGGCCTGACCGATTTCCGGGCGCCGACCCGATCCGCCTAGCGACACCCCAGCGTGTTCTTAGCTTCCGCTCAGCCCCACGGCGTAGCGTTGTCCGCGCGGGCGTCGGCCTACCCCCCCAGCGCCGCGCCCGCACGTTGGTCTCGCCGGCTCCCTTCCCCCCGGGAGTCGGCGAGTCACCATTATCAACATCCGCCGGCGATCTGTGGCCCGGTGATCGAGCCGAACACCAGAGCGATCCTCGTCGTCGCCGCGGACGGCGCCATCGCGATGCCCACGTCGGTGTTGCGGCAATCGACATTCGTGAACTGCGCCATCGACAGCGCCTGGGTGACGGCCTCGCCCACGGAGGCGGCGTCGGCGACGACGGGCCGGGTGGTGCCCACGTAACCGTGTGGGTCGACGGCGCCCCGGGCCAGCAGGTCGCCGGCTGCGGCGTCGAGCGCGCCCGACCGCACCAGCGCCGGGCAGCCGTCCCGGTCGCGCGCCGCCGCCAGCCGGTCCAGCACCTGATCGGTCGTCGACTCCGCACCCGCGATGCCCGCGCCTGGAACGATCGCCACACCGGCCGCCACGATCGCGCACACCGCTGTCGCCACTCGGTTCATGCCACTCTCCTCGTCGCCCCGACTCAGGCAGCGTCGCACGCGACCCGATCGCGGGAGCCCGAATTGAGCGGAACGTGTGCGCTGTCGACGACGGGGTACGCCGCCGCTAGCGTTCGCTCAGGTTGGTTGCGCTGGTGCGGTCGTCAGGTAGTCATGGCAGGCAACCCTGTCGTTCAGACCGAAGCGCAGTGCCGTGACCGCCGCACTCACGTGCCGTAGGCGAGCGCCGGCGCGGCCGTGACGAACCCGCGGCACGTGCACGGTCGCGGCGCGTGCTCCCGCGCGGTGTGGTCCTCGCAATCGATGCACGCCCCACAGGTCCCGAACGCCGAATGGTCCGGTTCGGCGTGGCCGCAGCGACACCGTTCGAAGTACTCCATGTGAACCCCCCTCGTCGACCCTAACCCCGCGGTGGCGGAGACGCGATCACGTAATCGGGGCATACCGAATGACGGCGCCGCGCAAACGGAACCGTGAGGCAGCCAACAGTCAGCGCACCCGACCGGGGGAGGGCGGTTCGTCGCGGCCGGGGCGGCGTCGCAGACGGTTCCGGACCCGCGCGACGACGCCGACGACGGACGTCAGCCCGCCGACCACGAGGGCCACCGGCCACGAGGGTTCCCTGCCGTAGTCATCGTCGTCGTCCTGCACGCGTCCAGTGTCCCCGGGCCGGCAGCCAACGTCGACCTCCTCGACCACCCGGCGCGCGAGCGCCCCGGGGTATACGCTCGCGGACACAATCGAACAAGCCGTTGACGCGTGGCGGGAGAACCTTCGCAGCCGGGATCCGAGGCCGCGACAGGCGCCGTAGGAGCAACGTCCTCCCCGGGAATCTCTCAGGCCCCATACCGCCGCGTCGAGGCGACTCTGGAGAAAGCGCGGCGCCGTCGCCGGGCTTACCGAAGGTGAAAGGCGCACGGGCGCCGCAACTCTCAGGTATCAGGACAGAGCGGGGAGGTGTCCAGTCCACGGTCCGGCTCTGCCCGGACCCGAGCCGGAGGCGCCTCGATGACCATCAGCGTGTTCGACCTCTTCACGGTCGGCCTCGGGCCGTCCAGTTCGCACACCGTCGGTCCGATGCGTGCGGCGGCGCGCTTCGTCGACGGCCTCGTTGAGACCGGTCGGCTCGCCGACGTGCGCCGCGTGCGCGTCGAACTGTTCGGCGCGTTGGCCGCCACCGGCGCGGGCCACGGCACGCGGGAGGCCGTGCTGGTCGGACTCGAGGGCCGGCATCCCGAGGACCTCGACCCCGACGACATGGCCGCCTGCCTGGACCGCATGCGGGCGTGCGGCGCCGTGCGTCTCGGTGGGCGCGTCGCCGTGCCCCTCACCGAATCCGACATCCTGCTCTCCCCGCAGACGGTGCTGGACCGCCACCCCAACGCGCTCACCGTCACCGCCGACGACGCCGACGGTGCGCGGGTCGCGGCGCAAACCTACTTCTCCGTCGGTGGCGGGTTCGTCGTCGCCGACGGCGAACCCGAGCCCGAACCGGCATTCGCGGGCGTCGACTTCGGCTCCGCCCGCGAACTCTTGGACCTCACCGCCGCGCGCGGGGCGTCGATCGGTGAACTCATGGGCGAACACGAGGCGTCGCTGCGCCCCGCCGACGAGGTGCGCAGCGGCCTGCTGCACATCCGCGACGTCATGGTGGCGTGCTTCCACCGCGGCATCACCCGTGACGGGGTTCTGCCCGGAGGTCTTCGGGTGCGCCGTCGAGCCCGGGCCTGGCACCAGCGACTGCTCGTCGAGGACCCGGAACGCGACCCGTTCTTCGCCGAGGACTGGGTGAATCTCGTCGCGCTGGCGGTCAACGAGGAGAACGCGGCGGGCGGCCGCGTCGTCACCGCACCGACCAACGGCGCCGCGGGCATCATTCCCGCCGTGCTGCACTATGCGACGCACTACTGTCCGGCCGGGCGGCACGACCCCGACGGCACGGCAGTGCGGTTCCTGCTGACGGCGGGTGCCATCGGATCGCTGTACAAGGAGATGGCGTCGATCTCCGGCGCCGAGGTGGGCTGCCAGGGCGAGGTCGGCTCGGCGGCCTCGATGGCCGCGGCCGGGCTCACCGAAATCCTCGGTGGCACACCGGCTCAGGTGGAGAACGCTGCGGAGATCGCGATGGAGCACAGCCTCGGGCTGACGTGCGATCCAATCGCGGGACTGGTGCAGATCCCGTGCATCGAACGCAACGCGATCTCGGCGGGCAAGGCGATCAACGCCGCCCGGATGGCGATGCGCGGCGACGGCACGCATCGCGTCAGCCTGGACGAGGTCATCGCCACCATGCGCGCCACGGGCCGTGACATGAGCGCGAAGTACAAGGAGACGGCCGCCGGCGGGCTGGCGGTCACCGTGAACGTCGTGGAGTGCTGAGGGCGGCTAGCGCGGAGCAGTGCCGTGGCAGCGCTTGTAGCGCTTGCCGCTGCCACAGAAGCACGACACCCGGCCCGGGATCGGCATCTCGTGCAGGAGTCCAGTGCGGGCCTTGTCCACCACCTCGGCGACCTGGGCGGGTGGCGCGGCCTCGTCGGCGACGACGTACAACGTCAGCAGCACGTTGATCACCGTGGTGAGCAGTGCGGCGACCGACGCTCCGCTGGTGCCGACGGGTTGGCGGTGCAGCCACGCCGCGAGGCGTTCCGACGAGGGCGCGACGGCGCCCGCGAGCGCGTCCAGCGAGGCGGCCGCGTCCGCTTGCGTCACCGCGGCGCGCAGGCGGTAGAGGTCGTTCGGCGTCAACCGGTAGAAGATCCCGGCGAGTCCCGCGGTGTTGATCGCCGGACCCATCCCGGCCGCGACATCGTCGTCGTCCACGAGATCCCCTCGATTGCGCCCGAACAGGTCGAGCGGCAGCGTGCGGGGATGGTCAGCCATTGATCAGGTATAGCCGATCGTTCAAATCGTGAAACGAGCGGTGGCTCACCTCACGTCGGCGCCAATGCAGGCGTGGCGCATGTGGCCGAACGGGTGGTCACAGATCGGGCAGGCCCCGTCGTCGGCCGGAACGGGTGCGTCGTGCAGCCGCCACCGGATGGCGAAGCGCGAAGCGGTGTGCGTGAGCAGCGTCGTGAACATGTCCGTCCCCCCAGACGTCCGATGTGTATCTTCCCCTGCGTCAGTTTATACCAAAGGTCCGACAAAGGGTGACGCGAATCACCTCGGGGGCGCGGGAGCGGGCGCCGGGGTCGGAGCCGGGGCTCCCGGCGCGGGGGCCGGAGCCCCGGGCGCGGGGGCCGGTGCGCCGGGCGCGGGCCCCGGTCCCAGGAGTTGGCCCTGCTCGGGTGGCGGCGCAAGCTGCTGCTCGGCGGCCGGCGGTGTCGGCGGCGCGGCCGGAATCCTGTCGACCTCGCTGCCCTTGACCAACAGCACCGTCAGCGCGATGAGGCCGGCGAGCGCGGCCACCGACAGCACTGCCAGGCCGTACCAGAGCACGGTCGGCGCCTTGTCCTTCTGCAGCGTCGTCATCGGATCACCCCTTCGCGTGGCCCGAGTGTAGCGATACGAAATGGGCACTGACTGTCAACCTCGCTGCAGAAACCGGCGCCGAGGCCCTCAGTCGTTGTCGCCACCAGTGGAGGACGCCGCGTCTCCGCTGAAGGTCGCGCCGTGCGAGGACGGCCACTGCCAGTCGCGCACCTCGGGGATGTCGTCGCCGTGGGTGCGGGTGTACTCGCGGGCGGCGATCCGCTTGTCCACCATCTGCTGGCGCAGCGTCGCGCAGGTCGAACCGAGGAAGGGCACGCGGTCGATGACGTCGATCACCAGGTGGTAGCGGTCGAGGTCGTTGAGCATCACCATGTCGAACGGCGTCGTGGTGGTGCCCTCCTCCTTGTAGCCGCGCACGTGCAGGTTCTCGTTGCCCGCGCGGCGGTAGGTCAGGCGGTGGATGAGCCACGGGTAGCCGTGGTAGGCGAAGATCACCGGCTTGGTGCGCGTGAAGATCATGTCGAACTCTCGGTTGCCGAGTCCGTGCGGATGCTCCTTCTCGTCCTGCAGCCGCATGAGGTCGACGACGTTGACGAAGCGAATCTTCAACTCCGGCAACTGCTTTCGCAGGATGTCGACGGCCGCCAGGCCCTCGAGCGTCGGCACGTCGCCGGCGGTGGCGATCACCACGTCCGGGTCCTCGCCGAGTGTCTCGGTGCCCGCCCACTCCCAGATGCCGAGCCCGCGGGTGCAGTGCGCGACGGCCTCCTCCATCGTGAGGAAGTTGGGGCTCGGTTGCTTGCCCGCCACGACGACGTTGACGTACTGGCGCGACCGCAGGCAGTGGTCGTAGGTCGACAGCAGCGTGTTGGCGTCCGGCGGCAGGTAGACGCGCACCACCTCGGCCTTCTTGTTGACGACGTGGTCGATGAAACCCGGGTCCTGGTGGCTGAACCCGTTGTGGTCCTGGCGCCAGACGTGGCTCGAGAGCAGGTAGTTCAGGCTGGCGATGGGTCGCCGCCACGGGATGTGGTTGCTCACCTTCAGCCACTTGGCGTGCTGGTTCACCATCGAGTCGACGATGTGGATGAACGCCTCGTAACAGTTGAACAACCCGTGCCTACCCGTCAGCAGGTATCCCTCGAGCCAACCCTGGCACTGGTGCTCGGACAGCATCTCCAGCACCCGGCCGGCGCGGGCGAGGTGTTCGTCGACCTCGGGGCCGAGGAACTCGGCGTTCCACTGCTTGTCGGTCGCGTCGTACACCGCCTGCAGCCGGTTCGACGCGGTCTCGTCGGGGCCGAAGATGCGGAAGTTGTCCGGGTTGAGTCGCACGACCTCGGTCAGCCACTGGCCGAGCACGCGGGTCGACTCGGCGATGGTCGAGCCGGGCGCGGGGACGTCGACGGCGAAGGTGCGGAAGTCCGGCAGCCGCAGGTCCTTCAGCAGCGAGCCGCCGTTTGCGTGCGGGTTGTCGCTCATCCGCAAGTGCCCCGGCGGCGCCAGCTCGGCGATGAACGGATCGAGTGCACCGTTCTCGTCGAACAGTTCCCCGGCGCGGTAGGAGCCGAGCCAGTCGGCGAGGACCTGCAAGTGCTCGGGGGTGTCGCGGGCGTTCGACAGCGGCACCTGATGTGCCCGCCACGAGCCGGTGGTCTTCTTGCCGTCGATGGCGTCCGGCCCGGTCCAACCCTTGGGCGTGCGGAACACGATCATCGGCCAGCGCACCGGACGGTCGTCGTCGGCGGGCCGGGCCTTGATTTTGGCGATCTCGTTGAGCACGGTGTCGAGGAGTTCGGCGAAGCGGTGATGCGCGGCGGCGTGGTCCTTGGCGTCGTCCTCGCCGACCTCGAAGAAGTACGGGTTGTGACCGTACCCAACGAACAGGCTGCGCAACTCGTCGGTGGGGATGCGGGCCAGCACCGTCGGGTTGGCGATCTTGTAGCCGTTGAGGTGCAGGATCGGCAGCACGACGCCGTCGTTGACGCGGTGGGTGAACTTGTTGGAGTGCCAGCTGGTGGCCAGCGGACCGGTCTCGGCCTCACCGTCGCCGACGACGGCGGCGACCAACAGGTCCGGGTTGTCGAACGCAGCGCCGTAGGCGTGCGAGAGCGCGTAGCCCAGCTCGCCGCCCTCGTGGATCGAGCCGGGGGTCTCCGGCGCCACGTGCGACGGGATGCCGCCGGGGAAGGAGAACTGCTTGAAGAGGCGGCGCAGCCCCTCGGTGTCGCCGGTGATGTCGGAGTACACCTCGGAGTACGTGCCGTCGAGGTAGGCGTTGGCCACCAGACCTGGTCCGCCGTGACCGGGACCGGTGACGTACATGGTGGACTGTTCGCGCTCGGAGATGGCGCGGTTGAGGTGGGCGTAGAGGAAGTTGAGGCCGGGCGTGGTGCCCCAGTGGCCCAGGAGTCGGGGTTTGACGTCCTCGCGCGACAGCGGCGTGCGCAGCAGGGGATTGTCGAGCAGATAGATCTGGCCCACCGACAGATAGTTGGCGGCGCGCCACCACCCGTCGACCTGGGCGACCTTCTGGTCGTCGATGCCGATGGCGTCCTGATGACGCCACGCGGTCGTGTTCCAAATACTGGTCATGGCGCTCCTCGCCGGGGCCGGGTGCGTGTCCGGCTCCCATGTAACCCGTATTCGCGGCCCCATGCAGAATGCACATCCGAATGTTCATCCGACGCTGGTTCGGGGTATTAACCGACGGGGCCGAGGCGGGACAAATCCGCCGGGGAATGGCTTCGCGCCGTTCGAGGTTGTCCTGTAACGCAAAGCGGCGACTGGACGATTTCCCAGGCAGTGTGATGGACTGATCGCACTGAATTGGCATGTCACCGCCAATTCCCAGACATTGAACGCAAGGGTCGGAAGGTAAGAGAGAATGCGACTTGCTACGAAGATGATGTTCGTTACCAGTGGCGTGGCGATGTCGCTGTTCGCCGGTAGCGGAATGGCGGCTGCAGCGCCCGACACCGAGGCGATCGTCAACTCGACGTGCACCTACCCGCAAATCATCGCCGCGGTCAACGCTCAGGATCCGGCGGCCGGGCAGCAGATCACCAGCAGCCCGATCGCGACCGGTTACCTGCAGAGCTTCGTGGCCTCGGGCCCGGAGCAGCGCCGCAACTACATCGCGCAGGCCCAGGCCGTGCCGGAGATCACCAAGTACTACGGGCTGATCAACACGGTGGCCGCCACCTGCAACAACTACTGAGCTCACCGCTCGCACGAACACCGGCCGTGTCTCACGGCCGGTGTTCGTCGTTTCCGGGGCTTTCGGTGAGGAAATCGGCCAGCCGGGCATTGCCGGCGCCGACCGTCGCGGCCATGACGCCGACGGCCTCCGCACGGGCCGTGGGCTCGATGGGCAGCTCGGCGAACATGCGGCGCAGCAGGTTCAACCGCGAGGACTCCAGCCACGCCGCCAGGTCGTCGTCGGCGAGCCAGCGCACCTGGGCATCGTGATCCGCCATGGCCACCCGCAGCCAATCGGCCGGGACGTCCGGATGCGGGACGGGACGGCACAGGTCGTTGCGCTGGTCGTCGTCGGACGCCGCGTGTTCGACGTGGGCGATGAGCGCTGAACTGAACACCTGCTGACAGCCGCGAATGCTCTGCAGCGTGATGCGGTCGTCGGCGAACACCGGGACCGGCGGGCGTCGGGTCAGGCCCGCGGCGGTGCAGTCGACGTAGAGGGTGCCCGGTACCGCGTCGACATCGCCGCCGTCGAGGCGCAAGCGGTCGCCGCCGACGTGGCGCACGTGGCCGCGCCGGACGACGTCGACGATGCTCCGCAGGTGGTCCAGTTCGGTCATCGACACGATGGCGCAGTGGTACATGCTCGGTTCGACGGCCGGGTCGATCCGCAACAGGATGCCGTCGGCCTCCAGCCGGGCGAACAGGTCCGCGCGCGACGTGGCCTCGAACGCGGCGCGGAGCTGCGCGCCCAGCGCGGCGCGCGTGCTTGCCGTGAAGCGCGCGCCGGGTTGCACGTTGGCCCGGTTCATCAGCCAAGAGTCCCGCGGCATGATCCAGCGCAGCCGATCCGGCGGAATTCCGTTGCGCAGCAACCACAGACATGAGTCCATGCCGGTCTTGCCTGCGCCGACGATGGTGAAGCGGTCGTGGCCGGCGGCGTGGCGCGGCAGGTCATTGGGCGGTACCACCGTGACGCCGTCGTCGACCGAGAACGGCGGCGGGCGCATCGCCGGCACCACGGTCCGCAGGTAGGTGGCATCGACGAGGCGGCGCCGGATGGTGACGGTGTGCTCGGCACCGTCGAGGGTCCGGAAGCGGTTGCCGCCCAGATGCCGTGTCGACGGCAGGTAGCTGAGTCGGCCGGTCGGCAGGAGTTGGTGCCGCAGGAGCTGGTCGTAGTAGGCGCACACCTCGTGGCCGGATGCCAGCTCGAAGAAGCCTTCGTTCCAGCCGCCGGTGTCGACGACGTCGTCGCCGAAGGCGCGGGAGTTGACGCCGTAGTACGCCGACGGCTGGTGCAGGCGGACGAACGGATACGCCGAATGCCAATGCCCGCCAGGCTGATGGCCCTCGTCGATGAGCGTGACGGTCGCGGTGGTCTCGTGCAGCATCGTGTCGACGAACGCCATGCCCATGGCTCCGGCGCCCACCACCAGGTAGTCCGTCTCGGATCCGTCCATCGGGCGACGCTACGCCGACCGCGCTCCCGCCGTGGTCGATCCGGCGCGGCGGGATCTCAGCCGCCGATCACCGTCTCCCCAAACTCGGCGATGGTCTCCGGCGGCGCGAAGTCGGCGAACCAGACGTAGATCCGTCGGGCGCCCTGCTCCTCGAGCATCCGGAAGTGCTTGGTCAGCTCGCCGGCATCACCGCACACCAGCCCCGGACCAAGGTGGCCGAAGCGACGCCGGGCCTTCTCGGTGACGGCCGCCGCGTCGTCACCGGCGCGGACGAAGCCGGTCATCTGCTGCACCGAGGCCTTGGCGTCGCCGATCTTCGGCAGGAATTCTGGCAGCCGGTCGACGTAGGTGGCGGGCAGGTTCCACCAGTCGGCGTACTCGCGGACCAGCGCGAGCATGCGCGGCCCGACGCCGCCGAGGACCAGCGGGATGGGCCGCGTCGGGGTGGGGATTTGCGCGCCGACGTCGGCGGGGTCCCAGTACCGCCGCAGCGCGGCGAGGGTGTCGCCGAGCGCGTCGACGCGGGCGCGCGGGCCGGCCGTCGTCAGGTCGAACTTGGCCAGCTCGTCGGGCATGGAGCCCGCGCCGAGGCCGAGTTCGAACCGCCCGCGGGAGGCTTCGGCGAGTGTCACGGCCTGCTTGGCGAGGACGGCGGGATGGCGGAACGCGTCGCAGAGCACCAGGTGGCCGAGCAGCAGGCGCTCGGTCTTCGCGGCCACCCAGGTGGCGACGGTCATCGCCTCCCAGATCGGGCTGCTCGGGGCCATCGGTGTCTCGAGGTGGTCGAGGAAGGCGATGCCGTCGAACCCCGCGGCCTCCGCAGCCAGGGCCTTCGCGACCAGATCGTCGAGACCCTGCCTGCTCTGCGGGACGTAGAGGAACCACTCGACCATGCGCGCTCCGAAACCCTCGATCGGTCTGCGCGAGCTGCCTATACTCGCGCACAGCGATGGTAACGGCATTCTCCTGTGCGGAGAGGCCATTCTCGGGCGAAGGTGGTCGACGTGGCAGGACGCTGCGAGGGCAGGGTGGCTCTGGTCACCGGCAGCAGTCGGGGACTCGGCAAGGCGATCGCCCAGGCGCTCGCGCGCGAGGGCGCCACGGTGGCGCTGACCGCCCGCACCATGGACCCGGACCCCAGATACGACGGCTCCCTCGCGCAGACGCGCGACGAGATCAACGCCGACGGCGGGCGTGCCGTGGCGGTTCGGGCCGACCTCTCCCGCAGCGAGGAGCGCGAGCGGCTGTTCGCGGCGGTGGTCGACGCGGTCGGTGCGCCGGACATCCTCGTCAACAACGCGGCGGTGACGTTCCTGCGGCCCCTCGACGGGTTTCCCGAGAAGCGCGTCCGGCTGATGCTGGAGATGCACCTACTCGGTCCACTTCAATTGTGTCAGTTGGCGATCCCGGCGATGCGGGATCGTGGCCGCGGGTGGATCCTGAACGTCACGTCGGTGGGCGGTGACCTGCCCGAAGGACCGCCGTTCTCCGACTTCGACCGGGAGGCCGGGTTCGGCGTCTACGGCACGGCCAAGGCCGCACTCAACCGGCTGACGAAGAGCCTGGCGGCCGAACTGTACGACGACGGCATCGCGGTCAACGCGGCCGCGCCGTCGGATCCCGTCGCGACGCCCGGGGCCGGCACCCTCGACCTCGCGAAGACCAAGACCGAGGACATCGCGCTGATCACCGAGACGGCGCTGACGCTGTGCACCGGCGATCCGCGCACCGTGACCGGGCGCATCGCCCACACACAGCCGTTCCTGCGCGGAACCGGTTGGCTGCGTGAGTGAAACGGACCGTGACTGATTCAGACTTCGAGGCGCTGCGGAACCGACTCGCGGCGCTCGGGGTCACGGAGGTCGCGCCGCTCGCCGGCGGGGCGTCGAGCCTGACGTATCAGGGCAGGTGGGACCGTCGGCCGGTGGTCGTGAAGGTCGCTCCGCCGGGGCACGCGCCGGTGGGTCACCGCGACGTCCTGCGGCAGGCCCGGCTCATGCGGGCGCTGGCGGCGACCGCCGTGCCGGTGCCGGAGGTGCTCGCCTGCGACGCCGGCGCGCCGCCCGACGTGCCGCCGCTGTTCGTCGCGAGCCGCGTCGAGGGCGAGGCGTTCGAGCCGCTGTTCGACGTCGACGCGCCGCCGGAACAGCCGGTGGCGCAACGCTTCCGGGCAGCCAGCCGCACGCTGACGGCACTGCATGCGGTGCCGCTCGGCGACCTCGGCGTGGCCGACGAGCCCGTCGTCGACGCCACCGCGGAGGTCGACCGGTGGTCGGCGACGCTGCGCACCGTCGACCAGGACACCGTGCCGGGCTGGCCGGAGGTGCGCGACGCGCTGCTCGCCGGCGTGCCTGCGCCGCTCGGGCCGTGCGTGGTGCACGGTGACTTCCGGTTGGGCAACCTGCTGGCAGTCGGGTCGTCGATCGCCGCGGTGATCGACTGGGAAATCTGGTCGGTGGGCGATCCGCGCATCGACGTGGGCTGGTTCCTCGCCAACGCCGACCCCGCGACGTATGCGCGACCGTCGGCCTACGTCGAGCAGGTCCCCTCCCGCGCGGAGCTGCTCGACTGCTACGGCGCCGTACCCGACGTCGACTGGTTCGTGGCGCTGGCATGCTTCAAGTCCGCGGCGACGTGGTCGCTGATCGTCAAGCACAATCGCCGCCGGGCCGCACCGCGGGCGGAGCTAGAGGCCATGGCTCCGGTGCTGCCGCGGCTGCTGCGCCGGGCCGAAGCGCACCTCGCCTGACCGCGCCGAGCCTGCCGCGGCCCCGAGCCTGACCGCGCTGACACTCCGCAAGATGACGCGACCGTCGGCGTGTCGCGTCATCTTCCGTACTCTCGGCGCACGCCACCCTGCACGCCGCCCCCGGGCACGCCCTCCGCGCACGCCGCAGCCAGAGGACTACCCCCGCGCAATCCCCGCCAGCCGGTCGGCGAACTTCGCCTCGGCGGCCTCGCGCAGCCGCAGCAGGTGCTCCGACGGGAACGCGTCCGGCGCGGGTTTCACGTCCTTGAGCAGTAGCCGGGCCAGCGTCACCTTGTGCACCTCGGTCGGCCCGTCGGCCAGGCCGAGCACGAACGACTCGGTGAGGTACTGCACGAACGGCATCTCGTGGCTCGTACCCAGCGACCCGTGCAGCTGCAGCGCCCGCGCCGACACGTCGTGCAGCACCTTCTGCATCATCGCCTTCACCGCGGAGATGTCGGCGCGCACGGCCTTGTAGTCGTTGAACTTGTCGATCTTCCAGGCGGTCTGCAGCGTCAGCAACCGATAGGCCTCGATCTCCATCCAGGAGTCGGCAATCATCTCCTGC
Source organism: Mycolicibacterium grossiae (assembly GCF_008329645.1). Lineage (NCBI taxonomy): Bacteria > Bacillati > Actinomycetota > Actinomycetes > Mycobacteriales > Mycobacteriaceae > Mycobacterium > Mycolicibacterium grossiae. Next base: position 2,142,654 of record NZ_CP043474.1, read on the forward strand.
ACCATCTGCTTGTTGGCCAGCACCTCGCCCTGGGTGTACCGCGACACCGCCCGCTCGGTGAGCATGTCGAAGATGCGGCGCACCAGGCCGACCGTGCGCATCGCGTGATGGATGCGGCCACCGCCGAGGCGGGTCTGCGCGACGACGAACGCGCCGCCGCGCGGGCCGAGCATGTGATCGGCCGGCACCCGCACGTTCTCGTAGCGGACGTAACCCTCCCGCCCGCCGCCGCCGAGCGGCTGGTAGCCCAGCCCGACGTCGCGCAGCACGTAGATGCCCGGGGTGTCGCCCGGCAGCACGAACATCGAATACCGTTCGTACGGCGGTGCTTCCGGGTCGGTCATCGCCATGACGATGATGAACGACGCCATCGACGCGAACGACGAGTACCACTTCTCGCCGTTGATCACCCAGTGGTCGCCGTCCTGCACCGCGGTGGTGGTGAAGATCTTGGGGTCCGCACCGCCCTGCGGCTCGGTCATGGAGAAGCAGCTGACGATGCGGTTGTCGAGCAGCGGCTCGAGGTAGCGCTCCTTGAGTTCGGGGGTGCCGTAGTGCGCCAGGATCTCGCTGTTGCCGGAATCCGGTGCCTGGGAACCGAACACGATCGGCGCGCATTCGGAGCGGCCGAGGATCTCGTTGAGCAGCGCCAACTTGACCTGACCGTAGCCGGGCCCGCCGAGGTGCGGTCCGAGGTGCGTCGCCCACAGCCCGCGGTCCTTGACGATCTGCTGCAGCGGCGGGATGAGCGCCTGCCGCACCGGGTCGTTCAGGTCGTGCGACTCCTTCACGACGTAGTCGATCGGCTCGCACTCGGTGCGCACGAACTCCTCGACCCATGCCAGCTGCTCGGCCCATTCCGGGTCGGTGTCGAAGTCCCAGGCCATGGGCGTCCTCCTCGTCTCGGCGGTCCGTCACGCCCACGCCGCGCGCCGGGCGGCGGCGTCGTCGGTGGCGTGGGTCAGGACCTGGTTGCGGTTCTCGAGTTCCAGCGCGGCGTCGAGCGTCGCGGCGTCGGTGTTGACCTGCAGCGCGCGCTTCGTCAGCTCGACGCCCAGCGGGGCGAGCGCCGCGATCCGGCCGGCCAGCGCCACGGCGTGGTCGTGCAGGTCCGCCGGCTCGACCACCTGGCTGACCAGCCCGCGGCGGTCGGCCTCCTCGGCGGACACGGTGCGGCCGGTGAGCATCCAGTCCGCGGCCACGCTGGTGCCGACGATGCGGGGCAGGTGGTAACTCATCCCCATCTCCGCGCCGGACAGCCCCAGCAGGATCGCCGCGTTGCCGAATGTCGCTGTCGACGAACAGATTCGGACGTCGCTCGCCAGGCACAGCGCCAGGCCGGCGCCGACGCAGGCGCCGTTCACCGCGGCGACGACGGGTTGCGGGGCGTCGCGCAGTGCACGGGGGAGCGCGGCCATCGCCTCCTGGAACCGCATGCGGTCGATCGCCGGTGCGTCGGCGTCGAGCATGCCGGGACCGAAGTCGCGGACGTCGATGCCCGAGCAGAAGCCGCGTCCGCTGCCGGTGAGCACGATCGCCCGCACCGACCGGTCGGCCGCGAGCGTCGCAACGGTCTCCAGCAGTGCGTCGCGCAGCTCCTCGTCGATGGCGTTGAGCCGCTCCGGGCGGTTCAGCGTCAGCACCGCGACGCCGTCGGCGGGCCGGTCCAGCAGCAGGGTGGCCACGTCAGACCCGCTCGATGATCGTGGCCGTACCCATGCCGCCGCCGGTGCACATGGTGACCAGTCCGGTCGACAGGTCGCGGCGTTCGAGTTCGTCGAGGACGGTGCCGAGGAGCATCGCGCCGGTCGCGCCGATCGGGTGGCCGAGGGCGATCGCGCCGCCGTTGACGTTGACCCGTTCGGGGTCGAGGTCCAGGTCGCGAATGGTCTTCAGCGGCACCGCGGCGAAGGCCTCGTTGACCTCCCACAGGTCGACGTCGGCGGCCGTCATGCCGGCGCGGTCGAGGCACCGTCGGGCGGCAGGCCCCGGTGCCGTCAGCATGATGATCGGCTCGCTGCCCAGCGCGGCGGTGGCGCGGATGCGGGCGCGCGGCGTGACACCGTGGGCGTCGAGCCAATTGCGGGAGGCCACCGCGACCGCCGCGGCGCCGTCCACGACGCCCGACGAGTTGCCCGCGTGGTGCACGTGGTCGATGGCGTCGAGTCCGTACCGCTCCGCGCAGATCTCGTCGAAGCTCCTGGCCTCGCCGTCGGCCGTCGCGGCGCCCATGGCGGCGAAGGCGGGCCGCAGTCCGGCGAGGCGCTCGGCGGTGGTTCCCGGCCGCGGGTGTTCGTCCTGCGTCAGCAGTACCGCGCCGTCGTCGCCGGTCACGGCGAGGACTGACCGGTCGAAGCGGCCCTCGGCGATCGCCTCGGCGGCGCGCCGCTGGCTCTCGGCGGCGTAAGCGTCGACGTCGGCGCGGCCGAAGCCCTCGAGCGTGGCGATGAGGTCCGCCGAGATGCCCTGCGGCACGGTGGGGTAGCGGCGGCGCAAGGCGGGATTGCCGCCGTCTATGGTCGGGACGCCGACGCCGACGTCCCACCGCGACATCGACTCGACGCCGCCGGCGAGCACCAGGTCCTCCGCGCCGGCGGCGACGGCGGTGGCCGCCACGGTGACGGCCTGCTGACCGGAGCCGCAGAACCGGTTGAGCGTCATGCCGGGCACGGTCTCGGGCCAGCCGGCCAGCAGGACGGCCAGGCGCGCGACGTCGTCGCCGTGGTCCCCGGAGAGGATGCCGTTGCCGGCGATCACGTCGTCGACCTCGGCGGGGTCGAAACCCACCCGTTCCGCCAGCGCGGTCAGGCACTGCGCGAACAGGGCCTGCGGGTGCACGCCGTGCAGGGCGCCGTCCGGCCGACCCCGGCCCCGCGGCGTACGGACGGCGTCGATGATCCAGGCGTCGATGGCCGGCTCCCGTCGAAGTCGAGAATGGATGATCCGCAGAAGAGAACGGTATTCTCGCCGTGGGCTCCAGGTCAACGACGATCGACGGATGCCTCATCGGCGGGAGAAAGTGGCACCGACTGTCGGTATCCTCGCCGCGCCGGCGGAAGGTGCGGTAACTTCAGTCGACACACCGACGGGACGCAGCCGAGGAGTACGCGGTGGATGCGACACCTTTCGGTCCCTACCAGCTCGTCGAGCTGCTCGGCCGGGGCGGGATGGGCGAGGTCTACCGGGCCTACGACACCCGGACCGACCGCGTCGTCGCACTGAAGGTCCTGCCCCCGCACCTGGCGCAGGACGAGACGTTCCAGCAGCGCTTCCGCCGCGAGTCGCAGGCCGCCGCGGGCGTCAACGATCCGCACGTGGTGCCGATCCACGGCTTCGGCGAGATCGACGGCCGGCTCTACCTCGACATGCGCCTCATCGAGGGCCGCACCCTCGGCGCCATCCTCGCCGAGGACGCCAAGCCGCTCGACCCGGCGACGGCGGTGACCGTGGTCGAGCAGGTCGCCGGGGCGCTCGACGCCGCGCACGCCCAGGGACTCATCCACCGCGACGTCAAGCCGTCGAACATCCTGCTGACGGCGCGTGACTTCGCCTACCTGATCGACTTCGGTCTGGTGCGGACCGTCGGCGACGCGGGGATGACGACCGCGGGCAACACGCTGGGCACGCTCGGCTACATGGCGCCGGAACGCTTCGAGGGCGGCGCCATCGACGGCCGCGCCGACGTCTACGCCCTCGCCTGCGTGCTCTACGAGCTGCTGACCGGGGTCCGGCCGTACCAGGCCGACAGCCTCGAGCAGCAGATCGCCGGACACATGATGTCCCCGCCGCCCAAGCCGTCGGCGATCGATCGACGCCTCGGCGCGTTCGACGACGTGGTGGCCACGGGCATGGCGAAGAAGCCGGCCAAGCGCTACCAGAGTGCGGCCGAACTCGCCGGTGCGGCGCGGCGTGCGCTGACCGCACCGATCCCGCGCGGCCGGTCGGGGCGCACCAGCGGCAGGCACTCGGCGCGGCTGCCCAGCGGGCGGCGGACGCCGTGGCGCGCGCTCGCGGCGTCGAGCGCAGTGGTGGTGCTCGCCGGCGCCGGCGCCTTCGGCGCGTGGCAGCTCTGGGGCGTCGGCGATCGCGGCGCCACCCCGGCCGGGGTCACCGAGTCGACCGCTCCCGTCGCCGCCCCGGACGGCGCGGTGCCCGAGATCGCCGCGACGGTTCCGCCGGACGTCCGGGCGACCGGCCGGCTCGTCATCGGCGTCAACACGCCCTACGCGCCCAACGAATTCGAGGATTCCTCGGGCAGGATCGTCGGCTTCGACGTCGACCTGATGAACGCCATCGCCCGGGTGCTGGGCCTGACACCGGACTACCGGGAGACCGCGTTCGAGAGCATCATGGGATCCGTGGGCGGCGGCAGCTTTCACGTCGGCATGTCCTCGATCACCGACACCGCAGAGCGGGAGAAGACGGTCGACTTCGTCACCTACTTCCAGGCCGGCACGCAGTGGGCGAAGCGGTCCGGCGGCCACGTCGATCCGGACGCGGCGTGCGGGCTGCGGGTCGGCGTGCAGTTCGCGACGATCCAGGAGACCGAGGAGCTGCCGGCCAAGAGTGCGACCTGCACGGCCGCCGGCCTGCCACCGATCGACGTCGTCGTCTACACCCGCCAGGACGACCTGACCGCGGCGCTCATCGCCGGCGACGTCGAGGCGATGTCGGCCGATTCACCGGTCACCGGTTTCACGGTCAAGCTGTCCGCCGGCGCACTGGAGACGGCAGGCGAGATCTTCGACGTCTCGCCGTACGGCTGGCCGGTCGCCAAGGGCTCCGCGCTGGCCGAGTCGCTGCGGTTGGCGCTGAAGCACCTGATGGCGACCGGCGAGTACCGCACCATCGCCACCATGTGGGGCGTCGAGAAGGGCATGATCGACGAGCCCGCGCGCAACGGCGCCCGTGGCGGCTGAGCAGCGCGTGGCGGCCGGTGCGCCGCTGACGGCCGCGTGGCTGGCCGTCCTGTTCGTCACCACGCGCCGGCAGCGCGCGGCGGGTCGGCGCGGCGCGAACCGGTTGCAGCGCGAGCACTCGACGAACCTGCGCCGGCTGCGCAGCGAGCCCGTGCGGGTGCTCGTCACCAGTGCGCTGTGGCTCGACGGCCGCAGCTGGTGGCCGTACGTGCCGGTGTTCGCCGCGGTCGTCGGCCCCGCCGAGCGTCGGTTGGGCTGGGCGCGTTGGCTCGTCGTCGGCGCCGCGGCGCACGTGGTGGCCACCTACGTGGGGCAGGGTCACCTGTCGCGGCGCATCCGCCGCGGTCGTGCGCCGCGGCGGCTCGTCGACGCCCGCGACGTCGGGGTCAGCTACGTGGTGCTGGGGCTGGCCGGTGCCCTGACGGCCTACGTCCGGCCGCCATGGCGGCGGCGGTGCCGGCTCGCCGTGACGGCCGCCCTGACCGGCAACGCCGCGGCGCGCCCGACCGCCACCGAGGTCGGCCACCTCACGGCATTCGTGGTCGGGCTCGCCGCCGGCGCGCTCGCCCCGCACCGCGACGCGTTGCCGTACCCGGGTCCGATGCCTCGGGCATGACCGCCCGGAATCGGGGTATGGCCCCTCCTCGACGGACGATGAGGGGAAGGACGCATGGGTGCGGATCTTGCGGTTGTGTTCGGTGTTCGACCCGGTCGGCGTCCCACTGCGGACGCGCTTCGACCTCGTCGGAGGCATGCAGACCCACACCGGTGAACTGACCCGCGCACTCGACGCCCGCGGGGTGCGTCAGACGGTGCTGACGACGTGGCCGCCGGGGTCCCCGCGGGTCCTGCGGCTCGGCCGGGCCGCGGTCGTCGCCCGGCTGGGGCTTCCGGTGCCGGTGTGCCGCCAGTTCTACGCCGTGCCCGCGGCACGGCTGGTGTGGCAGCTCGCCCGCCGCCACGACCTCGTCCACGTCCACCTCGGCGAGGACCTCGCCATCGTGCCGCTGGGTCTGGCCGCGGCGCGTCGCGCCGGTATCCCGATGGTGCTGACGGTGCACAGCAGCCAGCGCCGCACGCTGCGGATCAGCGGCGTGCGCTCGGCGGCGCTCAAGGTCGTCGGCTCGGTCGTCGAGGACGCCGGCGAGCGGCGCGCCGACCGCATCCTGGTGCTGACCGACCGGCTGCGCGACCAACTCGCCGCCGACGGCATCGACCCCGAACGCATCCGCGTCGTCCCGTCCGGTGTGAATCCCACGCTGTTCGACGACGCCTCGCCGATCGCGCCGCACGGCGGGCAGTGTCTGCTCTTCGTCGGGCGGCTGCATCCGCAGAAGGGCGTCGACACACTGATCCGGGCGATGGCCGACCTGCCCACCGCCCAGCTCGCCATCGCCGGCGACGGCCCCGACCGCGCGCAGCTCGAGCGCCTGGCCGAGCGGCTCGGCGTGGCCGACCGCATCCGCTTCCTCGGTTTCGTCGCCCACGACGACGTCCCCGCCCTCATGCGTCGCGGCGACGTGTTCGTGATGCCCTCGCGCTACGAGGAACTCGGCACCGCGATCATCGAGGCGATGGCGTGTGGCCTGCCCGTCGTCGCCTCCCGCGTCGGGGGCATCCCGAACCTCGTCGCCGACGGCGACACCGGGCTGCTGACGCCACCGGGCGACGCGCCGGCGCTGGCCGCGGCGCTGCGGCGCGTCCTGACCGAGCCCGGGCTGGCCGGGAAGCTGGGTGCCGAAGCCCGGGCACGCACGGCGGCCTACCAGTGGCCGGCCCTGGCCGACAGGGTGCTCGAGGCCTACCGCGAGGTGGTGGCGTGACGGCGCAGGCGGACCTGCACGTCGCGGTCGTCGTGGACAGCGACGCCTTCGGCGGCGCCGAGGTCTACGCGCGGCGGCTGCTGCGGCACCTGCCGGCGTGGTGCCGCCGTTCGCTGGTGGTGAGCGAACCGGTGGCACGCCACTTCGGCGAGCCGGGTCTCGTCGACCACCTCGTCGTCGTCGACCTGCACCGGCACCGTGACCGGGCGCCGGCGGTGGCCGAGGCGTTGGCGGCCCTGGATCCCGACGTCGTGCACGTCCACCTCGTCGATCCGGCGAGCAACCTCGCGGTCCTCACCGCCGCGGTGGGCGTCGCGCCCACCGTCACCACCCTGCACCTGCAGGGGACGCCACCCGAGAGTGCCTTCCCCGCCGTCGATTACGCGATCGCACCGTCGGCCACCATCGCCGAGCAGCTGCGGGATCTCGGCGTCCCCGAGGAGTGGGTGGTGCGGGTGCGGCACGGCATCGAAATCCCCGACGCACCGGTCGAGGTGGTCGACCGGACGCCCGTCACGATCGGGACGGTGGCGCGGCTGACCGAGCAGAAGGGACTGGACCTGCTGATCGACGCCGTGCGGGAGCTGCACGACGAGGACCGCGCGCTGCGCCTCGTCATCGGCGGCGACGGCCGTGACCGGAAGACGTTGCAGGAGAAAGCCACCGGGCTGCCGGTGACGTTCCTCGGTCACTGCGACGACGTACCCGGCCTGCTGCGCACGCTCGACGTGTTCTGCCTGCCGTCCCGGCGGGAGGCGCTGTCGCTGGCGCTGCTGGAGGCCGTCGCGCACGGCCTGCCCTGCGTCTCGGCCGACGTGGGCGACACCCGCGAGGCGCTCGACGGCGCCGTGCTGATCGTGCCGGTCGACGACCGGCCGGCGCTGGTGGTGGCGCTGCGCCGACTGCTCGACGACGTCGAGCTGCGGCGCACGCTGGGGGCGACGGCGCGGCTGAGAGCCGAGGCCGACCTCGACGTCACGCTGATGGCGGAGCGCACCGCCGAGGTGCTGCGCCGGGCGGCGTTCAGCCGAGCAGCTCGTCGACTTGGCTCAGTACATGCGTGACGGATACGCCGCTGGCGCAGCGGAAGTCGATCGGACACGTGAGCAGTCCGCACGGATTGCAGCCGACGTCGACCAGCGCCGCACGATGCGTGGGCAGCGGGTGGGCCCAGCGGACGGGGTCGCCGGACAGGAACACCGTGACCGCCCGCGTCCCGGTCGCCGCGGCGAGGTGCGCGGCGCCGGTGTCGTTGCCCACCAGGACGGCGGCGTCCCGCAGCAGGGCGGCATACCCGCCGACGTCGGTGCGCCCGGTCGCGTCGACGGCGTCGGCGCGCATGGCGGCGCGCACCGCACCGGTCAGCTCGCGTTCGCCGGCCTGCCCCGCCACGACGACGCGCAGCCCGCGCTGCGCCAGTCCGTCGCCGACGGCGGCGTAGCGCTCGGTGGGCCAGCACCGCGTCGGTGCGCTCGCACCGGGATGCAGCACCGCGTATTCGCCTGCCCGCAGCCCGGTTTCGCGCAGCAGGGCGTCGTGCCGGTCGTCGTCGGCGGCCTCGAAGGGAAAGCTCATCGCGTGGCCGTCGGTGGGGACGCCGAGGTGCGCCAGCAATGCCAGATGCCGTTGGGTCTCGTGCACCGTGCGCGGATAGTCCAGGTACATCGACGCGTCACCGGCCGGCCGTGCGCCGGCGGCGACGAAGCCGCCGCCGTGGCGGGCGCCGAGGAGATCGGTCACCTCGTTGGCCGCGGGCCGGTCACCGTAGCACTGCAGCGCCACGTCGAATTCACGCTCGAGCGCCGTCGCGAGGAACGGCGCCCAAGCCTCGGGCTGCGGTGCGCGTTCGGGGATGCCGGGGAAGCCGGGGAACGGCAGCAGGTCGTCGACGCAGTCGCGCATCCGGTGCAGCAGCGGCGCCATCTCCGGCCAGGTGATCACGGTGACGTGCAGGTCCGGCCGGGCCGCGCGCAGCGCCTGCCAGGCGGGCAGCGAGCACAGCAGATCACCGAGACCCACGCGCAGCCGGACCAGTGCAACGCGGCGGACGTCGGGATCGGTCAGAACGGGCACGGCTGCTGAGATGCCCACTGTGAGCGTAATCATGCCGACCTACCGGCAGAGTCACTTCCTGCCCCGCGCGGTCCACAGCCTGCTGGCCCAGTCACTGACCGACTGGGAACTGCTCGTCGTCGACGACGGCTCACCCGACGACGTCGCCAGGGCGCTGCAACCGTTTTCGTCCGACACCCGCGTGCGGCTGCTGCGGCTGCCGGAGAACATGGGCCTGGGTGCCGCGCTCAACACCGGCCTGAACAGCGCGCGTTCCGGTCGCATCGCCTACCTGCCGAGCGACGACGTCTATCACGTCGATCACCTCGCCACGCTGTCCGCGGCACTGGACGACGGTGCCGCATGGGCACATTCGGGGGTGATCCACCACGGTGACGAGGTGGCGCTCAACGCCCCTCCGGAGGGGCTGCAGCTGGTGCAGGTGATGCACGGTGCCCGGCCGCTGCGCTGGGTCACCCGTGATGAGGGCGAGAGCGACGACCTCGACCTGCTGTTCTTCGCCGCCCTGCGCGGCACCGGTCCCGGCCGGGCGACGGGCCGGGTGACGTGCACGTGGACCGATCACCCGGACCAGCGGCACAAGGCGCTCAGCGAACGGCACGACGGCGGCGTCAACGTCTTTCGGCGCCGCTACCGCATCCGGCAGCCGCTGCGGATCCGCACCCGCGACGGCAACGCGGTCGACGAGCGGGCGTTGTACCGGAGGTTCCGCGAGACGCGGATGGGCCCGGCGCGCGACCCGCTCACGGTGCTGCTGGTCGGTGAACTCGCCTACAACCCGGAGCGGGTGCTGGCGCTGGCCGAGCGCGGGGCCCGGCTGTTCGGGCTGTGGACCGGCGACGGGCTCGGTTACAACACCGTGGGCCCGTTGCCGTTCGGGCACGTCACCGACATCGACGACGGTGACTGGCGCACCGCGGTGCGGGCGCTGTCACCCGATGTCATCTACGCCCAACTCGACTGGCGCGCCGTGCCGTTCGCCGCCGAGGTGCTGCATGCCACCGCGGGCATCCCGTTCGTGTGGCACTTCAAGGAGGCCCCGCAGCGCAGCATCGCGCGCGGCGAATGGTCGCAACTGGCCGCGCTGTGCCGCCACTCCGACGCCGTGATCCTCGGTTCCGAGGAGGAGCGGCAGTGGTTCCGGCTGGCGCTGCCCGACCTCGCCGACGCCGGACTGGTCGTCGACGCGAGCCTGCCGAAGGCGGACTGGCAGGACGCCCCGGCCGCCCGGCGGCTCTCGGCATCCGACGGCGCGGTGCACACCGCCGTCCTGGGGCGCCCACTCGGGCTTGACCCGAAGTTCGTCGGCGCGCTCGCCGCGGGCGGCGTGCACCTGCACTGTCACGGGCTGCGCGACGGGCCCGCGGCGCCGTGGCGGTCCTGGCTCGACGAGGTGCGGGCGGTGGCGCCGGAGCACCTGCACCTGCACGGACCGGTCGACGCGACGCAGTGGGTGTCGGTGCTGTCGCGCTACGACGCCGCGTGGATGCACCGGTTCCGCAGCCACAACGGCGGTGACCTCACCCGGGCGACGTGGGACGACCTCAACGTGCCGGCGCGGCTCGGCACCTTCCTCGCGGCCGGCCTGCCGGTGCTGCAGCAGCGCAGCCCGGGCAGCCGGGTCGCGATGGAACGGCTGGTTCGGGAGAAGGGCATCGGCTGGTGCTACGAGGAGGCCGACGACGTCGTGGCCGCGCTGCACGACACGGCACACGCCGAGCAGCTGCGCGCCGACCTGTGGCACCGGCGGCGCGAGTTCACCTTCGACCACCACGCCGACGATCTAATGGCGCTGTTCCGGCGGCTCGCCGGCCGGCCGACGAGGAGGTAGCCGTGTGCGGGATCGCCGGGGCGGCGGGGCCGGGGGCGACGACGGCGCTCGTCGAGGACATGTGCGCGGCGCTGCGGCACCGCGGTCCCGACGATCTGCGGGCCGTCGCGGTCGGCGATCCGCCCGTCAGCCTCGGCATCGCGCGGCTCGCGATCATCGACGTGGCCGGTGGTCGGCAGCCGATCGCCGCCGGCGACGTGACCGTCGTCGGCAACGGCGAGATCTTCAACCACGTCGAGCTGCGCGCCGAACTCGAGCAGCGCGGGCACCGTTTCCGCACCGGCAGCGACGTGGAGGTGGTGGCCCACCTCTTCGAGGAGTCGGGGCTCGCGTGCCTTGGCCGCCTCAACGGGATGTTCGCCCTCGCGATCCACGACGGCCGCACCGGCGAGGTGCACCTGGTCCGCGACCGGGTCGGGGTCAAGCCGTTGTTCTGGAGCAACGCCGGTGGGCGCCTGCGTTTCGCGTCGGAACTGCCTGCGCTGCTGCGGGATCCGGCCCTGCCGCGCACCGTGGACCTCGAGGGCCTCGCCTCGATGCTCGTCCTCACCCACCTTCCGGCCCCGCGCACGCCGCTGCGCGACGTCGCGAAGGTCGAGCCGGGCTGCGTCGTCACGTGGCGGGCGGGCGAGGTCGGCCACCGGCGGTGGTGGCACTGGCCCACCCCGTCGGGCGCCGCGCCGAAGGACGTCCGCGATCAGGTCCGCGACCTGGTGGTCGACGCCGTGCGGCTGCAGCTGCGCAGCGACGTCCCGGTGGGGGTGCTGCTCAGCGGCGGCATCGACTCGACGGCGGTGCTCTGGGCGGTCCGCGAACTCGGCAGCAGCGCGCCGGGGTACTGCGTCGACTTCGACGAACCCGACGGCGACACTGCCTACGCGCGCCTCGCCGCCGACGACCTCGGCGCACCGCTCATCACCCGCACCATCGACGGCGTCGACGCGCTGCGGGCACTGCCCGACCTGGCGGCACGGCTGTCCGAACCGCTCGGCGACCCCGCCGTGCTGCCCAGCCTCGCGATCTGCGAGACCGCCGCGCAGGACGTGACGGTCCTGCTGAGCGGCACCGGCGCCGATGAGATCTGGGGTGGCTACGGCCGCTACACGCTGCCCGGTGCCGACCCGGTGCAGCGCTACGTCGACGACCTCTCGGTACTTCCGGAGGCCGAAGTCCGCACCGCGCTCGGACTCTCCGGGCGTGAACCGGTCACGCAGCGGCTGCGCGACGGACTCGCCGCCGTGGGCACCCGGGACACCGGGGCGGCGCGGATGTACCTCGACGGCACGTTGAGCCTGCCGGCGGCGCTGCTGCCGCTGCTCGACACGTCGTCGATGGTGCACTCGCTGGAGGCACGCGTGCCGCTGCTCGACCACCGGCTCGTCGAACTGGCGGCAGCCCTGCCCGGCGACGCCCGGATGCCGGGCGGCGCCCTGAAGGACCTGTTCCGCTCGGCGCTGCGCGGATGCGTGCCGGACGCCGTGCTGGACCGGCCCAAGCGCGGCTTCGCCCCGCCGCTGAGCCGCTGGGACGCCGCCCGGTTGGGTACGGTCCTGCGCCGGCTGCAGGCCACGCCGGGCGGGATCGCCGACGTGCTCGACCCGGTGGTCGCCCGCCGGTGGCTGCGCGCCGACGCCGCCGATCCGGCACTGGTGGCGCTGCGGACGTGGGTGCTGCTGGTCGCCGACCTGTGGTGGCGCGCGCTGATCACGCGGCAGCCCCTGACCGGGGACCTCGCCACCGTCGCCTAGATCGGGGTACTGTTTGCTCATTCCGCGCCTGGGTAGTCGGTTCGGAACCGAGGGGGGTTCCGTGAGCAGTCCGGATCGACGTGCGACGGGGGCGACGGCACACGAGCAACTCGATGCTGCCGCGAGCGGTCGCGGTGTCATCTCCGCGTTCCAGCCGATCGTGTCCCTGCCCGGCGGCGAGGTCGTCGGGTACGAGGCGCTGGCCCGCTGGCCCTCCCTCGACGACCCGCAGCCCGAGGCGGTCTTCACCCACGCGGCCGCCAACGGGGGCGTCGACCACCTCGATCAGTCCTGCATCGCCGCCGCACTGGACGGAGCCCTCGGTGAGCATTCGACCGCCGGCATGCTGCTGCTGATCAACTCCGAACCCAACAGCCCCTACGTCGGCCCTTCGCACCACACGGCACTCGCCGTGGCGCGGGAACGCTTCGAGGTCGCCTTCGAACTCACCGAACGCAGTGTGCTCGCGCACCCGCGGTCGTTGCTGCGCAAGGTCGCCAGCATCCGCGACGACGGTTTCGCAATCGCACTCGACGACGTCGGTGCCTACACCGATTCACTGGCGCTGCTCGACGTCGTGCAGCCCGACATCGTCAAACTCGACCTCTCCCTGGTGCAGTCGGGCCCGACCCGCGAGCAGGCGCGGACCCTGTCGGCGGTGCTGGCCCACCACGAACGCACCGGCGCCACCATCCTGGCCGAGGGCATCGAAACCGACGAGCACCTCGAGCAGGCGCTGGCCCTCGGGGCCACGCTGGGACAGGGCTGGCGGTTCGGCCGCGCGCGATCGATCGCCGACGGCAGCCGCCCGGTGCGGTGGACGATGCCGAACCGCCGTACCTCAGTTCCGGCCGAGCCTCGGTCGCCGTTCGAGGTGGCGGCTCGGACGTGCGTACCGCGCACGGTGCGCAAGAGCACGCTACTGGCCTTCTCCGAGCACATCGAGTCGCAGGCGCAGCATTCGGTCGATCCGCCGATGGTCATGACCGCCCTGCAACGCGTCGAGTACTTCACGCCGGGCACGCGGACGCGGTACCACGGTCTCGCGCAACGCTGTCCGCTCGTCGCGGTGTTCGGTGCCGACCTCCCCGAGGACCTCGGCGGCCGGGTGCGCGGAGTGCCGTTGGATGGGTCGGACCCGGTCTGTCGCGAGTGGACCGTGCTCGTCCTCGGACCGCACACCGCCGCTGCGCTCATCGCCCGGGAACGCGGCACGGACGACGCCGAGGTCGACGACGCCGACCGCCGGTTCGACGTCGTGATGACCTACGACCGGTCCGTCGTCACCCGCTGCGCCCGCAGTCTGCTCGACCGGATGCGCTGAGAGTCCCTACTCCTCGGAGTCCGCCGCCCGCTGCCGGCGCACGCGGTCGACGACGGCGCCACCGCCGTCTTCCTGCTCGAGCGCGGCGTACAGCCCTTCGGCCTTGGACTCCGGCATGAGCGGCGGCAGCATCGGCGCGGCGGGGTCGACCATCGCCTCGATGACGAACGGCCGGTCCGCGGCGAACGCCTGTCGCCACGCGTCGGTCGCCTGGTCCGACGCGGTGATCCGCACGGCGCCAAGCCCCAGCAGCTCGGCGTAGTCCGCGTACGGGAAGGACGGCACCCGCTGCGAGGCGGGGAAGCGCGGATCGTTCTCCATCTCGCGCTGCTCCCAGCTGACCTCGGTCAGGTCGCCGTTGTGCAGCACCAGGACCACGAATCGCGGGTCCGCCCAGTCCCGCCACCGGTCGGCGAGGGTCACCAGCTCTGGCAACCCCGCCATCTGCATGGCGCCGTCGCCGACGAGCGCCACCACCGGCCGGTCCGGCGCATCGAGCTTGGCGGCGATGCCGTACGGCAGCCCGCATCCCATCGACGCCAGGTAGCCCGAGACGTGTGCGGGCACACCGGCGGGCAGCCGCAGGTGCCGGGCGTACCAGTACACCGTCGACCCGACGTCGACCGCGACCCGTGCGTTCGGCGGCAGGTGGTCCGACAGTTCGCGCACCACGAATTCGGGGTTGGCGGCGTCGTAGGTCTCGCGGCAGCGCTCGTCGGCCAATCGATGCCACTGCGCAGTCCAGCCGTGCACCCGCTGCTCCCAGCTACGGTCGGCCGTACGCTCCAGCAGCGGAAGCAGACCCGAAAGGGACAGCGCCGCATCGCCGCTCACGGCCGCCTCGATCGGGTACTTGGCGCCGAGTACCCGCGGTTCGATGTCGATCTGCACGGCCCGCGCCTGTCCGGGTGCCGGGTAGAACTCCGTCCACGGGTCGTTGGACCCGACGATCAGCAGGGTGTCGCACTCCGCCATCAGCCGGGCGCTGGCGGTGGTGCCGAGGTGTCCCATCACCCCGGTGTGCCACGGCTGCGTCTCGTCGAGCACGGGCTTGCCGAGCAGCGACGTCGTCACTCCGCCACCGACGGCGTCGACGACGGCCGCCAGGTGCTCGGCGCATCCCGCGGCGCCGCGACCCACCAGCACCGCGACCCGGTCCCCGGCGTTGAGCACGTCGGCTGCCCGGCGCAACTGCTCCTCGGGCGGCGCGATCCGCGGCCGCGCGGCGATCGGGGCGGACGGAACGACGCCGTGGCTGTGCGGCGTCTCCTCGGGCATTGACGCCTTCTGCACGTCGTGCGGGATGATCAGACACGTCGGGGTCGAGGTCGCGATCGCGGTGCGCATGGCGTTGTCCAGCGCGGTCAGCGCCTGCTCGGGTGCGAACACCGTCTGCACGTACTGGCTGCACACGTCCTTGAACAGCGCGTGCAGGTCGACCTCCTGCAGGTAGCCGCTCCCCAGCGCCGTCGACACCACCTGTCCGACGATCGCGACGACCGGCCGCCGGTCCAGCTTCGCGTCGTACAGCCCGGCGAGCAGGTGGATCGCGCCCGGACCCTGGGTGGCCAGGCACACGCCCACCTCGCCGCTGAACTTCGCGTGGCCGCACGCGGCGAACGCGGCGAGTTCCTCGTGCCGCGTCGACACGAACTCCGGGCTGCCCGAGCGTTGCAGCGCACCCAGCAGCGAGTTGATGCCGTCCCCGGCGTATCCGAAGATGCGCGTCACGCCCCACGCCCGGAGGCGCTCGACGATTGCGTCTGCGACCAACTGTTCGCCCATGTCGTCCTTCGCTCGTTCGCGTCATGAATCATCGCGGGGCTACCCGGGATGGCACGGGCAAACCAGAGTGCCGGGCGTTTCGCGGGCGGGCCTCTCGGGTAAGCGCCCGGGTCATGGCTCTGTCCGGCGCAGTGCGACGTCGTCTGGCGGCCATTCCGCTCGAGTGGCGCAAGGTCGCGACCGTGCTGACGATCGCCATCGTGATGACGTCGGCGTTCGCCGCGGCCTACACCGTGGCGCTCGGCCGGCCCTTTCCCCACCACCTGCCGGTCGGGGTGGTCGGCGCACCGTCGGCACAGCTGCTGGGCGAATTACAGGTCCGTGAGCACGAATTCGACACCCGCACGTATCTGACGCGCGCCGCCGCGATCGCTGCGATCGACGAGCAGCGCGTCACCGCCGTCATCGACGCGGGCGCCACGCCACCGGAACTCCTGGTGTCCAGCGCCAGTGACCCGTCCTCGTCGCGGGCGCTGACGCAACTCGTCCAGGCCGCGCCGGAGCCGTACCGGTTGCGGGTCGTCGACCTGCATCCGCTGCCCCCCGAGGATCCGGCCGGCCTGGCGACGTTCTACGCCGTGATCGCCGCGACCATCCTCGGCTTCGTCACCATGTTCCAGCTGCGGGCGAACGTGAAGACGCTGACGCTCGGCAAGTGGCTGGTGTGCGTGGCGGTGCTGACCGTCGTCGGCGGGCTGGCGCTCGCGCTGATCGCCGGCCCGGTGCTGCATGCGCTGGGAGCGCCGCTGCCGATGCTGTGGCTGCTGCTATCGCTGCAGATCGCCGTGGCGGCGGTGTTCAACTCGACGATGCTGATCCTGGTGCACCGCTGGGCGATCATCCCGACGTGGCTGACCTTCATCCTGCTGGGCAACACGTCATCCGGCGGTGCGGTGTCGGCGTCGCTGCTGCCGCAACCGTTCGCGTTCCTCAACCACGCGCTGCCCAGCGGCGCGACGGTCAGCGCACTGCACTCGGCGACGTACTTTCCCGACCACCAACGGATCCTGCCGTTCCTCGTCCTCGGCGGGTGGCTCGCGGTGACCTTCACCGTGCTGGTGGTGGTGTCGCGCAGACTGGGTACTTCTCCGGCGCAACGCTGACCCGACCCCCGAGAGGATTCCTGCCGCCATGGCGCCCGACCTGACCCCGGTGGACGGCCCGCCCAATCTGCTGCTCGGCGCATACGACGTCGCCGACCTCGACTACACCGTGCGCGAGTACTTCGTGTCCGGCCGCGCGACGCGCTACGTCCCTTCCCCGGACGGCGTCTCTGCCGACCGTGTGGCTCCCGACGGCGCGGCGGACTACACCACGCGGATCGTGGTGCTGACGCCGAACGAGGGCTTCAGCGGCACGGTGGTCGTCGAATGGCTCAACGTCAGCGGCGGCCTCGACGCCCCCGCCGTCTGGTTCATGGCCCACCGCGAAGTGGTGCGCGCCCGGCACGCCTACGTCGCGGTGTCCGCGCAGCGCGTCGGCATCGAGGGCGGCGCCAGCCTCGGCATGGACATGTCGCTCAAGACGCAGTCCCCGCAGCGGTATTCAGATCTACACCACCCCGGCGACGCCTACGCCTACGACGTCTTCACCCAGGTCGGGCGGCTGCTCACCGAGCGGCCCGGCGACGTGCTCGACGGCCTGGCGCCGCAGGCCGTCCTGGCCGTGGGGGAGTCGCAGTCGGCGCTGTTCCTCACCACCTACGTCAACCGGATCGATCGGCTGGCCGGGGTGTACGACGGGTTCCTGGTGCATTCCCGGTTCGGTCCGGCCGCGCCGCTCGACGGATCGTCGATCTTCGCCGACACCGTCTCGACGGACCCGGTGCCGTTCATCGACGACCTGCGCGTGCCGGTGCTGACGGTGATCACCGAAACCGACCTCGTCGGCGGCGTCCGTGCCGGATACCACGCCGCCCGCAGGCCCGACGACGCGCGGCTGCGGACCTGGGAGGTCCCCGGCACCGCGCACGCCGACAACTACACCATCGGCGTCGGGTTCATCGACTCCGGCGCCGCGCCGCTGACCGACCTGGTGGCGGCGTGGCGCCCGACGCGGTCGCTGATGGGCCGCGAGCTGCCGCACTACGTCAACTTCGCGCCACAGCACCACTACGTCCTGCAGGCCGCGCTCGCCGCACTGGCGCATTGGGTGCGCACCGGCGAGCCGGCCACGACCGCCGCGCCGATGGACCTCACCGACGCCGACCCGCCGCAGCTGCTGCTCGACCGGCACGGCCTCGCGACCGGCGGCGTGCGCACCCCGTGGGTCGACGTGCCGGTCGCCCGGACGTCGGGCCTGGCCCCGGGCGACGACGTCATGGCGCTGCTGTTCGGCTCCGGGGAGCCGTTCGACGCCGCCACCGTGCGCGAGCTGTACCCGTGCGGCCTCGACGACTACGTCGAACGGTTCACCGCCGCGCTCGACGCGGCCATCGACGCCGGCGTCCTGCTGGCGGCCGACCGTGCGGAGATCGTGGACCTCGCCACCGCGACGTATCCGATGGTGTGACACAGCCGTTCGTCTGGTGGCTTTTCGGCGTCGGCGCGGCGGGAACACCGGACCGATGCGCGACGAATGGGAATGTGCGGTCATCGGCGGCGGTGCCGCCGGGTTGAGCGCGGCGCTGGTGCTCGGCCGGGCGCGGCGGCGCACGATCGTCCTCGACGACGACGACCAGAGCAACCGGGCGGCTCCCGTGATCGGCGGCTTACTCGGTTTCGACCGGCGGCCACCGGCCGAGCTGTATGCGATCGGTCGCGAGGAGCTGACGGCCTACCCGAGCGTCGAGTACCGCGGGGCGCACGTCGCCGGCGGGCGTCCGGTGGACAACGGGTTCGTCCTGGACCTCGACGACGGCGACACGGTCGTCGCGAAGCGCGTGCTGCTGACCACCGGAATGAGCTACTGCCCGCCGACGCTGCCGGGGCTGGCCGACTTCTGGGGCATGTCGGTGTTCCAGTGTCCGTTCTGCCACGGCTGGGAGATGCGGGACAAGCAGTTGGCGGCGCTGGCACACGGCGCGGAGGCGGTGCACACCGCGTTGATGCTGCGGGGCTGGACCGAGGACGTGGTGCTGCTCACCGACGGTCGGTCCGAACTCGCGCCGGACGAGCGTCGGCTGCTGCAGTCGGCCGGAGTCGTCGTCGAGGACCGGCGCGTCGTCGAGCTGCTCGGCGAGGACGGCGCCCTCGCGGCGGTCCGCTTCGCCGACGGTCACCAGATCGAGCGGGACGGCATCCTGGTCGGGGCGCCCTTGTTCCCGCGGTCGGCGCTCGCCGAACAGCTCGGCGGCGACCTCGCGCCGGGTCCCGTCGGAGAGGCGATGCTGGGCGTCGACCACCTGCACCGCACGCGGGTGGGCGGTGTCTTCGCGGCGGGCGACGTCTGCACGAAGAGCCCGCACGTCGCCGGGGCGATTGCGTCGGGGTCCGAGGCGGCGATGATCGTCGTGCAGAGCCTGCTGGCCGACGAGTTCGGGCTGCCCTACCCGCCGACGTGACCCGATGTCGCGTTCTGCCGCCGGGCGGCCGCGACCAGGTCGGCCGCGATGCGGCATTCGTCGGTGTCTCGGTGCAGCGCCGTGATCGGCAGGTCGGCGGCGTGCCGGAGCACCATCGTGGCCAGCAGGCGGCTGGTCCGTGCGGGCACGACCATGATCTTGGCGCATGCCGCGTCCCCGGTGACGGTGATGACGTGGTGGTTGCGCACGGGCCGGAACGTCCCGGGGAGCGAACTCGGGACCCGGGCGTCCAGGTTCGGGACGCCGTCGAGTGCCGACCAGTTGACGCTGACGTCCAGCACCCCTCCGACGCGGTTGCGGAGCGCCTCGACGAGGCCGGCCAGTTCGTGTGCCACGGAATTGCCGTAGGGCCACCATGCGCCGTCGATGGCGCCGCCCAACTCCGCCGCCAGGGTCAGGCGCAGCGCTCGCAGCGGTCGCCCCTTCGGAGCGCTCATGCGAGCCCGCTGCGGTAGCGGCCACGCGAGACGCGTTGTCGCCGAACGAGATCGGTCATCGAGGAACTCCATCCGTGTCGGTGCTGGGCGGTGGTACCGGCACGCATCGACGACGAGCTGGACCCGAGAGGGACATCGCTCGCCGAGGCGTCGCGGCACCCGGAGTGACTCACCTGGTCGCGGGTGCGACGGCGAACGATGGACGGTTCTCCCCGAACGCTACACCGGTGCCGGCGTCGTCCGGCTCCGTCGACGGATCGTCCGCCCGACGCACGAATCGATGCGGATTCCGGCTAGGGGCTGGTCTGAGCGTCGAAGACTGTTACGCTCTTCGCGGATGCTCTCTGCATTCAATTCAAGATGGAAGAAGTAGAAAAGTATGGCACAGGGAACTGTGAAGTGGTTCAACGGCGAAAAGGGCTTCGGCTTCATCACCCCCGACGGTGGTGCAGAGGATGTCTTCGTCCACTACTCGGCGATCACCGGCTCCGGATTCCGGTCGCTGGATGAGAATCAGCGCGTCCAGTTCGAGGTCGAGCGTGGCGCAAAGGGACTTCAGGCGGTGCAGGTCTCCGCGATCTAGAGCGGACCTCAACGCAGAACGTGGGCTGGCGGGTGTTCCCGCCAGCCCACGTTTCGTTCGACGGCCTCCGGGCCGGACCATCCCCGGCCCCGACGCCGTCGAGGGCACTCAGCCGCCCAGCAGCGCGTCGCAGTGCACCGGCAGGTCGCGAACACGGACCCCGGTCGCGTGGTGGATCGCGTTGACCACCGCGGCCGGTGAGCCGACGATGCCGATCTCGCCGGCACCGCGCGACCCCATCGGGTTCGAGAACGGGTCGGTGCTGTCCAGCCACAGCGCCTCGATGTCGGGCACGTCCGCGTGGCTGGCGATGTGGTAGGTCGCCAGATCCCGGGTCACGACGTGACCGAACCGGTGGTCGCGGACGCTCTCCTCGTGCAGCGCCATCGACAGCCCCATGGTCATGCCACCGATCAGCTGTGAACGCAGCGTCGTCGGGTTGATCACCCGGCCCACCGAGAACACCCCGAGCATCCGGGATACGTGAATCTCGCTGGTGTAGCGGTTGACTCGCGCCTCGGCGAAGTGCGCCCCGAACGAGTACATCGCGTGCTCGTCGGCCTCGGGGTTCTCCGGCGCGTCGGCCGTGGTGGCCGCACCGGTCGCCGGATCGGCGCCGTGCTCGTCGCGGAATGCCCGCGCCGCCGCGACGATCGCCCGCCCCCACGAACTGGTACCCGACGAGCCGCCGGCCACCGACGCGGTGGGCAGGTCGCTGTCGCCGATGCGGAGATCGATCGCGTCGACGTCGCCGTCGAGCGCGTCCGCGGCGATCTGCGTCAGTACCGTCCACGCGCCGGTACCGATGTCGACGGCGCCGATCGACACGGCGTAGCGCCCGGAGCCCAGGTGCTCGATGCGCGCGCTGTTGCCGGGCTGGATCATCGCCGGGTACACCGCGGAGGCGACGCCGGTGCCGACCAGCCACTCGCCCTCGGTGCGTGCACGCGGCTCCGGATCCCGTGTCGCCCAACCGAAGCGCTCGGCGCCGGTGCGCAGACACTCGACCAGGCGGCGGTCGGACCACGGGTGTCCGGTCTCCGGGTCGACGTCGGGCTCGTTGCGGATCCGCAGCTCGATGGGGTCGATGCCGCAGGCGACGGCGAGTTCGTCCATCGCCACCTCGAGCGCATAGGTGCCGGGGCACTCACCGGGTGCCCGCATCCAGAACGGCACCGGCACGTCGAGCTTCGCCAGCCGGTGGCTGGTCCGGCGGTTGGCGCCGGCGTAGAGCATGCGCGACGGCACCGCGGTCTGCTCGGCGAACTCCTTGACGGTGGCGGTCTGTTCCACGACGTCGTGGCTCAACGCGGTGATCGTGCCGTCGCGGTCGGCACCGAGCCGGATGTGCTGAATCGTCGGCGTGCGGTAGCCCACGAAGTCGAACATCTGCTGGCGGGTGACGGCCAGCTTGACCGGCCTGCCGTCGGCACGCTGCGCGGCCATCACCGCCAGCACGTTGTGCGAGTGCGGGGCGCCCTTGGAGCCGAATCCGCCGCCGACGTTCTTCGCCACCACCCGCACCTGGTCGAGGTCGAGGCCGAACAGCGTCGCCATCTGCTTGCGTAGGACGTGCACGCCCTGGGTCGAGTCGTACAGCGTCAGCGCGGGCCCGTCGGGGTCCCACACCGCGATCGTGGCGTGCGGTTCCATCGGGTTGTTGTGGTCGTGGCTGGTGGTGTAGGTCTGGTCGATCTTCACCGCGGCGCTGCGCAGGGCCGCCTCGGCGTCGCCCTCGGAGGTGTCGGTGGGGAAGGACGGGTTGACCTGCTCGGGGGCGTACAGGCCGGGGTGGTCGACGCGGATCTCGGTGTCGTGGTCGGCGGCGTCGTAGTTCACCGTGACGAGACCGGCTGCGTGCCGGGCGGTTTCGGCGCTCTCGGCGAGCACCGCACCGATCAGCTGTCCGCGGTAGTGCACGGCGTCGTCCTGCAGGATCGTCAGGTCGCCGTCGGAGGTGTCGGCGAGCGCGGGCGCGTCGAACACGGTCAGGACGCCGTGCACGCCCTCGACCGCGTCGGCGGCGGCGGTGTCCATGGCGGTGACGCGGCCCTTGGCGATGGTGGTTTGCACGGGGTGGACGTACAGCGGCGCCTCGACGGGATACTCGAAGGCGTACGCGGCCGCGCCGGTCACCTTGGCGGGGCCGTCGATGCGGGTCAGCCGGGTGCCGATGGCGCGGGGGTCCAGGCTCGTCATCACCGGTGTCCTTCCGCGAGGTCGAGCAGGGTGGCCAGCATTGCGCGCTTGGTCAGTTCGACCTTGAACTCGTTGCCCGGCAACGGGTCGGCCTGGTCGAGTTCGGCATCGGCGGCGAGCCGGAATACGTCCTCGGTGGCGGATCGCCCGACCAGGATGTCCTCGGCGCGGTGTGCGCGCCACGGCCGGTGCGCCACGCCGCCGAGCGCGATGCGCGCCGAGCTGACGGTGTCGCCGTCGAGGACGAGTTCCGCGGCCACCGAGGTCAGTGCGAAGGCGTACGAGGCGCGGTCACGGACCTTGCGGTAGGTGGACCGGGCCGCATCCGGCGGCGCGGGAATCTCCACGGCGGTGATCAGCGCTCCGGGCGGCAGGGTGGTGTCGCGGTCGGGCCGGTCACCGGGCAGGCGGTAGAACTCCGAGAGCGGCACGCGGTGCTCGCCGTCGGCGTCGACGAACACGACCTCCGCGTCGAGGGCGGCCATGGCGACGGCCATGTCGGACGGATGTGCGGCGACGCAGTGCTGCGAGGCGCCGAGGATCGCGTGGTAACGGACGTAGCCGCCGATCGCCGAGCAGCCCTCGCCGGGGGTGCGCTTGTTGCACGGGGTCGTGAGGTCCTGAAAGTAGACGCAGCGGGTGCGTTGCAGCAGGTTGCCCGCGGTGGTGGCGAGGTTGCGCAGCTGACCGGACGCCGCAGACAGCAGCGCGCGCGCCAGCACGGGGTAGCGGCTGCGGACCACCGGGTGGGCGGCCAGATCGCTGTTGCGGACGTCGGCGCCGACGCGCAGGCCGCCGTCGGGCAGCGGGTCGACGTCGGTGAGCGGTAGGTGGCCGACGTCGACGACGAGGCCGGGGGTGACGACGCCGAGCTTGAGGTGGTCGACGAGGTTGGTGCCGCCGGCGAGGAAGACGGCGTCGTCGCGGTCGGCGACGGCGGTCACGGCGTCGGCCACGCTCGTCGCGCGGTGGTACTCGAAGGGGTTCACCGCGCGGCCTGAGCGA
Organism: Mycolicibacterium grossiae; assembly: GCF_008329645.1. Classification (NCBI taxonomy): domain Bacteria; kingdom Bacillati; phylum Actinomycetota; class Actinomycetes; order Mycobacteriales; family Mycobacteriaceae; genus Mycobacterium; species Mycolicibacterium grossiae. The sequence goes on from NZ_CP043474.1 coordinate 2,165,904, forward strand.
TCGCGGCGACGATGTTCGGGTAGGCGGCGCAGCGGCACAGGTTGCCGCTCATGCGTTCCCGGATCTCGGCGTCGGTGAGGTCACCGGCGCCCTCGAGGTCGTCGCTGACATGGCTGGGCGCGCCGGCCTTGAACTCGTCGAGCATGCCGACCGCCGAGCAGATCTGCCCGGGCGTGCAGTATCCGCACTGGAAGCCGTCGTGGTCCAGGAACGCCTGCGCGACCGGGTGCAGTGCGTCCTCGGTGCCCAGCCCGGCGGCGGTGACCACCTCGGCGCCGTCGTGGGCGACCGCCAGCGCCAGGCACGTGGTGGCGCGGCGGCCGTCGAGCAGCACCGTGCACGACCCGCACTGGCCGTGGTCGCACCCCTTCTTCGGGGCGGTGACGCCGAGGTGTTCGCGCAGCAGGTCCAGCAGCGTGGTGCGGTTGTCGATTCGCGCCGTGTGGTCGGCGCCGTCGACGCGCACGGAGATGTCGGTGAAGTGGGCTGACTCCATGAGCGGGAGGTACCCAGGGGCCCCGGTGCGAAACGGCGGTTCAGCGCACGACGATGGCGTGCTCGCCCGCGGCAACCAGCTCGCCGATCACCGGCGCGCCGGGGATCTCGCCGGCGATCAGCAGCCCACCCGAGGTCTGGGCGTCGGCCAGCAGCAGCGCCTCGTCCTCGCCGACCGCGGAGACGTCGACGTGCGGGGCCACCCACTCGAGGTTGCGCCGCGTCCCGCCGCTGACGTAGCCGGCGGCCAGCGCCTCGCGGGCGCCGTCGAGGTAGGGCACCGCGGCGGCGTCGAGGACCGCGGTGACGCCGCTCGCGCGGGTCAGCTTGTACAGGTGACCCAACAGTCCGAATCCCGTGACGTCGGTGGCACATTCGACACCGGCGGCGAGCGCGGCGGCCGACGCGTCCCGGTTGAGCGCCGTCATGCTGGCGATGACCTGCTCGAAGCGTTCGCCGGTAGCCTTGTGCCTGCTGTTGAGCACGCCGACGCCCAGCGGCTTCGACAGCGAGAGCGGGATGCCAGGGCGGCCGGCGTCGTTGCGCAGCAGGCGCTGCGGGTCGGCGATGCCGGTGACGGCGAGGCCGTACTTCGGTTCGGGGTCGTCGACGCTGTGGCCGCCGGCGAGGTGGCATCCCGCCTCGGTGCAGACGTCCAGACCGCCGCGCAGGGTCTCGGCGGCCAGCTCGTAGGGCAGCACGTCGCGCGGCCAGCCGAGCAGGTTGACCGCGACGACCGGTCGCCCGCCCATGGCGTAGACGTCCGAGAGCGCGTTCGCGGCGGCGATGCGGCCCCAGTCGTACGGGTCGTCGACCACCGGCGTGAAGAAGTCGGTGGTGGCGATCAGCGCGGTGTCGCCGACGCGCACGGCCGCGGCGTCGTCGCCGTCGTCCAGCCCGACGAGCAGTTTGCCGGGCGGGTTGGCCGGGGCGGCGGAGGTGAGGCCGCGGACGACGTCCTCCAGCTCGCCGGGCGGGATCTTGCAGGCGCAGCCGCCGCCGTGGGCGTACTGGGTCAGTCGATACGTCTGTCCTGTGGTCACGCCCTCCATGCTGCCTGCCATGATGGACCGTGGGCTAGGGAGGCGTATCTGGTCTGGTGACCGGCACGGTCTTCAAAATCGCTGAGCGGCAGTTGCTGTCGCTGGCGGGTTCGATTCCCGTCCGCCTCCGCCCGCCCGATCGCGGTGCGAGGAGCGGTCCCGGCGGTGGTCATGATGGGCGCTGTCATGATGAAGAACGTGGTCCGCGATGACTGATCCCCGCCGCAGGGTGCCCCGCACCGACGCGCTGCTCGCCGACCCGCGCCTGGACGAGGCGCAGGCGCGGCTCGGGCGGACGCTGGTCAAGGCCGTCGTCGCCGAGGCCCAGCAGCGCGCCCGCGACGGCGTTCTCGCCCCCGAGGACGTCGCCGACCACGCGGTCGCCGCGCTGCCCGTCAGCGCCGCCAGCCTGCGGCCGGTCGTCAACGCGACCGGCGTCGTCGTGCACACCAACCTCGGCCGCGCTCCGCTGTCGGCGGCCGCGGTCGACGCCGTCGTCACCGCCAGCGGCTCCACCGACGTCGAATTCGACCTCGCGACCGGGCGGCGCGCCCGCCGCGGCCGCGGTGCGCTGGCCGCACTGGCCGCCGCCGTGCCGACCGCCGATGCCGTGCACGTCGTCAACAACAACGCCGCGGCGCTCCTGCTGACCGCGTTGACGCTCGCGCCGGGGCGGGAGATCGTCGTCAGCCGCGGCGAACTCATCGAGATCGGCGACGGCTTCCGGCTGCCCGAGCTGATGCAGTCGACCGGCTCGCGGTTCCGGGAGGTCGGCACCACCAACCGCACGCACCTGCGGGACTACGCCGACGCGATCGGCCCCGACACCGGCTTCATCCTCAAGGTGCACCCGTCGAACTACCACGTCAGCGGCTTCACCTCGGCGGTGTCGATCCGCGACCTGGCGACGCTGGACGCCACGGTGGTCGCCGACATCGGCTCGGGCCTGCTGACGCCGCACCCCCTGCTGCCCGACGAGCCCGACGCGACCACGGCGCTGCGCGACGGCGCCGACGTCGTCACCGCCAGCGGCGACAAGCTGCTCGGCGGCCCGCAGGCCGGGCTGCTGTTCGGAACGGCCGAACTGATCGAGCGCTTGCGCCGCCATCCCGCCGCCCGCGCGCTGCGGGTCGACAAGCTGACACTCGCGGCGCTCGAGGCGACACTCGTCGGGCCGCCGACGCCGGTCGCCTGGGCGCTCGACGCCGACGTCGCGGACCTGCGCGCCCGCGCCGAGGCGCTGGCCGCGCGGGTGCCGGGCGCCGCGGCGGTCGACTGCATCGCCGCGGTCGGCGGCGGGGGCGCACCCGACGTCGCGCTGCCGAGCGCCGCGGTCAGCCTTCCCGAGCACTACGCCGCCGCCCTGCGGACCGGCACGCCCGCGGTGGTCGGGCGCATCGAGGACGGCCGCTGCCTGCTGGACCTGCGGACCGTCGCGCCGGAGGACGACGACGACCTGCTGCGGGCCGTGCTGGCGTGTACGTCGTAGCGACCGCGGGCCACGTCGACCACGGCAAGTCGACGCTGGTGCACCGGCTCACCGGCAAGTGGCCGGACCGCCTCGCCGAGGAGCAGAGACGCGGGCTGACGATCGACCTGGGCTTCGCGTGGACCAGGCTGGCCGGCCGTGACGTCGCGTTCGTCGACGTCCCGGGCCACGAGCGGTTCGTCGGCAACATGCTTGCCGGCGTGGGCCCGGTCCCGGCCGTGCTGTTCGTCGTGGCCGCCACCGAGGGGTGGATGCCGCAGTCCGACGAGCACCTCGCCGCGTTGGACGCGCTCGGCGTCCGGCATGCGCTGGTCGTCATCAGCAAGGCCGACCTCGCCGACCCCCAGAACGCCATCGACGCTGTGCGACAATGCTTCTCGACGACTGCGATGGCCGACCCGCCCGTCGTGCTCGGCACCGACCTCGACACGGTCCGCGCGCAGCTGCTCGCGCTCGTCGACCGGCTGCCCGCGCCGGACCCGACCGCCGACGTGCGGCTGTGGGTCGACCGGTCCTTCACCGTGCGCGGCGCGGGCACCGTCGTCACCGGCACGCTCGCCGCGGGGACGGTGCGGGTGGGCGACGAGCTGGAGGTGAACGGCCGCCGCGTCACCGTCCGTGGTCTGCAGTCGCTGGAGACCGACCGCGACGAGGTCACCGCGGTGGCGCGGGTCGCGGTCAACCTGCGCGGCGTCGACCGCCAGCACGTGGGCCGCGGCGACGCCCTCCGCACGCCGGAGGCCTGGCGCGACACCGCCGAGGTCGACGTGGCGTTGCGGTCGCCCGACGCGCTGCACGAGCAGCTGGTGCTGCACGAGCAGCTGGTGCTGCACGTCGGGTCGGCCGCGGTGCCGGTGCACGTCCGTCCGCTCGGGGCGACGGCGGCGCGGCTGCGACTCAGCCGCCCGCTGCCGCTGCGCGTCGGCGACGTCGGGCTGCTGCGCGATCCCGGTGAGCACCGCATCGCCGCCGGCATCGAAGTGCTCGACCCGCGCCCGCCGGCACTGCGCCGTCGCGGTGCGGCGCGGGCGCGTGCCGAGGAGCTGGCCGAGGGGCAGGCACCGCCGCCAGTGTGCGAGCGCGTGACGAGCCTGCGCGCCATGGGCTTTCGCGTCGAGGGCCGGCGCGTGGGGGAGTGGGTCGTGCAGCCGGCGTGGTGGGACCGGCGTCGGGAGGAGGCGCTCGCGGTGGTGGCGGCGTGGTCGGCCGAGCACGACATCGCGGCGGGCATGCCGCTCGAGTCGCTGCGCCGGCAGGTGGGGCTACCGGCCGCCGAGCTGGTCCGCCCGCTGCTCGACGGCACCGGGCTGACGGTGGCCGACGGTCGCGTCGCCCGCCCGGGCGAGCGCCTGCCGCCACGCGTCGAGGAGGCGGTCCGCACCGTCGAGGGCCGGCTCGCGGCCGAACCGTTCCGCGCTCCGGAGGCCGACGAACTCACCCAACTCGGCCTGGGCGCCAAGGAACTCGCCGCTGCGGTGCGGCTGGGCCGGCTGACCCGTATCACCGACGGCGTCGTGCTGGGAGCCGACGCTCTCGACCGCGCCGCCGAGGTGCTGCGTTCCGTGGATCAGCCCTTCACGGTCGCCGAGGCCAAGCGCGCATTGGGTACCACCCGCCGCGTTGCCGTCCCCCTACTCGAGGCGCTCGACGCCCGACGCCTCACGCGCCGCCGCGCGGACGGGACACGCGACCTCGCTCAGTGACCGGTGTCGGCGGCGTCGTCGCGCTTGCTCGCGCGCAGCGAGCCGGGGTGCGCCTTGGCGGACGGATCGCTGCGGGTCTTGACGAGGCTCGCGACGGTGACCACCACCAGGATGCCGACGATCACGGCGAGGCTCACGTAGGTGTCCACCTCGGGCACCCGCGGGTCGATGTCGACGTGCGCCCAGTGCAGCACCAACTTGACGCCGATGAACGCCAGGATGATGGCCAGGCCGGTCGAGAGGTACACCAGCCGGTCGAGCAGACCCTTGACGAGGAAGAACAGCGCGCGCAGGCCCAGCAGCGCAAACGCGTTGGCGGCGAACACGATGAACGGTTCCTCGGTCACGCCGAACACCGCGGGGATCGAATCGAGGGCGAACAGCAGGTCGACGCTGCCGATCGCGATGAGCACCGCGAGCAGTGGCGTCACCATGCGCTGGCCGCCGACCCGGGTGAAGAGCTTGCCGCCGTCGTAGTCGTCGCTGATCGGCAGGATCCGGCGGGTGGCGCGGATCATCACGTTGTTCTCGACGTCGGGGTCCTCGTCGCGGTGCCGGAAGAGTTGCACCGCGGTGAAGATCAGCAGGATGCCGAAGATGAGGAACATGAAGGAGAACAGCGACAGCAGCGCGGCGCCGACCGCGATGAAGACGGCGCGCATGATGAGCGCGAGAATGATGCCGAAGGTGAGCACCTTGTGCTGGTGTTCCTCGGGGACCGCGAACGTCGCCATGATGATGACGAACACGAAGAGGTTGTCGACCGACAGGCTCTTCTCGACGATGTAGCCGGCGAAGTACTGCGTGCCGAAGTCGCCGCCGTAGGCCGAGGCGAACCAGATCCCGAAGGCGATCGCGACGGCGATGTAGAACACCGACCAGGCGGTGGCCTCCTTGAAGCCCACCCGGTGTGGCCGCAGCGCGGCCAGGATCAGGTCGACGGCCAACAGCGCGACGATGATCCCGATCGTCACGCCCCAGGTCATGCCACTGATCTCGAGCATGACACCTTTGTACCTGAGACCGTGGTGTGAACCCGCTGTCGACGGGCGCGCACCGGCTCGGCGGTGGTTTGATGGACGGCGGGCAGGGTAACGGGTCGGCAGCGGTGAGAGGAGGCGGCGGATGGACATTCGCAAGCTGATCGAGTCCTGGCCGGTGTACCGCCAGCTGACCGGTGACGACCCCCTGGGCCGCGGCAAGGCCGCCCAGTCGAAGCGCTCGCTCACCCTGACACCGCGCACCGCCGAGGCCGACCACGTCGCGCACTCGGTGTGCCCGTACTGCGCCGTCGGCTGCGCCCAGAAGGTGTACGTCAAGGACGAGAAGGTCGTCCAGATCGAGGGCAACCCGGACAGCCCGATCTCGCGAGGCCGGTTGTGTCCGAAGGGCTCTGCGAGCAAGCAGCTCGTCACCGGGCCGCAGCGGCTGACCAAGATCCGCTACCGCCCGCCATACGCCACCGAGTGGCAGGACCTCGACCTCGACACGGCGATGGACATGGTCGCCGACCGCATCCTCGACGCCCGCGAGCGGGGCTGGCAGCAGTTCGACGCCGACCGCAACACGCTGCGGCGCACGATGGGCGTCGCGAGCCTCGGTGGCGCGACGCTCGACAACGAAGAGAACTACCTCATCAAGAAGTTGTTCACCGCGCTCGGCGCCCTACAGATCGAGAACCAGGCGCGTATTTGACACAGCGCCACGGTTCCCGGTCTGGGAGCCTCCTTCGGTCGCGGCGGGGCGACGGACTATCAGCAGGATCTCGTCAATTCCGACTTCATCGTCATCATGGGCTCGAACATGGCCGAGGCGCACCCGGTCGGGTTCCAGTGGGTGATGGAGGCGAAGGCGCGCGGCACCCGCGTAGTGCACGTCGACCCGCGGTTCACCCGCACCAGCGCCGTCGCCGACCGGCACGTGCCGCTGCGCGCGGGCAGTGACATCGCGTTCCTCGGCGGGGTGATCAACTACATCCTGAGCAACGAGCTGGACTTCCGCGAGTACGTCACCGCCTACACCAACGCGTCGTTCCTCGTCGACGAGCGCTTCCAGGACGCCGAGGACCTCGACGGCCTGTTCTCCGGCTACGACGACGCGACGGCGTCCTACGACCCGTCGACCTGGCAGTACCAGACCATGACTCCCGAGGGTGGCGGCGCGGCGGCGAAGGAGCACGCGTCCCCGGACCAGCAGGGCTCGGGCGGTGCGCCGATCCAGGGCGCCGCCGACATCCCCAACGATCCGACGCTGCAGGACCCGAACTGCGTCTACCAGATCCTCAAACGGCACTACGCCCGCTACACCCCGGAGATGGTCGAGCGGGTCTGCGGCGTGCCCGCCGAGCAGTTCCTCGACGTGGCGCGGGCGTGGGCGGCGAACTCGGGGCGGGAGAAGACCGCCGCGCTGGTGTACAGCGTCGGGTGGACACAGCACACGCTGGGCGCGCAATACATCCGCGCCGGGTCGATCATCCAGATGCTGCTGGGCAACATCGGCCGGCCGGGTGGCGGGGTGTTCGCGCTGCGCGGGCACGCCAGCATCCAGGGGTCGACGGACGTGCCGACGCTGTTCAACCTGCTGCCGGGGTACCTCGCGATGCCGCGGGCCGGGCAGGAGACGCTGGCCGACTACCTCGAGGCCATCACGAGCCGCAACCAGAAGGGGTTCTGGCACAACGCCGATACCTACATGGTGTCGCTGCTCAAGGAGTACTGGGGCGACGCGGCGACGCCGGAGAACGACTTCTGCTTCGGCTACATGCCGCGCATCAACGGCGACCACGGCACGTACCGCACGGTGATGGACATGGTCGACGGCAAGGTATTCGGCTACTTCCTGCTGGGGCAGAACCCGGCGGTCGGGTCGGCGCACGGCAAGCTGCAGCGCCTCGGCATGGCGAACCTCGACTGGCTGGTGGTGCGCGACCTCGTCGAGATCGAGAGCGCGACGTTCTGGCGAGACGGCCCGGAGATCGAGACCGGGGAGATCTCGCCGGAGACCTGCCGCACCGAGGTCTTCCTGTTCCCCGCGGCGTCGCACGTCGAGAAGGCGGGCACGTTCACCCAGACCCAGCGCATGCTGCAGTGGCGCGAGCAGGCCGTCGAACCGCCGGGCGACGCGCGCAGCGAGCTGTGGTTCTTCTACCACCTGGGCCGGATCCTCAAGGAGAAGCTGGCGGGGTCGACCGACGAGCGCGACCGGCCGCTGCTCGACCTCGCGTGGGACTACGCGATGGAGGGCGACGAGCCGTCCGGCGCGGACGTGCTGCGACGCATCAGCGGCGTCGACCTGACGACGAATCGGGCGGTGAGCGGCTACACCGAACTCAAGGCCGACGGGTCGACGATGTGCGGCTGCTGGATCTACAGCGGCGTGTACGCCGACGAGGTGAACCAGGCGGCGCGGCGCAAGCCGCACACCGAGCAGGGCCCGTACGACAACGAGTGGGGCTGGACCTGGCCGCTGAACCGCCGGGTGCTCTACAACCGGGCGTCGGCCGATCCCCAGGGCCGGCCGTGGAGCGAGCGCAAGAAGCTCGTCTGGTGGGATCCGGACGCGGGGGAGTGGACGGGCTACGACGTTCCGGACTTCGAGAGGGACAAGCCGCCGGACTACCGCCCGTCCGACGACGCGGTCGGCGTCGAGGCGCTGCGCGGCGACGACCCGTTCGTCATGCAGGCCGACGGCAAGGCGTGGCTGTTCGCGCCGAACGGCGTGCTCGACGGTCCGCTGCCGACGCACTACGAGCCGCACGAGTCGCCGGTGCGCAACGCGCTGTACGCGCAGCAGGGCAACCCGGCGCGCAAGGTGTATGGGCGCGAGGACAATCCGTCGAACCCGTCGCCGCCGGAGGCGCACGGCGAGGTGTTCCCGTTCGTGTTCACCGCCGCGCGGCTCACCGAACATCACACCGCGGGCGGCATGAGTCGGCAGCTGCCGTACCTCGCCGAGCTGCAGCCCGCGCTGTTCGTCGAGATCTCGCCGGCGCTGGCCGCCGAACGCGGGCTGCAGCACATGGACTGGGCGCACGTGGTGACCAGTCGTGCGGCGGTCGACGCGCGGGTGTTCGTCACCGACCGCATGCGGCCGCTGCGCATCGACGACCACGTCGTGCACCAGGTGTGGATGCCGTATCACTGGGGCAGTTCGGGTCTCGTCGACGGCGACGTCGTCAACGATCTGCTCGGCGTGGTCGCCGACCCGAACGTCTTCATCCAGGAGAGCAAGGTCGCGACGTGCGACATCCAGCCAGGCCGCCGCCCGCGCGGGCCGCTGCTGCTGGAGTACCTGGCGCTCTACCGGGAGCGCGCGGGCATCACGACGGCGACGGGCACCGACCTGGACACCACCAAGCGGTCGACCGACCACACGGAGGAGACCTCATGAGCGGCAACAGCTTCTACGGTCCGCTGGAGGATCCCGCCGCCGACGCCGGGTACGACGAGCACCCGCCGCGGGTAGGGTTCTTCACCGACACGTCGGTGTGCATCGGCTGCAAGGCCTGCGAGGTGGCGTGCAAGGAGTGGAACCAGGTCCCCGTCTCCGGCGAGGGGGACGGCTTCAACCTGCTGGGCATGTCCTTCGACAACACCGGCAACCTGGGCGCGAACTCCTGGCGGCACGTGGCGTTCATCGAGCAGCCCGGCAAGCCGCCCGTGGACCTGGGCATGCCGGACATCCAGGCGCAAGCCTCCGAGACCATGGTGGAGATGGTCGGCGAGCTGCCCGACTTCCGCTGGCTCATGGCGTCGGACGTGTGCAAGCACTGCACGCACGCCGGATGCCTCGACGTGTGCCCGACGGGTGCGCTGTTCCGCACCGAGTACTCGACCGTCGTGGTGCAGCAGGACATCTGCAACGGCTGCGGCTACTGCGTGTCGGGCTGCCCCTACGGGGTGATCGAGCGGCGCGAGGGCGACGGCCGGGCGTGGAAGTGCACGCTCTGCTACGACCGGCTGCACGACGGGCTCGAACCCGCCTGCGCCAAGGCATGTCCCACCGACTCCATCCAGTTCGGTGTGCTCGACGAGCTGCGCGAGCGGGCGGCCCAGCGCGTCGAGGCGCTGCACGAGCGCGGCATCACCGAGGCGCGCCTGTACGGCGAGGACCCCAACGACGGTGTCGGCGGTGACGGGGCGTTCTTCCTGCTGCTCGACGAGCCGGAGGTGTACGGCCTGCCGCCGGACCCGGTGGTCCCGACCCGCGACGCCGGGGCGATGTGGCGCTACGCCGGGGTGGCAGCCTCGGCGCTCGTCGGCATGGCGGTCTCGGCGTTCCTCGGCAAGCGAAGCTAGCCCCGATGCGCGAAAAGCTCAGCGACACCGACGCGTCCGACCGCAACGCACAGACCCGGCACCGCCGCGGCGGCCGCGAGGACATGGCGGTGCCGCCGGCGGACTTCCGGTCGTACTACGGCCGGCAGATCCTCAAGACGCCGGTGTGGAATTGGATGATCGCGGCGTACCTGTTCTCCGGAGGACTGTCGGCCGGGTCGGCGCTGCTGGCCGCCGGGGCCGACCTCACCGGCCGGACCGAGCTGCGCAAGGTGACGCGGCTCGGCGCGCTGGTGAGCCTCCTGGCGAGCATGTACTTCCTCATCGCCGACCTCGGCCGGCCCGAGCGGTTCCACCACATGCTGCGGGTGGCCAAGCCGAGTTCGCCGATGAGCATGGGCACCTGGCTGCTTGGGGCGTACGGCCCGGGGGCGGGGCTGGCGGGCGTCGCGGAGCTGATGCCGGCGCGGGTGCGGCGGACGTGGGTCGGCCGGCTGGTCGACTGGGCGGCTCGGCCTGCCGGTCTCGAGGCGGCGGCCGTCGCCCCCGGTGTGGCGTCGTACACCGCAGTCCTGTTGTCGCAGACCGCGGTTCCGGCGTGGCGGGAGGCGCACCCGTTCCTGCCCTTCGTGTTCACCGGGTCGGCGGCGGCGAGTGGGGGAGGGCTGGGCATGCTGTTGGCGCCGGTCGACGAGTCGGGTCCGGCGCGGCGGATGGCGGTCGTCGGCGCGGCGGTCGAGGTCGCCGCGTCCCGGACCCTGGAGCGGAAGCTGGGCCTGTCGGCCGAGGCGTACATGACCGGCCGCCCGCACCGGCTGCGCCAGGCGTCGGAGATCCTCACCGTGGCAGGTGCCGTCGGCGCGGTGGTGTCCGGCCGCCGCCGCTGGGCCGTCGCGGCCTCCGGAGCGGCATTGCTCGCGGGCAGCGCGCTACAGCGCTTCGGCGTCTTCGAGGCGGGCGTCGCCTCGACGCAGGACCCGAAGTACGTCGTGGTCCCGCAGCGCGAGCGGCTCAACGCCCAGCAGCCCGCCCGGGGCTGAGCGCGTCGCTACCCTCGGGCACATGGCAGCCGACACTCGGGACCTCGACGCGTCGGACGGGCAGCTGCTCGTCACCACGGGTGTCGAGGGCCCGGCCGCGAAGATGGGTCACCGGCTGCGTCTCGCCTTCCCCTGGCGCGCGACGGTCCGCTTCGCCGACGACACCCCGGTGTCGGTCGAGCTGATCGCCGACGTCGCCGATCTCGAGGTCCTCGGCGGCGAGGGCGGGGTCAAGGGTCTGTCCGGCCCGGAGAAGGCGATCGCCGCCTCGAACGCCACCAAGACGCTCGACGCGAAGAAGCACCCCCACATCACGTTTCGCGCCGACGAGATCGCAGCCACTGCGGTGGGCTACCGGCTGACCGGAACGCTCCACATCCACGGGACCGAGCGCCCCCGGGTCGTCGACCTGACCGCGGAGGACCTCGGCACGGCCTGGCGCCTGTCGTGCAAGGCGGTCGTCCGGCACTCCGATTTCGGCGTCAAGCCCTACTCGATGATGCTGGGGGCGCTGAAGGTCGCCGATGAGGTCGAGGTGTCCTTCACCGCCGAGCACACCACGTCCTGACTCCCGCGCGGGTCTCCCCAGACCATGTGGGGCCACGACTCGTCAACCTCGGTTGACGCCGTCAACCCATGTTGACGCTCCCCGGTCGAATAGTGCTCCCAACATAGCCGCCAGACGCCGTCACCGCGGGCCACGTCCCCGTCCGGACCCGACCACCGTCACAATCAGCGGTATGAGCAACGACGCACGCCGCGACTTCCTGCGCTCGCTGCGCAAGGAGACACCGCAGGCACTCACCGGCGGGCGGCGCGACGACCACGCCGAGGTGGCCGCCATGCTCCGCGAGCTGGGCATTGCGCTCATCGAGTGCGAGCAGCCCACCCACCTCGTCGAAGCCCGCCTGCTGGCGATCGCGCGCAACTACACCGACGAGACGGTCCGCGTCGTCGTCTTCCCGACCGCCCTGGTCGTCCAGGTCGGCACCGCCGCCTACGAGGTCGAGACCGTCGTCAAGCCCACCACCCAGCTCGACCTCGCCGGCCGCGTCGACGCCGTCGCCGAACTCGCCGAGGTCGGCGCCATCACGGCCGCCGACGCCGCCCGCGAGGTGGCCGCCGCCCGCGCGATGCCGCCGCGCTTCGGTCCGGTCACCACCGTCGTCGGCTACACGATCACCACCCTGGGCTTCGGCATGGTGATCAACCCGACGTGGGCGTCGCTCTGGGGGTACGTCTTCCTCGGCGCCGTGGTCGGCGCGATCGTCATGCTCGGCCGCCCGTTTCCGACGCTCGGCGCGGTCCTCCCGACGCTCGCCGCGGCGGTCGTCACGCTGCTGGCGACCTGGTTCGTCGCCGACGCCGCCAACGACGGTCTGCTGCGCGTCATCAGCCCACCCCTGGTCGCCATGCTGCCCGGCCTCGCGCTCACCATCGGCGCCATGGAACTGGCCAGCTCTCAGATGGTCAGCGGCGCAACCCGTCTCATCTACGGCGTCACCCAGCTCATGCTCCTGGTCTTCGGGGTCGGGCTGGGCATCCACCTCGGCGGAGCCGACCTCGAGCCGCAGCAGCCGTCCGCGCAGATGGGCAGCTGGTCGCTGTACGCCGCGATCGTCGTCATCGCAATCGGGCTGTACGTCTACCTGTCCGCGCCGAAGGGGTCGTTCGTCTGGCTGCTGCTCGCGGTCGCCGTCGCGCTCGTCGGACAGAAACTCGGCGGCCTGGTGCTGTCCGCGACGCACTCCGGTGCCGTGGGCGCGTTCCTCGTCGTCCCGTTCGCGATGCTCGGCGCGCGCATCAAGACCTCACCGCCCGCGATCGTCATGATGCTCGCCGCCTTCTGGGCGCTGGTGCCCGGCGCGCTGAGCTTCGAGACGCTCGGCGAGGCCGTCGCCGGCGAGGGCGACGTCATGACGCTCGGCAGCACCGTCGCCGCGATCTTCTCGATCGCGCTCGGCACGCTGGTCGGGTGGAGCGTCTTCGCGACGATCAACACCCGACTGCGTGCCGCCCGAAAGGCATAGCCAGCCTTACCCCGCTTGGATCGCGTCGTCCTGACGCTGCCCGTAGTCGATCACCAGGTCATTGGGCACCGGGTCGTTCGGGCCGCCCTGGAAGGCGATCTCGGCACTCGTCGCGCCGCGGGTGAAGAGCAGCACCGTCACCGCGTGCGAGCCGTCCGGCGAGGTCCCGGTGATGACGGTGCCGTTCTCCCCGACGGGGACCGGGGTCGACGTCTGCCGCACCACCATGGACGCGGCGTCTGATCGGTTGGCCTCCAGCGACGCCACCGCGGCCTGCGGATCGGCCAGCATGACGATGGTGTCGGTGATCTGACGGCTGCCGTCACGGTGGGTGAAGGTCTGCTCGACGCCGCGCTGGCCGTTCGGGTCGAGGATCGGCTGCTGCGCGATGTAGGCCGTCGAGTCGGTGACCACGTTCGGGTCCACGGGCAGCGTCGCGGGGTCGGCGACTGCGGAGGCGGCGGTCATGACGGTCAGGACACCGACGAGCGCTGCCGCGCAACCGGATACGAGAGTGCGCATGGCTCAGCAGGGGTAGCAGCCGAAGCCGCGCCAGCCGTCGCGCCAGAAGAAGCCGGCGCCGCATCCGTAGACGCCGGTGCCGCCCTGGCAGTCGAGCAGTTGGATCGTGTCGGTCGCGACCGGCGGTCGGGGCGCCGGCGAATCGTTGGTCGCGGGCGACGCCGCGTGGGCGGCGGGCAGGGAGGAGAGGAACCCGGCGAGCATCAGGCTCGCCGCTCCCATCTTCACGGAACGGCGCATTGGCGGACCCTTCTGCTGTCGGGGCCACAGTATGCGTCCGCCCATCAGCTGCCGTCCTCGAATTGACGAAGCTGTGAATATCGGCGTACGCCAGCCCGAGATCGGGGAGGGGGCTGACGACAGCCACGTCGACGCCGACAGTCACTCAAAGGATCATTTGACAGTTGAAGGCAAGTCGGCTGTACTGGGCGCAGCAGAAGGGAGGTGGCCTCGTGATCGAGGGAAGTACGCGTCGCCTCTGCCCTGCCGTCCTCCTGCGCTGAGCGACGGTGTGCGCGGAGGCGTCTGACCCGTTCCCCGCGTCGCCCCGCGAGTGCACCACGGCTTCTCGCGCCGACGCGTCGTCTCCCGTCTCGTCCACCGAGAGGACGCATCGTGACGTCACTTTCCTCCGTGCGCGGATCGGCCGCACTGATTCCGCGCCGTCGCAGTCAGGCCGCCGACGTGGCCGTCTTCGTGGGCGTAGCCGCCGTGCTGTGGCTGGTGGTGCGCACCGCGAGCGGCGCGACCGTGCCGTGGACCACGGCGACCGCCGCGGCGTCGGTGTCGACCGACCCGTCTGCGCTGCCCTACTTCGCCGCCCGCTCGCTGCTACGGATGTTCGTCGCGCTCGGGCTGTCGGTGGCGTTCGCGCTCGTCTACGCCACCGCTGCCGCCCGCATCCCGGGTGCCGCGAAGGTCCTGCTGCCGCTGCTCGACGTACTGCAGTCGGTACCGATCCTCGGGTTCCTCTCCGTCACCGTCACCGGCTTCATCGCATTGTTCCCCGGCTCCCAACTCGGCCTCGAGTGCGCGTCGATCTTCGCGATCTTCACCTCGCAAGCGTGGAATCTGGCGTTCGCCCTGCATCATTCGCTGACTACGCAACCCCGTGAACTCGACGAGGCGGCGCGACTGCTGCGGCTCTCGCGCTGGCAACGGTTCTGGCGGGTCGACGTGCCGTCCGGCATGATCCCCCTGGTCTGGAACGGCATGATGAGCTTCGGCGGGGGCTGGTTCTTCCTCACCGCATCGGAGGCGCTGAGCGTCAACGGCCGGCAGGTGGCGCTGCCGGGCATCGGCGCCTACGTCGCGGCGGCCGGCGACGACTGCGACCTCGGTCGGGTGTCGCTCGCGGTCGGCGTCATGGTGGTGATGATCGTCGCCGTCAACGCCCTATTCTGGCGCCCACTCACGGTGTGGTCGGGGCGGTTTCGGATCGGCGACGCAGTACCGGCCGACGCACCCGGCAGTGCGCTGCTGACGGTCCTCCGACGCTCCCACCTGCCGCGGCTGCTGCGCGCACCGCTGACCGCGGCCTGGTATGCCCTGGACCGCGTGGCGTCGGTATCCGGCGTGGCCGACCGCGCACCGCGGCCGCCATCGACGGCGGTGGTGGTGCAGCGACGTGCGGCCGGAACCGTGCTCTCGGTCGTCCTCGCCTACGGCGGCTACCGGGTGCTGGCCTTCCTCGAGATGCGGCTCGGGCTCGCGGAGGTGGGTCGGGCCGCGACGCTCGGCCTGCTGACATTCGGTCGCGTCATCGTCGTGATGCTCGACGCGACGCTGCTCTGGGTGCCGGTGGGCGTGTGGATCGGCCTGAACGCGCGGGTGACCCGACTCGCCCAGCCGGTCGTGCAGGTGCTCGCGTCCTTTCCGGCCAACTTCCTGTTTCCGCTGGTGACCGCGGCGCTCATCGCCACGCACGTCGGCCTTGGCATCGGCGGAATCCTGCTCATGGCGCTGGGTTCGCAGTGGTACGTGCTGTTCAACGTCATCGCCGGCGCCAGTGCCATCCCGTACGACCTGCGGGAGGCCGCCACGATCCTCGGCCTGTCCCGGCGGGCCCGATGGCGCACGCTGATCGGCCCCGCGGTGTTTCCGAGCTACGTCACCGGGGCCATCACCGCGGCCGGTGGCGCGTGGAACGCCTCGATCGTGGCCGAAGTGGTGTCCTATCACGGCTCGACCTTGACCGCCCGCGGTCTGGGTTCCTACGTCGCCGACGCGACCGCCGCGGGTGACGGTGCGCGCACCCTGCTCGGCGTCCTGGTGATGAGCGCGTTCGTCGTTGCCACCAACCGCCTGTTCTGGCGACCCGTTCACGCACTGGCCCAACGCCGCTACGCCCCAACCTGAGGAAGTTGCCATGTTCCGCGAAGAAGAGCCGCTCATCGCCCTGCGCGACGTCAGCCTCGGCTTCGGGCCGCCCGGTGCCGAGCGGCTGGTGCTCGACGGCGTCGATCTCGAGCTGCGACGCGGCGAGATCGTCGCACTGCTCGGCCGGTCCGGTTCGGGGAAGTCGTCGCTGCTGCGGATCGTCGCCGGCCTCATCGCCCCGAGTGCCGGGTCGGTGCGCCACCGCGGTGCAGAGGTCGACGGCGTCGACCCCGATACCGCCATGGTGTTCCAAAGCTTCGCGCTCATGCCGTGGTTGACGGTGCAGGACAACGTGGAACTCGGTCTCGTCGCCCGCGGAGTGGCACCCGCCGAGCGGCGAGAGCGGGCCCTGCGCGCGATCGACGTCATCGGGTTGGACGGGTTCGAGTCGGCCTTCCCGCGCGAGCTGTCCGGCGGCATGCGCCAGCGTGTGGGCTTTGCGCGCGCTCTCGTTCTCGATCCCGAGGTGCTGCTGATGGACGAGCCGTTCTCCGCGCTCGACGTCCTGACGGCGGACAACCTGCGCGACGAGATCGAAACCCTGTGGGCCGAGCCGGACGCGCGGGGCCGGGCGATGTGCCTGGTGACCCACAACATTGCCGAGGCCGTCCAACTCGCGGACCGCATCGTGGTGCTGGAGGCCGACCCGGGGCGCATCCGTGCCGAGGTGAAGGTGGATCTGTCCCGCCCGCGGGACCGCCGCTCGCGGGCGTTCACGGCGCTGGTGGACGCCGTCTACGGCGTGCTCACCGGCACGGGCCAGGAGCCGCGAGCCGCGGTGACGCCGACGAGCGACCCGTTGCCTGCGGCGTCGGTCGAGGGGATCGCCGGGCTCGTCGACATCGTCGCGGCCAACGGCGGGCGCGTCGACCTCCCCGACATCGCCGCGCGGCTCCACTTCGACATCGACGACCTGCTGCCACTCGTCGACGGTGCCGCGATGCTGGGCTTCGTGACGGTCGCGGCCGCCGACGTCGAGATCACCCCCACGGGACGTGATTTCACCACCGCGGACATCCAGGACAGCAAGCAGATGTTCGCCGGTGCGGCGCGGCGGCACGCGGTGCTGGTGCGCTCGGTGTGCAGCACCTTGGACGCCAGCGACGAGGGTCGCATCACGTCGGCGTTCTTCGTGGACCTGCTGCGCCGCCGCTTCGGCGAGGCCGATGCCCGCCGGCAGGTGGAGACGGCGATCGCGTGGGGACGCTACGGCGAGCTGTTCGACTACGACGCCGCGTCCGACGTGATCAGCGATCCGGACCGGCTCAGCGCCTGAATCGTTCACGCAGGTGCGGGTCCTGCTCCCACCACAGGGCGGTGCCCTCCGTCGAGGTCGAGTCCGCGACGCCCCGCTCGGCGTCCAGAGCGGCATCCACCCGCTGTGCTTGGGCACGCTCGTGCCGTCCGAGCGCGCGCAACAACACCAGCAGGAACGGAATGCCGAGCACGTCGCCGAGCAGCCACAGGATGCCGGCTCCCAGCGTCTGGTCGGTCCTGGGATCGGGACCACCGCTGCGGTGCAGGGCGCCGTAGTACTCCGTGGCGATGACCGGACCGAGCCACAGCACCAGGCCGAGCACGCCGTCGGCGAGCGACTCGACCGCGCTGATGCCGATGGCGAGCAGCGGCGTGTAGCGCCGCGGCACGGGGTCGACCTGCAGACGCGCGTAGAAGTACGCGAAGCCGACCACTAGCAGCGCCACAGTGGTGGCGACGCCGACGGCCGGGTTCGTCAGGGCTGCGGCGTACCAGCCGGTCAGGTACAGCAGCCAGGGCAGCGCCAGCATCGCGGCGGAGGTGACCGGGGGCGCACACAGTCCGCGCAGCGAATGCGAGGCGAGTGCGCGGGTCAGGCGCGTGCGGGCCGTCGGCGTCAGCGCGTCGCGCACCACCGTGAGCGGTGCGCCGAGGGCGAGGCAGAGCGGCGCGAGGTAGAGCAGCACGACGACCTGCACCGCGCGTGCCCAGAACCATTGCACCGCCACCGTGGCGAATGGATCGACGGCGACGGCCAGCCACGCGGCCAGACCCGTCGCGAAGCACAGGGCACGCGCCGTGCTGCCGGACGTCGAGCGGCGTCGGCAGACGGCGTAGCCCCCGCCGAGCGTGGCGCAGGCGAGCACCGCCGACACCGACGTCGAGGCGACGACCAGGTTCACGACACCTCCCGGGTGATGGCGACGCATCCGGCGCCCGTCGGATTCACTTGTAGTATCGCTTGAGTGTTTGACCGGTTGTCGAGTGGGGCGTGCCCGTGACCCTTCCCGTCCTCGGTGCGCTGTCGCTCACCGCCTTCGAGCACCCGTGGTTCCTGCTGAACCTCGGTGCCGTCGCGGTGCTGCTCGCCGCTTACGTGGTGCTGCAACGCAGGCGCGGACGTCGGGTGCTGAGCTTCCCGAACTTCGCGGTCCTCGACACCGTGGCCCCGACCCGGCGCAGACCCCTGCGCCACGTGCCCGCGGCGCTCACGATCGCGGCGCTGGCCGCGCTGACCGTGGCGATGGCGGCGCCTCGGGCAACCGTGCGGATCCCGCAGAACCGGGCGGTGGTCATGCTGGTGATCGACGTCTCGGAGTCGATGGCCGCCGTCGATGTGGCCCCGAATCGCTTGGCGGCGGCGAAGGCCGCGGGCAAGGCGTTCGCGGAGGGCCTGAGCCCCGGCATCCACCTCGGGCTGGTTGCCTTCGCCGGAACCGCCACGGTCCTGGCGCCACCGACCACCGACCGGCAGACCGTCGAGGCGGCGATCGACGGATTGCAGACCGCGGAGCGCACGGCGACGGGCGAGGGCATTCTCACGGCGCTGCAGGCGATCTCGGCAACCGACGCACTGCTGGCCGACGACGGCGGACCACCACCGGCACGGATCGTGCTGGAGTCCGACGGCGCCGAGACCGTGCCGAACGATCCCGAGGCCCCGCGCGGGGCGTTCACCGCGGCCCGCACGGCGCGCGATCAGGGCGTCGCGATCTCCACGGTGTCCTTCGGTACGCCGCGGGGGGTGGTGGACGTCAACGGGGAGTCCGTGCCGGTGCCGGTGGACGACACGACGCTGCAGAAGATCTGCGACATCACCGGCGGCAAGGCGTATCACGCGGCCAGTGAGCGAGAGTTGGAGAAGGTGTACGACACACTGCAGACGGTGATCGGCTATCAGACGGTCCCGTCCGATACCGGCGCCGGGTGGACGCGCCTGGGCGCGCTCGTGCTGGCCGCCGCTGCGCTCGCGACGGTCCTGATCAACCGGCGACTGCCGGCCTGACCGAGAGATCAGTCGACGCACGGGATCCCGGTGCCGGACGTCACCGCGTCGGTGGCGGGCGTCGGCGAGGACGGGCGCGCCGGTGCCCCGGCGACCGGCGGCGCGTAGCCCGGACCGAGCGTCACCACCACGTGGCCGGCCGGGATGCGGTCGTCGGAACTCACCGAGTCGATGCCGACGAGGTCACCGATCGTGGTGGCGTCCTGGCCCGTGCCGGGCCCGTAGACGATGGCCGTCGTCGACGAGTCGTCGGGAAGTGCCGAACGCGTCTCTCCGCCGACGAATCCGCGAGCGGTCAGCAGCGCGGAGGTGCGTCCGGCGAGGCCCTCGACCGAGGACGCATTGATGACGTCGACGGTCGTCGTCGCGGGCGCCGTCGGGCCGTCGGGCGGTGCGGCAGCCGAAGTCGCGGCTCTGATCTGGCTCTTGATGGCAGCGGCGTCGACGATGTTGACGTCGCTGCCGTCGATCTCGTCGTACCGCAGCACGGGCAACGTGTGGTACTCGATGGCGCGGGTGCGCGCGATGTCGCCGATGCGGGCGAACATCGCCGTGTCCCATCCGGCGGAGAGCACGACGTTGCGGCGCACCACGTCGAGCAGGGGACCCAGCTTGGCGAGGTCGGCGAAGGTGCCCGCGCGGTTCAGGTCGTCGAGCACCGACACCAGGAATGCCTGCTGGCGGTGGGTGCGGTCGATGTCGCCCTTGGTCAGGCCATGGCGTTGCCGCACGAAGGCCAGTGTCTGTGCGGCGTCGAGGCGTTGGCGCCCGGCGGGGAAGTCGGCGCCCGAGTAATCGTCCTGGACGGGTGCGTTCAAGCAGACGTCGACGCCGCCGAGTGCCGCGGCGAGGTCGTAGAAGCCGGCGAGGTTCACCTCGGCGAAGTAGTCGGGTGTCACTCCGGTGAGGTCGCGGACGGCGGCCAACGTGGCAGTGCGCCCGGCCTCCCGGCCGCGGCGTTCGAGATCGGCCCGGTCGGTGTCGCCGGCCGCGACGAGTCGTTCCTCGGCGTCTGCCTTGGCCAGGCCGTACGCCTCCTTGATCTTGATGTGACCGTAGCCGGGGACGTCGCTCACGGCCACGTAGTCGTCGCGCGGGATCGAGAAGGCCACGACTCGGTCGTCGGCGTTCACGTGCACCAGCAGCAGCGTGTTGGTGTTGTAGCCGCCGCTCTCGGAATCGCCGGCGTGCAACTGGTTCAGGATCGCCGGCGGCAGGTCGTTGCCGTCGAGGTCTCGACGTGAGTCGAGCCCGATCAGCAGGACGTCGATAGGTCCGTCGGCGTGCGGGTGCGCCGTGGTTCCGAGAGCCTGGGACACCCGGAGGTCGCCGAGCATGCTGCGGCCGGTCCACCACAGCGTGCCCGAAACCGCCACGACCACGGCCGAGGCGAGGGCGAGGACGGGGCGCAGGATGCGACGGGATGCGTTGTGGCCGTGACCTGGCGGGCGGCGCGTCGGCGCTCGGTGCGACGTCATGCGGGGAGCCTCCGGTTGATCGCCAGGCCACCGGCCGCCGCGAGGATGGCCAGCACCGTCGCGCCACGCAGCCAGCGCGTGCCGTCGGGCACCCGGACGGTCTGATAGCCGATCTCGTCGGTGATGCCGTTGTAGTCCCGCGCCAGCGACGCCGTGTCATCGGCGTCATAGGACCGGCCGCCGGACAGTGCGGCGATCTGCCGCATCGAGGCGGCGTCGACGGGAACCGGGGTGCTGTGGTCGTCGACGACGACGTGACCGTCCGGCGTGCCGATGCTGATGGTGGACACCGGGACGTGGCGTTGCGCGGCGAGTCGGGCCGCGGTGTAGGCGCCCTGGGGCGCGTCGAGATTGGTGGGGACGTTCTCCTCGCCGTCGGACAGCAGCACGATGCGGGCCGGCGGCGGTGGGGATCCCGTCTGCGCCCACACCGATCCGAGGGTGTCGATGGCCGACAGGGCGGCGAAGATGCCCTGCCCGGTGGCGGTGTGGTCACCGGTCGACAGCGCATCGAGTGCCCGGGTCGTCGCGTCGTGACGGGGGGTCGGCGAGACGACGACGTCGGCGTTGCCGGAGAACGCGACCAGGCCCAGGTTCACTCCGGCGCCAAGGTTGTCGGTGAATGTCGTCGCCGCTCGCTCGGCGGCCCGCAGCCGGGTCGGGGCGACGTCGGTGGCGTTCATCGATGGCGAGACGTCGATGACGAGCATCACGACGGCCAGGTCATGCGGGATGCGGCGGTCGCGTTCCGGTTCGGCCAGGGCCACGGTCAGTGCGACGAGCGCGGCGACGAAGGCGATCACCGGCAGGTGGCGCATCCGGGTCCGCGGGGCGGCGGGTGCGGCCGCCCCGACGAAGCGCCTCAGGCGGCGATGGGTGTGGCGTCGCACCGCGGCGTAGCTGGCGAGGACGAGGACGGGGACCACGACGAACACCGTCCATGCCGGGCTGGCGAAGTGCGCCGTCGCCCACGTCACCGGATTCGGCACGCGGATGCCTGGGGAGCCGCGCGGCCGGGGTTAGTTCCCGGCCTTCGGGGGGACGGCCTTGGTCGTCGCGGGCAGCGACGGTGGCGTGGTCGTCGTGGTGGCGGTGTCCCCGACGTTCATGGCGGCAGCCGACGGTTGCGTCCACGGGGCCGTACTGGCGGCGTGGCCGGAGCCGGTCAGGGCGATGCCGGGGGACGCGGCGTGGCCGGCGTCGTGCAGGCAGACGCCGACCAGGGCGGCGGCGGCCAGTGCGCTCGCCGCGAGCCGGACGAGCGACGACAGGGATGACGGACGCGTGATGCGGTGCATGACTCCATGAGACCGCCAATCAGTCAAACAGTCAAACGATCACTTGACCGATAGGTCGTGGATCGGCGGCGTCGTCTGACAACGAGTGCACGGGCGGCGGACAGCCGTGCCACAGCGAGTTCACCGACCATCGGGGTCGTGCACCGCCGATCAGGCGCGGCGACGCCGCGGCCTCTCGACCGCCGACTCGCCGCGTCGACCACGCACCCCGGCATGCAGCAGGTCGATGACGCTGGGGTCCTCGACGACGTACACGCGACGCTTGCCGTCGCGCTGATCGCGTACCAGCCCCGCCAGTTTCAGCTTGTTGAGGTGATGACTCACGGTGGCGAGGCTCTGTCCAGTCTCCTCGGCCAGGGTGCCGACGTCGCGGGCGTCCTGGGCCAGCAGCCAGAGGATGTGGACCCGCACCGGCGTCGCCAGCATGGCGAACATCCCGGCGACGTCCTGCAGCAAGCGGGCATCGGGAACGTCGTCGTCCGACCGTCGACTCCTGCTCACCGACATCACTCGCCCTTCTCGCGTCGACCCCAGTGTGCGACGTCGTCGCCGCCGGCGCACGTCCCGCACCGCGGTGCGCGGTGAGCGGCTCGGCGCGGGCGGTCTCCGGGTCACCGTCCGCCGACGAGCGTTTCCGGGCGCTGGCGCTGTCCACCGATTTCGCACTCTACAAGCAGAACTCGTCGACACCCCGCGGCCTCACCGAGGACGAGGCGGCCGAACGACTCGCCCGGTTCGGCGAGAACCGCGCGCCCGACGGGGATGACGCGTCCCTGCGCGTCCGCGCCGTCGTGGCCGTCCGCAGTCCGTTCGTGGTGCTGCTCGCGGTGCTCGGCGCCGTCTTCGCGACTCTTGGCGATCTCCGCGGCACCGTCATCGTCGCGCTGGTGGTGCTCACGGCCGTCACCCTGCGCTGCTGGCACCACGGACGGTCGTCGCGGGCCGTCCGCGCACTCCGCGACCGTCAGCACCGTACGGCGACGGTCCGCCGGCGGTGGAGCGCCGACGCCCAGCCCGCTGCCCGCGAGGTGCCGCTCGAGGACGTCGTGCCCGGCGACGTCGTGATCCTCGAGGCGGGCGACCGGGTACCGGCGGACGTGCGGCTGGTGGCGGCGGTCGGGCTGTCGGTGGATCAGTCGGTGGTCAGCGGCGAGAGCCGGCCGGTGGACAAGCATCCCGGCGAGGACGACACCGCGCCGACGGTGCCGGCGTTGTCGCGGCTGTGCCTCGCGGGCAGTGCCGTCGTCACGGGGACGGGAACCGGGGTGGTGGTGGCGACCGGCGCGGCGACGTACGCGGCCACCGTGCGCCGCGAGGTGGCCGTGCTACCGCGTCGGTCGAGCATCGATCTCGGCGTCCACTCGGTGGTGTGGACGCTGGTGCGGGCCATGCTGGTGATGGCCGCCGTCGTATTCGTCGTGCGCGGCGCGATCGACGGCGGCTGGACGCAGGCGGCGGTGCTCGCGGTGGCGGTCGCAGTCGGGCTGACTCCGGAGATGTTGCCGGTCATCGTGTCGGCGGCGCTCGGCGTGGGTGCGTCCCGGTTGGCCCGCCGTGAGGTGATCGTCGCGCGACTGGACGCCATCGGCGACCTCGGCGCCATGGACGTGCTGTGCGTCGACAAGACCGGCACGCTTACCGAGGACCGCGTGGTGTTCGCGCAGGCGATGGATGCCGGTGGCCTGCCCGATGCCCTGCCTGCGCGGTACGCCGCCACCGCCGTGCGGCTGCGTCAGGAATGCCACGGCCGGTTCGACGATGCTATCGCCGCGGCGGCGGACGGGCTGGTTCGGCATCCCGACGGCTACGGGCACGTCGACGAGGTGCCGTTCGCGCATCACCGCCGACGCGCCAGTGTCATCGTGCGCGAGCCGGGTGGCCGGGACCGGTTGATCTGCCACGGTGATCCCGACGTGCTGTTGGAGCGCTGCACGGCGCTGCGGACGGCCGGTGCAGTGACGGCGCTGACCGCCGAGCGACGGGCCGAGGCGCTGGCAGTCGTCGCCCGGGCCCACGCCGCGGGGCGTCAGGTGCTGGCGGTCGCGGTGCGCGCGACGGCGCCCCGCGTCGCCCGGTACGACGCCGACGACGAACGGGACATGGTGCTCGTCGGTTTCATCACCCTCGTCGACCCGGTGCGCACCGATGCGCCGGACGTGCTGGCCGAACTCGGCGGTCTCGGGGTGTCGGTGCGGATGCTCACGGGGGACGCACGCGCGGTCGCGGTGGACGTCGGACGCTGCGTCGGCATGCCCGTGGCGGGTGCGCTGTGCGGCCGGGACCTGGACCGCATGGCGGACGACGAACTCGGCGCCGCGGTCGAATCGGTGGCGGTGTACGCCGAACTCACCCCCGCACACAAGCGGCGGATCGTCGACGCGCTGCGTGCCCGCGGCCTGGTCGTCGGGTTCCTCGGCGACGGTGTCAACGACATCGCGGCGCTGCGCGCGGCGGACGCCGGCATCGCCGCCGACACGGCGGGCGAGGCGGTGAAGGACGTCGCGGACGTCGTGCTGGTGCGCCCCAGCCTCGCCGTGCTCGCCGAGGCGGTGCGCGAGGGGCGTCGGACGCTGGTCACGGTGATGACGTACGTGAAGATCACGGCGAGTTCGAACCTCGGCAACGCGATGTCGATCGTCGCGGCCGGCGTGCTGCTGCCCTTCGTCCCGATCTTGCCGGTGCAGCTGCTGGTGCAGAACCTGCTCTACGACGGTGCGCAGCTCGCCCTGGCCTGGGATCGGGTTGGCGATCACCGCATTCGCGCGCCGCGGCGGTTCCGGCCGGACGGGCTGCTGCGGTTCATGGTCACCTTCGGCGCGCTCAGCTCGGTCTTCGACGTGGTGACGTTCGTGGTGCTGTGGCGGATGTTCGGTGGTGCGCACGATGCGGTGGCGTTCCGCACCGGGTGGTTCCTCGAGGGCCTGCTGTCTCAGCTGCTGGTGGTGCAGGTGCTGCGGCGCGGCGCGGGTGCCGGCCGCGCGCGGCGGCCGGCCGGCGTCGTGGTACTGGCCGCCGGCCTCGCTGCGGTGGTCGGGTGTCTGCTGCCGCTGAGCCCGCTGGCGAACCCGTTGCGCATGCAGCCCATCAGCCTCGGGTACGTGGGCGTCCTCGTCGGCATCCTGCTCGCGTACGGCGCGACCGCCGCGCTGGTGCTGCGCCTCTACCGGGAGCCC
Source organism: Mycolicibacterium grossiae (assembly GCF_008329645.1). Classification (NCBI taxonomy): domain Bacteria; kingdom Bacillati; phylum Actinomycetota; class Actinomycetes; order Mycobacteriales; family Mycobacteriaceae; genus Mycobacterium; species Mycolicibacterium grossiae. The sequence continues at coordinate 2,191,092 of NZ_CP043474.1, forward strand.
GCGTGACACCACGGACAGCCCACTGCGGTGGGGCCGCGCCGTGCGCGATCCCACCGCAGTGGTTCTCGAGGATCAGAGCAGGCCCAGCAGCTCCAGGTCGGTGACGTACTTGACGATCACCGGGGCGGACAGGTGCGGAATGTCCTTGTCCGGGCCGATCTTCGCCTCCTGCACGGCCGCGCGGAAGTGGTCCGCGGGCGCCAGCGACCCGTTCACCGGGTGCTCGGGACGCTGGTAGTTGTGCAGCAGCGGGATCAACGACGCCTGGCGCTGCTTCTCCGGCAGCGCACGCAGCGCCGTGGAGAACCGGTCCAGCCACTGGTCGTATCCGGGCACCCGGGTGATCGGGTAGCCGGCGTCGACGAGCCAGTCGACGAACGTGTCCATGCTGATGCCGTCGTCGTACGGGTTCATCACGTGGTAGGTCTCGAAGCCCTCGGTCACGTTGGCGCCCAGGGTGGAGATCGCGTCGGCGATGAACTCGACCGGCAGGCCGTCGTAGTGCGCCCGCTGCCGGCTGCCGCCGGCGTCCAACTCGTAGAACGAGTTCGGCGCGATGCCCGTCGCGACCAGCGAGAGCATCATGCGGGTGAACATGTCCGGCACGTTGAGCTGTCCGGCGTAGGTGGTGTCCGCCATGATCATGTCGCAGCGGAACACCGAGGCCGGCAGGCCGTAGTGCTCGTTGGCCTCGCGCAGCAGGACCTCACCGGCCCACTTGCTGTTGCCGTAGCCGTTGGCGTAGCCGTCGTTGACTGGGCGGGTGGCGCTCATCTGCCGGACGTCGGTCTCCTCGACGAAGGTGCCCGGCGTGATGCTGTCGCCGACGCCGATGGTCGAGACGTAGACGAAGGGCTTGATCCGCGTGGTCAGCGCGATGCGGATCAGCTCGGCGGTGCCGACGACGTTGGGGCCGAACAGCTGGCTGTAGGGCAGTACGTGGTTCACCAGGGCGGCCGGGTCGACGATGAGGTCGACGGTGTCGGCCAGCCGCTGCCAGTCCTGCTGCGACTGGCCGAGATTGGCCTCTCCCTTGTCGCCGGCGAGCACCTCGAGGTGGTCGGCCGCCAGCTCCCGGTAGTGCGCCAGCAGCGTCGGGTCGCCGCTGTCGAACGTGGCGTCCAGCCGGGCGCGGGCAGCGTCGTCGTCCTTCGCACGGACCAGGGCGATGACCTTGCCGTCGACCAGGTCCATCCGCTCCAGCCACTGCAGCGCCAGGTAGCGGCCGAGGAAGCCGGTCGCGCCGGTGAGCAGCACGGTGCGGACCTCGCGGGCCGGGCCGGGCAGCGACGGTGCGGCCGCCAGCGTGGCCTCGTCGAGGAACTTGTCTAGCGTCAGCTCGGAGGCGTGCACCTCGGTGGCGTCGCGGCCGTGCACGGCGTCATAGGTGGGCCGCTTGGACCCGCCGCCGAGCTGCGCCTCGACGTAGGCGGCGATCGACGCGAGGTCGCTGGCCGGGCTGACGATCACGCCGACCGGCACGTCGACGGCGAAGATGTCGTTGAGCAGGTTCGCGAACGTCAACGCGGACAACGAGTCTCCGCCCAGATCGGTGAACTGGGCGTCACCGGCGAGGTCGGTCGACGCGGCGCCGAGCAGCGCGCCCGCGGCCTTGGCGACGGTCTCGAGCACCGGGCGGTTGGCGCCGTCGGCGCGCAGCTCGCGCAGCACGTCGGCCTGGCCGTCGGCGAGGTCGATGTAGAGCTGCTCGAGTTCCGGTCCGTAGCGCGCCTTGAGCTGCGGCCGGGCCAGCTTGCGGATGCCGGTCAGCAGACCGTTCTCCAGCGTGAACGGCGTCGTCTCCACCAGGAAGTCACGGGGGATCTCGAACGACTGCAGGCCGGCCTCGCGAGCGATGCTCTGCAGCGCCTCGGCCAGCACCGGCTTGACGGCCTCGACGTCGCCACCTACCGACGCGAGTGCGTCGTCGGTCGGGACGATGACGGCCAGCACGTAGGAGCGAGCGCTGTTGCCGTGCACGAAGATCTGCCGAATGGCGGGGTGTCCGCCGTAGGCCGCCTCGAGCTTGGAGACGGTGACGAACTCGCCCTGGGACAGCTTGAGCACGTTGTTGCGGCGGTCGACGTAGGTGAGCTGATCGGGTCCGATCTCGGCCATGACGTCGCCGGTGTGGTACCAGCCCTCGTCGTCGAACAGCTCGGCGGTGATCTCGGGGCGCTTGTAGTAGCCGGGGATCAGGTCGCGCGACTTGAGGTACAGCTCGCCGCGGGGGTACGGCCGGTCGGTGGCGTAGTAGCCGAGTTCGGGGACGTCGACGAGCTTGTAGTCCAGCACCGGCGGGCGGCGCAGGGTGTCGTCGACGAGGACGACGCCGTCCTCGGTGGAGCCGTAGCCGTTGATGAGGTGGATGTCGAGGAAGTCCTCGGCCCAGGCGCGCAGCTCGGGGGAGATGGGCGCGGAACCCGTCATCGCCGAGAACTGCCGTCCGCCGAGCATCTTCTCGCGCTGCTCGGCGAGCACCTGCTGCTCGACCTCGTCGCGGTCCGCGCCGTCGGTCAGGCGGCGGTCGACCATGCTCTGGATCTCCTGGAACAGCATCTCCCAGATGCGGGGGACCAGGTCGAGCTTGGTGGGACGTACCAGGGCGAGGTCGTCGAGCAGCGTGGAGAGGTCGCTCTTGGCGGCGAAGTAGGCGGTGCCGCCCGCGCCGAGCGAGGAGTAGAGGATGACGCGGCCCATGACGTGGCTGATCGGCATGAAGTTGAACGTGATCGCAGGCAGCTTGCCCTCGGTGTCCCACTCGGGGGCGAACCAGCCGCGCCAGCAGTTGGCCATCAGCCGGTCGGTGTACATGGCGCCCTTGGGGGTGCCGGTGCTGCCCGAGGTGTAGATGAGCAGGCGCAGGTCGTCGTCGTGGCTGCGGACGATCTCCGGGCCGTCGGTGTGCTTGGGGCCGGCGGCGATGACGTCGGCGAGCGCCTCGACGGTGACCTGCTTCTCGGCTAGGCGGGCGTTGGCGGCCTCGACGGCCTCGCGGTGGTCGGTGACCTGCGGGTGGTAGTCGAAGACGATGACGCGCTGCGGCGCGTAGGCGGTGAGCGCGAGTTCGACGGCGTCGGCGAGGTGGTCGACGCTGGAGAGGATCACGACGGGCTCGGTCTCGACGAGGATCGGGTGCAGCTGCGCGACGGGGGCGCTGGTCTGCAGGGGGACCGCGACGGCGCCGGCGATGGACAGCGCCATGTCGACGATCGCGTAGTCGGGGCTGTTGAAGCCGAGCGTGGCGACGCGGTCGCCGGGCTGGACGGGGTTGCCGGCGAGTGAGTCGGCGAGCGCCTTGATGCGGGTCCAGGTCTGGCCGTAGGTGATGGTGTCGAAGCGGGGCTGGTACTCGACGACCGTGCGGCCGTCGGCGTCGGTGACGAACTCGACCGCGCGCTGGCCGAGGGCCGGGCGGTCGGCGTAGCGGGTCATGACGGTTCGGATGACGTCGGCGAGGACGGTGTCCTCGGCGTTGAGGGCGGCGGTGACTTCAGCGTCGGGTGCAGCGGCGATGAGTTGCGCGTCGCCAGAGGTCAATCGCTGGAAGCGGTCCTGAAGTCGCGCCTCGCGATCAGTGGCGGGAGCTGACATGTGATGTCTCCTCTGACAATCGATATTCAGTTCGGGTGCAGTGAGCACGACGCTGTGCCCTACTCATCGAAAGTAAGATAGAGAACCTATGTATTCCTGTGAGTCTGCTGTCAGCGCAGGCTCACCGACGGCGGCGACGGTGCCGTCGGCAACGCGCGGAGGCCGCGCCCACGCGACGCCGACCCCCTCACCAGGGCCGGACGCGGGCACTCGTCGAACCCGGCAAACACCGACGGGAGGCGTTCCCGAGCACCGATCGCCCGGGTGACGTTGCTCACCGCACCGGTCGGCGGCTACGCCGGCCGCGGCTCGCTCACCGCGTCGGAGGCGAAGGCCTCCTTGATCTCCTTGGGGCCGAACGGCCAGGTGCGCTCGGTCCGGGCGTAGACGAGGAACGCGACGCACCCGATGGCGACCCAGCCCAGCGACAGGCCGATCGACAGCCACGTCGCCGAGAAGTAGACGTAGACCCAGCCGAGGCCCGCGACGATCGTCGGCACCGGGTAGAGCCACTGCCGGTACGGGCGCACCAGGTTCGGCTGCCGGCGCCGCAGCACGACGATCGCGGCGACCTGGGCCAGCGACTGGATGATGAGCAGCGTCGCGACGGCGGCGTTGATGATGGTCGTCAACGTGAACAGCGAGCCGATGATCGTGATGACGCCCATGGCCAGGACGCCGTAGGTGGGCAGGTGCAGCCGGGGATGCAGGCGGCCGAAGACGGGCAGGAAGACCTTGTCGAGCGCGGCCTCGTACGGCACGCGCGACCCGCCGAGCAGTCCGGCGAACACCGAGCCGACGGCCGCGACGACGATCAGGCCGGTGATGATCTGCGCGGCGGTCGAGCCCCACGCCTGTTCCAGCACCGTCGAGGCGACCGACGTCGCGGTCTTGAGTTCCTCGAGCGGGATCGAGCCGAGCACGCCGATCTGCAGCAGGAAGTACAGGCTCATGATGCCGAGGATCGCGGCGACGATGGACCGCGGGATCGTGCGGCCGGGGTTGCGCATCTCGCCGCCGAGGTAGGCGGTGGTGTTGTAGCCGAGGTAGTCGTAGACGGCGATGATGAGGCCGGCGCCGAGCCCGGCCCAGAAGGTGCCGTGGCCGCCGAAGGCGCCGGGGGTGAACGCGAACGCCTGCGCGGCGCTGAAGTGGCTGAAGGCGGCGACGATCGTGCTGAGCACCGCGACGAGCATCACCACGAACAGCACCGTGGTGAGCTTGCCGATCTGACCGATCTTGCGGAACAGCGCCACCATGATCAGCAGTGTGATGCCGACGCCGATCACCTTGCCCAGCGCGGTGTTTCCCGACGCGTCGGTGACGCCGGGGATCAAATAGCCGAGGTACTGGACCAGGCCGATGATGCCGGTGCTCATGATGAGCGGGATGAACAGCACCGCGCTCCACACGAAGAGGAACGGCATCAGCCGGCCGGTGCGGTACTGGAACGCCTCGCGCAGGTAGATGTAGGTGCCGCCGGCGCCGGGCATCGCGGCGCCGAGTTCGGCCCAGATGAGGCCGTCGGCGAGGGACAGGATTGCCCCGATGATCCAGCCGAACATCGCCTCGGGCCCGCCGATGGTGGCGACCATGGCGGGGATCGTGACGAACGGACCGATGCCGCACATCTGCGTCATGTTGATCGCGGTGGCCTGCAGGGGGCCGATCTGTCGTTCGAGCGTGGGCTGCGCGGACGCGTCGGCACCGGTCGAGGGTGAAGTCACGGCGCACCTCCTCCGAAGTTTCGTTTGTTAGGAAAGTTTCTTAACATACTCGGCGCGAGTGTGCGAGAGTTCGGACGACGAGGTCCGCGGGCGAAAGCGACGGGAGGTGACGGTGGACGGTCGTGCGGCACCCCAGGCCGGCACCCCGGCGAACATGCGTGCGCTCAACCAGCGTCTCGTCCTGGACCGGCTGCGCGAGCACGGCAACGCCACGCGTCCCGAGATCGCGGCGAGCACCGGCCTGTCGAAACCCACGGTGGGGCAAGCGCTCCTGGACCTCGAGCAGCACGGCCTGGTGCAGTCGGTCGGACGGCGTGCCGACCGCCCGGGGCGCGCGGCCGTTGTCTACCGTTCCGCGCCGGAGGCGGGCCACATCGTCGGCGTCGACATCGGCCGTCGGGTGCTGCGCGTCGCGGTCGCCGACCTCGACGGGACCGTCGTGTCCCGGGTCGAGCAACCCAACCGCAGCCGCTCGGGGACGATGCTGGTCCGGCTCGTCGGCGAGGCCGTCGGCCGCGCCGTCGCCGAAGCGGGCCTCGACGCCGCTGACATCGTGGTGACCGTGCTGGGCACCCCCGGCATCCCGGACCTTGCAACCGGCAGCGTGCACCGCTCGCCGAACCTGCCCGGCTGGGAACGGCGCGGCCTGCTCGGCGAGCTGACTGCGCTGCTCGGTGCGAACGGGTCGACGGTGCTCGTGGAGAACGACGCGAACCTGTGCGCGGTCGGCGAGCACGCCGGAGGTGCCGCCCAGGGAGTCGACGTGGTGGCGTGCCTGACCGTCGGTACCGGCATCGGCATGGGGATCCTGGTGAGCGGCAGGCTGTTCCGAGGGGCTCATGGCGCGGCGGGGGAGATCGCCGACCTGCCCTACGGCCGAGTGCCTGCAGGTGTCACGGCGCACCGTCCCGGCCCGGTGGAGGTGGTGGCCGCCGGCGACGCGGTGGTGGCGGCCGCGCGCGTGGCGGGACTGGACCTGCCGACGGCCAAGGCGGTCTTCGACGCGGCGCGCGCCGGCGACACCCGTGCGGCCCAGGTGGTCGCCGACGAGGCGTCCACGCTGGCGCGGGTGGTCGCCGTGGTGACCGCCGTGCTCGATCCCGGGCTGATCGTGTTGGCCGGGGGCATCGGCCGCAACGTCGACCTGCTCGCCGAGCCCATGCGCCGCGAACTCGCCGAGACCATCCCGTTGGTTCCCGACGTCGTGGGTGGGCATCTAGGGGATGACGCCGTGCTCGTCGGGGCCATCGCCACCGCCATGGGCACGGCGTGGGATCTGGTGTTCGACCGCCGCGTGCTGGGCCGCTCGGCCGGCGACGCCTGAGCCGCCGTAGGAGAGGAAGAGGACCTTGGACGTCATCATCGAGCCCGACGACGCCGCGTGCGGCGTCACCGTCGCCGAGGTCTTCGACCGCGCCGTCCGGTCGGGAGCCCGGACGCTGGGGTTGGCGACGGGGTCGTCGCCGCTGTCGGTGTACGGCGAGCTGATCCGCCGCCACCGCGAGGAGGGCCTGAGCTTCGCCGACGTCCAGGCGTTCCTGCTCGACGAGTACGTCGGGCTGCCGCCCGAGCACAACCAGTCGTACGCGTACTTCATCCGGACCCGGTTCAGCGAGCTCGTCGACATCGATTCCGCGCGGGTGCACGGTCCGGACGGTGTCGCTGACGATGTGTTCGCCGCCGCCGACCGCTATGACGCCGCGATCGCCGAGTCCGGGCCGATCGACGTGCAGCTGCTGGGCATCGGCGTGAATGGGCACATCGGATTCAACGAGCCGGGCTCCTCGCTGGGCTCGCGGACGCGGGTGACGACGCTGACCGAGCAGACCCGCCAGGACAACGCGCGATTCTTTGACAGCATCGACGAGGTGCCGCGGCACGTCATCACCCAGGGGCTGGGCACCATTAGCTCGGCCCGCCACCTGGTGCTCATCGCGACCGGCCAGCACAAGGCGGCCGCGGTCGCCGCGGCGGTCGAAGGGCCGCTGACGGCGAGCTGCCCGGCCTCGGTGCTGCAGCTGCACCCGCGCGTCACCGTCGTGGTCGACGAAGCGGCCGCGGTCCGGCTGGAGAACGCGGATTTCTACCGGTACACCCAGGAGTACAAGCCGACGCGGGGCTAGTTCTTCGCTCTCGCTGGTCACCACCTTCTCACTCGTCTTGTGTAGCGTGGCACCGAAGCAATTGGCTTGCGCTGCCGCGACTTCGGCGTCGTCGCAGGTCGCCCGCGTCGGGGGCGGGTTTATTACGGTCGGATGGGGAACACCATCATGATCAGCGCGATGTGGCGTGTGTGAGTGCCGTCACGAACGAGTGAAGGGAAGGACTATGGGCTCCCCGGGTGTCGACTCGCGTCTGGGTTCGCGGTTCGGTCCCTACGAGCTTCAGGCCGTCATCGGGATCGGCGGGATGGGCGAGGTGTACCGCGCCTACGACACGGTGCGCGAACGGGTCGTGGCGCTGAAGCTGCTGCGGCCCGACGTCGCGGCTGACCCAACCTTCCGCGACCGCTTCCGCCGCGAGTCGCGCATCGCCGCGCGGCTGCACGATCCGCACGTGATCCCCGTGCACGACTTCGGCGAGATCGACGGTGTGCTCTACATCGACATGCGCCTGGTCGAGGGCGCGAGCCTCAAGGACGAACTGCGCAACCACGGGACGCTGCCGCACGGGCGGACGGTGTCGATCATCGGCCAGGTGGCAGCGGCGCTCGACGCCGCGCACGCCAACCGGCTGGTGCACCGCGACATCAAGCCGGAGAACGTGCTGCTGACGCCAGACGACTTCGCCTACCTCGTCGACTTCGGCATCGCGTACGGCGGTGGCGAGGCGTCGGTGACGAAGACCGGGCTGGTGATCGGGTCGTGTGCCTACATGGCGCCCGAGCGGCTGAACGGTGAGCCCGGCGGTCCGGCGTCGGACGTCTATTCGCTCACCTGCATGCTCTACGAATGCCTGACCGGGCGCGCGCCGTTCGAGGCGGGCGACCTGCGGCAGGTGATGAGCGCGCACCTGTTCTCGGTGCCGCCGCGGCCGAGCATCATGCGCCGCGGCGTGCCCCCGGCGTTCGACGACGTGATCGCCAAGGGGATGGCGAAGGATCCCCGGGGCAGGTACGCCTCGGCGGGGGAGCTGGCGCGCGCAGCGGGTGGCGCCGCGTCCGGACGGGTGGCGGCACCGCCGCCTCCGGTCGTGCCACCGCCGAGCGGGCCGCCCCGGACGCGTCAGTTCGCGGCGAGTGACCAGCGGGCGTACGTGTCGCAGCCGTCGCTGCCGCTGCCGCCCCCGCACGCCGCGCCGCCGAAGAAGGGTCTGACCCGCACGCAGAAGGCGCTGCTGCTGAGCACGTTCGCGATGTTCGCCCTGGCGGCCGTGCTGGCCGCGGTGATCGTGACGACCGGCGGCGGGTCGAGCGAGTCGGCGCCGCGCACCCCGCTGGCAGTCCCGCCGACGACGTCCGCGGAGGAGGCGACGCCGAGTACGTCCGACTCCGAAACTGCCACGTCCTCGACGACGTCTTCCCGCACCTCCACCACCACGTCGACGTCCACCTCGGCGAGCGCGTCAACGATCTCCGGGGTGTCCGGCGCGGACGCGCAAGGCTTCGTCGGCCATTCGGCGCGCTGCGACGCCGGCAGCGAGCCCGCAGCGATGATCCGGACGGCGAACTCGCTGGCGATCATCTGCCAGACGGGGCCGTCGAGCTACTACTACCGCGGCGAACGGCTGAGCGACGGCGCGCAGTTGGTGCTGCAGAACGCGGTGCCCGCCGGTGGCGGCTTCGACGCGGTCAACCCGGCCGACGGCTCGCGCTACCAGGTCCGGCCCGACATGCTGACGATCTCGAGCAGCCGGGGGTCGGAGGCGGATCCTGCGTTGGAGTACGGGGCGCGGTAGGTCGCCGCGCCGAAAGAAGTGTCATCGAGGGTGGTGACGTTCTCGCATACTCGTAGATGCGACGTGCCGTAGTGGGGGGCGGTCGCCTAGTCGGACGAACGCGAGCGGGGGCGAGCATGCTGGTCGATCCGGACGTACTGCGCGCCTTCGCCGGCCAGGTCGACGTCGCTGCTCGAGAGATCGGCGCAGGCGGGGTGGCCGAGAAGCTCTCGTCGGCCGGCGACGCCCTGCCGGGGTCGACGACGCAATGGGCGGCGCACACGGTAGGCGAGCACTTCACTCACGTGCTGGAACAGTTGTCACAGAACGTCGTGAAGATGGGGACGGCCGTCCGAGGTGCCGGAGACGCCTACGAAGTGGCCGACGACGCGCTGGCAGGACAGTTCGACGGGCTCTTCTGACCGATGTTGCCGTCTCGGACGACTCTGCAGAGCTGGAACCCCGATGCGTTGTCCGCATCCGCTTGGGCCGTGAGCGCTGCGGCCGAGTTGGTTTCTGATGCGGTGCGCGGGATCGACACCGCGTGCCAACGGATGCCGGAGACGCGAGCGTGGTCCGGTCGTTCGCACGACGCGGCGAGCGCGATGTTCGGCCGCGCCAACGCCGACGCGTCGAAGGTTGCCGAGTATGCCGAAGCGATTGCAGCAGCACTGCGCGAGGGTGCGTCGGCTCTCGGGCAGTTCCGGCCGCGCTGCTGGTGAAGGCAGATCAGGTCGACGCCGGCCCGCTCACCGTCAGCGACCAGTGGGCGGTTCTCATCGATCCGCTGCGGATGTCCGCGGACGTTCTCGCGCGATTGCAGAAGCTGGCGGCCGAGGAGCAGAGCGAGATCAACACGCTGCTGACCGCCGTCGGCGATACCGACCAGAATCTGGCGAACGCCGTTGCTGCGGCCGGTCAACACTTCGGCTTTGTGGAAGCGGAGCCGTCCGGGGACCCCTTCGCGATTCCGACGGCGGCCGGACGGCCGCGCGACCAGGTCCCCGACCCACGAGACCCGATCGGACTGCTCGACCAACAGGCTCTGCGCAACGGCGACATGGCGATCTCGGTGCGCGAGGTCATCGAGTCGGAGAACTCGTACGGCGAAGAGGTGACGACAGTGGTCATGCAGGACGGCAGCAAGCAGGTGATCACGAAGAGGGACCCGTTCGACTGGCCCAGCAAGCAGAACTTCATCTCCGTCGAGCAGTACGACGAGGACGGCAACGAGATCTCCGAGTCCAGCTCGTGGCATGACCTCGGAACCGACTGCGACTACACGTCCGTCACGTGGCCGGACGGGTCGAACTTCACGATGTCGATGGACCCGACGGGGTACCGCACCGCCGGGTTCACGACGGCCGGCGGGCGACATCGATCGGTTCCGGTGGAGTTGATCGACAACATGTCGCTGGGAGCTGGATCGGCATTGTCGGGCCTCGAGAAGCACGTGGCCAACGGGGGTAGCCTGCCGATGTTGACGGATGAGACGGTTGAAAAGGTCGGGAGAGCAGCCAAATTCGGTGGGCCGGCCCTCGGCGTCGCGACGACCGTGTTCGACATGGTGATGGCGGAGTCGGGCCGGGACGCGTGCATCGCCGCATTCGGTGGTGTCGGCGGCGGAGCTGGGGGATGGTCGGGTGCCGAGGGAGGTGCCGCGATGGGCACCACCTTCCTTCCGCTGGCTCCGGTCACCGTTCCGGCCTTCGCGGCGGGCGGGGCCCTGATCGGCGGATACGGCTTCGGCGAGTTGGGCAAGAAGCTCGGGGATGTCTTGTGTCCGTACTGAGGATGCCGGAGCCGCCTGGATGGGCGCGGGCTGAGCGCCGGGTCCTGCTCGCTACGGTCGCCGGGCTGTGCCTCTCCGTCCCCCCGGAGGTCTACGCGGTGTGTCTAATGGTCCGCGGAAGTTATCCGACTGCCATCATGCTCTTTGGATTCGGATTGTTCCCGTTGATCGTTGTCGTGGCTCTGCAATTCGTCCACCGAGGTTGGACGACGCTCCGAGCAGAACATGCGTCCACGGGCACGGTGATGTTGCTGGACCGCTGGGTGGCAGGGACCTTCGTCTTCGGACTGGGGGTCGGCGCCGCGACGATGCTGGCGATGGCGGTCGCCATCCGTTTCGGGACCTTGGATCTGCCCATGTCGCGAGGGCAAGCCATCTGGGCCTTCTGCCTGACGGTCTTCGCGGGACTATTCAACTTGGCAGCGTTGTACACGCTGTGGCAACGCGGGGGTGTGGCGTACGTCGAGTTGGCGCCGGATGGGGTCGAGATGGCGAATGTCGTAAAGACCGAGTTCGTTCGGTGGGACGAGGTCGTAGAGGTGACGGACAGGACCGAAGAGCAGAAGACCATCAGGGCGGTCGTGCTCCGCTTGCGGGAGGGCGACGAGAAGGTTCTCGACGGCTTGGACTTCTACGTCCCCGGCGGGGCGACGCTGTACTGGATGGTTCGCCACTACTGGTCGCATCCGGAGGACCGGTCCGAGTTGGTCGATGGCCGAGCGATGGAACGACTGCGCAACGGTCAGTTCGAGACGGCTTAGGGCTGCCCCAAACCGGCTGGGCGTTACGAGCCGCCGGTCGCGGCGTCGATGGCCTGGAACTCCTCGTCGGTGAGTTCGATGCCCGCGGCGGCGACGTTGGGTTCGAGGTGGTCGACGCGTGAGGTGCCGGGAATCGGCACGATGACGGGCGAACGCTTGAGCAGCCAGGCCAGCGCGAGCTGCGACGGGCTGGCGCCGTGGTCGGAAGCCAGCAAGCCAAGCGGGCCGTCGGTGTCGGCGAGCGGGCCCGCCGCCAACGGAAACCACGGGATGAACGCGATGCCCTGCTTCTCGGCTTCGTCGAGCAGCGGTTCGGCGGTGCGGGTTGTGAGGTTGTAGAGGTTCTGCACCGAGACGATCGGCGCGACCTTCTGGGCGGCCGCGAGTTGGTCGACGTCGACTTCGGAGAGTCCGATGTGCCGAATCTTGCCTTCTTCCAGCAGCTTCGCCAGCTCGCCGACCTGGTCCTCGAGAGGGAAGTTGGGGTCGACGCGGTGCAGCTGATGCAGGTCAATGCGGTCGACGCCGAGCCGCCGCAGACTCATCTCGACCTCCTGCCGCAGATAGCTCGGGTTGCCGAGCGGCACCCAGACGTCTGGCCCGGTACGCAGGAGCCCCGCCTTGGTCGCGATGACGAGGTCGTCGGCGTAGGGGTGCAGGGCTTCGCGGATCAGCTCCTCGGCGACGTAGGGGCCGTAGGAGTCGGCGGTGTCGATGAAGTTAACGCCCAGTTCGACGGCGCGCCGCAGCACACGGATCGCTTCATCGCGGTCGTCCGGCGGACCCCACACGCCCTTGCCAGTAAGCCGCATCGACCCGAAACCGAGCCGGTTGACGGTCAGGTCGCCGATGGTGATGGTCCCAGCGGCTGCCGCGGTCGTCGTGTCCGTCATGGTGCTCCGATCGTCGTGGGGTGTGTCCACGTCGAGCCTTGCACCGGTGGAGATAGCTGTCGAGAGTTGAAGTGGACGTGAATGGATCGGATGCGAAGGCACCGGCCTCGACGCGCGAAGCCGGCGCCGCCGCCGCGGCGTTCATGCAACATACGGACGTACGCGGCGCCGGTCGGGGCGAGTTTCTCGATTTTCGAGCTGTCCGAGCATCGCAAGCCTGCGATGTCCAATGCCCTCGGTGATCGACGGCGCGATGAGAAACGGTGTGACACAGGCGCTGCTGGGCGTTGACTCCGGCCGCGAGCCGGGTGCGCACGGGCCCGGTTCCATGACGCACCTCGGTATAGACAACCCCGAAGAATACGGATCTATACCGACGACCCGGAGTCGCCGCGGCTGTCCAAAGCGAACGAGCGATGTCACGCCGGCATCAGCTTGAAGGCGGCCATCTTTCCATCCGCCGGTAGAGTCCGCGAACGCCCATAACTGGGCTGAAGCGTCGATCGCCGAACGGTTCGTCGCGGGGATGCGAAACACGACGTTGTCGACCCGACTCTTTACGCTCATGGCTGTGGATCACGACGCGATCACCGCGGTCGGGGCGGACACGCCTGGTCCTGCCCTTCCTCGGCCACTTCTTCGTCGAGGGCAATCGAGGAGCGTGCTCGGCCGGTGCTGTCGCCGACGCCCTGGATGACCACGTTTGTGCGCTCACGCCGACGAGGTTTGATACCCGAAGGTCCCGCGCGCATACCCGGAGGGCTGGGCGGCCAGCGACGCCGGATACCTGCGGCGCTTATACCCGCCTGGTGACGAAGAGGCGGCACCGGCCTTCGAGAAGGTCTACGCCTGGATACTGGGCCTGCAGGGCTGGTCACTCGTCGGCACCGAATTTCGATTGCACACCGTCATCAACTGCTGCGCCAGATCGTGAACGGCACGGAGGTGAACCCGAGGTTCGGTTGGCAGAATGCACCGCTGCCGGGCCGAACTCCACGCCGAGATCGCCGCTTAGGATCCGGCGATGTGCCGATGCTTCACGCGACCGGAGTGCGGGACCGCTACCAGCAGCTGTCATCGACCGCGCGGAAACTGTTCTCGGACTTCCGGGAAGTCGAGGAGGACTTCGAGCTGCTGGACCGGGCGGCCCGGGAGAAGGTCGCCGCTTGAGAAGACTTTAAGGGTGACCGCACCACCGGTTCGCCCATCTTGCTGTTTGTAAGCGGAACCGAGAATTCTGTGTACGGCGACGGTCCGCCGTACATAATCTTGGGCCCGGCGGACTACGTGTCACATGAGGGGAGCAGCCGATCGCTACGGACACCGTCACCTGGCGACTGCCGAGGCCGATGCCGGCAGAGGTGTACCTGGGTACGCAAAGTGACTGTGGCGTAGACAAGCAAGAAGAGCAGCCCTCCGGGCCCACCTGCCATTGAGTGTCACAATTCGACGTTCTCCGTTGGTGCGATGCAGGCAAACAACTATCGAGCGATCAATTACACGAGAACCGTTGCCGTGCAGAACAGTTCGGAGGTGCGTGGCGAGCCAGCCCTCGCGGATCGTTGGCTCACTGGCCATTGCGGCTCAATGCGATCACGTTGTGAATCCGGTGATTGTGAGTATCGCGGAAACAATGTTCTCCCGAAGCGCTGGCTCGTCGGTACCGCCCAGCGTATCGAGTGCAGATGGGACGTCCAGGCCGAAACCACGAATGTGTGCGAGGCCTGAGCCGGCCGTGCGGTTGACACGAAGTCCAGGACCGTCTGTCATCCTGGTCGACGGGTAGATCAGGCCGGCGCGTGCATGCTCAGCATCTGTACTTAACGCGTATGCGTAGAGGAAGGTTTGGTATATGTCGGCGGGGCTGAACTTCTTCGTGCTGTACAGCTTGTACTTGATGTCGATGGGCACTGTTCTGCCACTGTCAATCTCGACGATGACCAGATCCGGCCGGATTCGGGTGTAACTATGTCCGTTGACGTCATCTGTAGCGACCGAGCCAAATGACTCCTGCGCAGACACCCGTAGTCCGCTGCCTGTCAATGAATCGGCAACCAGGCGTGAGACAAATCGTTCAAATACGACATTCATATTCAGCATGAATGCTGATGCCGACCCAGACGACTGGCTGAAGAGATCGGTGAGGGCCAATCCGTCCAATACCAGCGTTGCGAGCGCATGGGCAGACCGATATCGATCGTTGCGGCGCCCATACTGAATCCTGCGGCGATACCAGGCTGTGTCGCGAGCGGATGGCTCACATGCCCCGGCCAACATATGGGTTAGAACATGAGTCTCAGACTTCAACTCTGGATCGCGGATCCGCCTCGATGCAGCTGATAGCGCCGCGGCCAGTAGCTGGTTTTCGGGGATATCGCCGTCATACTCATCGAACTGACATTCAAGTCTGTGAAAACTCCCGTACCGCTGGAGAAATTGTTCGCGTATTCGCAGGCGGCCGCGCATGACTACCAAGGCGTCATCGACGCTGCGGTAGTCACGGATCAGCCCGTCTCGAATCAGCGTTTGGGTCTCCTGTACGAGGAGCATGACGATCAGTTCGAAGAGATCTGAACCGTGTGCGGGCAACCTACGCTCGATGGGCAGCTGCGCCAAAAGTCGCACGCCTCCGGAGTATTCCAGCATTCTCAGGACTCGGAGTGGATCACCGACGAGCTTAGGTACGACTCGGATCTCTAGGTTCGTGAACCGAACAACTCCGATCCAGGACGATGCTGCAATATCTACGAAGCCGCCGGCAAGCCAGCGCACTGTGATCCGAGCATCCAAATCGCCCCGAGGTGCGAGGCGTTCAGCTAGTGCCAGATCGTCGGGCGATGGTGCAGCTGTTCGAACCCTCCGAGACTCGTACTCCACAAGTTCAACGGTCTCGAACACCACTAGGCCGATGCTGATCCGAATTTGACCGCCAACTCGGCACAGAGTGCGTCAGCGTCGCTGGCGATTTCAGCTATCCGCTGAGCCTCTGCATCGATCACTCCGCCAAGTAGATCGGCCAGAGCTCGATAGTCGTCGTAGAGGTACTCTTGCAGTAGCGGCAACAACTCATATCGGAACATCGACGCGAATTGTTCTGGTGTGTCGACGACCTGGCCGTCCTGGTAGAACATCGAGTGGCCGATCTGCTTCTCCCTGCCGAAGCGCTTTCGCACTTCGTTGTTCAGTCCGTCGAGGAAAGCATCGAGTGCTAGCGCGCCGACCGTTGTGCCCTCTAAAAGGTCGCTGTTGGGCATGAGTTCGATGAATTGGAACCGCCGCCGCAATGCCGTATCCAACAGGTGGATGCTGCGGTCGGCGGTGTTCATGGTCCCGATGATGAGAACATTTTCGGGAACCGAGAATTGATCCCCGCTTTGAGGTAGCTGTACGGTCAGGCCGCGTTTGTCCTTTTCGATCAGGGTGATGAGTTCGCCAAAAATCTTGGGGATATTGCCACGGTTGAGCTCGTCGATCAGCACGATGTACCGGTTCTTTAGATCAGACCTAGCGGCTTCGCATACTTTCTTGAATGTGCCGTCTGTAAGGACGAGTTGCATAGTGCCGTTGTCTGATTGCTGCGGACGGAAACCTTCGATGAAGTCTTCGTAGGAGTAGGAGGGATGGAAGGTCACTCTGGTTAGCCGGGCCGCCGTAGTTCGCCCGGCGGGTGTCCTGCTAAGCGCTGCTCGGCGCGCGGCGATTTCGTGTTCGTCGCCTAGCATCGCGTTTGCGGTTTCGCTTTCTTTGCCGCCTTCGAGTAGCCAGATCGCTGCGCGATCAGCAAGGTATGTCTTACCGGTCCCAGGTGGACCAAAGAGCACGACCTGGCCGCGCCGCCGGAGAGCATCCTCGATGTCAACGTATTGCTGATCAGATTCGACAGGCTTAGTGACGACTCTTGTGCCCAAAATCTGTCGAGACAGGGTGGCGGGCACTTTGGAGACTGTGGTGGTCGCCCAGGCTTTCACCGGGGCGATGGGGCCAGCCTTGGTGGTGTCCCAATCGACCCCGAGCGTGTGTCGAAACACTTCACGGTCGGTCCGCCAGACGTACCCGACGTCGTTGACGGTGCCAATGCCGAGAACTTCGGTGGTGCCGCGGTTTGCGATCACTCGATCGCCGGGTTGTAACTCCCTGAGTGTCCATAGTTCGTTGGCTTTGCGGCTGACTTGTTGTTCGACGCCGTTGTACGGGTAGTGATTCCGGAACTCGTCGCGGAATGTGTCTTTGCTCTCGAACTGGGACAGGTCGCCGACGTCGTCCCACCCAACACAGATGTAGCCATTGTTGTGACACTCATCCCAGAACTTGCCCAGTTCGCCAGGCGCAATCTTCACCACTCTGCTGGACTGGCGAGGGCTGTTCCAGTGATACAAAAAGAATCCCAGTTCCAGAGTAGACAGACCTGACAGTTCCGGGATTGAACGAAGGCTGTTCAATAATTGCAGATTTGCTCGGACAACCGATGCAGCAGGCGTATCTTGGCCAACCGCACGGAGGTGGTAGTCGATATCAGCCTTAGATGAGACGGGCACAAGATCATTCGGAAAGTAGGTGAACAGCAGCTTTGTCCGTAGCGCAGGAGCTCCAGTGAGGACCTTGATGTCGTCGGCATCTTCGTACTGGCCCTGAGTGGCGAGGTCGAGCATCTGAGCAAAGCCTTCACGAATGGCGTTCCACGCAGCCTCTACTGAATCGTATTCATTGGGGAAGTTCCACGATCCGTTCCTGGAACGGAACATCAAGTGCTTGTGGGCAGAGCCGCCTTTCATGCTTGGCGCGAGGCCGGGCTTGTACTCCATCCACCAGCAGACCGTGTCCTGAGTGTTTTGGCCAAGCGCGTAGTCGGCCAACGGCATCTCATGCCAGCTAGCAATGGGAAAGCGGTCCAAAAATTTTGTACGCAATCGTTCGGAGTCGGCTACGCGCTGTGCAACGGACTCACGGTTCCATGAGTTCAGCGCGTCGGCGATACTGGCGCGCACGTTCTTGTCAAGCAATGCAGCTCCTTAGCTTCTGACGATCGATTGTCTCTCTGCGGCTGTGGCGATCGCGGACACCGTGTCACCGAGGCGGGTACTGAGGGTCATCCGTGCCAACTCTGCTGGTAGGGCTGACGAGAACTTCAGCCCTCGAAGCGCATTCGCGTCAACGGCTGGCTCCTGCCACTGCACTTGACCAACCGCTGCGCTGAACTCTTCGACTGTCACACCGGCAATCAGCCGTACCGACTTTTCGTCGATTCGCTGTCGCGGGTCAACGATCGTGGGCAGCGAAGCCTGCAGCGTGTGATTCGCTGCAGTGCCGGCCCACGTCCACCAACGACCGGCTGAATCGGACGGTAGGAAAGCTATCAACTTGTCCCTATCGGCAGCGTCGCCGTAGCTCTGTCGGAGACCCCCGAGGGCCGAAGCGGCGCGCCCTGTGAAGGTCACGCCGGCCGGGCTCCCGCCGAGAATCACCTCACGCATGCCGCGGGTAATGTTGTATGACAACCCACCGCCGGAGCCAGACCATTTCGCTTTACCACCACCATCAGCGGGCTCCACGAAACAGCGCCGCCGCTCCCAGTCGACGTGTGTAACCTTCCAAGACCGACCGCCCAACAGCAGGGTTCGAGGTCCGTCGACCTGATCGGTCAGCAGGTCGGTCCCAATGGTGCCGACCTCCACACGGCCGGCTAGGACAAAAAACTCCGGCGGCGCCGTGAAGACCGCGGTGAGGTCGGAGAAGTACCGACGGCCGAACCGCCGTTCGGCCTCCTGACCGATATGGAAGAACGGACCGTCAGCCTCGAAATAACCTTCTGCAACCAGATATTCGAAGATCTGGCCCGCGCTGTCGTCGAAGACCGCCAGATCACCCCACGACGACACTGCGTCGGCGGCGATGCGGTGCTCCTGTAGGCAGAGTGCCATCAACTGCTGAGCCGCGATGTGCCGCGGGTGCGCGGGCGGCTGAACCGGCTCGACCCAGCCGTCCGACCACCGCTTGAGCATCCCCGCCGCTAGCAGCAACGATTCATCATCGACACACAGAAACAGACAGTTCCGGGAGGTTCCGGCGCGCCGGCCAGTCCGTCCCAACCGCTGGAGGAACGACGCGACCGTGCGGGTGGACCCGATCTGAATGACGCGGTCCAGATCGCCGACATCGATCCCGAGCTCCAACGTGGAAGTCGCCACAATCACCGTGTCCCGCGCATCGGCGAAAGCAGCCTCCGAGCGGCGCCGCTCGGCAGCCGACAACGATGAGTGTGAGATGTAGGTTTCGATGCCGTTGTCGCGCAGCATCGCCCCGATCTCCTCGGCCTGCCGGCGACTGTCCACGAACACAAGGCGCTTCTCCCCGGCATGTAGAGACGCAATCACCCTCGCCGCGTTGAAGAGCGACCCGACGAAGTCGACCGTGATGTCTGGTGCCGTGGCTGAGGGCGGCGCTGCGGGCGCCACAACAACCGACTCGCGACCGTGAAAGCTGCCCTGCAGCCACCTCAACAGCTCATCGGGGTTGCCTACTGTCGCAGACAGCCCGATCCGCTGCAGTTCACGGTCGGCGACGCGTGCAAGCCGCTCCAATACCGCGAGGAGGTGCCACCCTCGGTCATCACCGGCGAAGGCATGGATTTCGTCGACCACTACCGCGCGGAGACCGGCGAACATCACCCGTGGATCGACCTTCGTCGACACCAGCATCGCTTCGAGGGACTCAGGCGTGGTCAAGAGAAAATCGGGGCGTTCGACCAGAATGCGTTGCCGCTGCGGCTGTCCGACATCGCCGTGCCAGACCGCGGCAGCGCGCCCGAGCCAGCGGGCGTAGCCGTCGATGCGTGGCTGGAGGTTGTTCAACAGTGCGCGCAGCGGGCACACGTACAACACCGATACGCCTTGCCAGTCCTCGGAGGCCATCCGGGACAGCAGCGGGAACACGGCGGCCTCCGTCTTGCCCCCGGCGGTCGGCGCGAGCACCAGGGTGTCCTGACCAGTCAGTATGGGTTCGACGGCGTCGGCTTGGGTGGGGCGTAACCCGTTCCACCGCAACGTGTTCGCCAGGTGGTATTGCACGCCGGGGTGTAGTCGATCGAACGCGTCCATCAGAGATCCAGCGGTACGTCATCCGCGGTCAGGGCAGCCCGCTCGGAATCTGAGAGCTCGGCCGCGGCAATGCGCACTTCGTAGTCCTTGTACGGGTCGAAGTCGGCGAACTGTTCGATCTTGTCCAGTACGTCGACCAGCTTGCGCAGAAACAGCCGGGGCGCGATGCCGGCCTTGCCGCCCAACTCGCCGGCCACGGCCCCGGCGAACTGGCTCACGAAGGTATCGTCAGCGACACTGGTCACCCGTTCGGGATCGGGAACACCGCCGACGTAGAGATCGCGCACCCGTGTGCCGAGTTCGATCAGCCGGTCCTGGTCGAACCCGGTGAGGCGCAGTTGCGGTGCGCGGGGGTTGTCGAACCGCGGGTCCTTGGCGAACTCGGTGTGCAACCGGTCCGCCAAAGGCGGTAGTAGCGGAATGCCCTGTCGCCCTTCGAAGAAGGCCGGTGTGCCGGTGATCAGCAAATAGAGTCCCGGGAAGTGCCCGTCGTGGACTTCGTCAACCAACTGCCGCAGCGCGTTCAACGCCTTGGCGCGGGCGTCGCTGCGCACCCGCTGCAGCGTTTCCACCTCGTCCAGCACCAGCAGCAGGCCAGGATGTCCGGCATCGGCCAGCACGGCGAGCAGCCCACGCAGAAATCCGAGCGCCAAGTAATGATCGAGGTCGCCCTTGATGCCAGCCCGACGCTTCACCGATGCGGCAACGTGCGGCTGTCCACCCAACCAGGCCACCAGACCATCGGCGCCGTCGTTATCGCCCTCGGCCACCATCCGCCGATAGGCCCGGATCGCCATGGGGAACACCGGTGCATGGGCAGCGACATCGGTGAGCCGGCGCTCCAGGATGACGTCGACCTCGACGCCCTGCTGCTGAGCGTCGTCCTCGACGGTGAACAACCATGCGTCCAGGATCGGACGCAACGCGCTGGGCTGGATGGAGGCGGTGCGCAAGGATTCGATGCTGCGCCGATACACCGTCTCCAGTTTGTGCAGCGGAGTGTCGATTTCATTGATCTGGACCTCGGCAACTGCGAAGCCCTTTTTCATGGCGCGGTCACCGAGCCAGCGCGCGAAGAAGGTTTTGCCGGAACCGTACTCGCCGCGCACGGCCTTGAACACCGCACCCCCGGCGGCCACCACATCGAGCTCGGCATCGAGCTCGGTCTCGAAACGCCCCAGCCCGACGGCGAGCTGATCGAGCCCATTGGACGGCACCGTACCTCGGCGCAGGGCGTCGAGGACTTCGCGGCGGCGCCGCGCCGAGACCGGCGACGTCATTCGGTGACCCCGAACTGCTCTTTGAGTGCCTCGACGTCCAGCCGCACCACACCGCCACCGACGCGCAGCACCTCGTAGCCCTCCACATCCAGGAGCCGCTTCGCCTGCATCAGGGCGCCGTTGACGCTGACCGTCGCGACACCGAGTGCCCCGGCTGCCTGGGCGAGGGTGATCTCGCGCGCCGAGGCACCGAGCAGTGCCCGCAGAAGAGCCTGGATCTGGGCCTTCTGCAACACGATTCGGCCGGCAACGGAGAGTTGTTCGGAGAAGACCTTGCTGCGAACGACAGCGGCGGGCAGGGAACTCGACTCGACAGTAAGCACGTCGTCGAACAGCCCTGGACCATCCTGGGCAGCCTTGCGGCCCTTCTTCGGGGTCGGCGGTTGCGGCGGGTTCTCCGGTACAGCGGTCGTTCCGGCGTACCACCAGGGTGGCTCGGCCCCGACTACCCGCGACGCACCCTCGGGTAGCTCCCCGGCGACCAGAGCGATGACCGGGACGATGGCTTCGGCGGGGGTGGCGCCGCCGTGATAGCCGGCATTGCGGGCGCCATACCGGATGGTTTCGTCGACCGCGAGGACGACCTGCTGGGATTCGGTGAGCACACGCGGGCCCCGGACCACAACTTCGCGGTCTGGGTCTGCCTGCACCAGGTCACCGTGTGCGCGTTGGCCGTACGTGTTGGCGCGGTCCGCCTTGACACTGGCGCCGTACTCAATGATGTGGCCGTGATCGGAGGTGATGACGACGGCGCGGCCGGCGTTCTTCGCGGCCGTAAGCAACGGTGCGAGGTAGGTAATGGTCTGCAGCGTCCAGTCGGTGCCGCCGGGGTCGGTGTGGTGCAGCGTGTCGTCAACGTAGTTCAGCACCACCGCGACCAGCCGTTGCCGGTCGATATCGGCGATCGCATTGCGTACTTCGGTGGCCAACTGGGCCCCACTGATCACCGCGTCGAGTGCCTTTTTGTGGAAGATCGGATCGGCTACGTCGCCGGTCGCCTCCAGCTGCGACTCTCGCAGCAGCGAAAGGAAGCCGGAACGCTCCACCGAGCTGTCGCCCGACCGAAGTTCACCGCAGAGCAGCGAGCAGCGGCTGCGCTGCGTGAGTGTCGGCAGCACGGCGAGGGCGCTGGCACGGCGCGCATCGTTGTTCGCGGCGATCTCGGTCCACCCGTTTTGCTGGGCCGATCGTACGAGATCGTTTGCGGCGGCGACCGAGAGCGCGTCGACGACGAGCAGCAGGGTGGGTGTCTTCTTCGCGAGCGGGATCACCTGGTCGCGCAGGACATTCTCGATGGTCTGCACCGGTGGGTCCGGGGCATCGGCGAGTGCAGTGGCGAATGCGCGGTCTTGGCGGGCGCGCCGGGCCAGCGTGGTATCGATGATGGCTCGCAGCGCCGCCGCCGGAATCGGATTGTCGGCGCCGCGACGGGCAACCACCAGCGCGGAGTCCACCCAGGAGTCGGTGCGCACGTACCCGTCGGTCAGCGGCGCGAGGCCCTTCTGTCGGGTGGTGTCGGTCGCCAGGTGCCGGGCGAGACGAACCGCCCCGCCGAACGCATGGCAACTGCGATCGGCGGCCGACAGGAAGTGGTGCTGCACGTGTTCCCAGCAGGTTTCGATATCGCGCAGTGCCGCGCCGGACACCAACGGGGCCTCGAGATCCGCTGGCAGAGGACTGGGCAGTGCCGCCGTAATGGCGCGGGAGAGCTGCACCAGCCGTGCGTCCAGGCCGTGGGGGAGTAGGTCGGAGGACGCGGCGGCATCGCCGATGCCCAGCTCGGTGACCACCGCGGCCGCGGCCGCCAGGACCGCCTGCTGTTGTTCGGGCTTCAACGAATTGATGACCAGCCCGTAGGTGTCCTGATACCAGAACCGCAGATCGTCATCGGGAAGGTTGGGCACATTACTGCGCAGCAGGAACTTTCCCGCGGCCTTACTCTCGGTGTCATCGAGCACTCCCGCGACGATGCCGAGCGGCACCAGATCCGCGATGCGGCCGTTGCCCAGCAGCGCGGCGACCGGTGCGTGCAGGCGACCGCTCCGCGCGGCGAGCCATCCCTGAAACGCGCCGAATAGCTCCGGCCCGCCAACGGATCGAAGCGATTCGAGCCGTTGAGCGACATCCGAGGATCGGCTCCACTCCAGCACGGCCAGGGTGTCGATCTCGACGCCGACGTCTTTGACGATGCCGAGGGCATCCCGCGCGAGCGCGGACATGGCGTGGTCCCGGGTGAGGACGCCGCCCGGCGCGGGGATGTACGCATCGGCGGACAGCGCTGCCAGCAGACCGTTGGCGATCGCCCGGTCATTGGTGGTGCGGTACAACGCCGGTTCGATAGTCGTAGCGGAAAAGTTGCTGCCCAACGCATCCCACGGGTCGGGGGTGATGAGGCGGCCATCGAGTAGATGGGCCAGTACCGTGTCACCGAGGTCGTCATCGTCGACGCTGGTGAGCACGACGGTCCAGCCGCTCGGATCACGACGATCGATGGCCTCCCAGATGGCCAGCACCGAGGGGCAGGGTGCGACGGTGACGGGTGTGCCGAAGTAGTCGAAGTCGGCGCCGTCATAGGAAGGTTTGGCGCGCAACCCGAGTACCCCGTGGGTGTACTTCTTCTCCTGCGCCTTTTTTAGCCGGGCGCGGATGACGGGTTCGGTGGCAGCGACCGCGGTCATTCCACCCACCAGCGCACGTGGACCCGCTTGCCGTGTTCGGCGATGGCCTTCTCCAGGTCGGCCGTCAGGCCCGGGATATCGGCGGTGTTTCGGAGTGTGACGTCACCCTTGGCCGTCCGCGGTGTGGTGCGGGGCGGGGTCACGGGCTGGTCGTCGACCACCCAGGCGACCAGTTTGTTCTCGACGGAGGTGAGTTCGTCGCTGAGTGAGCGGCCGGGCACCGAGATCGCCTCATGCAGGGCCTTTTCGATGGCGCGGGCGTTGTCGCCGGTGGCATCGGCCCGCTCGACACCCTGATGCAGCTTCTCAACGAGCTTCCACTTGAAGTTGCGCAGCGCTGCCGTGTCGCGTGCAGCGTCGTTACGGATCTGCCCCGCCGTCTCGGCCGCCACCGGCAAAGCTGCGGCGGCTGTCTTGTTGATCACCGGCACGGTGCCTGACGTGGCGTGCAGCTGTTCCATGAGCGTGCGCAGGGCCGCGGCGGCGCTGAGGCGGTCACCGCCACCGGCGGTCATCCCCAACTGCGCATACCGGCTTTCCAGCTCATCGATGAGGTAGGCCAGCTGGCTGGTGCTTTCGGTGGCCTTGGCGCGAACCTGGGTGGCGAAGTCGGCGGCGTTGGCCCCGGTCAGATAGGTGCGGGGCGTGGTGTAGCCGAACAGCTTTGACGCCGTGGTCCGGGCGTCGTCCCAGGCCCGCTGCTCAGGCAACTCCTCGGCCCGCAGTTCGATATTGGGTCGTAGCCGGCCCAGCGCGGGCGGCGTCATCGCTTGCCCGGCCTCGAACCACGCCCGCTTGCGCAGCAGGGCCCAGGCGCTGATCACCAGGTCCCGCGCCTCGGGGCTTAGCCCCCACGCCGGGGTGAGCCCGTCGATGTGCTGCTGCAGCCCGCCGATGGTCACGGGGTCGGCGGCGTGGGCGGCACGGTCGAGTTCGCCGGCCCAATACGCGAACGACTCCTCGCCGAACAGGTAGTGGTCCTCGGTCGCCTTGCCGAGACCCAACGGGGCAGCGACGCGGCGGACGGCTTTCCGGTCGGCGCCCGGATTGGTGGGGACGCGGCCATCGCGGTGGGCGGAGGCCTGCTCCACGTAGTCGCGGACGGTTTCGTAGTTGCGTGCGGTGACCTCTTCGTCGCCAGGGTCGAAGGCGGGGTGGCGCGGGTAGGTCGCCGCGAAGGCCTGGTCGACGAGTTTCAGGAGCGCGTCTTCGAGGCTGGCTGCCGGCGGCATCGCCGGGCTGAAATCGCGGGACAGCGAAGTCAGGACGTCGAATTGGGTTGACTCGTCGGTGATGCGCTTCGGATCGTGTGGTTCGGTGCCGTAGGCCTGCTTGAGCACATTTTCGATGCTGGTCCGGGTACCGCTGAGCAGGTTTTCCAGGATGCCGCGGGCCTGGGCGCGGTCGGTCGCCGGGAGGTGGTCGGAGTTCTCCTCCCAGCGGTCGCCGCTGCCGGTGAACAGCCAGTCGAGTTTGACCAGCAGCGCCAGATCCTCCATTGCGGATTCGGTGAAGAACCGTGGCAGCCACACCAGGGTGTTGCGGTCACCGTGGGACAGCAGCCGGTCGATGCGGCTCACGTCGTCGGCGCTGGTGAAACCGGCCTCATCGAAGGGATAGTCGACGACGACCCGCCAGGTGCCCGGCCGGTGATCGAAGGTCTGCTCGGGCAGCGAGCTGGCGTCACGGACGTTGCCGAACACGATGTCGACTTCGCGGCGCGATCCGCGCCAGATGACGGTCCGGCTAGCGGCACCGCTCAAATCGTCCTGCCCTGACACGCCGAGCGCCTTATGGATGAGCCGACGCAGTAGAACACGCCGCCGTCCCGAATTATCTTCACCACGAACACGTTCCAGGATCGATTGGTAGTCGACGTCGGCGAGCTGCACCCGGATAACGGGGTTGGCGGCATCGGAGACGTTGATCTCCGGCACTTCCTTGGATGACCAATCCCGGACGATGGCGAGCACGGTGCGGGCCTCACCGCCGGCCATCCGCGATTTGATCGAACCGTGGTTGAGTGCCGCGAGCCGGGCTGCGGTGATATCGCGTAGCGCGGGGACCTTCGGGGCGATCGCCGACAGCAGCAGGGTCTTGGCAACCCGCTCCTGCCCGCGGAAACCGGCCGGCACCGACGTTGGGTCGGTGTTGAGTTGCTCCCTGCTCACCGAATGCTTCTCCAGCAGCGCGGGCAGTAGCCGGTTCTTGTACAGATCGTTGGCGGACTTGAACATGGCGCCGGCGTGCCCATCGATGGGGTCACCGCCGTCGACGATGTAGTCGTAGGAGTCACCGACCGGAATCAGATCCTCGACGGTCAGGGTGTCGCGGCGGTCGACGAGCATGCGCTGCATCACCTTGAGCGCGGTCCGTTCCCGCTGCATCACCGAGGACAGGTTGCGCAGGGTGGACACCAGCGCCGGGGAGAACGGATAGGTGAGCCGGAAGTCTTGAGCAGAGGCCCCGCGATGGTGTTCATCGGTGTTCAGGCTGTCCTGCAACACATCCCAGACGTCCTTCGAGCGGGTGAGGTTGGCGAACGCCTCATCGAGGATCGCGCGGGCGGCCTCGTCCTTCGGTTTGAGCAGCCGGGCGTGCGCGACCTCGGCGAGGTTGTCATCACCGAGTTGGATCTCCCGGAAGCGGCCCTGCTGGTATTGGAAGGCCCGGTCGAGGGCTTCCTGCTCGGCCCCGGAGGCTCCGGCGTCGGCGAACCACTTGCGCAGATCCATCTGCCGGGAGATGAAGGAGATCAGCGGGACGGCGCGGTTGCGTCCGGAGGATTCGACCAGCTTGGTGATCTTCTGGGATTCGCGGGCGAAGAACTCGGTGTCGCGGACCGAGAACGCCAGCCACAGCACCAGCTCATCGAGGAACAGCACCACCCCGTCGTAGCCGAGGGACTTGGCGTGTTCGGTGATGACGACCAGTCCCCGGTCCAGGTCGACATAATCGGCGGTCTCGGTGAAGGACTTGAAGTAGCCGTTGACCAGTGCGGACACCAGCTCGCGGCGTTCGCTGTCCTCGGCCGATGCCTGGCGGGCCGCTTGGTAGCGCGGCAGATCCCAGGCACCGTCGACCAGATTGCCCCAACCCCCGCCGCCACCGGAGCCGCCGCCGAGCCCGGCGAGAAACTCCTCATCACCCATGCGGTCCCGGAGGTTTTCGGCGTCGGCGAGCAGGCTGTCGGAGAGGTGTACTGCGGGAAGCGGTGCGTCGGGGTGCAGCCGGGTGATCTGGTCGACGTAGCCGCGGAGGACGGCCTGTTCCAGGCTCTTGGCGCCGAGCAGGTGGTAGGTGAGCCGCAGGATCTTCTTACCGGACAGTTCCCCGTCGTACCGGCCGGTGAGGTCCCGGAACTTGGTGCTGCGGATCGCGGGGTGGTTGCCGAGCAACGCGTACAGCACGGCCATGAAGTGGCTCTTACCGGAGCCGAATGATCCAGTGAGATAGGCAGCCCGGGAGGTGTTCTTGTTCAATGCGTCGGCGACGAGATCGATGGCCGCGGTGAAGTTGTCGCGCAGCGATTCGGTGATGACGTACTCGTCCAGGGTGGCCTGGATGTGGGCTTCGTCGTTGGTGCTGTCGGTGAGGCGCAGCACGTAGTCGTCGCTGCCGACGCGTTCGGGAATGGTGATGACGTCGCGGAGCAGTGTGGTCATGACGTCTTCCTGGTGCGTGGTTTGCGGGTGGGTTCGGGGCGCCACGCGGTGAGTTCGGTGACGGTGAGGTGATTTTCGGCGAGGCGGGTGGTGAGTTCATCGGCGATGGTGTCGGCGACGGACTCGCCGTACTCCGGGTCGATCTCGTTGTGCCACTGCTGCACCCAGGGCAGCAGTTCGTGTAGGCCGGCGAGCATGGGGATGAGTTTGGGGGTGTCCCAGCCTTCTTCGATGCGTTGGCTGATCAGCCCGGCCAGCGCCAAGGCTTGGTCGGCGTGGTCCCAGCCGGCCCAGCCGAGCAATTCGGTGGTGTCGGAGTCACGTCCGGCGCCGGGGTAGGAGACGAAGCGTTCCTTGGGGACGTCGAGCTTGCCCCGATGTGACCAGTACGAGGCTTTGGCGAAGTCGGCGGGCTTGTACTTCGGCGGGACCGGAATGGGAGCTTCGAGTTTCTCGCCGCGGTCCTCGCGGCGCTGCAGCTCCCAAGTTTGCCCCCACACTGCCCGCTTCTCGAGCCCCGCGGGCTTGTATCGGTGGGCGGACAGGAAGGGAACCGATTCGTCGGCAAGCAGTTTCGCGAGCGCCGTTCCGGTGGCGATGTTGTCATCGCCTGCCCACAGTTGCAGCACGTTACGGAAGTCGTCGTTGCGGTCGAGCACATCGGCGAGCTGGGCGACCGACATGGGGGTGGGTCGGCCGTCGCGGTCAAACCACAACGACTTGTCTTCAACGCGGTCGAGCAGCCAATCTCGAAGCGCGGACTGCACTTGCTTATCCCACGGCTCGACAGCCCAGCGCCGCTTGTACTCGGGGCGCTCCAAGAGTCGAATGTGCGGATTCGACTCGATGGCGTCCAGGCGCCGCTGCATAAATGCTTGGTAGTCGGCGGGCAGGTGGTTGGGGATCTCGGTGATCGGCGTCGACGAGTGTCGATCGAACCAGGCGGTTTCCTCGCCGTCCTTCATTCTTCGGGCAAGAGCGATCTCGAAAGTTCTCTGCCCGAGGGCGATTTCGGGAACATCGCCTGCGTAGGTGAGGTCATCTTCGATCAGGCCGTAGATGCGATAGTAGTCCCAGTCGAGTTCTTCTTGCTGGGCGATCATCAGGCGACGAAGGCGTTCGTATTCAGTCTGAGCGGCCGACAATACGGATACCGAGGGGAGCTCGTTCGACGCGACATTCCGCGGGGTCTGCCGTGTCAGAGCCTGCGCGAGGTCATCGAGCGTCTTGGGACGCTCGATCGGTGTGGCCGTCGGTAATGGGAAGTCTTTGAGTGTTGTACCCGTGTACTCATAGAAGTTCTCCCAGGCATCGAGAGTGGTCCTAGCACCCGAGGTATCGACCGTGCTGCCCTTGTTGTGGCTGTTCTGCTTGAGCCAGAAGCACGCCACCGACGAGTTCAGCACCCCGAGCAGCCGCAGATGATCCTCGACCGACGCGCCCTCGGGCAGCTTGATCACCGGCGCGGACTGCTTGAAAACCTTGCCCCCGCGGTCCAGCACGAAGTGGTTGTGGGTCGCGACGAAGGCGAAGGTGATGGAGAGGGGTGAAAGGCCCTTGTCCGCCGGAAGCTGATGCCACTCGTACCAGGGTCTCCCGTCAGAAAAATAGGTACCGCCACCGAAAGTCGCTCGTTGTCCGAGTTCTGTGCGAAATGACCAGAGCCTTCTCTCATCGGCTGGAAATGCTGCGAGTTCGCGAAGGGCATGAGCTTTGTCGTAGGGGAAGAACGCACGGTTCTGTGGTGAGGTTGCGAAGTCTCGGACTTCGTCGCCCTGGACTAACGCGGGATACGATGCCGTGTCGAATCTTCCGCTTTCGAAAATGTCAATCGGTAAAGTGAGAGCGTCATCTGCGCCCATAACCCCGAAGAAGCCGATTCGCGACACCAACGCGTTCAGGGATCCCGCGCTGGCCGTCGAGATTGCTTCGCCGAGTTCAACAGCACCACCACCAGAGAGGCTCCAGGGATGCTGCGACAGGGTGGAACGGTCCAGGTCAGCAACGCTGATGTACGTGTCCTCGTAGCCCTGGTCATTGATGTGTTGGGTGATCGCCGTCCACACAAGACCCTTAGCGGCCTCTGCAGGCCGGCCAGGTTCGCCCCGGATCCCAAGCACGGCCCGGATGGCGTCAGTTGTCGGCCGTTGATTGCGGCCAATGATGATTGTGGTCGGGGTTCCGTGCCCCGGAATGTATGCGCCCGAGGTGTCTATCACCGTCCGCAAATTGACAGTGGGTAAGAATTCCTCGATGAGCTTCGAGCCAAACTCTCGCTTCATGAACGCATTTGATGTGATCTGTCCGACCCATCCGGTAGCACGGTCGTTCGAGCGGGGACGTGCCAATCGGAAGAATAGCTCCATGAACGGAACAGTTAGCGCGTACTTGCGGTGCGGCGTCTTGTAGAGCTGCCGGTAGGTCGCGTTCAGCGCAGCGTCCTTGACCGTGATGTATGGCGGATTACCTACCACCACATCGTGTTCCCGTTGCAGGATCTCGGTCAGCGCGTCGGCATCTTCGGTGGTGTCGGCACGCACCGAGGGTCCACTCGCGAGCAGATCGTCCGGCAGCAGTTGTTGATTCGCGCCCCAGAGCAGGCTATCGCCGGCGGCGAGGTGCGGGTTGTAGGCGATTCGCTGTTCGAGGCTGGTATCGCCGGCAGCTTGCAGCGCGGCGACGAGGAGTCGGAAGCGGGCGATTGCCACGGCGAACGGGTTGATGTCGACGCCGTAGATACCGTCGAGTGCCTTCTCCACGAGTTCACGCGGGCCAAGTGCAGGCGCGTGGCGCTGCCACTGCTCGTGCAGGCGGTGGAAGGCGCCGAGCAGGAAGTGCCCCGAGCCGCACGTCGGATCGACGACGGTGAACCCTTCCAGCGACCGGTCGGCGAGGGCGGGTTCCATCGTCTGATCAAGAATGAATTCTTCGACGAATTCTGGGGTTTGGAGCAAGGCATAGGTCTTCTTGGCGTGCTCGGACAGATCCTGGTAGAGGTCGCCGAGGAAGCGGGTGTCCATGCCGGCGAACGAGAACATCGGTGCGCCCTCGCCGTCCTGCTGCCACCAGAACTCCAGTAGCTTGCGCGCGGCATCACCGGAGGGTGCGACCAGGTGTATGGGGGAGAACCGGTCCACCAGGCCCGCGGTGGCGGGAAACTTGGTGAAGTGGCTGCTGATCTGCGTGAGCCATTCCCGGTCGGTGTCTTCGGGGTGGGCTTGGAAGTAGGCACGGCGCGCATCGAGCGCGTGAGCCCGTTCGTCGGCGTCGGCGCCGGAGATCCAGCGCGGTGTTACCAGCGCGTTGTCCTCGCAGTAGCGAGCGAACACCGTCAACAGCACCCACGCCACGGCGGCCTGGGTCACCCGGTCATTGCGCCATTCCGGCCACGCCGCCGCGGTCCGGTTCGCCGCGGCTGCCTTCTCGTAGTCGCGCTTCCAAGCGTCGAACACGCCGTCTTGTCGGGAATCCGGGTCGTCGCCGTCGACCCGAGCCCGTAGATCGGCCTCCAGGTTCAGCATCAACCGGCGCAGTGCCGCCACCACATTCGATGGAGCCGAGGCCATCACCGATCTCCCTCATCATCACGCGCCGGCACCAGGTCCGGAGTCTGCTTCCACACCACGAACTGCCCACCCGGCGATCCCAACTGAATGGGTTTACGATCCACCAACGCGCCGAGCTGTCCACGCAGCTGCGGCAAAATCACCCACACCGGTCGACGCCGCGGTGCGGCGAGGTCGCTCAACTTGGCCAACACGTCCAGATGGCCGTAGCGGGCCAGCGGCGACACCTCGGTGAGGATCAGCGGCTCGTCGCGCGCATCGCCGTCGAAGACGTTCGCCTCCAAATCTTTGCGCAGCTGCGGCACCACCCGGTCGATCACCGCACGCAGGCCACGCGCATCCATCGGCGTCGCATCCGCCGCATCGGCACCGCGCACCAGATCCCACGAAATCCCCTGCTGTTCAGCAAGAGTGCGCATGGCCTCGATCAGGCGCGCCGTGACGTCGACCAACTCCCCGCCGAACGCTCCGGCGAGTTCAGCGGCGACACGCTCATGCTGGCCGGGTCGGTCCGCGGGAATGTGAACCCCCACGGCCAGGAAGCCGTGCTCGGCGATGCTACGGCGCAACACCGCCTGCTGATCGACACCATGATCCGTCTCATCGGACACCGCGGTCGTTGCCGTAGGAACCGCGGTCGGCTTCCGGGTGTGCAGCGTCGTCGCACTCGGCGGCTTGGCATCCCGGAAGCGATACGCGCCCGTGCCGGCGTCCCATTCCAGATTGAGCGTCGTTTGGGCCAGATAGGTATCTAGGTGCGGCGGGGCAGGTACCCGATCCAGTTCGGGAAAGCGGGCGCTGACTCGGCTGCGGATCTGCGAGGGGGACAACGACTCCGACTGCGCCAAACCGGTCAGCGCCGTTTGGATTGCGGCGGCCGGAGCGATATCACGGTTATGCAGTTCGCCGCGTCCCGACACTGCGGCATGCTTGGAGATGGCGGCCGCCAGTCGGATCAATCGGCTCTCACCCGGGAGCGCCGTGCGGGCGTCGGCATCGTCGTTGACGGCGCGATACCCGGCTTGGAAGGCGGCACCGAGTTCGCGCGCCGCGGTCGACGGCGGGATGATGACGTTGAGATCCGAGCTGACCATCTCGTCGGCGCGCTTTGCCGCGGACTCGGCGGCGGCGATCAGCAGTTCGTCGGTGGCGAGCAGCGCCAGCCGTCGGCCGTGCCGGCGTCGCACAAAGTCCTTGTTGCCGGTGGCGTTTTCGTGCTCGCTGACACGTTCCAGGGCCACCCGCAGCAGTCCGCCGGCGGTGCGGTCGGCCTGGGCCTGGTGGTAGAGATCGGGGGAGGGCACCGCGGCCTCGGGCAGGCGGGCCCGAATCTCGGCGGTGAGCGTGTCGATGGCCGCGACACCCCCGAAGTCGGAGAGCACCTGGCGGGTGATGTCACCGATCGCGTCGAGCAGGTCGCGGGTGTCCTGTCGCTGCGCCCAATCGTCCTGCAGCTCCTTGAGCAGTTGTGGCCCGCGTTGGGAGGCCTTGTCCAGGGCGGTGGCCAGTTCCGTGCTGCTGGCGAAGGCATCGAGCCCGGGCGTCACACCCAGGAGAAGCTCGGCGGCGTCCTTGCGGGTCGATGACCGTGCCCCCGACACCGCGGACAGCAGCACCGCCACCGCGTCGTCGAGACCCATGAGCGCGTCCCCGGAGGGGTGCTTCTTGTCCTTGCCGAGCCGTTTGGCCCAGGCCCGGTAGCGGGCGGTAATTTCTTTGCGGGTGTCCTTGGCCTCACGGGCTACCAGCCGGTTCAGCCGGGTCGAGTCCAAGGCCAGCAGCTCACCGACGGTGGTGACCTGAACGGAGGCGAGCGCGGACACTGCGCGTGCGGTTAGGCCGGCTGCGCCCAGCAGCGTTGCGGCAGTGGCCTTTTCGGCGGCCGTATCGTCTCCGGCATCGGCCGTCTTCGTGCCCAGCGTGGTGAAGACGGCGCGCCAGGCGCGCAGCATGTCCTCGGCGGTGTCGGGGCGGGCTGCGGCGTCGCGGGACAGCGCCGTCCGGAAGAAGTCCACCAACGCGGCGGCGATGCTCGACTCGAACATCTCGGGCAGTAGGGTTACGTCGTCGTCGACGGTGGCGGGGTTGGCGTTCTCGTCGGGCCCGTAGCAGGGGCGCCCGCCCGTCGCCATCTCGAACAGCACGACCGCGGCGCCATAGCGTTCGGCGGCGGTGTCGTATTGGCGGCGCCCGCCGATGCCGAGGAACGGATCCAGGTATGGCGGGGTGCCGGCCTCGACATTGCGGGCATCGACCCCAGCCATGGAGAAGTCGAACATCGTCAGATGCGTGTCGGCGCGGGAACTCGACTGGTAGACACCGAGGTTCGAGGGTTTGATATCGCGGTGGGTGACGCCGACCCGCTCCAGCGTCACGACGGCGGTCAACAGGTCGGTGCCCCAACGCTCCAGCACGTCGATGGACAGCCGGCCGCGGTTGTTGAGTTCCTCGGCCAGGGTGGTGCGTCCGGCGTAGCGCAGCAGGAGCGCGGTGCGGCCACCGACTTCGAGACGGTCGTACAGCGTGACGATGCGGTCTTCATTCTCCAGTTTGCCGAGCACCTGCGCTTCGGCGTACAGCCGCTCAGCTGCCTCGGCGTCCTTGGCGACCTTGAGGACGCGTTCGGCGTCACCGACCTGCTTGTCGAGGACGAGGATGCCGACGGCGGTGGACCCGGCACCCAGCTTCTGCTTGTAGACGAAGCGGCCGTCGAGCACGTCGGCGGGCAGCGCGTCGAGGGGGTCGGTGCCGGTGCCCTCGTTGAAGATCTCTTTGCGGGCCTGCCCGAGTTCGTCGAGGAAGGTGCCGACATCGGCGATCCGCTCGGCGGGGCTGGGATTGGTGGCGTCGAGCACCAGTTGCCGCAGTTTGGTGCGGATCTGCGGCATTTCCGCGGCAAGGTCCAGGCCGCGGTCGCGGCGCAGCCGGTCGATGAGTTCGCCGCGTTCGGTGGCCGGCGGTTGGCCGCTGAGGATGTAGAAGGCCAGTGCGCCGAGGCCGAAGATGTCGATGCGCGCCGGGTCGGTCGGACGTTGCCCTTCCGGGGCGCCGAACAGTTGCGCGGCATCACTGGGGCTGGCGGCCATCAGGCTCAGCGACCCCGACGACAGCCGGCTCACGGCGGTGTCCGGGTTGGCCGGCAGCACCCCGGCGCTGTCCCAATCGGTGATCTGCGGCAGCAACTTCGAGCCGCGTTCGCGGATCGCGACGGCCCGCGGGTTCAGCGTGCGATGCACCACCCGGTTGCGATGCGCGTAGTGCACGATGTCGGCGATATCGCCGATGAGGTCAAGCTGGCGCTCCAGTGGCATCGTGGCCTTGTTGTCGGCCAGCCACAGGTCCAGCGGGAGGTCGTTCTTGGGTTGCGGGAACACCAGGCCGATGCCCAGCTCCGGCTCGTCGACGATGTCCTCGGGCACCTGCAGCCCGTCGTAGCGCAGCCGGGACAGCAGGTGATATTCGGAGGTGACCGCGCGCTGGCGGGCATGCTTGTCTGCCGACGAGGCGCCCTGGCTGGTCAGGTAGAAGCGGATGCGGGCGTGGCGTTCGGCGTCGACATGGTGGAACGCCGGCCAGTCCTGCCAGCCTTCGCCGTCGGCCAGCGGTTGTTCGTCGATGATCCAGGAGCCGACCTCGCGTTGCCGGCGTGGTGCCAGGCCGATGGCCTTCATCAGGCCGGCAATGAGTTGGCTGTCGCGCTCGGGGATCAGCTCATGGCGCGCCGGAGCAAGCAGCGCCTTCGAGATGCCAGGAAGCCTGGTCCGACCCTCGAGGCCATCCAGGCCGTAGAGGTTGATCTTCGAGGTGTCGGAGAGTTCGCACTTGAATTCCTCGTGGTGCAGGAACACCAGTTCTTGGACGTAGGGGATTCTCCGGACAGCCTCATGGCCGCCGCGCTGGCGGATCGCGTCCTTCAGCAGTGAGGCGAAGTATTGGGCTTTGCGGCGGGCCAGGAGTAGCGGAGAGTCTTCCGACCGGCCGTTGCGCTGCCAGCGGTGGTCGTTGCCGGTGAGGATGCCGCGGTAGTGCTTAAGCTCGACGAGGTAGAGCGTGTCTTGGGCGAGGACCAGTAGGTCTACCTCATGCCAGCGGCCGCGGTTGTCGCGGAACTCGAAGTTCGCCCAGGCGCGGTATGGCGGGGCGTCCGGGAGTGCCTGCTTGACGAGGTCGAGGCCGGCTTGTTCGTGGGCGAACTGCGACTCGGCGATCTGGACCCAGCGGTCGTCCCTCACCAATCAATTCCCCCTTGGTCGTGCGCTTGGTAACTAACTTACTGAGTCGAGCTCTGCTCGGTGCGGATAGCTGAAGGTTTTGCACCCGCGCGTTGACGCCAGTGCGGAGCCGGGATGGGATTCTGCCTGACGTGTACGACAATATCTGGGAGGTTCGCTAGGTTTCGTCCAGCGGGCCCGTCGCACACGAGGAGAACCGCGGTCCTCGGCCGCTATCGTTCGGTCTGTACTGCCGGCTCTGTTGAGCCTGAGCGGACGTTTCAGTCCCGCGGTCCAAAAGCTGCCAGCTGTCGGTGCTGTCCGATAGCGTCTTGGATCACTCACTTTCCGCGGGGTCGGATTCGTAGCTAGGGGGCACGTACTGATGAGTGTCGATGACACCGATTTCGACCGAGCGGTCGCCGATGCGCTTGCCGCTGGCAGCGACGAGATGGCGCTGCTGGATGATTTGGCGGCGGAGACGATCGGTGGCTACACGATTTCCTTGCCCAACGCTGAGGGTCTCGGACCGCTCATCCAGGAAGTGACCGATGCGACCGAAACTTTCTCCAATAAAGTCCGCGCTCACCTCGCCGAACAACGCGACGTGCTGTCGACATTCAACGTGGCCTTCTTTGGGCGCACCGGCGCTGGCAAGAGCACCTTGCTATCGGCATTCGGCGAACTGGACGGCCATGACGTTTCGCCGGGCGATAGCGACTGGACGACGGACGTCCACACCATTCCGTGGCGCGGGTGCCGGCTGTACGACACGCCCGGAATCAACGGTTGGGGCGGTAGGAAGAGCCGTGCCAAACTTGAGGCCACAGCCCGGCGGGCAGTAGAAATCGCTGACGTCGTCTTACTGTGCTTCGACAGCCAGAGCCAACAAGCCAGCGAGTTCGCGAAGGTTGCGCAGTGGGTGCGTCACTACGGCAAGCCGACGATCGCGGTCCTCAATATTCGGAACCTGCGATGGCGCCACCCCGCGAAGGTGCCCAATCAGGCAGCTAGGAAGAACATCTCGGAACCGGTCCGCCAGCACAGCGACAACATTCGCACTGAACTGGCGAGTATTAGTCTGGCCGATACTCCAGTTGTCGCGATCCACAGCAGGCGAGCACTGTTCGCACGTGCCTCCGTGCCATTCCGTGGACCCGCCGAACGAGACTTCGCGATCGAACGCGAGCAGTACGGCGTTGAGTACCTGGCCCGTTGGTCGAACTTCGGGGCACTGGAGGCTGTACTGACGTCGGGGATCGCCGCCGGAGGGGCGCAGTTACGGCTGGCTTCGCTACGTGAGGGGATGCGCGCAATCCTGACAGACGAAGCGGACCTGCTCAGAGCGCTGGACCAGCGACTCGAAGAGCGGTTCGGTGAAGTCGACCGGTCGATCTCGCGGCACCTCGAAGTGCTTGGTTACCTCGAACCCGACGAACGTGGAGCCTTTCTGCATGACGACGCCTGGAGCGGTGATCTTCTCACTATCGCGGAGATGGCGCGGAGCAGCCCGTACGTCACCCCGGCGAACGGCGCGTTCACCCGGTACCTGCGAACGCTGCTCAAACCGCACCTGTCGGCACCCCGTAGCGACGCATTGAAGCGATTTAAGCGATTGGAGCGGGAGGCCTTCGAGAACCGGAAGGACGTCGACAAGGACACCTTCGTTAAAGAAGTTTTCGACGAGGCGGCGATTGCGGAAGCACTCGAACACGTATGGGTCGACTCTGCACAGTTCCTTGAACGCGAATTAGACATGGCTGCAACCGAATTGAAATACCGTGGCTTTTCCGACAACCGAGATGCGTCGGATATCGGTGGCGCCTCTGGGTCCAGCGCTGCGGCGTTCGAAACTGTTTTCCGGACAACTGGCCTACTGACTGGGGTTACTGCGGCTGTCGGGTTAGTGGCCCTCGCCAATGCGTGGAACCCCATTGGGTGGGCTGGCGGGCTTGTTGTCGCTGGAGTCAGCATCGCATCATCGGTGTTCGGCATTATTGGCGGTCAGCAGGGCGATTCAGCGGAACGCCAACGTGCCGAAGCGCATGCCAAGGCGGCCTATGCCGGTCGCACAGCGATCCGCACCACCTTCGACGGCATCGAACACGACTTCGCGCGCGATGCTCGTTCCGTGGCGTGGACCCAAGCGGCGCCCGGTGTCAAAACCCTGCTTCGTGAGCTCGCGGTGTTAGCGCGGTTGCGTCAACAAGTGGGGTCCATCGCCGATCAGCTCACCCACAGTGCGGCCAGAGTCGCCACAACTCCTCATGTGGATCTACTCGGCGAGGCATTGAAGACACTCGGTGACACGTCGACCGGTGGACAGCGGCGTGACATCCAACGAGTACTGCTCGGTGAGGACTGGTTCGAGGCCGCGCCGGAAGTGATGGATTCCGATCCCGATGAGCGTGAAGCGTTCCTGCTTTCGTGCCGTGCTCGGCACGAAGTCGACGCCGATAGTTTGCGTACGGCAGTGACCGACGGGCTAGTTCGCTCGGATCACAGCGCGATCGCGGACTGGACGCAGCGGCTTGCCAATGCTGCAACCACTGACGCGGCTTTCCGAGCGGCACTGGTCGCTGCAAAGCCGCCTCGAGGTGCGAGACCGTCGGTTGCCATCGCGGGCGACTTCAGTGCCGGCAAGTCCTCGTTTATCAAGCGACTGCTCGTGGAGTTGGGCGGAGAGATTCCGGAAACGCTCAGCATCCGCGCCGACCCCACAACAGACGACGTGCACGTGTATCAGTACGGAAGCGTCGACATTGTCGATACACCTGGCTTTCAAAGTGGACGCAGGGGCCATGATGAGAAAGCTATCGAAGCCACAACGAGCGCGGCGCTAGTGATTGTGCTGCTACATGTCAACTTGTTGATCGGTGACACCGAAAAGCTCGAAGGAATATTGGGAGGCACGGCGACGACGCCGGGCAAGTGGCCACGAGTCTTGTTCTTGATCAACCGGTGTGACGAACTGGGGATCGATCCGCTTCATGACGTCGAGGAGTACTTCAATCGACGTGACCGCAAAGCAGCCGAGCTGCACGCCGCGCTTGAGTCGCGCGGGATCAACATTGCCCTGAACCATATCCACGGAATTGCAGCAGACCCGTTCTCTGCGGTCGGAAGTCGTCAGTCGATCAACCGCGATGCGTACGACGACAACAGGAGCTGGGATGGTGTCGCGGCATTCCTTGAAGTACTGCAGTCCTTATCGCCGAGTCGCATCGCACAGGCCAATACCTTGGCGGCGCTGGACAATGCGGCAGCGGAACTGCTGCACCTGCACGTCGTCACCGAAGACGAGTGTGCGATCAGCCAGTCCGCGATCGATGGGCACGAAGCCTTGATCGGCGTGCTCGACGGCTGCCTGGGCGACGCTCTTCACCTGTCGGCCTCGCTAGAACACACCCTGTCCGAGATGGTTTCACGGCACACAGCTCGAGCCATCGAAAAAGTACGCGAAGTGGGCCGGGGTGATGAGGAGAAGTTAGCCGTCGCGATGAACTCGTGGAACAACGCCGACCTGCAGGCCGAGGTCGACGGGTTTTTGGTATCGGCGAGCGAACAGATTGACGAATGGTCCGCAACGCACCAGTCTGCGATCAATCGTGAATTAGCAGCCATGAGCTTCAGCGAGCATCTCGGGCAGCCAGCTACGGGCGTCGATGAATCCGCCAGCGATACCGTCTCAGACGTGATCGGGGTGGGAAAGTTCGTGACGGAGTCGGCGCAGAAGCTTGCGGCCGGAGCGGGCACACGAGATGCGGTCTACGCCATCGGCAAGGGGCTCGGTCGGAACTTCAAACCCTGGGGTGCAGTCAAACTGGGGCAGACGGTTGCGAGAGCTGGAGTAGTACTGCAGGTCGTTGCAGTGGCCTGGGATGCGTTCAGCTGGGTGCGCACGGAGGGTAAGCGCGCTAGCTGGGAGGAAACTATAAGCGGGGCAGTAGAATCCGTGGAAACGATCAGCGCAAAACACATTGCGGAGTTCCTGCGTGGCGATGATGCACCAATTACCTACCTGCAAGATCGCATTGCGGAAATAAGGAAAATCCGCGACGACCACGAAAGCCAACGCGTTCTTGCTCAGTACGACATGTCGCGCACGGGAAAGCGACTTGCGACGACTGCGGCGCTGCTGGACTCGTTTGATGAGCTTGGAAAGGAATCTGTATCACTGTGAGCGCACTCGATATTGCCGCAGCAAGGGCTTGGCTCGACTCTGTACCCGGCGGAAAGCTCGGTCAGGACGCCGACGGACAGTGGCAACGGCTCGCCAGCGTAAGCGAACCGGTCGTTACGGTGTACGGGGCGTACGACACGGGAAAGAGCTCGCTGCTTCGTCGGATACTCGTGGATTCCGAAGTAGATGTCCCGGAATGGCTTACGATCAGCGCCCGTCATGAGACGTTCGAAGTCAACGAGGTCACTGCTGCCGGCTGTCGGCTTCGGGACACCCCCGGGTTCGTCGCCGGCGCTGACGACGCCCGCGCCGATATGAACACTCGGCTGGCAAACGCAGCGGTCGACCTCACGGATGTCGCTGTAGTGACGGTCACTCCACAGTTGGCGACTGCCGAATTCCCGGCGTTACAGGAGCTGGTGCGACGAGACTGGGCGCCCGGATCATTGTGGTTCGTGATCTCTCGATTTGATGAAGCAGGGGTAGACCCTGAGTCAGATCTTGATGGCTACCGTGTACGAGGGGGGCGAAAGACAGAGGAACTGCGTCGTGCACTCGAGCTCGATGAGGACGTGCCGGTGTACGTCGTTTCGCAGGACTTCGCGCAGATGGCAGGGGCGGACCGAAATCCAGACCCGCAGATATGGGACGATTTTCGGAGCTGGGATGGAATCGCGGAACTGCGCGATGCGCTCGCTAATCTGGGCTCCCGCCGGGGCAGTTCATTGAGAGCTGCAGCTGCGCAGCGTTTCTGGCGACAGTCCGTCGCTGATGCTTTGGAGGGATTGCGCGCCGAGTTGGCAACGTACCTGGACCACCAGACGTTCTCGGAAGAAGGACTCCGACTCCGTCAGTCGTGGCTGGCGCAGCTGGATGCGCTCAAGAACTCGGCCGATGCCGACCTGCGCGGCCGGATATCCGAGACGATCGGCCAAGCCATCGATGACCAGCGTGACTCGGATGCGATACAGAACTCGCTGCAGGCGACGATCGAGTTCTGGTACGGGCTGCAGGAGCGGAACGTCGAGAAGCTGCTGCGTAGCGTCGATGACACGGTTGCGCTTGAGCGGCAACGACCGTCATGGACGCAACTCGAAGAACTTGCGGACTCTATCCGTTCCCAGTCGAATCGTTCGGCACCAACGGAGGATCAGTCTGAGTTCATCACTCCGGCGGTCAAGCAAATCGCTGCGGCTGCGGTAACAGCACTCAACGACTACCAGAAGCTCTCGACAGTACGAAAACCTGTGCAGGCGGCCACTTCGGTTATGAATCAAAGCAAGAGCGTTGCGGCCGCCACTGCTGTGGCGCCGCTGATCATCGAGATATCCTCAGTCGCTGAACGGTTCCTTAGGGGCCGCGCTGAGGGAGCCGAGCGAGACCGCCAGCGGAAGGCCATGGAAGCGAGCCTCGACCGTGCGGGCGCCGATACCGCGCAGATGGCCATGAGTGAGTTGGAGACACTAATCCGAGCGGCGCGACAGGCGATACTCGACGCCACCGCTGAACGAGTTGAGCTGAACGACGGGCTCGCTAGGCTGGTTGGCGAGCTAACGACACTCATAAAGGCAGGTGAGCAGCTGTTGGCGCCGTCGTAGGCGGTTTCGTGAATCGGTGCGGAGTTGCCGTGCTGCTTCGCGTGCGAACGACTATGGCCGCGCCTCGTGGATGGCCCGAGCGACCTCGCGACGCGAGGAGGTATCAGAATTCTTCGAACACAGCGACCTTACTTCCGCTATCCGCGATCAATCCGGCGCTTCCAAAAAACCAGTATTGAGCCAGTAGGCGGCTGACTGAAGCGGGATGGGCCACGTGATCGCTTCAATCTCAAGGCCGTCGGGATCGCAATTACGGCGAATCGATTTCACCAAGATTGAGATCGT
Source organism: Mycolicibacterium grossiae (assembly GCF_008329645.1). Taxonomy (NCBI): domain Bacteria; kingdom Bacillati; phylum Actinomycetota; class Actinomycetes; order Mycobacteriales; family Mycobacteriaceae; genus Mycobacterium; species Mycolicibacterium grossiae. The sequence goes on from NZ_CP043474.1 coordinate 2,232,295, forward strand.
CAGCTTCATCGTAATCGTGTTCCAAATCAACTCAATTCAATCATTTTAATAGGTGTAGGTTGTAAGAATCAGAACGGGTTCCGGCCAAGGTCCCAATAGTGATCCCAGGAGAATGTCTGACTCACAACACCAAAATCCCTGAGCCAGGACGGTTCTGCACCGGCGAAGACATCGCCGATGTAGCGCACCTCATCGAAGTGGGCTCCGTCGGGATGGACGGAAACAAGTGCAAGGCGGTGGTTGGGGGCGGCGTTCAATGCCAGCAGCACCTCAGTACGGGTGATGGTAAACGTATCTGAACCCGCGATCCTAGCCTTCACCTCGATCCGCAGATTTGTTTCGCCCTGGCGTTGGGACAGAATGTCGAATCCAGGGTTGTTGGAGGCCTGCTCTAGCGGGCTATGTCCCAGCGCTCGTTCCGCCGCCAGCACGGCATCAACGCCCCTGCGCTCGACAGCTTTTCGCGCATCAACGTCAACTGTGGGGGAGTGTTCTGAATCACCTCCCGATGCGGGTACGACGAGGGCGGCTGAGATAATTCGAGGTGGCAGCGGGCTCATGCGGAGCTGCTTCTGGATCAGTTGCTGCCGCAACTCTAGGCGTGCTACCAAGTCTTCAGCCCGCCGGCGTAGCGAGTCGCCCGATGTGCGAACGCTTCTTCCCGCCGCTGCTCGGGAATCGGTGTTGGATGCGACTGTGTGCAGGCGATCAATCTCGCCCCTGAGTCGTTCTCTTACCGCAGCGCCCAGTCGTTCATACTCGGCCGTCCTACGTGGTACGACTTGTTCGATGAACGTGGGCAATTGGTGCCTGATTACCCAGGCCGTTGCCGCATCCTCACTGTCAACAAGCCAAGGGAGTTCCTGGCGCTGCAATTGCTTGCTAGGGCTTCGGTAGTCGAGGTACGGCGCAGGACCGGCATCAACGACTGATCCGTGGGAGTTTGCAAGCGTGTAACCGAAGCGCTGCGCGATTGTGGCCCCAGTCGCGTCCTGCACCTCATTGAGCACCCCGACCAATAACAGCGTTTCCTGTAGACCGTCTGCCTCGAGAACCGTTCCGTGCTCGAGAACGTCGCGCAGTCGATCGACAGTGAGTCGCAGTACTGCATCGTGGAGTGCGTGGCCGGGTGCCAACAGCTCGGCGCGGTCGTCACCCTAACGGTCGAGCTTCGCTAAGTCGAACGTTACCCGGTGATATCGGCGTGCGATCGGGTTTCTGGTCGACTCTCGCACTCGTGGTGGGACATGGGTGATCTCGAAGCGGTCGTTCTCTCGGGGTTCGATTCGACCGCCGAGTTGACGAAAGGCCTCTGTGAACGCGTCGCGGATGAAGTGCGGCTGCAAGCGTCGTGCACGAGCATCTTCCATCTCTTCGCGCAGCTTCTCGAGGTCGTGTTGGGGCAACATGTCGTGAGCCAGTGCGTCGGTCATGAGTTCTTTAAGGCCATCGACCACTCCGGCATCGATGGTCTCTTGCATACGCAGACGGACGTCGTCCTGTTCGCCGTAACGAATGGCATCACGAAGCAAGTCGGCAAGCTTCACGTTGCCCATCGAAGTCCCAAGTACATCGAAGACTTTGCCGCCGTACGCGGCTCGTTGCTCCTGTACCTTGTCGAGGAGGCGTCGAAACACTTCGCCCTCGCGTGTATCGCGTGCGACCATGTTCCACAATTCGCAAACGTCCGTCTGGCCGATGCGGTGGATACGGCCGAAGCGCTGCTCGATGCGATTCGGGTTCCACGGCAAATCATAGTTGACCATCAGATGGGCAGCCTGCAGGTTAAGTCCCTCTCCTGCAGCGTCAGTGGCGACCAGTATCTTTGTCGCCGGGTTGTGCGTGAACTCCTCCGTCACGCGCCGGCGATCTTGGCGGTTGACACCTCCGTGGATGACCACAACTGCGTCCGGACGGCCGACCAAACTGGCTATACGTCCTTCGAGATAGTCGAGCGTGTCGCGGTGCTCGGTGAAGACGATGAGCTTGTGCCGGGTGTCGTCTCCCTTCGCAAGTATCTCACTCTCCAGAACCGCTCGGAGTTGTACCCATTTACTGTCCTGCTGACTGAGCAGCACGCCCTCGGCGATGCGAGCGAGGTCTCGCAAGTCGGCGACTTCAGTTTCGAGTTCGGCTGCCGTGCGCGCTGCGCTGGCGCCGTCGAGGACTGTTTCCTCCATACTTTCGAGTTCTTCGGCGTCGTAGTCGTCCGGATCGATCTCGTCGCCGACATCGCCGATGAGGGTGTCCACCGACGCCCGCGCCATGCGTCCTGCCAGGATGTCGTCGCGGGTCTGCTGAAGTCGGTCTGCGCGTCGTCGCAGCGACTGGAAGATAGCGGCTGGGCTGGAGGCGAGCCGTCGTTGCAGAACGGTCAACGCGAAACCCAGAGTGAGCTTGCGTTTGCCCTCCAGGCGGTCAGCGAGATTCATTCCCTCACGCACGTATTCGCTGACTCGGTCGTAAAGGTGCATCTCGGACGGGGACAGCGCAAAGTCGACCGTTGTTGCGTGGCGCTCCGGGAAGAGCTTCTTTCCCTCGAAGGTTAGGAGATCCTCCTTGACCATCCGGCGCATGAAACCCTCTGCCGTATCGGCTTGGGCATGGCGTGGTCCACGCCCCGCGAATCGATCCTCGTCAAGGAGCGAGAGAAACGTCTGGAAATCCTCTTCTTTTCCATTGTGCGGAGTCGCGGTCATCAAGAGGAAATGGCGTGCACGCTCAGAGAGCACTCGGCCGAGTTGAAAACGTTTCGATTCCTTGAGTTCGCCGTTGAACCACTGGGCGCTCATCCGGTGAGCCTCGTCGATAACCACAAGATCGAACTCTGCTTCGTCTAACCGCGCGACGAGGTGCCCATTCCGCGCGAGTTGATCCATCCGTGCGATCAGCAGCCGCTTCGAATCGAAGACGTTCGCGCCTAAAACGACCTCCGACGAGCCGGGGGCCAGGATCTCGAAGTCCATTCCGAACTTCAGCCGCAGCTCGTCTTGCCACTGTTCCACAAGGCTCCCCGGCGCGACAATCAGGCATCGCTTGACGTCTTCACGCAGGATCAGCTCCTTGATGTACAAGCCCGCCATGATCGTCTTCCCGGCACCCGGGTCATCGGCTAGCAGGAAACGCAATGGAGTGCGGGGAAGCAGCTCACCGTAGACAGCGCGGATTTGATGGGGGAGCGGTTCAACGTCGCTTGTGGACACCGCGAGCATCGGGTCTGAGCGTCCCGCTAACCGGATGCGCTGAGCCTCGGCAGCCAGCCGAAACTCCTGCGGATCGGCGTCGAACGGACGGCCGCTGGGATGGTACACGTCGAGACCGATGCTGTCGGAGCGATAGAACACTCGCTCCTGAATCGAACCGTCGGGTGTACGGTAGATGATCTGCTTCGCGTCCTGCTCCGACGGGATGACTGCGATTATTTCGACGGGCGTGCCAGGAATGATCCCTGAAATTTGCATGCCATCGGCGATTGCGTCGAAAACTTCCCCTGCAGACATACATAATTCCTAGCAGGGATTGAGTTGGTGTTTGCCCACTCACACGATTGGGGGGACCTGCGTGCCGTCGCTGCTTGCGCTAACGGGCTTGAATATTGACCGTCCATATCCAGAACTGGGGGCGGGTGCTGCAGACCGGAGACGCTCCGTAGCGATGACCCTCCTGCTGGGTGCGATCAGCCAAGCGAAAGCGACCAACGCCAATGCGCTGGTGATTGTGGGTGGGCTGTTCGATGAACATTGCGCCAGCCCGTTGTCGCTGGTTACCACTTCGCAGATCCTGGACGCCTACCTCGGAGCGGTTCTTATCGCCCCGGGTGCGGATGCGGAGGGAATGTATGCGTCGACAAGCTGGGGGTCGCGGACCTTCGTGTGGTCGGCTAGAGACTTCACGGGAGCGCCAGGCCCCTTCAGCGTCGTCCATGGACGTACCGCAGAACGTGGATGGCACACGCCGCTGCCAGCGCTTTCAGACAATGACGAAGTCAAAATCCTTTTGGACGTGAACCTCGACCTTGAGACGAGCGCGGACTGGACTGGCGGATCCGGCAAGCGTCATGTCATCACCACGGGCACGGTAGAAGCGGCCCTAGACGGCGTCACGGTCCTGACTCCGGTCAACCCCGACATCGGGGCGAGCTGGGGGCGCGCAGCGTTGTTGACCTACGACGAGTCCGAAGTGGTGGGTGTGGACTGGTTACCTCTATCGGACAAACCGCCTGCTGAAACGGTGGAGGTTGACGTGTCAGACCTCCGGACCACGGACCAACTCTTGGCAGCGGTCGACCGCGCCATTGCAGTGGCTCCCGAGTGGTCAGTGATCAGATTGGCGGGCGAATTGTCACAGGGCGTCATGCTGCCGACAACCGCGGAACATGTGCCCCCGCGGGCCGATGTCGCTATCCACACCGACGATGTGCATTTCGGCTTCGCGGCGCCGGACAAGAGCGACCACACCGCGCTCGCCGAGTTCGTGCGCTCTTTGAGTGACGCAGACGTGGCCCCACGGACACGCCACCAAGCGATCGCGCTCGGTATCGCTGCGCTCGACCCGACCTACGCGCTGGTGAACGAATCATGAGGCTCGAAAGTGTCAGCGGCACAGCCTTTGGTGCGTTGCGGGGACAGCGGCTCCAGTTCGACCCCGGGATGACGGTTGTTCACGGACCCAACGAAGCGGGCAAGTCGACGTGGTTCGCCGCGTTGTACGCCGGGCTGGTCGGGCGCAAGGCCTCGCGTGGCCGTCAGTCAGCCCCGCAGAGGGAATTCCGGCGGCGGCACAAGCCGTGGACGGGCTCGGCCTGGAAGGTAGAGCTGACACTTGCGCTCGATTCCGGACGCCGGCTCAAACTCAAGCAGAACCTCATGGACGGATCTGTGGAAGTCACCGACGCTTCGACCGACGAGTACATCAGCATCGCCGCCCTCGAGGCTGAGACTGGGATGTCCCTGGACGGGGACGGGTCTTTTGACGGAGCTTGCCTGGTGGGCCTCGACCGAGACTCGGTGAGGTCCACGCTCTTCGTCGGGCAGGCGGACATACTCGCAGTACTCCGTAATGCGGACGAGCTGCAAAGTCACTTGCAGCGGGCCGCAGCGTCCACACACGTCGACACGACAGCAGAACAAGCGCTGCAACGGATCAAGGAGCAGCGGAGTACGAGGGTCGGGTCGCCGCACATCGGCAATCGACCGCTGCGGGCACTGACCGCTGCGGTGAAAGAAGCCGGCCGCGAGGCCGACGACGCTTTGGAAATCCGGCATCGGTTATTGACCGAACAAGCGACACTGATCGCGAGAGTTGCCGAAGCAACGCGAGCCGGTTCCAGGCTCGCAGAGCTTGAAGCTGTTGCAGTGTGGGTTGAGATCGATCAACTCGCCAACCGTGCTTCAGCGGCCCGGGAGCTGCAGAAGAAGCTGGCAGCAGAACATGTGGCCATGCCTGCGAATGAAGCATCAACTCGGCAGGTGGCTGGGATCATTGAACGGTTCATTAATCGCGGCGAGCGTCCTGTAGCACCGACAGGACCCACTGCGGCTGAGCTGCAGGCCGAGATAGATGGACTTCCAGCATTTCCCAATGGGCCTCGTGAACCGGAGCCCGATGTGCTGCAGCTGGAGCGCGAGTTGATGACGGCTGTGACGACGCTCGAAACGCTGCACGCAGAGCCGGTGCCACGGCCGGACGCAGTAGCGATTGACGCCACACCAGACGAACTTCGCAGCATTGCCGACCGCCTTGGCGGCGAGCCACCGATGTTGCGTGACGGGGTGCGTGAAGAAATCGCGTCTTTGCGTGCGGATCTCGAGGCTGCACGAGTTCGCCATAAACGAGAAATCGCCGAGTATAAGGCGGTTGCCTCGCGTTATAGAGATGCCCAGGAACTTTATATTCAGCATCTGCGAAGCTTTGAAAGTGCGCGTACGCAGTTCGACGCGGCCGAAGCGGAATTTCAGGCCCAGCTTGAGGCGCACAACGCCGCACGACGCCGCCGAGATTCTGCTCGGGCCGACCATGAGCGTGTCGTCAACGATGCTCGGGCCAATGCTGGTCGCCAACAATCCGTGGGCGGATTCACGATTGGTCTCGGGGCACTTCTCGGTGTCGCTGCGGTACTGATCGGGATTCTCGGGCCGGTTGCCGTTGCGGTGGTGCTCGGGGTCGTGGCGGTTCCGCTGATTGTTGGGGGCGTGGTCGTGTTGACTCGTCGATCTGCAGCTCGGGTAGTCCCAGAGTTTCGTGAAGAACCACTGCCCGAGGTTCGCGATCGCCCACAACCTCCCGTCCCCCCGCAACCGCCGGCGCCGCTCACGCTGACGCACCCGGGTGAACAGCCGGCGCCCAGTGCCGAACTGATTGAACTGGAACGGGAGATGGCCTCCTGGCGAGCGCGCAGCGAGCAGCACTCCGAGAGAGTCGCTTCCGCATTGGCGACTGCCAATCATCTCAAGATTGGTGTCGATCCGGCGCAGTTGCGGATCCTCGCACGAACCATCGAAGACCACGGTGCTGCTACTGCACGTTATGCGCAGTACGTGAGTCGACTCAAGGCTGGCGACGAGTCTGTCCGTGCCGCAATTGATGCTGTACTTGAAAGACTGAGCAGCCCATCGGCGGCAGCATCGAACGAAGAACTTATCGAAGAGGTGTCCTCGGCCCTGCGTAACTACAAGCAGGCATGTCAGTTCCGTGATGGACAAGCCCGGGCAGCAGAACGCAAGCCCGACCTTCTTCTTGCACTCGATCAGCGCAATCAACGTGACGTCGAATATCAGACTGCACTGACGGCTTACGAAGCTGTGGCAGCAGATCTGGTGAGCGCCGCATCGAAGTTGGGACGTGAGGATCTGAGTGAAGATGAAGCACTTAAGGCACTCGATGACTGGCTCAGTGTGCAACGTGATCTGGCAGAGGCGCAGGCCAACGCGAATCTCGATGTCGGGAAGCTGGAACAACTGCTTGCGGGCGCAACCGTCGAAGAATTAGAGGCTGAGGCCGAAGCGCGACGCCAGACGGCTCCGGGCCGCCCGATCCATGTCGACTCCGATGACTTGGCACAGCTTGAGATCGCGCGTTATGCGAAATCAACTGCAGACGGCAACGTTCAAGAAACGCGTCGCGCCATTAAAGACCTCCAGGAGATCGCGAAGCCGATCGCCGCGGCGGTCGAGCACGAAACCCGGCTGGCTCAGCGGCTAGAAGATGTGCAACAGCTCGACCGCTACCTCGCTTTGGCCGAGGAGCATCTGCAGGTGGCGAAGGAGCGTGCACACGCGGACATTGCGCCCGCGCTCGCGGACACAATGAGGCCATGGGTGCCGAGGGTGACCGCTGGACGGTACCTCGACCTGATTGTGGAACCAGAAGATCTGCAGCTGTTCGCATTTGATGCCAACGGCCGCAAGGTCGAAGCAGACATCCTGTCGCACGGGACCACCGAACAGCTGTTTTTGCTTCTCCGGATAGCACTTGCAAAGCATCTGTCGAGAGCCGACGAGTCGGTCCCGCTGGTGTTGGACGACGTAACGGTGCAGGCTGACCCACAGCGCACTCTGGCGATCCTTGAACTACTGCTTGCACTCAGCGCTGAGCAACAGGTGGTGTTGTTCACCCAAGAGCCTGAAGTCGTTCAGTGGGCAACAGAAAAGCTCTCCCCGAATGGGGTTGTGGCGCTGTAATCAGCGTGGGCACCAATGTGTGGCACAAAGACACTCCCAACTGCTTTTGCAGCTCACTCGTCAGCGGCGTCAGCAGCCGGTACGTCACCACCATCGGTTCCGAGCCCTCCGAGCGGAGGGGAACCACCCGTCCCACGTACGTGAACGGATCCGCGCTGACTCGGCGCATCCCCATCTTCAGCGCTACACCGGTTTCCAAGGATTCCAGTATTTTGGGTTCTTCTTGCCCGTCGGCTTCGTCGAGAGCTGTGAACTCCACACGAAGACGTCAGGACCCTCGAAATGCTCCACGTACTGCGTCCGGTCCGCGCGCTTCTCAAGCGTCACGAACAGGATGGCGTGCTTCTCGAGCGACACGTGGCCTTGGCGCCAGTTGCCGGGGTTGGACACCTCGACGTATAACGGCGGCACGTCCATGCGCTTGATATGCTCGCCGATCCGATCAGCGAGCGGATTGATCGCTCGCTGATCCAGCGAGCTGCGAGAATGGTGTCATGAATACCGCCACAGCAGGATTGGCTCCCACGCCGGGCCCGAATGAGCGGATCGACGAGTGTTGAATCGGCTGGCGGAACTGACGGGGCAGCGCAATGCGATCGACGGGCGCATCGTGGACCTCGTCGCCGAAATCGACCGCGACGGCCTGTAGGCGCTACCGGTGCCCGCTCGGTGGAGGCACTAGTGGCTTGGCGCACCGGGGTCTCGCCGCGCACTGCCGACACCATCGTCGCCGTCGCCGGCCGCAGCGAGCAGTTCCTGCGCTGCACGGCAGGCCTGCGTGAGGGCAGCGTCGCCCTGGATCAGGTCGGCGTGATCGCCGATTGGGCCGTCGACGGCTCCGACGACCACTACGCCGACTTGGTGAAGGTGGCCACAGTCACCGAAGGCCGAGCCGAAGCTGTCGATTACCAAGAAGGACGACGGGGAGTGCACGACGTGGCGGATCACGCTGCCACGGGTGGAGGCGGCGAAGTTCGACGCGGCGTTAACGTCGCATCAGGACAAAGTGGTCGCCGAGTGGAAACGCGACCACGGCGATCAGGCCGACGGTGACGAGCGGACCGCTGGGCCCACCCCGATGGTCATGGTGTCTAGACCCCACCGTTTCCGAATGCGGCCGACGGGTTCATGAGCCTGGTGAAGCCGCTTGGGACAGCGACGTGGCACGACGGCCGCACGGGCAGCACACCACGGTGGTGGTGCACGTCGACGTCGACAAGCCCGCCGCCCTCAACCTGGGGCCGGTGCTCACCGAAGCAGATCGCTGATATCTGCTCTGCGATGCCACGTGTGAGGTGTGGTTCGAACGCCAGGCCGGCCTATCGGAGCGGGGCGCAGCACCCGCCAGATCAGTCGCCGATTGCGTCGGGCGCTTCGAGCATCGGGACCGCTGTTGCGTGGTCCCCGGGTGCGAGGCGACCCGTAGGCTGCATGCGCACCACATTCGGCACTGGGAGGACGGCGGGGCCACCGAACTGAACAAACTGGTCTTGTTTGTGTCTCTATCACCATCGGTTGCATCATCGCGGCGGCATCACCATCACGGGACCAGCGGACAGGCTCATCATCGCCGACGCGGCGGGGCGACGACTGCACGGTGGGTCACAAGCCCGGCCATTCACCAAACGGCCACCCAAGGTCCGGCCGTGCACTGGGCCGCTGGGCGAACGCGCCCAGTGGTGGTACGCGCCTTTCGAACCGAAAATCCCCACCGCCGTCGACCAACTGACGTCACAACGCCGGGACAGCCGGCTTGCCCCGGGTGAACTAGCGCGCGTCGTGCACTGCCAAGTAATGCTCCGACACCGCGTCCCCGTCGGTGTACTTCTCGACCGTCTCTTCGATGATCCGGTCCTGCCCAGTGAGGCGGGTGTAGTGCTGGTGCATGTGCTCGCCCCAGGACCGCACGACGAACGTCTCGATGAAGGTGTGTTCGTGTTCGACGCTGCGAAAGAGTCGCCACTGTGAGGCGCCGGTGCGTTGGCGGGACCGGCCGAGCACGGCCATCGCCGCCAGGAACGGCTCCTCGTTCTCGGTGGTGACGCGGTAGGACGTCAGCACCAGCACGGGGCCGTCGAGCGGTTCGGGCTCGAAGACCAGCGTCGGCTCCGGCCAGTGCGAGGACGGCGTCAGGTCCAGGTTGCTGGTGTTGGCGTGCAGCGGCCACCACAGCGCCGACAGCGCACACACGACGAGCAGTCCGGCGCTGACCAGCAGGCTCGTCGACGTCGTCGTCGCGCCGGCGACCACGCCCCACAGCACTGACCCGAGCGCCTGGCCGCCCATGAAGATCAGCTGGTACACCGACAGCCCGCGGGCGCGCACCCACGCCGGCAGGCTCAGCTGCATCGACGCGTTGAGCGTCGACAGCGACAGCAGCCACGATGCCCCGCCAATCACCAGCGCCACCATGACGACGCCGAAGATCGGCACCACGGCCAGCACCACCGTCGCGACGGCGAACCCCACGGCGCCGACGGTCAGCAGGACGTTCTGCCCGAACCGGGCGCGCAGCCGCCCGAGAAGGAACGCCCCGGACACCGCGCCAACGCCGAGCGCCCCGAGCAGCAGGCCGTATCCCGCCGACGACAACCCGAGGTGGTTCGCCGCGACCACGGCGAGCAGACCCCACAGTGCACTGGCCGGCGCGATGAACAGCGCCGCCCGCAGGAGGATGCGCCGCACGATCGGCGAGCTACGGATGAACCGTCCGCCGGCGCTCAGCGCCTCGAGTGCACGCTCGGGCGGGTAGTCGCTGGTGGTGGCCGGCCGGCGCCAGGAGACCAGGACGAAGACGATCCCGACGAACGACACCGCGTTGAGCGCGAACACCAGCGTGGGCCCCGACAGGGACACCAGCACCCCGGCGATCGCCGGGCCGATCGCCCGGGCGCCGTTCATGCTCATGCTGCCCAACGCGGCCGCGGCCGGGATCTGGTGCGCCGGGACGAGGTCGGGTTGGATCGCCTGCCATGCCGGCGCGGTCAACGCCTGCCCGCAGCCGATGAGGAACAGCAGCATCAACAACACGGCCGGGGTCGTCAGCCCGAAGCCGGTCAGCGTGGCGAGCAGTCCCACGCCTGCGGCCATCGCACCCTGGGTGGCGATCAGCAGCCGGCGGCGGTCAATGAGGTCCGCCAGCACACCCGACGGCAGCGCCAGCAGCATCACCGGCAGGGTGGTGGCGGTCTGCACCAGCGGCACCAGCACCGCCGCCCGCGGATCGCCGACGAGCATCCACTGCGCGCCGACGGTCTGCATCCACGTGCCGAGGTTGGACACCAGCTGCGCGATCCACAGCGCGCGGTAGATCGGCGAGCGCAGCGGTGCCCACGTCGAGGTGGACCGCGATGCGTCGCTCGTCGTCGTCATCCGCCGCTCCCGTGTGTGGCCGTCTGGTCACTGTAGGGCCGTGACCGCATCTTGCGTCTGACCGTTCGACGCGGCCTGAAACGTCGGGGCGGCGTCGTGAAGCCGGGCACGGTGGGCTGATGGCCCACGGCCCGTGCCGACGGTCACCTCGACGAGCGCCGAGCAGTGCATGCAGGAAGGGCGTCATCGGCGACAACGGTCCCCGGCCTGACGGCCGGCCGCGATTCGGTCGCCGGATGGGTGCTCGCCGCGCGGCTGCGACAGCCCTAGGAGAAGTGGTCCTTCGAGATCTGGGCGTGCACGCCGACGGTCTTGTCGACCACCTGGCTGATGGTGAAGTTCGCGGCCGCGGAGAGATAGGCATAGGCGGTGGCGCGGTCCATGCCGCGGTCGTCTTCGAGGAAGTTCAGGGCATTGACGACGGCGCGTCGCATCGCGGCGTTCAGGTCGCTGCCCTGACCGTTGACTGCTCCGTCGGGATCCGACAGGCCAATCGGTATCCATGAGTCCTGGTCCTCGGCGAACGGATACATGAAGGCAACCGACGGTGCGTCGCCGCTGCCCTTCTTGCAGACCGTCAACCGGAACGTGCCGCGCAACGACCCTTCCATGGCCGTGAGCGCGACCTCGCCGTCGCCCATCGCCATGTGCGGATCGCCGACGTAGAACAATGCGCCATGTGCGAACACCGGCAGGTAGAGCGTCGACCCCGGCCCGAGCAGGCCGATGTCGATGTTGCCTCCGCCCAAGGTGGGCGGGATCGAGTTGGCGTTGGGTGACGTCAGGCCGGGCGCGCTCGCGTACGCCACGCCCATCATTCCCATGAACGGCCGCAGCGGAAATTGAACGGCCGCGTTGCCGAATGGCATGACACCGTGTCCATCCTCGACGGCGGTGAAGACGGAGACGTTGCCGTACCGGGCCGGGTCCTTGGTGGCTCGGCCGTCCGTCGCTCGCGGCGGCATCACTTCGTCCAGACCGATCCCCGCCGGCGGTTCGCCCTGGGCGGTCACTCCGAGCGCACCCTTGCCGTGGCGGCTGGACACCACGCCGTAGGGGACGCGCGGGGTGGCTTCGAGCGTCTCGATCTTCAGGACGTCGCCGGGTCGGGCTCCTTCGACGAAGATTGGTCCGGTGACGATGTGCGGTCCGTCCACGTCGAAATTGCGTGACGTGCGGTCGTATCCCGAGGCGATGTCCACCGCGTCCTGCAACACGTCCGATTCGGGGACGCCGTGAGAGCCGAAGTACTCCCGGGGGTTTCGCCCCTGGTCCTCGAGGATTCCCTCGTGGGACACCGCGTCGATGGTGACGGTCTGCCCCGAGGTCATCTGCAACACCGACTGCGATTCGACCGTCGGTACGTAGCCCCACAGCACCTTGTCGGGCTCGGAACTCAGATAGTGATCCCCGGACCTTTCGCCGGTGCCCGGCTGAAGGATCGGTCCGGCGCCCGGAGTGGGAGTGCCTGACGACGACGTGGCCCCGCCGCCACCTCCCGCGGACGAGCACGCCGCGGTCCCGGCGATTCCGAGGCCGACCACTCCCGCCACTGCCTGAGCGAACCCCCTGCGTCCGATGCCGCGGGCAAGGGTCGAAGCGGCATGTTCGGCCAGCGGTTGTGACATGGTGCTCCTTGTGCGTTCAGAGATGAGACGTTGCGCCAACCCCAACGGGATTGCCGGAACGCGTTTCTGAAAGATTGCTGTGACGTAAAGCTTGCCGAAGGGAGGCGCGGCCCGACGTCTTGGAGCACTAGGGGGACGATGAGTTCTGCGCACCGCGCGGGTCTGCCTTGAGTCATCACCCGCGTCTGCGAACGGAGCCCGCGTGCCACGCACCAACCTCTCGATGTCGATCTCGGCCGACGGCTACGTCGCCGGCCCGAACCAGAGCGAGGAAGACCCGCTCGGCGTCGGCGGACAGCTGCTGCACGGCTGGCACATGGGCCCGGCCGCACATTACCCGGTGAATCGACAGGTGGTCGCCGAGATGCTCGACGGTATCGGCGCCACGATCATGGGTCGCAACATGTTCGGGCCGGTGCGTGGTGATTGGGGTGACTCGGACTGGGCCGGCTGGTGGGGTGACGAACCGCCTTACCAATGCCCGGTTTTCGTCCTGACCCACTACGCCCACGACCCCATCGCGCTCGAGGGGACGACGTTTCACTTCGTCACCGACGGCATCGAGGCGGCCTACGCGCGCGCCGTCGAGGCGGCAGGCGATCGACCGATCAGCATCGCCGGCGGCGCGTCCTGCGCCCGCCAGGCCATCCGGGCCGGCCTGGTGGACGAGATCGACCTGCAGGTGAACCCGGTCATCCTCGGGTCGGGGGAGCGGCTGTTCGACGGCTTCGACGCGGGCACCCCGCAACTCGATCTCGAACGCGTCCTCGAGGCGCCGGGCGTGGCGCATCTGCGCTACCGCGTGCTGCGCTGAGGCCTACGTCAGACCGGCTTGAAGTCGCCCTCGCGCAGACGCTCGAGCGCCCGCCCATCAACGAGTTCGCCTCGGTCGGCGGGATGCCGCCAGTAGTGACGGGCCAACCAGTAGACCGCTGCACCGCCGGAGCCATACCGGTCGGCATTCGACACGACGATCGGCTTTCCGTTCCGGACCGTGAACACGACGGGATTTCGCACGCGTCGGCCAGCCTCGTCGGTGACGCTTTCCACCTCGGACCAGGACGCCGTCCGGGTGCGGAGGATGTCGACGTGCGTGATGCCGTCGACGTCGATACGCAGACGCCCCGGTTCCCGCGTTCGAAGAAGGGCGATCAACCCCCCGGCGGACAGCACGAGCAACGCTGCCATGAGGAAGCGGGCGACGCCGCCGTTTCCGGCTGCGGCCAGAGGCAATCGACCGCTATCACCCCACCATGACAGAACGAGGTAGCACGCGGATCCGACCAGGCCGCCGAGCAGGGCGACGCCGTAGCACCATGCGATCGACGGATTGACGCGAAGCGTCGTTCCGCCGTCGTCCCACCGGGTGTCTCGATCGCTGGTGACGAAGAGTGTGCAGGCGAGGGCACACACCATCGCACTGAAGAACACCGTCAGTCCGGCAGTTGCGATGGCCGCGAGCGGCGAGCTTCGCTGGATGGCCACCACCATTTGGGTTGCGCTGTAGACGGCTCCGCCGACGATGACCAACAAGCCGAACGCCGCGGGCGCGGGGAAGCCGGACGTCCAGTGAGACGGTGCCGGCGAGTTCGTTACGCGCCGCACAGCACCGCACCCACCTTCGTGCCCACCGACTTCATCCACTCACCGGCGGCGTATCCGCCACCGACGGCCAACACCGGTACTGCGCCCGGAACGGGAACGAAACCGCCGACGAAGGCACCGCCCGCTCCGCCGGCAGCATTGCCAACGAGACCGAAGCTTCCCGCGAATACCGATACGCACTTGTCCGCTGGTGTGGGAGCGGCGAGGAAGTCGTACATCGACGACATGACCCCCAGTGCAGGGCCCGCGTATTTGGCGCCGACCCCAACCTTCTCTACGGCGTCCATCGACAGCATGGGTATCTTGCCGCCGTCACTGATGTGGCTTTCCAGTCCTGTCATGACATCGCCGATCCGATCTGGCACCGTCGTGACGAGGAGCGGGCTGTCGGGCGGGAGGACGCCGTAGTGGCCGTCATGAAGCGTGAAACTGCCTGTTCGGACGCCCTCTGGCGATTCGTCGACGACGTACTGTGTGCCGTCTGCCCAGTTCATGAAAGTCTTCTTCCAGCCGCCCGACTTGCTAATCGAATCGGTCCAGGAAATGAGGGCGCCCTTGGCGTCGAAATGTTCCTCGGTGACGGTCGTGTCGAATACGCGGTTGTGTGGATCGGGTGCGCGCTCAGTGATGACGTGCTTGCTCCCGTCCTGCATGATCAGCGTCTTCTCGAAGTGGCCTTCTTCATCGAGGCGTGAGCTGGTTTCCCGCACCGTCGTCGCCATGTCCTCGCCGCGAACCGTAGCCTGCTGCATCAGGCCCAGAGGACTGCGCGGATCGGGTACGTCGTCGGCCGGGCGCGATCCACCGGGCACCATGATGCCGGCCAAGCCGCCTTGAGGTGGCGGCAAGATCCCGCTGCGTCGTGCGGCGGCGATGATTTCGTCCGCCGTGTCGCTGTCCGCGCGTTCCACCGCTTCCAGCAGGCCGTTGACTGCGGTCTGCTCCGCCGCCACCAGTCTCATCAACTCGGCGATCTGCTCGGCGGATTGCGATCCTGCCTTGATCAACACGACCCACCCTTCCGAGACGCTGAGTGGCCCGCGATCGATCTGGTCGGCCTTATCGAGAAGCGCAGTCCGGGCCGCACCTATCCGGTCCGCGCCAACGTGGAGCGCACTTGCGAGAGCGGCCATGTCATCGCCGAAAGCGAGCGCCGCCTGGTGAGCCCGGTCGAACATGTCGACGGCGGCCTTGTGAGCTGGGCCATCCCACGCCCTCGTCTCGGGCATGATTCTCGCTTGAACGCTGATGCGGTCGACTGCGCGAGTAACTCCTCGTCCCGCAGAGTTGACACTCTGCCCTGTATAGGTCATCGAGTCGGGGTGCCACGACTCGAGGCGGGAGCGGCTCGGAAACATGCTCAGAAGATGTTCTTCAGGCTCAAGGCCAATTCCGAATCGGTGACTTCGTAGGCATTGCTTGCACCGCGAACCGCCGCGCCGATTCTCACGACGTTCGAAGAAAGGGCTTGTGCGTGTTCTGCGACGTGGGCGCCGACGAGGCGCGCCGCCCACTGCGTGGTGGAGCCGGGGAGACCGTCAGCCGAGACCGACGCTTTATCGCCCGCATCTGCTTCGACAATCATCGATGATGCAACGTCGGTCTGGGTGGCGAGAGCGCGCAGTAGTTCTGGGTCGACCAACATGACTACTGAGTTTAAGTCGGGTTAACGGTGGCGGGTGACACCAATTCATTGTGGTTTCAAAGCGTCCGCCCTCGGTGTGGACGAGCCGCGAGGCAGATTCCCCACCAGCGGCCCTCGCCGCAACAAACCCATCGACCGCGCCATGGTCGCGTGCATGCGCGCCCCGTCCCGGACGTGCGCGTGCGCTGGCACGGCCATCGCGAAAACGCCGTATTACGCCTGCTCGATACTAAAGCGTTGGCGACGCTGACCCGCAACGACGCGCAAGATCCGTCGCAGTCGCGACCGCAGCGGACAGCTATTAGCGAGGCTTACCCAAGCTTGGTCGTTCTCAGTTGGCATTCGGCGTGCGACTGATGACGAGGGAATTTGCGAACGTCCAGCGGAAGCACTCCTGCGAGGATCTACTGAAGAATAGGACCTTAGAATCATGGCCGTGAGCCTTGGGCCAGATGTGATTGCGTGGGCTCGCCGCGCCAATTACTCACTGACGCAGCATGGTGACGGTGAGACGCTCGAGTTGTGGTCCGATCCCGGCGGGGAGCAACGCTTCTACGTCCGGCAACAGGAGGGCGGATGGTGGGCATTGTCGTCGACGGACCGTGGCTCCGCCGAGCGGCTCGAGCTGACTGGATCGAGCTTGATGGTCGTAGAGAAGTACTTGCTCGCCCTATTGGGCGACGCGATTCGCGAACGCGAAGGCCTTCGCGATCTTTGGATTCCAAATGGAATCGACTCGCTACCAAATGGCTACTCGGTGGATGATCCCGACGTCGATGGGTTCCGAAGGTTGAAGGAGCGGTCTTCCGTCGTCGCAAATGCCCGAGGAAGACTCATCGGAAAGTCCACGCTGGTGAAGACGGCGCACCTGCTGGCGCTACCCGTCCGAACCATTCAAGATTCGTACGTGGCCGAGGATGGCGCTTTCCTCGGTGCCCGATGAAGATGAATCTGACGGAACTCGCGAAGGCCCTTGAACTCATCAACATGCCATCTCGCGTGGTGGCCTTGGGAGGGCAGGCCAAGAACTGTTGGTGCATTCAACAAGAAGACGGCGGGACGTGGGAGGTCTTCTGGATGGAGCGCGGGAACGAGCTCAACCTCGTTCGCCTCGACGCCGAGTCCGATGCCTGCTTTCAGCTATTGGGGCGGCTTGCGTACACCCAGCTCGCGACCAAGGCCATCGGACGGTTGGAAAACTGAGCACATATCTCGCCCGGGGCATCAGGAATAATGGGGTATTGACTCGAGGGTCGGCCGGGTACTGAGGACCGGAGTGCGCGTTGTACATCGACCGTTTGGCTGCCCATGTGCGAGGAGGCAGCATGAGCAGTGCCAGCTTTGACCATCTCGTCGAACAGTGGGCCAAGTGGTCTACCTTGGCGGGGCTAGGCGACGTTTCTGTCGAGAGGCATGGATTCCCTTCCCGCGTCACGTTCCGATCCTCGGCGGCGGGGACGTTTGCAGTGCGTGCGGATGGCGATGGGTGGTCGGTCGACGAGTCCGATGACCGAGGTCACCGATATCTCGCTCAAATGCGATGTTCAACAATCGACTTGGCGACGAAGTACCTCATCTGGACTTGGGCGGCGACGGCAAGGTCAGTCGTCGGCGCACCTCAGCTCGGCAGGCGATACCAGATGCTCGGTCCGAACGCTGGTGTCAACGTCAGCGAGGGTGGCCATCCCAACGTGGTCAAGCTGACGACGTTCGATGGTTGGGCCCTCATGCCGGCCTCGAAGTCCGTCGTCCTGAGTCACGTCCTGGCCCTCTCGTTCGAGGAGCTCGACGACGTGCTCAGCGCGGGGCTATGAGGAATCGACCGGCAGCCTAATCACCGCTACCCGCCCCTCGCCGCAACAACCCCATCGACCGGCCCATGGTCCCGCGCGTCCGGGTCTCGTCCCCGACGTGCACGTGCTCGAGGACGGCCATCGCGAAGACGCCGTAATACGCCTGCTCCAGCGCGACGGCGTCGGACGCGTCGGCCAGCGACCCGTCATCCAAGGCTCCCCTCAGGATCCGCCGCAGCCGCGACCGCAGCTCGACCACTTCCGGGAAGCGCGTCGTCGGATACCGCAGCAGCAGACCGTAATACGCGCCGATGTTGTCGACGTCGGCGAAGAACATCGTCAGGCAGTCGTCATAGAACGCCTCGACGCGACGCAGCGGCGGCTCGCCCTCGGACGCCGCCAGGAAGGCGTCCCACCGCGCGGCCAGCCGCTCGCCGAACACCTGTAGCAGCAGCTCGTCCTTGTTCGACGCGTACAGGAAGATCGTGCCGAGCGCGACGCCCGCCCGCTCGGCCACCTGCCGCAGCGTCACCGCGGAGAAGCCATGCGCCTCGACCAGCTCCCACGTCGCGGCGAACACCGCCTCCCGCCGACGCAGGCTCTCCTCCTTGCGGACGGCCACCGTCGGCTACACCCGGTTGACCGGATACCGCGGCGCCTCGCCGCGCAGCACGCGCGCCACCTCAGCGAAGCTCTTCACCATCGTCTCGCCAAGCGACTCCTTGCTCCAGTGCGCGGCGTGCGGCGAGAGCAAGATCCCGTCGACCCCGAACAGCGGGCTGTCAGCGGGCAGCGGCTCGGTCTCGAACGTGTCGAGCGCCGCACCGCCGAGGTGCTTCGACGCGACCGCCTCGGCCAGCGCCGCCTCGTCGATCAGCCCGCCCCGCGACACGTTCACCACGAACGCGCCGCGCTTCATCCGACCGAGCGCTGCCGCGTCGAGCAGGTGGCGCGTGCCGTCAGTGAGCGGAACATGCAGCGAAACAACGTCAGCCGCCGCGATCACCTCGTCGGCGTCGGCCAGCGTGACATCCAGCGCTGCGGCGTCCTCGGCGGAGACCGCCGGGTCGTACGCGACCACGTTGAACCCGATCGCCCGCGCGGCGACCGCCACCCGTCGTCCGATTCGGCCTAGTCCGATTAGCCCGACCGTCTGCACGTCGGGTCGGTGCAGTGACATGCCGAGCCTGCCGTCGCCGAACCGGCCCGCACGCACACCGGCGTCCCACGCGACGAGTCGGCGAGTCAGCGCCATGATGAACGCCATCGCGTGCGCGGCAACCTCGTGAAAGTTCGCGTCCGGAACGTTCGTCACCTGGATGCCGGCTGCAGTGGCCGCCTCGACGTCGACCATGTCGACGCCGATGCCGCAGCGGTGAATGACCTTGCAGCGGCTCAATTCGGCGATGAGCGGCGCGCGGATCGGTTCGACGGCGACGATGAGCGCGTCTGCGTCGCGTGCGGCGTCCAGCAGCGATTCGGCCGATCCGTCGGTGACGTTGACGATGTCGGCGATCTCGCGCAGCGGAGCGGTGACCGCGTCCGGCGGCGTCATCGTCGGACTGGTGATGAGCGCCTTCACTTCTCGGCCTCCGCGGTGAGTTCGTCGGTGAGCGTGCGGGCGGCCTTCGCGCCGGCGGCGAGCCACTGCCCGTCGGAGCCATAGACCTGCAGTCGGACCCCGGCGCGGGTCATCGCACGGGCGTGGTCGGGGGTGAAGACGGCACCGGACAGGATCTTGTCGTGCGCGCGTGCCGCGGCGGCGATGGTGTCGACCGCGGCGAGCGTGGCATCCGCGCCGATGCCCTTGAGCACCTTGCCGTCGGGGACGGCGCCGATGCCAAGTGCCAGGTCGATGGGTCCGATGAACAGCCCGTCGACGCCCGGGGTGGCGGCGATGGCGTCGACGTCCGCCAAGCCTCTTGCGGTCTCGATCATGACGAGCAGCAGGGGTCCGTCGCCGGGTGTGATGCCGGCGCCGGGGGAGGGCCGGATAGGCCCGTAGGAGCGCTCGCCGTGCGGCGGGTACAGCATCGCCGACGCGGCCGTTGCGGCTTCGGCCGCGGTGTTGACCATCGGGACGATGACGCCGGCCGCGCCTAGGTCGAGCGCACGCATGATCTGCCACGGCTCGTTGGCGGGCACCCGGATGAGCACGGGCATGCCGTGCAGAGCGGCGGCGCGCAGCATCGGCAGCACGGTGCCGAGGTCGGCGGTCCCGTGCTGGCAGTCGATGACGAGGTGGTCGAGGTCGAGCTTCGCCAGCGCCTCGACGGCGTGCGGGTCGCTGAACGTGACCCACGGCCCGGTGGTGACGGCGCGTTCAGTCAACGCCCGCCGAACGGGTGACTTCGGCTGCGAGAGTTCGGGATCGGTGATGGTCGGTCTCCTGAATAGAGGCGGGCGAGCAGGCGGGCCGGATTGTCGACGAGGATGCGGCGCAGGTCGGTATCGGAGACGCCGGCGTCGCGCAGCATGGGGACGACGCGGGTGGGGACGAAGGTGGGGTCCCAGTCGGGGAAGTCGGCGGTGTAACCGTCGTCGAGCCAGTCGGTGTGCAGCATGGCGTCGTGGGAGACGACGATCCGGTCGCCGTAGCCCTGGCGGCACAGGTCGGCGATGACGTCGACGCGCTGCTGCGTCGTCGCGGCGCCGGGGAGGTCGTAGCCGAAGCGGTCCGACGCCATCGTGGCGCCGGTGTCCATGAGGGCTTTGAGGTAGTCGGTGTCGGTGGTATCGCCGCTGTGACCGATGATGACGCGGGTCAGGTCGACGCCCTCCGCGGCGAAGAGGTCGAGCTGTTCGAGCCCACCGCGGGTGTGTGGGTCGGAGTGGGTGGTGATCGGGACGCCGGTGTCGCGGGCGGTGATCGCCGCGGCGCGCAGCAGTCCCTTTGAGCCGCGCGTCAGACCGTCGGAACCCGTCACGCACTTGATGATTCCGGCGTGGACGCCGGTGTCGCCGATGCCGTCGACGATGTCGGCGGTGAAGACGTCGACGAAGAAGTTGCCGCCGCGCTGCCGGGCGAGCGCCTGGCGGATCTCGAAGGTCTTCGACGGCAAGTCTTCGGTGTAGAAGCCGGTGGCGACGACGATGTTGAGGTCGACGCGCGCGTTGATCTCCATGAGGGTGGGGACGTCGCGGTCGTGGCCGAAGACGGTGACTTCGACGATCGTGTCGATGCCGGCGTCCTTGACGCGCTGCAACCGGGCGACGGCATCGTCGATCGCCGCTTGCTTGCCGTGGGGGAACGCGATCTCGGGCCGGTCGTTGGCGAGCGCCGCGGACACCGCGATCACGTGTTCGTGCATCAGCGTGCGGCCGAGGTCGGCGGTGGACCGCTGGCCCCGGACGGTGCTAACCGCTCCCGTCACGTCAGTCCTGCAGTTCGAGTGCGCGTTTGGGACAGTTGCGGACGGCCGCCTCGACCGGCTCGCGCTGGTCCTCGGACGGTTCTTCCTGCAGGACCAGGAGGTTGTCGTCATCGTCGAGGTCGAAAACGTCCGGGGCGTCGGCGACGCAGATGCCGTTGCCTTCGCACAGATGCCAGTGGACCTTGACCTTCACGGTGCTCCTTCGGTCGGCGCGCTGGAGGCTGGTGCGCGCAGCGAGTGGATGCGGACGGGCAGGTAGTCCCAGCCCTTTTGGAAGCTAGAGGCGCTGCGGACGGCGGCGGCGTCGTCGAAGTCGAATTCGTTGACGGCGGAGAGGAACTCCTGCAGGATGACGCGGCCCTCGAGCTTGGCGAGGTGCATCCCCATGCAGAAGTGACCGCCATGGCCGAAGGACAGCGTGCGCTTCATCGGGCGGTCCCAGCGGAAGGTGTCCGGGTCGTCGAATTCGCGAGGATCACGTTGGGCGGATTGGATGAGGAAGATGATCCGCTGGCCGGGCGTCAGGTGCTCGCCGAGGATGTCGACCGGCGCCGTGACGGTGCGCGAGAACCATTGCGCGGGTCCGCAGTAGCGGGCCATTTCGTCGAACGCCTTGGGAGTGGTGGCGGCGAGATCAGCGCGGACCGCGGCGAGCTGGTCGGGGTTCTTGGTGAGTTCCCACAAGCCGTGCGAGGTCACCTTGGGGACGGTCTCGACGCCGCCGATGAGCGGCACCAGGAGCTGGGCGGCGACCTCGCGGTCGGTGAGTGAGCGTCCTTCGAAGACCGCAATGATGGCGCCGTCGACGAACGGGTGGCTGCCGTCGGCGCCGGCATCGCGGCGGGTGGTGACGGCGAGGTGCGCGGCGCGGTTGATCCGCTTGAGGCCGTCGAGCGGGTTCAGGCCGAGCGCCTCGTTGCCGATGGCGGCGGAGGATTCGTTGATGGCGTCGCGGAGGTCGGCGGCCATGTCGAGCGGCAGGCCGGCGAGGTGGCACATGGTGCGGGCGGTCCACAGCCCGAAGAGCGCGGGCAGGTTGAACTCGCCCTGGGCGAGCGCGGCGGGCAGGTCGGCGCGGACCATGTCGCGGAACCAGTCCTCGAGCCGTGCCACGGGTCGGGGCCGGAACGGGTGGTTGACGAAGCCGCGCAGCTGACCCTGGTGGGGCTGGTCGATGCGGGTGAAGCCGCCGACGGGGTCGAGCGGCAGGGGCGGCACGGGCCCGTCGTTGCGGGCGAGCATCTCGGCGCGCGTGGGGACGGTGCCCTCGCGGCCCTCGAATGGCAGGTCGGGGTCGCCGAGCATGTCGTAGACGTCCTGGAAGCGGGAGACGACCCACATGTCGTAGTCCGGTACGTAATAGAGCGGGTGCTCGTCGCGCAGCCACGCGTAGTACGGGTACGGGTCCTCGAGGCATTCGGCGGAGAACGGGTCGTACTGCGTGATCACCGCATCGCCTGCCCGCATCGACCGCCGCCTCCGTTTCACTGAACGTGTTCAGTGAGTGTGCGCGGGCGAGTGGCGTGGCGTCAACCCTCGGCCGAGCCGCGAGTCGGCCTCGATCGGCCCCGATTCGTCGGATAGGCGCGCTAACGTCCTTGCCGAGTCAACTTCACCGGGGGAGAAGATGCTGACGATCGTGGGGCGCGCGTGACCATCACCGTGACGGAGACACCGCGTCTCAACAGCTCGGAGCGCAGCACGTGGCAGGCGCTCGTCGACCAGCTCGAGCCCAACGACCTCCTCGTTCCCGGCCAGCGCGTGACCGACCACCTGAAGGACCACGAGGTGGACTTCGTCGTCGGCATCGAGGGCGCTGGCATCATTTGCCTCGAGGTGAAGGGCGGCGAGGTCTGGCACGACGGCGAGGGCTGGTGGCAGAAGCGCGGCGGCCGCGACAAGAAGATCGAGCCGGTCCGCCAGGCGCGCGAGGCCTGCTACGCGCTGCGCGACTACGTCGAGAAGGACCCGCGCTGGACGCAGCGTCGCCAGCGCTGGGACCACGTCGTCGTCCTGCCGCACACCGAACTGCCCGCTGACTTCGACCTGCCGGACGCGCCGCGCTGGAAGGTCATCGACCGCACCGACCTGCCCAACCTCGTCGACCGCCTGCGCGAGATCCTCGTGCGGCAGGAGCAAGACCGCCCGCTGCTCGCACGTGAAGGCGTGGAGCAGCTCGCAACGGCGTTGAGTGGCAGGGGACTACCGCAGCGCGACGTCGTCGCCCGCGCGCTGGCGAATAACGACGCCGCCGACGCATTGACCGAGCACCAGGCCGTCATCCTCGATGCCATCCGGTTGCTCAACCGCGTCGAGGTACGCGGGGGTGCGGGGTCTGGAAAGACGTTCCTCGCGATGGAACAGGCCCGTCGGCTGGCCGTTCGCGGGCAGCGGGTGGCGCTGGTCTGCTATTCACACGGGCTAGCGTCCTACCTCGAGCGGATCACCGCGGCCTGGCCGCGCACCCACCAACCGGCATACGTCGGCGAGTTCCACGACCTCGGCAAGACGTGGGGCGCGCCCGCGGGCCCGGACGAGGCGCTGCGCACCGATGAGACGGTGCAGTTCTGGGAGCACGACCTGCCGCTGCAGATGGCCGACCTCGCCGCGCAGCTGCCGCCAGGGCAGCGCTTCGACTCGATCGTGGTCGACGAGGCGCAGGACTTCGCCGACGCGTGGTGGGATCCGCTGCTTGCCGCGCTGAAGGACTCCGTCGACGGCGGTCTGTTCGTCTTCAGCGACGAGGGCCAGCGGGTGTTCAACCGCCATGGCTCGCCACCGGTTCCGTTGGTGCCGCTGATCCTCGACCACAACGTGCGCAACACCCGGCAGATCGCCAATGCGTTCCAGCCGTTGGTCGACCATCCGATGCGCTTCCTCGGCGGCGAAGGCCCTGCGGTCACCTTCGTGGCGTGTAGCCGCGAAGATGCGATGGACGCCGGCGACGACGAGGTCGAGTCGCTGCTCGACCAGGGCTGGCGCCGCGAGGACGTCGCGCTGCTGACGACCGGCAGCCGCCACCCCGAGCAGACCGAACGCCAGCGCGACGGGCACAAGGCCTACTGGGACACGTTCTGGGACGCCGAGCAGGTGTTCTACGGCCACGTGCTCGGCTTCAAGGGCCTCGAGCGGCGCGCCGTCGTCCTGGTGGTCAACGACGCGGCGAAGTTCGAGCGGGCCCGCGAGCGGCTGTACGTCGGATTGTCCCGCGCGCGAGATCAACTCGTCGTCTGCGGGGATCCGGACTTCATCCGCGAGGTCGGCGGGCCTGATCTCGCGCGGCGGCTGGGCATCGTCTGACAGCCGGCGTCGCGACCCTCAGCGCCGCGGACTCAACCTCCGCAGCGCCGACACCTCAGACTCCAACTCCGCAAGCTCCCCACCGAGCCCGGTGACCGCCTCCTGCCGGGACGGGTCCGTCCCGGCGCCGATGGCGATGAGCCGGCTGTCGAGTTCGGCGATCCGGTTCTCGGCGGCAACCTTTCGCTCGAGTGCGGCGTCGTCGGTCAGCGGCAGGACCATCACCGCGCGCGCCAGATCGACGAGGCGGCGGTGCATGCGCGCTTCCGGCGTCTCCTCGTGCGCCCACTCGATCGGCGCACCGGTCGGCATGCCCGGCAGCACCTCCAGCTGCGCGGCGAGCTGAGTCTTGCTCCGCCGGGCGAGCACCACGACCAGCAGCACGCCGACCACGATCAGCACCAGGACGGCCAGCAGCACGCTCATCGTCAGAAGGGACACGCGCAGAGCATATGTGGCGCGCCCGGGCGGCTGGCGGACGGCGGGACCGACGTGGATGTGCCCACCTCTGAGCGACACGTCGCGACAGGGCCGTGGATTGTCGCGAGTTGTCGCTCAGAGGCGGGCAATCCGATTTGACTCTCCTGGCGGCGGCTCACCCCCAAGGCCGGCGAACCCCCACGCCGAACACGCCCCAGGAACGCCACTGTTCACCCTGCCGTCACCCAAAGCCGTGTGATACCTCTAGGACGCGCACGAGCGCGCACGGGGAAGAGGCATGGCAGCGCTGACAACTGGGGATGGACTCAACGACGTCGTGGTCACGGCCGTGACGTCGACGACGTCGCTCGCGCCCGACGCCGAACAGACGTGGAAGCACCTGCTGGACAAGCGCAGCGGCATCCGCACCCTCGACCGCCCGCTCATCCACGAGTTCCACCCGCCGGTCCGCATCGGCGGCGCACTGACCGAGGACTTCGACGAACACCTCAACCGCGTCGAACTCCGCCGCTTGTCCTATCTGCAAAAGATGGCGACCGTCCTCGGCCGCCGGCTCTGGGACCAGGCGGGCGCACCGGAGGTCGACACCAGCGGCCTCATGGTCTCCATCGGCCTCGCACTGGGCACGGCCGAAGAGATCGTCATCCAGTACGACATCTTCAAGGCCCGCGGCCTGCGCGCCGTCTCACCGCTCTCGGTGCAGATGTACATGCCGAATTCGCCGGCCGCCGCCGTCGGCCTGGAGCGCCAGGCCAAGGCCGGCATCGTCTGCCCGCTCATGGCCGACGCCTCCGGCGCGTCCGCGATCGCCGAGGCGTGGAAGCACATCGCCCTCGGTGAGGCCGACATGGCCATCTGCGGCGGCGTCGACACCTGGATCGGCCCGGTCACCCTCACCGCCTTCCACAAGCTGGGCCTGCTGTCCGCCGACAACGAGCACCCGGCCGCGGCTAGCCGCCCCTTCGACAAGCACCGCTCGGGCGCCGTCTTTGGGGAAGCGGGCGCGCTGCTGGTCCTGGAGAACGCCGACCACGCGCAGGCCCGCGGAGCCACGATCCTTGCCCGCCTGCTCGGCGCGGGCAGTACCTCCGACGGGTACGACGACGTGCTGCCCGAACCCAGCGGTGAATCCGCCGGCACCGCGATCACGCGCGCCATCGAGTCGGCGGGCCTGGGACCCGAGGACGTCGACGCCGTCATCGCCAGCGCCTGCGGCACCCAACCCGGCGACCAGGCCGAGGCCAACGCCCTCCGCCACGCACTCGGCGCGCACCGCCCGGCCGTCTACGCACCGAAGGCCGCGCTCGGGCACAGCTGGGGATCGGTCGGCGCCGTCGACGCCGTGCTGGCCGTGCAGGCCATCAGGGACGGCGTGCTGCCGCCGACGCTGAACTACGAGACGCCCGACCCGGACGTCGACCTCGACGTGGTGGCGCACGAGCCGCGCCGCGGCGAGTACCGCCACGCGCTGCTCAACAGCTTCGGCTTCGGCGGCTACAACGTCTCGCTGGTCTTCGGGGCGGCCTGACCGTCCGGAATCACTTGACCAGCGTGAACTGTCCCAGCTCGCTGATGCCGCGCTGGAAGAAGTCGCTGCAGCCGGTCAGGTACTTCATGTACCGCTGGTAGACCTCCTCGGACGTGGCGGTGACCGCCTCGTCGTGGTGCGCCTCCAGCGCCTCGGCCCAGGTGTCCAGCGTCCGGACGTAGTGCTCGTCGAGCAGTTGCTTCTGCTCCAGCGAGAAACCGGCCTCGGCAGACAGATTGATGATGTCCTCGTCGCACGGCACCGAACCGCCGGGGAAGATCTCCTTGGCGATGAACCGCATGAACCGCAGGTCGGTCATCGTCACGGGGATGCCCATCTCCGGCCACCGCTTCAGCGGGTGCCCGAGGATCGCCTGGATGACGAAGCGCCCGCCGGCCGGCAGCACCGAGTGGCACATCTTGAAGAACGGCGCGTACCGCTCCTGCGGGAATGCCTCGATGGCCTCGATGCTGACGATGCGGTCGACCGGCTCGTCGAACTGCTCCCAACCGCGCAGCAGGACGCGGCGCGAGCGGTCGGTGTCGAGCCCGTCGAGCAACTCCTGGGCGTACTTGCACTGGTTCTTGCTCAGCGTCAGCCCGATGACGTTGACGTCGTATTTCTCCACCGCGCGCCGCATCATCGAGCCCCAGCCGCACCCGATGTCGAGCAACGTCATGCCCGGCTGCAGGTCCAGCTTGCCCAGCGACAGATCGAGTTTCGCGAGCTGAGCCTCCGCGAGCGTCATGTCGTCACGCTCGTAGTAGGCGCAGCTGTACGTCCGCGACGCGTCCTGGAACAACCCGAAGAAGTCGTCGGAGAGGTCGTAATGCGCCTGCACTTCCGCGAAGTGCGGCGTCATCTCCTTCGTCGACTCCGGTGACTCCACCGTGCCCTTGGCCATCCCCGACCAACTCCCATCCGACTGTTTCGGACCCAGTTACCGTGCGCCCTGCGATATTTGGTTAGACCATTAAACTAACGAGACGTCAGGCCGGTGCCTTCTCGCAGGTGTACTGGCAGACGTCGGTGTAGCCCTCGCGGAACAGGTCGGCGCAGCCGGCGAGATACTTGTGGAAGCGTTCGTAGATCTCCTCGTTGGTGATCGCGATCGCCTCGTCCTTCTTCGCCTCGAGGTTCGCGGCCCACGTGTCGAGGGTCTTTACGTAGTGCGGCTGCAGGTGCTGCTCGCGCGTCACGGTGTAGCCCGCCTTGACGGCGTGCTCCTTGACCATCGAGCCGAGCGGCAGACGGCCGCCGGGGTAGATCTCGTCCATGATGAACTTGATGAACCGCACCCGAGACATGGTGAGCGGCAAGCCCTTTGCCTTGATCTCCTCGTCCTCGGGAATGATGATCGTGTGTAGCATCATCACGCCGTCGTCGGGCATCCAGCTGAAGGTCTTCTTGAAGTAGTCGTCGTACTTGTTGAAGCCGAAATGCTCGAAGGCGCCGATCGACACGATGCGGTCGACCTTCCCCTCGAACTCCTCCCACGGCTGCAGGCGCACTTCCATCTTCCGGTCGCTCTTGATGTTGGCGAACCGGTTCTCCTCGATGTGGCGCTTCTGGTTTTCACTCAGCGTGAGGCCGATGACGTTGACGTCGTACTTCTCCACCGCGCGCTGAATGGTCGAGCCCCAGCCGCACCCGATGTCCAGCAACGTCATTCCCGGCTGCAGGCCCAGCTTGCCCAGCGAGAGGTCGACCTTCGCGAGCTGTGCCTGCTCCAGCGTGTAGTCGTCCTTCTCGAAGTACGCGCAGCTGTAGGTCTGCGACGGGTCCTGCCACAGCCGGAAGAACTCGTTCGAGATGTCGTAGTGGAACTGGACTTCCTTCTTGTCCGATCCACGGGTCTGGGACGCGGATTTCGACAGCCAGGCCGACTCCGCCTTCTCGGTCTTCGTCGAGTCCTGCGTTCCACTTGAAGAAGTCATCGTCCACCCTGTTGGCGCTCGTGTACTCATTCGGACGTGCCAACCAGCCATTGCTTCGCCGGGCTAGCGATTCGTACCCTACCCCCGTCGACGGCCCATGTTGAGGTGGCTCCCCGGACGATTGGGCAGCACCTGACGGAACCCTCCGACCCGCGCGCCGCCCTGGCAAACTCACTGCGAAGCGGGTACCAACCATGTCATGGCCCTGCGCTCGATCAGCCTCGTCCTGACCGCTACCTGCCTGCTGGCCGGTGTCGCCGCGCCGCACGCGCTCGCCGAACCCGCGGCGGTGCCGGTCGTCCGCCCGGTCCTGGTGGCGCAGATCCCGCACGATCCGAACGCCTACACTGAGGGCCTCGAACTCGACGGCGGCACGCTCTACGAGGCGACCGGGTTGGCCGGCAAATCCGACCTGCGCGAGGTCGACCCGAACACCGGCGTCGTCCGCCGTTCGGTGCCGCTGCCCGGCAACTACTTCTCGGAGGGCATCACGGTCGTCGGCGACAGGATCTGGCAGCTGACGTACCAGAACGGCGTCGCGCTGGAATGGGACAAGGCGACGCTGACGCTGCTGCGCGAAGTATCGGTCCCGCCCGACTTCGGCTGGGGCATCTGCCCCGTCGGCGACCGGCTCGTCGTCAGCGACGGCACCGGCCGGCTGCGCTTCGTCGAGCCCGGCACGCTGGAGGAGGTCGGCAGCGTCGACGTCACCCGCGACGGCAACGCCGTCACCGGCCTGAACGAACTCGACTGTGTCGACGGCCAGGTGTGGGCGAGCCTGTGGCCGAGCGACGAGATCGCCCGCATCGACCCGACCACCGGCAAGATCAACCTCGTCGCCGACATGTCCGGCCTGTTCGCCGGCCAGGACCGCACGGTCGAGCAGGTGTTCAGCGGCATCGCGCACGTCGCCGGCGACGAATTCCTGGTCGACGCGAAGAAGTGGCCGTCGATGTACCGCGTGCGGATCGACGGTTAGATCGCGTACTGCCTCGGCTGGTGCTGCACCGACACCCAGTGGTCGGTGGTGAACTCGTCGATCGCCCACTGACCGCCGAAGCGGCCGATGCCGGACGCCTTCTCCCCGCCGAACGCGGTGTTGGCGTCGTCGTTCACCGGTGAGTCGTTGACGTGCGTCATACCGGCGTCGACGCGACGGGCGAAGCGGACCGCGCGGTCGACGTCGCGGCTGAACACCGCCGACGACAGCCCGTACTCGGTGTCGTTCGCGATCCGCAACGCCTCGTCCTCGCCGCTCGCGCGGATGACGGTGATGACCGGGCCGAAGACCTCCTCCTGCGCGGTCGCGACGTCGTTGCCGCCGGCCAGCACGTGCGGTGGTAGCGCGAGCCCCGCGGGCCCGAACGGCTCACCGCCGGTCAGCACCTCCGCGCCGGACTCCCGTGCGCGACGCACCTTGTCCTGGATGGTCTCGAGTTGCGAGGAGTTGATCACCGGCCCGAGGTGGGTCTCGGGCTTGCTCGGGTCACCGACCTCCAAGGCCTTCACCTTGTCGAGGAACAGCTGCAGGAACTCGTCGTGCACCGCTGCGTCGACGATGATGCGGTTGGCGATCATGCAGATCTGGCCCTGGTGGAAGAACGACCCGAACACCGCAGCGCTCGCGGCGAGTTCCAGGTCCGCGTCGTCGAGCACCACCAGCGGTCCGTTGCCGCCCAGTTCCAGCGCGAGGTGCTTGAGCGCCGCCTTCTCGGCGATGCCCTTGCCGACGGGCGAGGACCCGGTGAAGGACACGACGCGCGGCACGTCGTGCGCCACGATGGCGTCGCCGATGTCCGACCCCGAGCCCACCACGACCGACAGCAACCCCGGTGGCAGTCCGGCTTCCTCGAAGATGCGGGCGAGCAGCAGGCCGCCGGTCACCGGGGTGTCGCCGGCGGGCTTGAGCACGACGGCGTTGCCGACGGCGAGCGCCGGGGCGACCGAGCGGTTCGACAGCTGCATGGGGAAATTCCACGGTGAGATGACGGCGACGACGCCGACCGGCTCGCGGTAGACGCGGCTCTCCTTGCCGGGGATGTCCGACGGCATGATGCGGCCCTCGACGTGGTGCGGCATGGACGCCGCCTCCCACATCACCGACCGCACCAGGCTCCACTCGAGTTCGGCCTTCGCGACGGTGCCGCCGGTCTCGTGAATCAGCCAGTCGGTGATCTCGTCCTTGCGCCGGCCCATCACCTCGGCCGCCTCGCGCATGACGTTGGCGCGCTCCATCGGCGGTTGCGCGGCCCAATCGCGCTGCGCCTGCTGCGCGGCGTCGTAGGCCTGGTTCAGGTCGTCCTCGCCGGCCTGGGGGATCTCGACGAGGACGTCGCCGCTCCACGGGTCGGTGGACTCGCGCGTCTTGCCGGCCGTGCCGGCGCGCCACTCGGTGCCGATCGGCAGGGTGTCGAAGGTGGGATAACTGCTCACGGCGCGACTCCGATCTTCACGTGAGGCCCCTCGGCCTGCGCTTCCCAGGCGCGCTGCGCCTCGTCGAGGGTGAAGCGGGTGGTCTCGACGCGGATGCGTCCGGCGGCGGCATGGCCGGTCAGCTCCGCGTAGGCCGATCGCAGCACGTCGGGAGGCATGTGGTCGTTCAGGTGTCCGACGTGGGTGCGGCCCATGATCTTCTGGAACGGGATCTCCGGAGCGCCGCCGGCGCCTTGGCCGACGGTGATCAGCGTCGCGCCGACGGCGGTGGCGTCGAGCGCGGCGAGGAACGGGTCGCCGTAGACGAGGTCGAGGACGACGTCGAAGCCGTCGCCCGCCTCGGCGGCCAGCGCCTTGGCGTCGTCGTCGCCGCCGAGCTGCACCAGCACGTCGGCGCCGAGGTCGCGCGTCTTCTCCAGCGCGTCGCGGTTGCGGCCGGCGGCGACGATCTGGCCGGCGCCGAGGATCTTCGCGGCCTGTACGCCGATCGTCCCGACCACGCCCGTCGCGCCCAGGATCAGCACCGACCGGCCCTCCACCTGCGAGTGCACGGTCAGCGGCAGCCACGCGGCGAGCCCGGCGATGCCCATCGCCACGGCGACGTCGTCGTCGAGACCGTCGGGCACGGGGTAGGTCTTGTCCGCGTCGACCAGCGTGCGCTGCGCCCACGATCCGTAGGGCGCCGGGGGCGAGTCGAAGTAGACCCGTGAGCCGTCGGCGCGCACGCCGACGCCCTCCTTGCCGACGATCGTCGGGACCTCGCACTCCCCGAACGCGCCGGAGGCGATGGCCAGGTCGACGGGATTCAGACCGGCGAGACGCACCTCGACCACGTCGCCCTCGGGGTCGTCGAAGTCGCGGACGACGGGTGTCTGCCCAATCTCCTCCAGTACTGCGGCGCGCATCGCTCTCCTTTTCGTCGGGTGCGTCCGGCGGCTACCCGGTGAGGAGGGGGCGAAACGAGCGTCAGGCGCCCGTGGCGTAGGTCTCCAGCTCGGCGAGGAAGCCGGGCGGGAAGCGCAGCGAGCCCTTGCGGGTGCGGCTGAGGAACCCGTGGGCGGCGCGCGCCGACAGCGGCTTGCCGGGGTGGTCGAGGAACTCGGTGAGCGACGGCCGCGGCCGCCAGACCGGCCACGGCCCGACGTCGGCGCCGTGCACGACGCCGTCGTGGTCGGCCCATGCGGCGCGGCGGGGCCACTTGCCCCCGATGTGCGGCGCATCGTCGTCGCGGCAGTAGTCGCCCGGCGCCGCGAGCCGCGTACCGAGCCACGTGGCGACCGGCACGCTGACCGAATTGCCGACCATGCGCCAACGTTCGCCGCTGCGGGCGACCTCCTCGGCGGGGCGGGTCCAGTCCGGCGAAAAGCCCTGCAGCCGTTCGGCATCGCGGATGTCCGGGGTGACGTAGCGGCCGCTCGGCAAGCGGATCGCCGGCGGCGAGGCAACCCCCACCGACGAGCCGCACTTGATCGGCGGCACGGCGTCGACGGCCCAGCCGAACGACCGCATGCCCTCGGTCCAGTAGAACCCGCACGCCACGTCGGGGTAGGTGACGGCGTCGAGCGGCTTGGCGGTGTCGTCGGCGAGCAGCACGCCGCGCGGGTCGTGGTCGCGGCTGGCGACGAGGTACCAGCGGTTGCGGCGCTGCGGCAGGGCGAAGGCCTGGGTGTCGACGACGCGGTAGGCCCAGCGGTAGCCGAGTTCGGTGAGCGCCTCGGTGATGATCCGCAGCGCGGCCCCCTGTGCCAGCGACATCAGGAACGGCACGTTCTCGAGAATCAGCCACGGCACCCGCGACGTCCGTGCGAGCCGCAGGACCTCTCCAACGAGACTGCTTCGCGCACCGTCGATTCCGGCCTTGCGGCCAACGCTGCTGAGGTCCTGGCAGGGGAAGCCGGCGACGACGACGTCGGTGCCGCGGGGCAGGGCGTCGAGGTCGCGGACGTCGTCTTTGACGGCAGAGTCGGGGAACCGTCGGCGCAGGACGTGCTGGGCGGCGGGGGCGTTCTCGACGAGGAGAGCGGCGTGGTGTCCGGCGGCGGCCATGCCGAGTTCGAGCCCGCCGATGCCGGCGAACAGTCCGACGACGTTCACCGAAGCCATTCCAGCGCAACGGCGTAGCTCAGCCGTGAGGGGACCGCGTTGCCGATCATCCGCGCCAGCGCGGTGCGGCGGCGGACGTGGGCGAAGCTGAACCAATCGGGCAGGTACTGCAGGCGGGCGGCTTCGTGGGCGGTGATGGTGCGCCGTTGGCTCGGGTGCACGTTGCGGCCCATGCACATGCTGTAGAAGCCGGTGGTCACGGTCTGGGCGGGGCGGTCCCACGCGAGCCGCCCGTAGATCGACTTGTAGCTGTGGCCGCCGTTGGCGTGGCAGGCGGGGCGTTGGCTGTCCGGCAGGTCGAAGGCGCCGTGGGCGTACAGGTAGTCGATGCGTGCCCGGGTGGCCGGAGCGGACTGCGCGGGTGCGTCGAGCAGGGTCTCACTCGGCGGGTGTTCGAGGTCGTCGAATGCCCATGCCGTGGTGCGTCGTTCGCGGCGGTGGGCATCGAGCACCTGCGCGGCGGTGACGGCGTGGGTGAGGCTGGCCAGCAGGACGAGCCGCCGCCGGGTCTGCGGGACGCCGAGCGTGCTGAGGTCGATGACGGCGATGTCGACGTGGTAGCCGAGCCGCTCGAGTGCGTCGGCGGTGCGCTGCACGACGGCGCGCTTGTCGTTGAGTGCGCCGGGAACGTTCTCGATCAGAAGGTGTTGCGGCGCGAGCACTTCGGCGGCGCGCACCATGGTCTGGTACAGCTCGTTCTTGTCGTCGGCGTGCCGGGTGCGGTTGTTGAAGTCGCTGTGCCCCTGGCACGGTGGGCCGCCGACGAGGACGTCGACGTCGCGGTGGTGCTTGGCCAGCAGGCGCTCGGCCTGGGTGAGGCGGGCGCCGGGAGCGCCCGGGAGGATGTCGGCGACGTCGGCGCACCGGGCGGCCGCGGTCGGGAAGTTGGCGGCGTACGTGGCCGTCGCGGTGGCGTCGAGATCGACGGCGAGCACCGGTTCGAAGGGTCGGCCCAGCGCGCGGGCGGCTTCGGCGAGGCCGACGGACAGGCCACCGCAGCCGGCGAACAGGTCGACGGCGCGTAGTGGTGTGCCCGTCCCGCGCACCGGCGGGGTGGGATGGCGCAGCCATGCTCGTTCCGCCGTGTCGGCCGACGTCGGACCCGAACCGGTGTCTGCCGGGGCGAGCACCGTGGTGACCGTGGTGCCGTCGCGGCGGGTGAGGACGCGTTCGTAGTGGCCGCGGCGGACGCGGAATCGCTCAAACCCGGCCGCGGTGGAGGACCGCAGGCCGTCGACGGTGGGGGAGGGCTCGAGCATCGCCGTCGATCGTAAGCAGGCGCGCCGCCGGGGACGGGGCAGGTCAGGCGGCGTGGCGTGGTTAGCCTGGTGGGGTGGCCGAGTCGTGGGCGTCCTCCCCGGAGGCGCGGGCGCGCATGCAGTCGAACAAGAGTCGCGACACGAAACCCGAACTGGCGCTGCGCTCGGCGGTACACAAGCTGGGGCTGCGCTACCGCGTCGACACGCGACCGCTGACGACGATGCGGCGCCGCGCGGACCTGGTGTTCACCCGGGCGAAGGTGGCGGTGTTCCTCGACGGCTGCTTCTGGCACGGCTGCCCGGTGCACCACACGAAGGCTGCGGCGAATGCCACGTTCTGGGCCGACAAGGTGACGACGAACCGGGCCCGCGACCGCGACACCGACGCGCGGCTCGCCGAAGCGGGCTGGGTGAGTGTGCGCATCTGGGAGCACGAGGACCCGGCGGAGGCAGCCGCTCGGGTGCGCGACGTCGTCCGGGGCCGCGCCGACTGAGCGTGACTGTGGATACGCTGTGAGCCATGAAGGCTCTCCTCGTGGCGGCGCTGGCCGCAGCAGCGTTGGTCACGGCCGCCCCTGCCGCTGCCGAGGAGCCGGATGACTCGTTCCTCGAGGTCATCGAGATCATCGGCATTCCGGTCGACGATCCGGCGTCAGCGGTTGCGTCGGCCCGCGGGGCCTGCGCGGCGCTGGACGGCGGCACGTCCGTGCCCGTGGCGGTCGACCGCGTGGCATCGGCTACCGGTCTGACCGAGGATGAGGGGGCGTACTTCGTGGGCGTGGCGATCGGGGCGTACTGCCCGCAGCACGAGGACCTGCTGAGCTGAGGCGCTCCGTAGCCTCTACTTCAACTTCACCATGCGCGTGGTCGAACTCTCGTCGAGTTCGATGACGTCGGACCGGGAGCGCAGGAAGTCGCTGAAGGATCGGAAGCCGAGTGACTTCTCGCTGAAGGACGGGTCCATGCGCTTCATCTGAGCCTTGACCGCTGAGTTGTGCAGCCAGTCGGCGTCGTCCTTCTCCAGCCCGATCTGCAGCGCGCGGGTGAGCAGTGCGGTGGCGGCCACCTGGGGATCGGGCGGCTCCGGCTCGTCCTCGACGGTCTGCGGGCGGGTGGCACGACGCCGCGGCGCCCGCTTCTTCGGTGCGGGTTCGGCGTCTGCCTCCTCGGCGGTGGGCGGCTGGGGTGGCTCGAAGACGGGCACGCCGGGCAGCGCGTCGTAGATGACGAACTCGTCGCAGGCCGAGGCCAGCGCGCGGCTCGACGAGCCCGCCACCCCGATGCCGACGACGTAGCGGCCGAGCCGCTTGCAGCGCTGCGCCAGGGCGATGTAGTCGGAGTCCCCGGCGACGATCACGACGTGGGTGAGATCGGGCAGGCGGAACATGTCCTCGACCGCGTCGACGGCCAGCCGGATGTCGGCACCGTTCTTGCCGTACGCCGCGGCGGGGAAGAGCTGGACGAGGTCGACCGCGCGGCCGACGAGTTGGCCGCGGTAGTCGGCATTGACGTCGGCGGACCAGTCGGCGTACGCGCGGGTGAGTACCAGCGTGCCGAAGGACGAGGCGAAGTCGATGACGGCGCCGACGTCGACCCGCGCGCGGTCCAGCCGTTCCTGCGGCAGGCCCTTGGCCTTGTCCTTCTGGAACGAGTTGCGGCCGTTCACCTGGTCGTACCGCGAGATGACGATGTTGTCGAAGTCGAGGTAGACGGCGACGCGGGTGACGTCGAGATCGGTCATGGGGTCAGTCTCGCACCGACCGGCGCCTCGATGGCCACGACGCCACGGACGACGAGGCCCCTCCCCGGGGGCGCGGGGAGGGGTCTCGGGTTGGTGGGGTCAGATGAGGTCGGCGCCGGTGAGGTGGGCGACGTGGGCGGGACCGTGGTGTCCGTGCCAGCCGGGGGTGGCGTTGGGGGCCGGGGTGGCGTGGGTCTGCGGGGAGTAGCTGTAGCCGGGGCCGGTGGGGTCTTGGCCGCCGAGGCCGGTGGAGGCGTTGGCGACGCCGGTGGCGCCGACGGCGGCGGCGCCGGAGATGGCGAGGGCGAGGACGGGAAGGGTGAAGAAGCGGGCGGTGGTGGTCATGTCGATCCTTCTGTCTGACTGAGCCTTTCGGCTCGCTGTCCGGTGTGTTCCGGCGATGACATGACTATGTCGCGGATCCGGGCTCGGGTATGTCGGGCGACCGGGGGACGCGGGGGAGGAATGTGCGTGTCCACCGATCGGGGGACCAGCGCGCGTCGGACGGTGCGAGTACCGTCCTGCGACGGACCCTCGAGTCCAAGCCCACGAGCATTGGAGGACCGGCTGTGGCTCCCACGATCTCCATCTGCGGCGCCGGGTTGGGTGGTCTCGTGCTGGCGCGCGTCCTGCTGGTCAACGGGATCCGCGCGCACGTGTACGAGTCGGAGCACTCGGCCGGCGCACGCACCCAGGGCGGACAACTGGACCTGCACGAGGAGGACGGTCAGCGAGCGCTCGCCATGGCCGGTCTCACGGAGCAGTACCTCGGCATCATCCATCGCGGCGGCGGCGCTCGACGCGTGTACGACACCAGCGGTCGCGTGGTGGTCGACGTCCCGGACGACGGGTCGCTGACGCGCCCGGAAACGCTGCGCGGCGACATCCGGCGCATCCTGCTGGAGTCGCTGCCCGCGGACACGGTGCACTGGGGACGGAAACTCGAGACCGTGACACCCGTCGGTGCCGGCCGGCACGAACTCGAATTCTCGGACGGGTCGCGGGTGGTCACGGACGTGCTCGTCGGTGCCGACGGCGCCTGGTCGCGGGTGCGCGCCGTCCTGTCCTCCGCCGTGCCCGTCTACTCGGGGATGAGCTACGTGGACACCTACCTCGTCGACGTCGACGAGCGGCACCCCGAGGTCGCCGCCACCGTCGGCAACGGCGCGCTCTACTGCGTCATGCCGGGTACGGCACTACTGGCCCACCGCGAAGCGGGGAACGTCGTGCACACCTACGCGATCCTGCACCGCCCCGACGAATGGTTCGACGACATCGACTTCGCCGACACCGCATCGGCGCGGTCGCGCATCGCCGCGGAATTCGACGGCTGGTCCCTGAAACTCCGCGCGCTGATCACCGACGGCGACCAACCCCTCGTCCTGCGGAGGATCCACCAGCTTCCCGACCGCCACCGGTGGCCCCCGACTCCCGGCGTGACCCTCATCGGCGACGCCGCGCACGTCACCGTGCCGGGAGGCGACGGTGCCAACCTCGCGATGCTCGACGGCGCCCAGCTCGGCGAGGCACTCGCCGCGCATCCGGACGACGTCGACGTCGCGCTGCGGCAGTACGAGGATCTGATGTTCCCCCGCAGCGAGGCGGCCGCTATCGCCGCCCATCACACCATCGACACCATCTTCGGCAGTGGAGCGCCGAACGGGGTCGTCGACCTTTTTCGGGGCGTGCTCGCGCAGCAACAGTCCTAGGCGACGAGGGCGGTCGCGTGTCCGCGGCGGAGCTTGCCCGATGGCGTCTTGGGGATGGTGCCCGGCGCAAGCACGACGACCTTGCGCGGGCGCACCTCCACCTCGGCCACCACCTCGTGGGCGACCTGACGCTCGATGCGGCGCACCACGTCGGGGTCGGCGAAGTCGTTGGACTCGACGGCGACGGCGAAGCTCTCGCGCGAGTCGCCGGCGTCCATGCGCACGGCGACCGCGCAGCCGGGCCGCACACCGGCCACTCGGGAAGCCGCCCGCTCGATGTCGTTCGGGTAGACGTTGCGCCCGGCCATGATGATCACGTCCTTCACCCGCCCGCAGACCACGACGCTGTCGGTCTCGGTCAGGTAGCCCAGGTCGCCGGTGTCATACCAGCCCTGCCGGTCCTGCGCCGAGAGGAAGCCTCCGACGGTGGTGTATCCGTCGGTGACCGGCTCGCCCCGCACCTGCAGGACGCCCACGGCGCGCTGCGGCAGGATGGACCCGTCGTCGCCGATCACCCTGATCTCCAGGCCGTCGAGTGCTCGGCCCAACGTCACCAGGCGGCGGGTGTTGCCGCGCGACGAGGGCACCGCCCGGTGCAGCAGCGCCAGCAGGTCGGCGTCGACCTCGTCGATCACCATGCCGCCGCCCGACGGTGAGAACGACACGGCGACCGTGGTTTCCGCCATCCCGTATGCCGGCAGGATGGCCTCGGGGCGCAGGCCGAACGGCCGGCCCGCGTCGATGAGGTCCTCGACGTCGGCCGGCTCCACCTGCTCGGACCCCGACAACGCCCACCGCAGGCTCGAGAGGTCGAACTGCCCCGGCGTCGCCTGCCGGCGCAATCGCTTCGCGAGCAGCTTGTACGCGAAGTTCGGTGCGGCCGTCATCGTGCCCCGGTACTTGTCGATCAGCTTCGCCCACAGCAGCGTGTCGCGCAGGAAGTCCAGCGGCGTCACCTTCACCAACTCCGCCCCGAAGTACATCGGGACGGTCAGGTAGCCGGTCATGCCCATGTCGTGGAAGCACGGCAGCCAACTGATGATGACGTCGGTGTCGGCGTCGAACGCGGCGCCGACGAACATCGCCTCGGCGTTCGACACCACGTTGCGGTGCGTGATCCGTACGGCCTTCGGCGACCCCGTGGACCCCGACGTCAGCTGCAGCAGCGCGACGTCGTCGTCGACGGTGTCGACGGGGTCGATCGGCTCGGCCGCCAGTAGCTGCTCGACGGTCACGACGTTCAGCCCGAGTTCGATCAGCAGGGGCACGGCGACGAGGAACGGCTCCGACACCACGACGGCCGCGGCGTCGATCATCTCGATGACGGCGGTGGTGTCCTGCGCCCACCGCTGCAGATCGGTACGCGGGGTCGGCTGATGCAGCATCGTCAGCGACGCTCCACGCATCCAGATGGCCTGCGCCGTCGGCGCGATCTCGACGGGCGCGCCGGCCAGTACGGCCACCGCGTCGCCGTGCGACACCCCGGCCGCGGCTAGGCCGCCGGCGATGCGGCGCGCCCGCTGGTGCACCTGCGCCCAGGTGTGCCGCACCGGCGCATGGGGCTCACCCGTCACCATGCCGTGGGTACTCGCCCGGGCGTTCTCGAACATCGTGCGGGTAAAGGTGCTCACGTCGGTCCTTCGCTTGACTGCTCGGCATGCGCTCGCGCTGCGCGTCATGGGGGCGACGCAACACGCGTCGAAGGTCGACGTGGCGGCGGGTTCCTAGACCGTCTGCACGCGACGCTACGGCTCACCGCCGGCGAATCCGCTGGAATGTGCTGACGCGTCACGACACGGTTCGGTGTCGATCGCGCAACCGCTCGTCACTCGTCCGACGTTCGGCTCACCGCGATTGAAAACCGGCGGTGCCGGACGTAAGTGGCGCAATCGACGTAGGCGGCGGTCAAAGCGCAGGTGGCCGGGCACGAGGACCGGCGCAATCCGGTTGACCCGGAGCGCTGGTCGCTCGATCCGCCCGACGCCTGCGAGCAGCGCGGATACCGTTCCGCACCAGGTCAGTCACATGCCGAACAGCCCAGGGGAGGTGACCGTGGCCGCACCCGAGAGCGCCGGAGATCCGACGCCGATCCGCCGGCCCCGTGCCGACCAGGCGCGCCTCGTCGCCGACGTGCTCCGCCACCAGATCCACGCCGGTGGGTACGCCGACGGGCTGCCCACCGAGCAGGACCTCGCCGAAGAGTTCTTCGTCAGCCGCAACACCGTGCGCGAGGCGCTCGCGACGCTCAAGGACGAGGGTCTGATCGACCGCGGACCTCGGACGGGCACCCACGTCGCCGTCCGCAAGTACGACCACGGCCTCGACGCGCTCACCGGCCTAAAGGAGACCTTCAAGGGGTACGGCGAGATCCGCAACGAGGTCCGCGCCGCGATGACGGTCGCCGCCCCGCCGTCGGTGGCCACCAAGCTCCGGCTGCAGCCCGGCGAACAGGTCGTCTTCATCGAGCGGCTGCGCTACCTCGGCGACCTGCCGCTGAGCCTCGACATGACCTACCTCGCCCCCGACATCGGCCGCGACGTCCTCGACCACGACCTCGAGGGCAACGACGTCTTCGCCCTCATCGAGCACGTCACCGGCCAGCGTCTCGGCAACGCCAGCCTGGCCGTCGAAGCCGTTCCCGCCGAACCGCATTCGGCAGCCATCCTGCAGGTGCCCGACACCGCCAGCCTGCTGCTGCTGGAACGCCTCACCCACCTGGCCGACGGCCGACCCGTCGACCTCGAGTACATCCGCATGCGCGGCGACCGAATCACGCTGCGCGGCAACCTAGTCAGAGGAGAAAAATGGCCCAGGTCAACCAGCGCGTCGACGTCCCCGTCACCATCGACGAATCGCTCTGCATCGAGGGCTGCACCCTCTGCGTCGAGATTTGCCCGCTCGACTCCCTGGCCATCAACCCGGACAACGGCAAGGCGTACATGCACGTCGACGAGTGCTGGTACTGCGGCCCGTGCGCGGCCCGCTGTCCCACCGGCGCCGTCACCGTCAACATGCCCTACCTCATCCGCTAGCCCAGGAACGACCATGAAACGCACCCTCGCCGCACTGCTGACCGCCACGGCCGTCACCTCGCTGTCCGCCTGCTCACTCGACGAACAGACCCAGTCCGCCGACACCGTGAAGGTCGTCATCGGCTACCAGTCCAAGACCATCAACACCGTCACCGCCGGCACCCTGCTCAAGGCCAAGGGCTTCCTCGAGAAGCGCCTCGACGACCTCGGCAAGAGCACCGACAAGACCTATGACGTCGAGTGGCAGGACTACGACACCGGCGCCCCGATCACCGCTCAGATGGTGGCCGAGAAGATCGACATCGGTTCCATGGGCGACTACCCCATGCTCATCAACGGGTCCAAGACGCAGGCCAACGAGCGTGCCCGCACCGAACTCGTCTCCGCCACCGGCTACAGCCCGACCGGCGCGCTCAACATGGTGGTGGTCACCCCGGATTCGGCCGCTCGCAGCATCGCCGACCTCAAGGGGCAGAAGGTGTCCGCCAGCGTCGGCTCCGCCGGCCACGGCACGCTGGTCCGCGCGCTCGACAACGCCGGCATCGACCCCAAGACCGGCGTCGAGGTCCTCAACCAGCAGCCCCAGGTCGGGGCGTCGGCACTGGAATCCGGCCAGGCGCAGGCGCTCTCGCAGTTCGTCGCGTGGCCCGGCCTGCTGGTCTTCCAGAAGAAGGCCAAGCTGCTCTACGACGGCGCCGAGGGCGACTACCCGACGTGGCACGGCGTCGTCGTGCGTCGCGATTACGCCGGCCAGCACCCCGAGGTGCTCGACGCCTTCCTGCAGGCCCAACTCGACGCAACCGAGTTCCTCAACCAGCACCCGCTGGAATCGGCCAAGCTGGTCGCCGACGGCAGCGGCCTGCCGCAGGAGGTCGTCTACCTCTACAACGGCCCCGGCGGCACGAGTTTCGACACGACGCTCAAGCCCTCGTTGATCGATGCGCTCAAGGGCGACGTGCCCTACCTGAAGTCGATCGGTGACTTTGCCGACCTGAACGTCGACGGCTTCGTGAACAGCGATCCGTTGCAGAAGGCGTTCGCCGACAGGGGGCAGGACTACCAGGCCGCAGTGCAGAGCACCGCGAACCCGTCGGCATTGCGCGGCCAAGACCCCGTCTGCGGCACCGCCGTCACCGACGCGAAGCTCGCGGGCGAGCTATGGCTCGACGGGGCGAACACCACCCAGCCGGCCGCCACCCCGGACTGCCTGTTGCGCGCCATCCGCCAGGCGACCGCCGACGGCAAGACCGTCCGCGCGGCCTACGTGCCGGACACCGAATTCGGGACGCGCTGGTTCGCCGACGCGTCGGTCTGGGTGAAGGACGGGCAGCGCCATCTGCCGTTCGACACCGCCGCCGGTGCGCAGCGCTACACCGCCGCCCATCCCGGCGCCGCCATCGTCGACTACCAGCAGGCCCTGGCAGGTGCGGTGTGACTGCCGCCCCGGCAGTTCTGACCCCGGCCGAGCCGGCGGTCGCCGTCACCCCCGTCACCCGCGCCCGCCGCCGGAGCTGGCCAGCCTGGGCCGTGCGCGTGGCGTCGGTCGCCGCCGCGGTCGCACTCTGGCAGGTGTTGACCGTCAACGACGTTCGCTTCTGGTTGCGCTTCGACACGCTGCCGACCGTCACGGACATCGTGCACGCCTTTGGCGCCCGGCTCGGCACGCAGGACTACTGGCTCGACCTCGGCCAGTCGCTCATCCGAATCCTCACCGGGTTCGCGTTGGCGGCGGTCGCCGGCGTGGTCACCGGCATCCTGCTGGGGCGGTCACCCAGGTTCGCCAACGTGTTCGGGCCGCTGACCGAACTGGCGCGACCCATTCCAGCGATTGCGATCGTGCCCGTCGCGATCCTGCTGTTTCCCACCGACGAGGCGGGCATCGTGTTCATCACGTTCCTCGCCGCGTACTTCCCGATCATGGTCAGCACCCGGCACGCGGTCCGGGCGCTGCCGACGCTGTGGGAGGACTCCGTACGCACGCTCGGCGGCAGCCGGTGGGACGTCATCAGCCGGGTCGTGCTGCCGGGCATCCTGCCCGGCGTCTTCGGCGGCCTGAGCGTCGGCATCGGCGTGGCCTGGATCTGCGTCATCTCCGCCGAGATGATCTCCGGCCGCCTCGGCGTCGGCTACCGCACGTGGCAGGCCTACACCGTGCTGGCCTACCCCGACGTCTTCGTCGGCATCATCACCATCGGCGTCCTCGGGTTCGTCACCTCGGCGGCCGTCGAACTCCTCGGCCGCCGGGTGACGCGGTGGCTGCCGCGGGCCGAGGAGAATACGCGATGAGCGGCATGGCCCTTCGGCTGCACGACGTCACCCTGAGCTACGGCGGCGCGCCCGTCGTCGACGGGCTCGACCTCACCGTGGCGCCCGGCGAGATCCTGGTGCTCACCGGCCCGTCCGGCTGCGGCAAGTCCACGGTGCTGCGGGCGCTCGCCGGCCTACTGTCGCCCGATGGCGGCGACGTGCTCGCCGACGGGGTCCGCGTCACCGGCACGTCGCGCGACCGCGCCATGGTGTTCCAGGACAACGCGCTGCTGCCGTGGCGCACCGTGCGGTCGAACGTCGACCTCGCCCTGAAGTTGGCCGGCCGACCCCGCCAGGGTCGCCGCGAGGAAGCCCTGAAGTGGATCGCCGACGTGGGGTTGACCGGGTTCGAGGACTACCTGCCCAAGAGCCTGTCGGGCGGCATGCGTCAGCGCGTGCAGTTGGCCCGCGGACTCGCCGGGGCGCCGCGCGCGGTGATGATGGACGAGCCGTTCGGCGCGCTGGACACGCAGACCCGAACGACCATGCAGCGCCTGCTGATCGACACCTGGCGGGCGCACCCGACCACCGTCGTGTTCGTCACCCATGACGTCGACGAGGCGCTGCTCCTTGGCGACCGGATCGCCGTCCTTGGGCGGGCCGGGCAGCCACTGCGCGCCCTGCTCGACGTCCCCTCCCCGCGTGACGCGGCGACCAACCGCACCGCCCTGCGCGCCGACGTCATCGCCGCCCTCGACTATTCGGAGCTCGTTTCCTGATGCAGATCCCCTCCCTCGACGACGCCATCCGCCTGGACTGCGACGTCCTCGTCATCGGCGGCGGCACCGCCGGCACCATGGCCGCATTGACGGCCGCCGAGCACGGCGCCCGAGTGCTGCTGCTGGAGAAGGCCCACGTCCGGCACTCCGGCGCGCTGGCGATGGGCATGGACGGCGTGAACAACGCCGTCATTCCCGGCAAGGCAACGCCCGAGGACTACGTCGCCGAGATCACCCGCGCCAACGACGGAATCGTCAACCAGCGCACCGTCTATCAGACCGCGACCCGCGGCTTCGCCATGGTGCAGCGGCTCGAGCGCTACGGCGTCAAGTTCGAGAAGGACGAGCACGGTGAGTACGCGGTGCGCCGGGTGCACCGCTCCGGCTCGTACGTGCTGCCGATGCCCGAGGGCAAGGACGTCAAGAAGGCGCTGTACCGGGTGCTGCGGCAACGCGCGATGCGGGAGAAGATCCGCATCGAGAACCGGCTGGTGCCCGTCCGCGTGCTGACCGACCAGGGCCGGGCGGTCGGCGCAGCCGCACTGAACAGCCGCACCGGTGAATTCGTCGTCGTCGGCGCGAAGGCCGTGATCCTCGCGACCGGCCCGTGCGGGCGGCTCGGCCTACCCGCATCGGGCTACCTGTACGGCACCTACGAGAACCCGACGAACGCCGGCGACGGCTACTCGATGGCCTTTCACGCCGGCGCGGAACTCTCCGGCATCGAGTGCTTCCAGATCAACCCACTCATCAAGGACTACAACGGACCGGCCTGCGCCTACGTCGCCAACCCGTTCGGCGGCTACCAGGTCAACGCGCAAGGTGAGCGGTTCGTCGACTCGGACTACTGGTCCGGGCAGATGATGGCCGAGGTGAAGGAGGAGATCGAGTCCGCGCGCGGGCCCATCTACCTCAAGGTGAGCCACCTGCCGGACGAGACGCTGTCGACGCTCGAGGGGATCCTGCACACCACCGAGCGCCCGACGCGCGGCACCTTCCACGCCAACCGCGGACACGACTACCGCACGCACGACATCGAGATGCACATCTCCGAAATCGGTTTGTGCAGCGGTCATTCCGCGTCGGGGGTGTGGGTGGACGAGAACGCCCGCACCACCGTCCCCGGGCTGTACGCGGCGGGGGACCTGGCGTGCGTGCCGCACA
Source organism: Mycolicibacterium grossiae (assembly GCF_008329645.1). Lineage (NCBI taxonomy): Bacteria > Bacillati > Actinomycetota > Actinomycetes > Mycobacteriales > Mycobacteriaceae > Mycobacterium > Mycolicibacterium grossiae. Next base: position 2,277,064 of record NZ_CP043474.1, read on the forward strand.
ACTACATGATCGGCGCCTTCGTGTACGGCGAGCTGGCCGGCGCGCACGCGGCGACCACACCCGCCGACGCGCCGGATGCGTTGCCCGCCGACCAGATCGCCGCGGCGCACGAGCTGATCTACCGGCCGCTGCGCCACCCGGACGGCCCGCCGCAGCCACAGGTCGAGTACAAGCTGCGACGGTTCGTCAACGACTACGTCGCGCCGCCGAAGACCGCCTCGAAGCTGTCCCTGGCCGTGGAGACGTTCGACCGGATGCGCGACGAGGTGGCCGGCATCGGGGCGCGGACGCCGCATGAGCTGATGCGCGCGGTCGAGGTGTCATTCATCCGGGACTGCGCCGAGATGGCCGCCCGGTCGAGCCTCACTCGGACCGAATCACGGTGGGGGCTCTACCACGACCGCAGTGACGTCCCCGAGCGCGACGACGTCGAGTGGCGCTACCACCTGAACCTCCGCAAGACCGCCGACGGGGACATGGAGTTCCTCAAGCGCCCCGTCGCCCCGTACTTCGTGCCGGTGCCCGGTCTCGACGACATCCCGAGCGCCGAGACCGAGCCCGTGGTCGTCGCGCAACCGGAGCTGGTCGGCGGGCAGGCGCCGTCGTCGGAGCGGTCGCGCATCGACAGCGGTCCGGTGCAGCCGCCGTCACCGCGCATCGCTGCGGTGCTGGCACTCGACGAGCCCACCATCGACGACCTGACGCCGTATCTAGGTGACGACGATCCGGGCGTGCGCCGCACCGCCGTCGACGTGCTCACCGAACACCTTTGCGACGGTTACGGTTCGGCGCTCGTCACGGCGCTGGGTGATCCGTCCGGCGAGGTGCGCCGCGTGGCTGCCGACGCGATCCGTGAACTGGTGGAGGTGCTGCCGGAGCCGGCCTCGGTGGCGCCGCTGCTGAACTCCGGCGACGCCATGGTCCGCGGTGCGGCGATCTACGTCCTCAGCTCGCGCCGCGCCGGTGACCCCGGCGGCTACCGGACGGCGCTGGCCGACGCCGATCACCGGGTCCGCATCGAGGCGGTACGCGCGCTGGTGTCGGTCGACGATGCCACCGGCGTCGCCGGGGCCCGCGACGACGCCAACCGCGAGGTTCGCATCGCCGTCGCCAACGGCCTGGGCACGCTGGGTACGGGCGTCGACACCGTTCGCGGTCTGGCCGACGACCCCGATCCGCTGGTGCGGGCCGCGGCGCTGGCGGCGTTGGGTGCGGTCGGATGGGACGACGCCGACGCCGCGACGGTCGAAGGGGCGCTCGCGGCTTCGGCGTGGCAGATCCGCCAGGGCGCAGCGCGCGCCCTGGCCGGCGCGCCGTCGCCGTCGGCCGCGGTACCGCCGCTGTCCCGGGCGCTCGCCGACCCGCACCTCGACGTCCGCAAGGCCGCCGTGTTGAGCCTCACGCGCTGGGCGGCGTCGGAGGATGCGGCGCGTGCCGCGTTGACCGGGGCGCTCGACGACGGTGACGCGGACGTCCGCGCCTACGCCCGGCAGGCGTTGGCGACGTAGCGTCACGATCGCGTCATGTGATGTGGATCACAACGAGCGTATCCTGAAGGCATCCTCGCGAAGGGAGATGCCCATGAAGGGTGCACATCGAGATCCCATCGACCATGCGCGGACCTGCCAACCGCGGGCGGGCGAATCGTTCATCGACACGCTCTGGCTGCCGGGCCTCATCCTGATCGGGCTCGGCACGGCGATGATCGCCGGCTTCGTCGCGGCGACCGCGTACGGACGGTTCGACCTGCAGCTGCCGCTCGGGCTGATCGCCGGTGCGCTGGTCACCGCCGGTGGAGTCCTCGTCGCGCTCGAACACCACCGCGTGGTGCGCGTCGAGCGGCAGTGGGAGGCCGACCACCCGCGCCGGGTGGCCTAGCGGAGGTCCGGCGCGCCGACGCGCTCGCGGAGCCACGCGAGGACCTCGCGCGTCGGACGGTCGACCACGTCGGCGTACTCGTCGTGCTTCTTCACGTACGCGGCGACCGTCGGGCACACCGGCACGATGCGCAGGCCGTCGCCGCGCGTGGCCGCCAACGCCTCGGCGATGACGATGGTCGCGAGGCCGCGTCCGCCGAACGCATCGTCGACCTCGGTGTGGTAGAAGATCCGCGCACCGTCGCGGTCAGCGAAGGCGGTGAGGCCTACCGGATTTCCGTCGACGAGGACGGCGTAGTCGCCCTCGCGGCGGACCACCTCGACGGGTGCACCGGTCTTGTCGGTCAACGGCATGATGCTCCTCGGGCCCACGTACGATCGCAGCCGATCGTATCGACCAGAAGGCGCGTGATGGACACCAAGCACGTCTACATCGACAAGCAGCATCCGTCGAACTACAAGTCGCTGGTCGGGGTGGCCACCAGCGTCGGCGACGCCGCCGCCGCGGCGGGCCTGACCCGGGACCTCGTCGAACTCCTCAACGTGCGGGTGTCACAGATCAACGGCTGCCCGACGTGTCTCGAGGTGCACATCCGCAAGGCGTCGGCCGCGGGGGTCAGCGTCGCCAAGCTCGCCACGCTCTCGGTGTGGCGTGACACCGACCTCTTCGACGACCGCGAGCAGGCGGCGCTGCGCCTGGCCGAGATCACCACCACGCTGCCCGACCACGACATCGCCGATCGCGAGTACGGCCGTGCCCGTCAGGTGCTGACCGACGACGAACTCTCCGCCGTCATCTGGGTGGCCACCGCGATGAACGCCTTCAACCGGGTCTCGATCCTCAGCCGGCACCCGGTCAAGCCCTGATCCTCTCAGAGGCGTGCGTCGGTCGCCCTCGCGACGCTGCGGTCCAGGTGGAGTCTCGCAGCCAGCGCGAGGATGGGTTCGTGCAGTGCCAGGACGCCCGCCACGTCGCCGTCGATGAGCGCTTGCGTCACGAGGGTGGAGGTGGTGGCCACCAATGACTGGCACGCGAAGACGTCCCGCTTGCTCCGTGCTGCGAAGACCGCCGCCACGCCATCGACGAACGCCCCTTGCATGCGCAATCGGCGTTGCATGGCCTCCGCTCCTGCCGCATACGTCTCGACGAGGTAGACGCGCGACGTCACGGGGTGTGCGGCGATTGCCGCGAGGTAGGCGCCGAGCATGACCTCGAAGCGTTCCATCGGTGTTCCGCCGCGGGGCGCCGCGACGACGGTGGCCACCATCCGTTCCTGCAGACGTGCGTATCCCGCCATGAAGCAGTCCTGCTTCGAGGAGAAGTACTCGTAGAACGTCGGCCGGGAGACGTGGGCACGGGTAATGATGTCGGACACGGTCGTGTTGGCGAAGCCCTTCTCCGCCATCACCGTTGCCATCGCCTCGAAGATCCTTCGCCGTTGATGTGCAGCGACCTCGTCGCGAGTCATGTGGTGGCGGCCGGCGGGAAGCCTCTCCATGACGTCGGCGTCGATCGTCCGCCGGTCCAGTGCAGGCCGGGCGGAGACGGACTTCGTCGCACGTGCCACCCGGCGATCATAGACCGGTCATCGTTGCAAAGCGTTGTGAGTGAACGTCTTTGCGTCGTCAACGACCGCGGCCAGCGCTGCAGCCACCGGAGCGGAACGCGCGTCAGACGGTCACGGAGCCGTTGGACGTCGGGCTGGCGAGGTCGACGAGGAAGACACCGGCGTCGGTCTGCTGGTAGGCGCCGGTCGCGTCGACCACCGTGGACACGGTGGCGGTACCGGGCACCGTGACCGTCCGTGACGTGCCATCGGCACGGACCACGGTGACCGTCGTCGTGCTGCCGCTCACCGACGTCGTGTAGTACGCATCGGATCCGGCGACGAGGGAGCCCACGGGTCGGCCCGGCAGCCCGATCACCGTCGCCGTTCCGTCCGGCTGGACGACCGTGACGCGGTAGTCGTTGCCGATGCGGTGCGCGATCACGAACGCGCCACTGGCCGGGTCCACGAAGGAATCACCGGGTAGACCGATCGCGGTGCTCACTGCGGTGTTAGCACCCACGACGGTGACCGCGACGTTGCCCGCGGCGTCCCGGCTGACGACGTAGACCGCGGTGGGCGCTGCGTCGAGATCCGGCCCGTCGACGACGACCCCGGGGAGTCCGACGACCCGCGCCGTACCATCCGGCGCGATGACGGTCACGGCATCGGTCGATCCCGTCCGTACCGTGAGATACGTTGCCCCGGAGACGGAGTCGACGACGACGCCGTTCCTGGGTGCGCCGCCGAGCAGCGTGTTCCGTACCGTCCCGTTCTCGTCGACCGTGCGATACACGTACGTCGAGGACGTCGGGTCGGCGACGACGAAGCCAACGCGGCGATTCGTCGCGTCGGTGGCGAGGTCCTCGGGTCGCAGACCGTCGGGAACGGCGACGGTGGGCAGCGTCGTGAGCGACGAATTCAGGACGGTCAGCCAACTGGTGCGGCCGGCGTCGCTGATCACGTAGGCGACACCCGACGATGCGACGACGGGCTGCCCGACGGGTGCACCCGGCAGGTCGGTGCTCAAGACCGTCAGGGATCGACCGCTCGACCCGATGATCGAGACACGGTACGTGCGCTCACCGGAAGTGCCAGGGAGGGTGGTGAACTGAATGATCGTGCCGGAGTCGTCGACGATCGGGGCGATGGACGCGCCCAGTCCGTCGATGGCCGATCCGCGTAGCGTCGCCTTCATGATCGTGCCGTCGCGGTACACGACGACCGCGGTCGCCGGGTTGCCGGCGGTGTCGGTGTAGCCGACGGTGATCACCGAACCGACCACCTGCATCGTCGAGCGATCGGGCGCGCCGGTGAAGGAGGTACGGGTGACGGTCGTCGACGGGTGGACGTTGCCCGTGGCCGCAAGCGTCGTCTTCTCGATGGCCACACTCCAGTCGGCGCTGAAGTCCGAGAACACGGTGGCCGAGTAGACGTCCAACGAGCCGTCGGGATTGCCGACGACGTCGCCGATGGGCGTGCCGCTGAAGGTGGTGACCCGCGAGGTGCCATCGGACTTCAGGGCCATCAGCGCTTGGGTGCCCGCCCCGGTGATGGTCCTGATCGCGAGCGTGTTGCGTTGCACCTCGGCCGCATCGACCAGCGAGCCACCCAGTCGCACCGTGCTGGTGGTTCCGTCGGTGCGGATGACGACGACGGAGGTGTAGCCGAATTGGCTGTTCGTGAACGCGAAGAGGCTGCCGTCATCGGTCTGTCGGAAGATCGGCGTCGATTCGGCCAGCTCGACGGTCGAAGCGCCCGCGAGGGACACGACGGTGACCGCGTGCGTCTCGGCGGTAGGAGCCGACACCACCAGGACCGTTCCGGTTGCCTGATCGACGAAGGTGTCGGTCGGCTCACCGGGCAGCACCGTCGAGATCGCGCCCGTGGGTCCGACCAGCGTCACGGCATGAGAGCCATCAGCCGAGCGCGTGTACTGGTAGAGGTTGTCGCCGGCCGATGACGGCTCGCCGATCGGCGTGCCCGGCAGTGCCACGGCGCGCGGTTGACCGCCGCGTTCGACGATGACGAGCGCGTAGGCTCCGGCGGCGTTGCGGACCGTGACGTAGGCGACGCCCGCATCGGCGTCGACGAAGGGGGTGCCGACGATGGTGGATCCGGTGGGCGTTCCGAAGATCGCCGCGACGGGTGCAGGGGACACCGATGGTGTCACCGTGACGGTTTGCGAGGACACGCCGTCGCTCACCCGAATGGTGAACACGTCGACGTCGTCGGCGGTGCCGACCGTCGCGAACGCCGCCAGCCTGTCGACGGGATCGGGTGTGTAGGTGAAGGTCCCGTCGGCGGCCAGTCGCACCGTGCCGTACGTGGGAGCCGATGCCACGGAGAACATCAGGCCCTGCCGGGTGGTGTTGATCGCGCCGTCGATGGCGGCGGATCCGGTGGTGGGCGAGCCGAGTGTCACGGGGGTGGCTGGGTCGACGATGACGGGCGGCGTGACGGTGATGGTCACCGTGCCGGTGTCGCTGGACGAGCCGTCGGACACCGTGAAGACGAACGAATCCTCGCCCACGAAACCGGATCGCGGTGTGTAGGTGAACGCACCATTCGATGAGACGACCACCGTTCCATTGGCGGTGGTGCCGGCGGCGCTGAAGAGGGGTTGCGGGCCGTCGGGGTCGGTCACGGTCAGCGTGCCCGACACGGCGGTGTCGCGCAGCGTCGTGAACGTTGCGTCGCCCGCCACCGGAGCGGCGTTCACGGCGACGACGACGATGGACGCCGAGCCCCTGACGGTGTTCGTGCCGTCCGACACGTCGTAGGCGATCACCGTCGTTCCCGCCGCGTTCGAGGTGAAGGTGAACGAGCCGTCGGTAGCCAAGGTCAACGTCCCGGAACCCTGCTGCCCGACGAACGCGTAGGTGAGGGTGTCCCCATTGGCATCGACGTCGTTGGTGGCGAGGCTCGCCTGCAGCGGCTTGCCGGCGTCGACGGTGAAGACGTCGCGGCCGAGGACCGGAGCCACGTTCACGGGCTTGATGGTCACCGTGACCGGGACGGTGATCGATCCGCCGTAGCCGTCGGATACTCCCACCGTGAAGGTGTCGGTGCGTGCCGTCGGGTCGGTGACCGCGGCGAGTTGCGCGGCCGGCGTCGGGCGGTACGTGAACGACCCGTCGGCGGCGACGGTGACCGAGCCGCGGGTCGGCGTACTCGCCACGAAGGTGAGCGGATCGCGGTCGGCGTCGGTGACGTTGAGGTTGCCGGTGACGAGACCATCGGCGGCGGGCGTGCCCGCGGTGGCGCCGGTCGACGTGGGGACTGCGTTGCGCTTGCCGACGGTGACGACGACGGTCACCGTGCGCGTGCCGCCGAGTCCGTCGGCGACCGTCACCGAGAACGAGTCGGTCGACGTCGACGACGGTGCGCCCACGGCGGCGGCAGCGTGGCGGGCGGCGTCGGTGGGGCGGTAGGTGAAGGTGCCGTCGGCGCCGACGGTGAAGGTGCCCTTGGTGGTGCTGCCGCTGGTCGGGGTGTAGCTCAGGACGTTGCCGTCGGGGTCGGTCACTCCGAGCGTGCCCGTCACGACGCCCGTCGTGACGTTCGGGGTCGACACCGTGGGCGGGCGGACGCCGATTGGTGCCGCGTTCACGTTCGCGGACACCACCTTCAGCACCGACACGGACCCGACGGTGAAGTTCGACGTGAAGGCCGTGCCGTCGGGGGTAAACGCCACGTACTGGGGAGTCTGGCCGACCTGCACCGGCGCGCCGATGGTCGCGCCCGTCGCCGTGTCCACCACCGCGACCTGACCGTTGGTGAGCGTCACGTACGCAACGGACCCGTCCGGACTCACCCGGACGCCGCGGGATGCCGCACCGAGGGCCACCTCCCGTTGGGTTCCGCTCACCGTGTCGACGATGGTCAGCGTGGTCCCACTGTTGTTCGTCACGAAGACGTGACGACCGTCGGCGCTGACGTCGAGGCCGGTCGGATTGGTGCCGAGTGCTCGCTCGTCGACGACGGTGTTCGTGGCGGTGTCGATGACGGCGAGGCCGGCGCCGCCGGTGTTGCGCGTGACGTAGACGTAGCGGCCGTCCGGGCTTGCGGCGATGTTGTTCGGCCCGACCGTTCCCGGGAGGTCGACGTACCGCACGTTCGTGACGTCGGTCGGGTCGATGATGGCCACGCGGTTGGCGTTGGTGCCGCGGGTGGTCACGTAGACGAGGCGTTCACCGCTCGGCAGCGTGACCTCGAGGAGGTCGCGCGCCGTGCCGCCGACCCGGACCGGCGTCTGCGTGCCGGTAGTGGTGTCGACGATGACCACCGTCCCGTTGCCGCCGTTGCCCGCGGACACGTAGACGCGGCCGTCGCTGCCTGCGTCGAGGTACTCCGTCTCCGTGACGCCGGTGATCTGCAGTGTGCCCACGACGGTGTTGGTGGTGGGATCGATCGTCTTGAGCACGCCGTCACGGCCGATGACGTACACCCGCGTGGCGGTGGCGTCGACGTCGATGATGCTCGAGCCCGTCGGGATGCTGTCGACGACCACGAGGCGCGCCGGGTCGATCTCGGCGGTGATGGTGATCGGTGTGCTGGCCGCACCGTCGGAGGCAGTAATGGTGAAGGTGCGCGAATCGGCGCCCGGCGTGAGGTTGGCCTGCAGGCGGTCGGCCACGGTCGGGGTGAAGACGTACCGACCGGTGACCGCGTCGAAGGTGACGCGACCCGACGACGGCTGCGTCACGGTGTAGGTCAGGGTCGGGCTGTCGACGTCGGTGAAACCGACGGTGCCCGTGACGCTTCCGGTGGCGTAATCCACGGACTGCGGGCCGGGCGCGGCCACCGGCGCATCGTTGACGGCCCGGACGGTGATCGTCGCCGTGGCCGTCGCGGTGGCGCCGGCACGATCGCTGAAGGAGTAGGTGAAGGAGTCGGTGCCGAAGAAGTTCCCCGACGGGGTGTAGTCGAAGGTGCCGTCGGGGCGAAGGACGAGGGATCCCTGAGTGGTGGAGCTGACGACGCCGTAGCTGCGGGTGTCGCCCTGGTTGGGGTCGGCGTCGTTGAGCGAGACGTCACCCGTCAAGGGAGTGTCCTCGTCGACGGAGAAGGCATCGTCGCGAGCGATGGGGTTCTGGTTGATCGGCGTGACGGCGACGGTGATCACTCGACGCGTCGCAGGTGGTGTGGTGAGGGCGAGGAGCGCCCCGACGAGGTCGAGGCGTGCCAGCGCCGCTCCGACGTCCTGGAGGTGCAGTCCCGTTCCGGCGCTGGTGGCGGTCAGCGTGAACGAGTCGACGCCTCCGGTGCGGGCCAGTTCGACGGTCGGGGTGTAGGTGAAGGTGCCGTCGGGCCGTACGACGACGCTGCCGCCGTTGACCGGCGTCGACGTCGACACCGTCACCGGGTCGCCGTCCCGATCGGTGATCACGACGCGTCCCGAGACGGCTCCGTTGACGTCCTGGCTGTTGCCCGTCGCGGTGTAGGCGACCGTCGGGGCGGAGTTGAAGAAATTGCGGTCGATCTCGCGGCGCACCCAGGCCAGGACGGCGAACAGGGTGGGCGGCGGCGCCGGCGCCGCCGGACCGGGGGCGAGCAGGGGCGACAGCGCCACGGCGAGTAGTCCGGCCGCGGCGTTCAGGAAGGTGCCGGGCAGTCGCACAAGGGCTTGCAGCGGGTCGACGGGCGCAGCGGCGGGCACGACCGTGAAGGTCGCCGTCTGAGCCATTGCAGTGGACGCGCCCGCCGCGGGGCTCGCCGTCACCGTCTGCGCCGCAACGGAATCGCGAGCGGTGGCTGCGGTGTCCGGACGGACGGCCACTGGGGCCGTCGCGGCGGCGGTCGCGCGTGCCGGGGAATCGCCGCGAGTCAGGGGTGACGGTGCGCTGCGAGGTGCGCTCTCGCTCGACGGGATCGTGGACGTCGGCGAGGTGGTCGGCGCTGCTTCCTCGGAGGTCGGTGTCGGGGCGACGCCGTCAGCTGGAGCCGGGGCCGGCGGTGACGGCGTGGCCGACTCCGTGCCGTCGGCGGCGCCGGACGTCGGGTCCGTCGGTTCGGGCGAGGTCGACGGCGCAGATGGTTCGGCGTCGTCGGCCTTCTCGCCGGTGACGCGCTCGGACGTCAACGCACCACCGGAGCTGCTCACCGAGGACGTCGGCGACGTGCTTCCGGAGGTGGATGTGGTGCTCGACGTTCCGGCTGCGGACGTCGTGGTCGTGCCTCCGGTGGCGGCGGCGCTCGACGTCGTCTGACCGGTCGTGGTCGAGGAGGTGGCAGAACTCGCCGTGGACGGGCCGTCCGCGGATTCCGTCGATCCGGTGGAGTTCGGGCCGGAGGACGTGTCCGCGGCCGGCTCGGCGACGGCGACCGGGACGCCGTGTGTCGTCGCCCATCCCACTCCCAGTGCGACTGCGAGAGCGCCGACGCGACCGACGTACCTGCTGTGACCCATGACTTCCCCCGTGGCCGAATGCTTTCAAAGCACACAGCAGGGTGTCGCTGCATGGTTTGCTCGCGCATATACAAACATGCATGTTTGTCGTGGTCAAGGGTCGGGTACGGCGCGGGCCGAGGTGGTTAGCCAACCTCACGAAGAGCGTCCCGCGGCGCGCGGCCTCGGCGGGCGGTGCCGGTCAAACGTGCAGGCGACGAGCCAACTTCGCTGAAGTCACCGATGTGGAGCACCGCCGACGCCGCCGTCAGCCCACGGTCGACGGCTCACCAGGGCAAGGCACGCGGAGAACGCCTCGACGATGAATGCGGGGTGGTGAAATTTGCCGCGCATGATCCCGCACGAGCGGGTGCCGCGTAGCGGAATGCGGAGATCGCCCCAGAGTGGTCAGGCTTTGACCGGCACTGCGATCTCGTTGCGCCGTAGGAACGGCACCGTCCACGGCGGGTCGTAGAACCATGCGGCGGGCTCGCCGTCGGTCTCGAAGCCGTACTGGCGCAGCACGTCCATCAGCTCGGCGGTCTTCGCCGCCACGGTCTTGGGGCCGCGGTCACCGCTGAAGCGCAGTACCGCGTACGCCTGGGGCGGCACCTCGACCAGCCGGACGCGGTCGTCGATGGGCGTGGGCAGCGTGTCCAGCGTCCACGCCGACGGCATGAAGAAGCGGATCACCCACCCGACGCCCACCTCGACGTCCTGCGCGGCCTGCGCGACCGGGGCGGTCATCGCGATCTTCGTTCCCGTTGTCGACTGCGCCACCGGTGCCGTCATCGCGACCCGGTTCGAGCGGCCGTCCGCGGAGGTGTTGCGCCCGAAGATGTAGCCGGCAAGTCGGCGGAAGCCCTCGCTGCGTGCCTCGTTCTCGTCGGCCTCCCCGGCGGCAACGGTGGTCTCCGCAGCGATCCGCGCGTCGTAGCGCCGCAATTCGACGCTTCCCGCGATGCGCTCGCTGCTATGTGCCGGCTCCTCGGTGCCGACCCGGATGCCGACGATCGTCAGCACCGACTCGGCGGTCTGCTCGATCAGCGACGTGATGCGATTGAGCACGGTTCCTCCCTGCTGAACTCCGGTTGTCAGGTATCCACGACGTCGACATCTCATGCGCGCCGCGGGTGACGAATTCCTGACGGGCTCGTCGCGCGGGTGCGCTACGGTTCGGACGGTCTCGCCGGAACGCCGGCGCCGGCGTGGGAGGTCGTATGCGGGTACTGGTCACCGGAGGCACCGGCTTCGTCGGCGCGTGGACGGCCAAGTCCGCCCAGGACGCCGGCCACCAGGTCCGATTCCTGGTGCGCAACCCCGACCGACTGCGGACGAGTGCGGCGAAGATCGGCGTGGACATCGGTGACCACATCGTCGGCGACATCGCCGATCGCGCATCGACCGACTCCGCGCTGGACGGCTGCGACGCCGTGATCCATTGCGCGGCAATGGTGTCGACCGATCCGAGCCGTGCGGACGAGATGCTGCACACCAACCTCGAAGGCGCGCGCAACGTACTGGGCGGCGCGGTTGCCGCCGGCATCGACCCCATCGTGCACGTCTCGAGCTTCACGGCGTTGTTCCGCCCGGGGCTCGAGGTTTTGACCGCCGAGCTACCCGTCGTCGGCGGGTCCGACGGCTATGGCAAGTCCAAGGCGGTCGTCGAGGCGTACGCCCGCGGTCTACAGGACGCCGGTGCCCCGGTGAGCATCACCTACCCGGGGATGGTGCTCGGGCCCGGCGCCGGTGACCAGTTCGGCGAAGCGGCCGAGGGCGTCGAGGCGGCGATCAAGATGCGGGGCGTGCCGGGCCGCGGCGCCGCGTGGATCGTGATCGACGTGCGCGACCTCGCCGCCCTGCACGTCGCGCTCCTCGAACCGGGCAAGGGGCCGCGGAAGTACATGGCGGGCGGGCGGCGCGTCCCGGTCGACGAACTCGCCGCGCTGCTGGGCCAGGCCGCCGACCGCAGTCTGCTGGTGCTGCCGGTCCCCGACGTGGGATTGCGTGCGCTCGGCCAACTCTTCGACGTCGTCGGAAGCCGGCTGCCCTTCGACACCCCGATCGATTCGGCGGCCATGCAGTACTACACCCAGATGCCGGCCTCGGACGACGGGCCCGCCGCACGTGAACTCGGGATCGTCCAGCGCGACTGCGCGGAGACCATCGCCGACACGGTGGCCGGCTTGCGGAGCGTCGGCCGCCTCTAGACGGGCGCACACGCACCGGCTCCCTCGTCCGGTGGCGTCTCGACGCGGTACTGTTGGCCACATCGTTCAGAAGTGGCCTAGGAGTCCAATGGAGTCGATGAGAGTCTGCCCGTCCGGATCACGCGAGCCATGACGACGCTCGTGCTGACGCCGGGATCGTCGCGCTGAGCGTCGCGTAGGGGAGCGCTGCGGTGACCGACGGCCGGGACGATCCGGTGACGCGTGCGGCGATCTTCCATGGTCTTGCGCCGACCGTCGTCTCCCGTGTCCTGGCCGCCGCCGAACCGGTGGCGTTTCCGCGGGGGCACACCATCCTGCGCGAAGGCGACGCGGGGGACTTGCTCTACGTCATCGGGGTCGGGCACGTGAAGGTGCAGTGCGGTGGCGCCACCGGTCGCCGGACGTTGATCGCGCTTCTCGGACCATCCGACGTCTTCGGGGAACTCGCCGTGCTCGATCCCGGGCCGCGTTCGGCGACGGTGCGAGCGCACACCGATGTCCGGGCGTCGGCCATCCGTCGCGCCGCGCTCGAGGCGGCCATGTACGCGCATCCCGAACTCGCCGAGCGTCTCTCGTGCCTGCTGGCCCAACGCATCCGCCGCACGGCGGCGAAGGTGAGCGAGACCGTCGACAACGACATCGTCGGGAGGGTCGCTGCGACGCTGCTCGAACTGGCCCGCGTGATGGGCCGGCCCGAGGCGGGCGTCGTGGTCGTGGATCACGGTCTGACGCAGGAAGAACTCAGTCAGTTGGTCGGCTCGCGGCGCGAGAGCGTCAACCAGGCCCTGAAGGCACTGGCCCGACGCGGCTGGATCGTCTCGGCGGCGGGGACGGTGACGATAGTGCAGGGAGCCCGCCTCGCGAAGCGTGGCCGCGTCGCCACCGCCTGCCGACCGCCGTCATCGACGACGCGATGACGAGGCGAGCGGATCACGCACGCAGCCGCGCCGCGAGCCCCGTCGCCCGGACCGCTCGGCGGCCGATCGCGGCGCGCACCTCGTCCGCCGACCCGACGACCCGCACCTTGGTCTTGGCCCGGGTCACCGCGGTGTAGAACAACTCGCGCGTGAGCAGCCGTGAATCCACCGGCGGCAGCAGCACCGTCACCTCCGCGGCCTGCGAACCCTGGCTCTTGTGAATCGTCATGGCATGCATGGTTTCCACGTCGGCCAACCGGCCGGGCGCGAACTCGAGTCGTGCCGACGTGCCCGCCACCGCAACGCGCAGCCCAGTGTCGTGCCGCAGCGTCACGCCGACGTCGCCGTTGTAGAGGCCCAGACCATAGTCGTTCGCCGTCACCAGGACCGGACGCCCGACGTACCACGCCGACCAGATCGGTTCGCCCGTCTCCTCGGTGAGCCACCGCTCGACCTGACGGTTCCAGTGCGTGACGCCGTGCGGCCCGTGCCGGTGGGCACACAGCAGGCGGTGCGCGTCGAGCGTCGCCAGCGCTGTCTTCGCGTCGCCGAGGAGCGCCGCACGCCGCAGGTCGCGCGCCGTCGGCAGCAGCACCTCGCGCAACTGCTCGCCCGGTGCGTCGATCTCGAGCCATTCGACGTGCTCGCCGCCGTCGCGCAGCACCTCGAGTGCCGCGTTGTCGGCGCCGGCACGGATCGCGGCGGCGAGTGCCCCGATGCTCTCTCCGAAGCGGTGCGGCGTCCGCAACTCGGCGATCCGCACGTCCGCATGTCCGCCGAAGCCCTCGACGAGGTCGGCGAGCACCGCCCCGGCGTCGACGGACGCCAGCTGATCGGGATCGCCCACGAGGAGGACGCGGGCCTCGGGCCGCACCGCCTCCAGCAGCCGCGCCATCATGGTCAGCGACACCATGGACGTCTCGTCGACCACCACGACGTCGTGCGGCAACCGGTTGCCGCGGTGGTGCCGGAACCGCGACGAGCTGTCCGGCCGGCTGCCGAGCAGCCGGTGCAACGTCGTGGCCTGCAGCCCCGAGATGCGTTGTGCATCACCAGGATCGAGCTGTCCGATCTCGGATCGCACCGCCTCCTGCAGCCGTGCCGCCGCCTTGCCGGTCGGTGCGGCCAGTGCGATCCGCAGCGGCGGCGCACCGGCCTTCGCGGCCGATCCGGCGAGCAGCGCGAGCAGCCGCGCGACGGTCGTGGTCTTGCCGGTTCCGGGCCCGCCGGTGAGGACCGTGAGTCTCTGCGTCAGAGCCAGCTCGGCCGCCGCTCGCTGTTCGCCGTACCCGGCGGGGAACAGGCGGTCGACGTCGGACACCCCACCGACCGGCGGCGCCCCGGTGATCATCGCGCGCAGGTCGTCGGCGACCTGCTGCTCTTCGCGCCAGTAGCGGTCGAGGTACAGCGCCTCGTCCCGCAGCCGCAGTACGTGGGGCGGTGCGAGCAATGCGGAGTCACGGACCGCCGCCAGCCAGTCGTCCGGTTCGGGCCAGGGCAGGTCCGGTTGTTCGACGTGCTCGGCCACCGACCGGAGTTCGACGCACACCGAGCCGCCGCGCAGCCCTCGCACGGTGAAGGCGACCGCCAGCGCGACCCGCTCGTCGTCCTCGCCGCCGAGCGCACACAGTCGTTGCGCCACCAGGACGTCCGATGCGTCGAGCACGCCGGCGGCGTTGAACGCGGCCAGCAGACCGCACGCGCTGACCGCCCGTCGCCAGTCGGCCTCGTCGACGGTCGAGGTCATGCCGCAGCCCTCCCGGCGTCGAGCAGATCGGACAGCGCCACGATCATCGCCGCCGGCGGCTGCCAGTCGAAGACCCCGGCGGGATGACCGTCGACGACGGGCGTGGTGGGCCCGCACATGCCGCGGACGAACAGGTACAGGATGCCGCCGAGGTGGCGGCCGGGCTCGTATCCCGGTTGCCGCCACCTCAGGAAGCGGTGCAGCACGACGCTGTACAGCAGCGCCTGCAACGGGTAGTCCGAGTGCAGCATCGCCTCGGTCATCCGCGGACGGTCGTAGTCGTCCGCCGTCAACGGCGCGTCGCCGTCGCCGAGCCAGTTGGTCTTGTAGTCGACCACCACGTAGCGGTGGCCGTCCCCGTCCGGGATGCGCAGTACCGCGTCGATCTGGCCGCTGAGGTAACCGCGCAGCGACTGGCTGCCGAGCGGTTCGCCGAGCAGTCGTAGCGTGTACGACGCCAACGGGTCCGACGGCGGTAGGTGGTCGCGCAGCAGCACACCGACGTCGCGCAACCGCACTTCGGGAGCGTCGGCGCGCAGATCGCCCCCGGCGAGCGGGAACTCGAAGTCCAACTCGCGCAGCCGATCGCGAAGCGCGATGTCGCGCAACGTGAGTCCGTCGGCCAGCGGCCCGAGCGGGCTGTCGTGCATCGGCACCAGCGCGCCGGCCAGGTCCGCGACCGGGACGTCGACGGGCCACCACGCCAGTTGCTCGTCGATGCGGGCTGCCAGCTCGGCGGTGAGGTCGCCGGCGCGTGGGTCGGCGTTCTCGAGGACGGCGTGCACCAGCGTGCCGAACGCGGCACCGGTCGGCAGGTCGGCCATGGGCGAGGGCACGTCGCCCCCCACGGATGGACCGAGGATCGGGATCTCGGCCACCTCGTCGTCGAGTTCGGGCGCCTCGGCTTCGCTGCTGACGGTGCTGGTCTCGGTGACGCGGATGAGCCCGGAGTACGACGTGCGCCGCCACGCGGTGTCGATCGTCCGGTGGAAGTGCCGGGCGTCGAGGTCGGTGGGCGGCGGCGTCAGCGGCACCACCGGGGGCGGGGTCAGCACGGAGTCCTCGAGGACGGGACCGCCCGCAGCGGCCCACTCCCGAAGGCGTTCCCGCGCCGCGTCGTCGGTGACCTTGCTCGGCACGCAGACGTCGGGCACGGTGCTCTCGCCGGGCCGGCGGCCGCGCAGCAGCCGTGACAGCCCACCATTCGGCTCGTCCCAGGAGGGCGCCCACCACGCGACGACCTGGGCCTGGGCGCGGGTGAGTGCGACGTAGGTGAGTCTGCTGTCGTCACCGGCCTGTTCGGCGCGGCCCTGCGCGGCGACGGCGCGGTAGTCGGGACTGTCCGGCCCGCCGACGTGCAGGCACCGCGCGTCATCGTCGTGGTACAGGACGATGTCGGGGTCGCGGACGTTGCGATTGAACGCGAACGGCAGATAGACCACGGGGTACTGCAGTCCCTTGCTGACCCACACGGTCATGATCTGCACGGCGGCGGCGTCGCTGTCGAGGCGGCGATTGCGTTCGGTGCGGCCGTCGCCGCGCTCGTCCCGCTCGGCGCGGAGCCAGTCCCGCAGTGCGGGCAGCGAATACCGTTCCCGATGCGCGACGTCCTGCAGCAGCTGAGTCATGTGCGAGAGATCGGTCATGTGCCGCTCGCCGTCCCGCCACGACAGCACGCGATCGGCCATGCCGCGCAGCTGCGCAGCCTCGTAGATGGCGGCCACACCGCGTTCGCGGGCATGCCCGGCCCACTCGCGCAGCGTCTCGGCGATCCGGTCGGTCAGCACGTCGCCGCCGGCCACCAGCGTCTCGGCGGTCTCCCCGAAGAACATGGTGGCGGCGGCCGCGCGCACCACCCCCGCGCGGTGCGGCTGGTCGAACGCCTCGAGCAGGGCCAGCCAGTCGCCGGCCGCCTCGGAGGAGAAGATGTCGGAGTCACCGGTGTAGACGCACGGAATGCCCGCCGCCGTCAGCGCCTGTTGGCAGGTGCGGGCGTCGGTGTGCCGTTCGACGATGACAGCCACGTCGCGTGCCTGGATGCGCGTGCCATCGAACGTCGCGCCACTGGCGAGCAGCGCGCCGATGTCGTTGGCGAGGTCGGTGCCGATGTGCCGGCGGATGTCCGAGATGGGCACCGTCTGGGTGCCGCGGCGCCCGAAGGTGCTCCGCGACACGACGCGGAGGCGGAACGGATCGGGCCGTGGCGCCCCGGCCAGGCGGGTACCGGCATGCGCGGCGTCGACGTCGAGCACCTCGATGCGCGGGTCACCGAGCCGGGCGCCGCGCAGCACCGCCTGCAGGCGCTCGACGAGGGCGCCGTCGCTCCGCCAGTTGGTGCCCAACGTCCGGCGGTCACCCGCCGTCTCGGCGGCTGCGAGGTAGGTGACGATGTCGCCACCGCGGAACGCGTAGATCGCCTGCTTCGGATCACCGATGAGCACCACGGTCGACCGGTCGCTGAACGCGCGGTCGATCACCTGCCACTGCACCAGGTCGGTGTCCTGGAATTCGTCGACCATCACGATGGGCCACCGCTGATGCATCCGGGTGCGGGCGGGGGAGTCCTCCGCGGCGAGTGCATCGGCCAGCCGCGTCAGCAGGTCGTCGTAGCCGAGGATGCCCATGCGACGCTTGCGCGTCTCGACCTCCGCCAGCACGGCCTTTGCGAACGAGATGCACACGGCCGCGTGCGAATCCGGGTCCGGAGCGACGGGGCGCAGCTCGGTCGCCGGATTGCCGATGACCTCGCGGGCGAGGCGCAGCGCGTCGGCGTAGGCGAGCGCCGGGTCGTCGGCCTGCTGGCCGAAGTGCTTGAGGTACAGGTCGTCGACCACCTCGGTGACCAGATCGGTGAGGCTCTCGACGAGGGTGACGCCACCGTCGGAGTCGCCGGCGACGCCGAGGGACGACAGCACGAGTTGACAGAACTGGTGCGTGGTCGCGATGGTGGCCGCGTCGAAGCCGGCCATCGCGTCACGCAGGTTGCGTTGGCGGTCCTCGCGTTCGGCGTCCGTGCCGGCGACCAGCGCAGCCACCACCTCGTTGCCGTCGACGAGCGACGGATCGTCGAATGCGGCTGCGGCGTCGGTGATCTGGCGTCGGACCCGCTCGCGCAACTCCTGGCTCGCCGCGCGGCCGAAGGTGATCAGCAGCATCTGGTCGAGCGTCGCGACGCCTTCGGCGACGTACCGGGTGACGAGGTTCGCCAGGGCGAACGTCTTGCCGGTGCCGGCGCTGGCCTCCAGCACCGTCGTGCTGCGGGGTGTCGGAAGCGGGCCGAGCAGGTCGAAGCGGTTCACAGGTCACTCCGTTCGGCGCGTAGCAGGGGCAGCCACAGCCGGGCGGCGAAGGCGCCGAGGCGGTTGTTCTCGCCGTCGACCTGCTCTCCGGGGCGCAGTGGCTGCATGAGGTCGCGCAGCCAGGCGTCCTTGCCCCAGGCCCGCACGTGTGCGGGTTCGGCGTCCTCGCCCGGGAACCGGCTCGAGCGCCAGCGGTAGGACGCGGCACGTTCGGGATCGTCGCCGGTATGGCGGGCCTGGGCCCAGGCGTACGAGGTCTTCACCGGCAGCGGCAACGGTTCGCGACGTCCGACGTCGTACATCGCCACCAGGTCGCGCAGTACGTCGACGGCGGGCACCTCGGGCTGGCCGAGCGCCTGCGCCCGTGGCGTCGACCCCTTGGGCGGGCGGCCGATGCACACCGCCGCCCAGTCCCGGCCCGGATCGCGAGCGTGGAGCGCCAGCAACGGGATCCACGACTCGAGCAGGTGCTTGCCGCCCAGTTTCGAATAGGTGACCGACACCAGGCGCTCACCGAAGACGGGCGACACCGTGCCGGTGAGCCGACGCCGGTCACCGAGGTCCACGTCGACGTCGATCGCGCGCGCCGTGACCGAGCGATGCCGCCGGGCGGCCTCGGCGAGCAGGTGGGCCTGGTCGCGCAGTTCGGCCGCCTTGCGCCAGCCGAGCTTGCCCGGCGGCAGCGTGCCGCGGCGCCATTCGGCGGCACGCGCGTCGTCGGGTGCCATGCCGCGCAGCATGTCGGCGAGCATGCGGTCGCCGACGGTCCACTCCTCGAGCGCGTCGAGGTCGACCGGCATCTCGTCGTCGACGCCGTCGACGTCCCAGGGGAGCGTGTACTCCATCTCGCGGAAGAAGCCCTTGACCGGATCGCGGTAGAAGGCGACCAGGTCGGCGAGCGCGACGTCGGTGCGGGGGCGTTCCGGCAGCGGTCCCGCGATGAAGGGCGGCTGGGTCGAACGTTCGCGGGTGCTGACCCGCGCGGCGCGGAGTACCGTCGGATCGAAGCTGAACGGCTCGCCGGGCACCAGCTCGCCGCGGACGACGTTGCGAATGTCGAACGGCTGCAGCGGATGCCGGACCACGATGCGCTTGGCGACGATCTTGGCCGGCGTTTCGGTGGTGCGGTACACCGCGTCGAGCAGTTCGGCGAGCGGCACCGCGGGTGGGCGTTCGTGTCCGGATCCGGCGTCGGCGCCGGTGTAGGTGATGACGAGCTTCTCGGTGGCCGCACCGATGGCGTCGAGCAGCAGCTGCCGGTCCTCGGATCGGCTGTCCCGTTCGCCGGTCATCGGCGCGCGAGCCAGGACGTCGTCGCCGTCGACGATGCCGCGGCGCGGGAACACGCCGTCGTCGAGACCGACGAGGCACACCACGCGATGCGGGACCGACCGCATCGGCACCATGGTGCACACGGTCAGCGTGCCGGTGCGGAAGTTGGCCCGGGTGGGGCGGCCGCCGAGGCGGCGTTCGAGGAGCGCCTTGACGTCCGGAAGCCGCAGCGGGGTGTCGGCGTGGTCGCCGGCGGCGGCGAGGACGTCGGCGAATTCGCGCTCCATCTGGCTGAACTGCCACTGGTCGGCGTCCGCGGTGCGCGTCAGCCGGGTGATGCCGTCGGTGAGCGCGGCGAGCCAGGCGCGCAACGGCTGCTTCGTGGACAGTGCCGTGACGGTCCGTTGGACGCGGTCGACGTATTCGGCGAATTGCCCGGCCAATTCGACGCGGTTGCTGCTGACGTCGTCGAGGGGAAGCGTCGCATCTATCCAGGCGTGGGCGTCGTCGGACATCGCCACGCCCAGCAGGACGCGGTCGACGCCGAACTGCCAGGTGTTGTGCACGAAGTCGACGCCGTAGGGACGCCGGTGGTCCTGGTCGAAGCCCCACCGGACATTCGCCTGGCGCACCCACCGGGTGATGTCCTCGAGATCGTCGTCGGAGAACGCGAAGCGCGCGCGGACCGGCGCGGACTGCGCGAGGTTGAGGACCTCGCTCGCAGTGGCCCGGCTCCCGGCCAGGGCGAGCAGCTGCGTGGCGACGCCGAGCAGCGGGTTGGTCTGAACGAGTGCGCGATCCGCCAGCCGCATCCGCAGCTTGTGTGCCGGATGGACGCCGGGCAGCACGTCGCCGAGCCCGAAGTCGGCGTTGATGAGCGGCGCGTAGGCGTCGATGTCGGGGCACATGACGAGGATGTCGCGTGGCTGCAGGGTGGGGTCGTCGGCGAGCAGCCCGAGCAGGACCTCGCGCAGCACGTCCACCTGCCGCGCCTGTCCGTGGCAGGCGTGCACCTGCACCGAACGGTCGCCCGGGTCGTGCGAGCGGCCGTGCGGCCGAACCGCGTTGGCGGTGATGTCGGACTGCAACCACCCAAGCATCGTCGCCGGCCGCGGTGATTCGGGAAGGTGCTCGTCGGTGCCGGCGCCGGACGGCAGGCTGCGCTGCAACTCGCGAAGGTCCCGACCGAGCGTCGCCAGCAGCGGATGGCCCACGCTGCGGTGGCTGTCGTCGTCGCGGCGCGGCACCGGTCCGCGGCGTCCCCGAAGCGTCTGCCACAGCGCATCGCTCGCGTGCGGCAGCCACAGGTGCAGGTCGTGGTGCACCCCCAGCGCGGTCAGCAGCTCGATCTCGGTGACCGGTAGCCGGGTGTGTCCGAACAGCGAGAGCCGCTGCGGCAGATCGATCGCCGATTCGTGCAGTCGTGCAACGGTTTCGGCGTGGCGCACGTGCGGTGGAGCGGCGGGGACGCGGTCGACCACGGCGCGCCACAGCGGCGGCTGCCACGTGAGGTCGGGCGGGAGCGAGCCGCTGTCGCCGTCGAGCCACCCGGCGAGCAGCGCGGGCCGCTGGCGGGCGTAGGACGCGAACAACCCGGCCACGCGGCGGGCGACCGCGTACCGCCGGCCCAGCCGCAACTCGCGTTCGGCGTCGCCCGGCTCGAAGTGTCCGAGGTGCAGCGCCAGCGCCCGGCACCACGGTTCGTCGAGGCTGCGATCGATGACGTCGAGCAGCGGCCACACCAGCGCATCGGGCGCCCACGGATCGTCGTCGGCCGTGCCCGTCAGTTCGGCGATGAGCGAGTGCGGGTTGCGGAACTCGACGCCGGCGCAGACGCCGTCGGCGGCCGATCCGCGTCCCAGCACGTGCGACAGACGTTGCGACAACCAGCGTTCGACGCCCTTGGCGGGCACCAGCACGAGGTCCATTGCGAACGGATCGGACGGCGGGGTGGCCAGGAGTTCGGCCAGTCCCGAGGCGAGGACGTCGGTCCGGTCCGCGCGGTGGAGGTGAAGACCCATCGACCCCACCCTATGCCGCGCCGCAGGCGACGGGCACCGCTTTCGCCGGCGTGCGGTGTCGGACCCTCCTGCCACAGTGAGGGTGTGCATCGGACGTAGACGAGGGGGACACATGCCGACGGACGTCGACCAGCCAAAGCTCACCACGCGGTTCGACGAGGCGTTGCGCTACGCCTCGGAGCTGCACCGGACCCAGACCCGCAAGAGCAGTGAGGTCCCCTACCTCGGGCACCTGCTGTCGGTGGCGGGCCTGGTGATCGAGGGTGGGGGCACCGAGACGCAGGCGATCGCCGGGTTGCTGCACGACGCGGTCGAGGACCAGGGCGGGGCACCGGTCCTGGGGACGATCCGCGAGCGGTTCGGCGAGGACGTGGCGACGATCGTCGACGAGTGCAGCGACACCGACGTCGTCCCGAAGCCGCCGTGGAAACAGCGCAAACAGGACTACGTCGACCACCTCGGCGGAGCCTCGGACGGAACGATCCTGGTCTCGCTGGCGGACAAGCTCGACAACGCGCGGGCCATCCTGCGCGACCTGCGCGAGGTGGGTCCGGTGCTGTGGGACCGGTTCAGCGAAGGGGATCCGCGCGAGCACCTCTGGTACTACCGCTCCCTGCTCGCGGTCTACCGCGAGCGCACCGACACGTGGCTCGTCCGGGAACTGGCGCGCGTCCTCGACGCCATCGAGGACCTGGTCGACGGAGCCCAGGGGCGACCCAAGAGCTAACCCGCGGTCGCGGCGAACTCCGCCGGCAGGCCGTCGATGCCGGCGCGGATGGCGCGCAGGGCGTCGTCGCGGGCCTTGAGCTTGGAGGCGACGTGCGCCTTGGCGTGCACGGTGGCGGCAACGTCCGCGGCGACCTCGTGGGCGCGTGCCAACACGTTGCCGTCTGCGACGATCTCGTCGAGCCAGCCGGCCGACACCGCGGCGTCACCGGAGAACACGGCGGCCAGGGAGATGGCGCGCTGGAAGGCGGCGCGGGTGAGGCGCAGCCGCATGATCTCGATGGCGGAGATGGGCAGCACCATGCCGATCGCCACCTCGTTGGCCTGGCACCGCGAGCTGGGGGAGCCGACCCGGTGGTCGCCGCTCAGCAGGAGGAACGATCCCATCGCGATGGCCGGACCGGTGGCCGCGATGATCACCGGCACGGGGAAGGTCAGGAGTCGGATCGAGAGTTCGAAGCCGCCGGCCAGCATCCCCAGCGCGGCCGCGGCGTCACCGGAGCTGAACACCGACAGGTCGAATCCGGCGCTGAGGACCCGCGAGTTGCCTGCCAGCACGATGGCCTTCACCTCGCCGGCACCCGCCGCGGCCTCGGCCCGGTCCAACGCCTCGTTGAGGTGCTGCTGGGTGGCCGGCGACAGAACGTTGACCTTGCCGTCGTCCAGCGTGATCGTCGCGACGTTCTCGGTCAGCTCGTAGGTGACTGGACTGCTCATCGGCTCTCCCTCGGTGCGGCGGTTCGAGCCGATGGTACTGAGGCCGGACTGCGGCTCCGGTGTCAGCGGGTCCCGACCCGGTGCCTGCCCGCCGGGTCGTCGCGCAGCCAGGGGAGGTCGAGTTCGGTCGTCTGGTCGAGTTGCCGTGTGCGCCAACGGTCCTGCGTTTCGGCGACGGCGCCCTTCATGCGTTCGATCTCCTGCCGGAACACCTCGGGCTGCGTCTCCTTCGACGCGTAGTGGAAGTAGGTGAGCACGGTGCGCAGCAGTTCGAGCTTCTGCTTCTCGCGCTTGGCGAGGTCGTGCGTCGTCAGCAGGTCGAGGCGCTGCACCGGCTGCAGGGCGCCCCAGTCGAGGCTGACCTTCGACTCGAAGGACCGGCGCCGCCTCCACGCCCGGGTGTTGCGGCCGTCGGCCGGTCGGGGCGTATCCGTGTATCGCACTGTCCCGTCGAAGCGCGAGCGGATCGACCCACCGAGTTCCTCCCGGCTGATCGCCGAGTCCCACACCGTTCGCCATTCCTGGCCGGGAGCGAGGTGGGGCAATTCGCTGGGTAGCTCCAACTCGACGACCTCGGGTGGCCCGTCGTACGGGTTGTCCTCGTACACCGCCACGGTCGGCGGGTGGGTGAACTCGAAGCGAACGTCGTGGGCGGCGGTCTGCCCGTAGTTGCGCACGACCAGTTCGATGACGTGCCAGTCCGAGGGATGCGGCTCCATGTACATCGCCACCTCGGGCCGTACCTGGTCGGCCCTGACTGCCGATTCTTCGACATCTGCCGATGGGTGGCGACGGCGATGGCGATGCCCACGGCCACGGCCGTCCACACCGCGATCGCCAACCAGGTCTGTGCGCCGAGGCTCGTCACTCGGTCCCACTCCGATGTCATCTCGATCCCCACTGCGTTCGGTGTGCCCGTGCGTCGGGGAGGACACTACTGCGTCGCCGGCACCTCCGTCATGTGCGACGAAAAGTTTGCTGACGGCTACCAGGAGTGCGACGTAGCCCTGCGGCGGGGGCGCGCTGCAGGGCTACGTCGCGGTCCTCATCCGCACGCCGGCACCGTGACCGTCGGTGTCGGCGAGTCGCGCAGCGGTTGCACGGGAACCCGTGCGGCGCCGGGAGCGGTCAGCTCGGTCAGTTCGAAGGTCACCTCGATGGTCGCGCCGCGTTCGATGCGCAGCTGCGCGTCGAACACCGGGTGTCCGCGTTCCATCCCGGTGAACACGGCGACGCGGCGACCGTCGACGTAGGCGGCGGTCAGCTCGGCTCCCTGGGTGGCGACCAGGCTGACCGAGGCGACGTTGGTGCCCTCGGGGACGTCGCGCACGGGTCCGTCGGCGAGGCCGAAGGAGCCTGCCACGTAGCCCGGCAGTGCGCCGGAGGGCGCATCGTTGCGCAGCCGCACGGTGACGGTGGAGCTGCGACTGTCGGCGTCGCAGCCGGCGGCGCTGTAGACGATCTGCCGGGTGAGGTAGTAGTCGAGCTTGTTGCCACCGAGGTTGTTGACGAGCACCTGCGCGTACGGGCCGGGATCGTCGGGCACCACGTGTGCCAACACGGTGTCCTCGATGACCGCTTGTTCGTCGGGATGGTCACTCCACACCGAGATGCGTTGCTCTGCGGCGGCCTTGGCCAGCGCGTCGAGCAGCGCACGGTGGGAGCCCGCGAAGCTCGTCACCTTCGTCACCACCTCGCCGGCGATGTCCTGCAGGTACTGCTTGCGGGCGTCGTTGTCGTCGGCGAAGCGAAGGTAGGCGGTCGATTCGGTCAACTCGACGACGTTGTCCGCCGTGACGGTCTCGCCGTCGGGCATCGTCACCGGGCCGGTGACGGCGAGGACGTCGCTCAGCGCGACCGGGTCGAGGGCGATGACACCGTCGACCCGCTCACCGGACTGCTGCTCCCACATCGACTGCCAGATGCGCGCGGCGTAGGGGAAGTGCGGGCTGAGGTTGCTGTTGCGCACGTCGACCGTGGGATTGACGTAGCCGTACTGTGCGGTGAATTCCGGTCCGAGGTCGATCGGCGCGAACGGCCGGTTCAGTTCGGTGTTGCGACCCAACGTGTCGACCGATGCTCGACCGTCGGCGACGCGCAGGATGCCGAAGCCGCCGAGGAGTCCTCCGGTGCCGCGCGCCTCGGCGTTGGTCTGGAATCCGAGGAAGTACGTGCGTGGCCCGTCGGCGCCCAACATGGGTGGCAGGAGGCGGGCTGCCACGGCAGCGCGCTCGAGAAGCGAGGCGAGTTCCGACGTTTGGGTCCGAAGGGCCGCGCGGGCGTCGCGTACCGGAGCCAGGTAGGCGGGGTCGACGACGTCCCGGGCCGCCATGTCGGCGGTGCGTGCCTCGCGGGCCACGTCGGCCAGTGCTGGTGCCGCCTGCTCGAGCAGTGGGAGGTCGATTCTGCCGTCGGCGCCGAGGAAACGCTCCGGTGAGATGGCTACCGACGTGTCGACGGCCGGCCGAAGGACGTCGCGCACCAGGTGGACGACGACGTCGGAGATCTGCTGGGTGGCGAGCAGTGGGCGACCGACCCACGGCACCGAGGCCCCGGCGCTCCACGGCAGACTGTGCGTCGCTTCGCGCGCGGCGACGGCGTGTTCGAGAGCCGCATTGATGCGGCGCGATGCCTCGTCGGCGTCAGCGCGGGCGAGGGCGTCCTTGGCCTGTAATGCTTCGGCTCGGGCGTACTCGAGCTGCGACTTCGCCTGCGTTGCCTCATATCCCAGCCAGGCGGTCACCGCGCCGACGGCGCCGACGACGCCGAGGGCGATCAGCAGCCACGTGCGCATTGAGGGCCGCACCTTGGTCCCAGACCGGTGGCGGGACGTGCGTCAGCAGCTTCGCGCGACGCTGGCCGAGACGGTGCCGTACGGTCCGACCTTCACGCCGAGTCCCGCCACGCAGGCCTCGAGATTCAGTGCGGTGAACCACCCGAACAGCGGCTGCACGGCTCCGGGCAGAAGCCCGACCGGGTTGACGCTGAACAGGGTGGTTCGGTCCGGCGGCGTGGGATTCGGCGCGCCCAGCCAGAAGAGGTTCGGTTGGGCGGGCGCCGCGGCGGTCGATGCCGCCGAAAGCGTCGGCGCTCCCACGGAATTCGACCGTCCGAGCCACCATGGCGAGGTTCCGTCGACCAGGGCGGCGGTGCCGAGCGACCCCGTCGACGCCGGTGCGGCCGGTTCAGCCTGCGCCGGAGCCGCCGAGATCAGCCCGCTCGCCAGGGCCACGACGCCTGCGGCGACACCGGCACGCGCAGCGACAGCAATTCTTTCCATTTGGCTTCCCCCAGCCCCCCGTGGAATGTTGGCGACAGCATCGCAGACCTCCATCACGGTGTCAATCAGTGCGAATGCACGGTGGGGCGCGGTGTCAGTTACCGCAAAGGGCCGTACTCGGATTTCCATAGCTGCTGTCACAGCGAAGGATTGACGCGTCCTTTGTGGTGCGACGAAGGGTGGCACATCGCCACGCGGTGGCGACGCGTCATCACTGCAACGGCAGCTCGGCGCCTGCCCCGCCCGGGATGCCGTGAACCTCGATCGACGTCGGGACGGTGCCGACGGGGACATCGAAGGCGACGGCGGTCTCGACCACCTCGCCCGGCTCGATGGTGACGACGCCGCCGCCCATGTAGAAGGACGCCTCGTCATCGGGCACGAACGTCGTGTCGCCGGCCTTGAGCACCTGCAGCGTGGACAGGAAGTCCTGCGCGTCCGGTCCGTTGTTGCCGACCATGACGTAGACGACGACGAACTCACCCGTCGCGGTCTTCTGGACGGAGTCGTCCTCGACCGACGTGATGGTCGGACCGGTCTCGGTCCCCGAGATGGCGAACGTGAAGGGCCCTTCGGTGACTTGGCCGTCGACGGGTGCGGTGTCGGCCGGCGCGGCAGTGCCGGTCGTGGGTTCCGGCGATGACGGCTCGGCGGTCTCGAAGGTCGACGGCTCCACGGATGCGATGTCGGTCGTCGACGTGTCGCGAATGGCGAACGCGTACACCAGCAATCCGATGAGGATCACCAGCAGGGCGGCGACGCTGCCGAGGTAGCCGATGACGAGCCGGCGTTTACCCGGATTCTGCGATGGCGGAAAGCCCTCGGGTGCACCGAAGGAGGACGGAGCCGCCGGACCGAAGCTGTGCGCGTGCCCCGAGTCGTCCGGAGGAGCGTTCCATGCGGCAGGAGGCGGCGGCGCGGTGAACGTCGGCACGACCGTCGTCGGCTGCTCCGATGCGGGACCAGCGTTCGCGTCGTCGTCCGGACCGGTCGGCTGCTCCGCTCCCACGGGATGGTCGGGCGTCGTCTCTGTCGGGGCGTCGACCGCGGGTGCGTCCGGCGTCGTCAACGCACCGGACGAAATCGCCTCGAACGACGGTGTTTCGAAGGTCTCGAAGGTGGGCGGCTCGAACGGGCTGGGCTCCGGCGGTGGCGCCGACGTCGGCGCATCGCTTCGGTCGGACGCGGGATCCTCGTGCGGCGCGCCGGCCGTGGGGTCGGTGAGAGGTGCGGCGGCCGTGGCTCGTTCGCCGGCGGGAGGGATGGCCTGCGAGCGATGATGCGTCCACGCCGCGCCGTCCCAGTAGCGCAGCATGCCCAAGGCCTCGGGGTCCGGATACCAGCCGGCGGGCGTCGGCGGTGCGGTCATCGCAGGGTCCTCCCTGTCATGCGCCTGAGAGGGCGCTGCGAATGGGGACGATAGCGCAGGGCCTGCGCCGATGCGCTATTTCCACACCCGTGTGACGGCCCGTCAACCGCCCATGACCGCGCGCCACTGTTCCAGGCTGCTGGCCCGGTAGACGTAGTTCGTCTGCCGCACATCGGACAGTGGAGCACTGGGTTCGGCCGAGTACCAGTGGCCCGGGAACACCGTCGGATCGCCGGGCAACGTGGCGAGCGCCTGCAGGCTGCGGAACATGTCGTCGACGTTGCCGCCGGGGAAGTCGGTACGCCCGCAGCCCTCGAGGAACAGCGTGTCCCCGGCGATGAGGCGGCCGTCGAGGAGGAAGCACTGGCTGCCCGGGGTGTGGCCCGGCGTGTGCAGCAGTTCGATCTCGACGCCACCGACGGCGACGCGGTCGCCGTGCTGGTGCTCGGTGAGTTCGGACGGCGCGATGCCGGTGATGCGGGAGACCCAGTCCGCCTCGTGGGCGTTGACGTGGACCGGCAGGCTCGTCCGCTCGAGCAGTTCGGCGAGCCCCTTCAGCTCGAAGCCCATCATCGAGCCGCCGACGTGATCGGGATGGTGATGGGTGACGAGGACGCCGGCCAGACGCATCCCGTCGGACTCGGCGATGTCGGCGAGGTCGCCCGCGGCGTATGCCGGGTCGACCACCAGGGTGTCGCCGGTCTGCCGGTCGCCGATGAGGTAGGAGAAGTTGCGCATCTGCTGCGCGATCGGATCGCCGGCGGCGTAGTCCCGGCCGGACAGCAGCTGCCGGAAGTAGAGGCGGTCATCGGCGTCGGAGGAGCCCATGTGCTCACCCTATGGTGGGCGTCGGCCGTGGCGGCGCGGCGGTCGCCGATGATCGCGAAGTGCCCCTCACCAGCGCTACTGAGCAGCGGTTTGGCGCGTGAAACGCCGAGACTGTACCCTCTTCAATGCCCATGCAGCGGACGTCGTCCGAGGCCGGGGCACGGCCCCCTTAGCTCAGTCGGCAGAGCGTTTCCATGGTAAGGAAAAGGTCAACGGTTCGATTCCGTTAGGGGGCTCGGTGGACGGGTGGCGCGCTACCCGGATCCCGGGGCGGTGTAGCTCAGCTGGTTAGAGCGCACGACTCATAATCGTGAGGTCGGGGGATCGAGCCCCCCCACCGCTACTCCCAACAGCGATCTTCAACGAAGGACGACCAACGTGGCCTCGAGTACTGACGTACGGCCCAAGATCACCTTGGCCTGCGAGGTGTGCAAGCACCGCAACTACATCACCAAGAAGAACCGGCGCAACGATCCCGATCGCCTCGAGATCAAGAAGTTCTGCCCGAACTGCGGACACCACCAGCCGCACAAGGAATCGCGCTGACGCGTCACCCCGTGGGCACGGCCCGGGGGTGAAAGGTTAGGTTCGCTAGCTGTGGCTCTGTCGTCGAACATCGTCGGAAAGCACTTCCGCTACCCCGACCACTATGAGGTCGGCCGCGAGAAGATCCGCGAGTACGCGATCGCCGTCAAGAACGACGATGCGGTCTTCCAGGACAACGACGTGGCGGGCGCGCTGGGGCACGGCTCGATCCCCGCGCCGCTGACGTTCATCTCGATCTTCGGCTACATGGCGCAGACGGCGTTCTTCGAGCACGCCAACATCGGCATCAAGGACGCCAAGATCGTCCAGGTCGACCAGTCGCTCAAGTTCGTCCGGCCCATCTTCGCCGGGGACAAGTTGTACTGCGACGTGTACGTCGATTCCGTTCGGCAAGCGCACGGCACCGACCTCATCGTGACCAAGAACGTCGTCACCAATCAGGCCGGTGACGTCGTGCAGGAGAGTTATACGACCCTGGCGGGTCGAACGGGTGAAATGGGAGACGAGGGTTTCGACGATGGCACTGCGTGAGTTCGACACCGTGAAGGTAGGGGATCAGCTCCCCGAGAAGACCATTCCGCTGACGCGCGGCGACCTGGTCAACTACGCCGGCGTCTCCGGCGACCTCAACCCCATCCACTGGGACGACGACATCGCCAAGCAGGTCGGCCTCGACACCGCAATCGCGCACGGCATGCTGACCATGGGCCTCGGCGGTGGCTACGTGACGTCCTGGGTCGGCGATCCCGCGGCGGTGACGGAGTACAACGTCCGCTTCACCGCGGTCGTCCCCGTCCCCAATGACGGCATCGGTGCGGAGATCGTGTTCTCCGGTCGCGTGAAGTCGGTCAATCCCGAGGACAAGTCGGTCGTCATCGCGCTGTCCGCCACGACCGGGGGGAAGAAGATCTTCGGCCGCGCCGTCGCCACGGCGAAGTTGGCGTAACCATGGCACTGAAGACCGACATCCGCGGGATGGTCTGGAAGTACCCCGACGCGTTCGTCGTGGGACGCGAGCAGGTGCGGCAGTACGCAAAGGCCGTGAAGTCCGCGCATCCGGGCTCGATCGACGAGGACGCGGCCGCCGAACTCGGCCACGACGCCTTGATCGCGCCGCTCACCTTCGCAGCGATCTTCGCGGTCATGATCCAGAACCACTTCTTCCAACACGTCGACGTGGGCTTCGAGACCATGCAGATCGTGCAGGTGGATCAGAAGTTCCTGTTCCACCGCCCGATCAAGGTCGGCGATGCGCTCAACGGCACCATGCACATCGAGTCGGTCGACGAGCGGTTCGGCGCCGACATCGTGACCACGCGCAACGTCTGCACCGACGCCAATGGCGAGGTGGTCATGGAAGCCTTCACCACGCTGATGGGCCACGAGGGCGACAACTCGATCTCCGCCGGATGGGACCCGGAAACGGGCCAGGTCGTGCGCAAACCGGTCAAGCACGACGACGAGGAGATCGACGGCGTCGAGGTGTCGACGGGCCACGCGACGGATTAGTAAGTCTCACGTGGGCCGATGTACACTCGGTCCTCGGGGTTCACCCCGATTCAGCGCGCTGTCCGTCGGTTGCGTATCGACCGCTCGGAGAGCGCGCGAATCATGTGAGCCCCTGGGGTGACCTGGCAGGATTGCCCGCCGTGTCGTCCCCGAAGGGGCGTAGCTCAATTGGCAGAGCAGCGGTCTCCAAAACCGCAGGTTGCAGGTTCAAGTCCTGTCGCCCCTGCTCAACTGAATACTCGACAAGTGTGGACACTGGAAAGTGACCGCACGACGAACCAGACGAAAGGCATGCGGTGAGCGACGAGCGCGACGGTGCCGGCTCCGCAGGCGACGGCTCCGACAACGGACACGGTGACACCGGCGGCGACGCCGCCGTGGTGACCAAGCCGCAGCGGCCGACGGGCAAGCGGACGCGGCGTGAGGGGACGACCGCGACGGCCGTCGCCACCGACGCCGAGGTGGTCAAGAACGGCGACGGCAAGAAGCCCAAGACCGCCAAGAAGGACGGCCCGAGCCGCAACCCCTTCGCCTTCGTCTTCAACTACTTGAAGCAGGTCGTCGCCGAGCTGCGCAAGGTGATCTGGCCCAACCGCAAGCAGATGGTCAGCTACACGACCGTGGTGCTGGTGTTCCTGGCATTCATGGTGGCGCTGATCGGTGGAGTCGACTATGGCTTCGCCAAGCTCATCACCCTGGTGTTCGGCTGACCGGCACTACTGACGAGCTGCACTGAGAGGATTGATGTGACGAGTTTCGACGACGGGACGCCGACGGGTTACGGCGTCGACCAGTCGCCGCAGGAGATCTCCGACGCGCGCGTCGAGTCGGCCGATCCGACGACGGTCGTCGCCAGCACGGCGGCGGAGCAGCTCGAGCAGCCCACCGCCGACGCCGTCGAACCCGCTGCCGACGTCGAGGACGTCGCCGCTGCGGTCGAGGAGACGGATGCCGCGGATGCCCCGGCCGAGGAGCCCGAGGACGAGGACCCCGCCGTCGCGCTCAAGAAGGACCTGCGACGTCGGCCCGGTGACTGGTACGTCATCCACTCGTACGCCGGTTACGAGAACAAGGTGAAGGCGAACCTCGAGACCCGCGTGCAGAACCTGGACGTCGGCGACTACATCTTCCAGGTCGAGGTGCCCACCGAAGAGGTCACCGAGATCAAGAACGGCCAGCGCAAGCAGGTCAATCGCAAGGTGCTGCCGGGCTACATCCTGGTCCGCATGGAACTGAACGACGAGTCGTGGGGCGCCGTGCGGAACACGCCCGGCGTGACGGGCTTCGTCGGCGCGACGTCGCGCCCGTCCCCGCTGTCGCTCGACGACGTGGTGAAGTTCCTGCTGCCGCCTGCCGCGGCGAAGAAGCCCGGCAAGGCCGCTGCTGCCGCCGCGTCCGCAGCGTCGTCGGAGGCCACGTTCGAGCGGCCCGAGATCCTCGTCGACTTCGAGGTCGGCGAGTCGGTCACCGTCATGGACGGTCCGTTCGCCACGCTGCCCGCGTCGATCAGCGAGGTCAACGCCGAGCAGCAGAAGCTCAAGGTGCTGGTGTCGATCTTCGGTCGCGAGACGCCGGTCGAACTGACCTTCACGCAGGTCGCCAAGATTTAGCCGGACTCCGGCTAGTAGGAGCGGGCGCCACCCGCGCCCCGAAACCGCAAGTAAGGAAACACCACTCCCATGCCCCCGAAGAAGAAGGTCGCCGGGCTGATCAAGCTGCAGATCCAGGCCGGGCAGGCCAACCCCGCCCCGCCGGTCGGCCCTGCGCTCGGCCAGCACGGCGTCAACATCATGGAATTCTGCAAGGCGTACAACGCCGCGACGGAGTCGCAGCGCGGAAACGTCATCCCCGTGGAGATCACCGTCTACGAGGACCGCACGTTCACCTTCGCGCTGAAGACCCCGCCCGCCGCCAAGCTGCTGCTCAAGGCCGCCGGCGTGCAGAAGGGTTCCGGTGAGCCGCACAAGACCAAGGTCGCCAAGGTGACCTGGGACCAGGTGCGCGAGATCGCCGAGACCAAGAAGGAAGACCTGAACGCCAACGACATCGATCAGGCCGCGAAGATCATCGCGGGCACTGCTCGGTCCATGGGCATCACGGTCGAATGACTCGTCGACCGCCCCTGTGGCGGTCGTCAACACACCGAAGGCGTGGGAGGGCCAGCTCCGGCCCGCGAACCACGACTCCAACGAAAGTGATTGGAAGAACCACATGAGCAAGACCAGCAAGGCATACCGCGAAGCCGCCGAGAAGGTGGACCGGGAGAACCTGTACACGCCGCTCGAGGCCGCGCGCCTGGCGAAGGAGACGTCCAGCAAGAAGCAGGATGCGACCGTCGAGGTCGCGATCCGCCTCGGTGTCGACCCCCGCAAGGCCGATCAGATGGTGCGCGGCACCGTCAATCTGCCGCACGGGACCGGCAAGACCGCCCGCGTCGTGGTGTTCGCGGTCGGTGACAAGGCCGAGGCCGCCGAGGCGGCCGGCGCGGATGCCGTGGGCAGCGACGACCTGATCGAGCGCATCCAGGGCGGTTGGCTGGACTTCGACGCCGCGATCGCGACGCCGGACCAGATGGCGAAGGTCGGCCGCATCGCGCGCGTGCTGGGCCCGCGCGGCCTGATGCCGAACCCGAAGACCGGCACGGTCACCCCGGACGTGGCGAAGGCCGTGTCCGACATCAAGGGCGGCAAGATCAACTTCCGCGTCGACAAGCAGGCCAACCTGCACTTCGTCATCGGCAAGGCGTCGTTCGACGAGAAGTCGCTGGCCGAGAACTACGGTGCCGCACTGGACGAGATCCTGCGTGCCAAGCCGTCGTCGTCGAAGGGCCGCTACCTGAAGAAGGTCACCGTCTCGACCACCACCGGCCCGGGCATTCCGGTCGACCCGCAGGTCACCCGTAACTTCACCGAAGAGGCCTGATCTCCTCGACCGCGAGCGTGCACATCCGTCGCCGACATTCCGTGTCGCGTAGACGAATGTGCACGCTCGCGGCGTTTTCCGCTGCGATCCTGATGCTGATGACGTCTCACCCGGCCGCTGCCGACGTTCCTCCGGTGTCTCCCCGCGCCCAGGCGGCGGGGCTGGTGGACGTGCGTACGGCGGTGCCCGACGCCCGCATCGACCTGCGCTACGCGACCACGAACAACTTCGTCGGTGAGGCGCTCTATCCGGCGGGCGCCCGCTGCCTGGTCCACGAATCCCTTGCTCCCGGACTCGCCGTCGCCGCCGAACGGTTGCGGGCGCAGGGCCGCGTGCTCGTCTTCTGGGACTGCTACCGACCGCACGACGTGCAGGTGCGGATGTTCGAGAAGGTGCCGAATCCCAACTGGGTTGCGCGCCCCTCGGAGTTCGCCCGCAGCCACGAGTCCGGGCGGTCGGTCGACGTGACGGTCGCCGACGGCCACTACGGATGGCTGCTCGACATGGGCACCGACTTCGACGACTTCACGCCGCGCAGTCTGGCGCTGGCGACGGACGGGTTGAGCCCGGAACAGATCCAGAACCGCGCGGCGCTGCGTGAGGCGATGGCCGCCGGCGGACTGACCGTCTACTCCGGTGAGTGGTGGCACTTCGACGGGCCCGGCGCCAAGGATCCGCGACCCATCCTGGACGTGCCGGTCGACTAGCGCTGCGCCGGGATCGTGACGTCGGCGACCACCGCCATGTGATCGGTGCCGGGGATGCGGGCCGTCTCGACGCCGGTCGCGACGGCTCCGTGGGTCAGGACGTGGTCGATCGCGATGACCGGTCGATAACTGTCCGCGGGGTAGGTCAGGCGGAACGGTTCGCCCGCCTGGTTGGCAGCGTCGTGGTAGTCACCCGGCAGAGCGTTCCGGAACTGCGCCATGTCCGTCGTGGAATTGAAGTCGCCGGCTACCAGAACGGCGTTGCCGCGCGCGGTGTCCGCGAGGCGAGTGAGGGTCGCCGGCAGGCGGGCCACGTCGTGGCGCCACTCCTCGACCGGCATCGGCCACGGCGGGCTGAGGTGTACCGAGGCGACGACGGGTCGTGTTGCGACGCCCGGGATCTCGAGCCGTGCCGAGACGGCGGGGAGCCGGAAGTCGGTAATGGGCTGCTGGTCCGTCAACGGGTACCGGCTCCACAGGCCGACGCCGTTCGCCTCGGGGCGCGGGTCGAGGTAGCGATGGGGCAGCAGCTCGTCGATACCGGCCGCTGACAGCGCGGTCACGGCCTCGGGCGTCATCTCCTGGACGGTCAGGACGTCGACGCCGTCCCGGGCGAGTGCGACCGCCTCGCGCGCGTCCGCGCCGCCGTACTTCATGTTGAGCGACATGACGCGAAGCGACGTGCCTGGCGGGGCCGTGGCCGCCACGAAGCCCGGTGCCGCCACTGCGGCGGCCGTGATGGTGGTGATCGCCGCGAGTGCGGTGAGGGCGCGACGCCGCGCAATGAGGCTGAGCAGCAATGCGATTGGCGCTGCGGCGGTCGCCAACGGTGCTGCGAGCGACACCATCATCGACGGGTGATTGACGACTGGGACGTACCGCGCGACGAGCAGCGCTACGGCCGCGATGAGCGCGACGACGCCGAGGACGGTGGTGATGCTGCGGAGCGTTCTCATGGCGAGGTCGAGGGTACGTGGGGGCGAGGGGAGCGCCTCGGGCCCGCGACTCTCGTCGTGACCGTCAATATCTGGCGAAGATCTGTGCCGAGCGTTGTACCAGTTGTAGCAAACTTCGTACCGAAGGTCTGTCCGGTAGTGCTCTGAGGGTCGCGGCAGCCGCTCACTGCCGCTGCCGCTGAAGCGCGAGTAGGTCGTGGATGGCGCGGCTCGTCGTGCGGACTGTCGCTCCTGGCGCGCCAAGCTTGCCAGCGGCTGAACGCGGCCGCAGTGGTTTGCATTGCGCTGCGACCGATCGAAGAGTGAAAAAGCACGTTGTGCCGGTAATTTACGTTCCCCGCCCGTAGCCCAAGTCGCACGTCCAGGAAACTCCTAGGGGTTCCCCCGATTCCTGCCCCCTTGCAGTCCCTTAGCGTTGTGCCCGAAGGAGGCGGGCGGACGAGCCGCCGAGCGGGTATGCCGCGCGGGACCGTCGATGAATGTAGGGCGCAACGTGGCGCCTCTGGCGGCACTCGGCGCTCCCGAATTCGAGTTTCAGCAATGCGCATGTCCGAGTCAGGCGCTACTATCAGTTCGTCTGGCAAATCGCGGCGGGTGGGGGACACAAGCCGCGGCCAGTTATCGGTGGGGGAAGTCAATGGTTGGTCGCGCGCGAACGCGTGAGACTCGGAGCAGCGTCGTCGCCGGCGATCCGGCGCCGGGGCGCCACCTCTTGGTCGCGTCGACCGGAGGGCACCTCGCAGAACTCGAGCGGTGGTCGAAGGTCATCGGATCGGACGCCGACTCGCTCTGGGTGACCTGCGAATCCCTTCACAGTGCGTCGGTGTTGCGAAACCGGAGGGTCCTCTTCCATCCGTACGTCGCGCCGCGTGATGCGGCGGGGTCGGCGAAGGCCTTCCTGCGGATGCGGAAGGAGATCGACTGGGCGGCCGAGGAGTTCTCTGCCGCCGTGACGACGGGTGCAGCTCTCGGGGTCGTCGGCCTCGCTGCCGCGCGCCTGCAAGGTGTCCCGTCCTTCTACTACGAGAGCGTGTCCCGTGTGAACGGGCCGTCGCTGAGCGGCAAGCTCGCCGGCCTCGACCCGGGTATCACCCGGTTCTGCCAGTACGAGCACTGGGCGAAGGGGTCGTGGACGTACCGTCGTTCGCTCTTCGACTCATTCGCCTCCGTGGCCAAGGCCCCGGTTGACCGACCCAAGCTGTTCGTCACGCTGGGGACGATCCAGCCGTACCGATTCGATGCCATGGTCGATGCAGTCATGTCGACTGGACTCGCCGATGACAGGACGGTGTGGCAGCTCGGAGCCACGAAACGCACTGACCTTCCGGGAACGACTGTGTCGCAGCTGAGTTCGACCGAGTTCGCAGAAGCCAGCCGCGGTGCGGACGTAGTCCTGACCCACGCCGGCGTCGGCACGATCATGAACCTGCTCGACATGGGCATCTCACCAGTCGTGACGCCGCGGCGATCGAGCCGGAAGGAACACGTCGACGATCACCAGTGCGAGATCGCCGGATTCCTTCGCCGCCGGGCGTTGGCGAGCGTGGCCGAGGTGGAGCAGCTGGACGAATCGGCCATTTTGGGAGCGTCGGGTTTGGCGACGGAACGCCGTAGCCGCGAGGACCTCCTCCCGGCGAACGCCTCCGGGTGAACGACCAGTCCAATGCTGCAGACGCACACTTCGCCCGTCGGTGCCACCGAGGGCATCAAGATTGATGATGTCCTCCCATACCGAGCTGACATCGACGGCTTGCGCGCCGTTGCCGTCACGGCCGTCGTCGTGTTTCACGCTGGCTTCAGCGGTCTACCGGGTGGCTTCATGGGCGTTGATGTCTTCTTCGTCATCTCCGGTTACCTCATTGGCGCTCAGGTATTTCGGCAGTCTGCTGGTGGTAGCTTCAGCTATCTGGCGTTCTACGCGCGACGTCTCCGGCGCTTGCTTCCTGCGCTACTGACGCTGATCGGCGCATTCTTCGTCATCGGTTGGTTCGTGCTCACGCCCGATGAACTCCGCGAACTCGGCAAGGAAAGCGTGGCAGCAATCGCGGGGGCGTCGAACGTGCTGTTCTACCTCGGCGGCGATTACTTCGCTCCAGCGGCCGACATGAAGCCCTTGCTTCATA
Organism: Mycolicibacterium grossiae; assembly: GCF_008329645.1. NCBI lineage: Bacteria > Bacillati > Actinomycetota > Actinomycetes > Mycobacteriales > Mycobacteriaceae > Mycobacterium > Mycolicibacterium grossiae. The sequence goes on from NZ_CP043474.1 coordinate 2,314,028, forward strand.
CGTGGTCGCTGGGCGTGGAAGAGCAGTTCTACATCCTCCTCCCCCTCTTGGCCATCCTCATGACGAAGGTCATCAGGATCCGGCCATTCGTCGGGCTCGCGGTCGTAACGGCGATCTCGTTCGGTGCATCCATTGTCCTGGTTCAGCTGAACGCCCAGGCCGCTTTCTATCTCCTACCTACACGATTCTGGGAGCTGAGTATCGGTGCTCTGCTTGCCATTTCGAGTATCACAACGGAGCGCCGCCTCGGCATCGGTGTGCAGCGAGTCGTCGCCTGCGGTGGGACGGTCTTGATTGGCTTGGCCTTCGTCGCGTACGAACCGGCCTTCGGCTTTCCCGGCGTGCTTGCGCTCCTGCCGACGGTGGGTACCGTGCTCATCATCGCCTCTCCGACGAGCCTGCTCAATCGGGGTTTCCTGGCCAATCCGGTCACCGTGTTCGTTGGGAAGGTGTCGTATTCCTGGTACCTCTGGCACTGGCCGGTCTTCTACCTCGCTCGCGTGCTTGATGCCGAACACTCCGTACATCCGGCCGTACTTGCCGCGACGTCCTTCGGATTGGCGGTTGTGTCGTGGCGTCTCATCGAGCAGCCCTTTCGACAGCGCCGATCGACGAATGGTCGAACGGTTGGGCGCTACTGCGCGGCAATGTTGGTGATGGCGGCAGTGGGCACACTCTTCTACCACCAGAATGGCTTCCCTTCTCGACTCGATCCTTCTGCGCGTCAAGCAGCCGAGGACGCGCGCCGAACGCAGGACGACCCCTGTCTTCTCCGGAACGGCGATATCACTGTTGATCCCCGGCAGTGCTCCACGGCGACGCCTGGTCAGGCGTCCGTCACCATCATCGGTGACAGCCACGCAGCTTCCATTGCACCCGGCTTCGAAGCGCTTGCCTCACAACATGGGATGGGCTTCCGACAGTCGACGAAGTCGCTTTGCACAGCCCAGTGGGGATACGCCAACCTGGTCTCGGACCTGCCTCACTTCGTCGATGAGTGCCTTGACTACCAAGCGGGAGCTTTCGAAGCCGTCGAGAACGATCAGAGCATTCGGGTGGTCGTCCTTGCGTCGCGTTGGTCGCTCGAGCAGGAACTCGTCACCACCTCCGCCGGATCCGTCATGGGTTTGGAAGCGGCGCTCGAAGCGACAGTGCGGCGATTGACAGCCCTGGGCCGACGTGTAGTCCTGGTCCAGGATGTCCCCGCCTTCACCTTCGACCCCTACGCGCGAGTGATCGGAGAGGCGCTACCACTTCGCGCGGATATCCAGTCGTTACTCCGCGCTCCTGCTGACGACGGAATCGCAGCGGTCGCGGATGTCGAACGCGACACGAGCCGGCAGATTCTCGAACGCGTCGCTGCACGGCATGACGGCGTTTCGCTGTTCGACCCGTGGACGAATCTCTGCAGCGTCGACGGATGCAGATATCGGTTCGAGGAGAGGCTGTTCTATTTCGACAATCAGCATCTCACGGCAGCAGGTGCTCGACGAGCGGTTGGACGCGAGGCGCCATGGCGCTGAGCGCACGGACCAACCATACGAGGATCGACGACGGCGCTATCGACAGGCGGGAAATGACGTCATGAAGGGGGATACGAAATGAACAAAGGGGTCGTGGTCTTGAACGCGACGATGGTGATGATCGCAGCTGCGCTTTGGGGCGGGTCCGGTGTCGCTTCTGCGGATACGCCGGACGTCGTCGGGAAGACCTTCGGGGATGCCAAAGGGATCGTCTGGCAGAGCCAGATGAAGCCGGTCGTCGTCACGATGATGGGTGACAGAGTCCCGCAGGACCAGTGCTACGTCGTGAGCACGACACGGGTCTCCACTCGCGACGCCCGCGGACAAGTCGAGAGCCCACCGGTTTTGGGGCTGAATCTGAGCTGTTACAAATCGTCGGCCAGCGGGAAAGCGCCCGGATTCTCCGCAGGAAACACGTCCCCGAGCGCTGAGGCGGTCCGCACTGCTGACGCAGAAGCCACGCGCAAATGGAAGCAGAGCCCGAATGGGCAGGAGTGGTGTGAGAAAACCTACTCGGCGCATCCCGAGTGGGATATCGACCCAGATTGCGTCCTCGACGAATGACGCACGTCGCCGGCGAAGCGACCGTCACAGCCGAGGAGTCGGTGACTGGGGTCCAGCATTCGACGGCAACCCCCCATGTGGCGGCGGTCGTGCTGAATTGGAACGGAGCCGAGGACACCATTACCTGCGTCGAAAGTCTCCTGCGTTCGACCCATCCTTGCCTCAGTGTCATCATCTGCGACAACGCCTCTCGCGACGACTCAGTTGAACGTATCCGAGGATGGGGCGCGACGATCTCGACCTCACACCCAACGTTCGCCTTCAAGGAATGGACTCCACACGATGTGGGGCGTTCCGGAAACGATCTAGCGGGTACCGTCAATCTCGTACGCAGCGAGCGAAACGGGGGATACGCCGCCGGCAACAACCTTGCGATGAGATTTGCGCTTGAGGACCCGAGTGTGGTCGCAGTATGGATTCTGAACAATGACGTCGTCGTCGAGGAGTCAGCGCTCACCGAAGCGTGGGCGGTTCTCCGGGACGACGATCGCATCGGAATAGTCGGTGCGACATTGCGCTATTACGAAAGAAGTGACGTCATCCAGTGTCAGGCTGGGGGATCCTTCGTCCCGCGGAAGGGCCTCGCTGAAACGATCGGCGCAGGGCGGCCGGCAACCGACCCCTTGTCCGCGGACCACGTCCTGTCTCGTCTCGATTTCATCAATGGTGCCGCCGCACTGGTGAGTCGGCGGATGATCGAGACCGTCGGAATGATGTCCGAGGACTACTTCCTTTACTGGGAGGAACTCGATTGGGCGTATCGCGCTCGATCCATCTTTCAGCTGTCCTACGCTCCTGCAGCGGTGATCCGCCACAAGGTCGGTGCGTCGATCGGCACGAATGACCATGGCGAGGGCTCCGTCCTGTCGGAGTATTACTACAACCGCAACAGGCTCCGATTCTGTTGGCGGCATTCGCGCACGTCTCTGCCGTACGTCTGGATGCAGCTGTCATGGGATCTGCTTCGAGCAATTGCATCACGTCGTCGACGGCGAGCTACCGTCCTCAGTCGAGCGATGCTCGGCTTGCCCGGTCCCCAGCCGTCATGACGGCACCGTCGCCTGCAGATTGACGAACGAAGTGGAGGACTAGATGTTTCACGTCGTTCTCAATCGACCGAGTGCGCTTGGCGAGAAAGCGCGCGGCGCGTCCGCCGGCGAGAATCCACGTCACTCGATGCATGATTTGGCTCTGCGCCTGCGTGCTCAAGTGCATGACGGCACGAACGTCACCCCGGCTCGCCTCGACGCGGTGTTGGCACGAATGACGCGCACCAAGCCGCTCTGGTGGTCGATCGCTCGTCGGCTCAGGCGTGAGGTCCGCCCTGGCGACGTCATCTTCTGCACGGGTGAGGACGTGGGACTGATTGTCGCGCTCCTCTGCGGGGCGCGTAGTCGACGTTGCCACGTTGCCGTCATGGCTCACCGCGTAGACACCACGAAGAAGCGCATGGCCCTTCTTGCCTTTCGTGGCCGGAGTCGAGTCGCCCTGTTCACGACGGTGTGCTCTCGCCAGGCCGAGGTGCTCGGAACGCTCGTCAAGAACGGTGGACCGCGCACGATCTGCATGTGGGATCAGACCGATACACTCTTCTTCTCGCCAGGACCGTCAACTGCTGCGAAGAGTCGACCTTTGATCGCCAGTGTGGGTCTCGAAAGCCGGGATTACGCGACACTGGCGACCGCAACGGAAGACCTCGACGTGGATGTCCGCATCAGCGGATACTCCGCGGACACCCGGGTGCTGGCGGAAGCGTTCCCGATGACCATGCCACGCAACATGGAGCGCCGATTTCACACGTGGCGGGAACTCGTGCAGCTTTATCGAGACGCCGATGTGGTGGTAGTGAGTCTGTATCCGAATGCGTATGCAGCCGGTGTTCAGGCACTGATGGAGGCACTCGCATGTGGTCGTCCCACGGTGGTGACATCCACCGTTGGCCTCCGCGACTACATCGAAGATCCTGCCGTTCGATGCGTGCGGCCTGGCGACGCTGACGACATGAGAGCCGTTCTCCTCGAGATCATCGAAAATCCGGAAGAATCTGAACGGCTAGGCCAGGCTGCAGCGACACTGGCGGCTGAACGACATTCTTGCGAAGCGTATGTCGAACGACTAGTCACCGAGTTGAGGGCTCTGTCCAATCATGGTGAGTACCCGGTCACGGCGCGGTAAAGATCATCGAAGCGTGTCGAGACGGCCGCAACCTCGAAGTCCCGTCCTACGCGTGTGTGCGCTGCCTGACCGATGCGAGCGCGCAGTGGTGCATCGTCGATCAGGCCGTTCAATGCGGCGCCCAGTGCGACTGGGTCGTCCGGACTAACCAAGATGCCGGCTTCGCCCTGCAGCATTTCGGGGATGCCACCGACCGGGGTGGAGACGACGGCGATCCCACGCGACATCGCCTCGAGTATGGCCATCGGCTGACCCTCGTCCCGCGATGGCAACACGAGAACCTTCGTTCGGGCCAGGAGTTCTTCGACCTCCGCGGATGGCTTCCAGCCCTCTACGAGGACCGAATCCGTCAAGCCATATTCAGTGACCAAGTCTCGGGCACGCTGTACGTCTCCATCGCCGGCGATGATCAACCGGGCGGAGGCTGATCGTTCGGCATTGGCTCTCGCCACCGCACGCCACGCTTCGATGAGGATAAAGGTTCCCTTTCGGTCACCGATCTCCCCGAGGAATGTCACTTGTACGTCGCCTGAGGCGAATTGATCAACGGATGTCTTGAGCGGAACGGAATTCGGGATCACCACGATTGAAGCCGCTGGAGCGATTGCGCGCAACCGAACGGCCCAAGCACTACCCAGAGCGACGACTGCTGCTGCAGACTCCAGTGTCCGCCGGATGAACGTCTGCATCAACCGAGGAGCCTCGTCGTGGAAGAGATGGAGATCGGCACCGTGCATGTGGAAGACGACGGGGATGTGAAAGAGCCTTGACACCCAGGTCAGTAAGGCTTTCCGCACGAAACTTCCATATGCGGCGCTGTGGACGTGAACGACGGCTGGCCGGCGCAAGAGGACCTCGACCAAGAAGAGTGTCCCGCCCTTGATGAAGTACCCCAGTCGTACGAAGGCATTGCCGTTGGTGTGGGTTACTACGAGCCGCACATTCCATTCGTCCCAGAGAGGGGTCTCGGCGACCGTGGTGACGAAGCGAGCGATACCGCCGCGTGCCTTCGTGGAAGCCCACAGCGCGCGACGTTCAGGCACCGGCGTCGGGTGTCGATGTTACCGCCCTAGCGCTCGCCACAACGTCCTCGAAGATGTCGATGAGGCGACGAACTGCGACCGAGACGTCGAAGTGTTCGGTGTAGTGGGCGAGCGCTGCTCTACCTTGCCTCTCGACTTCGGCCGGTTCGGCCAATGAGTCGAATGCCGCGCAAAGCCCGGTGACGTCATCGACGTCAGTGACACTGCATTGGGGAGGTTGGTACTCGGGAAGACCTCCGGCGGTGGACACTATCGGCGGCACTCCTAGCTGCATGGAAACGAGCTGTACGCCGCTTTGGGACGCCGTCCGGCAGTGCACGACGGAACCTTTGGCGCTCGCGAGCGTTGCCGTGACGTCGCGGTACCGAAAGTCCTCGTTCCTCCATCGCGTATGCGCGGGAAGGGGGACTGCGACCTCTCCGGTGCCGAACAGTACGAGTTGGTCACCGCGCCAGAATGAGCCGCGGACGTGCGCCTCCCATGCCGCGAAGACGACGGCGTGGTTCTTGTAAGGACGTTGGCGGCCAACCAGGACGAAGTTCTGTCGCTTCGCGCCCGGAACGAAGCCCGGAAGGTGAGTGGCGTCGAGGTCGGTCACGAGCGGCGCTACGTGGACGGGCCGGCGCAAGCGCTGACGAACGCGATGCGCAACGTATTCGCTATAGACGACCGTTGCGGCGGATCGCGCGTTCCACGCTTCAAACGATCGAATCCACCACGGTTCACGGTGGGTCTCATCGTGTGGGCGGTCGTCGTGAAGGAGTTCGATGCGTGGTGCGAGGCCGCCGAAGATGCGCCATCGTGGATCTCGAAGGAGTTCCGTCACAACGACATCAGGTTTGAAACGACTTGCGGCCCGATAAGCGCGCGCGATGTTGACCCAATCGACAGTCGGTACCGGCCGGCCACACAAGACCGTCTCGTATGGACGCAACCCGTCGGACTCAGGGTGCAGATTGGCCGTCACGAGCATGACGTCGACGCCATGTGCCCTCAGGCCATCTGCGCAATTGCGCGCAATCGGTCGTAGCCACGGCGACAACCACAGGACGCGCACTATCTATCCTCAGTCGACAGGGCTTCGCGTGCCCCGCGAGACGAGTGATTACACGAAGCGAACATGACCAAGCCCCCACTTGTCAGCATGGCGCGAAGAAGCGTCAAGGCATACAGCAACCTTCACCCCTGGCGCGAGTCTAGCTCAGTCGCCGACATTCCGCGTTGCGTATCCGGTGTTATTGACCTGGTAACGCGGCAACTTCCCGATCGTAGCCAGGCCCGGGTAGAGTCTAATAAGTCCGCGTGACGCTGAACTGGCAACGCTGGCGGTGAGTGGGGACTCGGGGGGATCGCAGTGATCGTGCGTGTCGGTGTTGGGGCGACCGTGCTGGCCTGCCCATTGGTCGCGATGCGGCGATATGGAGCGTGGTCGGGATGAATCGGCGGCAAGCGCTCCTTGCCATCGCAGCCGCATCGGTCGGCTCTGCCTGCAGCGGCCCGGCGGAGCAGGACGTCATCCGCTCGGGCGGGCCGACGGTCGCTACTAGCGATGGTCCGCGGAAACTGGCCATCGGCTCGGGTGACCGTATCCGTGGGGTTTGTCTCGGACCTGCCGTAGAAGACTTCCGCGGCGACAGCGCGTGGACTGGTCTGTGGCAGCGCTGGGATTGGGAGGGGCGGATTCGGAACGAGTTGGACGACGCGGTCGCGGTCGGAGCGAATTGCGTTCGTCTCATTGGTAACACGCATGCCGTAACCTCGAACGTCATCAGCCGCGATCTCTATCTGTCGCGGTGGCAGCAGTTCCTGGATCATTGCAGCGGCGCGGGGTTGCTGGTCTATCCGTGCGGCGGGGACTTGCGGCACTGGGGCGAAACCCCGTTGCCAATGGCCGAGGACATCTACCGGGACTGGGCCGGATTGCTTGCTCGATACGAAGGGGTGGTAGGCGTCGACATCACGAACGAATCACCCGCAGCCTCGCGGATTCAAGGCGGAGTGGCGTTTCACCAATCCGAATCGTGGCTTTACACGGTCCGCAGACTTGGAGAAGTAGTGCGCGAGGTTACCGACAAGGCAATCACTCATTCGCGAGGCCTCTACAAGTACGACGCGGCCAGTTGGCTGCACGGAAGTCCCGAAACCGATGCGTTGTCCGATTTCGTCGACGTCCACGCCTACCGAGCGAGTACGCCGGCCGAAGCGGACGCGCTGTATGCGTCGGATTGGGCTGCGAACAAGCAGCTTCTCATCGGAGAATTTGGCGCCAACATGACGGCGACGGTCGTCGAACGCGCAGCGGCCTACCAAGAGGTCAAGGCTCTCATCGAACACGACCCGAGGTGTGTCGGCGGTCTTGCCTGGACCATCTACGACACTGGCACAGATACCGAAAGCATGTACGGCCTCTACGACGAGAACCGGCAGCCCAGGCAAGACATCGCTGACGTATTCGCAACCTTCCCCACCACGCGATGAAGTGTCGGCGTCGAACTCGCAGTCGTCCCGCCGACTCGGCGGACAACGAAGCCTCCGAGATCGAATGAGCGCACGCAAGGGACGCCTTACCAATTCTGGCGACCCGTTAGACATGAGTAGGAACTCGTCGAAACGAATCATGGCCGCAGCATTCGGCCAGCAGCTCGTCTTCCGCGTCGTAGGCATGTTGGTCAACGTCGTCACGATCACTGCGACGACCCGCTACCTCGGCCCAGCGGAGTACGGAGAACTCACCACGGCGGTCGTCTTCGTGGCGCTGTGGACGAGTCTTACGGAGCTGGGCATCGGTTCGGTGATCGTTCGGAGGGTCGCATCCGGAAGCGGCTCGCTCGAGCGCCTCGTACGAATCAATGCTGGGATGTCACTGACCTACTCCCTGCCTCTATTCCTCGTTTCGGCGGCCACCGGCGCAGTGGTCTACCGACACGACGGCGACGTGGTAACCATGATCGTCATCGTATCGAGTGGGCTACTGGCCACGACGATTTCGAGCTGCTTTCAGCCCGTTTTCATCGCGACGGTTCGCTTCAAGGCGGTAGCCGCTGCCGATTTCACGAGCAGAGTGGCCGCTCTGGGGATCACCCTCGTGTTGGTCCATCAGCAGGCCGACCTCGTTTGGTTCGCCGTCGTGCAGTTGGCGCCGCCACTCGCCGTGCTCGCCATTCAATCGGTAGCGGCATCGCGAATCGTCCACTGCAGACCGATCTTCAATCGACGTGAGAGCTGGGCTCTGCTTCGTGAAAGCCTTCCGCAGACGGCCGTACTGATCATTGGAGTGCTCTATTGGCGCATCGATGGAGTGATCCTGAGTCTGATGAGCAGTCCCGCCGAGGTCGGGGTGTATGGGCTCGCCTACTCGCTTGCCTTCACCATCTCGGTGCTGCCCGGTTTTCTGGGGACGTCAACGCTCTCGGCGATGACGCGGCTACATGCCGAGGATGCGGGAAGATTCGGTTCCTTCACCGCTGGAACCGTTGAGCTGATGATGTTCTTCGGTCTTCCCATTGCTGTCGTTGGTGCCTTCTGCGCCTCCGACATCGTCGGGGGCATGAGTTCCACGGAGTTCGTGAGCCGTGGAGGACCGACACTTGCGCTTTTGCTCATCGCGGCTTGTATCGGGTTCTTGACAGGCGTACTCGGACAAGCGCTCTTCGCGGCACATGACCAAGTGTTCTTACTCAAGCTCAACGTTGTGACGCTCATCGTCAACATAGGATTGAACGTCATCCTGGCACCGCGTCACGGTGCGATCGGCGCGGGAGTAGCCATGCTGGTCACCGAGGTAATCGGCCTCGTTGTTGCCGTCTGGCGATTGCGAGTTACGACGACCTACCGGACGCCCTTGAAGTTCGCCGCGCGGTTGTTGGTTCCCATTGCGGCTACTTCGACCGTCGTCGTGGGTCTCGAAGCTGCCAACGTGATGCTCGCACTCTCCTGTGCCGTCGTGGCATACCTCGGACTCAATCTGCTAATCGGACCCGTGACCAAGGATCGCCTCCAATCGCTGTGGTCTGACACTGGTAAACAGCCGGGACAGGTCGCCAGGCCGTGAGGGCGCCGTGAGCGGCTGGTCGGCAGACGGACAGGGCCTTCTGAGCAAAGTTTTGAGGGATCGGCGAATATCCGATAACCTGCTCTCGTGCGCGGTTGGGACCGGGCACGAGGGGAAGCTCGCGAGGGGGATTTGCGGTGTTCGATCGCCGTGCGTACATCCGTGGCGGGATCGGCACCTATTCGCACTGAATCGCGGCAGGTCGACTCGCTTCGTCCATCAAGGCGTGGCATGGCAAATCTGCGGAGCGTGCGTGAGGTCTCTGAGGAAGGCCGGGGGAGAACTGTGTCATCACTGAATGTTGCGGCACTTCGGAGATGGTGGTGGCTCTTGGTCATCACCACGACGCTCGGACTCGGGGGCGCTTTCATCTCGTTGCAGGTGGTCGAGCCCGAGTATCAGTCGTCATGCAAGCTTTTCGTGGCGGGACGGCCAGACTCCGGCACAGGTGAGGGTTATCAGGCGGCGCAGTTTGCGCAGGCTCGCGTTGCTGCTTACCTGGATCTCATCAAGGGAGCGCGAGTTGCAGAGGGCGCCATCAACGCTCTAGACCTCGACATCCCCACACAGGACCTGCAGCAACGGATCTCGGCCAGTGCGGCTGCAGAATCGGTGATCATCACGGTATCCGTCACGGACTTGCAGTCCCAGAGATCGGCAGACCTCGCCAACGCCGTCTGCAACACGTTCATCGCGGTGGCCACGGATGCCGAGGGTGCAAATCCGCTCGTGAACGTCAGGGTCATCGAGTATGCGAAGGGTCCGCTCTATCCGATCGGGCCAAGCCAGAAGCGTTACCTCGCTGTGGGCCTGCTGACCGGCGTTCTTGCTGGCGCGGGACTCATCGTGGCCCTCGGGAACATGACTCGTTCGCCGCGGGTGGCGCCGCCCCCGACTGGAGGCGAGCCGCACGATCATTCGTCCAATGGACGACGAGTGGAGAACTCTTCGAACGAGGTGCCTGTTTCCGACGGATCAGGACGCCGTCGGCGCGAGCATTAGGTGCGGCGATGGGAGATGCAGCCGGAAGGCCGTTGTTCCTCGAATCCCACAGGATCAGTGCGTTGCGCGCATCGGTGGTCGGGATGCCGCAGGCGGTCCGCGTACGTAGCGAATGGTCGCTCATTGGCACCACATTCGCCGTCGTCTTCGGTCTCAGCGCAACGATGCACGGACTGTCGCCGTCGCTGCCGGCGATCGTCGGTGGAAGCTTCTTCTTCGGCATGTTGGTCGTCCGGAATCGAGCTTGGATAGTCCACGCGACGTTGATCGTCCTCTTCATGACTTCCGTGCCAGAGGTTCCGCGCGGTGTTCGTGTCGGAGGGATCTTCGTCTTCTTCTATGAGATCTTCATCTTCGCCTCGTTTCTGTACGCCCTCTCCCTGGCAAGGGCTCACAGCGCGGATCTTCGCACCTTGACGAAGCGCGCGGTCGTCAGATGCGCGGTCGTGTTCTCGGTCGTCATCTTCATGGGCTTGGCTATAGCCGTGCTGCGGGGCCATCCCGTATGGGACATCCAATACGACGCGAAGTCCATCGCCGAGATGATGATCGTGACATTCATCGCGGTGGTGCTCATCGCAGTCGATGACTGGAAGCGTTACGTCAAGACCCTGGCCTGGGTGCTGAGTACTTCCGCGTTGCTGATGGTTTATGCCTCGGCGACCGGCTTCGTGTTGTGGGGTCGGACTGAAACAGCAGAACTCTATGCCTCGGGCGGTCGAGCGCTTGCCGGAGGATCCGAAGCGGTGCGCTATCTGACGCAGACGACCCCGCTCGCCCTAGCCGTGCTGCTTGGAGGCGTCGGCCTCTCCCTCGTCGGGCGATTGACCACCTTCGGGTGGTTCTTCGTCGTGTTGCCGGCACTCGTCATCAGCGTCCTTAGCTTCTCCAGAAATACCTTGCTCGCTCTCGCAGGCGCGGTCGTATTCACGTTGGTCGTCGCCGCCGTCCAAGGCGAGGCCGCGACGTTGGCCAGACGATTGGTGGTCCTTCCGCTGATTGCGGTGCCTCTACTGGTCGTCATCATGAGCTTCAGTTCCGTGCTGGGTGCTCGCGACTGGATCGACACGCAGATATCCGGCTACGCCAATCGAGTGGTCGCCGGTCTCGACGAATCGAACGAGCGAGCCGATGTGTCGGCGAATTATCGAGATCTCGAGAACACCTACATCACACAAGCCGGCATGGAGCACCTGGCGTTCGGCGGCGGTTTTGGTACACGGTACAAGCCGGCGAGTGGCAAACGAGGAGAGTTTCAGGCTGTCGAAGGCACGATGTACGCACACAATGCTTACAACTGGCTCTTCGTCAAAGTCGGATTGCTTGGACTTCTTTCGTTCGTTGTTCTGCTACTGGCTTGCATCGTGCCCGTCGCAACCCGAAGACGCAGTTCGACCCTCGCGATCGCAGGGGCGGTGACATTGGCGGGTTTGAGCATTGCGATCGTCGTGACGCCGATGCCGATCGAACAACCCGGATGTTCAATCCTGGCCATTCTCATTGCGATGTGCGTCTTCCGACGCGATGTCGACCTCGGTCGAGCACGGACACCATCCTTCGACCTGACGAAAACGAGTTGAACATGTCGGTGCGAATGGGCCACGCAGCAGTGCGTGCGCTTTCGTGCATCGCCGCCACGATGGTGTTGACGGCATGCGCATCGACTCCAGCAACCACAGCGCCTCAACAGAACCTCGGCGCGACCTCGATCACCACGTGGAAGGACGGTAAACGAGCGGTCTACATGTTGGCGTTCGACGACAACCTGCCCTCTCAGCTCGACAATGCGGTTCCGATGCTCGAAGAGCGAGACTTGGTGGGCACGTTCTATGTCGTTCCCGGAAGCGCATTATGGCTTCAATACTCTCCGCAGTGGGCTGAGGCGGCACGGAGCACATCGGTCGTACTCGCCAACCACACCTTCACTCATCGTGGAGTGACCGACATACAACAACTGGACTTCGAACTGACGTCGGCGAATGATGCACTTTACGCTCTCTATCCCGACCGTCCACGTCCTTTCTTGATGGGGTGGGCTCGTCCAGGCGGCGTTCCTTGGGACGTGACACCCGAGGAACAGAACGCCGAACTCCTCGAGCACGACCTCGTCGAACGTCCCGACTATGCTGGATCGCCCGTCAACTTCACGACGGAAGCCGAATTGTTGGCCTCCGTCGACACCGCGATCGCAAATCGCGGCATCGGCCACAACGACATGCATGGCATCGGCGGCGACTACCTAGTAACGCCACTCGAATGGTTCACTGCGCTACTCGACAAAATCAAGGCGCGATCCGCTGACTTGTGGGTCCCAGATCTGGTCAGCTTCGTCAAGTACCGAGCTGAGCGAGAAACTGCGCGAGTCGATCTTCTGAAGAGGAGAAGCGGCGAAATTCGCCTCTCGCTGAAATCTGACGCCCCGTCGTCCTCGTACGACTACCCGCTGACTCTGAGAACCGAAGTTCCACAGAATTGGAGCGTTGCCGTGGTGAAACAGGGAAGAGTCCAAACAGCCGTGCCGGTCGAGGACGGCGTTGCGCAATACGACGCCGTTCCGGGTAGGGAGGACATATCCCTCACGGCAATTTAGTTGCAGTCCACTCGAGCCTCGTGGTCGTCAACATCCCGGCCGTCCAACAAGTAACGACGTGACCATTCATTGCGCCTCTGCAGCCACGTGTCCTGCGTATTCGTCGCCGCGAAACGGACGGCATTCTTGGCCATGCCTGCAAGCAGGCCGCGGTCTGCTGCTAGGGCAACGATGGCTGCGGCCAAAGACTCGGAATCAGGCCAGGATGCCAACGCGACAGCTCCCGATTCCTGCTGTAAGTCACGAAAGTACGCGGTGTCGAAACTGACGATAGGCAGCCCTCTGGCAAAGGCATCGAAAGCGGCTCTCGGTGTGTCTTCGACAAGCGGGGCTGCGACGCACGCGTGCACCGCCTCTAGCAACTCGAACAAGCGTCTGCCGTACTCCACTTGTGGGTGCACCTTTACGCAGTCGGTGAGGCCCAGGCTCTCGATTTGCGTTCTCAGCGCTTCCTCGAGGTCTCCGCCGCCGATCAGCAAGAGTTGGATGTCGCAATCACTCTGTCGCGCGATGCTGATGGCCTCAACGATGCGATCCAAACCCTTCTTCCAGGTGAATCGCCCGAAGTAGCAGAGTATGAACGTCGGCGATTCCGACGTGGCCAGCCAGCCCTGCCTCCGCTGGACCGCCGCCTCGGACAGCACGTCGTTCGCCGAATGCACGGTGTCGTAGAACGCGTGCACATGGGGGAGGCCTCGACCGTAATCGGCGACCAGGGACGAGCCCTTGAAGAGGACGAGATCGCTCATGAGGGGGGCCAAGTGGAGCTGCAGGCGCCGGAATGGCTCCAGCACAAAAGCATTGAGGGCGTACTTCCAGATACTCCATTGGCCGAGTCGACGATAGCGGCGTGCATCCTCACGGAAGTCGATGTCGAGGACGAACAACGTCGGAAGGTCTTGGAGCCAAGCCATCACGTTGAGAAGGGCGAGGAGCGGTCGACGGATGTTGAACGCCATCCCGGAATGCAAAACCCGTGCCCGCTTCATCTGCTTCCAGAGTGGAGGTAGGGATGCCAAGAACGACCGTGTCCAGAAGGCGAGCGATGAATCGTCTTCGTCATAGGGACACAGAATTTCCACTCCATCGCTATCCCGGAGGACCGTCATGTGGTGTCGTTGAGCGCCGTAGACCTGCTTGGACATCCGAGGGCACACGAGGACGATGCGTTCGATCTCGTTGCCAACTTCCTCGCGCAAGGCAACGACGTGCCGTGCAAAAGCGCTCTCAAGGGCAATCCATCCGGTCGGATCCTCGTATGCCGGTGTCTGGACCGCCAGCATGTAATCCCCATGTCGACGTCTTGCTGGACACCGTCGCCACACGCGTGATTGTGTGCTCACGGTGCCTCTCACGTTCGGGCCGGCGTTGTGGTTCGCGAAGCCGGCCGCCGCACGAAGGTACGCGTCCACGCTTTGATCAACGGCTTTTCGACGTACCGGAACACCAGGTAGCCCGCGAATGCGGACAGCGGCACCATCATCAAGGTGAACGGCACGATGGGTAACTCGGGGAAGAGCTTCGCTACTCCGAGCTTTGCGGCCGGTGCGATGACGAAGCTATGCGTCAAGTAGATCGAATAGGAAGCGTCTCCCACGGAGCGCGCCAGCCTTCGCAGCAGCGAGTCCTTCGCGCCACTGTCCGCCAGCGCGGTCACCGTCACGCAGACGAGCGCAGCGACGGGAAGCACCACCGAGACGATGGTCGCAGGCAACCCGACGTCTACCGCTGATGCCGTCAGCGCCAGCGTCACGACGGCCACACCGAGCGCCACGCCGAATGACGGTCCTCCAGGAATGCGTCTGCGCAACAGCGCGATTCCGACCCCGGCGAGGAAGTAGAGAATCATCGGATGCGACCAGAACGCCAAGACATTCTCGGGGCTGAAAGCGCCCGCCAGGTGCAGGATGGTTAGCGAGCCGAAAAGCGCAACGACGAGCCACAGGCCTCGTCGTGCGAACAACGCGAGCCCAAAGACGAGATAGAACAGCATTTCGTAGTTGAGGGTCCAGCCGAGGCCGAGGACGGGCCGCCACACGCCGTCGGCGTTCTGGAACGGGATGAAGAATAGCGATTTGAGAATCTCTGAGATGGTCGCGTTGCCGAAGTAGACCTGTTTGGCCCCGTAGAGAATCGTGATGGCCCAGTAGAGCGGCACGATGCGGGCGATACGTCTGGCGTAGAACGTCCTCGTAGCAGCAGGCTGGCCGAAGTCGTTGCCGTGGACGTAGACCATGAGGAAGCCGCTGATGACGAAGAAGGTGTTGACGCCAAGGGCTCCGTAGACGTCGACCGGCGCGTTGCCGATTCCCGAAGCACCGCGGTAGATGGCCAGGGAGTGGCCGATCACCACCATCAACGCGGCGCATCCGCGCAGACCCTGAAGCGCATCCAGCCTGGAGCGTGGAACCGTTCCGTCGGTTCGTCGTTCCGTTGGCAGCGTACGGTTCCAGAAAGCAATCATGACGACGATTCCCCCCGAATCATCCGCGCGAGTTAACTGTGGCGCGCGACCGCGTCGTTCAATGCCCGCGAACGAGGTCGCTCTCCCATGCGCCTGCAGGTGAATGTACCAGTCTCGGCCAGTTTTCGTAGGCTGGCTGACGTTGCCGCCGCTTCGACGAATCGGCGCGGAATGCTTAGCTCAATCCGAGTCGGAAGCGCGCTCGCGGGGACGCGCTGATTGCTCCGACGGGAAGTCGCAAGCCACGGCGTCGCTGTGCACCGCCGCCAAAGACGCCCACCGAACCACACATGACGACTTGACCGATCCGCAGTCCCGGAACGCCGCGATGTGTCACCGTTTACCCATGCGTAAGTCGGCGAGAGCGTTCCTGCTCGTCATCGTGTCCCTCATCGGCGCCATAGGCCTCACGATCGGCGCGGCCTTCTCGGCAGCGCTCGCCTTCGGCGCGGTCGCGCTCATCGTCCCGGGCACCGGCACGCCGAACCCCGGCAGCGTCGAGAACTACATGTCTCAGGCTCAGAAGCGGTACCTGCAGGACACTGCCTGCGCCGACGCCGCGTCGTGCTCACTGCAGGGCATCGACTACCCGGCGTCGTTCTGGCCGCTGGCGATCATCCCGAACTGGTGCCGCTCGGGCCCGGACGGGTGCGACAAGTGGGACGAGTCGGTCGGCAAGGGCACCGCCCAGCTGACCACCCAGCTGAACACCGTGCTGACCACCACCAACGAGCAGGTCGTCGTCTTCGGCTACTCGCAGGGCGGCGCCGTGGTCTCCAACGTGCTGTCGGGCTATATCAACAACCTCTCCCAGGAGCAGAAGGACCGGATCAAGGTCGTCACCATCGGCGGCATCCAGACGCCCGACGGCGGCCTGTGGTCGCGCCTCGGCTTCTTCGGCTACATCCCGATCCTCGACGTCACGCTGCAGCCGCCGATGAACCCGAACACCGGCGTCGACTTCATCAGCTACGCCTTCCACTTCGACCCCGTCGCCGACGCCCCACGCTATTGGGGCAACCCGTTCGCGCTGCTCAACGCTTTCGCGGCGCTGGAGACCGTGCACGGCTACTACCTCACCCCGAATGGCAACGGCCCCGATGAGACGCTGCCGTATGGCTACACCGACACCACGCTTGCGACCCAATTGAACTGCTCGGCGAGCCCGAAGAATTGCCGCGAGGACGCCAACGGCAATCAGTACATCGTCATCCCGGCGACGTCGCTGCCGATTGCCGACCTGGCTTATGAACTCACGCCCAGCGCGCTGCGGCCGCTGATCAAGCCCTTCCTCGAACTGGTGGCCCCGGCCTACCGCGTCCTCGCCGAGCTGGGCTACGACTACACCGGCGACCCCAGCGTCGGCACGCCGCTGTCGATTCTTCCGTTCAACCCGTTCACCTTCAACCCGGTGAACTTCGCAGTGCAGTTCGCCAGCGCGATCGTCCAGGGCATCACCAACGCCCTGGGCGGCGGCACCAGCCTCTCGCCGCTGAACCCGCCGACCACGTCCCCGGCGCCGACCGTCGCGCCGGCGATCCAGGCGCTCAGCCGGCTGGCGGGCGATCAGACGCCGGTCGCGACGCTCGCCGCGGCCACAGCGGGTACCGAGAAGGCGGCCGGTGCCGCGGAGGCGGCTCAGCCCGTCTCGAGCGAACCCACTGTGGCGCAGCCGGAACCGGTCGTCGACGCGACTCCGGCCGTCCGTGCCGAACCCGTCGTGAAGGAGCCGGCGACGGCCGCGCCGGTCGAGACCCTGCCGGCGACGACCGAACCCGTGCAGACCGCGCCGGTCACGAGCGATCCGACCACGACCGAGCCAGTGAAGACCGAGCCAGTGAAGACCGAGCCCGTTCAGGCCAAGCCCGTCGAGGCCCCGTCGAGCACGACTGAACCGGTGACCGAGCCGACCAAGACCGAGCCGGCCACGACGCAACCGGCGAAGGTGGAGCCGATCAAGCCGACGACGTCCACGGTCACCAAGGAGGACCCCGCCGACACCGCGAACAAGGTCGAGCCGAAGAAGGCCGACGTCGGCGGCGCGAAGGACTCGGATGCCGCCAAGGACTCGGACGCCAAGAATGGCGGCGACGCGGGAGGTTCGGCAGGCGAGGCGAAGGCCGCCGCCTGACCCCGGGCGTCAGGACACCCGGGCGCCGACCTCGCGTCTGACGTACGCCGCCAGCGCGTCGCCGGCGTCTTCGGGTGTGAAGCCGACGTTGGTGATCTTCGTCAGGTCCAGCACACTGTTGCGGGGCCGCGGCGCGACGGGACCGGTTGCCGTCGCGAAGTATCCGTCGGTGGCGACGCCGGTGATGCGATCGGGATCGTGGCCGGCAAGGGCGAACGTGCTCCGCGCGACGTCGGCCCACGACGTCGCGTCACCGGACCCCGTGACGTTGTAGGTGCCGAAGGGGGCGGCGCTCTCGGCGAGATGCCGGATCGCCTTCGCCAGATCGGTCGTGAACGTCAGCCGGCCGCGTTGGTCGTCGACGACGCGGGGATCAACGCCACGCTCGGCGAGCGACAGCATGGTGCGGACGAAGTTCTTGCCCTCACCGATGACCCAAGACGTCCGGACGACGTAGTGCCGAGGCACGGTGGCGACCACGCGGTCCGCGGCAGCCTTCGTCTGCCCGTAGACGCCGAGGGGCGAGACGGCGTCATCCTCGAGGTAGGGCCGGGAGGCACTGCCGTCGAAGACGTAGTCACTGGAGACGTGGATCAGCGTGATCCCGTGCGCGGTCGCGACATTCGCCAGCGCGGCGACACCGTCGACGTTCACGACCCACGCGGCGGCACGGCCCTCCGCCGTCTCCGCGGCATCGACGGCCGTGTAGGCCGCGGCGTTGACGATGGTGCCGTAGTCACGCCAGCGTCGTGCCCCGGCCAGGCTCGAGGTCAGGTCGAGTTCGGTGCGGTCGGCGAACTCGACGTCCGCGCGGCCGTGGTAGGCCTCGCGCAGAGCGCGCCCGAGTTGCCCGGCGGCACCGACGATCAGCGTCTTCCGCGGAGGGATCGGAGTGATGTCACGCAGGCGCGGGTGGTCGCGGTCCTTCGCCGAGAGTTCGGCCTCCGCGAGGGGGATGGGCCAGGCGATCGCGGCGGTCTCGTCGGCGAGGTTGATCGACGTGTACTGGGCATCGGCCGAATAGTGGTCGTTGACGAGGTAGGTGTACGCGGTGTGGGGCTCGAGCGTCTGGAACGAATTGCCCACGCCCCGCGGAACGAACACGGCGCGTGAGGGATCGAGTTCGGCGGTGAAGACGGCGCCGAATGTCGGGCCATCACGCAGATCGACCCACGCGCCGAAGATGCGGCCGGTCGCGACCGACACGAACTTGTCCCAGGGCTCGGCGTGGATGCCACGCGTGGTGCCGGCAGCGTCGTTGAACGACACGTTGTTCTGTACCGGTCCGAAGTCCGGCAGGCCGAGCGCCTGCATCTTCTCGCGCTGCCAGTTCTCCTTGAACCATCCGCGATTGTCCCCGTGCACGGGCAGGTCCCACACCGTCAGGCCGGCGATGGGCGTGCTCTGCGCAGCGAGGGGCTTGCCGTATTCGGTCACGTCGTCACCTACTGGCCAATCCTGGCGTAGAAGGCCTCAGTAGTTTCCTTGGTGGGCGCCCACCAGTCCTCGTGCTCGCGGTACCAGGCAATGGTCGCTTCCAGGCCCGCGCGGAAGTCGGAATACTCCGGGGTCCAAGCGAGTTCGTCGCGTAGCTTCGACGAGTCGATGGCGTAGCGAAGGTCGTGGCCGGCGCGGTCGACCACGTGGTCGTAGGCATCGGTGGGCTGACCCATGAGATCGAGGATCATCTCGACGACGCTCTTGTTGTCCTTCTCGCCGTCGGCGCCAATCAGGTAGGTCTGCCCGATCGATCCCTTCTCGAGGATCCGCAGCACTGCCGAGGAGTGGTCCTCGGCGTGGATCCAGTCCCGGACGTTGCGGCCCTCGCCATACAGCTTCGGGCGTATTCCGCGGAGCACGTTAGTGATCTGTCGGGGGATGAACTTCTCGACGTGTTGGTACGGCCCGTAGTTGTTCGAGCAGTTCGAGATGGTCGCGGCGACGCCGAACGAGCGGACCCACGCCCGCACCAGCAGATCGCTTCCGGCCTTCGTCGCGGAGTACGGCGATGACGGGTTGTAGGGCGTGGCCTCGGTGAACCGTTCCGGATCGTCGAGTTCGAGGTCGCCGTAGACCTCGTCGGTGGAGATGTGGTGAAAGCGCACGTCGCGTCGACGTGCCGCTTCCAGCAGGGTGAAGGTGCCGACGACGTTCGTGTTCAGGAAGGGCCGCGGATCGTCCAGTGAATTGTCGTTGTGCGATTCGGCCGCGAAGTGCACGACGGCGTCGGTCGTGGTGAACAGATCGTCGACGAGGTCGGCGTCCGCGACGTCGCCGTGGACGAAGGCGACGCGCTCTTCCGGCAGGCCCGCCAGCGACGCACGGTTCCCGGCGTAGGTCAACGCGTCCAGGACCGTGACGTGGTGATCGGTGGCGCCGACCAGGTGGTGCACGAAGTTGGCGCCGATGAAGCCGGCGCCACCCGTGACGAGAATCCGCATCCTCAGTGTCCCCTCTGCAGTAACTCCAGAAGGTACGCGCCGTACCCCGACTTCATCGACCGCTTGGCGCACAGCTGCAGGTCCTCGTCGGAGAGGAAGCCCTGGCGCCAGGCGATCTCCTCGGGGACACCGATCTTCAACCCGGTGCGCCGCTCGATGGTGCGGACGTACTCGCCGGCGTCGGTCATCTGGTCGAAGGTCCCGGTGTCCAACCACGCAGTTCCCCGCGGCAGCACCTGCACCCGCAGTCGGCCGTTCTCGAGGTAGGCGCGATTGACGTCGGTGATCTCGTACTCGCCACGGGCGCTGGGCTCCAGGTCGCGGGCGATGGCGACGACGTCGTTGTCGTAGAAGTACAGGCCGGGCACGGCGTAATTGCTCTTCGGCCGAGTCGGCTTCTCCTCCAGGGACACCACCCGTCCCCCGGCGTCGAACTCGACGACACCGTACGCCGACGGCTCGGCGACCCAGTACGCGAAGATGGCGCCGCCGTCGACGTCGGTGAAGTTCTTCAGCTGCGTGCCCAGGCCGGGGCCGTAGAGCAGGTTGTCGCCGAGGACGAGCGCGACCCTGTCATTGCCGATGAAGTCGGCGCCGATCGTGAACGCCTGCGCCAGGCCGTCGGGGGAAGGCTGCTGCGCGAATCGAATCGACACGCCGAACCGCGAACCGTCGCCGAGGAGTCGCTCGAATCCCTCCGCGTCATGGGGTGTCGTAACTACGAGGATGTCCCGGATGCCGGCCAGCATCAACGTCGACAGCGGGTAGTAGATCATCGGTTTGTCGTACACGGGGATCAGTTGCTTGGAGATTCCCAGCGTAATTGGATGGAGACGTGTACCCGAGCCGCCTGCCAGAATGATTCCCCGCATGCGGACATGGTGACACACGCCGGCCCACATTGCCTAGTCGAACGTTTGCTAGATCCGCACGTCGGTGTCAATCCAACGCCCTTTGGGTCGTCATTCAGCTAACCCAGAGAGGGTCTGAATGCGGTGCTGGACAGCGCCCACCAGCGCAAAACGCCCCGACACATCGGTGTCGGGGCGTTCGCGGTTCGATGCGGTCAGGCGGCGGCAGCCTGCTTCAGGTACGTCACCAGGCTCACGTCGAGCGCCTCGTCGACGTAGTAGTACTGACAGCCCGTCAGGTACCGCATGTAGTCGTCGTAGGACTGCTCGCCGGCGGCGGCGATCGCCTCGTCGCGGTGCTGCTCGAGGCGGGCTGCCCAGATGCCGAGCGTCTTGATGTAGTGGTTGCGCAGGGAGAGCGGCTCGGGAACGGTGAAGCCGGCCTTCTCACCGTGCTCCACCAGCATCTTGGTCGACGGAATCCGGCCTCCCGGGAAGATCGTCTCGGCCATGAACTTGGCGAAGCGGGCCAGCTCGAAGGTGAGCTTCTTGCCACGCGCCCGCAGATCGTCGGGGTGGTAGCCACAGCTGCTCTGAATGGTCATCCGGCCGTCCTCGGGCAGGATCTCGAAGCAGGTCTTGAAGAACTCGTCGAAACGCTCGAAGCCGAAGTGCTCGATGGCCTCGATGGACACGATGCGGTCGACGGGGGAGTGGAACTGCTCCCAGCCCTCGAGCCGGACGTCGAACGTGCGGTCGGACTTGGCGTTGGCGAGCAGCCGGCTGCAGTAGGCCTGCTGGTTCTTGCTCAGCGTCAGGCCGATGACGTTCACGTCGTACTTCTCCATGGCCCGCTGCAGCGTCAGGCCCCAGCCGCAGCCCACCTCGAGCAGCGTCATCCCCGGCTTGAGGTCCAGCCGCTCGAGGTGCTGGTCGACGTTGGCGATCTGGGCCTCGGACAGCGTGGCGTTCGGGCCGGTGAAGTAGGCGCAGCTGTACTTGCGCGTCGGGTCCTGAAAGACACCGAAGAAGTCGTCGGACAGGTCGTAGTGCGCCTGGATGTCCTCGAAGTGAGGAGTGAGGTCCTTGGTGCCGGTGGTGTCAGCCATGTTTCTCCTGCGGGGCCTTTCCTCGCGACAGCTGCGAGCAGCCGATTCGTGTTTCTGATGCGGTGACCGAACCCTACGGGGTCCGGCGCCCAAGACGGGCCCGACTAGCCGTACACCCTAGCGTTTTGGGTGTTCGGCAGACCAATGCGGTTGCCGGTCGGGCGCGGCCACTCACTTCTGGCAGGTGAACTGATTCACGTCGATGAACCCGCGGCGGAACATGTCCGCGCACCCCGTCAGGTAGTGCATGTACCGGTCGTAGACCTCCACGGACTGCAGCGCGACGGCCTCCTCGCGGCGAGCCTGCAACGCCTCGGCCCACAGGTCGAGCGTGCGCGCGTAGTGCAGCTGCAGCGATTGCACGCGGGTCACGTCGAAACCGGCCGCAGTGGCGTGCTCGCGCACCTGGTCGATCGCCGGCAGCTGCCCGCCCGGGAAGATCTCCTTGGCGATGAACAGCGTGAACCGCGCGACGTCCATGCTCAGCGGAATCCCGCGCTCCTTCACCTCAGCCATCATCAGCCGCGTGATCGTGTGGAGCAGCATCACGCCGTCGTCGGGCAGCACCCGGTTCGCCATCGCGAAGAAGGCCTCCCACCGGTCGGCGCCGAAGTGCTCGAACGCGCCGATCGACACGATGCGGTCGACGGGCTCGTCGAACTGCTCCCAGCCCTGCAGCTGCACGCGCCGCGAACGGGCGCTGTCCAGGCCCTCGAAGGCCTTCTGCACGTGTGCGTACTGGTTCTCCGACAGCGTCAGACCGACGACGTTGACGTCGTAGCGCTCGATGGCCCGCAGCATCGTCGCGCCCCACCCGCAACCGACGTCCAGCAGCGTCATCCCCGGTTCGAGACCGAGCTTGCCCAACGACAGGTCGATCTTCGCCAGCTGCGCCTCCTGCAGCGTCATGTCGTCGCGCTCGAAGTAGGCGCAGCTGTAGGTCTGCGTCGGGTCCAGGAACAACCGGTAGAAGTCGTCGGACAGGTCGTAGTGGGTCTGGACGTCGTCGAAGTGCGGCGTCAGATCGGACGAGGGCGTGGAGGAAGACAAGGGGCTGTGGTCACCAATCGGTTGCGGCGCCGAGCCCTCGGTGTGGTCGAGGACGTCGGAGAGTTCGCCGGCGCGTGGCGTCCCAGGCTACCCGGGGCCCCTGTGCTCGCCGAAATTCGCTACTTGACCAACGTGAACTGGTTGACGTCGGTGTAGCCCTTGCGGAATGAATCCGCGCACCCCGTCAGGTAGTGCATGTAGCGGTCGTAGACCTCTTCGGACTGCACCTCGATGGCCTTCTCGCGGTTCGCTTCCAGCGCGGCAGCCCACGTGTCGAGCGTGCGCGCGTAGTGCGGCTGCAGCGACTGCTCACGGGTGAGCGTGAAGCCGGCCTTGGCGGCGTGCTCGCCGACGAGGTCGATGGTCGGCAGGTACCCGCCGGGGAAGATCTCGGTGAGGATGAACTTGATGAACCGCGCGACCGAGAACGTTAGCGGGATCTTGCGTTCGGCCATCTGCGGGATGGTCAGCGCCGTGATGGTGTGCAGCAGCATCACGCCGTCGTCGGGCAGGACCTCGTAGGCCTTCGTGAAGAAGTCGTCCCAGCGGTCGCGGCCGAAGTGCTCGAAGGCGCCGATCGACACGATGCGATCGACGGGCTGGTCGAAGTTCTCCCAGCCCTCCAGGCGGATCTCCTTGGTGCGCGGGCTGTCGGAGGCGGCGAACACCCGCTCGACGTGGGCCTTCTGGTTCTCGCTGAGCGTCAGACCGATCACGTTGACGTCGTAGCGCTCGATCGCCCGCATCATCGTGTAGCCCCAGCCGCAGCCGACGTCGAGCAAGGTCATGCCGGGCTCCAGGCCGAGCTTGCCGAGCGCCAGGTCGACCTTCGCGCGCTGGGCCTCCTCGAGCGTCATGTCGTCGCGCTCGAAGTAGGCGCAGCTGTACATCTGGCTCGGGTCGAGAAACAGCCGGAAGAAGTCGTCGGAGAGGTCGTAGTGCGCCTGGACGTCCTCGAAGTGCGGCTTCAGCTTGTCCTTGCGCGTCGTGTTCGCCATGGTCGAACTCGCCTTTCTGGCTCGGCAGAGGCGCGCCCGGAGTCGGCACTGACGCCCCCGCGGCGCTGGTGCGCTCGAAGGGAATGTTACGCGTCGTGGCTTGACAACCACGAATCGCGCCGTCAGGCGGCGTCGGCGAACGTCTTCTGCAACTCCGCGACGATGTCGTCCCACAGCGGCTCGGGGAGTTCGTGTCCCATGCCGTCGAACAGCACCAGCCGGGCGTTCGGGATCGCCTTCGCGATCGCCTTGCCGCCCGAGGGCCGCATCAGCTTGTCGGCCTTGCCGTGGATGACGACCGTCGGTGCGGTGATCCGCTTGTCGTAGTGCAGCAGGCTGCCGCTGCCGGTGATGGCGTTGAACTGCCGCGCGATGCCCTGCGGGTAGTAGGCGCGGTCGTAGAACGCGACCGCGTCGGCGCGCAGCGTCTCCTCCGACGCCGGATAGCCCGGGCTGCCGATGATCCGGCTCACCCGGATGGAGTTCTCGATGATGACGTCGCGCGGCGAATCCGGCGACGGGCCGGTGATCACCGCCAGCAGCTGCTGCGGACCGGGCGGCGGCAGCAATGGCTGATTGTTCGACGAGAAGATCACGCCGAGCCCCCGTGTGCGTGCGGCATGCCGGGCGGCGACGACCTGCGCGATCATCCCGCCCATCGAGCCGCCCACGACGTGGGCGCGCTCGATGCCGAGGTGGTCGAGCAGCGCGGCGGCGTCGTCGGCCATGTCCTCGAGCGTGTACACCGACGGGCTCTTCACCCCGAGGAAGGACCGGACCATGTTGCCGACCTGGGATCCCTTGGTGCGCCGGCCGTCGAAGTGGCTCGACAGCCCGACGTCGCGGTTGTCGTACCGGATGACGCGGTACCCCTGGTCGACGAGTTTGCGGCAGAAGCCCTCCCGCCAGAACGTCAGCTGCGCGCCGAGGCCCATGATGAGCAGGATGGCGGGATCGCCCTCGTCGCCCATGTCCTCGTAGTGGATGTCCAGATCCCCGGACCGGGCCTTGCCCTCGCGAACGTCCATGCGGCCCTCAGACCTCCAACTCGTCGACGGACTCCTCGAGGACGTCCTCGTTGTCCTTGTGCTCCCTGCTGACCTCTACCATGAAGTTGGCGAAGTATCCGGTCAGCTGCGGATCGTTCATCATTTGCCACTTCGGCGCGAGTAGCTTCATGTATCGCTCCACGTAGAGGAACTGCTTGCCGATCAGCACCAGTTCGCGCGGCAGCTTCACGTCGTAGGCGTCGGCGAGCGCGGAGAGCTGCTTGCCGATCTCGGCGTAGCTCAGATCCCCCAGCGACGTCATGGTCAGAGGCGTCGCGAACTTCTCCAGATCCTTGGCCGCCTGCGCCTCCGGCTTCACGGTGCCCACGGCCCCCATCAGCACGACGATCTTCCCCGCAGCGGCGTGGTCCTTCTTGACCAGCAGCGCGTACACCAGTTCGCGCAGCAGCCAGCGGGTGCGCGGATCGATGCGGCCCATGATGCCGAAGTCGAAGAACACGATCTTGCCGTCGTCGTCGACGTACAGGTTGCCCGCATGCAGGTCGCCGTGGAACAGGCCGTGCCGCAGGCCGCCCTCGAACACGCTGAACAGCAACGCCTTCACCAGGTCGACGCCGTCGAAGCCCTTCTTGCGGATCGCGGCGACGTCGTCGATGCGGACGCCGGAGATGCGCTCCATGGTCAGCACGCGCGCGCTCGTCAGATCCCAGTAGACCTGCGCCACCCGGATGTTCTCGCCCAGCGGCGAGGCGTGCATGTGCGACACCCACGCGTCCATCGACTGCGCCTCGAGGCGGAAGTCGAGTTCCTCGGCGAGGTTGTCGGCGAAGTCGGCGACGACGTCCTGGGCGCTCAGGCGCTGGCCGAGCTTGGCGTACTCGACCAGGCGCGCACCGCGCTTGAGGATCTGCAGGTCGGCCGCGACCCGGCGACGGATGCCGGGCCGTTGGATCTTGACCACGACCTCCTCACCGGTGTGCAGCGTGGCGTAGTGCACCTGCGCGATGGACGCCGATGCAAACGGCTCCTCGTCGAAGTGCTTGAACAGGTTCTTCGGATCGTCGCCCAGCTCCTCCTTGAACAGCCGGTGCACGTCCTCCTTCTTCGCCGGCGGCACTCGGTCGAGCAGACTGCGGAACTCGCGGCTGAGCGGCTCGCCGAAGGCGCCGGGGCTCGAGGCGATGATCTGACCGAGCTTGACGTACGTGGGGCCGAGGTCGGCGAAGGTCTGAGGCAGCTGCTTGACCACCTTCTGCTGCAGCGAGCCGCGACCCACGAGGCTGGAAACGACGCGAGCACCGGTCCGGGTGACCTGCCACCCGGTGGCGCCGACGCGCGCGACCTCGAACGGGAGCGGCACCCGGTCCAGCTTGGCTACCTCGCGGTGGGGTGTGTTCCGCGTAGTACTCATGACTGCAGTGTCTCAAAAGCCGCGAAGACGCCAAAAATCCGTGTGCACCAGGTCACAGGTCAGGCGAACTCGCGCTCGACCTCCGCGCGGGTGCGCACGGGGTCGTCGCCACGCACGTAGGTCGGCACGGTGTGCGGAGCCAGCGCCGGGTCGACGCCGTCGGCGACTCGGCCGCGGGCGGCGACGAACTCCGGGGTGGGGCCCGCCGCCGCGTGCAACCCGTTGATGGTGGCCCAGACGGCCGCCCGCCGGGCCGTCCGCTCGACGACGTTGGGGGAGCGGTGCCCGATCAGCTGCTTGGCGAAGCGCGGCATGGTGTCCCGGATCGCCCAGTCCACCGCGCTCTGCGGCATCGGCAGGTGATGCCCGGTGGCCATCGCCGCGCCGTGGGTCAGTGCCAGCCGTGGCACGTAGGAGGTCAGGCAGTCGAGCGTCTCGGCCTTCGTCGTCGGTAGGTCCGTGCCGCCCAGGGCGTGTCCGACGCGCACGAACTCGCCGTAGTAGCGGTCCAGGTCGCGACCTCGCAGCGGCTGCGGGTGGTACATCTCGTGCGCGGTCGCCAGGCCCCAGACGACGGTGGCGTAGTTCCACCGCAGCCACTCGGGATCGGCGGCGTCGTACGGCGCGCCGTCGGGGCGGACGCCCTTGATGGTGTGGTGCATGGCGCGCACCGTCTGCGCGAGCCGTTCGGCGGTGGCGGTGGAGCCGTAGGCGGTGCCGATGAAGAAGGCGATCGAGTGCCCCAGCCGGATGGCCGCGCCCTCGGGATCGATGCGCGGCGGGCGGGTGTCGTCCCCGGTGCGCCGAACCAGCCGCGAATGGTGCACGCCCATCCAATAGATCGAGGGGTCGAGGCGCTCCAGGTAGGCCGCGCACTGCAGGCCGAAGATCAGCGCCTGCAGGTGGGAGTGGACGTGCCAGACGGCGCTGGCGGGACCGAACCAGCCCGGGTCGCCGACGGGCCCCGCGAAGTCCATGCCGCGGAAGTAGTGCCGCCGCACGGTGCGGTCGAACTGCCGTGACAGCGTCTGCTCGAGCATTTGATGCGGCATCAACACGGCGACCCCTCGCGACGATTTGACTACTGTCGTTGTCAGATTACGCCGCCGCGGCCGCGCCGGGGAGCGTTCGGCGCGGCCGCCCGGTGGCCGGCGTCCGTCAGCCGCCGATGGGCTGCTTGCCCCACGGCGTCAGCCACGGCGTCGGTTCCCAGTTCTCCAGACCGGCCAGCAGCTCGTACAGCGTTGCGCCGTCGATGCTTTCGCGGATGACGTCGGCCTGGCCGGCGTGCCGTGCGAGTTCCTCGATCATGTGGAAGAACACCCAGCGCACCGACCACGCCGGCACGTCCTTGGGGAACCACGGAACGTCCTGCGGGATCGGCACGGCCGCGTTCAGGTCGCTGGTCTCCACCAGTCGCAGCGTCTCGGCGTTCTGCGCGTCGAAGCGGGCGAGCACGTCGGCCAGCGTCTCGTCGTCGCGCATCGTGAACTCATCGGCCCACTGCGCCTGCTGCTCCTGCGGCGATTGCTCCTCGATGAAGAGGTCCGGGGCGGCCTCGACCCGTCGCATCCAGCTCCGCTGGCAGCTGGTGACGTGCTTGATCACCCCGCCGATCGAGAGCGCGCTGACCGACGGCGTCGAGCGGGCCTGCTCGTCGGTGAGCCCGAAGGCGATGGCATGGAACGCGTACTGCTGGGCCTTGACGTACTCCCTCAGGCCGGCGCGCTCGTCGGCGATGGGCGGGGGCATGGCGGACATCAGTTCTCCTTCTGGTGGGTGTGTACGTACAGGTCGCGGAGCAGGGCGATCTCTGCTCCGTGGTGGATCACCTCGCGGTTGATGTGCAGGACGAGGGCGGCCATCGGGGCGTCGGCGTATCCGCCCTCGGCCGGGCCGCACGGCGTCCAGAGATCGTCGTCGGTGAGCCCGCGCACGCCGGCGGACCAGCCGGCGTACGCCACGTCGAGTTGCGCGAGGGCGGTTGCGGCGGTGGTCGCGTACGGCCAGGTGGAGTAGTCCGCGGGCGGTCCGCCGAAGTGGTCGTGCGTCCGCGCGCCGAAGACGCCGACGATGACGTGGGCGAGTCGCCACGCGATCGTCGTGACGGGGTCCGGGCGTGGCGGCGGGTGCGCGAAGTCGATGCCGCCGTCCGGGTGCACCGTCGAGCAGTGCGGCACCGGCTGCCAGAAGTACTCCTCGTCGGACAAGCCGTCCAGCCGCGGACGGAGTTGCTGGGTCCAGTGCCATTCGAGTTGTTCGGCCAGTTGGGTGACCACGTCGGCGCTCATGGGATGAGCCTCGCACCCGCTTAGGACCGTTTCGGTCCTATGAGTGCGGGAGACTCGTCGCATGTCCGAAACGACCGGCCGGGTGCTTCAGCTGCTCGGCCTGCTGCAGTCCCGTCGCGTGTGGTCGGGCGCCGAACTCGCCGAACGGCTGGGCGTGACGGGGCGCAGCGTGCGCCGCGACGTCGACCGGCTGCGGGACCTCGGCTATCCGGTGCACGCCAGCAAGGGGCACGGCGGGGGCTATCGGCTCGGTGCGGGCGCCGCGCTCCCACCGCTGCTGTTGGACCCCGAGGAGGCCGTCGCCATGGCCGTCTGCCTGCGCGTCGCCGCGGGCGGCAGTGTCGCCGGGGTGGGGGAGTCGGCACTGCGCGCGCTGACGAAACTCGACCAGGTGATGCCGGCCCGGCTGCGCTCGCAGGTGTCGGCCGTGCACGAGGCCACCGTGACGCTGACCGGCGGCCAGGACCTCGACGTCGTGGAACCGGACGTCCTGATGACGCTGGCGCGCGCCAGCCGGGATCACGAGCACGTCACCGCCGACTACGTCGACATCCGGGGAAACGCGACGCACCGCCGACTGGAGCCCTACCACCTGGTCACGACCGGCCGGCGGTGGTATCTGCTGGCCTACGACCGCGACAAACGGGACTGGCGCAGCCTGCGCCTGGACCGCATGACCGACGTCCGCGCGGTCGGGACGACGTTCGTGGCGCGCGAGGCGCCGGACGCGGCGAGCTACGTACGACGCTCGATCAGCTCGGCGGCCTACCCGTACGTTGCCCGGGTGCGCTATCACGCACCCGCCGAGGTCATCGCGCGGTCGTTCTCGGCGGCGTCGGTCGACATCGAGGCCGACGGGGCAGACGCCTGCATCATGACCACCGGCGCCAGCGACCCGGCGCTGATGGTTCCGTGGCTGGCGCTGCCCGGGGTCGACTTCGAGGTACTCGAGCCGCCCGAGGTCGCCACGGCCGTGGGGGAGGTGGCGGAGCGGTTACGCCGCGCCGCGGGATGACCGGCGGCGGTTGTGGGCGGCGTCGTGCAGTCGGAGGCGCAGCAGCAGGAGGCCGCGGTGCGCTTCGAAACCCAGCGACAGCGGATCCCGCCGCTTCGGCTTCGACCTGTGGGAGGGCCTGGGTGCCGTGTGGTGTGCGTTCACGATGACTCCACTGTGACAGGCGATCGGCGCCCGGACACCGCACCGACGGCGGACGTCGTCCGTCGATGACGTGAATTGTCGTCCTCCGAGGTCGACGCCCGGTCGACGGCGGTTCACGGTCTGGTCACGTCGCCCGGTGGTTCGAACACCTCCGGTGATTCGTGCACGACGGACCGCGGTGAGCGCGGCGGAGCGTGCACGAATAGCGCGTTTTGGCTGATCGAGGGGCGAGCCGCTATTGTGGTCGGCGTTCCACCAAAGACCGTCGGTCACCGAGCAATCGGTTGAAGGTTCCGGGATTCCCGGGCGGCCCACGCAGGAGGACGAGGCCAGTACGCACGACGTACTTCTTTTGCGCCCCGACCGGTCTGCGTCGGGGCGTTCGTGTTTCTCCGGGTTCTTCGCTCCGTCGGTGGTGGACGTCCAACCATCACGAGGAGGCAAGCATGGCCACGGCTGACAAGGCCACCGCGGTCGCCGACATCGCCGAGAAGTTCAAGGAGTCGACGGCCACCGTCGTCACCGAGTACCGCGGCCTGTCGGTGGCCAATCTTGCCGAGCTGCGCAGGTCGCTGGGTAACGACACGACCTACACCGTCGCCAAGAACACCTTGGTGAAGCGTGCAGCGAGCGAGGCCGGCATCGAGGGTCTCGACGAGCTGTTCGCGGGACCGACCGCCATCGCGTTCATCAACGGCGAGCCGGTCGACGCTGCCAAGGCGATCAAGAAGTTCGCCAAGGACAACAAGGCCCTGACCATCAAGGGCGGCTACATGGACGGTCGCGCGCTGACCGTCTCCGAGGTCGAGCGCATCGCCGACCTCGAGTCGCGCGAGGTCCTGCTGTCCAAGCTGGCAGGCGCCCTCAAGGCCAAGCAGTCCCAGGCCGCGGCGCTGTTCGCAGCACCCGCGTCCCAGGTCGCGCGCCTGGCCGCAGCTCTGCAAGAGAAGAAGGCCGGTTCGGGCGAGTCCGAACCCGCCGAGTGAACCACCCCCGCAACCCGAGAACCCCGTAAGTAGGAAAGGACCATTCACATGGCCAAGCTCAGCACCGACGAACTGCTCGACGCCTTCAAGGAGATGACCCTCCTCGAGCTCAGCGAGTTCGTGAAGCAGTTCGAGGAGACCTTCGACGTCACCGCGGCCGCCCCGGTCGCCGTCGCCGCTGCCGGCCCCGCCGGTGGTGCGCCCGCCGAGGCCGCCGAGGAGCAGTCCGAGTTCGACGTCATCCTCGAGGGTGCCGGCGAGAAGAAGATCGGCGTCATCAAGGTCGTCCGCGAGATCGTCTCCGGCCTGGGCCTCAAGGAGGCCAAGGACCTCGTCGACAGCGCGCCCAAGCCGCTGCTGGAGAAGGTCAACAAGGAGGCCGCCGAGGACGCCAAGGCCAAGCTCGAGGCCGCCGGCGCGTCGGTGACCGTCAAGTAGTTCAGCTTTTGCCACCTTCTGGCAAAGCTTCCCGTGGGGTCGATCCGGTGACGGATCGACCCCACGGTCGTCTCCGGGATCCCCGTTCGCCGTATGGTGTTCTGCGAACTGGCACGTAGGCTACAGTGACTCAAGCCACAGGCGGGTGCTGTGTGCTGGCAATGACTCTGCGGAAGGATCGCACGCGTGGGCATCGGTATTCAGGTTGAGGGGCTGACGAAGTCCTTCGGGTCCCAGCGAATCTGGGAGGATGTCACCTTCGACCTGCCCGCCGGTGAGGTCAGCGTGCTGCTGGGCCCGTCGGGTACCGGCAAGTCGGTGTTCTTGAAGTCGTTGATCGGGCTGCTGCGGCCGGAGCGCGGCAAGATCATCGTCGATGGCACCAACATCATCGAGTGCTCGGCCAAGGAACTCTACGAGATCCGCACGCTGTTCGGCGTCATGTTCCAGGACGGCGCCCTGTTCGGCTCGATGAGCCTGTACGACAACACCGCCTTCCCGCTTCGTGAGCACACGAAGAAGAAGGAATCCGAGATCCGCAAGATCGTCATGGAGAAGCTGGATCTCGTCGGCCTCGGTGGCGACGAGAACAAGTTCCCCGGTGAGATCTCCGGCGGTATGCGCAAGCGCGCCGGCCTGGCCCGCTCACTGGTGCTGGATCCGCAGATCATCCTCTGCGACGAGCCCGACTCCGGTCTGGACCCCGTCCGCACCGCCTACCTGAGCCAGCTGCTGATCGACATCAACGCCCAGATCGACTGCACGATCCTCATCGTCACGCACAACATCAACATCGCCCGCACGGTGCCGGACAACATGGGCATGTTGTTCCGCAAGCACCTGGTGATGTTCGGCCCGCGCGAGGTGCTGCTGACCTCGGATGAGCCGGTGGTCCGGCAGTTCCTCAACGGTCGCCGCATCGGTCCGATCGGCATGTCCGAGGAGAAGGACGAGTCGACGATGGCCGAGGAGCAGGCCATGATCGACGCCGGCCACCACGACGGTGGTGTGGAGGAGATCGAGGGCGTGCCGCCGCAGGTCATGGCCACCCCCGGCATGCCCGAGCGCAAGGCCGTCGGCCGCCGCCAGGCCCGCGTGCGCGACATCATGCACACCCTGCCGCCCGCCGCGCAGGAGGCCATCCGCGCCGACCTCGAGGGCACCAACTCGCACGCGACCAGTGGCAACGGCTCGAGCAACGGGGACACCCGGCACCGCACCGAGGACGACGCCCCGACCGCGTCCATCCCGGTCCAGCGCGAGGCCTGAGTCCCATCTCGGCCATGGCCGGGGGTGAGCGATCCGCGGTACTGAACCGCGTCCGCGAGCTGCTGTCGGCGCCGGCCTCCGAGGTCGACGGCTACCTCGACGTCCTCGGTGTCGACCGGGTACCGCAGACCACCGCGCAGCGGCTCATGGGGTCGACGCTGCTGCCGCGGATCTACGAGCGGCTGTGGCGGCCCGTGCTGTTCTTCGGCTTCACGATGCGCAACACCGCCGACGAGGAACGGCTCAAGCAGCGCCTGCTCGACGTCTCCGCGGGCGACGCCGTGCTCGACGTCGCCTGCGGCCCCGGCAACACCACGCGCTCGTTCGTCGACCGGGTGGGACCGGCCGGGCTCGCCGTCGGCGTCGACAGCTCGGCCACCATGCTCGCCCGCGCCGTCGCCGACTCACCCGCCGAGGCGCCGGTGGGATACGTGCGTGCCGACGGCGCCGACCTGCCCTTCGGCGACGGCACGTTCGACGCCGTCAGCTGCTACGGCGCGCTGTACCTCATGGACGACCCGTTCGGCGCGCTGCGCGAGATGCTGCGCGTGCTCAAGCCTGGCGGCCGGATCGCAGTGCTGACCACCTGCGCCCGCGGGCCCGCGCCGGTCCGGCGGGCGGAGGTGGCGGTATCGCACGTCGCGCCGCTGCGCGTGTTCGACACCGACGAGGTGACCCGCGTCCTGCGCGACGCGGGCCTGGTCGACGTGACACGGCATGTCTCCGCGGCGTCGCAGACGGTCGGCGGGCGCCGGCCGTCGGACGCGTGAAACGGACGTATTCCTGACGTCTGCGTCAGCGCGGTGTCCGCCCGCGCCGCGGACGCGCTACATTCCGCTCGTGTGGTCCAGACGGGGGCTCTACGGGTTGGCGACCGTGGTCGCCGGAGGCTGCATCGCGCTCGGCGCCGGACACGGGGTCGCCGCCGCCGACGAGGGCGGTGGGTCATCGGCGTCCTCGGATTCGAAATCGACGTCCGCGGGATCGTCGGTCGGGTCGTCACCGGGAGCATCGGCAGCAGGGGCGTCGGCAGCAGGAGCGTCGCCGGCGACTGTCTCGTCGAGCATTGTGTCCGCCACTCCTTCGGGTTCGGAGTCTTCGGGTGCGGGGCCTGCAGAACCGGCAGCGTCACCGGCGTCCGCGGAGGCCGGCCGCGGGGGAGTGGCGAGCGAGGCGTCGGCCCGCGTCGACGGGCCGACGACGGCGGTCAGCGCCGCCACCGTCACCGTGCGCCGCGACGACGCCGAAACCTCGACGTCCTCGAGCACCCCGGCGGCCGGCGTGGATGCCGAGCCCGTCACCGAACCCGACGCCGCGCCACCGGCCGAGAAGCCGGTCATCGCACCCGTCGCCGCCGAGGAGCACGTGCCGGCCACCCAGCACGCCGCCGAGCCCGGCGACGCTGCGCCCGCCGCGGTCGCCGCATCCGAGCCCGTCGACGTCATCACCGTGGCCGCCACGACTGCCACGGCCGCCCGGTCCGCCGCCGCGGCACCCGCGGCCGCGCCGACCGCGTCCGCCCGGCCCGCACCGGGCCCCGTGGCGACGGCGATCATCAGCATCCTGTCGATCTTCGGCCTGCTGCCGAACGGCCCGCCGGTGCCCGTCGACGTCGTCGGGCTTCCCGTGCAACCGCAGCCCGGCACGTCGGCCACCGCGGGCGTCACCGGCGTCGTGGTCGGCAGTTCCAGCGTGGCGATCCCGGTCGGGTCGTCGACCTACACCGGCGGCGCCGACTGGTACTTCCCCACCCAGGCCGACGGCACGGTGCGCGCGCAGGGCGTGACCTGGCTGCAGCACGGCTTCCTCGGCTCGCGGACCTGGTACTCCGCGCTCGCGCAGCAGTTGGCCCAGCAGACCAACAGCGTCGTCGTCGTGACCGACGTCCCCTCCTTCGGCTTCTTCACCTGTGGTGGCTGCACGCTGAACTCGTCGGCTCTGCAGCAGGGCGTGGCGACGCTGTTCGCCGATCCGGATCGCGCCGCGTTGACCGCGAGCGCCGCCGCAGCGGGCTACCACGGCGTGCTTCCCGAAAGCTTCGTCCTCGCGGGGCACTCGGCCGGCGGCGGCCTCGCCACGGCCGCCGGCGGCTTCTACGTCGACGCCGTGCCGCCGAACGATGGCCGGCTCCTCGGCGTGGTGATGTTCGACGGGGTGTCGTCCAACGGCACCTTCGCCGACGCGGTGACCCGCCTGACGGCCCGGAACATCCCGGTGTACCAGATCGCCGCGCCGCCACAGCCGTGGAACGCCTTCGGTCAGACCACCAAGGATCTCGTCGCCGTGCGCCCCGGCGCCTTCGTGGGGACGGTGCTGGCCAACGGGTCGCACGTGGACTCGCTGATCGGCGGGTCGCCGATCGTGGACTTCGTCAGCCAGCTGCTCATCAGGCCCTCGCCGCCCGGCAACACGCAGGCGGTGTACACGCTGGCCACCGGATGGATCAACGACATGTACGCCGGCCGCGGGCCGGCCGACGGCGTGTACGGCACCTACGGCCAGCCCGGTCAGTACGTCACGCTCGGCCAGGCGGCCGGCGTCGTGCTCGGGCCGCCGCCGGTGGTGGACGTCGCGTCCTATCTCGGCACCTGGTACGAGGTGGGCAGCGTCAAGCAGTTCTTCTCGTTCGGCCTGGTGAACACGACCGCGCGCTACGACGCCAACCCCGACGGCTCCATCCGCGTCGAGAACTCCGGCGACGTCCTCGTCGACGGAGGACCGCCGGTCCGCATCGTCGGCACGGCGCTGCCGGTGGACGCCACCAACGCCAAGCTGAACGTGACCTTCTTCGGGCCGCCGTCGGCCACGCCGCCGGGCAACTACTGGATCGTCGACCTGGCGCCCGATTACCGATGGGCCGTGGTGACCGACTCGAGCGGTGGCAGCGGCTTCCTGCTCAGCCGCACGCGGACGGTGTCCGCTCAGCTGTACCGCGAACTGCTCGACCGGGCGTCGGTCGCGGGCGTCACGGGGCCGATCACCCGCACCGCGCAGCCGGCCGCCGAGCGCGAGGTCACCGCGGGCGCGTCGCCGCTCGTCGCAGTTCTCTGACCCCAGCGGCCACGCACCGAAGTCGACCCGAGGGGTTTGCGGCGACACTCCACAGGCAACAGGGCCTTAAGTCTTGACGGAAGGGGCTGCAGGGGCCACTCTGTTGGGCAGCATGTGTGATTGGTCGGAGGATGCCAGCCAGCATCTCGGAGCCGCTGCATGCCATGTTGAGGAATGCGCCGCGCTGCGCTATCGTTGGACGTTGCGCTGGCTGCATCCTGCCCACCTCACTCGCACCTGACACCGACTGGCCTGAGTTCTACTCAGCGACCTCGACGTGTGCCGTGTGTTCGAGTTGGTCGGTTTCAGTCAGCCGAACCGACGCAGATGAGCGGCCACGGTCCGGTTCTCCGGCATCGATAGTCGCATGAGGTGCTGGAAGGACGCATCTTGGCAGTCTCTAGCCAGAGCAAGTCAGTCGACAACAACAACTCCGTTCCCGGAGCACCCAACCGAGTCTCCTTCGCCAAGCTCCGCGAACCCCTCGAGGTTCCGGGGCTTCTCGACGTTCAGACCGACTCGTTCGAGTGGCTCATCGGGTCCGAGGCGTGGCGTCAGAAGGCCATCGAGCGTGGCGAGCCCAGCCCCAAGGGCGGCCTCGAAGAGGTGCTCGAGGAGCTGTCGCCGATCGAGGACTTCGCGGGCAACCTGTCGCTGACCTTCTCCGATCCGCGCTTCGACGAGGTGAAGGCCTCGGTCGACGACTGCAAGGAGAAGGACCAGACCTACGCGGCGCCGCTGTTCGTCACCGCGGAGTTCATGAACGCCGAGAGCGGCGAGATCAAGAGCCAGACGGTCTTCATGGGTGACTTCCCGATGATGACCGAGAAGGGCACCTTCATCATCAACGGCACCGAGCGTGTCGTCGTGAGCCAACTGGTCCGTTCGCCGGGCGTGTACTTCGACAAGACGAAGGACAAGGCCACCGAGAACGACCTCACCAGCGTGAAGGTCATCCCGGGCCGCGGCGCCTGGCTCGAGTTCGACGTCGACAAGCGCGCCACCGTCGGCGTGCGCATCGACCGCAAGCGCCGCCAGCCGGTCACCGTGCTGCTGAAGGCGCTCGGCTGGACCAACGAGCAGATCGTGGAGCGCTTCGGCTTCTCCGAGATCATGATGAGCACGCTCGAGAAGGACAGCACCGCGGGTCCCGACGAGGCGCTGCTGGACATCTACCGGAAGCTGCGTCCGGGCGAGCCGCCGACCAAGGAGTCCGCGCAGACCCTGCTGGAGAACCTGTTCTTCAAGGAGAAGCGCTACGACCTCGCCCGCGTCGGCCGCTACAAGGTCAACAAGAAGCTCGGTCTCAACCCCGATGCCCCGATCACCAGCTCCACGCTGACGCCGGAGGACATCGCGGCCACCATCGAGTACCTGGTGCGCCTGCACGAGGCGCCGCCGGACCAGACCCCGATGATGACCGCCCCCGGCGGCGTCGAGGTGCCGGTCGAGGTGGACGACATCGACCACTTCGGCAACCGTCGTCTGCGTACCGTCGGCGAGCTGATCCAGAACCAGATCCGCGTGGGCCTGTCCCGCATGGAGCGCGTGGTCCGCGAGCGCATGACCACGCAGGACGTCGAGGCGATCACGCCGCAGACCCTGATCAACATCCGTCCCGTCGTGGCGGCGATCAAGGAGTTCTTCGGCACCAGCCAGCTGTCGCAGTTCATGGACCAGAACAACCCGCTGTCGGGTCTGACCCACAAGCGCCGCCTGTCGGCGCTGGGCCCCGGCGGTCTGTCCCGTGAGCGCGCCGGCCTCGAGGTCCGTGACGTGCACGCCAGCCACTACGGCCGCATGTGCCCGATCGAGACCCCCGAGGGTCCGAACATCGGTCTGATCGGCTCGCTGTCGGTGTACGCGCGGGTCAACCCGTTCGGCTTCATCGAGACCCCGTACCGCAAGGTCGTCGACGGCGTCGTCACCGACGAGATCGTGCATCTGACCGCCGACGAGGAGGACCGCCACGTCGTGGCGCAGGCCAACTCGCCGCTGGATGGGACCGGCCGCTTCACCGAGGACCGCATCCTGGTCCGCCGCAAGGGTGGCGAGGTCGAGTACGTGTCGTCCGGCGAGGTCGACTACATGGACGTCTCGCCGCGCCAGATGGTGTCGGTCGCGACGGCGATGATCCCGTTCCTCGAGCACGACGACGCCAACCGCGCCCTGATGGGTGCCAACATGCAGCGCCAGGCGGTTCCGCTGGTGCGCAGCGAGGCGCCGCTGGTCGGCACCGGCATGGAGCTGCGTGCCGCGATCGACGCCGGCGACGTGGTGGTGTCCGCCAAGGCCGGCGTGGTCGAGGAGGTCTCCGCCGACTACGTCACCGTGATGGCCGACGACGGCAGCCGGCACACCTACCGGATGCGCAAGTTCGCCCGCTCCAACCACGGCACGTGCGCCAACCAGCGCCCGATCGTGGACTCGGGTCAGCGGGTCGAGGCCGGTCAGGTGATCGCCGACGGTCCGTGCACCGAGAACGGTGAGATGGCGCTGGGCAAGAACCTGCTCGTCGCCGTCATGCCGTGGGAGGGCCACAACTACGAGGACGCGATCATCCTCTCGCAGCGCCTGGTGGAGGAGGACGTCCTGACGTCCATCCACATCGAGGAGCACGAGATCGATGCGCGTGACACGAAGCTGGGCGCCGAGGAGATCACCCGGGACATCCCGAACGTCTCCGACGAGGTGCTGGCCGACCTCGACGAGCGCGGCATCGTCCGCATCGGCGCGGAGGTCCGCGACGGCGACATCCTGGTCGGCAAGGTCACGCCGAAGGGCGAGACGGAGCTGACTCCGGAGGAGCGCCTGCTGCGTGCCATCTTCGGCGAGAAGGCCCGCGAGGTCCGCGACACGTCGCTCAAGGTGCCCCACGGTGAGTCCGGCAAGGTCATCGGCGTCCGGGTGTTCTCCCGCGAGGACGACGACGAGCTGCCCGCCGGCGTGAACGAGCTGGTCCGCGTCTACGTGGCTCAGAAGCGCAAGATCTCCGACGGCGACAAGCTCGCCGGACGCCACGGCAACAAGGGCGTCATCGGCAAGATCCTGCCCGTCGAGGACATGCCCTTCATGCCCGACGGCACGCCGGTCGACATCATCCTGAACACCCACGGTGTCCCGCGTCGTATGAACATCGGCCAGATCCTGGAGACCCACCTCGGGTGGGTGGCCAAGGCCGGCTGGAACGTCGACGTCGCGAACGGCACCCCGGAGTGGGCGGGCAACATGCCCGAGCACATGCTCTCGGCGCCCGCCGACAGCATCGTCTCCACCCCGGTGTTCGACGGTGCGCGCGAGAACGAGCTGCAGGGCCTGCTGGGCTCGACGCTTCCGAACCGCGACGGCGACGTGATGGTCGACGCGGACGGCAAGTCGCAGCTGTTCGACGGACGTAGTGGCGAGCCGTTCCCGTACCCGGTGACGGTCGGCTACATGTACATCCTGAAGCTGCACCACCTGGTGGACGACAAGATCCACGCCCGCTCGACCGGTCCGTACTCGATGATCACCCAGCAGCCGCTCGGTGGTAAGGCGCAGTTCGGTGGTCAGCGGTTCGGTGAGATGGAGTGCTGGGCCATGCAGGCCTACGGCGCGGCGTACACGCTGCAGGAGCTCTTGACGATCAAGTCCGACGACACCGTCGGCCGCGTCAAGGTCTACGAGGCAATCGTCAAGGGCGAGAACATCCCCGAGCCGGGCATCCCCGAGTCGTTCAAGGTTCTGCTCAAGGAACTCCAGTCGCTGTGCCTCAACGTCGAGGTGCTCTCCAGCGAGGGCACCGCGATCGAGATGCGCGACACCGACGACGAGGACCTGGAGCGCGCTGCGGCGAACCTCGGAATCAATCTGTCCCGCAACGAGTCTCCGTCGGTCGAGGACCTGGCCTGACCTCATCGAGGTCGCGGCCAGCCTCCGTCCAGCCATAGATAGTTAGTTCCAAAATCCCGCAAGGGGAAAGGGAGTTACGTGCTAGACGTCAACTTCTTCGATGAACTCCGCATCGGTCTGGCGACCGCGGACGACATCCGCAACTGGTCCTACGGCGAGGTCAAGAAGCCGGAGACCATCAACTACCGCACGCTGAAGCCGGAGAAGGACGGCCTGTTCTGCGAGAAGATCTTCGGACCGACTCGCGACTGGGAGTGCTACTGCGGCAAGTACAAGCGCGTCCGCTTCAAGGGCATCGTCTGCGAGCGCTGCGGCGTCGAGGTCACTCGCGCCAAGGTGCGCCGCGAGCGGATGGGCCACATCGAGCTGGCCGCGCCGGTCACGCACATCTGGTACTTCAAGGGCGTGCCCAGCCGGCTCGGCTACCTGCTCGACCTGGCGCCCAAGGATCTCGAGAAGATCATCTACTTCGCGGCCTACGTCATCACCGACGTGGACAACGAGATGCGGCACAACGAGCTGTCGACGCTCGAGGCCGAGATGGTCGTCGAGAAGAAGGCCGTCGAGGACCAGCGTGACCTGGACCTGGCCGAGCGGAGCCAGAAGCTCGAGGCCGACCTGGCCGAGCTGGAGCGCGACGGCGCCAAGAGCGACGTGCGGCGCAAGGTGCGCGACGGTGGCGAGCGCGAGATGCGTCAGCTCCGGGACCGGGCCCAGCGCGAGCTGGACCGGCTCGACGAGATCTGGACGACGTTCACCAAGCTGGCTCCCAAGCAGCTGATCGTCGACGAGGTGCTCTACCGCGAGCTGCAGGACCGCTACGGCGAGTACTTCACCGGCGCCATGGGTGCGGAGTCGATCAAGAAGCTCATCGAGACCTTCGACATCGAGGCCGAGGCGGAGTCGCTGCGCGACACCATCAAGAACGGCAAGGGGCAGAAGAAGCTCCGTGCGCTCAAGCGGCTCAAGGTCGTCGCGGCGTTCCAGCAGTCCGGCAACTCGCCGCTCGGCATGGTGCTCGACGCCGTCCCGGTGATCCCGCCGGAGCTGCGCCCGATGGTGCAGCTCGATGGTGGCCGCTTCGCGACGAGCGACCTGAACGACCTGTACCGCCGCGTGATCAACCGCAACAACCGGTTGAAGCGACTGATCGACCTCGGCGCGCCCGAGATCATTGTCAACAACGAGAAGCGCATGCTGCAGGAGTCGGTGGACGCGCTGTTCGACAACGGCCGCCGCGGCCGTCCGGTCACCGGACCGGGCAACCGTCCGCTCAAGTCGCTGTCCGATCTGCTCAAGGGCAAGCAGGGCCGGTTCCGCCAGAACCTGCTCGGCAAGCGCGTCGACTACTCGGGCCGTTCGGTCATCGTCGTCGGCCCGCAGCTCAAGCTGCACCAGTGCGGTCTGCCGAAGCTGATGGCGCTCGAGCTGTTCAAGCCGTTCGTGATGAAGCGTCTGGTCGACCTGAACCACGCGCAGAACATCAAGAGCGCCAAGCGCATGGTGGAGCGTCAGCGTCCGCAGGTGTGGGACGTCCTCGAAGAGGTCATCGCCGAGCACCCGGTGCTGCTGAACCGCGCACCGACGCTGCACCGCCTGGGCATCCAGGCCTTCGAGCCGCAGCTGGTCGAGGGCAAGGCCATCCAGCTGCACCCGCTGGTCTGCGAGGCGTTCAACGCGGACTTCGACGGTGACCAGATGGCCGTGCACCTTCCGCTGAGCGCGGAGGCGCAGGCCGAGGCGCGCATCCTGATGCTGTCGTCCAACAACATCCTGTCCCCGGCGTCCGGCAAGCCGCTGGCCATGCCGCGTCTGGACATGGTGACGGGCCTGTACTACCTGACCACCCTCATCGAGGGCGACACGGGCGAGTACACGCCGGCCGCCAAGGATGCTCCGGAGGAGGGCGTCTACAGCAGCCCGGCCGAGGCCATCATGGCCCGCGACCTGGGTGCGCTGTCGGTGCGGGCGAAGATCAAGGTGCGCCTGACGCACCTGCGTCCGTCGGCCGCCAAGGAAGCCGAGCTGTTCGGCGACGAGGGCTGGAAGCCGGGCGACGCCTGGACCGCCGAGACCACGCTGGGTCGCGTGCTGTTCAACGAGCTGCTGCCGAAGGGCTACCCGTTCGTCGACGAGCAGATGCACAAGAAGGTCCAGGCCCGGATCATCAACGACCTGGCCGAGCGCTACCCGATGATCGTCGTGGCGCAGACCGTCGACAAGCTCAAGGACGCCGGCTTCTACTGGGCGACCCGCTCGGGTGTCACCGTGTCGATGGCCGACGTGCTGGTGCCGCCGCAGAAGCAGGAGATCCTGGAGCGGCACGAGGCCGAGGCCGACTCGATCGAGAAGCAGTACCAGCGCG
Organism: Mycolicibacterium grossiae; assembly: GCF_008329645.1. Taxonomy (NCBI): domain Bacteria; kingdom Bacillati; phylum Actinomycetota; class Actinomycetes; order Mycobacteriales; family Mycobacteriaceae; genus Mycobacterium; species Mycolicibacterium grossiae. The sequence continues at coordinate 2,355,891 of NZ_CP043474.1, forward strand.
GCAAGCTCAACCACGAGGAGCGCAACGGCGAGCTGGTCAAGATCTGGCAGAAGGCCACCGAAGAGGTCGGTGAGGCGCTCGAGGCGTACTACCCGTCCGACAACCCGATCATCACGATCGTGAAGTCCGGTGCCACGGGCAACCTGACCCAGACCCGCACGCTCGCAGGCATGAAGGGTCTGGTGACCAACCCGAAGGGCGAGTACATCCCGCGTCCGATCAAGTCCTCGTTCCGCGAGGGCCTGACGGTGCTGGAGTACTTCATCAACACCCACGGTGCCCGCAAGGGTCTGGCCGACACCGCGCTGCGTACCGCCGACTCGGGTTACCTGACCCGTCGTCTGGTGGACGTCAGCCAGGACGTCATCGTCCGCGAGACCGACTGCGACACCGAGCGCGGCATCGCCGTCACGCTCGCCGAGCAGGACGCCACCGGCGCCCTGATCCGGGACGCGCACGTCGAGACCGCGGCGTTCGCCCGCACCCTGGCCAGTGACGCGGTCGACGAGAACGGCACCGTGATCGTCGAGCGTGGCCACGACCTGGGCGACCCGGCGATCGACGCGCTGCTCGCGGCGGGGATCTCGCAGGTGCGGGTGCGTTCGGTGCTCACGTGCGCCAGCGCGGCCGGCGTCTGCGCGATGTGCTACGGCCGCTCGATGGCGACGGGCAAGCTCGTCGACATCGGCGAGGCCGTCGGCATCGTCGCCGCGCAGTCCATCGGTGAGCCCGGTACGCAGCTGACCATGCGTACCTTCCACCAGGGTGGCGTCACGGGCGGCGCCGACATCGTCGGTGGTCTGCCCCGTGTGCAGGAGCTGTTCGAGGCCCGCGTGCCGCGCAACACCGCGCCGATCGCGGACGTCTCGGGCCGGATCCGGCTGGAGGAGAGCGACAAGTTCTACAAGATCACGATCGTGCCGGACGACGGTGGCGAGGAAGTGGTCTACGACAAGATCTCTCGCCGCCAGCGCCTGAAGGTGTTCAAGCACGACGATGGCAGCGAACGCCTCCTGGCCGACGGTGACCACGTCGAGGTCGGCCAGCAGCTGATGGAGGGTTCGGCCAACCCGCACGAGGTTCTCCGCGTGCAGGGTCAGCGGAGCGTCCAGCAGCACCTCGTCAACGAGGTGCAGGAGGTCTACCGCGCCCAGGGTGTGTCGATCCACGACAAGCACATCGAGGTCATCGTCCGGCAGATGCTGCGTCGCGTCACGATCATCGACTCGGGCTCGACGGAGTTCCTGCCCGGCTCGCTGACCGAGCGTGCGGAGTTCGAGTCGGAGAACCGTCGCGTCGTGGCCGAAGGTGGCGAGCCCGCCGCCGGACGCCCGGTGCTGATGGGCATCACGAAGGCATCGCTGGCCACCGATTCGTGGCTGTCGGCGGCGTCGTTCCAGGAGACCACCCGCGTGCTGACCGATGCGGCGATCAACTGCCGCAGCGACAAGCTGCAGGGTCTGAAGGAGAACGTGATCATCGGCAAGCTGATCCCGGCCGGCACCGGCATCGACCGGTACCGGAACATCCAGGTGCAGCCGACCGAGGAGGCTCGGGCCGCCGCGTACACGATCCCGTCCTACGAGGATCAGTACTACAGCCCGGACTTCGGTCAGGCGTCGGGCGCTGCGGTGCCGCTGGACGACTACGGTTTCAGCGACTACCGGTAGCGACGACCGCTAGTTCGACGAGGAGGGCCCCCGCTTTCGAGCGGGGGCCCTTTCTCATTGGTGGGGTGTCACCGGGGCCGGCGACGGTGTCGGCGACCCGCCCTAGACTGGGCGGCGTGTTGATCGGCTCGCATGTGCACAACGACGACCCGCTGGCGGCCGCGGCCGCCGAGGACGCCGACGTCGTCCAGTTCTTCCTCGGCGACCCGCAGAGCTGGAAGAAGCCGAAACCGCGGGAGGACGCGGCGGCGCTCAAGGCGTCGTCGACCCCGCTGTACGTGCACGCGCCGTACCTGATCAACGTGGCGTCGGCCAACAACCGGGTGCGCATCCCGTCGCGAAAGATCCTGCAGGACACGTGCGATGCAGCGACCGAGGTCGGCGCCACCGCGGTGATCGTGCACGGTGGGCACGCCGACGACAAGGACACCGAGGCCGGTTTCGAGCGCTGGGTCAAGGCGCTCGACGCGCTGCAGACCGACATGCCGGTGTACCTGGAGAACACCGCGGGCGGCGATCACGCGATGGCCCGGCACTTCGACACCATCGCCCGGCTGTGGGACCGCATCGGCGACATGGGCATCGGCTTCTGCCTCGACACGTGCCACGCCTGGGCGGCGGGCGAGGCGTTGATCGACGCCGTCGAGCGGATCAAGGCGATCACCGGACGAATCGATCTGGTGCACTGCAACGACTCCCGCGACGCCTCCGGCTCGGGCGCCGACCGGCACGCCAACTTCGGCATGGGTCAGATCGACCCGCAGCTGCTCGTCGCGGTGGTGCGTGCGGCCGAAGCGCCGGTGATCTGCGAGACCTCCGACGAGGGCCGCAAGGACGACATCGCGTTCCTGCGGGACCACCTGGGCTGAGCGGACCTACAGCACGCTCTGGTTGCGGGCCGCTTCGATGGCGTCGTTCTCGGCGATGACGGTGACGACCGTCGACGCCGACGGCTTGGGCGTCCAATCCGGGTGGAAGAGGCCGAACGATCCCTCGACCGGATCGCCGTCGGCCCGGTCGACGAGCGTGTGGATGAACGCCGGGCCGGCGAAGCTCAGCGTCCGCCAGCCGCGCAGGAAGTCGCCGAGATAGGCCGCCTGGTTCTCGTCCGAGGCTTGCGAGGACGGCTGCCCGTACTCGGTCGCCCAGATCTTCTTGTGACCGTCGCCGTTGGCCACCATCAGCGCGTAGATGCGGTTCACCTGGTTGAGCGGTGACTCGTAGAGGTAGCCGCCCTGGGTGAACGGCGTCGTGTACTGGTACGGGTGGAACGACAGCGCGTCGAAGTACCCGGCCGCGCCCGCGGCGTACATCTCCGAGACGAAGCGCACCGGGTTCACCAGCAGGTTGCCCCAGTCGATCACCGAGCCGACGGACGCCGCGACGACGACCGCGTCCGGGTCGGCGGCCTTGATCGCCGGGTAGGCGGCCTTCAGCAGTTCGGTGTACTGCGCGGCGTTGGGCCCGGGCTGCCAGAAGTTGAACCCGTTGGGCTCGTTCCACACCTCCCAGGCCGTCACCTTGCCCTTGTAGCGGGCGGCCGCAGCGCCGGCGAATGCGGCGAACTGAGCGTTGTCCTTCGGCATTCCGGCCAGCGGCCAGGTGTTGTCGACGGCAGCCCACGTCGGCGTCGAGTTCAGCACGCCGAGCACCTTGATGTTGCGTGCCGCGGCGCTGGTGATGACGCGGTCGACGGCGCTCCAGTCGTTCCAGCCCTGCAGCGGTTGCACCGCGGCCCACGGCACCAGCACCCGCAGATCGGTGATGCCCAACGACTGCAGGGCGTCGAGCGCCGTGTCGATCTGCGCCTGGTCGTAGAACAGCAGATCGGGCACGTGGATCGCGACGCTGGTGGCGCGCTGGTCGACCGCGTTGGCGGCCGGCGGCACGATGGTGACCGACACCGTGGTCGTCGTCGACGCCCCGAGCTCGTCCTTGACCGCCACGGTGAAGGCGTCGGTGTCGACGCCGGGGGTGACCAGCGCGGTGTACCGGGCGTCGACGGTCGGGGTGTAGGTGAACGCGCCCGTCGCCGCGTCGACCTTGACGACGCCCTTGCTGGGACCGCTCGTCACGGTGTAGGTGAGCGCATCGCCGTCGGGGTCGGTAGCGGTGACTGTGCCGGTGACGGTACCGATGGCCGACGACGAACTACCCACGGCCGCAACGCCGGTGACCGGCGGCCGGTTGCCGACGGGGTTCGGCGTGATCGGAGCGGTCAGCGTGAAGGTCGCCGAGCCGCCGTAGCCGTCGGTCACGGTGACGGTGATGGCCTCCGCCTTGCTCGCCGCCGTGGCGTTCGGCGCCGACGCGGCATCGCGCGCCGCGGGCGTCGGCGTGTAGCTGAAGGTGGAGCCGTTGATCGACAGCGTGCCCTTGGTGGCGGTGGCCGCGGTGAACGTCAACGGGTCGCCGTCGCGGTCCACCGCGGTGAGGGTGCCCGTCACCGTCCCGGTCGAGGTGTTCACCTGGGTCACGGTGGCTGCGCCGCCGGTGGGTGCGGCGTTGGTGGGGCTGATGGCGACCGTCAGGCGGGTGGCGAGGGTTCCGCCGTGCCCGTCGGCGACCGTGACGGTGAAGGTGTCCTGCTTGTCGGCGGCGGTGGCGCCGAGCTTCTGCGCGGCGTGCCGGGCCGCGGCGGTCGGCGTGTAGGTGAACGCCCCGGTGGCCGTGAGGCTCACCGTGCCCTTGGTGGGTGCGACGGACTGGGTGTAGGTGAGGGCGTCGTTGTCGAGGTCGGTGCCCGTCACCGTGCCGGTGACGACGCCGGTGGTGGTGTTGGGGGCGCTCACGGTGGTGGTGACGGTGGGCACGCGGTTGGTCGGGCTGATGCCGACGGTGACGGTGGTCGTGACGACGCCGCGACGGCCGTCGTTCACGGTGACGGTGAACGCGTCGGTGGTCAGCGACGCCGGCGCACCGACCGTGGCCGCGTCGTGCCGGGCGGCGGCGGTCGGGGTGTAGGTGAATCCGCCGGCAGCCGTGAGGGTCACGGTGCCGCGGACGGGCTTGCCGGTGAGCGCGTAGGAGAGCGGGTCGCCGTTGGGGTCGGTGACGCCGAGGCTGCCGGTGACCGCACCGGTGGTCGGATTGGGGGCGCCGATCGTCGCGGTGCCGGCCACCGGCGCGGTGTTGCGGGCGGTCAGCGAGACGACGCGCAGGACGCCGGCGGCGCGGTCGGTCACGTACATCTCGGTGCCGTCGGCGCTGACGGCGCTGCCGGGGCGAGCACCGAGGTCGATCGTCGAGCTGGTCGCGACGGCGTTGAGGATGCCTCCGGTGGCCGTGGCGAATGCGCCGACGCGGCCGGCGGAGTCGGTGACGAACAGTGTGGTTCCGTCGCTGCTGACGGCGAGACCGACGGCGGCGAGCCCGCCGACCGGCATGACGCCGACGGTGGCGCGGGTCCTGGTGTCGACGACCGAGACCGTGCCGTCTTCGCCGCCGACGTAGAGGCGTGCGTTGTCGGGGCTGACGGTGAGCGAGGCGGCCCTGCCCGCCAGCCGCGTCACGGTGCTGGTCGTCGTGGCGGTGGGAGCGAAGGTCAGGATCGCGGTGCCGCCGGTGGGCGTGTCGGTGGTGACGTACACGCGGGTGTCGTCGGGGCTCGCGGCGATGCCGGTCGGGCGGTAGCCGGTGGGCAGCGTCGTCGTGGTGGCGACGGTGTTGGTGGCGGTGTTGACGCGGAGCACCCGGGCGCCGTCGTAGCTGGCGACGTACAGCGAAGCGCCGGTGCGGCTCAGCGTCATCGCGGTGGGCTTCGCCACGGCGAGGGTGGCCTTCACCGCGCCCGTCGCCGCGTCGAGCACCGTGACGGTGTTCTTCGTCGAACTCGACACGTAGAGCCGGGTGCCGTCCTGCTTGACCACCACGCCGTCGGGCGCGGCGCCGGCGGCGTAGGTGCCGAGCACCGTCGAGGTGACGGTGTCGATGACGGTGACGGTGCCCGCGTCCCGGTTGGTCACGAACGCACGGGTGCTGGTGGCGGCGACGGCGCCTGCGGGGACGCCGCGGACGTCGGTGCGCACCGCCAACGGCACCTCGCCGACCGGGATGTCGATGCGAACCGGCACCTTGTTGACGCCGTCGGAGACGGTGACCGTCATGGCGATGGTGTCGGCGTCGGGCGTGGCACCCGCGAGGATGCGCTGCGCCGCGGTGGGTGTGTAGGTGAAGGTCGCCGTGGTGGCGTCGAAGGTCAGCGTGCCGGCCGTCGGCCGGGTGGTCAGTGCAACCGTCGGCTTGACGCCCTCGGGATCGGTGGCCACGACCTTGCCGGTGATGGCGCCGGTCTGCGGGTTCACGGTGCCGAAGGTCCCGACGGCCGTCGGCGCCTGGTTGACGACGGCCGCGGCGACGACCTGCGTGGCGGCCACCCGCGCGGTGGGCGCCACGGTCGCGGTGGCGTCCGTGCCGACCTCGCGGCGGGCGGCGGCCAGGAACAGCCATGCGAGGGGCGATTCGGTCCAGCCGCGTTGCAGCGCCGAGAGCCACGACGACAGGGCAGGCGCGACGACGGCCTCGATCACGGAGACCTCGCGCACGGGGGCAGCGGCCACGACGGGAGCGGGAGTGGGGGCGGGTGCCACGGCGAGCGTGACCGGCGCGGTGGCGGCCGGGTTCGCCGCGGCCGTGCGGGTCTGCGGGGCGGCGGTCGTCGTGCCGGCGGTGGCCGTGGGACGCGGGGACGGCGCTGGGGACGACAGTGCTGAGGAGGACGGCGCCGAGGGGTTCTGCGCCGTGGACGGTGCCGTGGAACGTGCCGTGACGCTCGAGTCGTTCGACGTCGCCGTGGTGTGGTTGGACTTGGTGTTGGCAGTCGTGGTGTCGGCGGTGCCGTGGGTAGAGGTCTGCGCGCCACCGGAGTGCGACACCGTCACCCCCGGGGCGACGTGTTCCGACGATGCGGAGCCCGCGGCCGTGGTTCCGGCGGGCATGGTTCCGTCGGCGGTGGTCTCACGCGACGAACTGGAGCCCGACGCACCGGAGCCGGTCGCAGTCCCGGTCGCGTCCGCCGTGCCGGTCGGCTGTCCGGTGGCCGGCCCGCTGCCCGTGTTTCCGGTGGTGTCCGTGTCGTTGGCGCCGGCGTCGCCGCTCTGCGTCGAACTCGTCGTGCCGCCGGTCTCGGGGCTGGCCCAGGCCACTCCGGCCGGGGTGGCGATCGCCGTTCCTACGCCCAGTGCGACGGCCAGTGCGCCCACGCGGCCCACGAAATCCTTGTATTGCATCGTCTACGACCCCCATGTGCTCAGTAAGGGACCACACGCGGTCACGAAGGCGATGGCGTGCGGTGTGATGTGCGGGAAAGCGTTGACGTCTTCGTCAGTTTATCGCGTTGTGATGGTTGCTACAGGGGTCTTTCGTCACTTTGCTGAAGCCGCACTTCATGGATTAAGTGGCTGCTCAGAGAATCATCGATCAATAGCGGCGCATGCCTGATCTTGTTTGCCCTCCACGACGCGCCTCTCGACCTGCCGTCAGTGCCCCTCCCGACGCGCCGAACCAGAGCGTCACGTTGCTGGCGGCCGCCGCGCACGACGTGACGCTCCAGTTCGGCGGAGGGGACACGGCGGCAGGGCACGATTCGGTGACGTGAACACCGTCCAACCAAAGCCTTAACGGAGGGTTGACTACGCTCGGCCGGGGAATGTGCGGCACACGGCGCCGCTGCGGCGCTCCCCGTCCGAGAGGCTCGCGTGTCCACGATCGACGACCCGACGTCGATCGTCCTGCTGCCCGCTCGGGATGACGCCGAATCCCACGGCGAGGCGCGGGCGCGCCGGCTGCGCGTCGTGCGCTGGGTCGCGATCGTCGTCTGGGTGGCCGTGGTCGGCTACCGCACCGCCACCGACGGCTTCGCCTTCAACCGGGAGCTGCTGCTGGTCTACATCGCCTCCGGACTGTTGGCGGCGAGCATCGGTCAGGGCCGGCGCATGCTGTACGTCGTCCGGGACTGGCTGCCGTTCGCGCTGGTGCTGGTGGCCTACGACCTCAGCCGCGGTGCCGCCAACATCGTCGGCCGCCCGACGCTGTGGCACTGGCAGGCCGATCTCGACCGGTGGCTGTTCGGCGGAACGATGCCGACGGTGTGGCTGCAGGAACGCCTCAAGCTGCCGCAGCCACCGTGGTGGGAAGTGGTGATCAGCACGGTCTACATGTCGTTCTTCATCGCGCCCTACGTCATCGCCGCGGTGCTGTGGCTGCGCAACCGCGACGAGTGGAAGGCGTTCGTCACACTGTTCGTGGGACTCAACTTCGCCGCGCTCGTCGTCTACGCGATCGTTCCCGCCGCGCCGCCCTGGGCGGCGGCGCGCTGCACCGCGGGCGACGTCGACGGCGGCCCCTCGGGGCCCGGGTGCATGTTCCGTTCGGCGCGCGGGGTGCCCGACGGCGGCATCCTCGGCGCGATGCAGTCCAGCCAGGACGGGGCGAATGCGTGGGTCGAGCGCATCGTCACCCGCGGCTGGGGCAACCTGAATCTGCACTCGGCCGGGGCGCTGATCGACCAGGGGCAGGCGAGCGTCAACCTGGTGGCGGCCATCCCGTCCATGCACGCCGGGATGACCGCGGCCATCGCGGCGTTCCTCTGGCACCGGGTGCGTGCGCGGTGGCGTCCCCTGCTGGTGGCCTACGTCGCGATGATGGCGTTCACGCTCGTCTACACCGCCGAGCACTACGTCGTCGACATCCTGCTCGGCTGGGCGTTCGCGGCGGTGGCCGTCGTCGCGCTCCAGCGTTGGACGGTGTGGCGGCGTCGCCGGTCAGGTCAGGTAGACCTTGCGCAGCGTCTCGGCAACGGTCCAGACGGTGCGGGCGCCGGCCGCCAATCGGACGACGTCGCCGGGCCCGATCCGCAGCGTCGGGTCGCCGTCGGCGAACTCGATGGTCGCTGACCCGGACAGCACGACGAACACCTCGTCGGCCTCCACGTCGCTCATCGTGCCGGGCGTCATCTCCCAGATGCCGACGTCGAGGCCATGCCACTGCGCCAGGGACCGCACCGCGGTGTGCGGTGCACCGGCGATCGACTGCTCGGCCGGCACCGCCTCGTGGGTGAGCGGGAGGTCGGCGGCGTGGACGGCGGAGTTCGGCTGCACCGGCACAGTATGGCCGTGTTACGCATCTTGTGCGATTGTCGAAGAAATGTAACAGTGAGGCATGGCCGATACGCACGTCGTCACCAATCAGGTTCCGCCGCTGGAGGACTACAACCCCGCGACGTCCGCCGTCCTCACCGAGGCGCTCATCCGCGAGGGCGGCGAGTGGGGCCTCGACGAGGTGACCGAGCTGGGCGCGCTGTCGGGGTCGCGTCGCGCGCAGCGCTGGGGTGAACTCGCCGACCGCAACCGGCCGGTGCTGCACACCCACGACCGCTACGGCCATCGCGTCGACGAGATCGACTACGACCCGGCCTACCACGAACTGATGACCGTCGCCGTCGGCCACGGCCTGCACGCCGCGCCGTGGGCCGACGACCGCCCCGGCGCGCACGTCGTCCGCGCCGCGAAGACCTCGGTGTGGACGCCCGAACCGGGGCACGTCTGCCCGATCTCGATGACCTACGCCGTGGTGCCGGCCCTGCGGGCCAACGCCGCGCTGGCCGAGACCTACGAGCCGCTGCTCACCAGCCGTACCTACGACCCCGAGCTGAAGGTGCCCACGTCGAAGGCCGGCATCACCGCGGGCATGTCGATGACGGAGAAGCAGGGCGGCTCCGACGTCCGCGCCGGGACCACCGAGGCGATCGACAACGGCGACGGGACCTACACGCTGCGCGGACACAAGTGGTTCACCTCGGCACCGATGTCGGACGTGTTCCTGGTGCTGGCCCAGGCCCCGGGCGGGCTGAGCTGCTTCTTCCTGCCGCGGGTGCTGCCCGACGGAACCCGCAACCGGATGTTCCTGCAGCGCCTCAAGGACAAGCTCGGCAACCACGCCAACGCCTCCAGCGAGGTGGAGTACGACGGCGCGACCGCGTGGCTGGTGGGGGAGGAGGGCCGCGGCGTTCCGACGATCATCGAGATGGTCAACCTCACCCGCCTGGACTGCACGTTGGGCAGCGCCACAAGCATGCGCACCGGGCTGGCCCGCGCCACCCATCACGCCCAGCACCGCAAGGCGTTCGGCGCATACCTGATCGACCAGCCGCTGATGCGCAACGTGCTCGCCGACCTCGCGGTGGAGGCCGAGGCCGCGACGATGCTCGCGATGCGCATGGCCGGTGCCACCGACGCCGCGGTCCGCGGCGACCAGCGCGAGACGCTGCTGCGCCGCATCGGGCTGGCCGCCGCCAAGTACTGGGTCTGCAAGCGCGCGACCCCGCACGCGGCGGAGGCCATGGAATGTCTCGGCGGCAACGGCTACGTCGAGGACTCCGGCATGCCCCGGCTGTACCGCGAGGCGCCGCTGATGGGCATCTGGGAGGGCTCGGGCAACGTCAGCGCACTGGATACGTTGCGCGCCATGGTTACTCGGCCCGAGTGCATCGACGTGCTGTTCGACGAGCTGTCGGCCACGGCAGGCCAGGACGCCCGCCTCGACGCCCACGTGAGCGGGCTGCGGCAGTCACTCGGTGACATGGCCGACCCGGCGGCCGTGCAGTACCGCGCCCGCCAGACCGCCGAGGACATCTCGCTGGCGCTGCAGGGTGCGCTGCTGGTGCGCCACGGTCATCCGGCGGTGGCCGAGGCGTTCCTCGCGAGCCGGCTCGGTGGCCAGTGGGGCGGTGCATTCGGCACGCTGCCCGTGGGCCTCGACCTGGCGCCGATCATCGAGCGCGCGCTGGTGAAGGGATGACGCACGCGATCCGGCCGGTCGACTTCGACGACCTGAAGACCATGACCTATGAGGTGACCGACCGGGTCGCCCGCATCACCTTCAACCGCCCGGAGAAGGGCAACGCGATCGTCGCGGACACGCCGCTCGAACTGTCGGCGCTCGTCGAACGTGCCGACCTCGACCCGAACGTGCACGTGATCCTGGTGTCGGGGCGCGGCGAGGGGTTCTGCGCGGGCTTCGACCTGTCGGCCTACGCCGAGGGGTCGTCGTCGGCGGGCGGCGGCAATCCCTACCGGGACACCGTGCTCTCGGGCCGGGTGCAGGGCACCAACCACCTGCCCGACCGGCCGTGGGACCCGATGATCGACTACCAGATGATGAGCCGCTTCGTGCGGGGCTTCTCGAGCCTCATGCACTGCGACAAGCCGACGGTGGTCAAGATCCACGGCTACTGCGTGGCCGGCGGGACCGACATCGCGCTGCACGCCGACCAGGTGATCGCGGCCGCCGACGCCAAGATCGGCTATCCGCCGATGCGGGTCTGGGGTGTGCCGGCCGCGGGGTTGTGGGCGCACCGGCTCGGCGACCAGCGCGCCAAGCGGCTGCTGTTCACCGGCGACTGCATCTCCGGTGCCCAGGCCGCCGAGTGGGGCCTGGCCGTCGAGGCCCCGGAGCCGACGGACCTCGACGAGCGCACCGAACGCCTCGTCGCCCGCATCGCCGCGATGCCGGTCAACCAGCTCATCATGGCCAAGCTCGCGCTGAACACCGCGCTGCTGCAGCAGGGCGTGGCGACCAGCCGGATGGTCAGCACGGTGTTCGACGGCGTCGCGCGGCACACGCCCGAGGGGCACGCCTTCGTCGCCGAGGCGCGCGAGCACGGCTTCCGGGAAGCCGTCCGCAGCCGCGACGAGCCCTACGGCGACGCGGGGCGCCGCACGTCCGGGGTGTGAGCGTGGCCCGCTCGCTGACGCGCATGACCGCCCGGTCGGTGGTCCTGAGCGTCCTGCTGGGCGCGCATCCCGCGTGGGCGTCGGCGAGCGACCTGGTCCGTCTCACCGCCGACTTCGACATCCGCGAACCGACGCTGCGGGTGGCGCTGACCCGGATGGTCAGCGCCGGTGACCTGGTGCGCTCGGCCGACGGGTATCGGCTCTCCGACCGCCTGCTGGCCCGGCAGCGCCGGCAGGACGACGCGCTCGACCCGCAGCTGCGGCCGTGGGACGGCAGGTGGACCATGGTGGTCGTGACCAGCGTCGGCGACGGTGCCCGCACCCGCGCCGACACGCGAACGGCGTTGTCGGCGAAGCGGTTCGGTGAGCTGCGGGAGGGCGTCTGGTTGCGGCCGGCGAACCTCGACGTGAACCTCACCGGCCCGCTGGCCGGCCGGGTGCGGGTACTCGATTGCCGCGACGAGGACCCCGGCGACCTCGCCGTGCGGCTCTGGGATCTCGCCGGCTGGGCCGGCACCGGGCGACGCCTGCTCGCCGAGATGTCCGGTGCGACGGCGGTTCCCGACCGCTTCGTCACCGCAGCCGGCATCGTGCGGCATCTGCTCACCGATCCGGTGCTGCCCGGCGAGCTGCTGCCGCCGGACTGGCCGGGCGCCGCCCTGCGGGCGGCCTACCACGACTTCGCCGCCGAACTGGTCGCGCGGCGCGACGAGACACGACAGATGGAGACGACGTGACCGAACCCCAGGGCTCCCGCGGCGGTGTGCGCGTCGAACGCTCCGGCGCGGTGATGACCGTCATCATGAACCGCCCCGAGGCGCGCAACGCGGTCAACGGCCCGGCCGCCGCCGAACTGCACGCGGCGTTCGAGGCCTTCGACGCCGACGACTCCGCGTCGGTGGCCGTGCTGTGGGGCGACAACGGAACCTTCTGCGCCGGTGCCGATCTCAAGGCCTTCGGCACCCCGGACATGAACCCCGCGCACCGCACCGGGCCGGGGCCGATGGGGCCCACCCGGATGGTGCTGTCCAAGCCGGTGATCGCGGCGGTGAGCGGCTACGCCGTCGCGGGCGGTCTGGAACTGGCGCTGTGGTGCGACCTCCGGGTGGTGGAGTCCGACGCCGTCTTCGGCGTGTTCTGCCGCCGATGGGGCGTGCCGCTCATCGACGGCGGCACGGTTCGGCTGCCGCGCCTGATCGGGCACGGCCGTGCCATGGACCTCATCCTCACCGGCCGCCCGGTCGACGCGAAGGAGGCACTCGACATCGGGCTGGCCAGCCGCGTCGTGGCACCCGGGCAGGCGCGTGCGGCCGCCGAGGCGCTCGCCGCCGAACTCGCGGCGCTGCCGCAGCTGTGCCTGCGCAACGACCGGATGTCGGCGCTGGGGCAGTGGGGGCTCTCCGAGGCCGAGGCGATCGACGCCGAGTTCGCCAGCCTGCACCGCGTCTCGGCCGAATCACTCTCGGGGGCACGGCGTTTCGCCGACGGCGCCGGGCGGCACGGCGCCAAGGCGTGATCAGCCCTTCGTGACCGTGTTCCCCGAGCCACGGTCCTCGACCTTGGGGTCGCCGTCGCGGTAGGTCACGGTGTTGTTCAGGCCCACCACGCTGAGGCTGTCCTCGACCCGGTCCAGGGTGATCTTGTTGTCGGCGCCGCCGATGTTGACGCTGGCGCACGAGCCCTTGATGGTCAGCGTGTTGTTCGAGCCGCCGACGTTGAGCGACTTGCCGTCCGCGCAGTCGATGTCGGCCGTGGTGCCGAACGACCCGTAGTTGATCGTGTTGCCGATCTCGACCTGGGCGCCCGACGATCCGGCGGTCGCCGACGGCGTCGTCGTGTCCGAACTCTTGGCACCGCATCCGACGAGCCCCAAGGCCGCGGCGGTGATTCCCGTCGCGGCGAGCAGCATCCGGGTCTCGGCGCGCATGCGTGCCCCCTCGAGTGGTCGTCGGTGGCGTCAATTCGACGCCGCCGACAGACTACGCGGGAACGCGGTCGATGCGGTTCACCATGCCGAGCTCGCGTCCGCGGTCCCATACCGACGGCTCGCCGGAGTGGTAGTAGACGGTCTGGTCGGTGCCGTACACGACGATGTCGTGCACCACGTTGTCTACGATGATCACGTTCGCGGAGCCCTGCACGGCCACCGCCCAGCAGGATCCCTTGGCGGTGACGTAGTTGCCGGTGCCGGTGACGAACAGCGTCGAATCGTTGCAGTCGAGCGTCTGGTTGATGCCTTGGCCGGTGACGTGGGTGTCGCCGTTCTTCGCCTGGGCGACCGGTGCGCCTGCGGCCGCCGCGGCCAGCGCAGCCGCCGAGATCACCGCGGCCGTCGTCCGTCGCCGTCCTCGCGCGTCGCCCATCGTGCACCCCTGCCCGTCGCGTGCCCGGCCGGATCGGACGGGCAATTCCCGCAGCCTACGTCGCCCGTGCAGTGCTGCGTCGGGGTTCGCCGGACACCCGCTTCGGATCCGTCGCCCGCACCCGCCGTGCTGGGTAGCGTGTGCACGATGCGACGGCGGCGACCACGGGTGACCACGGCCGTGGCGGTGTGCCTGCCGCTGGTCGCCGCGGCGTGCGCGCAGACCGTCGGCGGCGAGGCGCAGCGCGCCCGGCCCGGCGCGCCCGACCCCGACCGCAGCTACGGCTACGTCGACGACCGGTGCGGGTTGCTGCAGGACGACACCGTCGCGGAGTTGCTGGCGGCCGACGACGTGGTCCGGCCGTACAGCGGCGCGGTGTGCCAGTACGTGTTGACGCGCGGTGACGGCCTCGTCGACGTCGTGTTCAGCTGGTTCGAATCCGGGACGCTGGACCGGGAACGCGCGCTGGCCAGCGAGCGCGGTGCCCGCGTCACCGATACCGACGTCGAACGGCACTCGGCGTTCACCGCGGCGGCCTCCGGCGGCGCGGGCGCGTGCTCGGCCACCGCGGCGGCCGGGACCGGTGTCGTCAGCTGGTGGGTGCAGTACCGGCCGGTGGGTGGCTCCGACGCCTGCGCGGCCGCCGAGAAGTTGTTGGCGGCCACGCTGTCGTCGGACATGTGATGCCGCCGCGGACCGTGGTGGGCGTGCTCGCGGCCGCCGCTCTCCTCGCCGGCTGCGGACCCCACGCCGACGACGAGGCGGCATCGGCGTCGGGCCCCGGCTACCGTGCGGCGGAGTGCAACGGCGTGACCGACGCCGACGTGACCCGCGTCGTCGGCACGACGCTGTTCACCCGCGTCGTCGACGGCGAGGCCGGCTGCTTCTGGCAGGAAAACACCGCCATTGGGTCGTTCGGCGTCGGCATGGGCATCTCGACGTGGTGGTACCGCGGCAGCGACCTGGACACCGAGCGCCGCCTCGAGCGCGACGTCGGCCGGCAACTCACCGAGTTGACCATGGCGGGCAACGCCGGCTTCTCCGCCGCCGACGACAACGCCTGCAGCGTCTACGTCGCCAAGGGCGCCGACGTGGTCACCTGGTCGATCCAGACGATGAACCCGGCGATGCTGCCCGACCTGTGTACGGTGGCGACCCAACTCGCCCAACTGAGCCAGGACCGGATGAACTGACCGGCGCGGCGTTAGAGTCATTCGTCAGACGAGTGGGCAGCAGTCCGCCACACACGTCCCCCGACCGAAGGACGCGACCGCGATGGCAGCTCGACCGGAGTCGGTCGCCGCGGGCGGTCGGCAAAAGGGTGCGGTGCGCACCACCAAGCTCAGCCGCGACGCGATCGTCAACGCCGCGCTGTCGTTCCTGGACCGCGAGGGCTGGGATGCGCTGACCATCAACGCGCTCGCCACGCAGCTCGGCACCAAGGGGCCGTCGCTGTACAACCACGTGCACAGCCTCGACGACCTGCGCAGAACCGTGCGGATGCGGGTCATCGACGACATCATCGGCATGCTCAACACCGTGGGGCAGGGGCGTACCCGCGACGACGCCGTCGTCACCATGGCGAGCGCCTACCGCAGCTACGCCCACCACCATCCCGGCCGCTACTCCGCCTTCACCCGCATGCCGCTGGGCGGCGACGATCCCGAGTACACCGCTGCCACCCGCGCCGCGGCCGGACCGGTCATCGCGGTGCTCGTCTCCTACGGGCTCGACGGCGAGAACGCGTTCTACTCGGCGCTGGAGTTCTGGTCGGCCCTGCACGGCTTCGTGTTGCTGGAGATGACGGGCGTCATGGACGACATCGACACCGATGCCGTCTTCACCGACATGGTGCTGCGGCTGGCCTCGGGCATGGAACGCCGCTGAGCGCTTGCGCGAAGCGCAGACTTCTCCGCTGAGCGCTTGCGCGAAGCGCAGACTTCTCCGCTGAGTGCTTGCGCGAAGCGAAGAGCTGTCCCGCTGAGCAGCGGTCCTGCTCTACCCGGTGACCTGCACCGACGGCACCGGCTAGACTCGCTTGCGGGTACCGCTGTCGCGCTTTGACCTGCGCCATGGCAGACGGGTATCGTGGTCGCTCGTGCCTGGCCAAGGCGCAGGCGGTCGCACCACCAGCCGCAGGCACACCTGACCGCCGGGCCCATTCGCATGTCCACCGCGCATCGACGAATCGATGGGCGAGCGCGTGCGACACGCCCGGTCGCGGGGTAAGCGTCGGGGCGGAAACCGCAGTACAGAGACTTGAACACACCGAAGATCGAGCAGTAACGAAGCAACACAGAAAGCCGGTACATGCCAACCATCAACCAGCTGGTCCGCAAGGGCCGCCGCGACAAGGTAGCCAAGGTCAAGACCGCGGCGCTGAAGGGCAGCCCGCAGCGCCGTGGCGTGTGCACCCGCGTGTACACCACCACCCCGAAGAAGCCGAACTCGGCGCTTCGCAAGGTGGCGCGCGTGAGGCTGACCAGCGCGGTCGAGGTCACCGCCTACATCCCCGGCGAGGGCCACAACCTGCAGGAGCACTCGATGGTGCTGGTGCGCGGCGGCCGTGTGAAGGACCTGCCGGGTGTGCGCTACAAGATCATCCGCGGCTCGCTCGACACCCAGGGTGTGAAGAACCGCAAGCAGGCCCGCAGCCGCTACGGCGCGAAGAAGGAGAAGAGCTGATGCCTCGCAAGGGACCCGCGCCCAAGCGCCCGTTGGTCAACGACCCCGTCTACGGGTCGCAGCTGGTCACCCAGCTGGTCAACAAGGTGCTGCTGGATGGGAAGAAATCGCTGGCCGAGCGCATTGTCTATGGTGCGCTCGAACAGGCCCGCGACAAGACCGGCACCGATCCGGTCGTCACCCTCAAGCGTGCGATGGACAACGTCAAGCCCGCTCTCGAGGTCCGCAGCCGCCGCGTCGGTGGCGCCACCTACCAGGTCCCGGTCGAGGTCCGTCCGGACCGCTCGGTGACCCTCGCGCTGCGCTGGCTGGTGAGCTTCTCCAAGCAGCGTCGCGAGAAGACGATGATCGAGCGCCTGGCGAACGAGATCCTCGACGCCAGCAACGGCCTGGGTGCCGCCGTCAAGCGACGCGAGGACACCCACAAGATGGCCGAGGCGAACCGGGCCTTCGCGCACTACCGCTGGTGACCGCGTCGCCCCGCGCGCGGAGCCGCGGAGCGGCGACCTTCGGCAGAGCCGCCGGGGCGTACACGAGAACAGCAACTACCAAGCGAAAGAGATGACTTCTGTGGCACAGAAGGACGTGCTGACCGACCTGACCAAGGTCCGCAACATCGGCATCATGGCGCACATCGACGCCGGCAAGACGACGACGACCGAGCGCATCCTCTACTACACCGGTATCAGCTACAAGATCGGCGAGGTGCACGACGGCGCCGCGACGATGGACTGGATGGAGCAGGAGCAGGAGCGGGGGATCACCATCACCTCCGCAGCCACGACGTGCTTCTGGAACGACAACCAGATCAACATCATCGACACCCCGGGTCACGTCGACTTCACCGTCGAGGTGGAGCGCTCGCTACGCGTGCTCGACGGTGCCGTCGCCGTCTTCGACGGCAAGGAGGGCGTCGAGCCCCAGTCCGAGCAGGTGTGGCGCCAGGCCGACAAGTACGACGTGCCGCGCATCTGCTTCGTCAACAAGATGGACAAGATCGGCGCCGATTTCTACTTCTCGGTGCGGACCATGGAGGAGCGCCTCGGCGCCAACGTGATCCCGATCCAGATCCCGATCGGCTCCGAAGGGGACTTCGCGGGCGTCGTCGACCTGGTCGAGATGAAGGCCAAGGTCTGGAGCGCCGAGGCCAAGCTCGGCGAGAAGTACGACACCGTCGACATCCCGGCCGACCTGGCCGAGAAGGCCGACGAGTACCGCACGAAGCTGCTCGAGGCCGTCGCCGAGACCGACGACGCGCTGATGGAGAAGTACTTCGGCGGCGAAGAGCTGACAGTCGAGGAGATCAAGGCCGCGCTGCGCAAGCTGACGATCAGCTCCGAGGCGTACCTGGTGCTCTGCGGATCGGCGTTCAAGAACAAGGGCGTGCAGCCCATGCTCGACGCCGTCATCGACTACCTGCCGTCGCCGCTCGACGTCCCGCCGGCCGAGGGCCACGTCCCCGGCAAGGAGGACGAGCTGATCACGCGCAAGCCGTCCACCGAGGAGCCGTTCTCGGCGCTCGCGTTCAAGGTCGCGACGCACCCGTTCTTCGGCAAGCTGACCTACGTCCGGGTGTACTCCGGCCGGGTCGACTCCGGCTCGCAGGTCATCAACTCGACCAAGGGCAAGAAGGAGCGGCTGGGCAAGCTGTTCCAGATGCACTCCAATAAGGAGAACCCGGTCGAGACCGCGTCGGCGGGCCACATCTATGCCGTGATCGGTCTGAAGGACACCACCACCGGTGACACCCTGAGCGATCCGAACCACCAGATCGTCCTCGAGTCGATGACGTTCCCGGATCCGGTCATCGAGGTGGCCATCGAGCCGAAGACCAAGAGCGACCAGGAGAAGCTGGGCACGGCCATCCAGAAGCTGGCCGAAGAGGACCCGACCTTCAAGGTGCACCTGGACCAGGACACCGGCCAGACCGTCATCGGCGGCATGGGCGAGCTGCACCTCGACATCCTCGTCGACCGCATGCGGCGCGAGTTCAAGGTCGAGGCCAACGTCGGCAAGCCGCAGGTGGCGTACCGCGAGACGATCCGTCGTCCCGCGCAGAACGTCGAGTTCACCCACAAGAAGCAGACGGGTGGCTCGGGCCAGTTCGCGAAGGTCATCATCAACCTCGAGCCGTTCGTCGGCGAGGACGGTGCCACCTACGAGTTCGAGAACAAGGTCACCGGTGGCCGCATCCCGCGCGAGTACATCCCCTCGGTGGATGCGGGCGCGCAGGACGCCATGCAGTACGGCGTGCTGGCCGGCTACCCGCTGGTCAACGTCAAGGTGACGCTGCTCGACGGCGCCTACCACGACGTCGACTCGTCGGAAATGGCCTTCAAGGTCGCAGGTTCGCAGGTGTTGAAGAAGGCCGCGCAGGCTGCGCAGCCGGTCATCCTGGAGCCCATCATGGCCGTCGAGGTCACCACGCCCGAGGACTACATGGGCGACGTGATCGGCGACCTGAACTCCCGCCGTGGCCAGATCCAGGCCATGGAGGAGCGCAGCGGTGCGCGCGTCGTCAAGGCGCAGGTGCCGCTGTCGGAGATGTTCGGCTACGTCGGCGACCTCCGGTCGAAGACCCAGGGCCGGGCCAACTACTCCATGGTGTTCGACTCGTACGCCGAGGTTCCGGCGAACGTGTCGAAGGAGATCATCGCGAAGGCCACCGGGCAGTAGCCCGGTTGCCTCGCGGCGAACCACAACTGCAAAAATCTCAACAGCAACAGCGATCAACCCTGCTTAAGTAAGAGCACCAACACAGTCCAGGAGGACACCACAGTGGCGAAGGCGAAGTTCGAGCGGACGAAGCCGCACGTCAACATCGGGACCATCGGTCACGTTGACCACGGCAAGACCACGCTGACGGCAGCAATCACCAAGGTTCTGCACGACAAGTACCCCGACCTGAACGAGTCGCGCGCATTCGACCAGATCGACAATGCGCCCGAGGAGCGTCAGCGCGGTATCACGATCAACATCTCCCACGTGGAGTACCAGACCGACAAGCGTCACTACGCCCACGTCGACGCCCCCGGTCACGCTGACTACATCAAGAACATGATCACCGGTGCCGCCCAGATGGACGGCGCGATCCTGGTGGTCGCCGCCACCGACGGCCCGATGCCCCAGACGCGCGAGCACGTGCTGCTGGCTCGCCAGGTCGGCGTGCCCTACATCCTGGTCGCGCTGAACAAGTCCGACATGGTGGACGACGAGGAGCTGCTCGAGCTCGTCGAGATGGAGGTCCGCGAACTGCTGGCCGCCCAGGACTTCGACGAGGACGCCCCGGTCGTCAAGGTGTCGGCGCTCAAGGCCCTCGAGGGCGACCCGCAGTGGGTCAAGTCCGTCGAGGACCTCATGGAGGCCGTGGACGAGTCCATCCCGGACCCGGTCCGCGAGACCGACAAGCCGTTCCTGATGCCCGTCGAGGACGTCTTCACGATCACCGGCCGCGGCACCGTGGTCACCGGTCGTGTCGAGCGCGGCGTGATCAACGTGAACGAGGAAGTCGAGATCGTCGGCATCCGCCCGACCACCACCAAGACCACGGTCACCGGTGTCGAGATGTTCCGCAAGCTGCTCGACCAGGGTCAGGCCGGCGACAACGTCGGTCTGCTGGTCCGCGGCATCAAGCGCGAGGACGTCGAGCGCGGCCAGGTCGTCGTGAAGCCCGGCACCACCACGCCGCACACCGAGTTCGAGGGCAGCGTCTACATCCTGTCCAAGGACGAGGGCGGTCGCCACACGCCGTTCTTCAACAACTACCGTCCGCAGTTCTACTTCCGCACCACGGACGTGACCGGCGTCGTGACGCTGCCCGAGGGCACCGAGATGGTCATGCCCGGTGACAACACCGACATCTCCGTCAAGCTGATCCAGCCCGTCGCCATGGACGAGGGCCTGCGGTTCGCCATCCGCGAGGGTGGTCGTACCGTCGGCGCCGGCCGCGTGACGAAGATCAACAAGTAAGTTCGGCTGCACGAAGCGGCGTCCACCTCCGGGTGGGCGCCGCTTTCGCGTGCCACGGGTGGTTCGCCCGTCCCGCGTGACGCGGAGCCGCTACGCTGCGCAGACCACCGCAACGGGAGGACCCGCATGGGCGAACCGGCCACGTCGGCCGACGACGGCGCACCCGGGGCGCTGGGTCCGTCGGGCGCGCGGTTCACCGTCCGCGCCTTCACCGACGTGGGCCTGCGCCGGCGCCGCAACGAGGACGCCGCGCTGGTGGGCGGCTGGCTCTGCCAGGCGCAGGAGGGCTCGCTCGTCACCATGGACTTCACGCCGTCGCCACCATTCGTGTGCGCCGTGGCCGACGGGATGGGCGGGCACGCCGGCGGTGACATCGCCAGCCGGGTCGCGTTGAGCGCCATCAGCGTCGACTACCGGCAGTGGCGCAGCGAAGCCGACGTGTCCCGCGCGCTGGGCGAGGTCAACGAGCAGGTACGCGCCGTCGGTGAGGAGGCGGACCTGCGGGGACTGGGCACCACGGTCGCCGGGTTGTGCTTCCTCGGTGACGGCCTGCTGGCCTTCAACGTCGGCGACAGCCGGATCTACGGCATCGCCGACGGCGTACCGACGCAGCTCTCGGTCGACGACTCGGTGTTCGACACCAATGGCAGGCCGACCAACGTGATCACCCAGTCGTTGGGACAGCCCGCGCCGATCCGTCCGCACGTGCTGGAACTGCCGTTGCGCGAGGGCACCTACCTGCTGTGCTCCGACGGCGTCAGCGGCCTGATGTCCGACGAGGAACTGCGCGCGACGGTCGCCTCGGCGGACCGTGCCGAGTGGGGCCGGCGCATCGTCGACACCGTGCGCGCCAACGGCGCCGACGACAACTTCACCTTCCTGATCGTGGACGTCGCCGCGCACTGATCCCCGCCCCTGTCGTATACCGCCCCACCGATTCCCGCAGAGTTGGGATCGGTAGGCGCCGTCCGGTTCTACTCTGACCTCGTCAAGTCGGCGGGTCGGACGAACGGAGCGTGGGGCGATGGTGTGGCGGTACGTGAAGGCGCAGCTGATGGTGCTGCTGTGCGGTGGCCTGGTGGGCCCGATCTTCCTGGCGGTGTTCTTCGCACTCGGTCAGGACGACCTGCTGAAATGGATGTTCTGGGTCGGTCTGCTCGTCACCGCCATCGACGTCCTCGTCGCGCTGGCGCTGGCCGGCTACGGCGCGCGGGCCGACGCGAAGACCACGATGCTGGAGACCGACGGCGTCATCGCGCTGGCGCAGGTCACCGGCATCGCCGAGACCCACACCCGGATCAACGATCAACCGCTGGTGCGTCTGACGCTGCGCATCGAGGGACCGGGGCTCGCGCCGTTCGAGACGCAGGACTCCGTGGTGGCTTCCGTGAGCCGGCTGCCGATGATCACGTCCCGCAGGCTGGTGGCCCTGGTGAACCCGGCCACCCAGGACTACCAGATCGACTGGAACAGAAGCGCTCTGGTGAGCGGGCTGATGCCGGCGCAGTTCACGCTGTCCGACGACAACCGCACCTACGACCTCACCGGCCAGGCTGCGCCGCTGCTGGAGATCATGCGGATCCTCAAGGCGCACGGCATCCCGATGGACGGTTCGATCGACATCCGCTCGAATCCAGCCGTGCGCCAGCAGGTGATGGCGGTCGTCCGCCATGCCGCCACGCAACAGGCGCCGGCCCCGGCGCCGGCCGGTGCTCCCGCCGGGGCGGCAACCGCGCCGCCGGCCGCGCCGCCGGTGACCACCCCGTCGGTGTCGACGTCGCAGCGACTGCAGGAACTGGAGACGCTGCGCGCGACCGGCGCGATCTCGGAATCCGAGTACGCCGCCAAACGGCAGCAGATCATCGCCGACCTCTGAGCGGACAGTACTAGAACACGTTCCAATTCGACTGCTAGCCTGTGGCCGGGCATGACGAAAGGACCGGCGATGGCGGCAGGCAACGGAACCCTCGAGGGACGGGTGGCATTCGTCACCGGTGCGGCACGTGGCCAGGGGCGGGCCCATGCGATCCGGCTCGCTCAGGAGGGCGCCGACGTCATCGCGATCGACATCTGCGGGCCCGTCTCCGACACCATCACCTACCCGTCGGCGACGCCGGAGGAACTGGCCGAGACGGTGGCGGCCGTCGAGGCGACCGGGCGCAAGGCGCTCGCCCGCGAGGTCGACATCCGCGACCTGCCCGCGCTGCAGCAGGTGGTCGCCGACGGTGTCGAGCAGTTCGGCCGGCTCGACGTGCTGGTGGCCAACGCCGGCGTGCTCAGCTGGGGACGCATGTTCGAGATGTCGCCCGAGCAGTGGGACACCGTCATCGACGTCAACCTCAACGGCACCTGGCGCACCGTGCGCGCCGTCGTGCCCGCGATGATCGAGGCCGACAACGGTGGGTCCATCATCATCGTCAGCTCGTCGGCCGGGCTGAAGGCGACGCCCGGCAACGGCCACTATTCGGCGTCGAAGTTTGGGCTCACCGCCATCACGAACGCGCTGGCGCTCGAAGTCGGCGAGTACGGCATCCGCGTCAACTCGATCCACCCGTACTCCATCAACACGCCCATGGTCGAACCCGAGGCCATGATGGAGGTCTTCAAGAAGTACCCGACGTTCCTGCACAGCTTCTCGCCGATGCCGCTCAAGCCGCGCGACCACGACGGCAAGCCCGGACTGCAGGAATTCATGACGCCCGAGGAGGTCTCGGACGTCGTCGCGTGGCTCGCCGCCGACGGCTCGGCCACCATCTCCGGATCGCAGATCGCCGTCGACCGCGGCACGATGAAGTACTGATCGGTCCTGCAGCTACGACGCGACGCTCGACTTCCTCGCAGAGACGTTCGCCTGAGTCAGCTCGCCGAGCACGGCCGCGAACTGGTCCACCGCCCAGTCGATCTCGTCGGCGGTGATCACCAGTGGCGGCGCGAAGCGCAGCGTCGACCCGTGCGTGTCCTTGACCAGGACGCCGTGGGCGGCCAACCGTAGGCTGACCTCCTTGCCCGAGCCGAGCCGCGGGTCGACGTCCACGCCGGCCCACAGCCCGCGGCCGCGCACGGCCAGGACGCCGTGACCGATCAGCGTTCGCAGCCGTGCGTGCAGCCGCTCGCCGAGACGCGTTGCGCGATCCTGGAACTCACCGGTGGCGAGCATGGCCACCACGGTGCTGCCGATCGCCGCGGCGAGCGGATTGCCGCCGAACGTGGAACCGTGCTCACCGGGGTGCAGCACGCCCAGCACGTCCCAGTCGGCCACCACGGCCGACAGCGGCAGCACGCCGCCGCCGAGCGCCTTGCCGAGCAGGTAGACGTCGGGTCGGACGTCCCAGTGGTCGCAGGCGAAGGTCCGTCCGGTGCGGGCCAGCCCGGACTGGATCTCGTCTGCGATGAACAGCACGTTGCGGTCGGTGCAGATGCGGCGCACGCGCGGCAGGAAGTCGTCGGGCGGCACGATGATGCCGGCCTCGCCCTGGATCGGCTCCAGCAGGACGGCGACGGTGCGCTCGTCGATCGCCGCGGCCAAAGCGTCGGCGTCACCGAACGGCACCGCCCGGAAGCCGGGGGTGTAGGGGCCGAAGCCGCGCCGCGCGGTGTCGTCGTCGGAGAAGCTGATGATCGTGGTGGTGCGGCCGTGGAAGTTGCCGTGCGCCACCACGACGTTGCCCTCCCCGGCGGGGACGCCCTTGACGTCGGTGCCCCACTTGCGGGCCACCTTGAGGCCGCTCTCGACGGCCTCGGCGCCGCTGTTCATCGGCAGCACCGCGTCCTTGCCGCAGAGCTCCGCCAGCGCGCGGCAGAACGGTCCGAGCCGGTCGGAGTGGAAGGCCCGGCTCACCAGCGTCACCGCGTCGAGCTGCGCGTGCGCGGCCACGATGACGGCGGGGTGGCGGTGGCCGAAGTTCACCGCCGAGTAGGCGGCCAGGCAGTCCAGGTAGCGCCGGCCCTCCACGTCGGTGATCCACGCACCGTCGGCCGAAGCGGCGACCACGGGCAGCGGTGCGTAGTTGTGGGCGGCGTAGCGGTCGTCGGTCGCGATCGCCGCCGCGGTGGCCGCGCCGGGGGCGGCCACGTCGTCGAGCACCGTCATCGGTACACCTCCATCGTGCAGCACTTCACCGAGCCGCCACCCTTGAGCAGCTCGGACAGGTCCACGCCGATCGGGACGAACCCCGCGTCGGCGAGTTGGGTGGCGAAACCCGTTGCCGCGGACGGCAATACGACGTGCCGGCCGTCGGACACCGCGTTGAGTCCCAGCACGTCGGCGTCGGCGTCGGCGACCTCGATGGCCGAGGGGAACAGCGTCCGAAGCACCATGCGGGATTCCCAATCGAAGGCCGGCGGGTAGTAGGCGACGGTGTCGTCGTCGAGGACCGCGAGCGCGGTGTCGAGGTGGTAGAAGCGCGGATCGACGAGCCGCAGGCTCACCACCGGCAGACCCAGCGCGGCGGCCACCTCGTCGTGGGCGGCGCGGTGCGTACGGAAGCCGTGACCGGCCAGCACGATCCGGCCGGCGATCAGCAGGTCGCCCTGTCCCTCGTTGACGTGGACGGTGTGGGCGAGGTCGAAGCCGCGGGCGGCGAGGAAGTCGGCCCAGGCGGCGGCCTCGGGTGCCCGCTGGGCGAAGGCGAAGCGCGCGACGACGGCCCGCCGGCCGTCGGCGTCCTCGACCGCCAGGGCGCCGTTGGCGGCGAAGACCATGTCGGGCAGGCCGGCGACGGGGTCGACGAGTTCGACGGTGTGCCCGAGGGATTCGTAGGTGTCGTGCAGTGTCCGCCACTGCCGCAGCGCGAGGTCGACGTCGACGGGCGTGGTCGGGTCCATCCACGGATTGATGGCGTACTGCACCGCGAAGTGGGTGGGGGCGGTCATCGCGTAGTGCCGCAGCCGTGCCCGCCGAACCGGCGCCGGGTCGACGTCGAACGGCGTGACCTCGGAGATCGTCATGCCATGACGATATGGAGGGCCCGCGGCGCAAGCAATCGCCACTCATTGCGTGTCGACCGCCGAACCGTTGCGCTCATGGGCAGAATACGGTGATTCGTTGCGCTGAGTGAAGGGTGTCGCCGTGGACCGTCTCGACGAGACCGACGAGGCGATCCTCGTCGAGCTGACCGACCATGCCCGGGCGACCTTCGCCGAGATCGGCCAGCGGGTGAACCTCTCGGCGCCCGCGGTCAAGCGCCGCGTCGATCGCATGCTCGACGCCGGGGTCATTCGAGGCTTCACCACGGTGGTGGACCGCAACGCCGTCGGCTGGACCACCGAGGCCTACGTGCAGGTGTTCTGCCACGGCACCATCGCGCCGGACGAACTCCGTCGAGCGTGGGCCGACATCCCCGAGGTGATCAGCGCCGCGACGGTCACCGGCACCGCCGACGCCATGCTGCACGTGCTGGCCCGCGACATGCGCCATCTCGAGGAGGCGCTCGAGCGCATCCGGGCGAGTGCGGACGTCGAGCGCAGCGAGAGCATCGTGGTGCTGTCGAACCTCATCGAGCGCGCGCGACCGTGAAGGGTGGCGCGCAACACTTGGGGCGCATCGTGTAAGAAAGCCCACGTGACTACAAGCGCAGGCATCGTCATCGTCGGTGGGGGACTGGCCGCCGCGCGGACGGCCGAACAGCTCCGGCGCGCCGACTTCTCCGGTGCCATCACGATCGTCAGCGACGAGGAGCACCTGCCCTACGACCGGCCGCCGCTGTCGAAGGACGTGCTGCGCGGCGAGGTCGACGACGTGCTGCTCAAGCCGGCCGAGTTCTACGCCGACAACGACATCACCCTGCGCCTGGGCTCCGCCGCGACCGCGCTGGACACCGACGCCCGGACGGTGACGCTCGCCAACGGCGAGGTGGTCGGCTACGACGAACTCGTCATCGCGACCGGTCTGCAACCCAAGCGCATCCCGTCGCTGCCCGACCTCGACGGCGTGCGGGTGCTGCGGACGCTCGACGAGAGCCTGGCGCTGCGGCAGCACGCCGGTTCGGTGCGCCGCGCCGTCGTCATCGGCGCCGGGTTCATCGGGTGCGAGGTGGCCGCGAGCCTGCGCAAGCTCGGCGCCGAGGTGACCATCGTCGAACCGCAGCCCGCCCCGCTCGCGTCGGTGCTCGGCCGCCAGATCGGCGAGCTGGTGGCCCGCCTGCACCGCGACGAGGGCGTCGACGTGCGGTGCGGCGTCGGCGTCTCCGGCGTCAGCGGCGAGGAACACGTCGAGAAGGTGCAGCTGTCTGACGGCACCGAACTCGACGCCGACGTGGTGGTGGTCGGCATCGGCTCCCGGCCCTCGACCGACTGGCTCGAGGGCAGCGGCGTCGAGGTGGACAACGGCGTCATCTGCGACGTGCATGGCCGCACCTCGATGCCCAACGTGTGGGCCATCGGCGATGTCGCGTCCTGGCAGGACGCGTCGGGACACCAGGTGCGCGTGGAGCATTGGAGCAACGTGGCCGAGCAGGCCCGCGTCATCGTGCCGGCGATGCTCGGCGGCGACGCACCGGACGTCGTCGTGGTGCCGTACTTCTGGAGCGACCAGTACGACGTCAAGATTCAATGCCTGGGGGAGCCGGAGGCCGACGACGTCGTGCACCTCGTCGAGGACGACGGCCGCAAGTTCCTGGCCTACTACGAGCGCGACGGCGTCGTGGTGGGCGTGGTCGGCGGCGGCATGCCCGGCAAGGTGATGAAGGCCCGCGCCAAGATCGCCCGCGGCGCCCCCATCTCCGACGTCCTCTAGAACTGGCCGACTCTAGAACTGGCCGACTCTAGAACTGGCCCAGGTAGAAGCGGTTGCCCTGGTCGTCGGTGCACAGCGCCGACAGGCCGTAGGACTGTTGCGAGGGTTCCTCGAGCACGGTGCCGCCGGCCTGGACGACCTCGGTGACGGCCGCCCCGATGTCGGTCACGGTCCACATCGGCACGGCGGCGGGCTGGTCGCTGCCGCCGGCGGCCCCGGACATCGGGCGGGCGTCGCGGACCTCCCAGCCGTCGTCGATTCGGCCCGGCGCGAAGGACCATCCGAGGACCCGGCCGTAGAACGCGCGGAACGCCGCGGAGTCGGCCACCAGGTACGTCAGATACGACAGCTCGCCGGGCCCCGCCCCGTTCAGTGCCGGCAGGGCCTCGGTGCCGGTCGGCTCGAAGACGGCGAACGCGGTGCCCGCCGGATCGGTGGCGTCGACCGTCGGCCCGTGCGGGGTCTGCTGGACCTCGCCGGCGTCGCCACCCGCCTCGACGATCGCGCGGCGCGCGGCCTGGACGTCGTCCACCGCGTAGCAGCAGAACAGCGTGGGCGGCCCCGGCATCGCGACGATGCCGAGGGGTGCGACGGTGTTGGTGACCCGCCGTGACGCCCGGTCGACTTCCCAGCCCAGGACGCGGCCGTAGAACGCCGCGGTGCGCTCGGGATCGGTCGTCCACACCGACGCGTAGCCGAGGTCGCCGTGACGGATCCGCTCGACCACGCGGACCGGTCCGCTGAGGATCCAGCGGTGCCCGAAGGGGTCGACGACGGCGGCGCTGCGGGCGCCGTGGGCATCGGCGGCGTCGCGTTCGACGGTGGCGCCGGCCGCCGCAGCGCGGGCCAGCGCGGCGTCGGCGTCGTCGACCTCGAGCACCAGACTCACCGAGACCGCCTGCGGTGCAGGGGCACTCAGCCCCAGCTCCGGAAACTCGTCGGCGAGGTACAGCGTGCCGCCGGCCAGCGCCAGTTCGGCGTGCCCGATGCGTCCGTCCGGCATGCGGATCGGCTCGTCGGCGAGCGCCGCGCCGAACGCGTCGGCGTACCAGGCGATGGCGTCGGCGGCGCCGCGCACCGCGAGGTACGGCAGCGCGGCGGGGCGGGGCACCAGCGCGGCGGTGCGGGCGAGATCGGCGAGCGCGGCGTCGGTTCCGGCCATGGTGAGGTCTCCTGTCGTCGGGAGGGACAGCGCGGACTGCAGGCGGGCCCGCAACCGGGCGGCGAAGGCGGGGTCCGGGTCGACCGGGGTGTCACCGTCGCGCAGGACGGCGAGGGGATCGCGGCCGTCGGCGTTCATCGGTCACCTCCGGGGTATTCGTGGCGAAACGCGCGGCGCGCGCGCACCAGCAGCGCCTCGGTGGCGTGCACGGTGCGGCCGAGCAGCTCCGCGCACTCCGGCACCGAGCGGTCGTCGAGGTAGCGCAGCGACAGCACCGCCCGGTGCTGCTCGGGCAGCCGCGCCAGCACGCTCTCGGCCACCAGCCGGTCGAGTTCGGCGTCCCAGCCGTCGTCGGCGGCCGCGTCGGGTGGTTCGGCCACCGGCACGGTGAACCGGTGCGCGCCGCGGCGGTAGTGATCGGCCAGCTTGTGCCGGGCGACGCCGATCAGCCACGGGACGGTGATCGGTGGCGGCGCGGGTCTGCGGGCGGCGTCCATCGCCGCCAGGAACGTCTCGGAGGTCAGGTCCTCGGCCGTGCCGCGGTCCCGGCAGCGCCGGACGAAGTAGCCGTACACCGACGGCAGCGCCTCGTCGTACAGCGCCAGCAGGGCCCGCGGCCCGTCGGGGGAGTCCGTGTCGCCGCGCACACCCTCATCGTCGCCGCGGCGCCCCGAACTCCGACGCCCCTTTTCGCGATTTCGGCGCGCCAACCGTTCCTCAGCGACGGATAGCGCGCCGAAATCACCGGTCAGAGGTGGTCGAGGCCGTCGCCGACGGTGTCGAAGGCGTGGCCGAGGGCCTCGGGCAGCGACACCGACTCGTCGGCCAGCCAGTGGCCGTAGGCCGACAGCGCGACGCCCAGCACCGTCCACGCGACGGTCTGCGGCACCAGCGCGGACACCGGGACCTCCAGCCGGCAGGCGACGAACTCCGCCACCACGGCCCGCCAACCCGCGTACATCGTCATCGAGTAGGCCTGCAGCGCGTCGGTCTCGAGGATCACCCGCATGCGCTGTCGGTGGCGCGCGGTCTCGGCGGCGTCGAAGTCGTTGAACGCCAACAGCGTCGACCGCAGTGCGGCGCGCACCCCGACGTCGGCGGGGACGGCGCCCAGCAGGTCGCGCATGTGGTTCAGGTGGGCGTTGAAGTCGCCCCACGGGATCGCGTTCTTCGACGGGTAGTAGCGGAACAGCGTGCGCCGCGCGATGCCCGCGGCCTCGGCGACGTCGTCGACGCTGACCTCGTCGAAGCCGCGCTCGGCGAACAGGGCGAGCGCGACGTGCGTGATGTCGTCGCCCGTGGTGGAGCGGCGGCGGCCGACGCGCGGCGCCACGTCACCGGCGGCGGGGCCGCGGCGCGGCGGAGAACTCGGCACGGCACCACCCTTCCATTACGGCACTCGATGCCATATTCTTGCGATCTCGATCACAATCGTCTCGCACCGCGGTGCGGGTCACGGCCGAAAGGGTGAAAGCCATGGAGCAGGAGCAGACCACCGCCGAGCAGGACCTGGTCACCGAGAGCCTCGTCGAAGAGGTGTCGATCGACGGCATGTGCGGGGTCTACTGACCGTGTCCGCCCCCACCATCGTGGTGGACTTCGATCCCGAGGCCGGCTGGCGGCTGCACCACCAGGTGGCGGTGCGGCCGGAGCCGTTCGGGGCGCTGCTGTACCACTTCGGGACGCGCAAGCTCTCGTTCCTGAAGAACCGCACCATCGTCGAGGTGGTCCAGTCCCTCGACGACCACCCCGACGCCCGGTCCGCCCTGCGGGCCGCCGGCATCGACGACGCCGGGCAGGCGCCGTACGTGCACGCACTCGGGGTACTGGTGTCCTCGCACATGCTGGTCCGCAAGGGAGAGTCATGACCGCCGTCGTTCCGGTACCCCGCCTGGTCGACCAGTTCGAGCGCGGCCTCGACGCGCCCATCTGCCTGACGTGGGAACTGACCTACGCCTGCAACCTGTCGTGCGTGCACTGCCTGTCGGCCTCGGGCCGGCGCGACCCGCGCGAGCTGACCACCCAGCAGTGCAAGGACGTCATCGACGAACTCGAGCGCATGCAGGTGTTCTACGTCAACATCGGTGGCGGCGAACCGACTGTGCGGTCGGACTTCTGGGAACTGGTCGACTACGCGACCGCCCACCACGTCGGGGTGAAGTTCTCCACCAACGGCGTCCGCATCACGCCCGAGGTGGCGGCGAAGCTGGCCGCCAGTGACTACGTCGACGTACAGATCTCGCTCGACGGCGCCACCGCCGAGGTGAACGACGAGGTGCGCGGGCCGGGTTCGTTCGCGATGGCGATCCGGGCGCTGGAGAACCTCGCGGCGGCGGGCTTCGCCGACGCGAAGATCTCGGTGGTGGTCACCCGTCACAACGTCGACCAGCTCGACGACTTCAAGGCGCTCGCCGACCGCTACGGCGCGACGTTGCGAATCACGCGGCTGCGTCCCTCGGGCCGCGGTGCCGACGTGTGGGATGAGCTGCACCCCACCGCCGCTCAACAGAAGCAGCTCTACGACTGGCTGGTGGCCAAGGGTGAGCGCGTGCTGACCGGCGACTCGTTCTTCCACCTGTCGGGCCTCGGCGAACCGGGTGCGCTGGCCGGGCTGAACCTCTGCGGCGCAGGCCGGGTGGTCTGCCTGATCGACCCCGTCGGTGACGTCTACGCCTGCCCGTTCGCGATCCACGAGAAGTTCCTCGCCGGAAACGTCCTCACCAGCAACGGCTTTGCCGACGTCTGGCAGAACTCGGAGCTGTTCCGGGAGCTGCGCGAGCCGCAGTCGGCGGGCGCGTGCAGCGGCTGCGGCCACTACGACGCCTGCCGCGGCGGCTGCATGGCCGCCAAGTTCTTCACCGGTCTGCCGCTGGACGGGCCGGATCCCGAATGCGTGCAGGGCTACGGCGAGCCCGCGCTGGCGCTCGAACGCGACAAGCCCAAGCCGAGCGTCGACCACTCGCGTTCCGCGGGCCGCGCCAAGGGCCCGGTCCCGCTGACGCTCCTCACCGTCCCACCCAAGAAGACCCCACCCCAGAAGTTCTGCAACGAAAGTCCGATCTGACATGGCCCGCGACACCTGGTTCGAAACCGTGGCGATTGCCCAGCAGCGCGCGAAGAAGCGTCTGCCGAAGTCCGTCTACGGTGCGCTCATCGGCGGCAGCGAGGCCGGCCTCACCGTCAACGGCAACAACGCGGCGTTCAACGAACTGGGCTTCGCGCCGCACGTCATCGGCGCGCTGGAGAAGCGTGACCTCGCGACGACCGTGATGGGACAACAGGTTTCGCTGCCGGTCCTGATCTCGCCGACCGGCGTGCAGGCCGTGCACCCGGACGGCGAGGTGGCGGTCGCGCGTGCCGCGGCCGCCCGCGGCACCGCGATGGGGCTCTCGTCGTTCGCCAGCAAGCCGATCGAGGAGGTCATCGCCGCCAACCCGAAGCTGTTCTTCCAGCTCTACTGGCTCGGCGACCGCGACGCCGTCGCCGCCCGGGTCGAGCGGGCCCGCGCGGCCGGCGCGGTGGGTCTGATCCTCACCACCGACTGGAGCTTCAGCCACGGCCGGGACTGGGGCAGCCCCAAGATCCCGGAGAAGATGGACCTCAAGACGATCATCAAGCTCTCCCCGGAGGGTCTAGTGCGGCCGCGCTGGTTCGTTCAATGGGCCAAGACGCTGCGCCCGCCGGGCCTGTCGGTGCCCAACCAGGGCGCCGCCGGCGAGGCCGGCCCGGCGTTCTTCGAGGCCTACGGGCAGTGGATGTTCACACCACCGCCCACCTGGGAGGACGTCGCCTGGCTCGCCGAGCTGTGGGGCGGCCCCCTGATGCTCAAGGGCGTCATCCGCGTCGACGACGCCAAACGCGCTGTCGACGCCGGAGTCTCGGCGATCTCGGTGTCCAACCACGGCGGCAACAACCTCGACGGCACGCCGGCGTCCATCCGGGCGCTCCCGGCCATCGCCGGGGCCGTCGGCGACCAGGTCGAGGTGTTGCTCGACGGCGGCGTGCGGCGCGGCAGCGACGTGGTCAAGGCCCTCGCGCTGGGCGCCCGGGCGGTCATGATCGGCCGCGCCTACCTGTGGGGGCTGGCTGCCGAGGGCCAGACCGGCGTGGAGAACGTCCTCGACATCCTCTCCGGCGGCATCGACTCGGCGCTGCGGGGGCTCGGCAAGGCCTCGGTGCATGATCTGACCCCTGCCGACGTCCTCATCCCGGAGGGCTTTACTCGCACCCTGGGAGCGTGACGACGCGCCCCGCGTCTGGGGCGAACGAGGCGGACGGGACAGCCGTGGTGGCCTCACCTGCGGGTCGGGAAACGACCCGAAATCCGGTGGGGTCGGTACGCCAACAATCGGCGCACGACAGGTGAATTCGGCCTACCATCGGCGGGTGGCCCATCCCAGTCAACTCGGGGGAACGACGTCGAGGCAGGTCAGCACCCTGGTTCCCGCGTTGCTCGTTCCCGTCGGATCGACCGAGCAGCATGGGCCGCACCTTCCGCTGGACACCGACACCCGCATCGCGGTCGCGGTCGCCGGCGCCGTCACCGACCACCTGACGGGCGACTGGCTACTCGCCCCGGCGGTGAGCTACGGCTCGAGCGGTGAGCACCAGGACTTCGCCGGCACCGTGTCCATCGGCACCGAGGCGCTGCGGCTGCTGCTCGTCGAGTTCGGCCGTTCGGCCTGCCAGTGGGCGTCGCGGGTGGTGTTCGTCAACGGCCACGGCGGCAACGTCGAGGCGCTCGCGGCGGCCGTGGGGCTGTTGCGGGAGGAGGGCCGCGACGTCGCCTGGACGCCGTGCGGCGTCCGCGGCGGCGACGCGCACGCCGGCCGCACCGAAACGTCTGTATTGCTACATATTTCGCCCGAGGACGTCTGGCTCGACGCCCGTGTTCCCGGCAATGACGCGCCACTCGCCGAGTTGCTGCCCCGTCTGCGGCGCGGCGGCGTGGCGGCCGTCAGCCCCAGCGGCGTGCTCGGCGACCCGATGGCCGCCACCGCCGCGGAGGGCGAGGACGTGCTGGCCGAGATGGTGGCCGGCGCCGCACGCGCCATCACGGCGTGGCGGCCCGACGCGCGCGGGATGCTGGCGTGACGGGCCCTCGCCTGCCCGATGGCTTCGCCGTGCAGGTCGACCGGCGGGTCCGCGTGCTCGGCGAGGGCGCCGCGCTGCTGGGCGGTTC
This sequence comes from Mycolicibacterium grossiae, assembly GCF_008329645.1. Taxonomy (NCBI): domain Bacteria; kingdom Bacillati; phylum Actinomycetota; class Actinomycetes; order Mycobacteriales; family Mycobacteriaceae; genus Mycobacterium; species Mycolicibacterium grossiae. The sequence goes on from NZ_CP043474.1 coordinate 2,389,386, forward strand.
CCCGACGCGCTTGCTGCGGCTGGCCCCGGCGGCGCAGACGATGCTGCGCGGCGGCCGGCTCGAGGTGCGCGACGCCCAGAGCGCGCAACTGGCACGCACCCTGCTCGACGCGACCGTGGCGCATCCCCGCCCCGCCACCGGGCCGTCGCACCGCGACGTGACCGTCGTGATCCCGGTGCGGGACAACCTCTCCGGCGTGCAGCGGCTGGTGCGATCGCTGCGCGGGATGTGCGTCGTGGTGGTCGACGACGGGTCCGTGGTGCCGGTCCGCACCACCGACTTCGACGGCGTGGTCGGCGACCTGCGGGTGCTGCGGCACAGCAGCAGCAGGGGACCGGCCGCGGCCCGCAACACCGGGGCGGCGGCGTGCGGCACCGAGCTGGTCGCGTTCCTGGACTCCGACGTAGTGCCGCGGCGTGGCTGGCTCGAGGCGCTGCTGGGGCACTTCTGCGATCCGGCGGTGGCGCTGGTGGCGCCGCGCATCGTGGCGCTGCGCGAACCCGACGGCATGATCGGCCGGTACGAGGCCGTCCGCTCGTCGCTCGACCTCGGCCACCGCGAAGCCCCGGTGCTGCCGTTCTCCCCGGTCTCCTACGTGCCGAGCGCAGCGATGATCTGCCGTCGCCGGGTGCTGCACGAGGTGGGCGGGTTCGACGAGTCGTTGCGCTCCGGCGAGGACGTCGATCTGTGCTGGCGCTTCCACCAGGTGGGGGCACGGCTGCGCTACGAACCCATTGCGCTGGTGGGACACGACCACCGCACCCACGTGCGGGAGTGGTTGTCGCGCAAGGCCTTCTACGGGGCATCGGCGGCGCCGCTGTCGCAGCGGCATCCGGGCAAGACGGCACCGCTGGTGATCTCCGGATGGACGCTGCTGGTGTGGCTGCTGCTGGCGATGGGCTCCGGCGTCGGGTACCTGCTGTCGACGGTCGCGGCGGTCATCACCGGCCGGCGCATCGCCAAGGCGCTCAGCGCGGTGGACACCGAACCGCGCGAGGTCGCCGCGGTGGCGGCGCGCGGGCTCTGGTCGGCGGCGCTGCAGCTGGCGTCGGCCATCTGCCGGCACTACTGGCCGGTGGCCCTGGTCGCCGCGCTGGCGTTCCGGCGGTGCCGGCAGGTGGTGCTGGTCGCCGCGGTCGTTGACGGCGTGGTCGACTGGGCCACCCGCCACGGTGACGCCGGTGACGACGGCCAGCGGCTCGGGTTGATCACGTACCTGGCGCTCAAGCGCCTCGACGACATCGCGTACGGTCTCGGACTGTGGACCGGGGTGGTGCGCGAACGTCATTTCGGCGCGCTGAAACCTCGGATCCGCACCTGACGGACGTGGCTGCCGATGTGCTGATCGTCGGTGCCGGCAGCGCCGGTTGCGTTCTGGCCGAACGACTCTCCGCCGATCCGGACTGCCGCGTGCTGGTGGTCGAAGCCGGCCCCGGCCTCTCGGACCCGGGGGTGGCGGCACAGATCAGCGACGGTCTGCGGCTGCCGATCGGCGACGCCAGCTCCGTGGTGCGCCGGTACGCGACGACGTTGACCGAGGACCCGCTCCGCCCGGCGGTGCTGATGCGCGGGGCCGTGGTCGGCGGCTCGGGCGCAGTCAACGGCGGCTACTTCTGCCGTGGCCTGCCCGCGGACTTCGCCGCCTGGCAGATGCCGGGCTGGTCATGGGACGACGTCCTCCCGCACTTCCGGGCCATCGAGACCGACCGCGACCACGGCGGGCCGCTGCACGGCGACGCGGGGCCCATGCTGATCCGCCGGGTGACCGACCTCGAGCAGGGCGCCGTCGCGTTCGTGGAGGCGGCGCGGGCGCTCGGCTACCCATGGATCGAGGACCTCAACGGCGTCAGCCCCGATGCGCCGCCCCGGCCGGGAGTCGGTGCAGTACCGCTCAACATCGACCGCGGCACCCGGGTCGGACCCGGCGGCGCCTTCCTCGCACCGGCCGCGCACCGGCCGAACCTGCGGGTGCTCGACCGCACCGCGGTGCACCGCATCCGGATCTCCGGCGGCCGGGCGACGGGCGTCGACTGCGTCGGTCCCGACGGCGCCCGGACGCTGACGGCGGACCGCATCGTGCTCTCGGCGGGGGCCATCGGCAGCGCACACCTGCTGCTGCTGTCCGGCGTGGGGCCCGCGGCGGACCTGCGGGCCCTCGACGTGCCGGTGCATGCGGACCTGCCGGTGGGGGCGCGGTGCGTCGACCACCCCGAGTGGGTGCTGCCCGTCGACTGGCCGGCCGCCCCCGGGCGTCCGCCGCTGGAGGCCGTCCTGGTGACCGACGGTCTCGAGATACGGCCCTACACCACGGGTTTCGGTGCGATGACCGGCGGACCGGAGCACCCCGAGGACCGCCCGCACCTCGGGGTGACCCTGACCCGGCCGCGGGCCCGGGGCCGCATCCGGCTGCGCTCGGCGGATCCCGGTGTCGCGCCGCGCATCGAGCACCGCTACGACACCGAACCCGACGACGTGGCCGCGCTGACCGCCGGGGCCGACCTCGCGCACGACCTGGCCGGTACGGGTTATGCGGCGCGACAGGCGCATTGGTCGACATCGCAACACCTGTGCGGATCGGCGCCGTTGGGCGAGGTGCTCGACGAGCGCTGCCGGGTGCTCGGCGTCGGCGGGCTCTGGGTGGTGGACGGGTCGATCATGCCCGACATCACCAGCCGCGGACCGCACGCCACGATCGTCATGATCGGAAGTCGGGCAGCGGAATTCGTCAGTGCGTGACCGTGGATGACCGGCGGTCGAGCAGCCGGCGCACGAACCGCAACTGGCGGCCGTCGCGTCCGGGCGCCCACAACGCGATCACGGCGGCCGCTGCCACGATGACGCCGGCCAACACCACCAGCGACGCATTCATCGACTCGAGGAACGCCACCCGTGCCAGGTCGGCGAGTCGGGGACCGGCCGGGCCGAGCCGTTCGGACACGGCGAGCGCCTGGGCGAGCGAGTCGGTGGCCGGTCCGCGCACCGACTCCGGGAGGTCGGCCAGGCGGGGACCCAGTGCGGTGCCGTAGTGCGCGGCGAGAATGGAGCCGGCCACCGCGATGCCGAGCGCGGCGCCGATCTCGCGGGTGGCGTCGTTCACCGCCGAGGCGACGCCCTGCTTCTCATCGGGCACGGCACCCATCACCGCCGACGTGGTTGGCGCCGTGCACAATCCGATGCCGGTGCTCATGACGAGCAGCGGCCAGGCCACCGCGAGGTAGTCCGAGTCCACCTCGAGCAGCCGCATGCAGAACAGACCCGCGGCCAGCAGCACCAGACCCACCGTCAGCACCAGCCGCAGCCCCACCCGCGGCAGGTACCACTCGTTCGTGGCGCTGAGTACCAGCACCGGCCCGATCAGCGGTGCGATGGCGAACGCCGTGTGCAGTGCGCTGTAGCCCATCACCAGCTGGATGTATTGGATCGCCACGAAGAAGAAGCCGAAGTTGGCGAAGAACAGGATGGTGATGCCGACGGCTCCGGTGGCGAAGTCCGGCCGTCCGAACAGCCGGACGTCGAGCAGGGGATGGGGGAGGCGCAGCTGCACGAACGCGAAGGCCGCGGCCATCGCGACTCCCGCCGCGATGCAGCCCCACACCAGGGGGTGAGTCCACCCGCGCACCGGCGCCTCGACGATGCCGAAGACGAAGATCGCGACCGCACCCCCGATGAGCGCGGCGCCGCGCCAGTCCAGCGGCGTGGCGTTCTCGTCGCGCGACGAAGAGACGGTGAGGGTCAGTACGAAGAGCACCGCGGTGGCACCGGCGAAGGTCCAGAAGATCGACTGCCAGGCGAAGGCGTGCAGCAGCAGACCCGAGCCGATGAAGCCGAACACCGCACCCGAGCCGACCACCCCCGCCCAGATGCCGACCGCCTTGTTGCGCTCCTGGCGCGGGTAGGCCGCGGTCAGCAAGGACAGCGTGGCGGGCATGATGAACGCCGCCCCCGCACCCGCCACGGCGCGCGCGGCGATGATCTGCATCGGGCTGTCGAACACCACCGGGGCGAACGACGCGACCGCGAAGATGGCGAGGCCGCACAGCAGCGCACCGCGCCGGCCGTAGCGGTCGCCGAGGGCTCCGGCGGGCAGCAGTAGGCACGCGAGCACCAGCGTGTATCCGTCGACGACCCAGGTGAGCTGCGCCTGCGTGGCGGCGGTGTCCACGGCGATGTCGCCGAGGGCGGTGTTGAGCGCGATCATCGACGACACGACGAGGCTGACGTCGAGGCAGGCCACGATCAGCAGCCACAGCCGGGCGCGCGAGGAGAGAGCCGCCATGGCGGCGTCGGTAGGCTGGTCGGGCGGAGCGAGTGCGTCGGCCACGTGGGGATCCCTCCGCCGATGCGATACTTCCAAGACACGCCGTCTTGATGCGAGACTAACAGTCTTGTTTCCCGTCGCGAAGGGATTCAAACCGATGTCCGCTGGCCGCACCGATCCTCGGCCGGCGCGCTCCCGGGCGCGCCTGCTCGACGCGGCGACGGCACTGCTCAGCGCCGGCGGTCCCAGCGCGGTCACGGTCGACGCCGTCACCCGCGCCTCGAACGTCGCGCGGGCGACGCTCTACCGACACTTCCCGAGCGGCAACGACCTGCTGGCCGCCGCGTTCCACGCGTTGATCCCGCCGGCGCCCACCCCGCCCGACGACGGTTCGCTGCGCGACCGCCTGGTGGCGCTGGTCCGTGCCCAGGCCGCCCTGATCGCCGAGGCGCCGGTCAGCATCGCCGCGATGTCCTGGCTGGCGCTCGGCGGCGACATGGAACAGCTGCCGTGGGGACGCGGCCGGGCGACGGCGGAGAGTCGCGAGGTGCAGACGCTGCGCGAGCGCGTCGCCGAGCAGTACGCCGCGCCCTTCGACGCGATCCTGGACAGCCCCGACGCCGTCGCGGTGCTCGGCGAGGTCGACCGGACCCGTGCCGCGGCGCTGCTCCTGGGGCCGATCGTGCTGGGCAAGCTCAGCACGCTGCCCGACTTCGACTACTCCGACATCGCCGAGGTGGCCGTGGACGGCTTTCTGGCCACCCACGCCCGTCCGCGCGGCGGGACTACCGCAGCGAGTACCGAATCGGCAGGTGCTTGAGCCCACCGACGAACGTCGTCGCGGTCAGTTCCGGCTCGCCGGCCAGTTCGATCGCGTCGAGACGGGGGAGCAGCTCGGTGAAGAGGCTGTTCATCTCCATCCTCGCCAGCGCCGCGCCCAGGCAGAAGTGCACGCCGTAGCCGAACGAGAGGTGCTTGTTGGGGTCGCGGCCCACGTCGAAGCGGAACGGCTCGTCGAAGATCTCCTCGTCGCGGTTGCCCGACACGTACGCGAGGTACACCGAGTCGCCCTTGGCGATCGGCACGCCGCGCACCTCGGTGTCCTCGGCCGCGGTCCGCATGAACTCCTTGACCGGCGTCGACCAGCGGATCATCTCCTCGACCGCCGTGCCCATCAGGCCCGGGTCGCGGCGCAGCCGCTCGCGTTCGCCGGGATTCGCGATCAGCGCGTGCAGGCCGCCGGAGATGGCGTCCTTGGTGGTGTCGTGGCCGGCGCTCGCGACGATGACGTAGTAGGAGACGGTGTCCATGTCGCTCAGCGGCCCGCCGTCGACGCGGCCGTTGGCGATCGCCGAAGCGAGATCGTCGGTCGGGGTCTCCCGGCGCGACGCGGTCAGGCGGGAGAAGTAGTCGAAGAAGTCGGCCAGCACCGCGAGCATGTCCTCGGGTGTCTTGCCGCGCTGGAACTCCTCGTCGTCGCCGCCGAACATCTCCTGGGTCAGCATGTGCATGCGGCCGTAGTCCTCCTCGGGCAGGCCGAGCAGCGACATGATCACGTACAGCGGGAACTGGACGGCGATGTCGGTGACGAAGTCGCATTCCGGGCCGATGTCGCGCATCTGGTCCACGTAGCGCTTGGCCAGCTCGTCGACGCGCAGCTTCAACGCCCGCATCGCCTTCGGCCGGAACCAGTCGGCGCCGATCGCGCGCACCTTGCGGTGGTGCGGATCGTCCATGTGGATCAGCGTGCGCAGGCCGATGCCCGCCTCCAGCTGGGCCTTCAGTACGTCGTCGGCCTCGGCCGTCGCGAGCAGCGGCCGCGGCTCGGACAGGAACAGATCGTTGGCCCGCTCGACCGCCATGATGTCGGCGTGCCGGGTGATCGCCCAGAACGGCCGGTACGGCGGATTGTCCACCCACGCAACGGGTTCGTGCGCCCGCAGATGGCTCAGCGCCGCGTGCAGCCGAGCGTCGTCGGCGTACGCCGACGGGTCTGCCAGGACCTTGGCCGCTTCGTCCATCGTGGGGGTGCTCATGACGACTCCTCGCTCTGCGCCGGGGCTGTTGACGCGTGTCGAGTGGAGCTTAGGAGCCGCCCGGCGGCGCGATGGCCGGATTGCGGGAATCGCCGCCGGGCGCCGCTGGCCTAGGCTCGGCGGTCGTGACCCCACTGCGGATCGGCCGGCTCACGATGGTCGTGGCCGCCTGCGTGGCGCTGATCCTCGGCTGCGGCCGAGAGACCGCCGCGCCGGCCACGCCACCGGCCGACCCGGCCGTGGTTCAGACCGCGGGTGGGTCCGTGCGCGGCGTGGTGGCCGACGACCACCGCTTCTTCGGCGGTCTGCCGTATGCCGCACCGCCGGTGGGCCCGCTGCGCTGGCAGCCGCCCGCGCCCGCCGCCCCGTGGCCGTCCGAGCGCGACGCCACGAAGCTCGGGCCGCGCTGCATCCAGGACATCGGCGACCTCGAGATGGGCAGGCAGACCGACGAGGACTGCCTGACGCTGAACGTGTGGACCCCGCCGGTGTCGACCAACCCGCGCGCGGTCCTGGTGTGGATCCACGGCGGCGCCTTCATCAACGGCAGCGGCGGCATCTACGACTCGCGCTGGCTGGCCACCCGCGGCGACGTCGTCGTCGTGACGCTCAACTACCGGCTCGGCGCGCTGGGCTTCCTCGCCCACCCCGCCCTCGGCGCGCCCGGCGCCGTCGGCAATTACGGGCTGGCCGACCAGCAGGCTGCGCTGCGCTGGGTGCACGACAACATCGCGGCCTTCGGCGGCGATCCCGACCGGGTCACGATCGCCGGCGAATCCGCGGGCGGCATGTCGGTGTGCGCGACCACCTCGTCGCCCCCGGATCGGCGGGACTGTTCCGGGCCGCCATCATCCAGAGCGGGCCGTGCCAGGCACAGCTGGCGCTCCCGGAGGCCGAACGCATCAGCATCGACTACGCACGCGACGCCGGCTGCGCGGACCCCGCGACCGCGGCCGCCTGCCTGCGGGCACTGCCGGTCAACCGGCTGCGCGACCCGGTGCGCTACTACCGGATCGGCGAGGACGCGCTGTCCGGGCCGGTGACCGGTAGCGCCGAGCTGCCCCGGGACCCGATGGCCGCGCTCGCGGCCGGCGACGCCGCGCGCGTCCCGGTGCTGATCGGCAGCAACCGCGACGAGTTCACGCTGTTCATGGCCCTGCAGTACCTCCGCGGCGAGGAGCTGGCCGGTGCGGACTACCCGCGCGTGCTGGCCGAGACGTTCGGCGGCCGCGACGCCGGCGCGGTCGCGGCGCGGTATCCGCTCGACCGCTTCGGTGGCAGCGCGCCGCTCGCCTACTCCGCGGCGGTCACCGACGCGGCGTTCGCCTGCGTCGACGCGCGCCTCGTCGACGACCTGGCACCGCATGCGCCGGTCTACGCCTACGAGTTCGACGATCCGCGCGCGCCGGCGCCGGAACCCTTCTACACGCTGCCGTTCCCGGTGGGCGCCAGCCACTCACTGGAGCTGCGCTACCTGTTCGACGTGGGCGGCGCGCGCCCGTTCACACCGGCCCAGCAGGTGCTGTCCGACCAGATGCTCGACTACTGGAGCGCGTTCGTCCGCGACGGCGAACCCGCCGTCGACGGCCTGCCGGAGTGGCCCCAGGCCTCCGACGGGCGGCGCCTGATCCTGCGACCGGAGGCCATCGGGGTGGCCGACGACTTCGCTCGCGTGCACCAGTGCGAGTTCTGGACGGGCATTCGACGCTGACTGCCCCGCCTTTCGCTCACCGCTGACCAGGCATTGCGCGCATTCGAGGTTTGCCGATCGGCGGTTCGGGCTACGGTCCGGCGACGGCCCGGCAGTGGCGCCGGGCGACGAGGGGACGGGACACGGATGGCGGGCACGGTGGAGGCACTGTGGACCTACGTCGACGAACACCGCGCGCAGCTCCTGTTCGACAGCTACCAGCACGTCAGCGCCGTCGTGCAGAGCGTGCTGATCGCCACCGTCATCGGCGTGGCGATCGGCGTCGCCGCCTACCGCAGCCGCTGGGCGTCCGACCTCGCGACCACGACGTCGAGCGTCATCCTGACGGTCCCGGCCTTCGCGCTGCTCGGTCTGCTGATCCCGCTGTTCGGTCTCGGCGTCATCACCAGCGTCACCGCGCTGGTGCTGTACTCGCTGCTGCCGATCATCCGGAACACCATCGTCGGCCTCAATGCCGTCGACCCCGCGCTCATCGATGCGGCGCACGGCATCGGCCTGAGCCGCCTGCAGACGCTGCGCCGGGTGGAGCTGCGCCTGGTGTGGCCGTCGATCCTGTCCGCGATGCGGCTGTCCACCCAGATGTCGATGGGCGTGCTGGCGATCGCGGCGTACGTCAAGGGGCCGGGGCTGGGCAACCTCATCTTCGCCGGCCTCGCGCGGGTCGGCAGTCCCACCGCGCTGCCGATGGCGCTCACCGGCACCCTGCTCATCGTCATCCTCGCGCTCGCGCTCGACGCGGCGCTGGTCCTGCTCGGCCGCCTCACGACGTCGAAAGGCATTCAGTGACAACCTCCGCCGCGACCCTCCCCGCCCCGTCCGACGGACCCACCGGCGTCCGCATCCTGCTCGACCACGTGTCCAAGGTCTATCCCGGCTCGGACTCGCCGGCGGTCGACGACGTCTCGCTGGACATCCCCGCCGGCGAGATCGTGGTGTTCGTGGGCCCGTCGGGCTGCGGCAAGACCACGACGATGCGGATGATCAACCGGCTCAGCGAGCCCACCTCGGGCCGCGTGCTCATCGGCGACGAGGATGCGCTGTCCATCAAGCCGACCCAGCTGCGCCGGTCGATCGGGTACGCCATCCAGCAGGCGGGGCTGTTCCCGCACATGACCATCCGGCAGAACGTCGGCCTGGTGCCGGGCCTGCTGAAGTGGAGCCGCAAGAAGATCGACGAGCGCGTCGACCAACTGCTCGACACCGTCGGTCTGGAACCCCGCCAGTACGCCGAGCGCTACCCGCGGCAGCTGTCCGGCGGCCAGCAGCAGCGCGTCGGCGTGGCCCGCGCGCTGGCCGCCGACCCGCCGGTGCTGCTGATGGACGAGCCGTTCGGCGCCGTCGACCCCATCACCCGCAGCGCGCTGCAGGACGAGCTGCTGCGCCTGCAGGGCGAACTCGGCAAGACCATCGTGTTCGTCACGCACGACTTCGGCGAGGCCGTGAAGCTGGGGGACCGCATCGCCGTCCTCGGCCCGAAGTCGGCGGTGCTGCAGTACGACACCCCGCAGACGATCCTCGCCAACCCCGCCGACGAGACCGTCGCCGGCTTCGTCGGGTCGGGCGCCTCGCTGCGCCAGCTCGGACTGCTGCGGGTCGAGGACGTCGCCCTGCGGACGCATCCCTCGGTCCGCGAGGACGACGGGGTGGACGCGGTGCGCGCCGCGCTGGCAGGCAGCGAGTTCGACTGGGCCGTGGTGCTCGACGCGCGGGACCGCCCGGTGAGCTGGGTGCGCGAGAGCGAACTCGCCCACGCGAACGCGCTCGCCGACGTCACCGAGCACCTCGACGTCGTCAGCACCCGCGCCACGCTCGAGGACGCGCTGGAGGCCATCCTCGCCGAGCAGCACGCGTCGGCCGTGGTCGCCGACGCCGAGCACCGCTACGCCGGCGTCGTCACCCTGGACACGCTCATCGACACCATCACCCGGCTGCGCAGCGAGGCGACGCACGAGGAAGCCGGCCCGACGGCGGAGCAGACCGGCCCGTGACCGCCACCGACACCACCTCCGGCACCGCCACCGCGGTACGGGGCCGCGCCGAGCGGCTCCGGCTGCTGATCCAGCCCGCCCTGGTGCTGGTCGTCGGTGCCGCCGTGGTGTTCTGGGCGTTCGACCGCGACCTCACCGCCACCCAGCAGGAGAACGTCAACGCCGCGAACGTGGCCCTGTTGATCTGGCAGCACCTGCTCATCACGGCCGCGGTCACCGTGATCGTGCTCGCCGTCGGGGTGCCGCTCGGCGTCCTGGTCACCCGGCCGGGTGCCCGGCGGTTGCGGCCGCTGGTGGTCGGCATCGCCAACGTCGGCCAGGCGGCGCCGGCCATCGGCCTGCTGGTGCTGCTGTTCCTGCTCACCGCGACGACCGGCTTCTGGATCGGCGTGCTGCCGATCGCGCTGTACTCGCTGCTCCCGGTGCTCTCCAGCACCATCCTCGGCATCGACGAGGTGGACGAGGCACTGGTCGACGCCGGCCGCGGGCAGGGACTGTCGCGCCGGTCGCTGCTGCTGCGGGTCGAGCTGCCGCTCGCGGTGCCCTACATCCTGGCCGGCCTGCGCACGTCGCTGGTGCTGGCCGTCGGCACCGCCACGCTGTCGTTCCTCGTCAACGCCGGCGGGCTCGGCATCCTCATCGACACCGGCTACAAGTTGCAGGACGACGTGACGCTGATCCTTGGCAGCGTGCTCGCGGTGTGCCTGGCACTGCTGGTCGACTGGCTGGGCGGCCTGGCCGAGTACTTCCTCAACCCGAAGGGGCTGCGATGACCCGGGCGGGCCTGCGGGCGGTGCTCGCCGCGGTGTGCGCGGTGGGACTGGTGGGGTGCGGGCTGGGCTCCGGCAGCAGCGTCCCGCTGCGCGTCGGACCCGGCTCCATCCAACCGACGCCCGGCCTGAAGGGCGTCGAGATCACCGTCGGCTCGAAGGAGTACACCGAACAGGTCATCCTCGGCTACGTCCTGGAGTACGCGCTCTCGGCCGCCGGCGCCGACGTCCGCGACCTCACCGGGATCGTGGGTTCCCGGTCCACCCGGGAGGCGCAGCTGTCCGACCAGGTCGACGTCGCCTACGAGTTCACCGGCAACGCCTGGATCAACTACCTCGGCCACGAGCTGCCGATCCCCGACACCCGCAAGCAGTTCGAGTCCGTGCGCGACGAGGACTTGGCCCGCAACGACATGGTGTGGTTGGAACCGGGTCCGATGGACGACACCTACGCGCTCGCCGCCAGCACGGCGACCATCGACCGGACCGGGGTGCGCACGCTCTCGCAGTACGCCGACCTGGTGCGTCGCGACCCGGCGGCGGCACGCACCTGCGTGGACACCGAATTCCGGGCGCGCCAGGACGGCTTCCCCGGCATGGCCGCGGCCTACGGCTTCGACGCGGCCCGCGCGCAGACGCCGATCCTGCAGGTCGGCATCATCTACCAGGCCACGGCCGACGCCACGCAGTGCGACTTCGGCGAGGTGTTCACCACCGACGGGCGCATCGCCGCGCTCGACCTGACGGTGCTCACCGACGACAAGCAGTTCTTCGCGCACTACAACCCGTCGGTCACCATGAAGCGGTCCTTCTTCGAGGCGCACCCCGAGATCGCGGAGGTGACGGCCCCGGTGACCGCGGCGCTGACGAACGAGGCCATCATCGAGATGAACAAGCAGGTCGACGTCGACGGCCGGGACCCGAGCGTGGTGGCCCGGGACTGGATGGTCGCGAAGGGCTTCGTCACGGCCGAATGACGGCTCCCGGGGGCCGGCGCGCGGACGACTGCGCCGCTGGTCACGGGATTTGGCCGAGGGCAGATCGTCAGGCATACTGTTCGGGTTGCCTGCAGCCGGGACGTACCCTCACGGGTCCGCCGGGCACAGGCATGCGACCAGCACCCGTACGGGTGCATCCGGTCCCCACCTCGAGCGTGACGGATTTCCGACGCGGACGAGTGTGCGCGCGGGCGACACACCCGAGCGCGGGGGTCGGTGAACCACAGACAGGAAAACAGCGGCGGCACAGCTGCGCGCGACCGGGTTCCTCCCGGCGTGCCGGCGACACCAGGCCCATAAGGGTCCACCGAGTGTGGGCCACGAACAGTGAGGTAGGAGAAGCGTGGCGGGACAGAAGATCCGCATCAGGCTGAAGGCCTACGACCACGAGGCGATCGACGCCTCTGCGCGCAAGATCGTCGAGACGGTCACCCGGACGGGCGCGAGCGTGGTCGGCCCGGTGCCGCTGCCGACCGAGAAGAACGTGTACTGCGTCATCCGGTCCCCGCACAAGTACAAGGACTCGCGGGAGCACTTCGAGATGCGCACGCACAAGCGCCTCATCGACATCCTCGACCCGACGCCGAAGACCGTGGACGCTCTCATGCGCATCGATCTGCCGGCCAGCGTCGACGTGAACATCCAGTAGGAGAACCAGAACTCATGGCACGCAAGGGAATTCTGGGCACCAAGCTGGGCATGACGCAGGTGTTCGACGAGAACAACCGGGTCGTCCCGGTCACGGTCGTCAAGGCCGGCCCCAACGTGGTGACCCGCATCCGCACGACCGAGCGCGACGGCTACAGCGCCGTCCAGCTCGCCTACGGTGAGATCAGCCCCCGCAAGGTGACCAAGCCGGTCACCGGTCAGTACGCCGCCGCGGGCGTCAACCCGCGCCGCCACCTCGCCGAGCTGCGGCTCGACGACGAGGCCGCCGCCGCGGAGTACGAGGTCGGCCAGGAGCTGACCGCCGAGATCTTCGCCGACGGCACGTACGTCGACGTGACCGGCACCAGCAAGGGCAAGGGCTTCGCCGGCACGATGAAGCGGCACGGCTTCCGCGGCCAGGGCGCAGCCCACGGCGCGCAGGCCGTGCACCGGCGCCCCGGCTCGATCGGTGGCTGCGCCACCCCGGGTCGCGTCTTCAAGGGCACCCGCATGTCGGGCCGCATGGGTAGCGACCGCGTCACCACGCAGAACCTGAAGGTGCACAAGGTCGACGCCGAGAACGGCGTCATCCTGATCAAGGGCGCCATCCCCGGCCGCAACGGCGGACTCGTCGTGGTTCGCAGCGCGATCAAGCGAGGTGAGAAGTAATGGCCAAGTCCATCGACGTTCGTACCCCGGGCGGTTCGAGCGAGGGCAGCGTCGAGCTGCCCGCCGAGCTGTTCGACGTGGAGCCGAACATCGCTCTGATGCACCAGGTGGTGACCGCGCAGCTCGCGGCCGCCCGCCAGGGCACGCACTCGACCAAGACCCGCGGTGAGGTCTCCGGCGGCGGCAAGAAGCCGTACCGCCAGAAGGGCACCGGCCGCGCCCGTCAGGGTTCGACCCGCGCACCGCAGTTCACCGGTGGTGGCACGGTGCACGGACCCAAGCCGCGCGACTACAGCGAGCGGACGCCCAAGAAGATGATCGCCGCCGCGCTGCGCGGTGCGCTGTCCGACCGGGCCCGCAACGACCGGATCCACGCGGTCACCGAGCTGATCAGCGGCCAGACGCCGTCGACCAAGGAGGCCAAGGCCTTCCTGGGCAGCCTCTTCGCCGATCGCACGCCCGGACGGCACAAGGTGCTCGTCGTCATCGGGCGCACCGACGAGGTGGGCACCCGCAGCGTGCGCAACCTGCCCGGCGTGCACGTCATCTCGCCGGACCAGCTCAACACGTACGACGTGCTCAACGCCGACGACGTGGTGTTCAGCGTCGAGGCGCTCAACGCCTACATCGCGCGGGCGAGCAAGACCAAGGAAGAGGTGTCGGCCTGATGGCTACCGTGACCGATCCCCGCGACATCATCCTGGCCCCGGTCATCTCCGAGAAGAGCTACGCCCTGATCGAGGACAACGTGTACACGTTCGTCGTGCACCCGTCCTCGAACAAGACGCAGATCAAGATCGCGATCGAGAAGATCTTCGACGTCAAGGTCGACTCGGTGAACACGGCCAACCGGCAGGGCAAGCGCAAGCGCACCCGCACCGGCTACGGCCAGCGCAAGGGCACCAAGCGCGCCATCGTCACGCTGGCCGCGGGCAGCAAGCCGATCGACCTCTTCGGAGCGCCGGCCTGACGGGCCCGCGAAGGACTTAGGAAGACTTAGAGATGGCTATTCGCAAGTACAAGCCGACGACCCCGGGTCGCCGCGGTTCGAGCGTCTCGGACTTCGCCGAGATCACCCGGTCGACGCCGGAGAAGTCGCTCGTCAAGCCGCTGCACGGCACCGGTGGCCGCAACGCGCACGGCCGCATCACCACCCGGCACAAGGGTGGCGGCCACAAGCGTGCGTACCGCGTGATCGACTTCCGTCGCCACGACAAGGACGGCGTCGACGCCAAGGTCGCGCACATCGAGTACGACCCCAACCGCACCGCGAACATCGCGCTGCTGCACTACCTGGACGGCGAGAAGCGCTACATCATCGCGCCGCAGGGTCTGCGTCAGGGCACGATCGTGGAGTCGGGCGCCAACGCCGACATCAAGCCGGGCAACAACCTGCCGCTGCGCAACATCCCCGCCGGTACGGTCATCCACGCCGTGGAGCTGCGCCCGGGCGGCGGCGCCAAGCTGGCCCGCTCCGCCGGCGTCAGCATCCAGCTGCTCGGCAAGGAGGGCACCTACGCGGCCCTGCGCATGCCCTCGGGTGAGATCCGCCGCGTCGACGTGCGCTGCCGCGCCACCGTCGGCGAGGTCGGCAACGCCGAGCAGGCGAACATCAACTGGGGCAAGGCTGGCCGCATGCGGTGGAAGGGCAAGCGCCCCACCGTCCGCGGTGTCGTGATGAACCCGGTCGACCACCCGCACGGTGGCGGCGAGGGCAAGACCTCCGGTGGTCGCCACCCGGTCAGCCCGTGGGGCAAGCCCGAGGGCCGCACCCGCAAGCCCAACAAGCCGAGCGACAAGCTCATCGTCCGACGCCGGCGCACCGGCAAGAAGCGCTAGGTAGGAGCCACCGATGCCACGCAGCCTGAAGAAGGGCCCGTTCGTCGACGACCATCTGCTCAAGAAGGTCGACGTCCAGAACGAGAAGAACACCAAGCAGGTCATCAAGACCTGGTCGCGTCGTTCGACCATCATCCCCGACTTCATCGGTCACACCTTCGCGGTCCACGACGGCCGCAAGCACGTGCCGGTGTTCGTCACCGAGGCGATGGTCGGGCACAAGCTGGGCGAGTTCGCCCCCACCCGCACCTTCAAGGGTCACATCAAGGATGACCGGAAGGCCAAGAGGCGCTAAATGAGTACCACGATCGAATACCCGTCCGCGCAGGCCGTCGCCCGCTACGTGGGCATCTCGGCCAGCAAGGCGCGCCGCGTCATCGACCTGGTCCGCGGCAAGAGCGTCGAGCAGGCGCTCGACATCCTGCGGTGGGCACCGCAGCAGGCCAGCGAGCCGGTGGCGAAGGTCATCGCCAGCGCTGCGGCCAACGCGCAGAACAACGACGGCCTGGACCCGACGACGCTCGTCGTCGCGGCGATCTACGCCGACGAGGGCCCGACGGCCAAGCGCATCCGGCCGCGCGCCCAGGGGCGTGCGTACCGGATCCGCAAGCGCACCAGCCACATCACGGTGATCGTGGAGAGCCGGCCCGCCAAGGACGGCCGCGGCCGGGGCGCAACCGGCGCCACCGCGTCCGCCGCCCGTGCGCGCCGCGCCCAGGGCAGCAAGGCCGCCGCCAAGAAGGCGGACACCACCGCGCCCGAGACCGCCGATTCGAAGGGAGGCTCGGAGTAGTGGGCCAGAAGATCAACCCGCACGGCTTCCGCCTCGGCATCACGACCGACTGGAAGTCCCGCTGGTACGCCGACAAGCAGTACGCGGACTACGTCAAGGAGGACGTGGCGATCCGCCGTCTGCTGGCCACCGGTCTGGAGCGCGCCGGCATCGCCGACGTGGAGATCGAGCGCACCCGCGACCGGGTCCGCGTCGACATCCACACCGCGCGTCCGGGCATCGTGATCGGCCGCCGCGGCACCGAGGCCGACCGCATCCGCGCCGACCTGGAGAAGCTCACCAAGAAGCAGGTGCAGCTGAACATCCTCGAGGTGAAGAACCCCGAGAGCCAGGCGCAGCTGGTGGCCCAGGGCGTGGCCGAGCAGCTGAGCAACCGCGTCGCGTTCCGCCGTGCCATGCGCAAGGCGATCCAGTCGGCCATGCGCCAGCCCAACGTCAAGGGCATCCGCGTGCAGTGCTCGGGCCGTCTCGGCGGCGCCGAGATGAGCCGCTCGGAGTTCTACCGCGAGGGTCGGGTGCCGCTGCACACGCTGCGTGCGGACATCGACTACGGCCTCTACGAGGCGAAGACCACCTTCGGCCGCATCGGCGTCAAGGTGTGGATCTACAAGGGCGACATCGTCGGTGGCAAGCGCGAGCTGACCGCCGCCGCGCCCGCCGGCGCCGACCGGCCGCGTCGCGAGCGTCCGTCGGGCACCCGCCCGCGTCGCAGCGGTGCCTCGGGTACCACGGCGACCAGCACCGACGTCGGCCGCGCGGCCACCGAGGAAGCTCCTGCCATCGCCGAGGCGACGGTGGGCACCGAGGCGGCCGCGGGAACCGCAGAGAACACGGAGAGCTAGTCATGCTGATTCCCCGCAAGGTCAAGCACCGCAAGCAGCACCACCCCAAGCAGCGTGGGCTCGCCAGCGGCGGGACCTCGGTCAGCTTCGGTGACTACGGCATCCAGGCCCTCGGCCATGCCTACATCACCAACCGGCAGATCGAGTCGGCGCGTATCGCCATCAACCGGCACATCAAGCGTGGCGGCAAGGTGTGGATCAACATCTTCCCGGACCGTCCGCTGACCAAGAAGCCCGCCGAGACCCGCATGGGTTCCGGTAAGGGTTCGCCGGAGTGGTGGGTCGCCAACGTCAAGCCCGGCCGCATCCTGTTCGAGCTGAGCTACCCGGACGAGAAGACCGCGCGCGAGGCCCTGACCCGCGCGATCCACAAGCTGCCGATCAAGGCACGCATCGTTACCAGAGAGGAGCAGTTCTGATGGCAGTGGGAACCTCGCCTGGCGAACTGCGCGAGCTGACCGACGACGAGCTGACCAGCCGTCTGCGCGAGTCGAAGGAAGAGCTGTTCAACCTTCGCTTCCAGATGGCCACCGGGCAGCTGGCGAACAACCGTCGGCTCCGCACGGTGCGACAGGAGATCGCACGGGTATACACCGTGCTGCGGGAACGTGAGTTGGGTCTGGCCGCCGGACCCGGAGGTGAGGATTCGTAATGGCCGAGACCGAGAAGGGGCCCAAGCACACGCCCCGTACCGAGAAGCCGCGTGGACGTCGCAAGACGACCATCGGCTACGTGGTGAGCGACAAGATGCAGAAGACCATCGTCGTCGAGCTGGAGGATCGCAAGAGCCACCCGCTGTACGGCAAGGTCGTCCGCACCACCAAGAAGGTGAAGGCGCACGACGAGAACGGCATCGCCGGCGTCGGTGACCGCGTCTCCCTGATGGAGACCCGGCCGCTGTCCGCGACCAAGCGGTGGCGTCTGGTCGAGGTGCTCGAGAAGGCCAAGTAGCCACTCGACGAACGTAGAAGCCCCCGTGCGCAGTGCGCACGGGGGCTTTTCGCGCGGAGGTGACTTTGGTCCCTTTTTTGACGTATACGTCACTTCTTGAGACTTTTCGTCTCATTACAACTTTGCCAGCGGCGAACGCTCACTACCATCACGCCCTGTGAGGATGTTGACCCCGAATGTGCTGCGCGTCGTCTCCGTCGGGTGCGCGAGCGCGTTGCTGTTCGCCGCGCCATCGCTGCCCGCGTGGGCGGAACCCGCTCCGGGAGGCCAGGTTGCCGACGCCCCCACCCTGGGGTTGACGTCGCTGGGCGTCAACGCCGACCTGTCGCTCTACGGCGCCGAGGGCACCCAGACCCTGACCATCCCGGTGCCGTCCGGACTGGCGCCCGCGGCCCTCAACGCCGTCGTCGAACTCCCGCCCACGGTGGGATCCGGCGTGCTGACGGTGTCGCAGGACAACCGCACGATCTCGCGCGTGCCGCTGCCCGTCGAGGACCGCGCGCCGATCTCGATCCCGCTGGCGGGCGCGGAGGTCGAGGGCAATGCCGTCAGCCTGGTGTTGCGCAGCAACCTGCTGCCGCGCGACGGCGCCTGCCTCTACGACACGACCACCCCGCTGCGGCTCACCGAGGCGGCGGTCGGCTACACCGGCGTCGAGCAGGCGCCGCGCGCCGTCGCCGACTTCCTGCCGCCGATCCTGCAGAAGCTCACCATCTTCGTCCCCGCGGCGCCGTCGCAGTCCGAGACCGATGCGGCCGTCCGGCTCACCACCGCCGTGATCGCCCGCTACGGCCAGCAGAACACCGACGTCGACCTGCAACCGTTGCCCGCCGACGCCACGACGCCGCCCGCACCGTCACAGCCGTTCGAACGCCAGGTCGTCATCCGCGAGGGCGGTGACGTCGGCCTCGTGCTGCAGAACGGCGAGGGCGTGCCCGCCCTCGAGATCAGCGGCGGCGGCAACGAACTCATCAACCAGACCCGCCTGCTGAGCAGCAACCTGTCGACGCTGGCGCTGGCCTCCAAGGCCATCGCCGGGCCGCTGACCAGCAGCCCGCGGCTGCCCGGCAACGAGGTCACCATCCGGCAGCTCGGCCAGCCCGGGGTCAACGCGACCGCGCTGGAGCCACAGGTGTCGGTCAACCTCGACCAGACGCGGCTGGGTCGCCCGTCCGGGGACATCCGCGTGCACCTGAAGGGGTCCTACACGCCGCTACCGTCGGTCGTCGGGGGACAGGTGGTCGCCACCGTCGGCGGCCAGGCCGTCGACCGTTGGCCCACCGACGGCACCGGCATCATCGACCGCTGGGTGGCCGTGCCGAACGAGCTGCGAACCCGTTACGTCAACCTCGACGTCGCCGTCGACATCGCCGGAAACACCGGCGGCTGCGGCGAATTCCAGCCGGTCGAGCTGATCATCGACGGCGCCACCACGGTGCAGAGCGTTCCGGCCTCCCCGCCGGTGCCCGACGGCTTCGAATCCCTGCCGCAGGCGCTGCTGCCCAAGACCACCATCGGCGTCACGCCGGAATCGTTCGCCGACGCCAGCCGGGCCGTCACGATCGCCGAGGGCCTGCAGCGGCTCGGCCCGCTGCCGCTGGACACGACGGTGGTGCCCATCGACGACGCCGTGGGCACGGCTGGTCCGCTGGTGCTGATCTCGGCCGACGGCTGGTCGGATCGGCGCGTGACGCTTCCGGTGGCCGGTGACGGCAACGACGAGCTGACCGTTGCCGGCGGCGACGGTGGCGACCCGGCGACCGTGACGCTCGAGCCCGGCCTCAAGTTCGGGTCGCTGCAGACGGTCTACGACGGATCGCGGACCGTCCTCGTCGCGACGTCCAACGGCGATGCCGCACAACTCGACTCGCTGCTGGAGTACCTCGACACCGACCCGGACCGGTGGTCGGCGCTGCGCGGCGACGCCGTGGTGTCCGCCCCCGACCGCGACCCCGTCACGGTGCGGGCCGACGCCGCGCAGGCGGCCGCGCAGTCCGACGGCGGTCCGGCGACGAGCCCGCTGGTCTGGGTGGCCGTGGCCGTCGGTGTCCTCGTCGTCCTCGGGCTGCTCGCCTGGCTGCTGTCGCGCCGTCGCCATCGCCGGAATCCGGCCGCACCGTGACCGCGACGGCGTCCGAGGACGTCGAGTCAGCCGCCACCGCGGAGGAGCCGCGCACCAGCCGGTTCTACGCGTTCCTCGGACACCCGTACACCCGGGTGTCGCTGCGGTGGCTGCTCATCGTCGCGTTGACGCTCGTCGCGTTCTGGCCGTCGCTGGTGAGCCTCTACGACAGCACGCGGGGCAACAGCCTCAACGGCTACGTCTGGCTGGTGCCGCTCGCCGGCGTCCTCGCCGCGCAGGGCGTCGCGCGGCGGCCACGCACCCAACTGCCCATCCACGACCGGCAGACCGACGTGATCGTCGGCGTGATGGGTCTGGTGTTCGCCCTGCTGCTCTGCGGCGTCCTGACGCGGCGTTACGGCATGTGGTTCCAGCTGGTGCGCTTCGACCTGCTCGGCATGTGGGTCTTCGTCTTCAGTTGCGCCATCGTCCTGTTCGGGCTGCGGCCGGCCGGCCGGTACCTCGGCGTGTGGGTGCTCACGCTGATGGTCTTCACGCTGCCCTACCAGATCGTGGTGATCGTGCTCGGCGGCAGCAGGCTCGCCGCCGGCGCGGTGGCGCTGATCATCGCGGGGTGGGCGACGGCACTCGCGGTGGGCCGCACGACGCGCCGCGCCCTGGTGGGCGCCGGGCTCGCGTGGGCCGTCGGTCTGGCCGTCCTGCTGGTCATCAACTTCCGGTTCCCGTCCGCCCCGGTGTTCGTGTACCAGGCCGTCCCGACGCTCACCGCCATCGTGCTCGTCGCCTGCGTCATGTTCGCGTTCGCCCGGCGCGGCGGCCGGATGCGCACCGCGTCGCGGGCGGTGGCCTCGCCGGCCACCACCAACGTCTGGCGGGTGGTGCCGCTGCTGGTGGCGGTCGCCGCGGTGCTCACGCTGGTCAAGCTGCCTGCCCAGGGCACCCCACCGTCGATGCGATTCGACGCCCTCGAGATCACCGGCCCGCTGGTGGCACCCGCCGGCTGGCGGCTCGCCGAGACCGAGGAATACCCGTGGGTGAAGCGGCTGCACGGCAAGTCCGCGATGCTGACCCGCCAGCGCATGGTCGCCGACGTCGGAAACCCGCAGTGGGACAAGCTGTCCCGGCCGCGGACCGTGATCGTCGACAACGTCTACACCCAGCGGCCGTTCTCGTTCTTCGTCTATCCCGCCAAGGTGCTCTACGACGTGACCGCCACCCGGCTGAGTCAGGTCCGCCGCGTGGACCTCGGCTACGGCGTGATCGGCGAGCTGATGTCCGGCGTCGATGACAACCTGCACGTCACCTGGAACATGCTGCAGTGGACCTGGCTCAACCGCGACCGTGCGCAACGGATCCTCGTCTTCACCGTCGACAACCACGACGACGACGCCCCGTTCCCGGAGCCGTCGGGGGCGCTGCTCCCCACGTTGAACACGCTGCTGACGGTCCTGTTCCGAGGGAACTCCGCCGTCGACGACACCAACCCGGAATTCAAGGACGCCGACCTGCTCGAGGTCTTCGGCCGCGACATCGTCGCCGCGCAACTGCGTCCGCTGGGCCTGGCGCCCGCGAGCCAGGTCGCGGCGCCGTGACCTACGCCGTCGACGACCTCACCACCGCCGAGCAGGACCGCGCCCTGCACCGCGCGATCAACGGGCTGCGTGACGACGACCCGCTGAGTTCGGCGGCCGTGCCGATCATGGGCTGGCAGAAGGCGGCGCTCGCGGTGGTGGCCGTGGTGATCCTCGGCTGCGGGATCCTCTCGCCGATGGGCACCGTCGTCGGACTGATCGGCATCTGCACCTTCGGCTACGTGTGCACCATGGCCGACCGCGTGCTCATCTTCCGACGCGGCCTGGCGGCGCGGCCCATCGTCGTGAGCGACGAACGCGCACGGGCCATTCCGGACGCCGACCTGCCGCCGTACACGATCCTGGTGCCCGCCTACAACGAGCCGGAGGTCGTCGACGACCTGCTGGCGGCGATGGCGGCGCTGGAGTATCCGCGGGAGAAGCTGCAGATCCTGCTGCTGCTCGAAGCCGACGACGACGTCACGATCACCGCCGCGAAGCGGTGCAAGGACTCCGAGGCCATCACCATCGTGCTGGTGCCCCCGGCCGAGCCGCGGACCAAGCCGAAGGCGTGCAACTACGGGTTGCAGTTCGCCACCGGCGAGATCGTCACGATCTACGACGCCGAAGACCTGCCGGAGCCGCTGCAGCTGCGCCGGGTCGTCGCCGCCTTCGCCGACCTGCCCGAGGACGTCGCCTGCATCCAGGCCAGGCTGGCGTACCACAACGGCCACCAGAACATGCTGACCGGCTGGTTCACCGCCGAGTACGGACTGTGGTTCGGCTACCTGCTGCCCGGGCTGATGAGCACGGAGTCGCCGATCCCGTTGGGCGGCACGTCCAATCACCTCAAGCACCCGGTGCTCGACAAGATCGGCGCGTGGGACCCGCACAACGTGACCGAGGACGCCGACCTGGGGTTGCGGATCTCCGCGTCGGGCTACCACACCGCCGTCGTCGACTCGGTCACCCTCGAAGAGGCCAACAGCGACCCGATCAACTGGATACGGCAGCGCTCCCGGTGGTACAAGGGGTACCTGCAGACCTGGCTGGTGCACATGCGCCGGCCGCTGGCGCTGGTGCGCACGATCGGTGTGCGCAACTTCATCCGGTTCAACCTGGTCCTCGCCGGCACCCCGATCGTCGCCGTCCTGAACCTGGCTTTCTGGCTCATCACCGCCATGTGGTTCCTCGGGCAACCCGAACTCATCGGCGCGGTGTTCCCGGCGTTCATCTACTTCCCGGCGCTCATCGCGCTGGTCTTCGGCAACTTCGCGACGCTGTACATGAACATGATCGCGCTGCGCGAGGACGACCGCTCCGACCTGCTGGGCGCCGCGCTCACCGTGCCGCTGTTCTGGCTCATGATGAGCATCGCCGCGGCGAAGGGCACCTACCAGTTGATCCGCAATCCGTCGTACTGGGAGAAGACCTTCCACGGGCTGTCCGAGAAGCCGGCCGACGACGGCGATCCCCCCGGATGAGCGCGCTGAGCGACCGCAGGCTGAAGACGCTGGCCTATGTGGGCTCGCTGGCGGTCTACCTGGCCGTCGGGTACTGGCTGCAGGTGCGGCACGGCTTCATCCTCGGCGATGCCCTCTCCCGGGTGTCGGCCGCGCAGAGCGTGTTGTTCAGCCGCGACCCGCACCTGGCGGCCATCGGCTTCATCTTCACCCCGCTCACGGCGATGCTCCAGCTTCCGCAGATAGCGCTCAGCCCGCTGTGGCCGGCGCTGGCCGACCGCGCCTTCGCGGGCTCCATCATGTCGTCGGTCTTCATGGCCGGCGCCGTCGTGCAGGTCCTGTCGATAGGCAGCGACCGCGGCCTGCCGCGCGGCTACACCGTCGCGATCGCCGCGCTGTTCGCCCTCAACCCGATGATCGTCTTCTACGGCTCCAACGGCATGAGCGAGGCGCCGTTCGTCTTCTTCACCACCTGGGCGGTGCGACGCCTCATCGCCTGGATGATCGACGACGACGTACACCACCTGATCGCCGCGGGCGGCATCGCGATGGGCCTGTCCTACCTCACCCGGTACGACGCCGTCGGCTGCATCGCCGCCGCGGGCGTCGTCGTCTTCGTCACCACCTACCTGCGCGCGCCGGCCGCACCGCGGTGGCGCCGCGCGCTGCTCGACCTGCTGTTGGTGAGCGGACCGGGGCTCGCCGCGTTCATCGGCTGGGCCGTGACGAGCTGGCTGATCACGGGACAACCGTTCGCCCAGTTCACCTCCCAGTACGGCAACAGCGCGATCCTGCAGCAGACCGGTCAGCCGGCCGAACACTTCGGCGCCGGCCTCGTCTTCGCGGCGACGTGCGTGACGCTGCTGGCGCCGACCCTCGTGCCGCTGGCGGTGTGGGCGGGCGTCGTGCGCTGGCGACGGCCGTACGGATCGACGGTGGTGGTGCCGCTGGCGCTGTTCGGTGCGGTGCTGGCGTTCCAGGCGTACACGTATGCGTCCGGGTCGACCTTTCCGTTCCTGCGGTTCTACATCGCGGCGGTGCCGATGGCCGCGGTGTTGGCGCTGCTCGCGGTGCCCGAAGGTGCGTTCGCCCGCCCGAAGCGGCGTGGGAAATACGCACCGCCGCAGACGGTTTCGCGACCGCCACGGCGACCGTGGCTGGCCTACGCCCCGGTGGCCCTGGTCTTCGCCGTGACCGTGCCGTCCGCCGCCCACGCGATGACCCTGCCGCGGTACGCGCCGCAGGAGTACGCGCTCGCCTCGGTGCTGGCTCCCGATGCGGACGACCGCTCGGACCGCGGGGCCGTGGAGCGGCGCATCGCCGCGAGTTTCTCCACCGAGCGCGACATCGCCCGGTATCTCGACGCGCTGAACCTGCCGGACAGTTCGGTGATCGTCGACACCGTCTTCGGTTTCGCGGTCGTCGCCGCCTCGCAGCGGCCCAGGACGTTCGTCGTCCCGTCCGACCCCGACTTCACCGAGCTGCTCAACGATCCCGTTGGTCATGGCGTCGAGTACCTGCTGGCCGTGCCGCCCGAGGGGCGCGGTGTGTCGGACGCGCTCAACACGCGCTATCCCACGCTGTACGCCACCGGCGCCGACGTCTCGACGTTGGAACTGGAGATCCCCAACGACGGAGACAGCCAGCCGACGTGGCGGCTGTACCGGGTCGACGAACCGGGGCCGGCAGACGCGCGCGCCACACGTCGGTGATCCGTCGTTGATCTTGACGTCCGATGTGCACCGCGGGGCCACCTGGCCGGTGTAATCTCCGGCCATCCCGTCGAGCCCGAGGCGGGGTGGACGGGATGAGGCGTGATGACGGACGAGAAGACTCCGAAGACCTCGCGCGGCTTCGCCGGCAGGATCGCCCTCGACATCCGGGACTCCGAGCCCGACTGGGGCCCCTACGCCGCGCCGACCGCACCGCCGGGCGCGCCCAACGTCCTGTACCTGGTCTGGGACGACACCGGCATCGCCACCTGGGACTGCTTCGGCGGCCTGGTCGAGATGCCCGCGATGCGGCGACTGGCCGAGCGCGGCGTGCGGTTGAGCCAATTCCACACCACCGCACTGTGTTCCCCGACCCGGGCCTCGCTGCTGACCGGGCGCAACGCCACCACGGTCGGCATGGCCACCATCGAGGAGTTCACCGACGGGTTCCCCAACTGCAACGGTCGCATCCCCGCCGACACGGCGCTGCTGAGCGAGGTGCTCGCCGAGCGGGGTTACAACACCTACTGCGTCGGCAAGTGGCATCTCACGCCGCTCGAGGAGTCGAATCTCGCGGCGACGAAGCGACATTGGCCGTTGAGTCGCGGATTCGAGCGGTTCTATGGCTTCATGGGTGGCGAGACCGACCAGTGGTATCCCGAACTGGTCTACGACAACCATCCGGTCGCCCCGCCCGCGGGGCCCGAGGACGGCTACCACCTGTCCAAGGACCTCGCCGACAAGACCATCGAATTCATCCGCGACGCCAAGGTCATCGCGCCGGACAAGCCGTGGTTCACCTACCTGTGTCCCGGCGCCGGGCACGCCCCGCACCACGTGTTCGCGGAGTGGGCCGACCGCTACGCCGGCACCTTCGACATGGGGTACGAGCGGTACCGCGAGATCGTGCTGGCGAACCAGAAGGACCTCGGCATCGTGCCGCCGGAGACCGAATTGTCGCCGGTGAACCCGTATCTCGACGTCACGGGGCCGAACGGTGAACCGTGGCCGCTGCAGGACACCGTGCGTCCCTGGGACGAACTGAGCGACGACGAGAAACGCCTCTTCGCCCGCATGGCCGAGGTGTTCGCCGGCTTCCTGTCCTACACCGACGCGCAGATCGGCCGCATCCTGGACTACCTCGAGGAGTCCGGCCAGCTCGACGACACCATCGTCGTCGTCATCTCCGACAACGGCGCCAGCGGGGAGGGTGGGCCCAACGGCTCGGTCAACGAGGTGAAGTTCTTCAACGGCTACGTGGACACCGTCGAGGAGGGGCTGCGCTTCTTCGATTCCCTCGGCGGCCCGCAGACCTACAACCACTACCCGATCGGGTGGGCCATGGCGTTCAACACGCCCTACAAGCTGTTCAAGCGCTACGCATCGCACGAGGGCGGCATCGCCGACACCGCAATCGTGTCCTGGCCGAACGGGATTCGCGCGCACGGCGAGATCCGCGACCACTACGTCAACGTCTGCGACGTGACCCCGACGATCTACGACCTGCTCGGCATCACGCCACCCGAGGAGGTCAACGGCATCGCGCAGAAGCCGCTCGACGGCACCAGCTTCCGCGCGGCACTGGACGACGCGGCCGCCGACACCGGCAAGCGCACGCAGTTCTACTCGATGCTCGGCACCCGGGGCATCTGGCATGACGGCTGGTTCGCCAACACCGTGCACGCCGCCAGCCCGGCCGGCTGGTCGCACTTCGACGACGATCGCTGGGAGCTGTTCCACATCGCCGCCGACCGCAGCCAGTGCCACGACCTCGCCGCCGAGCACCCGGAGAAGCTCGAGGAGCTGCAGCGGCTGTGGTTCGCCGAGGCCGAGAAGTACAACGGGCTGCCGCTGGCCGACCTCAACGTGTTCGAGACGTTCCTGCGGGAGCGGCCCTACCTGGTGCGCGACCGCAAGACCTTCGTCTACTACCCGGACACCGCCGAGGTCGGCATGGGTGCGGCCGTCGAACTGCGCGGCCAGTCCTTCTCCGTGCTGGCCGAGGTAACGGTCGACGCCGCCGGCGCCGAGGGCGTCGTCTACAAGCAGGGCGCCGGGCACGGCGGCCACGTGCTGTTCCTGCGCGAGGGCCGGCTGCACTACGTCTACAACTTCATGGGCGAGGAGGAGCAGCTCGTCGCCGCCGACGATCCCGTGGCGCTCGGGGCGCACGTGCTCGGCGTCCGCTACGACCGCACGGGCACCGTCGAGGGCAGTCACACCCCGCTGGGCGACGTCTCGCTCTACGTCGACGGCCAGGTGGTGGCCACCCGCGCGGGCGTCCGCACCCACCCCGGCAGCTTCGGGCTCGCCGGGGGCGGCGTCGCGGTGGGCCGCAACGCCGGCCAGCCGGTGTCGACGGCCTACGAGGCGCCGTTCCGCTTCACCGGCGGACGCATCGCCCAGGTCGTCGTCGACGTGTCGGGGGAGCCCTACCTCGACGTCGAGGCGGAGTTCGCCCGAGCCTTCGCCAAGGACTGACCGCCGCCGACGTCGGCATTCGCGGCGAGCGCCCGGCGTCGTCGCAGGTGAGACGATTTGGTCCGCGAGGGCCGCTCACCTACTATGTAGGGGTTGCCTTGGGCAGACCTCGGCTGCCGTGGAGTTCGGTGCGTTCAGCACGGTACTCGTCGGAAGCCCTGCGTGCCCTTCGGCAACGAGAACCGCGTACGTCGAGCCGTTTCGTGCTGCCCGCCGTGCCGTGACATGCAAGTAATCGAGGAGATCGAGTGATTCAGCAGGAATCGCGGCTCAAGGTCGCCGACAACACGGGTGCCAAGGAGATCTTGTGCATCCGCGTGCTCGGCGGCTCGTCGCGGCGCTATGCCGGCATCGGCGATGTCATCGTGGCCACCGTCAAGGACGCCATCCCCGGTGGCAACGTGAAGCGTGGCGACGTGGTGAAGGCCGTGGTCGTCCGCACCGTCAAGGAGCGCCGCCGTGCCGACGGCAGCTACATCAAGTTCGACGAGAACGCGGCCGTGATCATCAAGGCCGACAACGATCCGCGCGGCACCCGCATCTTCGGCCCGGTCGGCCGCGAGCTGCGCGAGAAGCGCTTCATGAAGATCGTCTCGCTCGCCCCGGAGGTGTTGTAAGTGAAGGTGCACAAGGGTGACACCGTGCTGGTGATCTCCGGCAAGGACAAGGGAGCCAAGGGCAAGGTCATCGAGGCCTACCCGACCCGGGACAAGGTCCTCGTCGAGGGCGTCAACCGGATCAAGAAGCACACCGCCCAGTCGGCGAACGAGCGTGGCGCGTCCTCGGGCGGCATCGTCACGCAGGAGGCGCCCATCCACGTGAGCAACGTGATGGTCGTGGACTCCGACGGCAACCCGACCCGGATCGGCTACCGCTTCGACGAGGAGACCGGCAAGAAGGTCCGCGTGTCGAAGCGCAACGGCAAGGACATCTGAGATGACGACCGCAGAGAAGGTTCAGCCCCGGCTGAAGCAGCGCTACCGCGACGAGATCCGCACCGCGCTCAACGACGAATTCAAGTACGCCAACGTCATGCAGATCCCCGGCGTGGTCAAGGTGGTCGTCAACATGGGCGTCGGTGACGCCGCCCGCGACGCCAAGCTGATCAACGGCGCGGTCAACGACCTCGCGCTGATCACCGGCCAGAAGCCGGAGATCCGCCGGGCCCGCAAGTCCATCGCGCAGTTCAAGCTGCGCGAGGGCATGCCCATCGGCGCCCGCGTGACGCTGCGCAACGACCGCATGTGGGAGTTCCTCGACCGCCTGGTGTCGATCTCACTGCCCCGTATCCGCGACTTCCGCGGCCTGTCGCCCAAGCAGTTCGACGGCAACGGCAACTACACCTTCGGGCTGAACGAGCAGTCGGTGTTCCACGAGATCGACGTGGACTCCATCGACCGGCCCCGAGGCATGGACATCACCGTCGTCACCTCGGCGACGACCGACGACGAAGGCCGGGCGCTGCTGCGCGCACTCGGCTTCCCGTTCAAGGAGAACTGAGCAGATGGCAAAGAAGGCTCTGGTCAACAAGGCCAAGAAGAAGCCGAAGTTCGCGGTGCGGGCCTACACCCGCTGCAACCGGTGCGGTCGTCCGCACGCGGTGTTCCGCAAGTTCGGCCTCTGCCGGATCTGCGTGCGCGAGATGGCCCACGCCGGCGAGCTGCCGGGCGTGCAGAAGTCCAGCTGGTAACCCACCGGCGAGCGCTCGCGCCCCTGCGCTGAGCACCAAGCGAACTAGACCCCATTGAGAACAGCATTGCGGCAGGCCCCACAGGCTCCTGAGGGAACCGCCGCGAGAAAGGTGAGCCGGTTGTCATGACGATGACTGACCCGATCGCAGACTTCTTGACGCGTCTGCGCAACGCCAACTCGGCGTATCACGACGAGGTGACGCTGCCCCACAGCAAGATCAAGGCGAACATCGCCGAGATCCTCAAGGCCGAGGGCTACATCACCGACTTCCACACCGAGGACGCCCGCGTGGGCAAGTCCCTGGTGGTTCAGCTCAAGTACGGCCCGAGCCGTGAGCGCAGCATCGCGGGCCTGCGCCGGGTGTCCAAGCCCGGCCTGCGGGTGTACGCGAAGTCGACCAATCTGCCGCGGGTGCTGGGTGGCCTGGGCGTGGCGATCATCTCCACGTCCTCCGGTCTGCTCACCGACCGTCAGGCGCAACGACAGGGCGTGGGCGGCGAAGTCCTCGCGTACGTCTGGTAGCGGGATAGGGGAGTAGAGACCATGTCGCGCATTGGCAAGCAACCGGTCCCGGTGCCCACCGGGGTCGACGTCACGATCGACGGCCAGAACGTGTCGGTGAAGGGGCCCAAGGGCACCCTGGAACTGGCCGTGGCCGAGCCGATCTCGGTGACCCGCAACGACGACGGCGCCATCGTGGTGGCCCGTCCGGACGACGAGCGGCGCAACCGCTCGCTGCACGGGTTGTCCCGCACGCTGGTGGCCAACCTCATCACGGGTGTCACCGAGGGCTACACCACCAAGATGGAGATCTTCGGCGTCGGTTACCGCGTCGTGCTCAAGGGCAACAGCCTCGAGTTCGCGCTCGGCTACAGCCACCCCGTGGTGATCACGGCGCCCGAGGGCATCACGTTCGCGGTGGAGACGCCCACCAAGTTCTCGATCACCGGTATCGACAAGCAGAAGGTCGGTCAGATCTCGGCGAACATCCGCCGCCTGCGCCGCCCCGACCCGTACAAGGGCAAGGGCGTTCGCTACGAAGGCGAGCAGATCCGCCGCAAGGTCGGAAAGACAGGTAAGTAGAAATGCCCGCTACTGGAGCAAGCACGACGACCGACAAGCGCAAGCCCGTCGGTCAGAACATCTCCGAGACCCGTCGGACCTCGCGCCTCCGCCGCCACGCGCGGCTGCGCAAGAAGGTCGCCGGCACCACGGAGACCCCGCGCCTGGTGGTCAACCGCTCCTCGCGGCACATCCACGTCCAGCTGGTCGACGACTCGCAGGGCGTCACCGTCGCGGCGGCCTCGTCCATCGAGGCCGACGTGCGTGCCGTCGAGGGCGACAAGAAGGCCCAGAGCGTCCGCGTCGGTCAGCTGATCGCCGAGCGCGCCAAGGCCGCCGGCATCGAGACCGTGGTGTTCGACCGCGGCGGCTACACCTACGGCGGCCGCATCGCCGCGCTGGCCGACGCCGCGCGTGAAGGCGGGCTGAAGTTCTAATGACGATCAACGAGAGGACTGCATGATGGCCGAGCAGGCTGGCGCCGCTCCGGCGCAGGACAATCGCGGCGGCGGTCGCGGAGACCGCGACGGTCGGGGTCGTCGTGACGACCGCGGTGGCCGTAGCGGCCGCGACGGCGGCGACAAGAGCAACTACCTGGAACGCGTCGTCACGATCAACCGCGTCTCCAAGGTCGTCAAGGGTGGTCGGCGCTTCAGCTTCACCGCCCTGGTGATCGTCGGTGACGGCAACGGCATGGTCGGCGTCGGCTACGGCAAGGCCAAGGAAGTCCCGGCCGCCATCGCCAAGGGCGTCGAGGAGGCCCGCAAGGGCTTCTTCCGCGTGCCGCTGATCGGCGGGACCATCGTCCACCCGGTGCAGGGCGAGGCCGCTGCGGGCGTCGTCATGCTCCGCCCGGCGAGCCCCGGTACCGGCGTCATCGCCGGTGGTGCGGCGCGTGCGGTGCTGGAGTGCGCCGGCGTGCACGACATCCTGGCCAAGTCGCTGGGCAGCGACAACGCGATCAACGTGGTGCACGCCACCGTGGCCGCGCTGAAGCAGATCCAGCGTCCCGAGGAGGTGGCGGCCCGTCGCGGCCTGCCCATCGAGGACGTCGCCCCCGCCGGCATGCTCCGTGCACGCCGCGAGGCCGAGACGGTGGCCGCGGCCGCCGCACGTGAAGGAAGCGCATAGTCATGGCCGAACTCAAGATCACCCAGGTGCGCAGCACCGTCGGTGCGCGCTGGAAGCAGCGTGAGAGCCTGCGCAGCCTCGGACTGAAGAAGATCCGTCAGTCCGTGGTCCGCGAGGACAACCCGCAGACGCGCGGACTCATCAAGTCCGTGCACCACCTCATCGAGGTCGAGGAGGTCGCCCAGTGAGCGTCATCAAGTTGCACGACCTGAAGCCCGCCCCCGGTTCGAAGACCGCCAAGACCCGCGTCGGACGCGGTGAGGGCTCCAAGGGCAAGACCGCCGGTCGCGGCACCAAGGGCACCGGCGCCCGCAAGAACGTCCCGGTGGGCTTCGAGGGCGGCCAGATGCCGATCCACATGCGCCTGCCGAAGCTCAAGGGCTTCCGCAACCGGTTCCGCACCGAGTACGAGGTCGTCAACGTCGGCGACATCGGCAAGCTGTTCCCGCAGGGCGGCACGGTCGGCATCGACGAGCTGGTGGCTGCCGGCGCCGTGCGCAAGAACACGCTGGTGAAGGTCCTCGGCGACGGCAAGCTGTCCGTCAAGGTCGACGTCACCGCGCACAAGTTCAGCGGTAGCGCCCGCGAGAAGATCACCGCCGCAGGCGGCTCCGCCACCGAAGCCTGATTGGCGGCTCCGCCACCGAAGCCTGATTGGCGACGCTTCAAGCACTACCGAGAATGCCCCCGGCGACATCGCCGGGGGCATTCTCGTATCCGGGGCGACGAATCGCTTCCAGGGAGCGCAGCTGGAGCATCGGTAGGCTCGCGGCATGCTCAGCCTGCTGTCCGGCGTCCCCGGCATCGACGACCTCCGCGCGCTGGCGCGCAAGGCGGACACCGCCCGCCACCACGGCGTCCCCAAGGGGTGCGTGCTCGAATTCGACCTGCAGGCCGTGCCGAACGAGACCGGCGGCTTCGACCCCATGGCACTGCTGTCCGGCGGCCGCCCGCTGCTGCTGCGCGAGGCCGTGGCGGCCCTGCACCGCGCCGCCGACGACGACCGCGTCGCCGGCCTGATCGCCCGGATCCAGCTTCCGGCCGCGGCGGCGGGACCGGTGCAGGAACTGCGCGCGGCCGTCGCCGCGTTCAGCGCGGTCAAGCCGTCGCTCGCCTGGGCCGAGACCTACCCCGGCACCAAGTCCTACTACCTGGCCTCGGCGTTCTCCGAGGTGTGGATGCAGCCGTCGGGCACCGTCGGTCTCGTCGGCTTCGCCACCAACGCGCTGTTCCTGCGCGACGCCCTCGACAAGGCCGGCGTGCAGGCGCAGTTCGTGGCGCGCGGGGAGTACAAGTCCGCCGCCAACCTGTTCACCCAGGACGCCTACACCGATGCGCACCGCGAGGCCGACACCCGGCTCATCGAGAGCCTGCACGGCCAGGTCCTCGCCGCGGTCGCCGCCTCGCGCGGGCTCGCGCCGGACGCGGTCGACGCGCTCGCCGACCGGGCCCCGCTGCTACGCGACGCCGCCGTCGAGGGCCGCCTGGTCGACCGCATCGGCTTCCGCGACGAGGCCTACGGCCGCATCGCCGAGCTGGCGTCTCCCGGATCGGCCGAACCCGGAGACGGCGACTCGGGTGCCGACGTGCCGCCCCGGCTCTTCCTCGCCCGCTACGCCAGGGCGCAGGGACCGACGCCGCCCAGCCTGCCCGGAAGGGCGGGCAAGCCCACCATCGCCGTCGTGACGTTGCACGGACCGATCGTCAGCGGCCGCGGCGGCCCGCAGCTGTCGCCGCTCGGCACGTCCAGCGCGGGCGGCGACACCATCGCCGCCGCGTTGCGGCAGGCCGGCGCCGACGACGCGGTGGCCGCGGTCGTCCTCCGGGTCGACAGCCCCGGTGGCGCCGTCACCGGCTCGGAGACGGTGTGGCGGGAGGTGGCGCGGTTGACGGCCGCCGGCACCCCGGTGGTCGCGTCGATGGGCGCCGTCGCCGCGTCCGGCGGCTACTACGTGTCGATGGCCGCCGACGAGATCGTCGCCAACCCCGGGACCATCACGGGATCGATCGGGGTGGTGACCGGCAAGCTCGTCGCGCGCGACCTCAAGCGGCGTCTCGGCGTCGGGTCGGATGCGGTGCGCACGAACGCCAATGCCGATGCCTGGTCGATCGATGCGCCGTTCACCGACGAGCAGCAGGCGCACGTCGAGGCAGAGGCCGACCTCTTCTACACCGACTTCGTCGAGCGGGTGGCCGCCGGGCGCGGCATGACGGTCGAAGCCGTCGACGCGGTCGCCCGGGGCCGGGTGTGGACCGGCGCCGACGCCCTCGAACACGGGCTGGTCGACCAGCTCGGTGGCCTGCGCACCGCCGTCGACCGGGCGAAGGCGCTCGCCGGGATCGACGCCAATGCGGACGTCAAGCTCACGTACCTGCCCGGCTCGTCGGTGCTGGACGTCCTGCGGCCCAAGGCGTCCTCGCAGCCGGCGGCGGCGTCGCTGTCCGTCGCCGTCGGCGCCCTGCTCGGCCGTACCGTGGCCGGCGTCGTCAACCAGGCCGAGCGGTCACTGTCCGGCACGACGGCGCTGTGGCTGGGCGACGTGCGCTCCTAGCCGTAGGGGTTTCCCCGATTCCTCGCCCGGGCCGGGCCGCATAGTGTCGTGAACACGAGTCGTGGCGTCCGCCGGGGGGACGAGCGCCACAAGGAGTGAGTGTCGACGAACACGGCACTGCCGGACCTCGGCTCGCACGTGGGGGAGTAGCGAGCCGAGGTCCGCCTTGCGTTCGGGGGTCAGCCCAGTCGGGCGCGTACGTAGCTCAGATCACCGAACGCCGCGCTCATTGCGTCGTCGGGGAAGTCGAAGCCATTCGCCTCGTGGGCGTCGCGGGCCGCGGCCGCGGTGACCGTCCAGCCCTTGCCGGTGAGGTAGTCGATGACGTTGTGCCGGTCACCGTGGTACACCAGGTCGCCCATCTCGATGTCCGAGCCCATCTCCTTCATCCGGTCGGTCAGCGCCTTCGCGCGGTCGCCGAGGAAGGCGTCGATGTCGGGCACGTACTCGGTGGCCAGGCTGCTCCCGGGTGCGGAGAGTTCGGTGATGAGGTCGAACAACCGGTCCTGCGCGTCCGACGGCAGATAGATGAGCAGGCCCTCGGCGCTCCACGCCGTCGGCTGCGACGGGTCGAACCCGGCCTCGCGCAGGGCGGCCGGCCAGTCCTCGCGCAGGTCGATCGCCACGGTGCGATGCGTGGCGGTGGGAGAGGCGCCGAGCCCTTCGAGCGTCGCGGTCTTGAACGCGATCACCTCCGGCTGGTCCACCTCGTAGACCGTCGTGCCGGCCGGCCAGGCGAGCCGGTAGCCGCGGGCGTCCAACCCGGCGGCGAGGATCACGGCCTGGCGCACCCCGGAGGCCGCGGCGTCGAGGAACATCTGGTCGAACCACCGAGTGCGGACCGCCATGCCCTCGGCGGCGCGCCGTACCGTGAATGCCGGGTCGAGGTCGGCGAAGTCGACGTCGCCGTCGAGCATGCGGACGAAGAAGTCCGCCCCGACGGCGCGGACCAGCGGTTCGGCCCACGGGTCGTCGATCATGCCCTCGCGGTGCCCGAGTGCGCGCTGCGCGGCGACCATCGTCGCGGTCGCGCCGACGCTCGAGGCGAGGTCCCAGCTGTCACCTTCGGTACGTGCCATGGCGTGCTCCGTTCTAGTCCAGTGTCGCGGTCAGGTAGCCGGAGTTCGCACCGAGCGACTCCAGTTCGTCGGTGGGCTGGTCGAAGCCGTTGCGCGCGAACGCGTCCCGGCCGGTGAGGATGTCGGTGCGCCAGCCCTTGCCCTCGAGGTAATCGGCGGCGCCGTGGCGCTCGCCGAGGTAGAACAGCTCTGCGAGATTGATCTGCGAGCCGAGGCGGCGGGACCGTTCGGTGAGCTGTTCGGCCCAGTCGTCGGGCAGGCCGGTCATGTCCATGTGCTCGGTGGCGAGCCGGCTGCCGGGCGCCGACAGCGCGGTGATCTCGTCGAACAGCCGGTCCTGCGCCTCGGGCGGCAGGTACACTAGCAGTCCCTCGGCGATCCAGGCGGTGGGGGCGGACGGATCTAAGCCGGCCGCGCGCAGCGCCGCGGGCCAGTCCTCGCGCAGGTCGATGGCGACGGTGCTGCGCTCGGCGGTCGGCTCGGCACCGAGATCGGCCAGCGTGCGGGTCTTGAACTCGATGACCTCCGGCTGGTCGATCTCGTACACCGTGGTGCCCGCCGGCCAGGGCAGCCGGTAGGCGCGGGTGTCCAGACCGGAGGCCAGGATCACGGCCTGCCGGACGCCGTCGCGCGCGGCGTTGACGAAGAAGTCGTCGAAGAAGCGGGTGCGCACGGTGATCTGCTCGGTGACGGTGCGGTGGCTGAAGCCTGAGTCGGCATCGGTGGCCTGCAGGACGTCGCCGTCGATGAGGGCGATGAAGTGCTCGACGCCGACGGCGCGCACCAGCGGCTCGGCCCAGGGGTCGGCCAGCAGCGGGTCCGGTCCCTTCGAGGCGACGGCACGCGAGGCGGCGACGGCGGTCGCGGTGGCTCCCACGCTGGACGCCAGGTCCCAGCTGTCCCCGTCGTGTCGTGCGGTGTCGTGTCGTGCGGTGTCGGTCATGACGCTCCTTGGTCCTTGATGGCGGTGATGGCGACGGAGCCGCGCATGGTGTTCAGAACGTCGGCGTCCGTCCAGGCGCGGCCGTAGTGGGCGAAGACCTCCGGTCGCGTGCGGCCGGACACCGACCACCCCAGATCGGTGAGGTAGTCGGCGACCGGGTGGCGGTCACCGGAGTAGACGAGGCCGGAGAGGTCCACGTCGAAGCCGTGCTCGCGCCAGCGCTCGTTCATCTCCTTGGCGCGGTCGGCGAGGATGGCGCCGCCGTCGGGGTGGTACTCGGTGGCGAGCCGGCTGCCCGGCGCGGACAGCTCGGTGACGAGGTCGAAGAGCCGGTCCTGCGCGTCGGGCGGAAGGTAGATGAGCAGTCCCTCGGCGCTCCAGGCGGTGGGGACGGACGCGTCGAACCCGGCGGCGCGCAGGGCGGCGGGCCAGTCGTCGCGCAGGTCGACGGCGACGGTCCGGCGGTCGCACGTCGGAGTGGCCCCGATGTCGGCCATGGTCGCCGACTTGGCGTCGATCACTCGGGGCTGGTCGAGTTCGAAGACCGTGGTGGGCTCGTCCCACGGCAGCCGGTAGGCGCGGGAGTCGAGGCCGGACGCCAGGATGACGGCCTGCCGGACGCCCGCGCGCGACGCGTCGAGGAAGAAGTCGTCGAAGAAGCGGGTGCGCACCGCCATCACGTCGGTGATGAGCCGCGCCGCACCGCCGTCGTCCTCGCCGGCGGGGACCCTGCCGTCGATCAGCCGGGTGAAGAAGTCGTTGCCGACTGCGCGCACCAGCGGCTCGGCATAGGGATCGGTGATCAGGGCGTCGGGTTCGCGCGACGCGAGCGCCCGTGCTGCGGCCACCATGGTGGCCGTGGCGCCGACGCTCGAGGCGAGGTCCCAGCTGTCGTCGTCCTGGCGCATCGCACCGACCCCCGATCGATTAGTTAGCTGCTTTAACGACTAGTGCCGACTGTACGCCCCGAAACTGAACGTTGGCTGACTCCGGGCCGAGCGGCGTCGTGCGGGTGGGCCGAGTAGGGGTGGTCTGTTGGTGAGTCGATCACTGTTACTCTCGTAGACTGTTTGACGCGCGACTTCGCAGGCCCGTGAGCCGGTGACAGGAACGCGCAGGACGTGACCCCACAGCGCTGGTCGGACCAGCCCGTTTAGCACGCCGCGCTCGACCCGGCTGCGCAGGAGGAAGAGTGCTCTCGGCTTTCATCTCGTCGCTGCGGACGGCCGACCTCAGACGCAAGATCCTCTTCACCCTCGGCATCGTCATCCTCTACCGGGCCGGGGCCTCGCTGCCCTCCCCGGGGGTGAACTACCCCAACGTGCAGAAGTGCATCGAGCAGGTCAGCGGCGGTGATTCCGCCCAGATCTACTCGCTGATCAACCTCTTCTCCGGTGGCGCGCTGCTGCAGCTGTCGGTCTTCGCGGTCGGCGTGATGCCCTACATCACCGCGAGCATCATCGTGCAGCTGCTCACCGTGGTCATCCCGCGCTTCGAACAGTTGCGCAAGGAAGGCCAATCCGGCCAGGCCAAGATGACGCAGTACACCCGCTACCTGGCGATCGCGCTCGCCGTCCTGCAGGGCACCTCGATCGTGGCGCTGGCCGCCAACGGCGGCCTGCTGCAGGGCTGCACGCTGGACATCATTCAGGACTCCGGCATCTTCACCCTCGTCGTCATCGTCCTGGTGCTGACCGCGGGCGCGGCGCTGGTCATGTGGATGGGCGAGCTGGTCACGGAGCGTGGCATCGGCAACGGCATGTCGCTGCTGATCTTCGCCGGCATCGCGGCCCGCATCCCGGCCGAGGGCCAGACCATCCTCGAGGGCCGTGGCGGCGTCGTCTTCACCCTCGTCTGCGTCGCGGCGCTGATCATCATCGTCGGGGTGGTCTTCGTCGAGCAGGGCCAGCGCCGCATCCCGGTGCAGTACGCCAAGCGCATGGTGGGCCGCAAGATGTACGGCGGCACGTCCACCTACCTGCCGCTGAAGGTCAACCAGGCCGGCGTCATCCCGGTCATCTTCGCCTCGTCGCTGATCTACGTGCCGCAGTTGGTCACCCAGCTGATCCGCAGCGGCAGCACCGACCCCGGCAACGGGTGGTGGGACAAGTTCGTCGCGAACTACCTGACCAACCCCGCCAGCCCGGTGTACATCGCGATCTACTTCGGCCTCATCGTGTTCTTCACGTACTTCTACGTGTCGATCACCTTCAACCCCGATGAGCGCGCCGACGAGATGAAGAAGTTCGGTGGCTTCATCCCCGGCATCCGCCCCGGCAAGCCCACCGCCGACTACCTGCGCTACGTCCTGTCCCGCATCACGCTTCCGGGCTCGATCTACCTCGGCGTCATCGCCGTGCTCCCGAACCTGTTCCTCGAGCTGGGCAACTCGGGCTCGATCCAGAACCTGCCGTTCGGTGGCACCGCGGTCCTGATCATGATCGGCGTCGGCCTCGACACGGTGAAGCAGATCGAGAGTCAGCTGATGCAGCGCAACTACGAAGGCTTCTTGAAGTGAGAGAGAGTTGGGGACGTTGAGAATCGTTTTGCTGGGGCCGCCGGGGGCGGGCAAGGGCACGCAGGCCGAGAAGCTCGCCGAGAAGCTGGGCATCCCGCACATCTCCACCGGTGACCTCTTCCGCCACAACATCAGCAACGAGACCGAGCTGGGTCTCGAGGCCAAGAAGTACCTCGACGCCGGTGACCTGGTCCCCGCGACGCTGACCAACGCGCTGGTCGACGACCGGCTCGACGACGACGACGCCGGTGCGGGCTTCATCCTCGACGGCTACCCGCGCTCCGTGGAGCAGGCCGAGGCGCTCGCCGAGATGCTCGCCAAGCGCAACCTGTCCCTCGACGCGGTGGTCGAGTTCCGCGTCTCCGAGGACGAGCTGCTGAACCGGCTGAAGTCGCGTGGCCGCGCCGACGACACCGAGGACGTCATCCTCAACCGCATGAAGGTCTACCGCCAGGAGACCGCGCCGCTGCTCGACTTCTACTCCGACGAGCTGAAGACCGTGGACGCCATCGGCAGCCTCGACGAGGTGTTCGCGCGCACCCTGCAGGCGCTCGGGCGCTGACGTGATCGGCCTGCCCGGGCTGCGTGGGCGCAAGGTCGTCCCGCAGCGCACTCCCGGTGAACTCGACGCCATGGCGGTGGCCGGGGCGCTGGTGGCCGCGGCCCTTCGGGCGGTCCGAGCGGCCGCCGTGCCCGGCGCGTCGACGCTCGACCTCGACCGGGTCGCCGAAGCGGTGATCCGGGACGGCGGCGGCGTGCCGTCGTTCTTGGGCTACCACGGCTACCCGGGGTCGATCTGCTCGTCGGTCAACGACCGCGTCGTGCACGGCATCCCCACCGCCGACGAGGTCCTCGCGGCCGGCGACCTGGTCTCCATCGACTGTGGCGCCATCGTGGACGGCTGGCACGGCGACTCGGCGTTCACCTTCGGCGTCGGCACGCTGATCGACGCCGACGCCAACCTGTCCGAGGCCACCCGGCTGTCGATGGAGGCGGGCATCGCGGCGATGGTGCCCGGCAACCGGCTGACCGACGTCTCGCACGCCATCGAGAACGGCACGCACGACGCGGAGCAGCGCCACGGCCGCAGCTACGGCATCGTCGCGGGCTACGGCGGCCACGGCATCGGCCGCGAGATGCACATGGATCCGTTCCTGCCGAACGAGGGCGCCCCCGGCCGCGGCCCGTACCTCGCACCCGGGTCGGTGCTCGCCATCGAACCGATGCTCACCCTCGGCACGTCGCGCACCCGGGTGCTCGACGACGACTGGACCGTCGTCACCACTGACGGCTCCCGCGCCGCGCACTGGGAGCACACCGTCGCCGTCACCGACGACGGCCCGCGCATCCTCACCCTCTGACGACGTCCCGTGCGGTAGGACTAGGCGTGCCCACCAACGATCCGCCGGCCAAGCCGGACCCGGTCGCGCTGGCGCGGGCCAACTGGGAGCGCGCCGGCTGGGCCGACGTCGCCGACGGCATGGTCGCGGTGACCTCGGTGATGCGGGCCCATCAGATTCTGCTTGCCCGCGTGGAGAACGCGCTGCGACCGTACGATCTGAGCTTCTCCCGCTTCGAGCTGCTGCGGCTGCTGGCGTTCACGCGGTCCGGGGCCCTGCCGATCACCAAGGCGTCCGACCGACTGCAGGTGCACGTCACCAGCGTCACCCACGCGATCCGCCGGCTCGAGGCCGACGGCCTGGTCGAGCGGACGCCGCATCCCACCGACGGCCGGACGACGCTGGTGCGGCTGACCGACCTGGGCCGCTCGACCGTCGAGGACGCCACCGCGACGCTCAACGCCGAGGTCTTCGCCGACATCGGCATCCCCGACGCGTCGTCGCGCACGCTGGCCGCCGCCATCGAGGCGCTGCGCCACCACGCCGGTGACTTCTAGCCCTCGTCCTCCTAGCCCGGAGACGGCAGGGGAATCGTGGCGGTCACCGTGGTGCCGGCGCCGGGCCGGGAGCGGATGTTGAGCCTCCCGCCGACGATCTCGGCGCGTTCGGCCATCGACAGCAGCCCGTAGCCGCCCATCTCGTCACCGCCGAGCGGGTTGGCGAAGGTATCGAAGCCGACGCCGTTGTCGACGATCTCCAACCGCGCGACCGCCGGCGCATCGCCGGCCGCCACGGCGAACACCAGCCGGGCGTGCGACGCACCCGAGTGCTTCACGACGTTCTGCAGGCACTCCTGCGCGATGCGGTACAG
Source organism: Mycolicibacterium grossiae (assembly GCF_008329645.1). Lineage (NCBI taxonomy): Bacteria > Bacillati > Actinomycetota > Actinomycetes > Mycobacteriales > Mycobacteriaceae > Mycobacterium > Mycolicibacterium grossiae. Next base: position 2,429,387 of record NZ_CP043474.1, read on the forward strand.
CGCCAGCTCGACGTGGTCGGGCAGCCGGGTCTCGGCGACGTCGACCTCGACGGCCACCTGCGGGATGGACCGCGCCAGGCTGGCCAGCCCGCCGGCGAGGCCGAGGTCGTCGAGCACCGGCGGGCGCAGGCCGCTGATCGCCGCGCGTGCCTCGCCGAGCGTCAGGGCCACCAGCTCACGGGCCAGCGTCAGCTGCTCGGCGGCTGCGGGGAGGTCGCGGATCTCGTCGCTCATGGCGCGGGCGGCCGCGTCGAGGCGGTAGGACAGCGTGACGAGCCGCTGGCTGATGCCGTCGTGGATGTCGCCGGCCAACCGGCGCCGCTCGAGTTCCTGGGCCTCGATGACCTGCTCGACGAAGTTCTCGTGCGCCCGTTCCCGGGCGACGAGCTGCCGGTGCAGGCGGGCCTGGTGCATCGCACCGGCGATGAGCCGGCCGATGACCAGCAGCAGCTCCACGTCGCGCGCGGCGAACTCGCGGCGGGCCACGGTGTGCACGTTCAGCACGCCCACCAGCCCGCCGGGGTCGGTCTCCATCGGCACCGACACCATCGAGGTGAAGTCCGAGCCGCGCAGGGACTCGAACGGCCGGTATCGCGGATCGGACTCCTTGTCGGCGATGATCACCACCGGCTCGCGGTGGCTGGCCACCCACCCGGACACGCCCTCGCCCAGCGGCAGCCGGATCTTGCCGGCTTGCTCGTCGAACGGCGGCGTGGCGCCGGTCAGCGTGAGCGAGCGCTCGGTGTCGTCGAGGACGTGCACGAAGCACACGTCGGTCGCGGTCGCCGCGGTGATCATCCGCGCGGCGGCCGCGGCGAGCGGCTCCACGCCCGGCCCGCTCGACGCGGCCCGGATCAGCTCGCGCAGCAGCGCCAGTTCGCGGTCGGCGGTGAGCACCTCACCATGCACACCGGTCACTGGAAGATCCCCTCGCGCAGCGCCGTGGCGGCGGCGCCCGTGCGGTCGGCGACGCCGAGCTTGCGGTAGATCGACCGCAGATGGGTCTTCACGGTCTCGTCGCCGATCACCAGCTTGGTGGCGATGCCCTTGTTCGACAGGCCGTTCACCACGCAGGACAGGATCTCGCTCTCGCGCTGGGTGAGACCGTGACGGGCACCGGGCCAGAACTCGTCGCGCTGCAGGCGGGCCGCGGTGTCCACCGCGCGGGCCGCCATGCCGGGGTCGATGGCCGTCTCGCCGCGGTGGACGAGTTCGAGCTGGCGGACCAGGTCGTCGCTGCCGATGCTCTTCAGCAGATAGCCCGACGCGCCGACGCGCAGCGCCTGGAAGAGGTACTGCTCGTCGTCGTAGACCGAGAGCATGACGACCTTGCGGCCGGGGTTGCGGCCGCGCAGTTCGGCGCACAGGTCGAGCCCGCTGGCGCCCTGCATGCGCACGTCGCACAGCACGATGTCGGGGTCGACGTCGTCGACGACGCGCAGGGCCCGTTCGGCGCCGACGGCCTGCCCCACGACCTCCACGCGGTCGGCGAACGTCGTCAGCATCGCCTTGAGGCCCTCGATGACCATCTCGTGGTCGTCGACCAGCATGAGCCGGACCGGGGCGGACGCCATGCGATCACCCTATGGCCGCGACCACCGCCTCCGGTTCAAGATGGCGCCGGTCGGGGGGGATGGATCCACCGTCGGAATCCCCCGGATGGGGGAGGCCCGCCGGTGTGACGTACGCCACTGTGGGCGCATGGGGAGTGACTGTGCGACGCGGACGTTCTGGTGGGACGCCGGACGGCCCGCGGGTGCGGCGGCGAATGACCTCGGCGCGGTGGTGTTCGACCTCGACGGCGCGCTCGCAGACATCGAGCGTGACGGGCAGCGGGTGGCCTTCAACGCGGCGTTCGCGGCGCACGGACTCGACATCGTCTGGTCGGTGGCCGAGTACGGCCGGCTGGTCTGCATTGCCGACGAAGGACGTCGCGTCGCCTCGGCGCTGCGCCGCCGCGGCTACGGGCGGATCAGCGCCGAGATCGCCGCGCACGTCTCCCGCACCAAGAGCGAACTCTTCGAGGCGTCGGTGCTCGGCGGTGACGTCACCCCGCGCGCGGGCCTCGAGGACCTCGTCAACAGCCTGTACTTCGCCCAGATCCCGGTCGCGGTGATCAGCCGCGGTGCACGGTCGTGGGTGGAGCCGCTGGTGCGCCAGCTGCTCGGTGACGGCATCGCCGACACCGTCGTCACGCCCGACGACATGACCCGCCCCGGTCCCGAACCCGACCTGCACGGCCAGATGCTGTCCGAACTCGGGCTGGCGCCGGAGAGCGTGCTCGCGGTGGCCGGCACCGCGGTCGGCTTCCGCGCCGCCCGTGCCGCGAAGCTCGCCACCATGGTGGTGACCACCGGCTACTCTCGCGGCGCCGACTACGCCGGCGCCGCCGACGTGCGCACCGGCTACGACGGCCTGCTCGCCGCGGACTGTCAGTGGCTGCACCGCCGCTGGCAGACCAACCGCTGAGGGTCAGTTACCGCGGATCGCCTCGATGACGGCGCTGAAGTCCTTGTCCGCGTGGTCCTTGGCGAACGCCGCGTAGATCTCGGCGGCGTGCGTGCCGAGCGGCGCGGACGATCCGCTGGAGGCGACGGCGTCCATCGCGAGCCCGAGGTCCTTGTGCATGAGCGCGGTGGCGAACCCGGGCCGGAAGTCGTTGTTGGCCGGCGACGTCGGGACCGGTCCGGGCACCGGGCAGTTGGTGTGCACGGCCCAGCAGTTGCCGGTGGCGCCGGTGATCACGTCGAACAGCGACTGCGCGGGCAGGCCCAACTTCTCGGCGAGGACGAATGCCTCGCCGATCGCGATCTGTTGCACGGCCAGCACCATGTTGTTGCACAGCTTGGCGGCCTGGCCCGCTCCGGACGCGCCGCAGTGGATCACCTTGCCCGCCATGGGGTCCAGCACCGGGCGGGCGCGCTCGACCGAGGATGCCTGGCCGCCGACCATGAACGCCAGCGTGCCGGCGGTGGCGCCCTTGATGCCGCCGGACACCGGGGCGTCGATCTGCTCGACCCCGGCCGCGGTCGCGTCGGCGTTGATGGCGCGGGCGTCGTCGACCGAGATCGTCGAGGTGTCGATGAACAGTGCGCCGGCCGTCGCGGCGGGCAGCACGTCGGCGTAGCAGCGTTTCACGATGTCGCCGTTGGGCAGCGACGTGATCACCACGTCGGCGCCGGTGACCGCCTCGGTGCCGGCGTCGAACGCGGTGACGCCCTTCTCGCGGGCGGCGTCCCGAGACGCCGCCACCGGGTCGAAGCCGCGGACGGTGTGGCCCGCGGCGACGAGGTTGGCCGCCATGGGCCCGCCCATGTTGCCCAGACCGAGGAAGGCGATGGTCGACATGTCTGTACTCCCGTCTAGGACGCCCGGGCCCGGGCGGCAGCGCTGCGGCCGATGACGACGCGCATGATCTCGTTGGTGCCCTCGAGGATCCGGTGCACCCGCAGGTCGCGGACGATCTTCTCCAGGCCGTACTCGTCGAGGTAGCCGTAACCGCCGTGCAGCTGCAGCGCCTGGTCGGCGACGGTGAAGCACGCGTCGGTGACGTAGCGCTTGGCCATCGCACACAGTTCGACCTTGTCCGGATGGTCCTCGTCGAGCGCCGTCGCCGCGCGCCACAACAGGTTTCGCGACGTCTCCAGCGCGGTCGCCATGTCGGCGAGGGCGAACCGGATCGTGGGCTCGTCGAGCAGTGCACCGCCGAACGCGACGCGGTCGCGCAGGTAGCTCAGCGTCTTGTCGTAGGCGGCCTGTGCTCCGCCGAGCGAGCACGCCGCGATGTTGATCCGGCCGCCGTTGAGGCCGTTCATCGCGATGCCGAAGCCGCTGCCCGCCCCGTCGGGGCCGCCGAGCATGGCGTCGGCGGGGATGCGGGCACCGTCGAGGATCACCTGTGCGGTGGGTTGGGCGTTCCAGCCCATCTTGGCCTCGTTGGGGCCGAAACTCAGCCCCGGCGTGCCCTTTTCGACGATGAACGCCGAGATCCCGCGCGGGCCGCTTTCCGGCTCGCCGGTGCGGGCCATGACGACGTAGACGTCGGACACGCCCGCGCCGGAGATGAACTGCTTCACGCCGTCGAGCACCCAGTGGTCGCCGTCGCGGACCGCACGGGTCCGCAGCGCGCTCGCGTCCGACCCGGCGCCCGGTTCGGTGAGGCAGTAGCTCGCGATCGACTCCATCGACGCGAGTCGGGGGACCAGCGACTTCCGTTGCTCGGCAGTGCCGTAACGGTCCACCATCCACGTGCACATGTTGTGGATGGACAGGAACGCCGCCACCGTCGGATCGGCGTAGGACAGTGCCTCGAAGATGCGCACGCCGTCGAGGCGACGCAGGCCGCTGCCGCCGACGTCCTCGGCGCAGTAGACCGCGGCCATGCCCAGTTCCGCCGAGGCGCGCAACACGTCGGTCGGGAAGTGCTTGGTGGCGTCCCATTCCAGGGCATGCGGTGCAATGCGCTTGGCGGCGAAGTCCGCCGCCGTCTCGGCGATGACGCGTTCGTCGTCATCGAGTCCGTGCAGGTTCACGCGCGGGCTACTTCATGGTGGGGATCGAGAACTCGGCCCCGTCCTTGATGCCCGACGGCCAGCGCGAGGTCACCGTCTTGGTCTTGGTGTAGAACTGGATCGACGCGGGGCCGTGCTGGTTGAGGTCGCCGAAGCCGGACCGCTTCCAGCCGCCGAAGGTGTGGTACGCCACCGGAACCGGGATCGGCACGTTGACGCCGACCATGCCCACCTGGACGTTGGCCACGAAGTCGCGGGCGGCGTCGCCGTCGCGGGTGAAGATCGCCACGCCGTTGCCGTACTCGTGCCGAGACGGCAGCGCCAGGGCCTCCTCGTAGTCCTTCGCCCGCACGATGCACAGCACCGGGCCGAAGATCTCGTCGGTGTAGATGCTCATATCGGTGGTGACGTGGTCGAACAGCGTGGGCCCGATGAAGTAGCCGCCCTCGAGGCTCGCGTCACCGAACTGGAGGTCGTCGCTACCGCGGGTGCGCCCGTCGACCACGATGTCCGCCCCCGCCTCGACGCCGGCGTCGATGTAGCTGCGGACGCGCTGCAGTGCGGCCTCGGTGACCAGCGGACCGTAGATGGCCTTGGGGTCCAGGCTGTGGCCGACGCGCAGCTCGGCGACGCGCTCGGCGAGCCGGGCGCGCAGACGGTTCGCGGTCTCCTCGCCGACCGGGACGGCGACGCTGATGGCCATGCACCGCTCGCCGGCGCTGCCGTAGCCGGCGCCGATGAGGGCGTCCACGGCCTGGTCGAGGTCGGCGTCCGGCATGATGATCATGTGGTTCTTCGCGCCGCCGAAGCACTGCGAACGCTTGCCGTTGGCCGCCGCCGTCGCGTAGATGTACTGCGCGATGTCGGAGCTGCCGACGAATCCGACGGCCTGGATCTCGGGATGCTCCAGGATGGCGTCGACGGCCTCCTTGTCGCCCTGCACCACCTGGAAGACGCCCTTGGGCAGACCGGCCTCGAGGAACAGTTCGGCGAGCCGCACCGGCACCGACGGGTCGCGCTCGGACGGCTTGAGGATGAAGGCGTTGCCGCACGCCAGCGCCGGACCGGCCTTCCACAGCGGGATCATGGCCGGGAAGTTGAACGGCGTGATGCCGGCGACGACGCCGAGCGGCTGGCGCAGCGAGTACACGTCGATCCCGGTGCCGGCGCCTTCGGTGTACTCGCCCTTGAGCAGGTGCGGGATGCCGATGGCGAACTCGATGACCTCGACGCCGCGCTGGATGTCGCCCAGGGAGTCCTCGAACGTCTTGCCGTGCTCCAGGGACAGCAGTTCGGCGAGTTCGTCGCGGTGCTGGTTCACCAGGTCGACGAAGCGCATCATCACCCGGGCGCGCCGCTGCGGGTTCCAGGCCGCCCACTCCTTCTGCGCGACGGCGGCGCCGGCCACCGCCGCGTCGACGTCGGCGCGGCTGCCCAGGACCACCTGGGCCTGGACCTCGCCGGTGCTCGGGTTGAACACGTCGGCGGTGCGGTCCGACGAGCCCGCGGTGCGCTGGCCGTCGATGAAGTGCGGGATCTGCGTGGTCATGATGGGCCCCTCTCGGCGAATACTAGGAAATCCTAGTAATTGGCCGCACGCGTCCGCAAGGGTTCTGCTACCAGACGCGCACCCAGTCGATGAGCATCGTCGCGGGGTACGTACCGCCGCTGGGATCCCCGCCGCCCGAGCCCGCGACCGCGAGATCCAGGACGGGCGACAGCGTGAAGCCGGGATCGTTGAACTGCCAGTCCGGCAGCGCGTGCGCGGCGACGGTGAAGTAGGGCTGCGCGCCGTCGACGTAGTCGCGCCAGAACCGCATGCCGGCCTCGTCCCAGGTGACGCGCCAGGTGTGCCAGGCGTCGTCCACCGAGATGGTCTGGCTGACGTGCTCGCCGCCGTTGAGCTTCGCGTGCACGGCGGTGCCCGGCGCCCAGCTGCCGTTGCCGTACCACTCCATGACGTCGACCTCGCCGCCGTTGACGGGGTTGTCGTTGGACAGGTACCACGCGGGCCAACTGCCGGGGGTGAGGCAGTCGAGCTTGATCCGCGCTTCCCAGGTGTGCCCGATGCCGCCGTAGAAGGTGCTGAACACCTTGCCGCTGTAGAACGTGTCCCCGTCCTTCGCGGCGCGGAAGACGAGGTGGGAGTTGCCGTCGACGTAGACGTTGCGGCGGTCGTCGCGGTACTGGCCGACGCGGCCCGGCTGCTCCCAAAAGGTGGGGTCCTGCATCGACTCCCTGGCCTTCGCGACGAGCCACTTCGACGGATCGGGAGCCGAGCCGGCCGGACCGTCGAACTCGTCGGCGAACAGGTACTTCGGCGGTGCTGCCAGCGACCGCGGCGCGGTGGCCAGTCCCGCGGCGGCGACGAGCCCCGCCCCGGTCAACGACAGCAGGTCACGGCGATTGAGAGAGCCCACGACCTCTCATGCAAGACCGATCGCCGTTCGCGCGCAACCGGATTCGCCGCTGCCGTGTCACGGGACCGCGCCACCAACGGTCGCCGCGGGCCGTGGAACAGCGCCGATGGCTCCGCGCTGTGAATCTGCTGGGAATTCGCGCGCTACCCGCGCGGCGTCAGACCCAGCGGACCGGCCAGCTCGCTCAGCGTCGGCAGCAGCGCGTCCTCGCCGCCGAGCACCTGCACGGCCACGTGGTCGGCGCCCGCGTCGAGGTGCTCGGTGAGACGTGCCGCGATCGCCTCGGCCGTGCCGTGCGCCACCACGGCGTCGATCAGCTTGTCGCTGCCGGGCTTGTTCACGTCGTCGTCGGTGAACCCGAGCCGCTTCCAGTTGTTCACGTAGTTGCTCAGGTTCAGGTAGAAGTCGACGGTGTCGCGGCCGACCTTGCGGGCCTGCTCGACGTCGGTACTCAGGACCACCTTGTGCTCCGGGGCGAGGAACACGGTGTTGCCGAGCAGGTTTCGCGCCTGTCCGGTGTGCTCGGGCGTGGTCAGGTACGGGTGCGCGCCCGCGCTGCGGCGCGCGGACAGTTCCAGCACCTTGTGGCCCAGCGCGGCGAGCACCCGCCGGCTCGTCGGCACCTTGGCGGCGTCGAGGGCGTCCAGGTATTCGACGAGCACGTCGTAGGGCTTGCGGTACTCCTCGGTGTGCTCGGGGTGTCCGATGCCCACGCCCAGCAGGAACCTGCCGGGGTGGGCGTCCTCGACGCGGTGGTAGGACTCGGCCACCTCGCCGGCTTCGGCGGTCCACACGTTCACGATGCCGGTAGCCACCTGCAGCGACTCGGTGGCCTCCAGCAGCGGCTCCACGAAGTTCAGGTCACCGGCCGGTGAGCCGCCGACCCAGAGCGCGCCGTACCCCAGCTTCTCGATCTCGGCGGCCTGCTCGGGCGTCGGGGCCCCGAACGTCCAGACGCCGACGCGGCCGAGGTCGGGCTTGAGGGACACGGATTCGGTCACGGTGCAGTCCTCCTGGGTCAGCGGAGCCCGAGCGGTCCGGCGAGTTCCGTCAGCGCGGGCACGAGGTGGTCGGGTCCAGTCAACACCTGCACGGGCACGTGGTCGGCGCCGGCGTCGAGGTGCGCCCGCAGCCGGGCCGCGATCTCGTCGGTGGTGCCGTAGGCGATCACGGCGTCGAGCAGCGCGTCGCTGCCGGGTTTGGCGACGTCGGCGTCGGTGAAGCCGAGCCGCTTCCAGTTGTTCAGGTAGTTCGCGAGGTCGAGGTACACGGCCAGCGCCTTGCGGCCAATGGCGCGGGCCTGCTCGGCGTCGGTGGTCAACACCACCTTGTGCTCGGGCGCGATGAACGCGTCGGGGCCGACGAGGTCGCGCGCCGACGCGGTGTGCTCCGGGGTGGTGAGGTACGGGTGGGCGCCGGCGCTGCGCCGGGCGGCCAGCTTGAGCACCTGCGGGCCGAGCGCGGCGACCACCACGCGATCGGCGGGTACGTCGTGCTGCCCGAGCTGGTCGAGGTAGTCGACGAGCGCGTCGTAGGGCTTCTTGTACTCGGTGTGCGCCTCGGGGTGGCCAACGCCGATGCCGAGGATGAAGCGGCCCGGGTAGGTGGCCTCGAGGCGGTGGAACGACTCGGCGACCGGGCCGGCGGCCGCGGTCCAGATGTTGACGATGCCCGTGGCCACCGCGATGGTCTCGGTGACCTCGAGGATGGGGTCTACCCAGTCGAGTTCGGCGGGCGGCGACCCGCCGGCCCAGATGGCGCCGTAGCCGAGCGCCTCGATGTCGCGGAGCTGCTGCGGACTCAGGGTGCGGAACTGCTCGTAGTGACCGAAGACGCCGAACGGGCCGAGGCTGGGTTTCGTCATGTCCGGGTCAACCCCCGCCGCAGCGGGGGGTATTCCGTTCCGCTCGTCGAGAGCGGGACTATTCCGTTCCCGCGGCGGCCAGCTCGCCCGGCGTCGGCGTCACCGGCGCGGGTGCCTGCAGCGGCAGCGTCACGATGAACCGGGTGTCGCCGGGCGTGCTCTGCACGCGCATGTTGCCGTTGTGCTTCTCCACCACGATCCGCCAGGCCAGGTCGAGCCCGAGCCCGGTGCCCTTGCCGAAGGGCTTGGTGGTGAAGAACGGCGTGAAGATGCGGTCGATGATGTCCTCGGAGATGCCGGGCCCGTCGTCGCAGATCTCGACGCGCACCATCTCGTCGTTCTCCCGCGAGGTGCGGATGGTCAGCGTGCCGTGGCCGTCCATCGCCTGGATCGCATTGTCGATGAGGTTGGTCCACACCTGGTTGAGATCGCCCGGGTAGCAGAGCAATTCGGGCAGCGTCTTGTCGAGGTCCTTGACGATCGTGACGGGCCGGCCCTTGCCCTGGTGGCCGATGGTGTCACCGAACATCATGATCGTGCTGCGCAGCAGCTCGTGCACGTTGGCGCTCTGGTAGGCGCCGCGGTCCATCTGGGAGTACTGCTTGGCGTCGGCGAGCAGCGCCGAGATGCGCTTGCTGGCCTCGGCGATCTCGTTCATCCGCAGCTCGGTGTCGATGGTGTACTTCAGCCAGCCGAGCGCGCCCTGCAGCGAGGCGGTGGCGTCGACCTCGTCGACCGAGGCGAGGATGCGCTCCAGCCAGTCGGTGTCCAGGCCGGCCTCGACGAAGGTCGGCGCGTAGTCCCACGCGCCGATGATGTCGTGATCCTCCAGCCAGTCGCCGATGGCGTCCTCGCGGTCGGAGGACTCCAGCGCCGACAGCTCGACGGTCTTGTACTTGGCGACCTGCTCGGCGACCTCGTCCTGAATGCTCACCAGCACCCGCAGCGCCTCGGGACTGAACTTCCCGTCGGCCAGCATGGCGAGCTTGTGCCGCATCTTGCCGACCGTCTCACGCAGGTCGGCGGTCGCGCGGGCGGTGGCCGCGGCCGGATTGTTGAGCTGGTGGGTGAGACCCGCGGTGATGGTGCCCAGCGCCAGCAGCTTCTCGCGCTGGCCGATGATCTGGCTCTGCCGGCGGCCGCCCACCATGTGGCCCTCGAGCAGGTGCACGGCCATCGGGAACTGCGAGCGCATGAACTGCGCGAAGGCGTCCGCGTCGAGCACGAAGAAGCGCGACGGCTTCGTCAGCCGCACCGACGCCTGATAGGTGTGCTCCTCGCCGGGGACGTAGGCCGACCACGCGCCGCAGTAGACGCCGCGCTGCGAGGTCCGGTTGGTCTGGATGTCGACGCCGCCCGACCGCTTGGTCATGATCAGCTCACCGTCGAGCATCACGTAGAAACACGTCGCCGGATCGCCCTCGGTGCACAGCGGACCCTCGGGGAAGGTCTCGATGCCGCCGTCGGCGCACAGCATGTCGAGCTGCTCGTCGCTCAGGTGCTCGAAGAGAAACAGCGTGCGGAGCTCGTCGCGTACGCACTGCTCGCCCATGGTCGTCCTCTCGAGTCCCTCGTCAGGCTTCCGCCAGGTAGCGGTGCACCAGCATCACTGCCATCGATCCCTCGCCGACCGCGGCCGCCACGCGCTTGGCGGACTCCGATCGCACGTCTCCCGCCACGAACACCCCGGGGACGCTCGTCTCGAGGTGGTGCGGCGGACGGTCCAGCGTCCATCCGACCTTGTCGCGCAGATCCGGCCCCGACAGGATGAAGCCGTAATCGTCGCGGGCTATTCCCGCCTCCTCGAGCCAGTCCGTGCGCGGCTGTGCGCCGATGAAGCAGCACATCCGGTCGCAGCTGACCTTTTCGCTCTCGCCGGTCTGCTTGTTGTTCAACAACAGTCCGGTCAAGTGGCCATCCTCGCCGCAGACTTCAGTCACCTCAGTGCAGTTTCGAATTCGTATATTCGGCATCTGCTCGATCTGTTGAATCAAGTAGTAAGACATCGAGTCCTCGATGCGCGGACCACGACAGAGGATTGTCACCGACTTGGCTTTCTCCGCCATCTTCATGGCCGCTTGACCGGCAGAATTAGCGGCGCCGACGATGTAAACGTCCTCGCCCTCGCACTCCGAGGGGTCGGATACCGACGCGCCGTAGTAGACGCCTCGGCCGACGTAATTCACCTCATCGAGTTGACGGCACCCGCTCACAGGAAGTTCGCGGTACTCGACACCAGTCGCCAATATGATCGCTCGAGCGCCGATCGTGCTGTGATCTTCGAACTTGATGGTGCGCGCGGCCCCAACCTCACCCGCATTGAGACGGATCGCCTCGCGAGTAGTTATCACTTCGGCGCCAAATCGTTCGGCCTGCCGGCGAGCAGTCAGCGTAAGTGCAGTCCCCGAGACACCGTTCTCAAATCCGAGGTAGTTCTCGATGCGGGAGCTTCTGCCCGCCTGCCCACCGGTGGTGGCGCGTTCGATAAGCACCGTCTTCAAACCCTCAGAAGCTCCATACACGGCGGCGGCCAGACCGGCCGGGCCACCGCCGATGACGGCCAAGTCGTACATCTCCAACGATGGTTCGGTTGACAAGCCGAGCAGTTCGGCCAATTGAGGATCGGTTGGTTCTACGAGTTTCTCGCCCTTCTCGGTGATGACGACGGGCAGGTGAAGGCCGTCGAGGCCGGCAGCGTCTAGCAGTTGCCGTCCCTTCGGTTCATCTGCGGCTAACGCTTTGAACGGGTAACCATTGCGCGCCAGGAATTGGCGCACTTCCCAGGACCTCGGGTTCCAGCGGTGCCCGATGACCTTCGTGTACGGCATGCCGCGGTCGCCGATGGCGCGCCACTCCTCGAGGAGTCCGTCGATCACCGGGTAGAGCTTCTCCTCCGGCGGGTCCCACGGCTTGAGCAGATAGTGGTCGAGGTCGACGACGTTGATGGCGTCGATCGCGGCGTGGGTGTCGGCGTAGGCGGTGAGCAGCACCCGCCGCGCGAGCGGGAACACGTCCATCGCCTTCTCGAGGAACTCGATGCCGCTCATCTGCGGCATGCGGTAGTCGGCGACGAACACCGCGACGGTGTCACCGCGCAGCTTGAGTTCCTTGAGCGTGTCGAGCGCGTCGGCGCCGGACTCCGCGCGCACGATGCGGTACCGCTCGCCGTAGTGCCGACGCAGGTCGCGCGCGACGGCACGGGACACCGCGGGATCGTCGTCGACGGTGAGGATCGCAGGCCGACGGGGCTGGTGTTCAGGTCCGCTCATCACGTATGAGTATGCGCTGGCTGTCCAATCGATATCGGTCCATCCCGCGCGTTCTCCCCAGGGCGAACGCTCGTAGACTCCCCCGGCGTGACCGTTCTCGAATTCTCCGACTCGATCGTCGTCGCGCGTGACCCGCAGGAGACCTACGCGCTGGTCTCCGACGTCACGAAGATGGGCGATTGGAGCCCGGTGTGCAAGGCCTGCTGGTGGGACGATCCGGCCGCCGGCGCGCAGCCGGGCGCGTGGTTCACCGGACGCAACGTCACCGACGAGCGCACCTGGGAGACCCGCAGCCAGGTGGTGGCCGCCGACCCCGGCCGCGAGTTCACCTGGGAGGTCAACGACGGCTGGGTGCGCTGGGGCTTTCACCTCGAGCCCGAGGACGACGGGGCGACGCGGCTGACCCAGGCGTGGCACTTCCTGCCGAAGGGCATCGCCGGCTTCGGCGAGAAGTACGGCGACCTGGCCGCCGACGAGATCCAGAAGCGCAGCGACGCCGCGCTGAGCGGCATCCCCGTCACCCTCGCGGCCATCAAGGCCGCCGCCGAGGCGCGCTGAGCCGGAATGCGCTCCATCGCGCGCGACCGTCGGTAGGCTGGCAGGGACGCGGCGCCGCGCGGCGCTGAACCCTCGCGAAACGCGATTTTGGGCAGACCGCGTCTGCGAGTAGCATGGACCAACGGTGCGGCTTCCGCGCCGACTTCCTGCGTGCTCTGTCTGCTGGACCTTGGGAACTCACCCGAACCGGCTCACGTTCTTAGTCGGATCGAAGGCTGCGCCGCAACGGGCGTAACCGCATACGAAACCGAAAGCAAGGATCGCCAGACAGCATGGCCAAGAAAGACGGTGCCATCGAGGTCGAGGGCCGCGTGGTCGAGCCTCTGCCCAATGCGATGTTCCGCATTGAGCTGGAGAACGGTCACAAGGTGCTCGCCCACATCAGCGGCAAGATGCGGCAGCACTACATCCGCATCCTGCCCGAGGACCGGGTCGTCGTGGAGCTCTCCCCGTACGACCTGTCCCGGGGCCGCATCGTGTACCGGTACAAGTAACCCACGTCCGCATCAACGACATCCGGTGACGTGCACTCGCGCGCGTCCCGACCAGAACACGAAGGATCGACACAGCCGTGAAGGTGAACCCGAGCGTCAAGCCGATCTGCGACAAGTGCAGGGTGATCCGCCGGCATGGGCGGGTCATGGTGATCTGCTCCGATCCCCGCCACAAGCAGCGGCAGGGCTGACCAGAGTTCCTCTGGCGCCCGCGTAGTACCCCACAACTGAATGCAGACCTCCCAGTACCACCGAGCGAATGCGTCGCTCGTACACGTCCGGCACGGAGGCCGGACCCCGAACGGGGAACGGACTGGGATCAGACCTCCGCTTAGAGAAGGAATCACTGCCTGATGGCACGCCTCATGGGCGTCGATCTCCCGCGCGACAAGCGCATGGAGATCGCGCTGACCTACATCTACGGCGTTGGCCGTACGCGCTCCCAGGAGATCCTGGACGCCACCGGCATCAGCCGGGACCAGCGCAGCAAGGACCTCACCGACGACCAGGTGACGCAACTGCGCGACTACATCGAAGGCAACCTCAAGGTCGAGGGTGACCTCCGCCGCGAGGTGCAGGCCGACATCCGTCGCAAGATCGAGATCGGTTGCTACCAGGGCCTGCGCCACCGTCGTGGCCTGCCCGTGCGCGGACAGCGCACCAAGACCAACGCGCGTACCCGCAAGGGCCCGAAGCGCACCATCGCCGGCAAGAAGAAGGCCAGGTAATCCCGGATGGCACAGGCAAAGAAGGGCGGCACCGCCGCCAAGAAGGGTCAGAAGACCCGCCGCAGGGAAAAGAAGAACGTTCCCCACGGCGCCGCTCACATCAAGAGCACGTTCAACAACACCATCGTCTCGATCACCGATCCCCAGGGCAACGTCATCGCCTGGGCGTCGTCGGGACACGTCGGCTTCAAGGGCTCGCGCAAGTCGACGCCGTTCGCCGCCCAGCTGGCCGCCGAGAACGCCGCCCGCAAGGCCCAGGAGCACGGTGTCAAGAAGGTCGACGTGTTCGTGAAGGGCCCGGGTTCGGGCCGTGAGACCGCCATTCGCTCGCTGCAGGCCGCCGGCCTCGAGGTCGGTGCCATCTCCGACGTCACGCCGCAGCCGCACAACGGTTGCCGTCCGCCGAAGCGGCGCCGGGTCTAGGAACAAGGAGAACCAGAACTCATGGCTCGTTACACCGGACCCGTCACCCGCAAGTCGCGCCGTCTGGGCGTCGACCTCGTCGGTGGAGACCAGTCCTTCGAGAAGCGCCCCTACCCGCCCGGCCAGCACGGCCGCGCGCGGATCAAGGAGAGCGAGTACCGCCAGCAGCTGCAGGAGAAGCAGAAGGCCCGCTTCTCCTACGGCGTGATGGAGAAGCAGTTCCGTCGCTACTACGAGGAAGCGGTGCGTCAGCCCGGCAAGACCGGTGACAACTTGCTCCGCATCCTCGAGAGCCGGCTGGACAACGTCGTGTACCGCGCCGGCCTGGCCCGCACGCGTCGCATGGCGCGCCAGCTGGTCAGCCACGGACACTTCCTGGTCAATGGCGTCAAGGTCGACATCCCCAGCTACCGGGTGTCGCAGTACGACATCATCGACATCAAGGAGAAGTCGCTCAACACGCTGCCGTTCGAGCTGTCCCGGCAGACCGCGGGTGAGCGTCCGATCCCGTCCTGGCTGCAGGTCATCGGCGAGCGCCAGCGCGTCCTCGTCCACCAGCTGCCCGAGCGTGCGCAGATCGACGTGCCGCTCACCGAGCAGCTCATCGTCGAGCTCTACTCGAAGTAGTAGGGCCCCATCCCGGGCCGTCGTCCGACGGCCCGGGTCACTTACCGGCATCAAATAGCGGGTGCCGAGAAGGAGATAGAGAAACATGCTGATCTCTCAGCGACCCACCCTGTCCGAGGAGAGCCTGGCCGACAACCGGTCCAAGTTCGTCATCGAGCCCCTGGAGCCGGGCTTCGGTTACACCCTCGGCAATTCGCTGCGGCGCACGCTGCTGTCGTCCATCCCGGGCGCGGCAGTCACCAGCATCCGCATCGACGGGGTGCTGCACGAGTTCACCACCGTGCCGGGTGTCAAGGAAGACGTCACCGACATCATCCTGAACCTCAAGGCGCTCGTCGTGTCCTCCGAGGAGGACGAGCCGGTCACCATGTACCTGCGCAAGCAGGGCCCGGGCGCCGTCACCGCCGGTGACATCGTCCCGCCGGCCGGCGTGACGGTGCACAACCCGGACATGCACATCGCGACGCTGAACGACAAGGGCAAGCTCGAGGTCGAGCTGGTCGTCGAGCGCGGCCGCGGTTACGTCCCGGCCGTGCAGAACAAGGCCTCCGGCGCCGAGATCGGCCGCATCCCGGTCGATTCCATCTACAGCCCCGTGCTCAAGGTGACCTACAAGGTGGAGGCCACCCGCGTCGAGCAGCGCACCGACTTCGACAAGCTGATCCTCGACGTCGAGACCAAGAACTCGATCAGCCCGCGTGACGCCCTGGCCTCGGCCGGCAAGACGCTGGTCGAACTCTTCGGTCTGGCACGGGAACTCAACGTCGAGGCCGAGGGCATCGAGATCGGACCCTCGCCCGCCGAGGCCGATCACATCGCCAGCTTCGCGCTGCCGATCGACGACCTGGAACTCACCGTCCGGTCGTACAACTGCCTCAAGCGCGAGGGTGTGCACACCGTCGGCGAGCTGGTCTCGCGGACGGAGTCCGACCTGCTGGACATCCGCAACTTCGGCCAGAAGTCCATCGACGAGGTGAAGATCAAGCTGCACCAGCTCGGTCTCTCGCTGAAGGACAGCCCGGCCACGTTCGACCCGTCCGAGGTCGCCGGCTACGACGTCGCCACCGGCACCTGGAACAGCGATGCTGGCTACGACCTGGACGACAACCAGGACTTTGCCGAAACCGAACAGCTCTAGGCGCGAAACCGAACAGCTCTAAGAGCTTCCGTCCCGGCCCTACCTAGTACGGGGGTCGGCCCCTTCCAAAGGAGATAGTCGCAATGCCCAAGCCCACCAAGGGCGCCCGTCTCGGCGGGTCGTCGTCGCACCAGAAGGCGCTGCTGGCCAACCTGGCCACGTCGCTGTTCGAGCACGGCCGCATCAAGACGACCGAGCCGAAGGCGCGGGCACTGCGGCCCTACGCGGAGAAGCTCATCACCCACGCCAAGAAGGGCACGCTGCACAACCGGCGTGAGGTGATGAAGAAGATCCGCGACAAGGACGTCGTGCACGTGCTGTTCGCCGAGATCGGTCCGTTCTTCGCCGACCGCAACGGCGGCTACACCCGGATCATCAAGGTCGAGAACCGCAAGGGCGACAACGCACCCATGGCGGTCATCGAGCTGGTCCGGGAGAAGACCGTCACCTCGGAGGCCGAGCGTGCCCGCCGCGTGGGCGGCTCGCAGAAGACCGAGCAGCCGGTCGTCGCCGCCGCGGCGCCGCAGGCATCGGTCGAGCCGGAGGCCGCCGAGGGCCCGACGGAGAGCGAGTCGGTCGAGGACGCCACGGCTGCATCGACTGAGGCCGAATCCACTGATGCCGCTACCGAAGCCGAGGCCACCGAGGCCGAGGTGCCGGCCGACGCGGACGCCGATGAGGCGGCCGCCGAGGACGCCGACAAGGCCGACGACGCCAAGTAGTCACGCCATGGACGAACCCGCCATCGATTCCGGTGGCGGGTTCGTTCGTTCTCCTGACGCTCCGGATCACGCTCCCGTCGCTCCGCTCGCCCCGGATCACGCTCCCGTCGCTCCGCTCGCCCTGGTCCGTCTGCGCCTCGACGTCGCCTACGACGGCACCGACTTCGCCGGCTGGGCGACCCAGGCCGGGCAGCGCACCGTCGCCGGCGTGATCGACGACGCGCTGTCGACGATCTTCCGCACGCCGATCGTCACGCGCGCGGCGGGTCGCACCGACACCGGCGTGCACGCCACCGGTCAGGTCGCGCACGTCGATGTCCCCGCCGACGCTATCCCGCTGGCCTACCCCCGCACCCGACGCGCAGGCGAACCCGAATTCCGGCCGCTGGTGCGGCGATTGGCGAAGCTGCTCACTCCGGACGTCCGGATCCGCGACGTCGTCCGCGCGCCCGACGGCTTCGATGCCCGCTTCTCGGCGTTGCGCCGGCACTACGAATACCGGCTGTCCACGGCGCCCTACGGCGTCGAACCCGCTCTGGCGCGCTTCGTCGCGCCGTCGAACCGGCCGCTGGACGTGGCCGCGATGCAGGCGGCGGCGTCGGTTCTGGTCGGGCTCAACGACTTCGCGGCATTCTGCCGCCCGCGTGCCGGCGCGACCACGATTCGCGATCTGCAGCGCTTCGACTGGGTGCGCGACGGCGACATGCTGACCGCGTACGTCACGGCCGATGCGTTCTGCTGGTCGATGGTGCGATCGCTGGTCGGTGCCGTCCTGGCCGTCGGTGCGGGACGCATGCCGCCGGAGCGCTGCGCCGGCTTCCTCGGCGCGACGGCGCGGTCGAGTGCCTTCGCGGTTGCCCCGGCGCGGGGCCTGACGCTGGTCGGCGTGGACTACCCGCCCGACGAGGAACTCGGCGCGCGCATCGCGGTGACGCGGGATCTGCGGACCGCGGACGAGGTGGAGCGCTAGCGGCATACCACCGGGCACTGACGTTTTTAGGTGTTGGTGCAGGGGTTGTGCACAGTGGTGCGTTCATCCCCAGGCGGGGTGTTCGGGGGCGGTGGTGACGGCTTCTGCGCCATAGATTCGAATATGTGTTCGATGCGTTGGTGGCTGAGGTGGCCGTTGCCCGGGGTGTGGGGGAGCGGTTGCGGGCGCAGGCGCGGTTGGAGAACGCGGTGTGTGCGGCGCGGTTGTCGTCGATGGCCGATCTGCTCGATCGGGCGTATGCGGTGTCGGGGTCGGCGGCACGCGAGCAGTGGCGGTGTGACAACTGGTCGTCGGTGTGCGCGCAGATCGGCGCGGCTCAGTGCCTGACTGCGGGGCGGGCCAGCGGCTTTTTGACCACGGCGGTGACGTTGCGGGAGCGGCTGCCGAAGGTGGGGGCACTGTTCGCCGAGGGTTCGATCTCTTATCCGTTGGTGCGGGCGATCTGCACGCGCACGGCGTTGGTGACCGACGCGGCGGCGGTGCGGGCCATCGACGCGGAGTTGGCCGCCGAGGTGGCCGGGTGGGGCGCGACGTCGGTGGAGCAGACCGAGCGCGACATCGATGCCCTGGTGTTGCGTCACGATCCGTATGCGGTGCGGCGGACCCAGGACGCCGCCCGCGGCACCCGGGTGAGCGTGTACACCGACACCGCCAACGGGGTGGCCTACGTGGACGCGACCGTCGACGCCGCTGACGGGGCGGCGTTCGATGCGCGGGTGGATCGGCTGGCGCGCACGGTGTGCCCGCGCGATCCCCGCACGCTGGATCAGCGGCGTGGCGCGGCGCTGGGGGCGTTGGGGTTCGGGTGGGACCGGTTGCCCTGCCTGTGCGAGCACCCCGACTGCGCGGCCGCCACCCGGCCCGCCGGTGGTGGGGTGGTCATCCACGTCATCGCCCACGCCGACGCCCTCGACGACACCCCGCGCACGCCGGAACCCACACCCACGCCCGCACCGACACCCCACCCCGAGCCCGCACCGGTGCCCACCGGGGACCTGACCACCCAGCGGCGCGGCCTCAGCGGCCCGACCCCGCCGATGCTGTCGAAACCATTGAGCAGCTACACCCTCGACGGTGTCATCGCCGAGGTGAGCGCCGATCCCGGCCAACACACTCCCGCCTCACCGGGAATCATCCTGGGCGGGCCGGTGCTGCCCGGACCGGTCATCGCCCGCCTGGCAAAGCACGCCACGGCCACCCCGCTGACCTACCCCGCGCAAGGCCCACCCGAACCGCGCTACCGGCCCTCACACGCACTGGCCGCGTTCATCCGTGCCCGCGACCTGACCTGCCGAGCCCCCGGCTGCGCCCGCCCAGCCACCGCCTGCGAGATCGACCACGTCATCGCCTGGCCCCACGGACCGACCGCGGCGGCCAACCTGGCCTGCCTGTGCACCGAACACCACCTACTCAAGACCTTCTGGCCCGGCTGGTCCTACCGCCTGGACCCCGACGGCACCGCCACCTGGACCGACCCCACCGGCCTGACCGCCACCACCCACCCCGGCAGCCGCCACCTCTTCGCCGACCTCACCACACCGGCCGCACCCCTCACCACGAAAGGCACCCCACCGGCCAAGCACACCGCCGGCCTCACCATGCCCCGCCGCACCCACACCCGCACCCAAACCCGACACCAACGCATCGCCGACGAACGCCGACGCAACACCCCCTGGGCCGAGCACTACCTCCGCGCCCAGATACCGCCGTTCTAGACGCGTCCGGCGACGAAGTCGGCCGCCTGATTCACCATGCCGGCTTCGATGTACGCGGGCGCCAGATGATCCGGCCAGTTGTTGCGCCAGGTGTCCGGATCGGCGGGGTTGCAGATCGGGTCGGCGCCGTGACACAGCTCGATCGTGCGCTCGCGGTAGACCGGGTTGAAGTTGGTGATGGGCCCAATCCAGGCGCTGCCGTTGCCGAACAGGGCCACCGCGGCGATGTGCTGTTCGGCCTCGGGCGGCATCGGCTTGTCGAAGCCGAAGAACGGGAAGGGCAGGGCCAGCGCGACGTCGGTGACGGCGGCGCCCAGCGAGTAGCCGCCGAGCACGATGCGGGTGTCCGGGCAATTGGACATGGTGTCCTGCACGCGCTGGCTCATGTCGTTGGCGCCGACGTCGATCTGGTTGTCGGCGGGGTAGCGCACCGCATACAGGTTGACGTTCTTGCTCGTCTTCTTGCGCAGCGCGCCGACGAAGGCGTTGCCGATCTGTCCGGCGCCCACCGGCTCGATGCGGCCGCGCGCGAAGATCACCTCGACGGCGGGACAGGCCGCGGAGGCGACGGGCGCGAGCGAGGGCGACGCGATGGTGGGCACGAGGAGGAGGGCGCTCGCGACGAGCGCGATCACGAACGTGGCGGCGACGTGGCGGCGGAGCACGGCACCGATGCTAGCGGAGCGCGTTGACGTCACCGTCGGTTCCTGAGAAGGACCTGGGAGACCTACAGCAGCCCGGCGATGAAGCCGGCAGCCTGGTCGGTGGGTCCGCCGGCGTAGGCGCGATGTGCGGCAACGTTCTCGCCGTCGGTCTGGCACACCGGGTCACCGGGGTTGCACAGGTCGATGGACCGACCGCCCCACACCGGGCTGGTGGTGAGCGGCAGCCCGAGCTTCGCGGACGGATTGCCGAACACCGCGATGCCGGCGACGAAGTCCGGCGTGTTCGGCGGCAACGGGTTGGTGAAGCCGACGGCCGGGATCGGCACGGCGCTGATCACGTCGACCACGGCGGCGCCTTGCGAATACCCGCCCAGCACCAGTCGGGTCGTGGGGCAGGCGCCGATCATGTACTGGATGTGCGCGCTCGCGTCGTTGGCGCCGTTCGCGGCGGCCAGGAAGTCGTAGCTCGCGGGGTAGTTCACCGCATAGGCCCCCACCGAGCGTCCGCCGACCTTGCCGCGCAGCGCATCCACGAACGATCCGCCGACCAGGCCCAGGCCCGGCGCCTCGGTGGTGCCGCGGGCGAACACGACCTCGATGTCGGGGCATCCCTCGGCGGAGGCGGCGGCGGGCGCGACGAGCGCGCCTCCGGCGGTCAGCGTCGCAGTGGAGAACACGACGGCGAGGCGTCGCACGAGGTCACGGAACACACCACATGCTAACGCATAGCCAGGCTAAACGAGCCTTGCTACGAATGCGGCGGCCTGCGGAATGAACTCCGAGGTCTCGTAGTGGGTGTGCGCAAACGGATTGCGGCCGCGCGAGCAGATCGGGTCGCCGTCGCTGCACAGATCGATGGACCGGCCGGCGAACACCCCGGCGCTGTTCAGCGGCAGGCTGAACTTCGCCGACGGGTTGCCGAACACCGCGACCGCGGACACCATCGCGTCGAGGTTCGTCGGCAGTGGCGGCGCCGAACCGACGTCCCCGATGCGGTTGCCGAGCGGCGGCACGCCGGCCAGCATGTCGATCGCGGCGGCGCCCTGGGAGTACCCGCCTAGCACCACGCGGGTGTTCGGGCAGGTGGCGGCCAGTGTGGCGATGCGGGCGCTGGCGTCGTTGGCGCCGTCGGCGGCGGTGAGGAAGTCGTAACTCGCGGGGTAGTTGAGCCCGTAGGACGAGACGGTCCTGCCGCCCACCTGTGGGATCAAAGCATCGACGAGCGCCTGACCGACGCGGCCGATGCCGGGCGGCTCACTGGTGCCGCGGCCGAAGA
Organism: Mycolicibacterium grossiae; assembly: GCF_008329645.1. Taxonomy (NCBI): domain Bacteria; kingdom Bacillati; phylum Actinomycetota; class Actinomycetes; order Mycobacteriales; family Mycobacteriaceae; genus Mycobacterium; species Mycolicibacterium grossiae. Next base: position 2,450,788 of record NZ_CP043474.1, read on the forward strand.
TGACCTCGATGTCCGAGCACGGCGGTTCGGCGTTGGCGGGGGAGGCGGTGAGGATGGCGGCTGCCGAGACGAGCACGGACAGGGCCGCGGCCAGACGCAACGTCGTTCTACGCACGGTCACGCCTGCATCCTCACATACGCGTGTCAACTCCGCCGAATGCTTTGCTCGACGTGCGGAGGGTCGACGGGCGTCTCGGGAAACGAGGCTTGGGCGACCTTCTCCGTACGGTCGCCCAGCCGGGCGAGAGCGAGGCCGGCGAGCACCACGAAGCCGCCGATCGCCTGCATTGGCGTCATCGCCTCGCCGAGCAGTGCCCACGCGGCGAGGACGGCGAAGAGCACCTCGGCCAGCCCGACGAGCGAGGCGAAGCGCGGACGCAGCCGGGCGATGCCCATGATGCCGAGCGTGTAGGCGATGGCGGTCGGGATGAGCGCCAGCAGCACCACCGGCACGATCCACGACGTCGTCCAACCGGCGATCACCGCGTCGTTGGCGGTGAACGTCAGCGGCATGATGCCGGTGACCCCCAGCGTGCCGACGGTCACGGCGCCCACAACCAGGCCGGCGGCGGCCAGCGTGACCGGGTCGAGCCCGTCGCCGTCGTCGGTGCTGACCTTGTCCGACATCAGGAAGTAGCAGGCGGCGCAGACCGCGGCGCCCAGACCCCATGCCACGCCGACGAGGTTGACGTGCGCGCCGGCGAAGACGTCGAGGACGGCCATGATGCCGACGATCGCGAGACCGACGCCGCCCAGCACCAGGTTGCCCGGCCGGCGGCGCGTGGTGGCCCAGAGCCAGCCGACGACCAGCAGCGGCGAGGTGTACTCGAGCAGCAGCGCCACACCGACCGACAGGTGCGATACCGCGTTGTAGTAGCAGAGCTGTGCGCCGGCGATCGGGGCGAAGCCGTAGGCGATCACGGTCTTGGCGTGGCGGCACGCCTCGCGCACCCATCCCGGCCGCACGACGGTCGCGAACACGGCCATCGCCAGGGCGCCGGCCGCGAGGCGGGCCGTGACGGCGGCGGTCGGCGTCCAGCCGGCCTCCATGAGCGACTTGGCCAACGGTCCCGACATGCCGAACGCCAGGGCCGAGCCGATCGCGAACAGCAGTCCGGAACGGAAGTGGTCCGTCGCCGGCGTGTGGTCGAGTTGCGCGGTCATGACACCTCCACGGATTCGCCCGACCTCGTCTCCGACCGCGTCGTCAGGAATGTCAGGAGTAAAATAATGATTGGTCATGACGCTATCGCCGAAGGGAGTCATGAGTCAAATGCTTTTCACTCATGACACGGAACTCACGTTGCGTGCCGCCTGTGTGCTGATCAACAGCGACCGGGTCGACGGCGAGCAGCTCGGGGACATGGCGGCACTCGACGCCTACCTCGACGGTTTCGGCTGGACCGGCCGTCGTGACTCCGACGACGCCGAACTCGAGTCCGTGCACGCGCTGCGTCGCCGCCTCGGCAAGGTCTGGGACGTCGCCGACGACGAGGAGCGCGCCGTCGGTCAGGTCAATGCCCTGCTGAGCGACACCCGGGCGATGCCCTGGCTGACCCGCCATCCCGAGATGCCGGACTGGCACCTGCACCTGGCGTCGATCCACGACCCGCTGTGGCAGCGGATGGGCGCCGAGATGGCGATGGCACTCGCCGACCTCATCCGCGGCGGCGATCTGCGCCGGCTCAAGATCTGCGCGGCTCCGGACTGCGACGCGGTGCTGGTCGACCTGTCCCGCAACCGGTCCCGCAGGTTCTGCGATACCGGCAACTGCGGCAACCGCCAGCACGTCGCCGCGTACCGGGAGCGGCAGCGCGACGGCGAGAAGGACTCCTAGCCCGAACATTTCGCGTCCTGACCGGTGCTCCACGGCCACTAGGGTCGAACCGGGGGGACGATGGCTCACGAGGCGACCTGGGTTCGGGTCAGCGCACAGCGGTTCGCCGCGCGCCGCATGGAGCACGCCCTGGTGCGCCGCGACGTCGGACTGTACGACGACCCGATGCGCGCCCACACCCAGGCGCTGCTGTGTGGCGGTCTGCTCGGCGCCGTCGTGGTCGTCGTCTGCGTGGTGCTCTCGTTCGTCGCGCCGCGGGGTGACCTCGGGGCCTCGCCCATCGTGCTCGTCCGCGAGTCCGGGGCGCTGTACGTGCGGGTCGGCGACGTCTGGCATCCCGCCCCCAACCTCGCGTCGGCGCGGCTGATCGCCCGTACTCCGGCCGATCCGACGGTGGTGGGCCAGGAGGCACTCGACCGCGTACGGCGGGGACCGCGACTCGGCATCCCCGACGCCCCGGCGAGTCTGGGGGAGCCGGCGACCTGGCCGGAATGGACGGTGTGCGACGGCGCCGAGACGACGGTGCTGGCCGGCGTCGACGCCACGTCCGGCTTCGACCCGGCACGCACCGTGCTGGTCACACCCCGCGGTGAAGCGATCGCCGAGACGTTCCTCCTGCGTGCCGGACACCGGTCGCGGGTCGACCTGCGCGAGCCTGCGGTCGTCCGGGCCTTGCGTCTCGACGGCGTGACGCCGGTGCCGGTGTCGCGGGCGCTGCTGGACACCGTCCCGGAGACCGCCCCGATCAGCGTGCCGCGCATCGCCGGTGCGGGCAGCGCCGGTCCGCTCGGCGTGCGGGTGGGAAGCGTCGTGCAAGTCGCCGGCCTTGGCGGCACCGACCTCTACGTCGTGCTGCGCGACGGCGTGCAGCGCATCGGCGTCGTGGCCGCCGACGTCATCCGCTTCGCCTACGCGGCATCGACGAGCGCGATCCCGAGTGTCGCACCGGATGCGATCGCCGCGACCGCCGTCGTCGACCGGCTGGCACTGGACTCACTACCCGACCACGCCACCGACGTCGTGGGACAACGTGATTCGGTAACCGTCTGTGCGCGCTGGCGGGCCGACGGCCCGGCGACGACGGTTCTCGTCGGCGCCGGACTGGATGCCGACACCACGCCGCTCGCGCAGGCCGACGGGGCGGGCCCGCGCGTCGACCGGGTGGCCCTGCCGCCGGGGCGGCACGCCTACGTCACCGCGACGCGAATCCTCGGCGGCGACGACGCCGGCCCGCGCTACCTCGTCACCGACACCGGGACCATCCACGGCGTCGGCGGCGACGACGCCGCACGGGCACTGGGGCTGGCCGAGACGCCCACCGCCGCGCCGTGGCCCGTCCTCGCCTGGCTACCGCGCGGACCCGAACTCGGCGTCGACCGGGCCGCCGTCGCTGGCGCGGCCGCGGCGCCGTGACCATCGCGCGGCCGCCGCGGCCACGGCCAGGCACGCCGCCACGCCGCCGAACGCCACGGTCCGCGACCGCGTCGCCGGCGCCCCGGGTGCGGTCGGCACCAGCACGGCCACCGCGGCGGCCGGCGGCGGGGACGGCGCCGCACCGCTGACGGCGGCCAGCGGGTCGACGACGCCGTGGCCGACGCGCGGGTCCCAGCCGGCAGGCGGCCGCACGGCGGTGTCCTCGAGCCGCTGCATCACCTGCCGTGCCGTGAGGTGCGGTGCGCGCGAACGGATCAGCGCCGCGACCGCGGACACCACGGGCGCGGCATAGCTGGTGCCCGACAGCGGTGCCGACCCGCCGGGCGTCACGCCGGTCAGCGCGTCGCCGTCGGGCGCGAGCGACAGCACCTCGCGTCCGACCGCCGCCACGTCCACCCACGGCCCGGCGAGTGTGAAGTCCGACGGCCGCCCATCACGGTCCTCCGAGCCGACGGTGAGCACGTAGTCGTCGTACCAGGCCGGGCTGACGACCACCTCGACGCCGGCCCAGTCCGGAGGGCCGGTGACCGGATTGCGTCCGTCGCAGCCGTCGACACCGCCGGTGTTGCCCGCCGCCGCCACCACGACGGCGTTCTTGACGTCGACGGCGTAGGCCAGCGCCGCGCCCAGCGCCCCGTCGGCGAGGCCGTCGCCCGCGGGGGCGCAGGCCGCCGTCGAGACGTTGATCACCGTGGCGCCCGCATCCGCCGCGGCACGCACCGCACGGGCGAGGGTCAGGACGTCGCCGACGCCCGTGCCGGTGTCACCGACCTGACGAAACATCCTGCTGGACTGCCGGATCGCCAGGATGTCGGCGTCCGGCGCGATGCCGGCGAAAGCCTCGCCGTCGGGCGCCGCGCCGATGATTCCGGCCACCACCGTCCCGTGGCCGTCGCAGTCCGAGGTGCCGTCTCCAGTCGACACGAAGTCGCCGCCGGGCCGTAACCGGGGCAGCAGGCGATGCCGCGCGACGCCGGTGTCGATGACCGCGACCGTCTGACCGGCGCCACGCGACAACTGCCACAGCGCGTCGCGTTCGGCGCGGGGCAGCTGCGGGCGTCCCGGCTCCGCGGTGCCGCCGGAGCGGCAGGCGTCGACCTGTTCGGTGCGGCCAGGCGGCGAGGGCGGACCCGGCGCGGGCAGCGCCGCGCCGTCGACCACCGGCGGCACGGTCGCCGACGCCGGCGGCACCGGTGCGGCGACGAGCAGCACCACTCCCGCCAGCGCGGCCAGGCGCGCGGTCACGACGGATGCCAACCCCGCGCTGCGGCGTACACGCCGCACACCCAGCACGCCGTCGGCAGGACCGTGGCCAACGCGCCCCACTCGACGACGTCGAGCGCACGGTGGCCGACCGCTCCCGCGGTGCCCCCGACCGATGCCAGCGCCACCGCGACGACGAGCGCGGCGGCGGCGACGTAAGCAGCGTCGTCCGGCCAACCGGCCACCGCGCCGGCGAGAGCCGTTGTCGCGCAGCAGTATGCAGCCACGACCAACGCAGTGCGACGCCCGTGGTCGGCGTGCACGCGCCGTCGCAAACCCACGGCGACGGCGAGGACGGCGACGAACGCCACGGCGGCCGCCGCCGAGCCGGTCCCGTGCGTCGCGAGCGCGACCGTCACCCCGCCGGCGGTCACGGCCACGGCGCTGCCCGCGACCAAGCCGTCGAGCACGCCGTGCGCGCGGATCGCGGCGCGGCCCACGTCCGCCCCCATCCGTCCCGGGTGCAACCCGGTGATCGCGGCGGCCAGTCGCGCCGCCGCGCCCAGCGTCATTAGCGCCGTCACCGCCAGCACGGCGCCGAGCGTGGCGGTGGGCTGCGGCCACGCCGTGACGACCCCCGCGGCGACCGCCACCGGAGACGCGCATGCCGCTACCGCCACCCACGCGGCGCGCGCTCCGTGGCGCCGGATGAGCAGCACGGCCAGCACCGCCGCCACCGTGGCGCCCAACAGGACGTTGGGCGGTGCCGGGCCCGCGGGCACGGCGAGCGCACCGCTCGCGGCACCGAGTGCTGCCGCCGCGCAGCCCGACGGAACACCGCCCTGCGCAACGGCCCTCGCGGTCACCGCGCACGCCGCGAACGCGGCGGCGAGCAGCGCCACCCAGCGACCCTGCGCGGGCATCCCGGCGACGACCACCGCCACCGCGGCGACGACCATCGTGGCCGTGCCGCCCCAGCCCGACGGCGGGCGCGCGACGTCCGGCGCCGTCGCAGCCACCGTACGCGGCGGATCCCAGCTGCGCGGCAACACCGGAGCCGGCACGTCGACGGCGAGCACCAGGATGTCACCGTCGCGGACGTCGTTGTCCCGCAGCGTCGCCGTGTCGTCGACGGGCGCGCCGGCCAGGTCGGCCAGGCGCCACCGCACGCCGTGTGCGGTGGGTGCCCGACCCGCGAGGTCGACCACGGTCGGCAACAGCTCGGCGACGGCGACGCCGGAGGGCAGCGCGACGTCCACCGTGGTGGCGTCCCCGTCGTCGACGTGAATCGACAATCGGCACAACGACATCGAGTACCCCCCAGTCACGCACTCAGCTCCCCGACCGACACGCTAACCGACGCCGGGGACACTCGTGCGCACCAAAGTCGGTGGAACCGAATGGGTGCGCGCTGCGTCCAAGCAGTCGATGGAACTCATACGTCCCGGCCGCCTGCCGGGCCCGCCGATCGACGAGGGCGACGTCGTGCTCGACGCGCCACCGGAGTTGCCGCGCGCGACGCCCACCAGCCCGCTGGCCCGCGTGCTGCCCGTGGTGATGCTGGTCGCGGCGCTCGGCATGGCGGCGCTGTTCCTCACCTCGGGGCAGGCCTCGCGCGGACCGCTGGCGCTGCTGCTCCCGGTGATGATGGGCGTCTCGGCGCTGGGATCGGTGGCCTACGGCATGCGCGGCACGCGGCGGGTCGCCGAACTGCAGGAGTCGCGCGCGACCTACCTGCGCTACGTCGACGCGGTCGACGACGCTGTCGCGAGAACCGCCGAGCGGCAACGGGTTCGGGAACACTGGGAACACCCCGACCCGCGGACGCTGTGGTCCGTGGTGGGTGGCCGACGGACCTGGGAGCGCCGGGCTGCCGACCCGGACTTCTGCCACGTCCGCATCGGCCTGGGTCACCGGCCGCTGAGCACCACGCTGGTGCCGACGCCGCGGCCCGACGGCGACCCGCTGACCGCCGCCGCCGTCGAGCGGCTCACCGCCGAGCGGGCGACCGTCGCAGAGCTGCCGGTGACGGTCGACCTGCGCGCGCACGGCCGGCTGACGTCGTCGCGGGATCTCGCGCGGGCGCTGCTGTGCCAGCTGGCGGTCTTCCACCATCCCGCCGACGTCCGGATCCGCGGACCGCTGACGCCGGAATGGGACTGGCTCAAGTGGCTGCCCCACCAGCGCGACGCGGGCGCCCGCCAGACCGCCGCCGCCCACACCGTCGTCGTGATCGACGGCGGTCCCGTGCCCGACGACGCCGACGACGTCACGGTGCTGGCCATCGCGGACCACGACGACCCGTGGCCGGCGGTCGTCAGCCTCGACGCGCTGTCGCGCCCGGCGGCGCTCGCGTGCGCGCGTCGACTGGCGGCGCTCGATCCGTACGGTGCCGCGCGGCTCGCAACGGCGCCGCGCTGGGCCGACCTGGTCGGCGTCGGCGATCCCGCGCGCCTCGACCCGGTGCTCGCCTGGCGGCCCCGGCTGGGCCGGTCACGGCTGCGCGTCCCGATCGGCGTCACCGACGACGGTCGGCCCGTGGACCTGGATCTCAAGGAGGCGGCGCACGGCGGGATGGGGCCGCACGGGCTGTGCATCGGCGCGACGGGCTCGGGCAAGTCCGAATTGCTCCGCACGCTGGCGCTCGGCCTGGTGGCCACCCATTCGCCGGATGCGCTGAACCTCGCGCTGATCGACTTCAAGGGCGGCGCAACGTTTCACGGCTTCGAGGGGCTGCGGCACGTCGCCGCGGTCATCACCAACCTCGCCGACGAGGCCCACCTCGTCACCCGGATGCGCGACGCGCTGTCCGGCGAGATGACCCGCCGCCAGGAACTGCTGCGCACGTCGGGCGCGTTCGCCGGCATCGCCGACTACGACCGGGCCCGCGCCGCCGGGGTGGCCCTGCCGCCGCTGCCGGTCCTGCTCATCGTGGTCGACGAGTTCTCCGAGTTGCTGACCCAGCAGCCCGACCTCGCCGAACTGTTCGTGGCGATCGGCCGGCTGGGACGCTCGCTCGGCATGCACCTGCTGCTGGCCAGCCAGCGCCTCGACGAGGGCCGACTGCGCGGGCTGGAGTCGCACCTGTCGTACCGGATCGCGCTGAAGACGTTCTCGGCCGCCGAATCACGCGCGGTGCTCGGCAGCACCGACGCCCACACCCTGCCGCACCGGCCCGGCCTGGCCTACCTCAAGACCGCCGACGGCGATCTCACCCGGTTCCGCGCCGCCTACGTCTCCGACGGCGTCGAGGTCGACGACGGCGCCTCAGCCCGATCAGCCCGGCCCACGCTGTTCACCGCGGCTCCGCCTGCCGACGGAGAAGCGGTCCGACGCAGCGCCGACACCGTCCTCGCCACCGTGCTGAGCCGCCTCGCCGGACGGGGGCGGCCCGCGCACCGGGTGTGGTCGCCGCCGCTCGACGCCGCACCACCGCTCGGGACGCTGCTCGACGATGCCGGCCTGCCCGACCTCGTCGTGCCGATCGGTCTGCTGGACAAGCCCTTCGAGCAACGCCGCGACGTCCTGATCGCCGATCTGCGTGGCGCGGGCGGCAACGTGGCGGTCGTCGGCGGACCGCGCTCGGGCAAGACCACCGCCGTGCTGACACTGCTGCTCGCGCTCGCCGCGCGGCACGCCGCCCGCGACGTGCGCATCTACGCGCTGGACTTCGGGGACGGCGCGCTCGGCGCGACGGCCGCGCTGCCGCACGTGGGCGCCGTCGCCGGCCGGTCTCGACCGGCGCTGGCACGCCGCATCGTCGGATACGTCGAACAGCTGGTGCGGCAGCGGCAGACCGATGGGGGCGACGACGGCGGCCACGTCCTGCTGGTGGTGGACGGCTGGGCCGCTGCACGGCGCGACGTCGACGGGCTCGAGGAGGCCGTCACGGCGCTCGCCGGGCACGGCCTCGCCGTCGGCGTGCACGTCGTCCTCACCACCGCGCGATGGGCGGACCTGCGTCCCGCGCTCAAGGACCAGCTCGCCACCCGCATCGAGCTACGCCTCGGTGACCCCGCCGAATCGGAGTTGCACCGGATCGCCGCACGCACGCTCGCCGACCGGCCTGCCGGCCACGGCATCACCCGCGCCGGGCACGAATTCGTCGTCGCGACACCGCAGCTGGGGGACGGGGACGAGGTCGACCGTGCCTTCGCCGCGGTGGCGGAACGCTCGGTGCGCGAGCACGGCCCGTGGCGCGCGCCCCGCGTCCGGCTACTGCCCACCCGCGTCGACTACGTCGACGTGAGCGGCGCCCCCGCCGGCGCCGTCCCGTTCGGCATCGGCGACGCCGAGCTGTTACCCGTGGCCCTCGACGTCTCGCGGCACCCGCACCTGCTGGTCCTCGGCGACGGCGGGTGCGGTCGCAGCGCGGTGTTGCGCACGGTGCTGCGCGGCGTCGGAGGAGGGCGCCTCCTCGTCGTCGATCCGCGCCGCACGCACCTCGGCCTCGTCGACGGCCCCGACGTCGCGTACGCCACCTCGGCCGCCGTCGCCCGCGACCACGTCGACGCGCTGGCCGCACTGCTGCGAACCCGGCTGCCCGGGCCGGAGGTCAGCCAGCGGCAGCTGCGCGACAGGTCCTGGTGGAGCGGTCCCGAGGCGTGGGTGGTCGTCGACGACTACGACCTGCTGGCCGACGCGGCCACCGGCAATCCGCTGTCCGGCCTGACCGAGCTGCTGCCGCACGCCGTGGACGTCGGGCTGCACGTGATCCTCGCGCGCCGTGCCGGCGGCGCGGCCCGCGCGATGTTCGACCCGGTGCTGTCGCGGCTGCGCGACCTCGGTGCCGCGGGCTTCGCGATGAGCGCCCGGCCGGACGAGGGCCCGCTGTTCGGCTCCGTGCGTCCCGCCGCTCAGCCGCCCGGGCGGGGCACCCTGGTGCGGCCGGGACATCCCGATCAGCTGGTGCAGGTGGCGTGGACGGATCCGCCATGACACGCGAGCACACGGCGCGGGTGGCGGTGACGGGGGACGCGGTGACGGTGCGGCGCGGGGACGCACCGCACGACACCGTGCCGCGGACCGACACGCCGTCCGCGGACATCGAGACCGTGCTGCACCTCGTCGGCGACGCGATGCGCGTCGCGATCGACGACCCGTCCGGCGACCTCGTCGACGAGCTGACGAACCGGCTGCGGCGGCGGTGCGTCGACGTGCACCGGGTGGGTTCACAGGAATCGGAGCCGGAGCAGCCGCGGCGTCGGAAGTGCTTGGCGCCGACGGGCATCGGCGTCGCGTCGGTCGCCGTGATGGCTCTGGTCGGCGCGGTGACCTCGGTGGGCGACGCGCCCGCCGCGCCGCGCACCTGGCTGGTGGAGGGCAGGATCACCGTCGAGGTGCCGGCCGGGTGGCGGACCGAACGCATCACCGGCGGCCCGGGCGCGGCGCGGGTCCAGGTCACGTCGCCGACCGACCCGGCCGTCGCCCTGCACGTCACGCAGTCGCCGATCCCGGCCGGGCAGCCGCTGCCCGTGGCGGCCGACGTCGTCCGCGCCGCGCTCGACGAGCAACCAGACGGCGTCTTCAGCGACTTCCAGCCGGCGACCACGGTCGCGGAGCGCCCGGCGATCGTCTACCGCGAGAGCCGGCCGGACCGGCGCATCGACTGGACGCTGGTGCTGACCACCCGCACCCGCATCGCCATCGGCTGCCAGGGAGCCGGCGAGGACTGTGTGCACGCCGTGCGCACCGCGCGCGAGGTCGTCCCATGAATTCGATTCGCCGACAACGGAACCGAACGGCGCGCCGCTGCGTCCAAGTATGCAGACCACCGACCAGACCTTCCAGGAGGACGGCATGACCACCCCGCACGGTGCAGCACTGACCACCGATCTCGACCTGATGACCGCCGTCGCCCACCGCATCGATGCCCGCAACGACGAGGTGCGCGGCATGCTCGCGTCCTTCATCGGCCAGATGACGGCCGTGCCGTCCTCGGTCTGGGGTGGCGTGGCCGCCGCCCGTTTCGTCGAGGTGGTCGACCGGTGGAACGCCGAGTCGCTCACCCTGCACTCGGCGCTCGCCCGCATCGCCGAGACCATGCGCGGCAACGAGCGCACGCTACGCGCGGCCGGCGAGGCGCACGCGCACACCATCGCCGCGTCCGCGGCATCCCTGTAACCCGACCCGCACCCACGAGATGGAGCACCCATGGACCCGGTTCTGTCCTACGACTTCGACCAGATCGAGTACACCGTCCGACAGCAGATCCACGCCACGTCGGCCCGGTTCAACGCTGCACTGGATGACCTGCGCACCCAGATCGCGCCGCTGACCGCCGTGTGGACGCGCGAGGCCGCCGCGGCCTACGCCGTCGAGCAGGCCCGGTGGGATCGGTCGGCGGCCGCGCTGAACGACATCCTGCTGCGGCTCGGCAACGCGGTCCGCGACGGCGCGGACGACGTCGCGGCCACCGACCGGCGCGCCGCCGCCGCGTGGGGCGCCTGACCCCACCACGAACGCGTGCGGCCCCGCGAGGAGGAGAGGACTCGCGGGGCCGCACGGTCACCGGCACGTCGGCAGGACACTTCGTCGGTTGCAACCGTGCTGCAACGCTTGGCTCCGTACGGTGAGTGACGACGGCCACATTCTCGGCCGACCCGCAGCACCGAGGTAGGAGACCACGCATGACCACGTTCGCCCGCCCGGGAGCCGAGGGCTCCCTGATGTCGTTCAAGCCGCGCTACGACAACTTCATCGGCGGCCAGTGGGTCGCCCCCACCAAGGGCCAATACTTCGAGAACCCCACGCCGATCACCGGACAGCCGTTCTGCGAGATCGCCCGCTCCGACGAGTCGGACATCGAGAAGGCCCTGGACGCCGCCCACGCCGCCGCACCCGCCTGGGGCAAGACGCCGGTCGCCGAGCGCGCCCTGATCCTCAACCGGATCGCCGACCGCATCGAGCAGAACCTCGAGTCGATCGCCCTGGCCGAGTCGTGGGACAACGGCAAGCCGATCCGCGAGACCCTCAACGCCGACATCCCGCTGGCCATCGACCACTTCCGCTACTTCGCCGGCGCCGTCCGCGCGCAGGAGGGGTCGCTGAGCGAGATCGACGACGACACCGTCGCCTACCACTTCCACGAGCCGCTCGGCGTCGTCGGCCAGATCATCCCGTGGAACTTCCCGATCCTCATGGCGGTGTGGAAGCTGGCACCCGCGCTGGCCGCCGGCAACGCCGTGGTGCTCAAGCCCGCCGAGCAGACCCCGGCGTCGATCCTCTACCTGATGGAGCTGATCGGCGACCTGTTGCCGGCCGGCGTCGTGAACGTCGTCAACGGCTTCGGCGTCGAGGCCGGCAAGCCGCTGGCGTCGAGCAACCGCATCGCGAAGATCGCGTTCACCGGTGAGACCACCACCGGCCGGCTGATCATGCAGTACGCCAGCCAGAACCTCATCCCGGTCACCCTGGAGCTGGGCGGCAAGAGCCCGAACATCTTCTTCAACGACGTCATGGCCGCCGCCGACGACTACCAGGACAAGGCGCTCGAGGGCTTCACGATGTTCGCGCTCAACCAGGGCGAGGTGTGCACCTGCCCGTCGCGCAGCCTCATCCAGGCCGACGTCTACGACGAGTTCCTCGCCCTCGCCGCGATCCGCACGAAGGCCGTGCGCCAGGGCGACCCGCTGGACACCGAGACGATGATCGGCGCGCAGGCCTCCAACGACCAGCTGGAGAAGATCCTGTCCTACATAGAGATCGGCAAGAGCGAGGGCGCGCAGGTGGTCACCGGCGGCGAGCGCGCCGAGCTGGGCGGTGACCTCAACGGCGGCTACTACGTCGCGCCGACGATCTTCACCGGCAACAACTCCATGCGGGTGTTCCAGGAGGAGATCTTCGGCCCGGTCGTCGCGGTGACGTCGTTCACCGACTACGACGACGCCATCCGCATCGCCAACGACACCCTCTACGGCCTGGGCGCCGGCGTGTGGAGTCGCGACGGCAACACCGCCTACCGCGCCGGCCGCGACATCAAGGCCGGCCGAGTGTGGACGAACTGCTACCACCAGTACCCCGCGCACGCGGCGTTCGGCGGCTACAAGCAGTCCGGCATCGGCCGGGAGAACCACAAGATGATGCTCGATCACTACCAGCAGACCAAGAACCTGCTGGTGAGCTACAGCAACAAGGCCCAGGGCTTCTTCTGATCCGCTGACGGTTCCCGAGACGACGGGCCCCGGTGCGCAGCGCTGCGCGCCGGGGCCTTCGCCGTTCCGCTCGGGAAGCGGTCGGCCGAATTCAATGGTCTAATCATCTACCTTTGGATTCACTTTCGACAGCCGCGACGAGGCGGGCGACCAGCGCCGAGAGGAGCGTCATGAAGTTTCGCCACCGCCGTGCCGGCGTCACCCACGAGTTCGACGGTCTGGTCGACCTGATGGCCAAGGCCACCCCGCTGCGATCGGGGGACCAGCTCGCCGGCTGCGCCGCGCACAGCGACGCCGAACGCGCCGCCGCCGCCTGGGCGCTGGCCGACGTGCCGCTGCGCACCTTCCTCGAGGAACTCGTCGTGCCGTACGAGACCGACGAGGTGACCCGGCTGATCATCGATGGCCACGATCGGGAGGCGTTTACGGCCGTCGGCCACCTGACCGTCGGCGGCCTGCGCGACTGGCTGCTCGACGCGGCCGCCCGTGACGACGGCGCCCGCCGCATCGCCGCCGTCGCACCCGGCCTCACCCCCGAGATGGCCGCGGCCGTCAGCAAGATCATGCGCAATCAGGACCTCATCGCCGTCGCCGCCGCCACGTCCGTGACGGCGGCATTCCGCACGACCGTCGGCGCACCGGGCACGCTGGCGACCCGGCTGCAGCCCAATCACCCGACCGACGACCCGCGCGGCATCGCCGCCGGGGTGCTCGACGGGCTGCTGCTGGGCTGTGGGGACGCCGTCATCGGCATCAACCCGGCGACCGACTCGCCGCACGCCACGGCCGAGTTGCTGCACCTCCTCGACTCCATCCGTGCGCGCTACGACATCCCCGTGCAGTCCTGCGTGCTCTCGCACGTCACGACGACGATCGGGCTCATCGAGCAGGGTGTCCCGGTCGACCTCGTCTTCCAGTCCATCGCCGGCACCCAGGGCGCCAACGCGGCCTTCGGGGTCGACCTCGCGGTGCTGCGCGAGGCCAATGCGGCCGCTCGGTCGCTGGGCCGCGGCACCGTCGGCGACGACGTCATGTACCTGGAGACGGGGCAGGGTTCGGCGCTGAGCTCGGGCACGCACCTGGGCACCGGCGGCCGGCCCGTCGACCAGCAGACCCTGGAGACGCGCGCCTACGCGGTGGCACGCGACCTGCAGCCGCTGCTGGTCAACACCGTCGTCGGGTTCATCGGCCCGGAGTACCTGTACGACGGCAGACAGATCATCCGCGCCGGGCTCGAGGACCACTTCTGCGGCAAGCTGCTCGGCCTGCCGATGGGCGTCGACGTCTGCTACACCAACCACGCCGAGGCCGACCAGAACGACATGGACACGCTGCTGACGCTGCTCGCCGCGGCCGGGGTGTCGTTCGTGATCACGGTGCCCGGCGCCGACGACGTCATGCTCGGCTACCAGAGCCTGAGCTTCCACGACGTGCTGACCACGCGCCGCACCCTGGGGCTGCGGCCCGCGCCAGAGTTCGAGGCGTGGCTGCGGTCGGTCGGCATGATGGACGACGCCGGCCAGGTGACGCCGCTCGACGTCACCCGCTCGCCGCTGCGCGCGCTGGCCGCGGCGGAGGCGTCGTGACGTCCCGCGACGTCGAGGCACAGGCGTTCTGGAACGAGCTGCGCGCCTCGACGCAGGCCCGCATCGGGCTCGGCCGCGCCGGCAACGGGTTGCCCAGCCGGGAGGTCCTCGAGCTGTCCGCCGCGCACGCCGCGGCCCGCGATGCCGTGCACGTGCCGCTCGACGTCGCGGCGCTCGCCGACGCCGTCGCCGCGGTCGGCCTCGGCGAACCCGCCGTGGTGCGCAGCCGGGCCACCTCGCGCGGGGAGTACCTGCGGCGTCCCGACCTGGGCCGGCTGCCCGCCGATCTGTCCACGGTGCCGCACACCGGAGCCGACGTCGGCATCGTGCTGGCCGACGGGCTGTCGCCGACCGCACTCGCCGCGCACGGGCCCGGCCTGCTCGCCGCGCTCGCCGAACACCTCGGCCCCCGGTACGGGCTGGCGCCGCCGGTGATCGCGACGCAGGCCCGGGTGGCGCTCGGTGACCACGTCGCCGAGGCGATGGGCGTGCGCACGGTGCTGGTCGTCATCGGCGAGCGGCCGGGGCTCAGCGTGGTCGACAGTCTCGGCATCTACCTGACCCATCTGCCGCGGGTCGGACGCACCGACGCCGACCGCAACTGCATCTCCAACATCCACCCGCCCGGCGGGCTCGGCTACGGCGAGGCCGCACGGATCGCGGCGGGCCTGCTGGGCGGGGCGCTGCGCCTGGGCCGGTCCGGGGTCGATCTCAAGGACACCTCGCGCCTCGAGATCCCCGGCGACGCGCGTTTTGACCTGCGCTGACGACCCCGGGTAAGCTGCCACGTTGGCGTGCGCAGGCCCTCGGGTCGACGGTCGCCTCGGGTCCACGCCGGTCGCCGAGGCACACCCGAAGCGCACGTCAGACCGGCCCCCGGCTCACCCCGGGACCCAACCCGAGAGAAAGACAGGTAGCGCTGTGCCTACGTACACGCCGAAGGCGGGTGACACCACGCGGTCGTGGTACGTCATCGACGCCACGGACGTGGTGCTCGGCCGGCTCGCCGTCGAAGCAGCCAAGCTGCTCCGCGGCAAGCACAAGCCGACGTTCACGCCCAATGTCGACGGTGGCGACTTCGTCATCATCGTCAACGCCGAGAAGGTCGCCATCGGTGGCGACAAGCTCACCAAGAAGTTCGCCTACCGCCACTCGGGTTACCCCGGTGGTCTGCGTCGGCGCACGATCGGCGAGCTGCTGCTCAAGCACCCGACCCGCGTCGTCGAGAACGCCATCGTCGGGATGCTGCCGCACACCAAGCTCAGCCGGCAGGTGCAGAAGAAGCTGAAGGTCTACGCGGGCCCGACGCATCCGCACGCCGCGCAGCAGCCGATTCCGTTCGAGATCAAGCAGGTGGCGCAGTGACCGAGATCGACGTGACCGATACCCCCGAGGCCGACGTGACCGAGGCTCCGGCCGAGGTGACCGAGACCTACGCCGACGACGAAGCCGCCGTCCGCGAGCCCGTCTACATCGACCGTCCCATCCAGACCGTCGGCCGCCGCAAGGAGGCCGTGGTGCGGGTGCGCCTGGTGCCCGGCACCGGCAAGTTCGAACTCGACGGCCGTTCGCTGGAGGACTACTTCCCGAACAAGGTGCACCAGCAGCTCATCAAGGCGCCGCTGGTGACCGTCGACCGCGTCGACACGGTGGACATCTACGCCCACCTCGACGGTGGCGGCCCCTCCGGGCAGGCCGGCGCGCTGCGCCTCGCCATCGCGCGTGCACTGATCGTGCTGCAGCCCGAGGACCGTCCGGCGCTGAAGAAGGCCGGCTTCCTCACGCGTGACCCGCGTGCCATCGAGCGCAAGAAGTACGGTCTGAAGAAGGCCCGCAAGGCGCCTCAGTACAGCAAGCGCTGATCTGCACATCGCTGTTCACTCCGAGCAGTGCGCTACCGAATCGTCGGTGGCGCACTGCTCGTGGTGTTTCTAGGAGAGGCACGCATGGCTCGACTGTTCGGCACCGACGGCGTCCGCGGCGTCGCCAACCGGGACCTCACCGCGGAACTCGCGCTGGCGCTGGGATCGGCCGCCGCGCGGCTCGGCACGTCGGGGCGCCCCCGCCGGGTGGCCGTCGTCGGACGGGACCCGCGAGCCAGCGGCGAGATGCTGGAGGCCGCCGTCATCGCCGGCCTCACCAGTGAGGGCGTCGACGCCTTGCGCGTCGGCGTGCTGCCCACCCCGGCCGTCGCGTTCCTGACCCAGGCCTACGACGCCGAGTTCGGCGTGATGATCTCCGCGTCGCACAATCCCATGCCGGACAACGGCATCAAGATCTTCGGCCACGGCGGGCACAAGCTCGACGATGCCACCGAGGACCGCATCGAAGACCTCGTCCGCACCGGTCCCGCGACCCGGCCGGTCGGCGCGGGGATCGGCCGCGTGCTCGACGCGCAGGACGCGCTGGACCGCTACCTGGTCCACGCCGCGAAGGCCGTCACCCACCGTGCCGACGGACTGACCGTCGTGGTCGACTGTGCGCACGGCGCCGCGTCGCATGCCGCGCCGTCGGCCTACCGCGCTGCCGGCGCCCACGTCATCGCGATCAACGCCGAACCCAACGGGCTCAACATCAACGACGGCTGCGGCTCGACGCACATGGAGGTGCTGCAGGAGGCGGTCCGCACCCACGGCGCGGACCTCGGCCTGGCGCACGACGGCGATGCCGACCGCTGCCTGGCGGTCGACGCGGACGGCAACGCCGTCGACGGCGACGCCATCATGGTCATCCTCGCGCTCGCGATGCACGAGGCCGGCGAACTCGTCTCGGACACGCTGGTCGCGACGGTGATGAGCAACCTGGGCCTGCACCTGGCGATGCGGGACGCCGGCATCGTGGTGCGCACGACCAGCGTCGGCGATCGCTACGTGCTCGAGGAGCTGCGGGCCGGCGGATACGCCCTCGGCGGCGAGCAGTCCGGGCATGTCGTGCTGCCCGAATTCGGGACCACCGGCGACGGCATCGTCACGGGTCTGCGGCTGCTGTCCCGGATGGCGCAGACCGGCCGGTCCCTCGCCGACCTCGCCGGGCCGATGCGGACACTGCCGCAGGTGCTCATCAACGTCGCAGTGGCCGACAAGGCGACCGTCGCCGAGGCGCCGTCGGTGCGCACGGCCGTCGCCGATGCGAAGGCCAAGCTCGGTGACAGCGGCCGAATCCTGTTGCGTCCTTCGGGAACCGAGGAAGTCGTGCGGGTCATGGTGGAGGCCGCCGATGAGGACACCGCGCGCCTGGTAGCCGCCCGCGTCGCCGAATCGGTGAGCGAACAAAGCTGACCGCAGGGGAACCGAACGGGGTCGGACTGCGTCCAACCTCTACATGGGACCCTCTGCTCCGCTGCCCGCGCGCGTCGACGTCGCGGTACTGCACGACGTCGCCCACGGGTTCGACGCCGTCGCCGCGTCGGTGACCGCCGCACGGCGGCATCTGGCCGGGCTCGCCTTCGACGGGACCACCGCCGGCCGCGCGCACGCGGCGCGCGGTGACCGCTTCCGCGCGGCGACGGGGATGCTCGACGACGCGCTGCGCCGCTGGTCCGACGATGCGGCGCAGGTGGCGTCCGCGCTGCGCACCTCGGCCGGCCGTTACGCCCGCGCCGACGCCGACGCGGCGCACCGGTTGGGCTGACGGGTGGCCGACGTGACCGGCCGGCTGGCGCAGGGCCAGCCCGGCATCGACAACACCGGCAGCTACCTCGCCGCGTGCCGGAACCTCGGGCACGGCTGCCCGAGCGACGCAGCGCTCCGCGAGTGGTACGACACCGAAGCCGGCATGAATCTGAATGCATTGCAGGCGGATTCGATGGCACTGTCATCGGCCGCCGTCGAGGTGGACGATGCGGTGCGCCGGCAGGGTGTGCTGGCCGATCGGCTGCAGTCCGCGTGGTCGGGTGACGGTGCGGTGGCCGCGCACGACGCGCTGGCCGGGCAGCAGATCGCCGCCACCGCGGTGCGCGACGCCCTGCAGCAGGCCGCCGACGCCGCTGCGACGCTGCGCGAGGAACTGTGGTCGGCCGTGGACGCCAAGGTGGATGCCGTCCTCGACGTCGACGACCGCCCGGCGGGGCGGCGGCAGGAGTGGCTCGACGCGGCGCGGACCGTGACGACCGGGGCCGGCGACCTGGCCGCGGCCAGCGAGCTGGTGGACCAGCAGGTCAAGCCGTTCGTCGACAGCGACGTCGGTGCCGATCTGCTCGCCGAGATGCAGGCGTCGTTCGCGCGGATCGAATCGGCCTTCGACGCGGCGATCGCGCGGCTGGAGTCCGGGCCCGTGGGCGCTCCCGCCGGCGGCGAGACGCCGGGCTTGGGCAGCGCGGCGGGTCTCGGCGGTGGATCCGGTCTCGGTGGTGGTTCCGGTCTCGGAAGCGGGTCGGGGATGGGCGGACTCGGTGGGTTGAGCGGCATCGGGCAGCAGGTCGCCGACGTCATCGGGAGTCTGCTCGGGGCCGGCGGGCAGCCCGGCGCGGGACTCGAGTCGCCCGACCTGGAGGACGTGGAGCCGCCGGACCTGGAGGAGCCGGACCTGGAGGCAACGGTCCACGACGAAGACGACGAGCCCAGCGACGAGGAAGACGAGGACGTGCCCGACGAGGGGGAGGACGCGCCCGACGAGGGGGAGGACGCCCCCGACGAGGGGGAGGACGCGCCCCATGAGCCACCGGCGCCCGACGCCGTCGCCGACCCGCCGCCCGCTCCCGACACCGCCGAAACCCTGCCGCCCACACCGCTTCCCGCGCCGCCGCAGGCTGCCGCGGACGGCGTGCCTGCGGCGCCGACGGCGTGCGAGATCGCGGCCGAGGAGCTACCGCGGGTGGGTCAGTGAGTCAGAGGCACTGATCGCCGCAGGCGAGCGCCACCGCGATGAACGCGTCGCGGTCCGCATCGGAGGTCATGGCGTCCCAGATCAGCATCACCCGGCTGGGCTCGACGTCGTCGATCGGGATCACCCGGACGTCGGGACGGTGATAGAACCGCGTCGTCGACCGCGGCAGCACCGCGAATCCCGCACCGGCAGCGGCCAGTTCGAGCTTCTCCTCGACGGTGGACACCGACGTCGTCGCCGAGGCCCGCCGCTGCGCCGGGGTCGCCACCGCGTACCACTCCGGCACCGTGGCGGGATCCTGCAGCAGACGCCGGTCGGCGAGGTCGGCGAGCCGCAGCGACGTCCGCCCGGCCAGCGGGTCTGCGCTCGAGAGCAGTGCGTCGCGGGGTTCCTCGAGCAGTGCGGAGGCGGCGAGCCCGCGGTGGTCGAACGGCTCGCGCGCATAGACGACGTCGACGTCACCGCGGTGCACGGCCTGCACCTGGTCGCCCCACCCGACCTGCACCACCCGGGCCCGCCGACCCGGCGCGCCGGCTTCGTAGGCGCGCACCGCGGGTGTCGCGAGCAGACCCGGGAGCACACCCACGGTGATCGTGCGCAGCGGCCCGGCCAGGCGGCCGAGTCGCTGCTGCACGCCGGTGGCCTCGGCCAGCAGGAACCGCCCGTCCGCGAGCAATTGCCGGCCCTCGGCGGTCAGCGTGGTGCCGCGCGAGCCGCGGTCGAACAGCGGCACACCGAGTTCCCGCTCGAACGTCCGGATCTGCCGGGACAGGACGGGTTGTGCGATGTGCAGCCGCGCGGCGGCGCGGCCGAAGTGCAGTTCCTCGGCAACCGCGACGAAGTAGCGCAGCTTGCGCAGGTCCAGATCGGCGGCCATACCCACAGGGTATCGCCGAGAGACGGAAAGGGTCTTGGACGGAGGGACGGCCACCGGGCGACGCTGGTGTCATGAGCCTGCAGAACTCCCGCGTCCTCGTCATCGGCGGCACATCCGGCATCGGGCTGGCCGTCGCCCAACTCGCCGCTGAGCGCGGTGCCGTGCCGATCGTCGCATCGCGCAGGCAGGCCAGTGTCGACCGCGCACTCGAGACACTGCCCTCGGGCGCCGTCGGCCTCACCGTCGACCTGCTCGACGACGCGGCGCTCGCGTCGGCCGCCGAGCGCATCGGCGACGTGGACCACGTCGTTTTCACCGCGGGGGATCCGTTGCAGTTCACGCGGCTGTCCGAGCTGTCGGGCGACCGGGTGGCGGCGTTCTTCGGGACCCGCTTCGTGGGGGCCCTGAACGCGGTCCGGACGTTCGCCCCGCACGTCTCTGCTGGCGGGTCGATCACGTTGACGTCCGGAACCGCAGCGCATACACCGGGTTTCGGCGTTCTTCCGGTCAGCGTCTGCGGCGCGATGAACGCCGCGACGACGGCACTGGCCTTCGAACTCGCCCCGATACGCGTCAACGCCGTCGCGCCGGGCGTGGTCCGCACACCGCTGTGGGACGCGCTCGACGCCGACGCACGGGACGAGATGTTCGCCCGAGCGGAGCGGGAGCTGCCGTTGCGCCGCGTCGGTGACGTCACCGACGCAGCGCTGGCCTACGTGTACTGCATGGAGCAGACGTTCGGTACCGGCACCGTTCTCGTGGTCGACGGCGGCACCCTGCTCGTCTAGCGGCCGGAGGTCTGCTGCCTGCCGCGGGACTGGCGCGAGCCACTGCCGCCGCGGCGGCCCTGCGAGCCGCCACCGGCGTTGCCGCCCGGCGCATGTCCGCGACCGGAGCCGTTGCGCGGCCGACCGGAACGACGGGGCCGGTTGCCGGACGGCTGCTGGGCCTTCGGCTCGGCGGGGGTCTCCAGCGCGATGGCGCCGCTGAAGACGCGCTCACCGGGGGCGATCTCCTGCAGCACGGGGTGCGAGGCGCCGCTGAACTTGGTGATGGTCGGCTTGACGCCGGCCTTGCGGGTCAGGGCGCGCACGTCGGAGACCTGGTCGTCGAGCATCAGGGTGACGACGGTGCCGTCCGAGCCGGCACGGGCGGTGCGGCCCGAGCGGTGCAGGTAGGCCTTGTGCTCCACCGGCGGATCGGCGTGCACGACGAGGTTGACGTCGTCGACGTGGATGCCGCGCGCGGCGATGTCGGTGGCCACCAGCACCGCGGCGGTGCCGTCGGAGAAGGCGCCGAGGTTGCGCGTCCGGGCGTTCTGCGACAGGTTGCCGTGCAGCTCGACGGCGGGCACGCCGCGCGAATTGAGCTTGCGTGCAAGGCCCTTGGCGCCGTACTTGGTGCGGGCGAACACGATGGTGCGGCCCGGCGACGCGGCGAGGTCGGCGAGGACGTCGAAGCGCGCGGCACCGTCGACGTGCAGCACGTGGTGCACCATGGCGGCGACCGGCGACTGCTCGGAGTCGACGCTGTGCACGATCGGGTCGTGCAGGTACCGCTTGACGAGGACGTCGACGCCGCCGTCGAGGGTGGCGGAGAACAGCAGTCGCTGGCAGTCGCGCGGGGTGCGGTCGAGCAGACGCTTGACCGGCGGCAGGAAGCCGAGGTCGGCCATGTGGTCGGCCTCGTCGAGCACGGTGATCTCGACGGCCGAGAGGTCGGCGTGGCCGGACTGCACGTGGTCCTCGAGCCGGCCGGGGCAGGCGATCACGACGTCGACGCCCCTGCGCAGCTTGTCGATCTGCGGCTGGGCGCCCACCCCGCCGAACACCGTGACCGACGACAGGCCGGTGGCCGCAGCCAGCGGGGCGAGCGACGCCTCGATCTGGGTGGCGAGTTCACGGGTGGGGGCGAGGATCAGTGCGCGCGGCTTGCGCGACACCGGCGTGCGGCGGTTGGCGGACAGCCGCGCGACGACCGGCAGCAGGAAGGCGTAGGTCTTGCCGGAGCCGGTACGGCCGCGGCCCAGCACGTCACGGCCGGCGAGCGAGTCGGGCAGCGTGGCGGCCTGGATGGGGAACGCTTGCTCGATGCCCTTGGCAGCGAGCGCGGAAGTGACGGCCTCGGGCAGCCCGAGGTCGGCGAATGAAGGCATGAAGTGATTCGACTTTCGAAGTTCGCGTGGTCGTTCTGCCCGGCGCGGGCTTCTCCCGCGGCGCTCGGTATGAACGAGAAAGAAGCGGCAAGAGGCAGAACAGACGTTGCCGCTGTGACCACTGTAACGGAGACCCTGGCCGCGCCCCAAAGCAAGGAGACCAGCGTCACCTTCGACCGCTAGTGGGCCAGCGCAACCAGTTCCTCGACGTAGCGCCGCTGTTCGTCGGCGTCGACGCCCATCGGATGCACCAGCATCGTCGTCACGCCCGCCGCGGCGAAGGCCGCGAGGCGTTCTGCGACGAAGCCGCGCGGTCCGACCAGCGAGACGCTACGCACCAGGTCGTCCGGCACGGCGTCGATCGCCTCGGCCTTCTTGCCGGCGAGGTAGAGATCCTGGATGCGGTCGGCGACCTCGCCGTAGCCGTACCGGGTGGCCAGGCTGTGGTAGAAGTTCTTGCCGCGCGCGCCCATGCCGCCGATGTACAGCGCCAGTTGGGGTTTGGCCCACGCCAGCCGGTCGTCGACGTCGTCGCCGATGGCCAGGGTCGCCGACACGAACACCTCGAGCGGGCCCAGGGCGGGGTCGCGCTTGGCGGAGCCGGCGCGCAGCGCGTCGCCCCACACCTCGTCGGCCTTCTCCGGCAGGAAGAACACCGGCTGCCAGCCCTCGGCGATCTCCGCGGTCAGTTGCACGTTCTTGGGCCCCAGCGCGGCGATGGTGATCGGAATGCGTTCGCGCACCGGATGATTGATGAGGTGCAGCGACTTGCCGAGCCCGGTGCCGCGGTCGGCGGGCAGCGGCACCTGGTAGTGCTTGCCTGCGAAGTCGAGGTTCTCCCGCCGCCACACCCGGCGGCAGATGTCGACGACCTCGCGGGTCCGGCCCAGCGGCGCGTCGAAGGGGACACCGTGGAAACCCTCCACCACCTGCGGCCCCGACGTCCCCAGCCCGAGACGGAACCGGCCGTCGGACACGTAGTCGAGCCCGGCGGCCGTCATCGCCATCAGGGCGGGGGTCCGGGTGTAGATCGGCACGACGCCGGAGGCGAGTTCGATCGTGGAGGTCTTGGCCGCCAGGTAGCCGAGCTGGCTGACGGCGTCGTAGGAGTAGGCCTCGGCGACCAGGGCGATGCGACGCCGGCCTTCTCGAACTCGACGACCTGGTCGGCGGCCTCACGGAAACCGCCCGCGTAGCTGAGGAAGATGCCGGTGCGCATGGAAGTGTTATAGCACGGCTGATCAACCAGTTGGTTGGGCGCTGGGGCGCCCGTCACGGCTTGAGGAGCGCGACCACCTTGTTCTCCAGCGCGACGGGATCGTCGGCGAAGGGGTCGAGGATCTCGGTCCTGGGCAGCACGGCGTCGGGGTCGGCGAAGTCGCGGTAGGTCTTGTCGCCGGCCAGCTCGTGCAGCAAGTACCCCGTGAGCAGCGCGCGGACGATCCTCTGCGTCCCGCGGTGCGCGCCGGGCAATCCGACGACGCGGCCCAGCCGGCGTCCCTCGATGAGCCCGCCGGCCTTGACCTTCGTCACCGCGCGCAGCGTGGCGGGCCGCCACACCCGGGCGAGTTCGACGGCGTTGGACCGCAGCGACGCCGGGTCGCCGGGGTCGGACAGGATGAGGCCGGGCACCTGCAGGCCGGCGGCGGGCCGGATGGCCGGGGGACTGCTCACCGACGGGAACAGTGCGGCGACGGCCCGGACCCGGTCGGGCATCCCGGCCGCGGCGAAGACGGCGGCCGATCCGCCGAAGCCGTGACCAGCGACGCCGAGTTTGGTGGGGTGCACGCTGATCTTGCCGGTGCCCAGGCGCACGCCGGAGGCGACGTCGAGCGCGCTTCCCAGGTCGAACGCCAGGTTGAGCACCGAGGGCGCGACGCCCTGTTCGGTGGTTGGCGCCGCCGCGACGATGCCCCAGGACGCCAGGTGCTCCAGCAGGCCGGAATACCGGCCGCCGTGCGCCAGCCAGTCGTGCCCGAACGCGACGGCGGGCAGGTTCATGCCGCTCTCCGGGGTGTACAGCACACCGGGCAGACCCGCGAAGGCCAGGTCACCGCGCAGGACGCGGTGCGGGCCGCGCTTGGTCAAGGAAGCGAACAGCTTCTTGGTCTTGGCCACGCGATGAACCTATCCCACGGCCGGGGTCGAGAGCTGCCGAGTGCGCTCACGTGCAGGAGTCGGGCGAGACGCGGTGCCTGCACTACCCTTGAGCGCGTGTGTGGAATCGTCGGCTACGTCGGGCAGCGCCCTGCCCGCGACATCGTCGTCGACGCGCTGCGCCGGATGGAGTACCGCGGCTACGACTCGTCGGGCGTCGCCCTGCTGGACGGCCATGGCGGACTGACCGTCGAGCGGCGCGCCGGACGACTGGCCAACCTGGAGGAGACCCTCGCCGCGGCGGACGCCGACGCGCTGGTCGGCAGCACCGGCGTAGGGCACACCCGCTGGGCCACCCACGGCAGGCCGACCGACCGCAATGCGCATCCGCACCGCGACGCGGCGGGCAAGATCGCGGTGGTTCACAACGGCATCATCGAGAACTTCGCGGCGCTGCGCGCCGAGCTGGAGGCCACCGGCGTCGAGTTCGCCAGTGACACCGACACCGAGGTGGCGGTGCACTTGGTGTCCTGGCAGTACCACCACGGCCCGTGCGCGGGTGATTTCGTCGGCTCGGTGATGGCGGTGCTGCCGCGGCTGGAGGGCCACTTCACGCTGGTGTTCGCCAACGCCGAGGATCCCGGCACGATCGTCGCCGCGCGGCGCTCCACGCCGCTGGTGGTCGGTGTCGGTGACGGTGAGATGTTCATCGGCTCGGACGTCGCGGCGTTCATCGAGCACACCCGCGAGGCGGTGGAACTCGGTCAGGATCAGGCCGTGGTGATCACCGCCGAGGGCTATCGGATCACCGACTTCGCCGGCAACGACGCCTCCGATCGTGCCCGCCCGTTCCACATCGACTGGGACCTCTCGGCCGCCGAGAAGGGCGGCTTCGAGTACTTCATGCTCAAGGAGATCGCCGAGCAGCCGACGGCGGTGGCCGACACCCTGCTGGGTCACTTCGCCGACGGGCGCATCGTGCTCGACGAGCAGCGCCTCTCCGATCAGGAGCTGCGCGAGATCGACAAGGTGTTCATCGTCGCGTGCGGCACGGCGTATCACTCCGGGTTGTTGGCCAAGTACGCCATCGAGCACTGGACGCGGCTGCCGGTGGAGGTCGAGCTGGCCAGCGAGTTCCGCTACCGCGACCCGGTGCTGGACCGCAGCACGCTGGTGATCGCCATCAGCCAGTCCGGCGAGACCGCCGACACCTTGGAGGCCGTGCGGCACGCCAAGGAGCAGAAGGCCAAGGTGTTGGCGATCTGCAACACCAACGGCAGCCAGATCCCGCGCGAGGCCGACGCGGTGCTCTACACCCGCGCCGGGCCGGAGATCGGCGTGGCGTCGACCAAGACGTTCCTCGCGCAGGTCGCGGCGAACTACCTGGTGGGTTTGGCGTTGGCGCAGGCGCGGGGCACCAAGTACCCCGACGAGGTGGCCCGCGAGTACCACGAGCTGGAGTCGATGTCGGGCCGCGTCGAGCAGGTGCTGGGGTGCATGGGCCCGGTGACCGACCTGGCGCACCGCTTCGCCTCGTCGTCGACGGTGCTGTTCCTGGGCCGTCACGTCGGCTACCCGGTGGCACTGGAGGGTGCGCTCAAGCTCAAGGAGTTGGCGTACATGCACGCCGAGGGCTTCGCGGCCGGTGAACTCAAGCACGGCCCGATCGCGCTCATCGAGGACGACCTGCCGGTGATCGTCGTGATGCCCTCGCCCAAGAACGCCGCGACGCTGCACTCCAAGCTGCTGAGCAACATCCGCGAGATCCAGGCCCGCGGCGCGGTCACGATCGTCATCGCCGAGGAGGGCGACGACACCGTCGCGCCCTACGCCGATCACCTCATCGAGATCCCCGCGGTCTCCACGCTGTTCCAGCCGCTGCTGTCGACGATCCCGCTGCAGGTGTTCGCCGCCGGCGTCGCCCAAGCCCGCGGCTACGACGTCGACAAACCCCGCAACCTCGCCAAATCCGTCACCGTCGAGTAGCGCCTCACAGCGCCTGGATGTGACGTTCGGTCGCGGCCTCGGCGGCCCGGGCGAAGCCGGCCAGCGCGGCCAGTGCGTCGTCGTCGAACTCTGAGAGCAGTGCTGCGAGTTCGGCATTGAGTGGCTCGTACAGCGAGCCGATCCGGTCGATGCCGTCGCCGGCCGGAGTGATGACCACCCGGCGGCGGTCGCGCGGGTCGGGGTTGCGGGTGATGTAACCCGCGGCGAGCAACCGGTCGAGCATTCGAGAGGTCGCGCCGCTGGTCAAATTGATGCGTCGGGCCAGTTCGCTCGGTGACGAGGGGCCGAACCGGCTCAGCACGTAGAGACAGTGCGTCTCGGTCGGCGTCACGCCGAGTGACCGCGCCACCAGATCGTTGAACTGCGCCACCAGCACCTGCCAACCCGCCAACGCCTCGATCGCATCGCGCCTCGCGTCCCGTCCGCCCACCGGCCACCCTTTGACTGCTTCAGTAAGTATCTGCATGATGCAGATACTTACTCGTGCACTGATGAAGGGGAGGCTACATGCCCGACTTCACCGGTTCCCGCATCGACCACCTGAACATCGCCGTGCCGGACCTCGACCGGTCGGTCGCCTTCTACGAACCCGTGCTGGCCACCCTCGGCATCGACAGGTTGCTCGAGGTACCGGCCGACCCCCACGCCGACCAGCTGCCCATGGTGGCCTTCGGCGTCCATCCCAAGCCGTTCTTCTGGCTCGTGGCCGACGGTCGGGTCGGGAGCGGCATGCACCTGGCGTTCACAGCGCCGGATCGGGCGACGGTCCAGACGTTCTACGACGCCGCGCTGCGGCACGGTGCCCGGGGAAAGCTGGCGCCTGCCGTACATCCCGAGTATCACGACGACTACTACGGCGCCTTCGTCCTCGATCCCGACGGCGTCGACCTGGAAGCGGTGTGCCACCGCGCGGTGTGAGGCGGTCAGGACAGGTGTGCCGCCAGGAATGGGCGCATCAGGGCCACCACGGCGTCGAGCTGGCTCTCCAGCAGGAAGTGTCCGCCGTCGAGCAGGTTGATCTGGGCGTTCGGGAGGTCGCGGGCGAACGCCAGCGCGCCGTCGGGCCCGAAGATCTCATCGCCGCGGCCCCACACCGCGAGCAGTGGCACGCCGGACGTGCGGAAGTACTCGTGCACGGTGGGGTAAAGGTCGACGTTGGAGGAGTAGTCGGCGAACAGTTCGAGCTGGGCGGCGACGCGCTCCGGCGTCGACGCGACCGCGGCGTTGGCGTTGACCCACGCGTCGGGGTCAACGACCGTCGGGTCCGAAACCCCGTGCGTAAACTGCCATTTGAGCCCCTCGGGGCTGATGAGGTCGCGCAGCGCCGCGGCGTTGGCCTCGGTGCGGTCGCGGCCGTAGGCGAACAGCGGTTCCATCGCGTCGCCGACGAAGCCCTCGACGTAGGCATTGCCGTTCTGCGTGACGATGGCGGCGATGCGCTCGGGATGGCGCAGCGCCAGTCGCCAGCCCACCGGTGCGCCGTAGTCCTGCACATAGAGCGCGTAACGGTCGGCGCCGAGCTGCTCGAGTAGCGCGTCGACGTGATCGGCCAGCGTGTCGAAGGTGTAGTCGAACTCGTCGGTACCCGGCACGTCGGAGTGACCGAAGCCCGGGTAGTCCGGCGCGATGACCCGGTAGCGGTCGGCGAGCGCCGGAACGAGGTGGCGGTACATGTGCGAGCTGGCCGGAGTGCCGTGCAGGAGGACGACCGTCGGCGCCGTCGGTGAGCCGGCCTCGCGGTAGAACATCCGGCGCCCCAGCACCTCGGCGTAGCGGTGGTGAACGGTCATCTCTAACTCCTTCGAGTGGGCGATGTGGTTAGTCCAGAGTCAACGCCCATGTGCCTAACCTGTCAAGTGGTCTATGGTGGTTAGCATGACCGCAGGCATCCCGGACGACGTCGACGTGCTGGTGGCCCTGCTGAACACCACGCCCGTGGTGGACGGCCGGGCGACGGAGACGCTCGACGGCGCGTGGCTACGCGCGCACGGTGGTGCCGAACTGGGCGTCGGCGCCGCGCGCCGGCTCCGCGACGCGCTGCAGCAGGTGGTGCGCGGCGAGGCGGTGCCCACCTCACTCGGCGACTACCTCGACGGCGTCGTGCAGCGCCCCGCACTGAGCAGTGACGGCGTGCAGTGGCGGTTGGACGCCGGCTGGGCGGCCCACATGGTGCTCGCGTGGGGCGAGCTGGCTGCCACCCAGCCCGGTCGGCTACGGCCGTGCGCCAACGACGAATGCCACCTCTTCCTGCTCGACCGCAGCCGCGCCGGCACCGCGCGATGGTGCTCCATGGAGGTCTGCGGCAATCGGATGAAGGCGCGCCGGCACTACGGCCGCACCGCCTCGCGCACCTGACCGACGGGGTTTCAGTCGTCGGCGACGGGGCATGCCACCCCGGTACCGCCGACCCGAGAGGAACCGCATGCCCGCCTCCACCAGCCGCAGCCGCGTCGAGGAGAGCCTGAACGACGTCGCCTTCCCCGCCGACAAGGACGCACTGCTCGCCGCGGCCGACCGCAACGGCGCCGACCAGGACACCCTGGGAGCGCTACGTGCCATCCCCGCCGAGGAGTACCAGAACGTCGACGAGGTGCTGGCCTCGGTAACCCACGACGACGGGCTCAGCGAGGCGGAGAAGGCGCAGGCGGGCACGCTCCCCGACAAGACCGGGCTGGCGCAGAGCGGCAAGGACCTGCCGCCGGTGAACCCGATCGTCGAGGAACTGGGCGAGAACCGCGGCAGCTGAGCTGTGAGTTTCCCCGTCGGCCACCGCCGGCGTGCCGCGGCATGGAATCCTGGGCGGGATGCGGCACTACTACGGCGCTGACGCCATCCGCGACGCCGAGGCGCCGCTGCTGGCCGCCCTACCCGACGGTGCCCTCATGCGGCGTGCCGCCTACGGCCTAGCCGTCGCGATCGCCCGGGAACTCGGGCGGATCGCCGGAGCGCACGTGTGCGCCGTGGTCGGCTCGGGTGACAACGGTGGCGACGCCCTGTGGGCCGCCACGTTCCTGCGTCGGCGCGGAGCGGCGGCCACCGCCGTCCTGCTGAATCCGGACCGCGTGCACGGCGCCGCCCTCGCCGCCTTCCGGCGGGCCGGTGGGCGCATCGTCGAGAACGTCCCCGCGGCAACGCAACTCGTCGTCGACGGCGTCGTGGGCATCTCCGCGAGCGGGCCGTTGCGGCCCGGCGCCGCCGAGCTGTTCGCCGACGTCGCCGAACGCGGCATCCCCGTCGTGGCCGTCGACCTGCCGAGCGGCCTGGACGTTCACACCGGCGTCGCGGACGGCCCGCACGTCGAAGCGACGTTGACGGTGACCTTCGGCGGCTACAAGCCGGTGCACGCGCTGGGCGAGTGCGGCCGCGTGGAACTCATCGACATCGGGCTCGACCTCCCGGATGCCGACGTGCGGTCGCTAGAGGCGCCGGACGCGGCGGCGCGGTGGCCCATCCCGGGTGCCCGTGACGACAAGTACAGCCAGGGCGTCACCGGCATCCTCGCGGGCTCGGCCACCTATCCCGGTGCGGCCATCCTCTGCACCGGTGCGGCGGTCGCCGCGACGTCCGGCATGGTCCGCTATGCCGGAACTGCAGCGGCGGAGGTGGTTTCGCACTGGCCCGAGGTGATCGCGACCCCGTCGGTGCAGGACGCGGGACGCGTGCAGGCCTGGGTGGTCGGCCCCGGCATCGGCACCGACGAGACCGGCGCGGCTGCCCTGTCATTCGTGCTGGGCACGGATCTGCCGGTCATCGTCGACGCCGACGCGCTCACCATCCTGTCCGCCCATCCCGTCCTCGTCGCGAACCGGTCAGCACCCACCGTGCTCACCCCGCACGCCGGCGAATTCGCCCGGCTCGCCGGACATCCGCCCGGCGACGACCGCGTCGGCGCGACCCGCTCACTGGCCGACGCGTTCGGCGCCACCGTGCTGCTGAAGGGCAACGTGACGGTCATCGCCGAGCCGGGCGGCGGCACGGTGTACGTCAACCGGGCCGGGCAGTCCTGGGCCGCCACGGCCGGATCCGGCGACGTGCTGTCCGGCATGATCGGCAGCCTGCTCGCGGCGGGTCTGCCGCCCGGTGAGGCCGCGGCGACGGCGGCGTTCGTGCACGCTCGCGCCGCCGGGCTGGCCGCCGCCGATCCCGGTCCGGCTGCGGCGCCCACGTCGGCGTCGCGCATCCTGCACCACATCCGATCCGCCGTCGCCCACCTCCAGGAGCCATAGATGCCGCACGTCAACCACCCGTCGCCGTCGATCAGCCCGGCCTACACCGGCAGGGTGTTCAACGCCCCGGTGCCGTCGCTGCGGCTGCCGGACGAACCGATGGAACCCGCGGCGGCCTACCGGTTCATCCACGACGAGCTGATGCTGGACGGCAGTTCGCGGCTCAACCTCGCCACCTTCGTCACCACGTGGATGGATCCCGAGGCCGAGAAGTTGATGGCCGAGACCTTCGACAAGAACATGATCGACAAGGACGAGTACCCGGCGACGGCGGCCATCGAGCAGCGCTGCGTCTGCATGGTGGCCGATCTCTTCCACGCCGAGAACCTGCGCGACGACGATCCATCGAGCGCCGTGGGCGTCTCCACCATCGGCTCCAGGGAGGCCGTCATGCTCGGCGGCCTCGCCCTGAAGTGGCGGTGGAAGGAACGCGTCGGCGGCACCGACGGCAACGGCTGGAAGTCCCGCACGCCGAACCTGGTGATGGGGTCCAACGTGCAGGTGGTGTGGGAGAAGTTCTGCCGGTACTTCGAGGTGGAACCGCGCTACCTGCCGATGGCCGAGGGCCGCTACACCATCACCCCGGAGCAGGTACTCGAGCACGTCGACGAGGACACCATCGGAGTCGTCGCGATCCTGGGCACCACCTACACCGGCGAACTCGAGCCGATCGCCGAGATCTGCGCGGCGCTCGACCGCCTCGCCGCCGACAAGGGCCTCGACGTGCCGGTGCACGTCGACGCGGCGAGTGGCGGCTTCGTGGTGCCGTTTTTGCACCCCGACGTCACCTGGGACTTCCGATTGCCGCGCGTGGCGTCGATCAACGTCAGCGGCCACAAGTACGGCCTGACCTACCCGGGCATCGGTTTCGTGGTGTGGCGCAACGCCGACTGCCTGCCCGAGGACCTGGTGTTCCGGGTCAACTACCTCGGCGGTGACATGCCGACGTTCACGCTGAACTTCTCCCGGCCCGGCAACCAGGTGGTGGGGCAGTACTACAACTTCCTGCGCATGGGCCGCGCCGGCTACGGGCAGGTCATGGGTTGTCTGTCGTCCACGGCGCGCTGGCTGGCCGACGAACTGGAGAAGAGCAGCCACTTCGAGGTGATCTCCGACGGCTCGGCCATTCCGGTGGTGGCGTTCCGGCTGAGCGGAGACAGGCCCGACGGCTGGGGCTACACCGAGTTCGACATCTCCGCCGGCCTGCGCACCTACGGCTGGCAGGTGCCCGCCTACACCATGCCCGAGGGCGCCGAGAACGTCTCGGTGCTGCGCGTGGTGGTGCGCGAGGGCTTCTCCGCCGACCTCGCGCGGTCGCTGCGCGACGACCTGATCGAGGTGCTCGGCCGGCTGGACAAGATCCAGCCGCAGGGCACGTTCGACGACGTGCAGCACTTCGCCCACTAGTCGCGCCCCGGCGCCGCCGCGCGGGGGTGGGATACTCGACTCGACATGCACACGACGACCGAGCACACCACCCGGGCCACCGGTACCCATGCCGCCACGGCGGTCGTGGACCTCGACGCCATCGCCCACAACGTGCGGCTGCTGCGCGAGCTGGCCGGCGGCGCCGCGGTCATGGCGGTGGTCAAGGCCGACGGCTACGGACACGGCGCGACCGCCGTCGCCCGCACGGCGCTGGCCGCCGGGGCGGCGGAGATCGGGGTGGCGACGGTCGCCGAGGCGCTCGCCCTGCGCGGTGACGGGTTCACCGGTCCGGTGCTGGCGTGGCTGCACGCCCCGGGCGTCGACTTCGCCCCGGCGCTGACGGCCGACGTCGGGATCGCGGTGTCCTCGCGCCGTCAGCTCGCCGACCTGCTGGACGCGGTCGAGCGCACCGGAGCCACGGCGGCGTTGACGGTCAAGGTCGACACCGGGCTGAGCCGCAACGGCGCGAGCCCACCGGAGTTCGCGACGATGCTCGACGACCTCGCCCGCGCCGCGGCGTCGGGAGCGGTGCGCCTGCGTGGCATCATGAGCCACCTCGCCTGCGGCGACGAACCCGACAACCCCACCAATGACCGTCAGGCGCAACGACTCTCGGCAATGCGCAGCGAGGCCGCTGCGGCCGGCGTCGAGTTCGAGATCGCCCACCTGGCCAATTCGCCCGCGACGATGACGCGGCCGGATCTGGCCTTCGACCTGGTGCGGCCCGGTATCGCGGTGTACGGGCAGACGCCGATCCCGGCGCGCGGCGACATGGGGCTCATCCCGGCGATGACGCTGACCTGTCCGGTCGCCATGGTGCGGCCCATCAGGGCCGGCGACGGGGTCTCCTACGGCCACACCTGGATCGCCGACCGCGACACCACCGTGGCGCTGATCCCCATCGGGTACGCCGACGGGGTGTTCCGCACGCTCAGCGGACGCTTCGAGGTGCTGATCAACGGTCGCCGCCGGCCCAGCGTGGGGCGGGTCTGCATGGACCAGTTCGTCGTCGACCTGGGTCCGGGCGCGGTCGACGTCACCGAGGGCGACGAGGCGGTGCTGTTCGGCTCCGGCGCGCGCGGCGAACCGACCGCACAGGACTGGGCCGACACCCTCGGCACGATCAACTACGAGGTGGTGACGAGCCCACGTGGCCGCGTCAATCGCGTGTACGTCGGGACCGGACGGTGACCGAGGCCGATCCCCGGCGCCGCGGTCGGCTGCGCAACGC
The DNA here is from genome assembly GCF_008329645.1 of Mycolicibacterium grossiae. Lineage (NCBI taxonomy): Bacteria > Bacillati > Actinomycetota > Actinomycetes > Mycobacteriales > Mycobacteriaceae > Mycobacterium > Mycolicibacterium grossiae. The sequence continues at coordinate 2,483,846 of NZ_CP043474.1, forward strand.
CCGCTGGCTGGCGGGCGTCGCAGGTCTCGCCGCGGTGGGCGGGCTCGCGGGCAACACCGTGGCTCGCTCGCTGACCCGGCGGGTCACCGACGACGACCCGTACCGCGACGAGGACTTCGAACTCCTCGACGCCGATCGCAGCTCCGTGGTCACCACGACCGACGGCGTGCCGCTGGCGGTGCGCGAGGTGGGCCCGGAGAACGCGCCGCTGACCGTCGTGTTCGCCCACGGTTTCTGCCTGCGCATGGGCGCGTTCTACTTCCAGCGCGCCCGGCTCAGTGAGCAGTGGGGCGACCAGGTGCGCATGGTGTTCTACGACCAGCGTGGTCACGGCCAGTCCGGCGACGCGCCACCCGACACCTTCACCGTGCCGCAGCTCGGCCAGGACCTCGAGGCCGTGCTCGCGGTGGTGGCGCCGCGCGGCCCGGTGGTGCTCGTCGGGCATTCGATGGGCGGCATGACGGTGCTGTCGCACGCGCGCCAGTTCCCCAAGCAGTACAAGAGCCGCATCGTCGGCGTCGCGCTCATCTCGTCGGCCGCCGAGGGCGTCGCCCGGTCGCCGCTCGGAGAGATCCTGCGCAACCCGGCGCTGGAGGCGGCCCGCTTCGCGGTGCGGTACGCGCCGAGTGCCGTGCACCGCACCCGCGGCGCCGCGCGCTCGGTGATCGGCCCCATCCTGCGTGCCGCCTCCTACGGCGACGAGAAGATCAGCCCGAGCGTGGTGGCGTTCTCCGAGCGCATGATGCACGACACCCCGATCGCGACGCTCGTCGGTTTCCTGCACGCGCTCGAGGTGCACGACGAGACCGCGGCGCTCGCCACGCTGGCGCGCATTCCCACGCTGGTGCTGTGCGGCGACCGGGATCTGCTGACGCCCGACGAGTACTCCGCGTCTATGGCCGCCGCACTGCCCAAGTGCGAACTCGTGATCGTCCCGGGCGCAGGGCATCTGGTGCAGCTCGAACGCCCGGAGATCGTCGACGACGCGCTGGTGCGCCTCGTCGAGCGGGCGACGCCGTCGAAGCTCGTCGCCCTCACCCGGCGACTGCGGCAGCGGGTGCGGCATGGGTGAGGTTTTCTCCGGTGCCGCGGAGCTGCCGACCGCCGAGGACACCATCGCCCTCGGGGCACGCCTCGGGGCGGAGCTGCGCGCCGGTGACGTCGTCGTGCTGTCCGGGCCGCTCGGGGCGGGAAAGACGGTGCTGGCCAAAGGAATCGCACAGGCCATGGACGTCGAGGGGGCCGTGACGTCGCCGACGTTCGTGCTGGCGCGCGTGCACCCGGCCCGCGATGCCGGCCGGCCGGCGCTCGTCCACGTCGACGTGTACCGGCTGCTCGAGGGGCACGCCGGTGTCGACGCCGACCTGTTGGCCGAACTCGACTCACTGGACCTGGACACCGATCTCGACGACGCGGTGGTGGTCGTCGAGTGGGGCGAGGGCCTCGCCGAGCGCCTGTCCGACCGGCACCTCGACGTGCGGCTGGAACGCGGTGGCGAGACCGAGGTGCGCACGGCGATGTGGCGCTGGAGCACCCCCTGATGCTGATTCTCGCGATCGATACCGCCACCCCCGCCGTCACCGCGGGCGTGGTGCGTCGCACCGGGCCGGACGTCGAGGTGCTCGGGGAGGCCGTCACGCTCGACGCCCGCGCGCACGCCGAGCGGCTGACGCCCAACGTCCTCGACGCCGTGGCCGACGCGGGCGTTGCGATGGCCGACCTCGATGCGGTGGTGGTGGGGTGCGGTCCCGGGCCGTTCACCGGGCTGCGGGTCGGCATGGCGACCGCCGCCGCGTACGGCCACGCCCTCGACGTCCCGGTGTACGGCGTGTGCAGCCTGGACGCCATCGGCATCGACACCGTCGGGGACGTCCTGGTGGTGACCGACGCCCGACGGCGCGAGGTCTACTGGGCGCGTTACCGCGACGGCGTGCGGACCGGGGGACCCGACGTGGCCGCGCCCGCCGACGTCGTCGCCGACGCCGCGGCGGTGGCCGGGTCCCCGGACCACGCGGCGCTGTTCGACCTGCCGCGGCAGGCGGCCACGTACCCGACGGCCGCGGGCCTGGTGCGTGCCGTCGACTGGTCGGTCGCTCCCGAGCCGCTCGTCCCGCTCTACCTGCGGCGCCCCGACGCCAAGCCGCGTAGCGAGCAGTCCCGGTGAACGTCGTCTACGAGAAGTTGCGGCTCGGCGACGCCGACCGGTGCGCCGAGCTGGAATCCCAGCTGTTCCCGGGCGACGATCCCTGGCCGGCGGTCGCCTTCATCCGCGAGGTGGAGTCCGCGCACAACACCTACGTCGCGGCGCGCGTCGACGGCACCCTCGTCGGCTACGCGGGCATCACCCGGCTGGGACGCAAGCCGCCCTACGAGTACGAGGTGCACACCATCGGCGTCGACACCGCGTACCAGGGCGCCGGCATCGGGCGGCGGCTGCTGGAGCTGCTGCTCGAGGTGGCCGAGGGCGGAACGGTGTTCCTCGAGGTGCGCACCGACAACGCGGCCGCGATCGGTCTGTACGAGAGCGTGGGCTTCACCCGCGTGGGACTGCGCAAGCGGTACTACCGCGTCAGCGGGGCCGACGCGTACACCATGCGCCGCGATCCAAGCCGAGCAGCGAAGAGCACGTCATGACGATCATCCTGGCCATCGAGAGTTCCTGCGACGAGACCGGTGTCGGCATCTGCCGTCTTGACGACGACGGCACCGTCACCTTGCTGGCCGACGAGGTGGCCTCGAGCGTCGACGAACACGTGCGGTTCGGCGGCGTGGTGCCCGAGATCGCCTCGCGCGCCCACCTGGAGGCGCTGGGGCCGACGATGCGCCGCGCGCTGCAGGCCGCCGGGGTGCGGCGGCCCGACGTGGTGGCCGCGACCATCGGGCCCGGACTGGCGGGCGCGTTGCTCGTCGGCGTGGCCGCGGCGAAGGCGTACGCCGCGGCGTGGGAGGTGCCGTTCTACGCGGTGAACCACCTGGGCGGGCACCTGGCGGCGGACGTCTACGAACACGGGCCGCTGCCGGAGAGCATCGGGCTGCTGGTCAGCGGTGGGCACACCCACCTGTTGCACGTGCGCTCGCTCGGCGAGCCGATCGTCGAGCTGGGCAGCACCGTCGACGACGCGGCGGGGGAGGCCTACGACAAGGTGGCCCGGCTGCTGGGGCTCGGCTATCCCGGTGGCAGGCCGCTCGACGAGCTGGCGCGCACCGGGGATCGCGACGCGATCGCGTTCCCGCGCGGCATGACCGGGCCTCGGGACGCCCCGTACGCCTTCAGCTTCAGCGGGTTGAAGACGGCGGTCGCGCGGCACGTGGAGCGCAATCCGGACGCATCGACGGCCGACGTGGCAGCGGGCTTCCAGGAGGCGGTGGCCGACGTGCTGACGCGCAAGGCGCTGCGGGCCGCCGACGACCTCGGGGTGTCGACGCTGCTGATCGCGGGCGGGGTGGCGGCGAACTCCCGGCTGCGGGAGCTGGCCGAGGAACGGTGCGCGGCAGCAGGTGTCACGCTGCGGGTGCCGCGGCCACGGCTGTGCACGGACAACGGCGCGATGATCGCGTCGTTCGCTGCGCACCTGATCATGGCCGGTGCGGCGCCGTCCGCGCTCGACGTGCCGAGCGATCCGGGATTGCCGGTGCTCACGGGGCAGGTGGCATGAGTGTCGCCGATCAGCTCGCAGTCACGCGGCTGCTGTACCGCTATGCCGAGCTGATCGACGCCGGGGACTTCGACGGCGTGGGCACGCTGCTCGGCCGAGGGACCTTCATGGGCCTGACGGGCGCCTCGGCGATCGCGGGCTTGTTCGCGAAGACCACCCGCCGCTTCCCCGACCACGGAAATACGCCTCGCACACGGCATCTGGTGCTCAACCCGATCGTCGACGTGGACGGCGACACCGCGACGGCGCGGTCGACGTTCGTCGTCGTGCAGCGCACCGAAGCGGTGCCCCTGCAACCCATCGTCGTCGGCCGCTACGCCGACGCCTTCGCCCGCGACCATGCCCGCGGTGACGCCGGCTGGTACTTCACCGAGCGGGTCGTCGAGGTGGAGATGGTCGGCGACGTGTCGGATCACCTCACGATCGATCCGCGGGCCTACGGGTAGCGAGTTCAGAACGGCGGTGGCTTGTTCCGCTCGGCGACGTGGGCGTCGTTGAGTGCGCGTTCGGCGCGGATGCGATCGGCACGGGACTGGGTACGCGTGCGTTTCCGGGTCGGCATCATGACGTCGCGGTTCGGGCCGGGCGGGGCGGCCGTGCCCGGCGGGGCGGGCGTGACGACGTTCCACCCCGGGAAGTAGAGCGCGCTGTCAGGGCGGGTGCGGTAGCGGTGTCCGGTCGGGGTGGTGACCAGTACCGTGCCGTCGGCGTCCTGACTGTCGGACCAACCGTTCCAGAACGTCTTCAGCAAGTGATGCAACCGGCAGTAGCACTTCAGATTTCCGGCGTGCGTGGCGCCGCCGGGGTAGGCGACGGTGTGGTCGACGTCGCCGCGGACCGCCGGGCGGTTGCACCCCGGCGCCCGGCACGTCATGTCCCGGACGCGGACGAATTCGTCGAGTGCGGTACTCGGCCGGTACTTCGACTCGGCCCACTCGGCGGGGGGCTTGATGCGGCGAACGACCGCTCCGCGCGCCAGCAGAGAAGCGAGCAGCCCGGGCTGCAGTGGACCGCCGCCGAGAATGAGCGCGGGCTTGTCGTGCCGGGCACGGTCCGGCGGCTGGTGCGGCCCGTCCTCGGCGATGTCCTCGCCGTCGAACTCGGGGTCTACCTCCGCGTCGAGACTCGTCTCCTCGGCGACGACGTGGACGACGACGCTGCTGGCCCGGCCGTCCTCGGCCGAGGCGGGGCAGTCCGGCCGACCGCACTGGCAGGCCAGGTGGTCCCCGCCCGCCGCGAGTGCACCGAGGGCGTCGGCGCTGCGCTGCGCCACGGTGCGCGGGTCGTCGTCGCAGACCCCGCGGGCCAGCGCTGCCACCCGTTGCCGCACCAACGCGGCGTCGACGTTCAGCAGCCGACCCCACACGGGCGTAGTGCCCGCGTCGTCCGCCTCGCCGACGACGAAGTCACGGCTCTGCGTGCTGAGCTTGGTGCGTCGCAGCGCACCCGGGTCGATCGCATCGACCCATAGATCCACGGCCTTCGACAGCTTGTTCTCCGACAGCGGGCCCCAGCTGACGATGCGGTCGGCGATCTCGCGGTCGAGCTGGGCGAGCGGCTCCGGCTCGACCACCAGGCGGGTGCGGGAGGCGACCAGCCGCATCTGCCGGCCGGTGATCTCACCCGACAGGAAGAGCATGGCGACCCGGGGCAGCCGGTCGCGCATGGTCACCGCGAGGTCCATCTCGCTCGACGCGCGTCCGTGGCCCATGTTGAGCGCGGCCGCCACCTCGGCCGCTGCGGAGTCCCAGTCGTCGCACGCCCAACGCTCGTGCTCGCGGGTGTCGCGCCGACGGTGCAGCTCGGCGATGGCCGCGTACTTGCGCGCGTCGGCGGCGGCGCTGGCCGTCGCCCACCGCGACAGGGCGTCGATGAGCGCCGCGTCGTCGAGGTCGCGCATGGCGGCCGGACTGGGCAAATCATCGAACACATGTTCGATTATAACGGCGTACTCCGACACACCGCGGCGCCAGTTCCGACCATGATCGACCCAGCCCTTGAGTGCTAGCACTCGCGTGTATAGAGTGCTAGGCGGCAGGCGGTCAGCCCCTGCGCCGGCACCCGCGACGACGGCGCAACGGACTCGGGCGCATGCCGAGCACCTGGTAACTGACAGGGTCCGGGGTGTCCGGATCCACACCCGAACTAAGTGGAGGGCTCCATCGTGGCGAGCGTGAACATCAAGCCACTCGAGGACAAGATCCTCGTTCAGGCCAACGAGGCCGAGACCACGACCGCGTCCGGTCTGGTCATCCCCGACACGGCCAAGGAGAAGCCGCAGGAAGGCACCGTCGTCGCCGTCGGCCCGGGCCGCTGGGACGAGGATGGCGAGAAGCGCATCCCGCTGGACGTCGCCGAGGGCGACACCGTGATCTACAGCAAGTACGGCGGCACCGAGATCAAGTACGGCGGCGAGGAGTACCTGATCCTCTCGGCGCGTGACGTGCTGGCAGTCGTCAACAAGTAGCAATCGTGTTCCGCCCCGGAGATCCCCGTTGCGACGGGTGATGTCCGGGGCGGCATGCGTTCCACCCCCTGCGTAGGAAGACAACATGAGCAAGCAGATTGAGTTCAACGAGACTGCGCGCCGGGCGATGGAGGCGGGCGTCGACAAGCTCGCCGACGCGGTACGCGTGACGCTCGGCCCGCGTGGCCGCAACGTCGTGCTGGCCAAGGCGTGGGGCGGTCCGACCGTCACCAACGACGGCGTCACCATCGCCCGCGAGATCGACCTCGAGGACCCGTTCGAGAACCTCGGCGCCCAGCTGGTCAAGTCGGTCGCCACCAAGACCAACGACGTCGCCGGCGACGGCACCACCACCGCCACGGTCCTCGCCCAGGCCATCGTCCGGGCCGGGCTGCGCAACGTCGCCGCCGGGGCCAACCCGATCGCGGTCGGCGCAGGCATCTCGAAGGCGGCCGACGCCGTGTCCGAGGCGCTGCTCGCCGCGGCCACCCCGGTCAGCGACAAGACCGCCATCGCGCAGGTCGCCACCGTCAGCTCGCGCGACGAGCACATCGGCGAGCTGGTCGGCGAAGCCATGACCAAGGTCGGCACCGACGGCGTCGTCACCGTCGAGGAGTCCTCGACGCTGAACACCGAGCTGGAGATCACCGAGGGCGTCGGGTTCGACAAGGGCTTCCTGTCGGCCTACTTCGTCACCGACTTCGACTCGCAGGAAGCCGTCCTCGAGGACGCGCTGGTGCTGCTACACCGCGAGAAGATCAGCTCCCTGCCCGACCTGCTGCCGCTGCTGGAGAAGGTCGCCGAAGCCGGCAAGCCGCTGCTGATCGTCGCCGAGGACGTCGAGGGCGAGGCGCTGTCCACCCTCGTGGTCAACGCGATTCGCAAGACGCTGAAGGCCGTTGCCGTCAAGGCGCCGTTCTTCGGTGACCGCCGCAAGGCGTTCCTCGACGACCTCGCCGTCGTGACCGGCGGGCAGGTGGTCAACCCCGACGTCGGCCTGCTGCTGCGCGAGGCCGGCCTCGACGTGCTGGGCACCGCCCGCCGCGTCGTGGTCGACAAGGACAGCACCGTGATCGTCGACGGCGGTGGCACGCAGGACGCCATCGACGCGCGCAAGGCGCAGCTGCGCTCCGAGATCGAGGCGAGCGATTCCGACTGGGACCGCGAGAAGCTCGAGGAGCGGCTGGCGAAGCTCGCCGGCGGCGTTGCGGTGATCAAGGTCGGCGCGGCCACCGAGACCGACCTGAAGAAGCGCAAGGAAGCCGTCGAGGACGCGGTCGCCGCGGCCAAGGCGGCCGTCGAGGAGGGCATCGTCACCGGCGGTGGCGCAGCCCTCGTCCAGGCCCGTGCAGCGCTGTCGGACCTGCGGTCGTCGCTCAAGGGCGACGAGGCGCTCGGCGTCGACGTCTTCGCCACCGCACTCTCGGCGCCGCTGTACTGGATCGCCACCAACGCCGGCCTCGACGGCTCCGTCGTGGTCAACAAGGTGTCCGAACTGCCTGCGGGACAGGGCTTCAACGCTGCGACGCTGGAGTACGGCGACCTCGTCGGCGACGGCGTCGTCGACCCGGTGAAGGTCACCCGCTCGGCGGTGCTCAACGCCGCGTCGGTCGGCCGCATGGTCCTCACCACCGAGACCGCGGTCGTCGACAAGCCGGAGGAGCCGGCGGACGACGGCCACGGCCACGGTCATCACGGCCACGCGCACTAGGAAACACCCCGTGAAGCACCCCCGGTCCTGATGGGCCGGGGGTGTTTCGCGTTCGGGCGAGGACCCGGTGTAGCCTCATCGACGTGAACATCCGCGCGCTCGCCAGCTATTGGCGCTTTATGACGGCTCCGGGCGGAGCCTGACGAAGCGCAGCGTCGAGCACGCATCCCCCGGAGCCCAGGCAGTGACCATCAGGTCGCTGCCTTTCCTGTTTTCAAGGGCACCGGACGACCACTCGGGTGCCGAGAAAGGCATTCGATGAACCTGACGCAGACCGCGCCGTCCACCAGCGACCGGCGCATCCTCACCTTCGAAGAGATACCCAGCCCGCACGCCGTCGGGTCGGAGTTCCCGCTCGGCGCCCGCCGCGCGGAGCGGGTCGCCCGCGACCGTGACGAGATCGCCGACATCCTCGCGGGCCGCGACGACCGGCTCTTGGTGGTCGTCGGCCCCTGCTCGGTGCACGACCCGGTCGCGGCCGTCGACTACGCCCACCGGCTGGCCCGCACCGCCGCCGATCTGGACGACCGGCTCAAAATCGTCATGCGGGTCTACTTCGAGAAGCCGCGCACCACGATCGGCTGGAAGGGTCTGATCAACGACCCCGGCATGGACGGCACCTTCGACGTGTCACGTGGTCTGCGTACCGCGCGCCGCCTGCTGCTCGACGTCATCGACATCGGGCTCCCCGTGGGTTGCGAGTTCCTCGAGCCGATCAGCCCGCAGTACATCGCCGACGCCGTGGCGTGGGGCGCGATCGGAGCCCGCACCACCGAGTCGCAAGTGCACCGCCAGCTCGCCTCGGGACTGTGCATGCCGGTCGGCTTCAAGAACGGCACCGACGGCAACGTGCAGGTGGCCGTCGACGGCGTGAAGGCGGCTGCCGCCCAACACGTCTTCTTCGGCATGGACGACCTCGGTCGCGGCGCCCTGGTGCGCACCGCGGGCAATGCCGACTGCCACGTCATCCTGCGCGGCGGTACGACCGGCCCCAATTACGGCGCCGAGGCCGTGCGGTCGGTGGCCGACGTCCTGGACGGATCGGGACTGCCCGGCCGCGTCGTCGTCGACTGCAGCCACGCGAACTCGGGCAAGGACCACGTCCGACAGGCCGCCGTCGCCGCGGAGGTCGCGCAGTCGGTACGCGCCGGCCTGCCGATCAGCGGCGTCATGCTGGAGAGCTTCCTGGTGGCGGGCGCCCAGTCGCCCGACGCCCGGCCGCTGACCTACGGGCAGTCGGTCACCGACGCGTGCATGGATTGGCCGACGACGGATGCGGTCCTGCGCGACCTGGCTCGCGCGGTCACGCCGTCACGTCGATGATCCACGTGACGCCGAAGCGGTCGGTGAGCTTGCCGTAGAGCGGCGAGAAGACGGCCGGCCCGAGCGGATCCTCGATCGTCGCGCCGTCGGCGAGGGCGTTCCAGTAGCCGGTGATCTCGTCCGGGTCGCTCCCTCGCAGAGCGAGATAGAAGGGGTTCTCGCCGGGGTTCCACGCCTTCGCGTCCTGAACGTCGTAAGCCATGACGCGGAAGCCGCTCGGCGACTCGACCTGCCCCCAGGCCAGTTGGTCCGCCTGGCCGGGGCCCTGCCCGGCGGGGACGTCACCGTACGGCGCGACGACGAGGTCGCCGCCGAACACCGAGTGGTAGAACTCCAGCGCCTGGCGGGCGTTGCCGCGGAAGTTGACGTGCAGTGTGCTCGTGACGCTCATGGCTCTCCTCGTATCGATCCGTGCTCACGCATCACTCTCGCGGACATGGCGGACAGGTGGTGTCCTCCATCGAGTGGTTCTCTTCGCACGAAGACGCCCCCGTCCGATGTGGCCGGGGGCGTCTTCGAGGAAGAGGAAGGTCAGAACGGCGTGTCGATGAAGCCGTTCGTCGTGTTCACCTCGTCCTGGTTGTCGACGCTGTAGTGGGGCAGCGGCGGGTTGTATTCGATGCTCGCCTGAGCGGGACCGGCGAGGCCGAGCACCGCGGCGGTCAGGCCGGAGGCGATCATGGTGGCGATACCGAGCTTCTTCATCGAGATCATCTTCTTCTGTGTCGTCCGGGACCTTGTCGTTCCGGTATGCCCAGGTCAACCGGCACGAGCCCAAGATCATTTCGTGTGGCGGTAATTGGCCGACGGCTGGCAGCAATCGACTAGGTTGCCGTTCGTGAACCCGATCTCGCTCCGGTCGATCGCCACCGCCGTCACCGTCGCGGCGCTGCTGACGGCGTGTTCGGGCTCCCCGGGGCCGGCACCCGCCTCCGGAGGCGGCGGCATCGCCGACAGCGTTGCTCCCGCGGCGCCCGCTCCGCAGAAAGGGCCCGCAGAGGCGCCGGAACTGAAGCGCGACGTCGTCACCACGGCATCGATGACCGTGACGGTGGCCGACCCGTCCGCCGCTGCCGACCGGGCCGCAGTCATCGTCGAGGATGCCGGCGGACGCGTGGACAGCCGGTCCGAGGACGCGGGTACCGGCGCCGGCCGGGCCCAGACGTCGGTCGTCCTGCGGGTGCCGTCGGCCAAGCTCGACCCGGTGGTGCGCGACCTCAAGTCACTGGGTGAGGTTCAGACGGCGGAGACGACGGCCGAGGACGTCACCGCGCAACGGGTAGACCTCGACGCGCGGATCCGGGCGCTGCAGACGTCCGTCGATCGGCTGCTCGCCATCATGCGCGACGCACGCGACCCGGACGCCCTCATCACCGCAGAAGGGGCACTGTCGCAACGCCAGGCCGAACTCGACAGCCTGCGAGCCCAGCGCGACCAGCTCGGCGACCGCGTCGACTTCGCCACCGTGACCGTCACGCTGGTGGCCGAGCAGCCGGGTGGTCCCGGGCCGACGCAGTACCGAGGTTTCGGCGGTCAGGTGGAGCGCGGCTGGGACGCCCTGGTGACGGTGGCGACCCAGGGCGTCCTGCTGGTGGGACTGTTCCTCCCGTGGCTGGGCGCGCTGCTCGTCGTGGCCCTCGCGGGCTACCTCGTCACCAGGCTGGCGGGCTCACGCCGCAGGACACCGCCCGAAACGGCGACGATCCCCGGTGGAGACCGGGGATCGTCGGACGGTTCAGCGGGGGACGGCGATTAGGCGGAGCGGCGGATGCCGCGCTTGAGCAGGAGTTCGCGCTCGGACTCACTGAGCCCACCCCAGATGCCGTAGGGCTCGCCGACGGCGAGGGCGTGGGTACGGCACTGCGTGATGACGGGGCAGCTGCGGCACATCTCCTTGGCGCGCATCTCGCGCTGCGCCCGAGCGCGGCCGCGCTCGCCGTCGGGATGGAAGAACATCGAGGAGTCGACGCCCCGGCAGACGCCCTGCATCTGCCAGTCCCAGATGTCGGCGTTGGGTCCGGGAAGCTGTTGCGGCTGTGGCATTGGGAAATCCCCTCTCTACGCGGTACATCGCGGTAGAACCACCCGCGTGAGTCGTGAAACGTTCCGAGCCCTAGTCGCCGCTGACTGCTCGTGGACACAACGTAGAGACGCTTCCGAAATTGCGTCAATAGCCCGAACACCTGCTCAGGCCCCGAGCGGCAGCGTCGGAATTTACGTCTCGTTAATCCATGCGACGTGGCCGCAACGCAGCTCGTGGTTGCCGGGAGCGCCCAGTGACGGACCGCGGACCGTTTCCGCTGCTCGCGTCGAATGGCGCTGTGCCGCTTGCGACTACCGCTCACATGCCAGTTGATCTGGCTGTAACACGGGGTCCACGAACTGTTAACCGATGTTGGCTTGGCAACAATCTGGTCCGCCGACGCGCAGCGGGGCCTTGGTAGGTTCCGGGCGTGCTGCTGACCGACTGTGCCTTCGGCGCGCGGCCGGACGCGTGGCCGCTGCCGCCGGCGACCACGGCCGAGGAGCACTGGCACCGCGCGGTCGCGGCGGGCGGACAGGGGCACTACGGCGCCGCGCTCGCCGACCTCGAGACGCTGGCCCGGTTGCCGGCCAGCGGTGCGCTCAGGTCACTGGGCCTCAGCACGCGCGCGTCGTTCCTGCGCCAGTTGGGCCACCACGGCGCCGCCCGGGTATGGGACGGTCGAGCCTGGGGAGCCGTCGCGGCCGACCCCGACGCTGCGCCCGACGCCGCCGCCGATGCGTTGGTGGGGCTGGCGGCCGACGCGCTCGGCGTGGGCCGGTTCGCCCTCTCCGCGCGACTGCTGCACCGCGCAGCGCCGGTCGTCGAGCGTGCGCAGCCCCGGGCGGCGGTCCGGTGGGGCTGGGTGTCGGCCGAGCTGGCGATGGCCACCGGGCAGGGAGCCGCCGCCGTCGGGCACGCCGAGCGGGCCGTCGGCCGCGCCGGGGCCACCGGCTCCACGCGACACGCCGTGAAGTCCGAGGTCGTGCTCGCCGCCGCCCTGTGTTGCAGCGGCGAACTGGACGCCTCCCGCCGCGTCGCCGAGGCGGCACTCGGCATGGCGGAACGCCACGGTTTGGTGCCGCTGACCTGGGCTTTGGCGAGCCTGCTCGGTGACATCGGGGGAGTGACGCGCGAGGCGGAAGAACTGCGGGCGACGCGTGAGCGATCCGCAGCCGTCGTGCGACACCGCGGCGGCACGTGGGCGGTCCGCTGATTCGAAGCCCGCGGAGCGGATCATTAGTCTTTAGCTGACACCTCGCCGCCCCATCCGTAACGCTGGAGATATCGCACACGATGACAATTTCGGGAGACGGTCTCGATGCCATCGTTGCTCAAGCAGTCGGCGGCGATCGAGATGCCCTCCGGAAGGTGCTGGAGACCATCCGCCCGATCGTCGTCCGCTACGTGCGGGCGCGGATCGGAACCGCGGACCGCAGCGGTCTCTCAGCTGACGACGTGGCTCAGGAGGTGTGCTTGGCCGCCATCACGGCGCTGCCGCGCTACAGGGATCAGGGACGACCGTTCCTGGCCTTCGTCTACGGCATCGCCGCACACAAGGTTGCTGACGCCCACCGCGCCGCGGGGCGCAACAAGAGCGATGCCACCGACACCATGCCCGAGCGTGCCTCCACGGCCGCCGGGCCCGAGCAGCTCGCCATCGACGCCGATTCGGCCGCGAGGATGAACGCGCTGCTCGCCGTGCTGCCCGAGAAGCAGCGCGAGATCGTCATCCTGCGCGTCGTCGTCGGCATGAGTGCCGAGGAGACCGCCGAGGCGGTCGGCAGTACGCCGGGAGCGGTGCGCGTCGCCCAGCACCGCGCTCTGGCCCGACTCAAGAGCGAGATCGTGGCGACGGGACACGACCATGCCTGACTTCGGACGCTGGACCTCGAACGGGGGAGATCCCTCCCTCAACGACATCAACCGTGCCGACCGCTTCATCGAAGCGCTCAGCAGCAATCAGCCGGTCTACTCCACCGATCCCGGCGACGCCGAGCTGGCGTTCCTCCTCGCGGACTGGCGTGACGGCGTCCGCGAGACGCCGTCGTCGGTGACGGTCACCGAGGCCGACGCCGTGGCGGCCCTCGCTGCAGCGACCGCCCCGCACCGCGGTAACCGCCGCACGCTGGCCGTCGTCGGCTCCGCGGCTGCCGCCGTCCTGTGCGTGGGCGGCTTCGGCGCGGCCGTCTACGGCGCCGGACCGGGTGACGGTCTGTACGGATTGCGCACCATGTTCTTCGGCGAGCAGCAGGCCACGCGCGACGACCAGGTGGTCCTCGCTGCGCAGCAGGAACTTGCCCAGGTGCAGCAGCTCGTCGAGCAGGGCCAGTGGGATCAGGCCCAGGACAAGCTCGCCACGCTTTCGTCCACCGTGCAGAGCGTCGAGCAGGTCGAGCGCAAGCACGACCTGATCGAGCAGTGGAATGCGTTGACCTACAAGGTGGTCGAGCAGGATCCTGCAGCGACCCTGCCTCCGGTCGGCGAGCCGTTGCCACCGCTGCCGGACGCCCCGCTGACGCTCCTGCCGCTGCCGGCCCTGCCCGATCCCGGCGCCACGTCGACGTCGTCGTCCACGTCGTCCACGTCGCCGGGAGAGACCACCTCGTCGCCGGGTGAGACCACCACCTCGACGTCCGAGGTCACGCCGTCGCCGTCGGACGTGCCGAGTACGACGCTGCCGAGTACGACGCTGCCGAGTACGACGCTGCCGGGTACGACGCTGCCGAGTTCGACCGTGCCGAGTGCGACGCCGAGCACCCCGGTGACCACGCCGCCGCCGGCCAGCACGCCCGCGGCCACACCGCCGCCGTCGAGTGCGACCCGGCCGCCGGCCACGTCCACGACCACCGTGGTGTCGCCGACGACCACGACGACGGTGACTCAGGCACCGGCAGCCCAGCCGCCCGCGGCACCCGGTTCATTGGTCGCACCGCCGGTCCAGACGCCGACGTTGGTGCAGGAGCAGCAGCAGGCCCCGGAGCGGGAGCAGAAGCCCGCGCGCGAGGACGCACCCGTGACCACGGTGATCCTGCCGGGCGGCGGTCAGGGCAACGGCGGGGGCAATGGTGGCGGAAACGGCGGCGGCAACGGACGCGGGTGATCCGCTCGCGTTACGCCGTCAGCGATAGCCGTCGGAGTCCGACGACGTGGCCTCGTTGAGCGAGGCGTCCGCGTAACCGCGGCAGTAGTCCCAGGTGACGTAGGCGTCGGGCTCGGGGTCGTAGGCCGGCTCGTGCGGGCGCACCGTCCCGTCGACGAGCAGCTGCAGCAGGTTGGCGCGCAGCATGTCCCAGTCGTGGTAGTGGTCCTGCTGGCATTCGTCGCAGCACACCACCAGTCCGCGAATTCCCTTGTGCGCCAACAATGCTTCATAGACGGCGAGGTCCGCGAGATCGGCCTCCACCGCGACGCGCTCCTGCGGATCCAGCGGCTGGCCGGGCTCGATCGCATCGAGAGCCGCCGAGGGATCGCACGGGTCGTCGGCGAACGGATCGGGCGGCAAACCCGGTGGCAGGTGGTCTCGCACGGGTTCCACAGTACGCAGGCCCCGTGGGGTCGCGCTAGCGCTCCGTGGCCCCGCCGGGGCGTGTCCGGTGGGCGATCGGGCGCCGTCGGCGCAGCGTGAAGCCGATCACGCGGGCCCGTGCCGATAAGATGGTCGTTCACCGTCTCCACCTGCCGCGCCCCCCGGGAGGCCCACCCCATGTCGATCACCGAGAGCAGCCTTCCCATCGCCGTGCCGGTCCCCACCGGCGGTGACGATCCCACCAAGGTCGCCATGCTGGGCCTGACCTTCGACGACGTCCTGCTGCTGCCCGCCGCGTCCGACGTGGTGCCCGCCCACGCCGACACTTCAAGCCAGCTGACCAAGCGCATCCGGCTGCGGGTGCCCCTGGTCAGCTCGGCCATGGACACCGTCACCGAGTCCCGCATGGCGATCGCCATGGCCCGGGCCGGCGGCATGGGCGTGCTGCACCGCAATCTGCCGGTCGCCGAGCAGGCCGGACAGGTCGAGACCGTCAAACGGTCCGAGGCGGGCATGGTCACCAACCCCGTCACGTGCTCGCCCGACGACACGCTGGCCGAGGTCGACGCGATGTGTGCGCGCTTCCGCATCTCGGGCCTTCCGGTCGTGGACGGCCGGGGTGCGCTGGTCGGCATCATCACCAACCGCGACATGCGCTTCGAAGTCGACATGAACAAGCCCGTCGCCGAGGTCATGACCAAGGCGCCGCTCATCACCGCGCAGGAGGGCGTCTCCGCGGAGGCGGCGCTGGGCCTGTTGCGTCGCAACAAGATCGAGAAGCTGCCGATCGTCGACGGCAACGGCAAGCTGACCGGTCTCATCACCGTCAAGGACTTCGTCAAGACCGAGCAGTTCCCGCTCGCCACCAAGGACAGCGACGGCCGGCTGCTGGTGGGCGCCGCGGTCGGCGTGGGCGACGACGCCCGGGAACGCGCAATGACCCTCGTCGACGCCGGAGTGGACGTGCTCATCGTCGACACCGCGCACGCCCACAACCGCGGCGTGCTCGACATGGTGTCCTGGGTCAAGGCCATGGTCGGCGAGCGCGTCGAGGTGGTCGGCGGCAACGTCGCCACCCGCGCCGCCGCGGCAGCGCTGGTCGACGCCGGCGCCGACGCGGTCAAGGTGGGCGTCGGTCCCGGCTCGATCTGCACCACCCGCGTGGTCGCCGGTGTCGGCGCACCGCAGATCACCGCGATCCTCGAGGCCACCGCGGCCTGTGCGCCGCGCGGCGTGCCGGTCATCGCGGACGGCGGCCTGCAGTACTCCGGCGACATCGCCAAGGCCCTGGCGGCCGGCGCGTCCACGGCGATGCTCGGCTCGCTGCTGGCCGGCACGGCCGAGGCCCCCGGCGACCTGGTCTTCGTCAACGGCAAGCAGTTCAAGAGCTACCGCGGGATGGGCTCGCTGGGCGCCATGCAGAACCGCGGCTCGCAGAAGAGCTACTCCAAGGACCGCTACTTCCAGGACGACGTGCTGAGCGAGGACAAGCTGGTGCCGGAGGGCATCGAGGGCCGGGTACCCTTCCGCGGCCCGCTGTCCACCGTCGTGCACCAGCTCACCGGCGGTCTACGGGCGGCCATGGGCTACACCGGGTCCGCCACGATCGAACAGCTGCAGCAGGCGCAGTTCGTGCAGATCACCGCGGCGGGGCTGAAGGAGAGCCACCCGCACGACATCACGATGACGGTCGAAGCGCCCAACTACTACTCCCGCTAGGGGACCCCGACGCATGCGCGACATGGTTGAAATCGGCATGGGCCGGACCGCCCGCCGCACGTACGAACTCGACGACGTCAACATCGTTCCGTCGCGGCGGACGCGCTCCTCGCAGGACGTCTCGACGGCCTGGCAGCTCGACGCCTACCGCTTCGAGACACCGGTCATCGCCCACCCCACCGACGCGCTGGTGTCGGTGGAGTTCGCCATCGAGATGGGCCGTCGCGGCGGTCTCGGCGTGCTCAACGGCGAGGGCCTGATCGGCCGCCACGCCGACGTCGAGGCGAAGGTCGCGCAGGTGATCGAGGCCGCCGAGAAGGAGCCCGAGCCGTCGGCTGCCATCCGGCTGCTCCAGCAGCTGCACGCCGCGCCGCTCGACCCCGAACTGCTCGGCGCCGCGGTGGCCCGGATCCGCGAGGCCGGCGTCACCACCGCCGTGCGGGTCAGCCCGCAGAACGCCCAGGCACTGACCCCGGCTCTGGTGGCCGCAGGCATCGACCTGCTGGTCATCCAGGGCACCATCATCTCGGCGGAAAGGGTCGCCCAGGATCACGGGGTCGGTGAGCCGCTGAACCTCAAGACGTTCATCTCCGAACTCGACGTGCCGGTCGTGGCGGGCGGCGTGCTGGACCATCGCACGGCGCTGCACCTGATGCGCACGGGCGCCGCCGGCGTCATCGTCGGCTACGGCTCGACCTCCGGTGTCACCACCAGCGACGAGGTGCTCGGCATCAGCGTGCCGATGGCCACCGCGATCGCCGACGCCGCCGCCGCGCGGCGGGAGTACCTCGACGAGACCGGCGGCCGCTACGTGCACGTGCTGGCCGACGGCGACATCCACACCTCCGGCGACCTGGCCAAGGCCATCGCCTGCGGTGCCGACGCCGTGGTGCTGGGCACGCCGCTGGCGGTGGCGGCCGAGGCGTTGGGCGGCGGCTGGTACTGGCCATCGGCTGCGGCGCACCCCTCGTTGCCGCGCGGTGCCCTGCTGCAGGTGGCCGTCGGCGAGCGGCCGGCGCTGGAGCAGGTGCTCGGCGGGCCGTCCGACGACCCGTTCGGCTCCCTCAACCTGGTCGGCGGACTACGTCGCGCGATGGCCAAGGCCGGCTACTGCGACCTCAAGGAGTTCCAGAAGGTCGGGCTGACCGTCGGCTCCTGACCGGCGAGGATTCACAGCGTTCTTTACAAGTTAGGGTCGCCTGTCTAGCTCGTTACCCGGCAGTAAGTTCATAATGGCGGGCATGCCTGACTACGACGTCGTGATCATCGGTTCGGGTTTCGGAGGCAGCGTCAGCGCGCTGCGTCTCACCGAGAAGGGCTACCGCGTCGGGGTCCTCGAGGCCGGCCCCCGCTACGAGGACGCCGACATGGCGAAGACCTCGTGGAACCTGCGCAAGTTCCTCTGGGCGCCGCAGTTCGGCATGTACGGCATCCAGCGCATCCACCTGCTGCGCAACGTCATGATCCTCGCGGGCGCGGGAGTCGGCGGCGGCTCGCTGAACTACGCGAACACGCTGTACGTGCCCAAGGAGCCGTTCTTCAACGATCCGCAGTGGCGCGACATCACCGACTGGCGTGACGAGCTGATGCCGCACTACGACCAGGCGAAGCGGATGCTCGGCGTCGTCACCAACCCGACGTTCACCGACGCCGATCGCATCCTCAAGGAGGTGGCCGACGACATGGGCGTCGGCGACACCTTCGTGCCCACCCCGGTCGGCGTCTTCTTCGGCCCGGACGGGCAGAAGACGCCGGGCAAGCGCGTGCCGGATCCGTTCTTCGGCGGCGCCGGACCGGAGCGCACCGGCTGCATCGAGTGCGGGTCCTGCATGACCGGCTGCCGCTACGGTGCCAAGAACACGCTGCTGAAGAACTACCTCGGCCTGGCCGAACGCGCCGGCGCCGACATCATCCCGATGACCACGGTGAAGGACCTCGAGCCGCAACCCGACGGGTCGTGGAAGGTGTACACCGTGCGCACCGGCCGCAAGATCCGCCGCCAACGCACCACCTACACCGCCGCCCACGTCATCGTCGCCGGCGGCACCTGGGGCACGCAGAAGCTGCTGTTCAAGCTGCGCGACACCGGCCGGCTGCCGGAGCTGTCGGACAAGTTGGGCGTGCTCACACGCACCAATTCCGAGTCGATCGTGGGCGCGGGCCGGCTGCGGGTGAAGGACGACCTCGACCTCACCCACGGCGTCGCGATCACGTCGTCGATCCACCCGAGCGAGGACACCCACATCGAACCGTGCCGGTACGGCAAGGGTTCCAACGCGATGGGTCTGCTGCAGACGCTGATGACCGACGGCCTGCTGCCCGACGGCACCGGCGTCCCGCGCTGGCGGCAGCTCATCGGCGCGGCCCGCTCGGATCCGCGCGGCACGATGCGTCTGCTCAACCCGCGTCGCTGGAGCGAGCGCACGATGATCGCCCTCGTCATGCAGAACCTCGACAACTCGATCACCACCTACACCAAGAAGACGAAGCTGGGCTTCCGTCGCGTCGTCAGCAAGCAGGGCCACGGCGAACCGAACCCGTCCTGGATCCCCGTGGGCAACGAAGTCACCCGGCGCATCGCGAAGAAGATCGACGGCGTCGCGGGCGGCACCTGGGGTGAGCTGTTCAACATCCCGCTGACCGCGCACTACCTGGGCGGCGCCGTCATCGGCGACACCAAGGAGCACGGTGTGATCGACCCCTACCACCGGGTGCACGGCTACCCGACGATGTACGTCGTCGACGGCGCCGCGATCTCCGCCAACATGGGCGTCAACCCGTCGCTGTCGATCACCGCGCAGGCCGAGCGTGCCGCCGCGCTGTGGCCCAACAAGGGCGAGCAGGACGTCCGGCCCCCGCAGGGTGAGCCGTACAAGCGCCTCGACCCCATCGCGCCCAAGCACCCGGTGGTGCCGGCCGACGCGCCCGGCGCGCTGCGCCGGCTGCCGATCGAGCCGGTGTCCTCGGCGAGCTGAGCGCTGCCCCGCCGGCGGGGACGGCGACGTCCCCGCCACTAGACTGAGCCGGTGAATTCCCCCGCTGGATCCGAGGATCGACCCGACGCCGCCGCCGCTGTGCGCCCGGTCCTGGTGGTCGACTTCGGCGCGCAGTACGCACAGCTGATCGCCCGTCGCGTCCGCGAGGCGCGGGTGTTCTCCGAGGTGGTGCCGCACACCACCACGGTCGAGGAGATCGCCGCCCGCAACCCGCAGGCGGTCGTGCTGTCCGGTGGCCCGTCGAGCGTCTACGCCGAGGGCGCCCCGCAGCTGGACCCGGCGCTGTTCGACCTCGACGTCCCGGTCTTCGGCATCTGCTACGGCTTCCAGGCGATGGCGCAGTCGCTCGGCGGCACCGTGGCGCACACCGGCACCAGTGAGTACGGCCGCACCGAGCTGAGCGTCACCGGTGGTGAGCTGCACTCCGACCTGCCGCCGATGCAGCCGGTGTGGATGAGTCACGGCGACGCCGTCACCGCGGCTCCCGACGGGTTCGAGGTCGTGGCCGCGAGTTCCGGCGCGCCCGTCGCCGCGTTCGAGAACCGGGCCCGACGGCTGGCGGGCGTCCAGTACCACCCCGAGGTGATGCACTCCCCGCACGGCCAGCAGGTGCTCAGCCGCTTCCTGCACGACTTCGCCGGCATCGACGCGTCGTGGACCCCGGCGAACATCGCCGAGAGCCTCATCGAGCAGGTGCGTGCCCAAATCGGCGACGGGCGGGCCATCTGCGGGCTCAGCGGCGGCGTCGACTCCGCCGTCGCGGCCGCGCTGGTGCAGCGCGCCATCGGCGACCGACTGACGTGCGTCTTCGTCGACCACGGTCTGTTGCGTGCCGGCGAGCGCGGCCAGGTGCAGCGCGACTTCGTCGCCGCCACCGGAGCAAACCTCGTCACCGTCGACGCCGAAGCCCGCTTCCTGGAAGCACTCTCGGGCGTCACCAACCCCGAGGGCAAGCGCAAGATCATCGGCCGGGAGTTCATCCGGGCGTTCGAGGGGGCGGTACGCGATATCGTCACCGACGGCGCCGGCGAGGTCGACTTCCTGGTGCAGGGCACGCTCTACCCGGACGTCGTCGAGTCCGGCGGCGGCACCGGCACCGCGAACATCAAGAGCCACCACAACGTCGGCGGCCTGCCCGACGATTTGAAGTTCCGTCTCGTCGAACCGCTGCGACTGCTGTTCAAGGACGAAGTGCGCGCCGTCGGCCGCGAGTTGGGCCTGCCCGAGGACATCGTCGGACGCCAGCCGTTCCCCGGCCCGGGGCTCGGCATCCGCATCGTCGGCGAGGTCACCGCCGACCGCCTCGACACGCTGCGTCGTGCGGATTCCATTGCGCGCGAAGAACTCACGGCGGCGGGTCTGGACAAGCAGATCTGGCAGTGCCCGGTGGTGTTGCTGGCCGACGTGCGCTCGGTGGGCGTGCAGGGGGACGGCCGCACCTACGGTCACCCGATCGTGCTCCGTCCGGTGTCGAGCGAGGACGCGATGACCGCCGATTGGACGCGGGTGCCCTACGAGGTGCTCGAGCGGATCTCCACCCGCATCACCAACGAGGTGCCCGAGGTGAACCGCGTCGTGCTGGACGTGACGAGCAAGCCGCCGGGCACCATCGAGTGGGAGTGACTCACTCCGGCTCGGCGTCGGCCTCCTTGGCGATGAGGTCGCCGAGGATCTGACCGACGGCCGACTCGATCGTCGACTCGATGGAGAAGGCGAGCGTCGCCGAGACCGCGGCCACCGCCTGCGTGCGGAACCGGACCAGCATGGTGATGAGTTCGGCCACCTCGGTGTCCGGAGGCAGTGCGGAACCGGGGGCGATGCGGTCCACCACGTGCTCGACGCCCGCGGCCACCAGCAGCCCGCTGATCTGGTCGACCAGCGGTGCGATCTGCTCGTGCAGGTCGATCAGCCGATCGCCCGCCACGCCGTACTGCCGGATCTCGTTGAAGGCCTCGATCAACTTGGGTCGCACGACCACGGCTTCCGGTGTGCCCGAGTGATCCTCGAGCCGGATGACGCCGAGACCGACCATGCGGTCGAACCCCGTGTCGTCGTCGACGAGACGCCGTGCGTCGGCCACGCTCATCCGCTCCGGCTTCTCGGTGGCCCACGTCCCGGCGATCGCGTTCTCCAGGCCGAGCATGTCGCCGACGTTCTTGCCCTGCTCCCACGCCGAGAGCATCTCGTCGACGTGCGTGAGGTTGTAGCCGCGGTCGAGCAGCGACGTGATGAGCCGCAGCCGGGTCAGATGGGTGTCGTTGAACAGCGCGATCCGGCCCACCCGCAGCGGTGGGTGCAGCAGTCCGCGATCGCGGTACACCCGGATGTTGCGGGTGGTGGTGCCGGCGAGCCGGGCCAGCTCCTCGATGCGGTACTCGCCGGAGGCCTCGGTGCCGTGCGGCGACACCGCGGCGTCGAACAGTTGGGAGACGGCGTTCTCGATGACGTCGCGCGAGCCGCGGCGGATCTGGCGCGGCGCCCGGCGCAGCCCGGCGAGGACGCCCGCGATGGCGCCCGCCTGCTGCTTGGGTTGCCGTCCCGACACGTCAGGTGCCCGACACGTCCGCCGGTCGGAAACTGCGCATCCGTCGAAGATACTGCCTGGCGGAGCCGGAGTGCGCCGAGGCGGTGAATCCTTCGACGGTCAGCCGGCGACCCTCTCGGTGCGGGACATGGTGGTGCCGAGGGCGTCGGCGAGGAAGGCGGCGACCCGGCGCATGGCCGGAACGGCCTCCGGGGTGAGTCGGGGCAGCGCCTGGAAGACGTGCACCTGATCGGGCCACACCTGCAGCTCGCAGTCGCCGCCTGCTGCGGCGAGGTCGGCGGCGAGTTGCCGGGCGTCGCTGACCAGCATCTCGCCGCCGCCGGCCTGGACGAGCGTGGGCGGCAGCGTGCGACCGCCGGCCACGTCGAGCGTCAATCGCGGATCCGTGAGTTCGGTGCCGACGCAGTACATCTCGATGAGCTTCGCGGCGTCGGTGGCGCGGATGGCCGGGTCGCGGCGCAGGGCTTCGCGAGCGCGCGCCAGGCCGAAGCTGAGATCGATCAGCGGCGAGAACAGTGCCACCGCTGCCGGATGGGTGACGTCGCGTTGCAGCAACAGGTCCACGGTGAGGTGGCCGCCTGCCGAGTCGCCGAGGATCGCCAGCCGGTCGGGGCGGTAGCCCTGGTGGCCGGTCAGCCAGTCCCAGCCCGCGCGCACGTCGTCGGCCGCCGTGGGGAAGCGGTACCTCGGCGCCAGCCGGTACTCGACGCAGAACACCGGCAGTCCGGTGAGCCGGGACAACCACGCCACCAGCCGGCGGTGCGTGCGCGCCGAGCACAGCACGAAACCGCTGCCGTGCACGTAGTACAGCGCGCGGCCGGAGTCGTCGCGCGTGACGCCGCGTCCGCGCACCCACTCGCCCCTGACGCGCCGGCCGTCGGCCAGCCGGACGTCGACCGGCTCGACGTGCGTGCCGGCGAGCGACGGCCCGAAGGCGTCCATGATCCCGGCGATGATCCGCCGCGAGGCCCACAGGCCCCACGCGCGGTCGGGGGGAAGGACGGCGCTGATCTGACGCAACGTCAGACCGCTGATGGTCGCGGCGCCGCGGGAGCGCAGCGACCCGCGGGCCGGCACGTGGGTGCCGGGCGCAGCCGGGGTGGCGGACATTCGGACCTCCGTTGGTCGAACCGTCCGCCGAGTACACCACCAATGGTGACATTCGTCAATGTCACCATTCGGGCTAGCGCGGACGGCGGCGCGTTCCGTAACGGCGCATCCCGGCCGACCGATGAACCCCCTGAGTCAACGACGATGCGCCCGCGCGGCGCAGGACCAATGACGAAGGAGGACCACCATGACGTTCACGAGAATCGCCGCAGGTTGTGGCATCGCCGCGACGGTCATCGCCACCGCCGGATGCGCCAACGGCGCACAGAGCGGGGAAGCGACGACGACCACCACGGCCGCGGGCACCAGCGCGCGCGCCGAACTGAAGACCGTCGACGGAACGACGATCGGCACCGCGACCGTCGACTTCTCCGACGACGTCGCCACGGTCACCGTCGAGACCACGCCGCAGCAGGTGCTGGCACCCGGGTTCCACACCGTCGCCATTCACGCCGACGGCACGTGCAGCGGCGACTTCACGTCGGCCGGTGAGATTCTTCGGGGTTCCGGGCGGGACGCCACCCCGGCGACCGGCGAATTGCCGGACCTGCTGGTACGCCCGGACGGCGCAGCCAAACTGGTTACCACCTCCGCCGCCTTCACCGCCGAGGATCTCCACGGGACACGGGGCAGCGCCCTCATCGTCGGCGGCGACGCGCAGACGCGCGCGGCCTGCGGCGTCCTGGCGTCGCCCGCGTCCACCACCTCGAGTTCGACGTCCTCTTCGACGTCTTCCCCGGCGTCCACCTCCACCTCGACCTCGACGGTGACCCAAACCGTGGCGCCGCCCGCGACGTCCACCACGTCGGCCCCGAGCAGCACCGCCACTCCGTCGACGTCGACGTCCACCAGCAGCGGCAGCAGCACGGTGACCGTCACGGTCCCGTCGATCCCGTCGACGCTACCGACCTTGCCCGCCAACCCCTTCGACCCGAACGGCGCGGGCTAGGCACAGCGCTCAGCGCGCGGGGTCGCCCCGCCACATGAAGCTGTTGACGTACTTGCCCATGTCCAGGGCGATCTGCAGGTTGGCCGCCGACGGTTTGCCCGAGCCGAAGTCCGGCCCGAAGGCGTGGAACGGCCCGAGCGCCGCGGCCACCAGGGCCAGGTCGTCCTTGACCGCGACCATGACGATGACCCGCATCCGGGTGTAGTTCATCGCCATGCCCTGCGGCCAGCAGTCCACCGCCACCCCGAAGCCCGGGTGGTAGCCGACCATGGCGTTGGGGATCTCGTAGGCCGTCTTGGTGTCCGGGATGCTCTTGCGCACCAACGCGTAGGCGATGTCGTGCGGGGACCGGCCGCGGGCCGGCTCACTGAACAACTGCAGGGTGCCGCCGTCACCGGCCAGCAGGTCCGCGGTCACCCCGTTGTCCTTGCGCGTCACCCGGTAGGCGGAGCCCTCGGCGGGATAGCTCACCGAGAAGGCGCCGTCGGCCGAGGTGTAGCGCGGGTTGACCGTCACGGGCTCGCCCAGCGGCGGTGAGCCGCAGTCCGGCGGGCACACGTAGCGCGCGGCCGGCTGCTCGAGCGCGCCGGACAGGGTCACCAGACCGGCCGCCACGACGGCGATCGCCAGCACCCACACCACCACCAGGTGGCGGTGCGACGTGGTGCGCCGCTCGGCCACCCGGTAGGTGCCGCCGTAGGACGGCAGTCCCGGCGCGACCGTCGTCACGAGCCGTCCCCGCCGTCGGCACCGTCGTCGATGCGCACCGGCCGCTCGGTGCGCCGCAACTGACGCGACGACCGCGACGCCGCATGGGTGGCTGCGCCGCAGTGCGGGCAAAACGCCATGTCGGGGATGACGTGACCGCAGTGCGGGCACTGGATGAGTTCGTCGGACACCTCGTCGTGCTCCTCGTGCAGCAGGGCCAGGTGCAGACCGACCCGCAGGACGAGCACCGCGAGCAACGCGATGACGAGGTGGACGGCGAGCTGCACGAACTGCGGCACCCGGGCGACGTCGACGAGGCCGAGCCCGGCGTAGATCGCGATGACCGCGAACACCATGCCGAACAGGGCGAGCCGCACGAAGTTGCGATGCTGGTGCTTCTTGTTCGGTGGCCGGTGAAACCACAGGGCCGCTCCCATCAGCCCGCCGACGCACGCCGCGGTCAGCGGCACCGCGATCCCGCGGATGCCGGCCTCGACCATCAACCCGTCCATCGGGCGGCCGCGCGCCACCATGCCGGTGCTGAACTGCGGCGCCAGCCGCGTGAGCGTCGCCGCGGCGGTGAACATCAGTGCGCCCAGTGCGCCGAGTGCGAAGCCGTCCAGCGCCTCCCGGGTACCGGGGCGCACCAGCCGGACCAGTGCCGCGGGTGCGAGCATCAGCAGCATGCCGCCGATCGGGACGCCGAGACCGTCGCGGATGACGCGCGATGCGGCGACGCCTGCGCCGAGCGGGATGTCGTAGGCGTTGGCCACCATCTCACCGGTCAGCAACACCCAGCCGACGCCGATGCCGATGCCGAGTGTCGCGGTCACCACCAGTGTGGCCGAGGAGACGTCGCGGTAGACGTCGGCCTCCTGCAGGTAGATGAGGAACAGCAGCGGAAGGCCCAGTGCGGCAACGGTGATCAAGGCCGCGGGCAGGCGCAACAGCGTGGTGGCCAGCAGTGCGGCGACCAGCAGGCCGAGCCCGAGCAGGAAGGGCGTGCGCGACGTCGAGGGCAGGTGGGGAAAGAGCGAGCTGACGATGTTGGGCCGCAGCAGGTGTTCGCCGGGGGCGGCGCTGAAGGTCCGCAGCCGCAACCACTCCGGGCCCCGTCCGGGCTGCTCGTGGAGATGGCAGCCGCACAGCCCGCAGAACTCGCCTGCGGGGACGTCGGTCTGGCAGACCGCACACTCCATGGTGGGACGTTCGTCGTTGGTCATCGGGTAGCCCTTTGGAGCACGAGGATGTTGCGGACCAGGTTGTCGACGTCGGGGGTGCCCAGTCCGGTGACCAGGTCGTAGCCCGGTCCGGCGGTGTCGACGGCGTTGCCGCCGAGGGTGACGTCACGGAAGGCGGGAAGCGGTGCGCCCGCGGCGATCCGGTACAGCACGGGGTTCACCTCGCCGATCTGGCGGCCACCGTTGGCGAGCAGGTACTGGTTCATCACCGCGGCCATCGCCGCCCACAGTGGCGCTGACTGCGACGTGCCGCCGCCCACCACGAGATCGCCGTTCAGCACGATCTTCACCCCGGTGAACGGGTCGGCGACCGCGGCGATGTCCGGGGTCATGCGCTGCCCGGTCCGCCGGTCCGGGGCAACGGCGTCGGCGACGCCCTGCTGCCAGGGCGGCAGGTCGAACAGCGTGGAGACCCCGCCGCCGGTGCCCTGGCTGAGCGGCACGTCGAACCAGGCCTGCTCGGAGAGCCATCCGCCGGTGGCGTTGGTGGACAGCGTGGTGCCGCCGACGCTGGTCATCTCCGGCAGCGACGCCACCGAGTCGAGGCCGACGTCGGCGGGTCCGGGTGGCGAGTCCCAGTCGTCGCCGCCCTTGCACTCGAGGCCCGCGAGGTCGCCGCTGGCGTTGAACGCGCTGGTGCCGTTGGCGTAGGCGCGCAGCAGCGCCGACCGCACCGGCGTCAGATCTGCTGCGGTGAGCAGCTTGTCGCAGCCCCAGCCGATGGAGAAGCTCCACACCGCGCCGGGGAACCGGCGGTCGGTGTCCTCCAGCATCTGGCCGATCTTCACGTAACCGCCCTCGCCCTCGACGGTCGGCCGGGCGTTCACCACGACCTTCGTCGCGTCGGGCGCGATCGCGTGGGCCACTTCGAGATCCATCGTGAGTTCCCCACGGGGCCTGCCGGGTTGACCGCCCACCACGACGGGCGTGAAGCGCGGCAGTCCGAACGTCGTGGCGAAGGTGTCGAGGTCGGACTGGTCGAAGCCGTCGAAGGCGAAGATGACGATGGTCTGGTCCCGGCCGGTGAAACCCGCCCGATGCAGCGGCGTGACGTTGTAGGTGGTGCGCAGCGCGGCGGGATCCAGGCCCCGGTCGGGCACGTCGAGCGGCAGGTCGTGCGGGCGCGACGTCCGGTGTGGGGTGTAGCTCAGGATGCGACCGAATTCGGTGACCTCCGAACGCAATTCGCCCGGAACGCCGGGTTGTTGCGGTGAGGCGTAGAACTCCTGGCCGCGTTGGCCGCGGTAGTCGTGCACCTCGACGTCGAGGGCGGCCGAGACCGCGGCAGGAGCACCTTCGAGCACCGCCCACCGGTCGCCGGCCCGCCACGACACCGAGAGGTTTCGGGCGCGCGCCCACGAGGTCAGAGTGGCCGGCTGCTGGGCGGTGCTGAGCGCAGCGGTCAGCTGCACGTGGTCACCGCGTGCGGGACCGAGGTCGGTGGACGCCGCGAGGAGCAGCGCGAAGGGACCGTCGATGGTGTCGTCGGCCCGGGGGTTCGGAGGGATCCGGAGGTCCGAGGCGATCAGCAGGACTGCGGCAGCCACCGCGATCAAGAGCCAGCGTCCGGGTCGGATGCGCCGGTGCGTCATGCGAATCGGGCGTTCGCGAGACCCCGGGAGGGCGGTTCAGCCGATCCCGGGGCCGCGCGACGTCAGTTGTCGCCGGGGATGGCGGTCGGCGCAGGCGGGGCCTTGACCGACGGAGTGAACAGGTTGCCGCCCGTGGGGTTGATCGACTTCTCGGTCGGCGACACCGACGGTGCCGACGACGACGGAGCCGTGGTGGTCGTCGTGGTCGACGTCTCGGGCGCCTTCTCCTCGTCGGATCCACAGGCTGCGGTCAGGCCGACCATCGCCACGATCGCGGTACCGCCCACGGCCGCCGCGATGCGACGGGCCATACGACGATTCGACTTCATGATTTGTCCTTACTATCCCCGAGTAACGAACACATGGTCTTCGGCGGACCGCCAGGCGATCCAGCACGTCCCGTCGTGAACCATCGGGGTCGTACGCCAGCCCCATCCCGAAGCGGGTTCTGGTGATCGAAATGGTATCCCACCGCCCAATACGCCGCCACGGCATCGATGCGCAAGCCGCTGCGCGCAGTGTCTCCGAAGGCCGTCACACCGCTTGACGCTGTCAGAGGGTGAGTGTTTACTCGACGTATCGAACACATGTTCGATGCAACCACTGTTGCGGGTGATACGGGAGGTGCCGGCGTGACGGGTGTCGCGAGCCTCTCTCAACGTGCCCTCGACCGCTCTGAGCAGGTCGAACAGCTCCGTCGCAAGATGGCGGCGATGACCGCCCGCAAGGCTACCGGGGCGTCGCCGCCCCCGGCCGCCCCGGTGGCTCCCGCGGTCCTGCTGCCGGACGCCGAGACTTTGCTGCCGGTGCCCGATTCGCTGTCGGAACTGCTGCCGCGCGCCCTGCCCAAGGGTGCTGTGGCCGTGGTGTCCGGGGCCCGCTCGCTGGTCCTCACCATGGTCGCGACGGTGACGTCGGCGGGTGGGCACGTGGCCCTGGTGGGCATGCCGGACGCGGGTCTGCTGGCGGCGGTCGAGATGGGGGCGGACCTGAGCCGCATCGCGGTGGTCCCCGATCCGGGCGCCGACCCGGTCGAGGTCGCCGCGGTCCTCGTGGACGGGCTGGACCTCGTGGTGCTCGGCCTGGCCGGGCGGTCCGTGCCGCCGAGCCGCGCTCGGGCGGTGACGGCGCGGGCCCGGCAGAAGCAGTGCACGCTGCTGGTGGCCGACGGCGACTGGCCGGGAGCGGCGGCCCGGCTGGAGGCCAGGGTGTGCGGCTACGACCTCACGGGCGCGGGGTCGGGTCCGCCGGTGCCGGGCTGCGGGCGCATCGGCAAGGTGCGGTTGGCCATGCGCGGCCGCGGCCGGGCTGGGAGCCCGGTGCGGGCGGTGGGGGAATGACGACGGGGGCGACGCGGCGGTCACCGCGGGTGCTCGCCATCTGGTGCATGGACTGGCCCGCCGTCGCCGCCGCGGCGGCCGCGGACCTGGCGCCCACGGCGCCGGTGGCCGTGACGCTGGCCAACCGGGTGGTGGCGTGCTCCGCGTCGGCCCGGGCCACCGGGGTGCGGCGCGGGCTGCGGCGCCGGGAGGCGCAGGCGCGGTGTCCGCAGCTGCACGTCGTCACGGCCGACCCGGCGCGCGATGCCCGCCACTTCGAGGCCGTCACGGCGGCGGTCGACGAGGTGGTGCCCCGCGCGGAGGTGCTGCGGCCGGGGCTGCTGGTGCTGTCGGTCCGCGGCGCGGCGCGCTACTTCGGATCCGAGCAGGCCGCCGCGGAGCGCCTCGTCGATGCCGTGGCCACGGCCGGTGCCGAGTGTCAGGTGGGTGTCGCCGACCACCTGCCCACCGCGGTGTTCGCGGCCCGCGCCGGGAAGATCGTCGACCCCGCCGGCGACGCACGATTCCTGGCGCCACTGTCCATCCGGCAGCTCGCCGCCGAGCCCAGCCTGGCCGATCCCACCCGGGTCGACCTCGCGGACCTGCTGTGGCGCATGGGCATTCGCACCGTGGGGCAGTTCGCTGCCTTGTCGCGCACCGACGTGGCGTCCCGGTTCGGGGTGGACGCGGTGCTCGCCCACCGGTTCGCCCGCGGCGAGTCCTCGCGCGGGCCGTCCGGCCGCGAACCGCCGCCGGACCTCGACGCCGTACTCGAGTGCGATCCGCCGGTGGACCGGGTCGACGCGGCGGCCTTCGCGGGCCGGTCGCTGGCCGTCGAACTGCACCGCAGCCTGGAGGCCGCGGGCATCGGTTGCACCCGGTTGGCCATCCACGCCGTCACCGCCAACGGCGAGGAGCTGCAGCGGGTCTGGCGGTGCGCCGAGCCGCTCACCGAGGACGCCACCGCCGACCGGGTGCGGTGGCAGCTGGACGGCTGGCTCAACCGGCGTACGCGGGACCGGCCGACCGCGCCGATCACCGTGCTGCGGCTGCATCCGGTGGAGGTCGTGTCCGCGGCCGCGCTGCAGCTGCCGCTGTGGGGATCCTCCGGCGACGAGGACCGGTTGCGGGCGCGGCGGGCGCTGGTGCGGGTGCAGGGACTGCTCGGCCCCGACGCGGTGCGGGTGCCGGTGCTCAGCGGCGGGCGGGGTCCCGCCGAGCGCATCACCTTCACGCCGCTGGGCGACGAGCCGGTACCCCGCGCCGATCCGGCGCAGCCCTGGCCGGGACAGCTGCCGGAGCCGTCGCCCACGGTGTTGCTCGACGACCCGGTCGAGCTGCTCGACGCCGCCGACGGCCCGGTGCGGGTCACCGGGCGCGGGCTGCTGACCGCGGATCCGGTGAGCGTGCGGGTGGTCGAGTCCGCGACGCCGGCGGTGACGTCGCTGCTCTCGGCGGGATCGGGCGCGCTGGCCTGGTGGGCGGGACCGTGGCCGGTCGACGAGCGGTGGTGGGACGCCGAGGCGTCCGCGTCCCGGCAGGCGGGGAGCGGCCGCACGGCACGCATGCAGGTGCTGCTCGAGCCGTCCCGGTCGGACGCCGGTCGGGCGCTGCTGCTGTGTTACCGGCAGAGGAGGTGGTATCTCGAGGGCATCTACGAGTGACCGGCATCGCAGGATGATTGTGCGCAATTGAATTGCGGGCTAACGTCATGGCGTGCCCGCGCTGGAACTCGACCGTCAGCTGTGCTTCGCCCTCTACACGGCGTCGCGCGCGATGACGGCCGCGTACCGGCCGATCCTCGCCAAGCTCAACGTCACCTACCCGCAGTACCTGGTGCTCCTGGTGCTGTGGGAGGAGGACCGCGTCACCGTCGGGCACCTGGGCGAGCGGCTCCTGCTCGACTCCGGGACGCTCTCGCCGCTCCTCAAGAGGCTGGAGACCATCGGCCTCGTCATCCGCGAACGGTCGCGCCACGACGAGCGCCAGGTCGAGATCACCCTCACCGAGGAGGGCCGCCGGCTGGAACGGCGGGCCAAGTGCATCCCCGAGCAGATGCTCGCCAAGACCGGCATGACCACCCAGGACGCGCAGGATCTCCGCGAGACGGTGCACCGGCTCGCGCACGTGCTGCACGAATCGTCGCGAAAGGACCAATCGTGAAGACGCTCTACGTCGCCGAAGCCCTGGCCACCGGCGAGGGACGGGACGGCCACGGCCGCACCTCCGACGGACGCATCGACGTCGACCTCGCCTCGCCGCCCGAACTCGGTGGCAGCGGTGACGGCACCAACCCCGAGCAGCTCTTCGCCGTCGGGTACGCCGCGTGCTTCCACTCGGCGCTGCGCCTGGTGGCCCGTCAGGAGAAGGCCGACGTCACCGACTCCTCGGTCGGCGCGCGGGTCTCGCTGGGCCAGTTCGACGGCGGCGGCTTCGGTCTCGAAGTCGAACTGGAGATCACGCTGCCGAACCTGAACCACGACGAGGCGACCGCGCTGGCGGAGAAGGCCCACCAGGTGTGTCCCTACTCGAACGCGACCCGCGGCAACATCGACGTCACGCTGACCGTCACCGACGACTGACGCGTCAGCCCAGCGCGGCCGCGAACGGCCCGACGCGGGCGATGAAGCGGTCGAAGAACGCGTCCGGATCCACCTCGACGCCGACGTGCGCGTTCGGCTGGCGCCCCCAGTGGCCACGCCAGTCGGCCACGGTCATGCCGCGGGTCAGCGTGCCGGTCAGTTCGACGTCGATGGTCGCCGTGCGGTAGCGGACCAGATCCGGGTCCAGCGCCACCGCAGCGGCCAACGGATCGTGCAGGTGCGCGAGATAGCCCTCGCCCTGGTCGAAGTGGAACTCGAAGTAGAACCGCATGGCGTCCTCGAGGACGCGGATCAGGGGGTTGGCCGCCGCCGACCGGGTCCCGCGATCGTCCAGCACGCTCATCGGGGTGGTCGACGAATTGGCCGCCGCCGCCAGTCGGCTGAGGATCGACGGCGTCATCGCGGCGTGTTCGGTGAGGTTGAGCCCCAACACGATCGGCAGATGCGTCGGCTCCTCGAGACCCCACGCGGCGCCCCACACCGCGAAGACCTCGCCGGCCGCCTCCGGGTCGACGCTGACGTTCCACTCCGCGACCGGGGTGGTGTTGCCCTTGTAGTCGAACGCCCCGCCCATCACCACCAGCCGGCGCAGCAGCCGTGGCAGCGACGGCTCGATGCGCATCGCCAGCGCGAGGTTGGTCAGCGGTCCGGTCACCAGCCCGATCAGCTCGCCGGGATGCTCGCGCGCCGCACGGACCCACGCCTGCGCGGCGTCGTAGTCGGTGAGCGTGCCGGTGCCGGCGGGCAGCCGGGCGTAGCCGAGGCCTTCCGGACCGTGGGTGTCCTCGGCCGTCCGCAGCGGCGTGGCGAGCGGCCGCTCCGCGCCCCGGGAGACGGGGATGCCGGACACCCCGCACAGGTCGAGCAGTCCGAGATTGTTGACGCACACCTGGTCGACGTTCACGTTGCCCGCCGTCGCGGCGATGCCGACGAGATCCGCCTCCGCGCTGGCGAACAGATAGGCCAGCGCCATCGCGTCGTCCACGCCGGTGTCCACGTCGGCGAACACGGGCTGCGTCGGCTCGTCCGGCGTCACGGGTCGACCCTACCGGCGCCCATGCGCTACCAGTGCACGCCGGGCAGCAGCCGCACCGCGTGCTTGACCGCGCGCGGCGTACGCAACGCGGGCACCGGGGGCCGGGCGGGACGACGCGGCCGCCGCCTGCCGCCGTCGGGCCGATCGGCCGTGCTCACGCCCCGGGCCGCGGCCGAGTCCGGGAACCCGAGGTAAAGCTGGTGCAGGATCCGTCGGGACACCTTGGGCACGACGTAGGTGCCGAGGTCGGCGAGCGTCCCGACCGGGGTGTCGATGCGGGCCGGCTTGTCGATCAGCCCGCGCACCACCATGGCGGCCGCATGCTCGGCGGTGATCGGCGGCATCGGGTTCAGCCGGCGCGACGGCGCGATCATCGGCGTCTTCACCAGCGGCATGTGGATCGTGGTGAACGTGACGTGGTCGGACAGCGTCTCGGTGCCCACGACGTCGGCGAAGGCGTCGAGTGCTGCCTTGCTCGGCACGTAGGCGCTGTACTTCGGGCTGTTGGCCTGCACGCCGGCGCTGGAGACGTTGACGACGTGGCCGAAGCGGCGCTCCCGGAAGTGCGGCAGCAGGGCCAGCACCATCCGGACCGACCCGAAGTAGTTGACCGCCATCACGCGTTCGTAGTCGTGCAGCCGGTCGGTGGAGTTGGCGACCGACCGGCGGATGGACCGGCCGGCGTTGTTGACCAGGTAGTCGACGTGGTCGAAGCGCCCCAGGATGTCCTTGACGGTGGCCTCGACCGACGCCGAGTCGGTGACGTCGCACGTGAAGGCGTGGGCCGAGCCGCCGGCCGCCCGGATCTGCGCGACGAGGTCGTCGAGCGCCTCGGCGCTGCGCGCGAGCGCGAACACCGTGGCGCCGCGTTCGGCGATCGCGACGGCGGCTGCGCGCCCGATTCCGCTCGACGCGCCGGTGATCACCACGTGCCTGCCGACCAGCGGGCCCGCCGGATCGTCGCGGCGCGCGCGATCGGGGTCGAGGTGTTCGGCCCAGTACCGCCACAGCCGACCGGCGTAGGAACCGAACGCGGGCACCTCGATGCCGGTGCCGCGCAGCGCCGCGGTGGTGCGCTCGGCGGTGAACCGCGGCGCCAGCTCGACGACGTCGAGCACCTCGCCCGGGATGCCGAGCTGCGTGGCGGCCATGTTGCGCAGCACCTTCAGCCGGCCGGTGGCCGCGAGGACGGGCGCCGCAGTGGCACGTGGCAGGGCGGCGCGCACCGGCGGCAGACCCGCTTCCCGGGCGACCCCGCGGTAGATGCCGCGCAGGCCGATCGACGTCGGCGACACCAGGTGAAACGTCTCGCCGTCGCGGTCGGGCAGGTGCATCAGTTCGACCAGCGCCGCGGCCACGTAGTCGACCGGCACCAGATTGGTCCGGCCGACGTCGGGCAGCGCGATGGGAAACAGCGACGGCAGCACCGCGAGCCGCGCGAGGACGCCGAAGAAGTAGTAGGGGCCGTCGACCTTGTCCATCTCGCCGGTGCGCGAGTCGCCGACGACCACGGCCGGCCGGTAGATCCGGTGCCGTGGGCCGGCCATCGACCGCACCAGCGACTCCGCCTCGAACTTCGTCTGGTGGTACGGCGTGGGAAGGTCCTGGCCGACGTCGAAGTCGTCCTCGGTGTACTCGCCGTCGAACGTGCCGGCCACTGCGATCGACGAGACGTGGTGCAGCGTGGCGCCCACCCGCCGCGCGACGTCGATCACCGCGCGGGTGCCGTCGACGTTCGCGGCGCGCTGCGCGTCGTCGTCGGCGGTGATGTCGTAGACCGCGGCGCAGTGCACCACGTGGTCGACGTCGCCGAGGTCGTCGGTGTGGGCGAGGCCGAGGTCGGGCGCGGTGAGGTCCCCGACGAGCGGCGTCACCCGTCGGCCCCACTGCTCGGCGAGGCGCTCGAAGGTCGCCAGCGACCCGCGGCGGACCAGTACCCGCACGTCGGCGTCGTGGGCATCGGGACGGGACAGGATCTCGGTGACGACCCGGCGTCCGATGAACCCGGTACCGCCGGTAACGACATAGCGCACGAGAGCCATGGTCACCCGCGCGGCGTGCGGCGTCAACCACCCGGCTACTGTCCGAGACGACCGTCCGGCGCCCGTCCTGCGAGGAGACCCCATGCCGATCAACCCCGACGCCATCGGCGCCACGACCGATCCGCAGCGCTTCTCGTGGACCGACCGCGACACGCTGCTCTACGCGCTCGGCGTCGGCTGCGGCACGGCGGATCTCGCATTCACCACCGAGAACAGCCACGACGTCCCGCAGCAGGTGCTGCCCACCTACGCCGTCATTGCCTGCCCCGCCTGGGGTGCCGCCGCGCACGTCGGCGACTTCAACTGGGCGATGCTGCTGCACGGCAGTCAGCGCATCCGCCTGCACCGCCCGCTGTCCCCGGCCGGAGCGCTCGACGTCACCTCCGAGGTGGCCGACATCCAGGACAAGGGCGAGGGCAAGAACGCCATCCTGGTGCTCAAGGGCACCGGTACCGACCCGGACACCGGAGAGGTCGTGGCCGAGTCCTGGTCGACCGCGGTGATCCGCGGTGAGGGTGGTTTCGGTGGTCGGCCGGGTGAGCGCGCGGTCGCACCGGCGATCCCCGACCGGGCCCCGGACGCGTCGGTCGCCCTGCCCACCACCGAGGACCAGCCGCTGATCTACCGGCTCTCCGGGGACCGCAACCCGCTGCACTCCGATCCGTGGTTCGCGCAGAACCTCGCCGGCTTCCCGAAGCCGATCCTGCATGGCCTGTGCACCTACGGCGTCGCGGGCCGCGTGCTGGTGGCCGAACTCGGCGGTGGTGACGCGACCAGGATCCGCGCCGTCGGCGCCCGGTTCACCTCCCCGGTGTTCCCCGGCGAGACGTTGACGACGTCGGTGTGGCGCACCGAGCCCGGCCACGCCGTGTACCGCACCGAGGCCGCCGGCGCCGACGGGTCGAACTCGCGCGTCGTGCTCGAGGACGGCACCGCGGAGTACGTCGACTGAGACTCAGGCCGTCGGTCCGTAGAGGCCCGCGACGGCCGGCGAGTCCAGCCACTTCGAGTAGGTGGGACTCTGCGGCCAGCCGTCGGGGGAGTCCTGCCACTCCTCCTGCCGGCCGAACGGCAACAGGTCGATCAGCGCGAAGGTGTGGCTGAGCTGCTCGGTGCCGCGCCCGTTGGTGTGCCACGTGCGATACACGGTGTCGCCGTCGCGCAGGAACACGTTGACGGCGAAACCCTCGCCGGGCGCGGCGTCGACGTCGGCGCCGAACGTCGTCCCGGCGGCGGAGTACCAGTCCATCTGGTTGCCGACCTTCGCCTTGTACGCCAGCGCCTCGGTGATCGGGCCGTTGGTCACGATCACGAACCGGGCGTCGTAGGCGTCGAGGAAGTCGAGCCGGGTGAACTGCGAGGTGAACCCCGTGCAGCCGCCGCACTGCCACTCGGCGCCGTCGCTCCACATGTGGTGGTAGGTGATGAGCTGGCTGCGCCCGTCGAACAGGTCGGCGAGCCGGACCGGGCCGTCGGCGCCGGTGAGCGTGTAGTCGGGCAGTCGGACCATCGGCAGCCGGCGGCGCTGCGCGGCGATGGCGTCCAGTTCACGGGTGGCCGCCTTCTCGCGGCGGCGCAGCTCGTCCAGCGTGGTACGCCAGGTGGCGTGGTCGACGACCGGTGGGGCGGCGGTCATGGTGCCGGGGGTCTGTGTCTCGGGGGTCTGGGTCTCGGTGGTCGGTGTCTTCGGGGTCACGGTGCCTCCTGTGGGATGCGGGTCCTGCCCGACGGGCTCTTCCGACATGGTGACCCCGAAGACGGCGAGAAGTCATCGCAACGGTCAGGGCGTCTCGGTGGTGCAGTGGACGGTCACGTGGGCGGTGCCCCAGTCACCGTCCAGTTCCGGCGCGTGCACCCGGGTGGTCTGGCAGCCGTCCCACGACGTGCGGTGCGATCCGTTGACGTGGACCTGATAGCCCTGCGCCTCGAGTTCGGCGATGGCGCCCGCGGCGTCCTCGCCGCCGCTCGGTAGCGCCTGCGCCGTGGCGGCGGACCCGAGTGCCGCCGCGAACAGCGCCGCCGTGACCGCCACCGTGACGCCGAAGGGACTCCGTGTTCTCGTCTCGTTCATCCTCATGTCATCGACGGTATGGGCGTTCGATCGACCGCGTAAAGGACGACTGGGCGAATTCATAGAATGGCGTTTCGGTGCTCAGATGAATAAGAGACCCTCCCCGTTTCGGGGAGGGTATCGGGGTGTCGAGCATTGTGGCGCAACGTGATTCGGCCGGCTCGATGCGTCGTGTCCCCCACGATATTGCCGCCGCGAAGGTTTGGTAATCCGATTGTCGAACGATTCATCGGAATCTCATGGGAATGGCTTCGTCCTTCGAGAATTCGACGTGACCGTCCGATGCGCGCATCGAACGCACGTTCGATAGACTGGGCGCGTGGATTGGTTCAACGGCCCGCCGAGCTGGGGTGAGATGGAGCGCGTCCTCACCAGCAAGCCGCGTCGGGCCGGGATCCCCATGGCCGAGCCGCCCGGCGACGGCGGGGACAGTCCTGCCTGGTCGCGCAAGCGTGGCGCCTACGAGCCGGTCGGGGAGGTGCGCGGCCGCTCGGCGGTCCCGTACGCCGAACTGCACGCCCACTCGGCGTACAGCTTCCTCGACGGGGCGAGCACGCCGGAGGAACTGGTCGAGGAGGCGGCCCGGTTGGGCCTGCGCGCCATCGCCCTCACCGACCACGACGGGCTGTACGGCGTGGTGCGGTTCGCCGAGGCCGCGCAGGAACTCGGCGTGGCGACGGTGTTCGGCGCCGAGCTGTCGCTGAGCAACGTGCCCCGCACCGAGGATCCCGACCCGCCCGGCCCGCACCTGCTGGTGCTCGCCCGCGGCCCCGAGGGTTACCGGCGGCTGTCCCGTCAGATCTCGGCGGCCCACCTCGCAGGCGGCGAGAAGGGCAGGCCGCGATACGACTACGACGCGCTGACCGAGGCCGCCGGCGGGCACTGGCACGTCCTGACCGGATGCCGCAAGGGGCATGTGCGGCAGGCACTCTCGAGTGGCGGACCGGACGCCGCCGCGGCCGCACTCGCCGACCTGGTGGACCGGTTCGGGGCGGACCGGGTCAGCATCGAACTGAGTCGGCACGGCCATCCGCTCGACGACGAACGCAACGCCATCCTGGCCGATCTGGCGCCCCGCTTCGGCGTCGGCGTCGTCGCCACCACCGGAGCGCACTTCGCCGAGCCCTCGCGCGGGCGGCTCGCCATGGCGATGGGCGCCATCCGGGCGCGCCACTCGATGGACGAGGCGGCCGGCTACCTCGCTCCGCTGGGTGGGGCGCACCTGCGGTCCGGGGACGAGATGGCCCGGTTGTTCGCCCACCGCCCCGACGCGGTCACCGCCGCAGCGGATCTCGGTGAACAGTGCGCGTTCGGGCTGGCGCTGATCGCGCCCAAGTTGCCGCCGTTCGACGTCCCCGAGGGGCACACCGAGAACAGCTGGCTGCGCCACCTGACCATGGTCGGCGCGCACCGCCGGTACGGTCCGCCGCAGCGGGCGTCGCGCGCCTACGAGCAGATCGAGCACGAGCTGCGGGTGATCGCCCAACTCGACTTCCCGGGCTACTTCCTGGTGGTCGACGACATCACCCGGTTCTGCCGGGAGAACGGCATCCTCGCCCAGGGCCGGGGGTCGGCGGCCAACTCCGCGGTCTGCTACGCCCTGGGCGTCACCAACGTCGACCCGGTGGCCAACGACCTGCTCTTCGAACGGTTCCTGTCGCCGGCGCGCGACGGGCCCCCCGACATCGACATCGACATCGAGTCCGACCTGCGCGAGCAGGCGATCCAGTACGTCTACGAGCGCTACGGCCGCGACTACGCCGCCCAGGTGGCCAACGTCATCACCTACCGCGGGCGCAGCGCGGTGCGCGACATGGCCCGGGCGCTCGGCTTCTCCCAAGGGCAGCAGGACGCGTGGAGCAAGCACATCAGCCGGTGGAACGGCCTGCCCGACTCGCCCGACGTGGAGGACATCCCCGAGTCGGTGATCGACCTGGCGCTGCAGGTGAAGAACCTGCCGCGGCACATGGGCATCCACTCCGGCGGCATGGTGATCTGCGACCGGCCGATCGCCGACGTCTGCCCCGTGGAGTGGGCCCGCATGGAGAACCGCAGCGTGCTGCAGTGGGACAAGGACGATTGCGCCGCAATCGGTTTGGTGAAGTTCGACATGCTGGGCCTGGGCATGCTCTCGGCGCTGCACTACTGCATCGAC
This sequence comes from Mycolicibacterium grossiae, assembly GCF_008329645.1. Lineage (NCBI taxonomy): Bacteria > Bacillati > Actinomycetota > Actinomycetes > Mycobacteriales > Mycobacteriaceae > Mycobacterium > Mycolicibacterium grossiae. Next base: position 2,522,641 of record NZ_CP043474.1, read on the forward strand.
CTCGTCGCCGAGCACAAGGGCCTCGACGTCGACCTGGCGCAGCTCGACCTCTCCGAGCCGGCGGTCTACGAGATGCTGCAGCGCGCCGACTCGGTGGGCGTGTTCCAGGTGGAGTCCCGCGCGCAGATGGCCACCCTGCCCCGGCTCAAGCCGCGGGTGTTCTACGACCTGGTGGTCGAAGTGGCGCTCATCCGGCCCGGACCCATCCAGGGCGGCTCGGTGCACCCGTACATCAAGCGGCGCAACGGCGAAGAGGAGGTGACCTACGACCACCCGTCGATGGAACCGGCGCTGCACAAGACGCTGGGGGTGCCGCTGTTCCAGGAGCAGCTGATGCAGCTGGCGGTCGACTGTGCCGGGTTCTCCGCAGCCGAGGCCGACCAGCTGCGCCGCGCGATGGGGTCCAAGCGTTCCACCGAACGGATGCACCGGCTGCGGGACCGCTTCTACGACGGCATGCGCACCCGGCACGGCATCACCGGTGCGGTGGCCGACCGGATCTACGAGAAGCTCGAGGCGTTCGCGAACTTCGGCTTTCCGGAGAGCCATTCGCTGAGCTTCGCGTCGCTGGTGTTCTACTCGTCGTGGTTCAAGCTGCACCACCCGGCGGTGTTCTGCGCAGCGCTGCTCCGGGCGCAGCCGATGGGGTTCTACTCGCCGCAGAGCCTGGTGGCCGACGCCCGACGGCACGGCGTGGTGGTTCGCGGCCCCGACGTCAACGCGAGCCTGGCGCACGCCACGCTCGAGGACGCCGGGATGTCGGTCCGGCTGGGACTGGCCGAGGTCCGGCACATCGGCGAGGACCTCGCCGAGCAGATCGTCGGCGAGCGTGGCGCCCACGGGCCGTTCACGTCGCTGGTCGACCTCACCGGACGCGTGCAGCTGTCCGTGCCGCAGACCGAGGCGCTCGCCACCGGCGGGGCGCTGGGCTGCTTCGGCATCTCCCGGCGCGAGGCGCTGTGGGCGGCCGGGGCGGCGGCCAGCCAGCGGCCCGACCGGCTGCCGGGAGTCGGATCCTCCTCGCACGTACCGGCTTTGCCCGGGATGACGCATCTGGAGCTGACGGCCGCCGACGTGTGGGCCACCGGGGTGTCCCCGGACAGCCACCCCGTGCAGTACCTGCGCGAGCGGCTCGACGAGATGGGCGTCGTGCCCGCCGACCGGTTGCTCTCGGTGCCCGACGGCAGCCGGGTGTTGATCGCGGGCGCCGTGACCCACCGACAGCGTCCCGCCACGGCGCAGGGAGTGACGTTCCTCAACCTCGAGGACGAGACCGGGATGATGAACGTGATGTGTTCGAAGGGCCTGTGGGCCAAGCAACGCCGGCTGGCGCAGACCGCGTCGGCGCTGGTGATTCGGGGCATCGTGCAGAACGCGACGGGTGCGGTCACCATCGCCGCCGACCAGCTGCGCCCGCTGGACCTGCGGGTGAAGACCAAGTCTCGCGACTTCCAGTAACACGCCAGGAAGTTCGTCACCGCCCCGAGTGTGGTCTGATCTAGATCGACGACCGGCGTCGTCGGCCCACCTCGGACGGGAGACAGATGGCGGGGCGCCCTCGGCAGTTCGATCGCAGCGTCGCGTTGAAGCAGGTTCAAGAGGTGTTCTGGGTGCACGGATACGACGGCACCGCCATGTCCGACCTCGTCGAGGCGACGGGTCTCGCGTCGGGCCGGCTGTACGCCGCGTTCGGCGACAAGGAGAACCTGTTCCTGCAGGCCGTCGACCTCTACCGGGCCGAGGAGGGCGCCTTCGTCGACCGGGCGCTCGCCGGGGAAGCCGTGCTGGCGCGGGCGCTGCGGCGCATGTTCCGCGACGCCATCGAGGTGTACACCCAGCCGACCCAGCGGGGCTGCATGCTGGTGAGCGCCGCCATGGCGTGCACCCCCGAGCACCAGAGCATGCGCGACCGGTTGGAAGCCCACCGGCGGACGCGACGGCGGACCATCACCGCGCGCGTGCGCGCCGCCGCCGAGGGCGGAGACCTGCCTGGGGACGCCGACGTGCAGCGGATGGGGGACTACCTCACCGCCGTCCTCGACGGGCTGTCGGTGCAGGCCCGCGACGGCGTCCCCCGTCGCCGCCTCGCCGCCCTCGCCGACATGACGCTGTCGGTCCTGCCCGGGTAGGGCGGTTCGGCCCGCGTCACGTTGGCCACCCAGGTGCCGTGGGTAGTCTCCGATCATGACCTCCACCCCTCCGCTGAACCTGACCGTCGACGAACTCCTGACCACCACCCGGTCGGTGCGCAAGCGCCTGGACCTGGAGCGACCGGTGCCGCGCGAGGTCATCCTGGAGTGTCTCGACCTGGCGCTGCAGGCGCCGACGGGGTCGAACTCGCAGGGCTGGCAGTTCGTGTTCGTCGACGACCCGGAGAAGAAGCAGGCGATCGCCGACATCTACCGCGTCGCCGCGACGCCCTACCTCGACGCGGAGAAGCCGACCTACGGCGACGCGCGCGACGAGCGCACCCCGAAGGTCATCGACTCGGCCAAGTACCTCAACGACCACCTGCACGAGGTGCCCGTCATGCTCATCCCGTGCCTGGAGGGCCGCCCCGACGGCGCGCCGGCCGGGACGAGCGCCGGCTTCTGGGGCTCGCTGCTGCCCGCGGCGTGGAGCTTCATGCTGGCGCTGCGGTCGCGTGGCCTCGGCTCGGCGTGGACCAGCCTGCACCTCGTGGGCGACGGCGAGAAGCGCGCCGCCGAGATCCTCGGCATCCCCTTCGAGAAGTACTCCCAGGGCGGCCTGTTCCCGATCGGCTACACCAAGGGCACCGACTTCAAGAAGGCCAAGCGCCTGCCCGCCGAGCAGCTGACGCACTGGAACACCTGGTGACCGCGGGGCGCTAGACCGCCCCGCCGAACCCCTGCTGCCGCCACGCCTCGTACACCGCGACGGCGGCGGCATTGGACAGGTTGAGCGACCGCCGGCCCGCCAGCATCGGGATCCGGAGCTGCGCGGTGACGTGCGGGTCGGCGAGCGTCTCCTCGTCCAGGCCGGTGGGTTCCGGCCCGAACAGCAGGACGTCGCCCGGACGGTAGTCGACCTCGGCGAACGACGTCTGCGCGTGCGCCGTGAACGCGAACACCCGCGCCGGCATGACGGTCGACCACGCGTGCGCCAGGTCGGGATGCACCGTCACCGACGCCAGATCGTGGTAGTCCAGTCCGGCGCGGCGCAGCTTCGGCTCGGACAGGTCGAAGCCGAGCGGCTCGACGAGATGCAGTTCGCACCCCGTCGCGGCCACCATCCGAATGGCGTTGCCGGTGTTGGGCGCAATGCGCGGCGAGTGGAACATCACGCGGAACATCCGACGATGATCTCAGGGCGGCAACGGGTGTCGCTCGCCCAGCACACGAACTGGCAACGCCGCGGTCACGAACCCCGTCCGTTCGGTGAGAATCGTGGAAACCGCTGCTCAGCGCTGTCATACTCGAACGACATTGCCGGGCGGATGACTGCTGCCCACCCCACGGGGCACGACGCTGCAGGAAGTCTCATGAATGACGCGCGATCACCGGAACCGCAGCCCGGCGCGAATCCGGCTGCGGTGACCCGACCGTCGCGGTGGGCGCTGAGCAACTGGCCGGTCCGCTGGAAGGTCGTCGCGATCGTCGTCGTGCCGCTCGCGCTGGCGGGCGTGTTCGGCGGCCTGCGCATCGCGTCGGGCTGGAACGAGGCGGGCGACCTCCGATTGGCCGCCGACCGCGCCGACATGGTGCCCGCCATCGAGGACTACACCAGCGCACTCGAAGCCGCGATGCTCGCGACGTCGACCGGCGGTGACGCCCAGGCCGCGCTCAGCGCGTACGACCAGAGCAAGCGCGCCCTCGCCGACCGGCTCGCCGACACCGACGTCGTTCCCGACGTCGCGACCGGCGTGCGGGGACTCTTGGACGGCGGGCAGGCGCTGCTCGACAAGGTCGTGTCCAACAGCATCGGTCTGCGCGACCGGATCACCACCTACGCACCGCTCCTGCTCACCGCCGAGGACGCCGTCAACGGTTCGGTGCGCGTCGACGACGAGCGGATCCGCGCGGAGACGCTCGGCCTGTCCCGCGCGATGGGCGCCCGCGGGCAGATGATGATGCAGCAGCTGCTGGTGAACCTCGGCGCGGAAGTGCCCGAGCCCGAGCTGCGGACGTCGATGATCACACTGGCGGGCACCGAGCCGTCGACGCTGTTCGGCATGACGCAGGTGCTCGGCGTCGGCTCCGAGGACGCGCGGACGTTGCAGTCCGAGATGGTCGGCCGCATGGCGTTGATGTCGGACCCCGCGGTGCCGCTCGTCGACAACCCGGAGCTGACCGCCTCGATTCGCGCCACCAATGACATTGCGCTGCAGGTGATCGAGCGCACCTCGGCCGACGTCACCGCCGGGGTCGAGGATCAGGCGGCCGCCACGCGCAGTGACGCGATCCGCGACTCGGTGGTCGTGGGCGTCGCGATGCTGCTGGCGCTGCTGCTGGTGCTGCTGGTGGCCGCGTCGCTGGTGCGGCCGCTGCGCCGACTGCGCGACGGCGCGCTGCGGGTCGCGCACCAGGACCTCGCCCGTGAACTCGAGCGGGTGCGCGCCGGCGAGGACGTCGGCCCGATTCAGCCGTTGCCGGTGTACACCACCGAAGAGGTCGGCCAGGTGGCGCACGCCGTCGACGAACTGCACGAGCAGGCGGTGCTGCTGGCCGGCGAGTAGGCCCGCCTGCAGGTGCAGCTCGGTGACATGTTCGAGACGCTGTCGCGGCGCAGCCGCTCGCTGGTCGACCAGCAGCTGTCGCTGATCGACGATCTGGAACGTCACGAGGAGGACCCCGACCGGCTTCGGCGTCTCTTCGCACTCGACCACCTGGCCGCGCGGATGCGGCGCAACGGCTCGAACCTGTTGGTGCTGGCGGGTTCCCGCGTCCCGCGCGAGCAGGCCGACCCCATGCCGGTGACCGCGCTCATCGACGCCGCCGCGTCCGAGGTCGAGGACTACGCCCGGGTGGTGACGGCGACGGCGCCGGACACCGAGGTGCTGGGCGCCGTCGCGGGTGACCTGGTGCACCTGCTGGCCGAACTCCTCGACAACGCGCTGCGCTATTCGCCGCCGGTCTCGGAGGTTCGGGTGTCGGCCGTGCACACCGGCAACGGCGGCCTGGTGCTCGAGGTCTCCGACGCCGGCATCGGCATGGCGGAGTCGGACCTGCGCGTCGCGAATGCCCGGCTGCAGTCCGGCGGCGAGGTGAATCCCTTCACCGCGCGCCACATGGGCCTGTTCGTGGTGGGCCGGCTGGCCCGCCAGCACGGCCTGGTGGTGCGGCTGCGCAGCACCGTCGCCGGCGACCCGTCCTCCGGCACGACCGCCGGGGTGTACGTGCCCGTCGAGTTGCTGCTGCGCGCGGGCGTCCCGCTCGCCCCACCCGCCGAGCCCGAGCCTGCCGAGCCCGAACCCCGCGTGCCCCAACCCGCCGCATCCGAACCCAAATCGACCGAACCCGTTGTGCCGCACTCTGTTTCGCATGAGCCCACCGGGTCCGACGAGTTCGCCGAGTTCGTGCCGGACACCGATGACGAAGACACCGGCGAGGTGGTCACCCACCGCGAGGCCGAGACCGTCGGGCAGGCCCGCAACGGCCACGCCGACGTGCCGGTGTCCTTCCTGCCGCAGCGCAGTCCGGGCGCCAGCGGAATCGCCGACATCCCCGCCGGGCCGCCGGCGTTCACCGAACTCGACGCGCAACCGCCGCGCACGCCTGCGCCCGCGGACCCCCAGCCGTACGCTCAGCCCGACCCGGCGCCCCGCAGACCCGCCCCGGCGGACACGTCGGACTTCTTCGCCTCCCGTGAGCGCGCCGCGACCGCACCCCCGCCCGAGCCGGCCCCGTCGCGCGGGGGCGACGGCAGCATCTTCGACTCGATGCTCTCCGAGTGGCTCATCGACGATCCGCACGAGCTGGCCAGCAGCACCGACCTCGACTGGCAGACGGTCTGGGACAAGGGGTGGACGGCCGCCGCGGCCGCCGAGCAGGCCCCGGTGGTGGAGCACACCGCCGAGGGACTTCCGATCCGTCAGCCCGGCGCCCGCCTGGTGCCGGGCGCCGCGGACGCACCCGAGGACCCGGAGCCGCCCGTCACCGCCCGGCACGGCCGTGATCCGGAGGCGGTGCGGGCCAGCATGAGCAGCCACTTCGGTGGTGTGAACGCCGGGCGCGAGCACGTCCGGGGGAGCAGGGAGACCGACCGCGAATGACCCGTCCCACGCAGCGTCAATCGCTCGACTGGCTGGTCGCGAAGTTCGCCGACGAGGTCGCCGGGGTGTCGCACGCCATCCTGGTGTCGGCCGACGGGTTGCTGATGGCCGCCAGCGCGCACATGCCGACCGAGCGCGCCGACCAACTGGCCGCCGTCGCGTCGGGACTGGCGAGCCTGTCGACGGGTGCGGCGCAGCTCTTCGACGGCGGCTACGTGCTGCAGTCGGTCGTGGAGATGGAGAACGGCTACCTGCTCCTGATGCGTGTGGGCGACGGGTCGCATCTGGCGGCGCTGGCGAGCCGGACGGGGGACATCGGTCAGATCGGCTACGAAATGGCGATCCTCGTCGAGCGCGTCGGCACGGTGGTGCAGTCCGGGCGCCGCTCGGCACACCGGACCTGACGCGACCGTGGACTCCGTGCGCACCGGGTGGGAGCCCGACGAACCGGTCGACGGGGTCAGCCTCGTCCGCCCGTTCGTCCTGACCGCCGGGCGCACCACCGCCCGCCTCGACCTGCCGCTCGAGGCGCCCGTGGAGACGGTCGACGACGGCCCGGTGCCGGGGTGGCCGGCGGGCGACGTGCGGGCCCGCATCCTCGCGTGCGGTCTTGCCCGCACGTCGGTGGCGGAGGTCGCGGCGCGGCTCGCACTACCGCTCGGCGTTGCGCGCGTGCTGATCTCCGATCTGGTCACGCAGGGGTATCTTCGGGTGCATGCCACGCTGTCGGATTCGGCGACCGTGGCCGAGCGACGCGAACTCATAGGGAGGACCCTGCGTGGCCTACGGGCACTCTGAGAGCCGTTCTGCCGCATCGACGAAGATCGTCGTCTCGGGCGGCTTCGGCGCCGGGAAGACCACCTTCGTCGGCGCCGTCTCGGAGATCATGCCGCTGCGCACCGAGGCCATCGTGACCAACGCGTCGTCGGGCCTCGACGGCCTGGAGGCGACGCCCGACAAGACCACGACGACCGTCGCGATGGACTTCGGTCGCATCACCCTGGCCGATGACCTGGTGCTGTACCTCTTCGGCACGCCCGGCCAGCGCCGGTTCTGGTTCATGTGGGACGACCTCGTCCGCGGCGCGATCGGCGCGGTGATCCTCGTCGACGTCCGCCGCCTGCAGGACAGCTTCGCCGCCGTCGACTTCTTCGAGGCGCGCAAGCTGCCGTTCATCATCGCGGTCAACGAGTTCGAGGGCTCGCCGCGCCACCCCGCGCAGGCGGTGCGGACGGCGCTGGCGCTGCCGGAGCACGTCCCGGTGGTCCTGGTGGACGCCCGGGACCGGCAGTCGGCCCGCGCCGCGCTCATCGCGGTCACCGAGTACGCACTGCTGAACCTCTCGACGGCGTGACTGACGACGCGGTCTGGGTCGACCGCGAGTTCGACGGCCACGACTTCCGCGAGGACGATCTGAGCAGGCTGCGCACCGAGCGAGTCGTCTTCACCGACTGCACGTTCAGCGGTGTCGACCTGACCGAGTCCGAGCACGTCGGCTCGGCGTTCCGCAACTGCGACTTCCGCCGCGCGTCGCTGCTGCACAGCACCTTCCGGCACTGCACGCTGCTGGGCTCGGTGTTCACCGAGGCGCGGCTGCGACCGGTCGTGCTGGAGGAGTGCGACTTCACGCTCACCGTGCTCGGCGGCTGCGACCTGCAGAAGGTGGACTTCTCCGACTGCCGGCTGCGCGAGGCCAGCCTGGTGGGCGCCGACCTGCGCGCGGCGGTGCTGCGCCGCGCCGACCTGACCGGCGCGCGCACGCAGGACGCGAAGTTCGGCGATGCCGACCTGCGCGGCGCCCGCGTCGACCCGACGTTCTGGACGACGGTGGCGCTGCGCGGGGCCAAGGTCGACGTCGACCAGGCCGTCGCCTACGCCGCCGCCCACGCCCTGCGGGTCGGCGGGGACTGAGAGCGCCCGAATCTCCGTTGCTCGGCCCCACGCGGGTGCGATAGACACGGGGCCATGTCGACCCGAGAGACGATCGAACGCTGGGTGGCCCTGTTCAATGCCGGGGACGTCGAGGGCCTCGTCGCGCTGTACGCCGAGGACGCCGTCAATCACCAGATCGCGCTGCAGCCCGTGCACGGCAGGGCTGCGCTCGCCGACTTCTTCCGCGAGACCTTCGCCGGCGGCCCGCTGACCTGCCAGCCGGTCGGCCTGCTGATCGACGGCGACCGGGGCGCCCTGGAGTGGACCGACCCGGACGGCTTCCGCGGCTGCGGGTTCTTCGACGTCGCCGACGGTCTGATCGTCGCGCAGCGCGGCTACTGGGACAGCGCCCAGCTGGCCGCGGTGCATCCCGACGTGCACGCCGGGTGAGCGGCTGTCAGCCGGCCTTGAGCCGAATCTTGAAGCGCACGAACGCCACGTAGAAGATCGACAGGGCCGCCAGCATGGCCATGTCGAACAGCCAGGCGTCCGACGTGTGCTTCCAGTGCGAGTCGTCCGGCATGATCGGCGGCTTCACCATGTCGGTCACGCCCACCGTCGACGCCGTGGCGCCGAAGCCCCAGCGAGCGGGCGTCACCCACGACAGCTGGTCGAGCCCGAGGCGGCCCGTGACCGGGATCAGACCGCCGGAGAACACCAGCTGCGACATCACCGCGACCACCAGCAGCGGCATGATCTGCTCGCTGGTCCTGGCCAGCGCGGACAGCGCGAGGCCCACCGTGGCCGCGCACACCGTGGTGGCGGCCATGCCGATGAACAGTTCGATCGAGGCGGCGACCTCACCGCCGCCCAGCACCACCGCGCCGTTCTGGGGCGTGCCGACGCCGACGAGCGTGATCCCGGTGACGATGGCGGACTGCACGATCGCGAACACCGAGTAGATGCAGACCTTCGCCAGCAGGTAGGCCGACGTCGACAGCCCCACCGCCTGTTCGCGCAGGAAGATCGCGCGTTCGCCGATCAGGTCGCGCACCGTCAGAGCGGTGCCCATGAAGATCGCGCCGACGTTGAGCAACACCAGCACCTGGCCCGGCTGGTTGGGCGCGTCGCCGACCGGGGAGGGCTGACCGAACCCGGTGGAGCCCGGCACCGACAGCGACAGCACACCCATGATGAACGGGAGAATGGCCAGGAAGAGGAAGTAGCCGCGGTCGGAGACGATGAGCCGCATCTGGCGCCGGGCGATCGTCGAGAATTGGTGCCGCACACTGGTGCTCGCAGGACTGCCGAGGTCGGCGGGTTCCTCGGCGGGCGGTGCCGGCGGGGGCGGGCCGTGCCGTTCCAGGAACCGGCGGCTCGCCGCGTCGGGGTCACCCGCGACGGTGCTGAAGATGTCGGCCCAGTTCGTCGTGCCGAGCTGCGGTCCGATCTGCGCGGGCGGCCCGTAGAACGCGGTCTTGCCGCCCGGCGCCAGCAGCAGCACCTGGTCGCAGACGTCGAGGTAGGTCAGCGAGTGCGTGACCACCAGCACCACGCGGCCCGCGTCGGCGAGCTGGCGGAGCATCGTCATGACCTGGCGGTCCAGCGCGGGGTCCAGGCCGGAGGTCGGCTCGTCGAGGATCAACAGCGACGGGCCGGTCAGCAGCTCGAGGGCCACCGACGCACGCTTGCGCTGACCGCCGGAGAGCTTGTCGACGCGGGTCTCCAGGTGCTTGGTCATCTCGAGTTCCTCGAGCACCTGCATGACGACGCGCTCGCGGTCCTCCTTGGTGGTGTCCGGCGGCAGCCGCAGCTCGGCGGCGTACATCAGCGCCTGCTTCACCGTCAGCTGGCCGTGCACCACGTCGTCCTGCGGGACCATGCCGATCCGGGAGCGCAGCGAGGCGTACTCGGCGTGGATGTCGTGGCCCTCGAAGGTCACCGTGCCCGAGGTGGGGTGCGTGTAGCCGGCCACCAACTTGGCGAACGTCGACTTGCCCGCGCCCGACGGGCCGATCACGGCGGTCAGGGTGCCGGGCCGCGCGGCGATCGAGATGTTGTCGAGCAGCGTCTTGTTGTTCTCGATGGTCCACGTGACGCCGTTGACCTCGAGGCCGCCGGTGCGCGTGGCCGCCTCGGTCTCGGTCCGGCGCGCCAGGGTGCCGCCGGTGAAGACGAGGTCGACGTTGCCGATCGTGACCACGTCGCCGTCGTGCAGCACCGCGGCGTCGACGCGCGCGCCGTTGACGAACGTGCCGTTGATGCTCTTGTTGTCGCGGATCTCCGTGCCGCCCGGCGTCGGAACCAGGGTGGCGTGGTGGCGACCGGCCAGGACGTCGGGGATGACGATGTCGTTGTCGGTGGCGCGACCGATCTTCACCGATCCCGGCGGGGCCTCGCTCGGCCGACCGGGCCGCAGGATCCGCAGCATGCTGGTCGCGAGGTTGCCGTCGTTCCCGCGCGGTGCGGCGCTCGGGCCGAGCATGGTGACCGGTTCGGCCTGCTGCGAGATCGGCTGCGATGGCGGGGGAGGGGCGTACCGCGGAGGCGGCGGCGGTGCGGTCGGGGGTGCCGTCGGATACGCGTTCTGCGGGGCATTCGGATAGCCGGTCTGCGGCCCGTTCCCGTACCCCGTCGGCGGCGGGTAGGGCGTGTGCCCGCCCGTGGGCGCCGACGGGTAGCGCGGCTGCTGCCCCGACGGGTAGGCCTGCGGGCGGTTCGGTGGGGCGGTGTGCGCGGCGCTCTGCGCACCGGACTGCCACGCGGGGCGCCCGACGACGGGCACCGCGGTGGTCGGCGGGGTGCCGGCCGAGCCCTGGTGCCTGCCCACCTCGAACGTCAGACGGGGACCGTCCGGGTTGCCGATGTTGACGGCCAGCCCGTCGGCGATGTCGGCGACGGGCACGCGGGCGCCGTTGACGTACATCCCGTTGAGGGAGCCGTTGTCGATGGCGAGCCATCGACCTTGGTCGAACCGGAGGATGAGGTGGGCCCGCGACGTGAGGGGGTGGGCGATGCGGACGTCGGCGCGCAGGTCGCGGCCGACGACGACGTCATTGCCTGCCGCGAAGGTGCGGGCCGACCCGTCGTACCGGACGGTCAGAGCGGGCGGTGCTGGTCGCGTCATCGCGTATGACTCTATCGGTATCGACCTCGGCCGACCGGCGTCCCGGCGGTCGCGTCGGCGCGGGTGTTGGCAGCGGTCCGACGCGTCGTGCACCGGCAGTCGATTGCGCGGCAAAGCCGCGCGCGGGCGCACCGCCCGGTGTGCGGCGGCGTTGATTTCGGCAGGGTGACGATTTGGCACTGGTACGGCCGAGATTCGCCGTCGAGGGCATTCGACGTGGTCTCTTGAACGGCATGACCACGAATCGCCCGCTGCGCGCCCGGATCCGCGTCGCCGTGGCCGCCCTCGCAGCGGGGCTGATGCTTCCCGGCGTCGTGGCTACGGTCGTCGGTTTGCCCGGTGCCGCCGCGGCGCCCGGCGACCTGCCGCTGGACGCCCGCGGCTTCGTCGGGACGCCCGCGCGCTGTGATGGGCCACTGCGGCCCGTGCTCGCCGGCCGCACTCCGGTGTCGGTGATCGCGATCTGCGCCACCCCGCGCGGCCAGTTCGAGTACCGCGGCATGCGGCTGCGGGACCGGGCGTCGCTGCTGCTGCCGGCCACCGCGATGGCCAACGACTGCTACCGGGTGCGCGGCGACGGCGTCGACTACACGGTGTCGCCGCACAAGCTGCTGCTCACGGCGGGCATGCGCATCGTCCGCGACGAGACGATGCTGCAGTACTCCGATCTCCGGCCGAAGGACGCGGAGACGGCGACGGTCACCAAGACCAGCGGCAGCTAGCCGGGCGAGCCCGTCACGACGCAGTGCGTGTGGCTGTAGATGGTGGCCATGCACTTGTTGCAGTGCGTGCAGGCCGAGCGGACGGAGCGCGCGTCGCCGTCGGCCTGGATGCGGTTGATCAGGTCCGGCTCGGCCAGCAGCGCGCGGCCCATCGCGACGAAGTCGAAGCCCTCGGCCATGGCGAGGTCCATGGTCTCGCGGTTGGTGATGCCGCCGAGCAGGATCAGCGGCATGGACAGTTCGGCGCGGAACTGCCGGGCCTTGTCGAGCAGGAAGGCCTCACGGTAGGGGTACTCGCGCAGGAACTTCGTGCCGGTCATCCGGATGCCCCAGCTCAGCGGCGGGGCGAACGCGCCGGCGAACTCCTTGACCGGGGCGTCGCCGTGGAACAGGTAGAGCGGGTTCACCAGTGAGCTGCCCGCGGTGAGTTCGATGGCGTCGAGCCCACCGTCCTCCTCGAGCCACTTGGCGGTCTGCAACGACTCCTCGAGCGGGATGCCGGCCCGGACGCCGTCGGTCATGTTCAGCTTCGCGGTGACGGCGATGCGGCCGGCCCCATACCCGTCGACGGCGTCGCGGACGGCCCGGACGACGCCGCGTGCGACCTTGGCCCGGTTCTCCAGCGATCCGCCGTACTCGTCGCGGCGCCGGTTGAGCAGCGGGCTGAGGAAGGAGCTGGCGAGGTAGTTGTGCCCGAGGTGCACCTCGACGGCGTCGAAGCCGGCGTCGATCGCCAGGCGCGCCGCGGTGGCGTGCGCTCGGGTCACCTCCGCGATGTCCTCGCGGGTCGCCTTGCGTGCGAAGCGCATCGACAGCGGGTTGAAGAACCGCACCGGTGCCAGTGCCGGCGCCTTGTTGGTGCGGGCGTTGGCGACCGGTCCGGCGTGGCCGATCTGCGCGCTGATCGCCGCGCCCTCGGCGTGGATGGCGTCGGTCAGCCGGCGCAGCCCCGGCACGGCCTCGGGGCGCATCCAGATCTGCCAGCCGTCGGTGCGGCCGCCGGGTGCCACCGCGCAGTACGCGACGGTCGTCATCCCGACACCGCCCGCGGCGGGCAGCCGGTGGTAGGTGATCAGGTCGTCGGTCACCAGGGCGTCGGGCGTGGACGCCTCGAAGGTCGCGGCCTTGATGATGCGGTTGCGCAGGGTCACCGGGCCGAGCCGCGCCGGGCTGAAGACGTCGGTGAACACTTTCGGGCTGGTGTTCATGGCACTGAAGCTTGCCACGCGGATGGAATGATGGGGACCGTGGGAGCGATAGTTCTGGACGGCAAGGCCACGCGCGACGAGATCTTCACCGACCTGCGCACGCGGGTGGAGAAGTTGACGGCCGCGGGGCGCACCCCGGGACTGGGAACGGTCCTCGTCGGCGACGACCCCGGCTCGCAGGCCTACGTGCGTGGCAAGCACGCCGACTGCGCGAAGGTCGGCATCACGTCGATCCGGCGGGATCTGCCCGCCGACATCAGCCAGGAGACGCTCAACGAGACCATCGACGAGCTGAACGCCAACCCCGACTGCACCGGGTACATCGTGCAGCTGCCGCTGCCCAAGCACCTCGACGAGAACGCGGCGCTGGAGCGCATCGACCCGGCCAAGGACGCCGACGGGCTGCACCCGACCAACCTCGGCCGGCTGGTGCTCAACGAGCCCGCGCCGCTGCCCTGCACCCCGCGCGGCATCGTGCACCTGCTGCGCCGCTTCGAGGTGGAGATCGCGGGTGCGCACGTCGTGGTCATCGGCCGCGGCGTGACCGTCGGCCGGCCGCTCGGACTGCTGCTGACGCGCCGCTCGGAGAACGCCACGGTGACGCTGTGCCACACCGCCACCCGGCACCTGCCGCAGCTGACGCTGGAGGCGGACATCGTCATCGCCGCCGCGGGCATGCCGCACATGGTGACCGCCGAGATGGTCAAGCCCGGTGCGGCCGTCGTCGACGTCGGCGTGAGCCGCGACGAGGCGGGCAAGCTGGTCGGCGACGTGGCGCCCGACGTGTGGGACGTCGCCGGGCACGTCTCGCCGAACCCCGGCGGCGTCGGCCCGCTGACGCGGGCGTTCCTGTTGACGAACGTCGTCGAGGCCGACGAGAAGAAGCTCGCCTAGATGGATGCCCGCGAGTTCGCCCGCAAGGTGTTCGCCGGGCAGTGGCCGATCCTCGCCGTGGGGCTGTTCTTCCTCGCGGCGTTCACGCTCGTCGTCGCCGGCTACTGGCGGCGCGGCGCGCTGGTGCTGGCGATCGGCGTCGGGGTGGCCGCGGCAATGCGGCTGGCGCTGTCCGAGGACCGCGCCGGCCTGCTGGTGGTGCGGTCCCGCGTGGTCGACGTCGCCACCACGGCCGCGGTGAGTGCCGCGATGCTCTACGTCGCCTGGACGATCGACCCGCTCGGTACCAGCTAGGAACATGCCCGACGGGCAATATTGCACACCGTGCAAGATCAGGCGTACGGTGGCGTCATGTCCGGACTCCGGGAACGCAAGAAGGCCGACACCCGGCGCGCGCTGAGCGACGCCGCGCTGCACCTGGCGCTGACCCAGGGCTTCGACTCCGTCACCCGCGAAGCCATCGCCTCCCTGGCCGGTGTCTCGCTGCGGACGTTCAACAACTACTTCGCCGGCAAGTACGAGGCGCTCGCCTACCGCATCACCCAGCGCATGCAGCGCAGCGTCGCCGCGTTCCGCGCCCGCCCCGCCCACGAACCGCTGTGGACGGCGATCACCGAGGCGCTGGTCGGCACCATCGAGGAGGACCTCGGTACTCCCGCCCATCCCGAGGCGCACGCCGACCGCGCCGAACTCGCCGAGATCCGCACCCTGCTGCTTACCCCCGAGGTGCGCCACGCCATCCCTCGAGACCTGACCGACGACTGGATCGTCGCCATCGCCGAACGCACCGGCACCGACCCCGAACGCGACCTCTACCCGCGCCTCGTCGCGGCCGTCCTGCGCGCGGTCGGCGATGCGGCCATGGAGACCTACGCCCGGGCCGACCCGCCGGTGCCCTACCCGACACTGCTGCGCGAGGCCCTGGCGGCCGTCGGTGACGGCTTCGCCCCACCCCACGAAGGGACCACACCATGACCGATTCCAGGACCGACTCCGAGACCGCCGCCGTGGTCATCTCCGGTGCCGGCCCCAACGGCCTGCTGCTCGCCTGCGAGCTCGCCCTCGCCGGCGTGCGGCCCGTCGTCCTGGAGCGCGCGCCCGGCCCCAGCGGCGAGCTGAAGGCCAATGGTCTGGTGGGGCAGATCATCCGGCAGCTCGACATGCGCGGGCTGTACGCCGCCTTCAGCGGCGCGTCCACCCCGCCGGAGCCGTCCGCCGGGTGGATCTTCGCCGGCATGGGGCTCGACTTCGCCGACCTGCCCGAAAACCCCATGCACGTGCTGCCGATCTCCCAGCCGGAGATCACCCGCCTGCTCGCCGCGCGCGCCGCCGACCTCGGCATCGACGTCCGCTGGGGCCACGAACTGCTCGACGTCGTCCCGCGCGCGGACGGCGTCGCGGTGCGAGTCGCCGCCCGCGGCGCCGAATACCACCTCGACGCCGACTGGCTTGTCGGCGCCGACGGCGGCCGCAGCCCGGTCCGCAAGGCGGCGGGCATCGGCTTCCCTGGCAGCACCACCAAGATGGTCGCGCGCATCGCCCACGTGTCGCTGCCGGACGGCATGCTGGGCGCCGACGGCAGCGTCGACGTTCCCGATTTCGGTCGGATCCCGTTCGGGCACAACCGGTTCGACACCGGCGGCGTCATGCTGTTCGCCCGCGAACCCGGGCGCTTGATGGTCGGCACCATGGAGTTCGGGCAGGCGCCCGACGGCACGCCCGACGAGATGTCGATCGGGGAGCTGCGGAGCAGCCTGCGGCGGGTGCTCGGCGTCGACGTGCCGATCGCCGCGCCGGACTACCCCGGGCCGCACGTCATGCGCCGCATCGCCGGGCAGAACACGCGGCAGGCCGAGCGCTACCGGGCCGGGCGCATCCTGCTCGTCGGCGACGCTGCCCACGTGCACTCCGCCATGGGTGGGCCGGGTCTGAACCTCGGCATGCAGGACGTGTTCAACCTCGGCTGGAAACTCGCCGCCGTCGTGGACGGCCGGATGCCCGCGGACCTGCTCGACAGCTACACCGCCGAACGCTTCCCGGTCGGCGAGCGGGTCATGATGCACTCTCGCGCGCAGCTCGCCCTGATGGCGCCCGGACCCGAAGTCCACTCCCTGCGAACGCTGTTCGGTGAGTTGATCGGGTCGGTCGACGCGCGCTCGCACCTGGCCGGCCTGCTCGCGGGCTCCGACGTCCGCTACGACATGGGCAGCGGGGATCACCCGCTGATCGGATACATGATCCCCGACCTGGTGCTCGACGACGGCCGCCGTGTGGTCGAGCTGCTGCGCGCCGGACGGCCGGTCCTGCTCGACCTGGCCGGTGAGTTCACGGCGCCCACCGACCGGGTGGACGTCGTGCGCGGCCGGCTGACGAAAACGGCACCGAGCCGAGAAAACCTGTCGGGCATGCTCATTCGTCCCGACGGTTACGTGGCGTGGGCCGCCGACGGTCGCGACGCACCCGGGCTCGACGCCGCGCTGCGCGGCTGGTGCGGCGTCGAGGTCAGCTCAGCGTCGCCCGCACGCACACCGTGACGTAGGGCAGTGCCAGCCCCGTGGAGTTGGCCAGCGCCGGATGGGTCGCCAGCAGCTCACGCACCCGGTCGAGGGTGCGGATGCGTACCTCGTCGGGCGAGGTGATGCAGTAGCTGCGGGAGGCGACCAGATCGATGAGGGCCTGCGGCGTCAGGTAACTCGTCCACTCGACCTGATGGCGCCGCAGGTCGGTGAACGCGCCGGGCAGCGACACCGTCTGACTGAACGGGTCGACCTCGTGGCCGATGATCCGGCCGAGGTCCTTCACCCAGCCGAGCCGCTCATCGCGGTTGTTCCACACCAGCCCCAGCGTCCCGCCGGGGCGCAGCACCCGCGCGACCTCCTTGACCGCCAGCTCGGGATCGAACCAGTGCCACGCCTGAGCCACCAGCACCGCGTCGACGCTGTCGTCGGGCAGCGGAATCTCCTCGGCGGTGCCGAGCAGCGCGGGCGTGTCCGGCAGCGACGCACTGAGCACCTCGAGCATGCCCTGGTCGGGGTCCACGGCGGTGACGTCGAGGCCGCGCTCGACGAGCCGCACGGTCAACTTGCCGGTGCCGGCGCCCAGGTCGAGCACGTGCCGGGCACCGTCGGGCAGCAGCCAGTCGATGGCTTCGGGCGGATAGGAGGGCCGGCCCCGCTCGTAGGCGGCCGCGGCCGCGCCGAACGACACCGACTGCTCGCGTCGATCCTCGGTCGTCACCGGGACGCCAGCTCCAGCGTTTGGCGGATCAGCGCGCCGACCGTGTCGGTCTCCACCAGGAAGCCGTCGTGGCCGAACTTCGAGTCGACCACGTGCAGCCCGTCGCAGCGGGGCAGCAGGTCGGCGATCTCCTGCTGCAGGCGCAGCGGATACAGCCGGTCGGTGGTGATGCCGCCGACGACGACGGGCACGTCGCAGTTGCCGAGTGCCGTGCGAAGCCCGCCGCGGCCACGACCGACGTCGTGACTGCTCAAGGCATCCGACAGCGCGACGTAGGTGCCGGGATCGAAGCGCGCGGCCAGCTTGCCGCCCTGGTGCTCGAGGTAGCTCTGCACCGCGTAGCGACCGCCCTCTCCCGGCCGCTCGGCACCCTGGGCGTCGTTGCCGAACCGCTCGTCGAGTTCCTCCTCGCCGCGGTAGGTGAGGTGCGCGAAGCGCCGCGCGATCTCCATGCCGGTGTGCGGCGCCCGGCCGGTGCCGTAGTAGTCCCCACCCTGCCAGTCCGGATCGGCCTTGATGGCCGAGACCTGGCTGGACTGGGTACCGATCTGATCGGCGGTGGCGCGTGCGCCGACCGCGAGAACCAATGCGGCGCCGACGGTCTCGGGATGGCCGACCACCCACTCCAACGCGCGGGCACCGCCCATCGAGCCGCCCACCACGGCGGCCACCCGTGTGATGCCGAGCGCGGCGAGCGCCGCGAGGTCCGCAGCCACCTGGTCGCGCACGGTGATGGCCGGGAAGCGCGAGCCGTACGGCTTGCCGTCCGGCGCCGGCGAACCCGGTCCGGTCGAGCCGCGGCAGCCGCCGAGCACGTTCGTGGCGATGGCGCACCACCGGTCGGTGTCGATCGGTGCGCCCGGGCCGGCGACGCCGTCCCACCAGCCCGGCGTCGGGTGATCGGGTCCGGCGGGTCCGGTGATGTGCGAGTCGCCGGTCAGGGCGTGCAGCACCACCACGACGTTGTCGCGGGCGGGGGACAGTTCACCCCAGCGCTGGAAGGCGATCGAGACGTCCTCGAGCACGGCGCCGCTCTCCAGGGTGAGCGGGCCGATGTCGACGACGCCGATCTCGCCGTGGGCGGGCAGCAGGTTGTTGGAGACGTCGACGACGGTCACACCGAGGCCACCGTCCGGCCGATGCCACCGAGCGCCTTCGCGGCGGCGAACCCGCGCTCCAGGTCGGCGAGGATGTCGTCGATGCCCTCGATGCCGACCGAGAGTCGCACCAGGCCCGGCGTCACGCCGGTGGTCAGCTGTTCGGCGGCGGTGAGCTGCTGGTGGGTGGTCGACGCCGGGTGGATCACCAGCGACCGCACGTCGCCGATGTTCGCGACGTGGCTGTGCAGGGTCAGCGCGTTGACGAACGCCTTGCCCGCCTCGGCGCCGCCCGCCAGCTCGAAGGCCAGCACCGCGCCGGTGCCGCGGGGCGCGAGTTCGCGGCCGCGCCGGTACCACGGCGAGGACGGCAGCCCCGCGTAGTTCACCGAGGTGACGCCGTCGTGCGCCTCGAGGTACTCGGCGACCCGCTGCGCGTTGGCGACGTGCCGCTCGAGGCGCAGGCTCAGCGTCTCCAGGCCCTGGGCGATGAGGAACGCGTTGAACGGCGCGGCCGCCGAACCCAGGTCGCGCAGCAGCTGTACGGGGGCCTTGAGCGCGTAGGCCGGCGGGCCGAGTTCGGCGAAGACCACGCCGTGGTAGCTCGGGTCCGGGATCGTGAACCCGGGGAAGTTGCCGTTGGTCCAGTCGAACCGTCCCGAGTCGACGAGCACGCCGGCGATCGCCGAGCCGTGGCCGCCGAGGTACTTGGTGGCCGAGTGCACCACGATGTCGGCGCCGTGCGCAATCGGCTGGATGAGGTACGGCGTCGCGATGGTGTTGTCGACGATCAGGGGCACGCCGCTGTCGTGCGCGACGCCGGCGACGCCGGGGATGTCGAGCACGTCGATCTGCGGGTTCGAGATCGTCTCACCGAAGAACGCCTTGGTGTTCGGCCGCACCGCCGCCCGCCACGACTCGAGGTCGTCGGCGTCGTCGACGAAGCTGACCTCGATGCCGAGCTTGGGCAGCGAGTAGTGGAAGAGGTTGTAGGTGCCGCCGTAGAGCCGGGGGGAGGACACGATGTGATCGCCGGCGGCGGCCAGGTTGAGGATCGCGAACGTCGCGGCCGCCTGCCCGGAGGCCAGGAACAGCGCCGCCACGCCGCCCTCGAGCGCGGCGATGCGCTGCTCGACGACGTCGTTGGTCGGGTTCATGATGCGGGTGTAGATGTTGCCGGTCTCGGCGAGCCCGAACAGCGCCGCGGCGTGATCGGTGTCCCGGAACGTGTACGACGTCGTCTGGTAGATCGGCAGGGCCCGGGCGTTGGTCGCCCCGTCGGGGGTCTGGCCGGCGTGGATCTGCTTGGTCTCGAACGCCCAGCCGGCGGTCGGGTCATCCACGTCGTTTTCGGACGGGGTGTTCTCGGGCGTGCTCACGGGGCACCGACCTCCATCTGTGTTGGGGGCCCGTCACCGCGGACCCGCGCTTGCCGGTGTCCGTTTCTCGGACACTCAA
This sequence comes from Mycolicibacterium grossiae, assembly GCF_008329645.1. NCBI lineage: Bacteria > Bacillati > Actinomycetota > Actinomycetes > Mycobacteriales > Mycobacteriaceae > Mycobacterium > Mycolicibacterium grossiae. The sequence goes on from NZ_CP043474.1 coordinate 2,542,488, forward strand.
CCTGGTCTCTTCACCCGGGGCACCCCACCGCGGTTGGAGGGTTGCCGGCCAGCGAGCCGGGGCTTGACGCTGGCACTCATGACCGCTTCGGATGCTAGCTCACCCCGGCCGTCCGGTGCCAGCGGGTTGAGCGCGGCGACGCGGTCGGGGGCGACCACTGACGGGGAGGTCAGGGGCGCGTAGGTTCGTAGTCGACTCATCTGATGGGTGACTTCATGACCAACCGACCGTGACGCCGGGAGATGCCACAGTGACCGAGGGTGCGACGCAGCCGACCATCATCTACACGCTGACCGACGAGGCGCCGCTGCTGGCGACCTACGGGTTCCTGCCGGTGATCCGCACGTTCGCCGACGCGGCCGGCATCGACGTCAAGACCAGTGACATCTCCGTCGCCGCGCGCATCCTCGCGGAGTTCGGCGACCGGCTGACCGACGAGCAGCGCGTGCCGGACAACCTCGCCGAACTCGGCGAGCTGACCCAGTCGCCGGACGCCAACATCATCAAGCTCCCCAACATCAGCGCCTCGGTGCCACAGCTGCTCGCCGCCATCAAGGAACTCAAGGCCAAGGGCTACGACCTGCCGGACTGGGTGGGCGAACCGAAGAACGACGAGGAGCGCGTCACCAAGGAGCGCTACGCCAAGGTGCTCGGCTCGGCGGTCAATCCCGTTCTGCGCGAAGGCAACTCAGACCGGCGCGCCCCCAAGGCGGTCAAGGAGTACGCCCGCAAGCACCCGCACAGCATGGGCGAGTGGTCCCAGGCGTCGCGCACCCACGTCGCGACCATGAAGGGCGGCGACTTCTACCACGGCGAGAAGTCGATGACCCTGGACAAGGCGCGCACCGTGAAGATGGTGCTGACCCCCTCCGGAAAGGACGGGGCAAGTGAGCCGATCGTGCTCAAGCCCGAGGTGAAGCTCGACGAGGGCGACGTCATCGACTCGATGTTCATGTCCAAGAAGGCGCTGTGCGACTTCTACGAGGAGCAGATCGAGGACGCGTACTCCACCGGCGTGATGTTCTCGCTGCACGTCAAGGCGACCATGATGAAGGTCAGCCACCCGATCGTCTTCGGTCACGCGGTGAAGGTGTTCTACAAGGAGGCCTTCGCCAAGCACCAGGAGCTGTTCGACGAGCTGGGCGTCAACGTGAACAACGGCCTCAGCGACCTCTACGACAAGATCGAGTCGCTGCCGGCGTCGCAGCGCGAGGAGATCGTCCGCGACCTGCACGCGGTGCACGAGCACCGGCCGGAGTTGGCGATGGTGGACTCGGCGCGCGGCATCACCAACTTCCACTCACCGAGCGACGTCATCGTCGACGCGTCGATGCCCGCCATGATCCGCCTCGGCGGCAAGATGTACGGCGCCGACGGCCGCACGAAGGACACCAAGGCGGTGAACCCCGAGTCGACGTTCAGCCGGATCTACCAGGAGATGATCAACTTCTGCAAGACCCACGGCCAGTTCGACCCGACCACCATGGGCACGGTGCCGAACGTCGGCCTTATGGCGCAGAAGGCCGAGGAGTACGGCAGCCACGACAAGACGTTCGAGATCCCGACCGACGGCGTCGCCGACATCGTCGACGTCGAGACCGGCGAGGTGCTGCTGACCCAGAACGTCGAGACCGGCGACATCTGGCGCATGCCGATCGTCAAGGACGCCGCGATCCGCGACTGGGTGAAGCTGGCCGTCAACCGGGCGCGCCTGTCCGGCATGACGACGGTGTTCTGGCTCGACGACGAGCGGCCGCACGAGAACGAGCTGCGCAAGAAGGTCAAGGAGTACCTCAAGGACGAGGACACCGAGGGCCTGGACATCACGATCCTGCCGCAGGTGTGGGCCATGCGGTACACCCTCGAGCGGGTGATCCGCGGTCAGGACACCATCGCCGCGACCGGCAACATCCTGCGCGACTACCTCACCGACCTCTTCCCGATCCTGGAGCTGGGCACCAGCGCCAAGATGCTGTCGATCGTGCCGTTGATGGCCGGTGGCGGCCTGTACGAGACCGGTGCCGGCGGCTCGGCGCCCAAGCACGTCAGCCAGCTGCTCGAGGAGAACCACCTGCGCTGGGACTCTCTCGGGGAGTTCCTCGCCATCGGCGCCAGCCTCGAGGACATGGGCAACAAGACCGACAACCCCAAGGCCAAGGTGCTCGGTCAGACGTTGGACACCGCCGTGGGCAAGCTGCTCGACGAGAACAAGAGCCCGTCGCGCAAGACCGGCGAGCTGGACAACCGCGGCAGCCAGTTCTACCTCGCCATGTACTGGGCGCAGGCGCTCGCCGACCAGACCGAGGACGCCGAACTCGCCGAGCACTTCGCGCCGCTGGCCAAGACGCTCGCCGAGAACGAGGACACCATCGTCGCCGAGCTGAACGAGGTGCAGGGCCGCAACGTCGACATCGGCGGCTACTACTACCCGGACCCGGAGAAGACCGCCGAGGTCATGCGGCCCAGCAAGACGTTCAACGCCGCGCTGGACTCCGCGACGAGCTAACCCGCGGGCGTCTCGCGCTGCGGCTCGGTGTGCGCGTCGATGAAGTCGGCGATCAGCTCCGTGACGCGGCCGGGCGCCTCCAGCATCGGGATGTGCCCGAGGCCCTCGAGACGGGTGACCGTCGCGTCGGTGGGCAGGTTCTCGACGAAGTACTTGGTGCCGCGCGGGCTGGGGAAGACGCGGTCCTTCTCGCACAGCACCAGGTGCGTCGGGACGCCGACGGTGGCGAGTTCGAGCAGGCCGGGCAGGCGCAGGGTCTTCACCAGCAGCTGCACGTAGGCCGTGCAGTGCGTCGCGTCCTCGACCAGCGCGACCAGGTCGGGCTGGCTGGGGCCGTCGGCGGGACCGCTGACCGGCAGCGTCGCCAGGCGGCGGACACCGGGGAAGTCGAGGATGCGCGGGCCGATCAGCCGCGCCGCGATCAGCGCGGGACCGCCGAGCAGGAACTTCAGCACCGTCTCGTACTTGGTGGCGGAGTGCTGGCCCCAGCCGCCTGCCGGGGCGATGCCGGTGAGGGTGCGGGCGCGCCCCCGCCGCTCGAGTTCGAAGGCGACCCAGCCGCCGAGCGAGTTGCCGACGATGTGCGCGGTGTCCCAGCCCAGCTCGTCCATGCGGCGCTCGACGTCGTCGACCAGCGCCGAGGTCTCCAGCAACCAGGTGCCGGACTTCCGGCCGCCGTTGTGGCCGGGCATGGTCGGGGCGAACACCTCGAAGCGGCCGGTGTCGGCGAGTTGGTCGGCGACCGTGCCCCACACGTTCTGCGAGCACAGGAACGGGTGCAGCAGCACCACCGGCTCGCCGGTGCCGACGTGGATGGGAGCGCGTTCAGGCATGCGGCGACAGTAAGGGTGATACCGCCGGTACCGCAAGGTCGCCGCGTGCCGCCGAGGAGGGTGGGCCGCTGGGGAAGGTGGCCGGGCGTCGCGTCGGCGTGTCGCTCCTCCGAACCGTCTCTCGTCCGGGAGGCGTCAATCGGAGTTGACATGTCAACCGGTGTTGACGACTGGCGGCGCAGGGATGGCTGGGGAGCGCGGGCGGTCTGTCGGTGGACGCCACCATGCTGAGTCGATGGCGAGCGGGGGAACGACCGGGTCCGGCGAAGCGACATCGGAACCGTGGTGGGTGAGCGATCCGGATGTCATTGCCATGCGGCAACGCGGCATGGAGGAACTCTTCGGTGCCGCCCCGCGCGAGGACGACACGCGGCCGTACGAGGACGATACGCGGCCGTGCGAGGACGTCGCGCGGCCGTGCGAGGTGCTCGGCGACGTCCTGACGGGGGCCTGCCGCCGCGGGCTCGCCACGGCGCGCGATCGCCTGGACGAGGCCAAGCGCGACTATGCGGAGGCGGTGCTCGCGGCGCGCCGGGCGGGCTTCTCCTGGGGCGAGATCGGCAGCGTCCTCGGCGTCTCCCGGCAGGCGCTGCACCGCCGGTTCGGCGTCGGCGACTAGCGCTGGATAGGGTCTGCGGCTGATGAATTCGATGACCGTCAGCACCATCAACGTCAACGGGATCCGCGCCGCGGTCAAGGAGCGCTCGCCGGAGAACCTCGGCCTGCTGCCGTGGTTGACGACCACCACCGCCGACGTCGTCTGCCTGCAGGAGACCCGCGCCGACGACGATCAGCTCACCGAGGCGCTGGCACCGGCACTGGCCGACGGGTGGCACCTGGCGTCGGCGGACCCGCACCTGAAGGGCCGCAACGGCGTCGCCGTGCTGAGCCGCCACCCGGTCACCCGCACCCGGATCGGCCCGGGCGCCGACGAGTTCGCCGCCCACGGCCGTTACCTCGAGGTCGACACCGGCGGCCTCACGGTCGCCAGCGTCTACATCCCGACCGGTGAGGCCGAGACCGACCGCCAGCTCGAGAAGGAACGCTTCATGGCCGCCGTCGCTGCGCGGATGGCGGAGTTGCGACGCGACCAACGCGACGCCGTGGTGTGCGGCGACTGGAACATCGGTCATACCGAGTTGGACATCAAGGCGTGGAAGGCCAACCGCAAGAAGTCCGGCTTCCTGCCGGAGGAACGCCAGTGGCTTACCACCCTGTTGGCGAGCGGCTGGGTCGACGTCGTGCGCGTACTGCACCCCGACGTGCCCGGGCCGTACAGCTGGTGGTCGTGGCGGGGCAAGGCGTTCGACAACGACGCCGGCTGGCGCATCGACTACCAGCTCGCCACCGAGGGGCTCGCCGGTCGCGTCCGCTCGGCGCGCGTCGAGCGGGCGGAGGCCTACGCGCTGCGCTGGTCGGATCACGCCCCGGTGACCGTCGAGTACGGCGAGTGAGAGGATCGGGTTCATCATGAGCACTCAGCCCGTCGTCTTCTCCGGCGTTCAGCCCACCTCCGATTCGATGCACCTCGGCAACGCGCTCGGGGCCGTCGAGCAGTGGGTGGGCCTGCAGGACGACTACGACGCCTACTTCTGCGTGGTCGATCTGCACGCCATCACCATCGCCCAGGACCCCGCGACGCTGCGGCGGCGCACGCTGCTGACCGCGGCGCAGTACCTGGCGCTGGGCATCGACCCCGCCCGGTCCACCGTGCTGGTGCAGAGCCACGTGCCTGCGCACGCCGAATTGTCTTGGGTGCTGGGCTGTTTCACCGGATTCGGGCAGGCGTCGCGGATGACGCAGTTCAAGGACAAGTCGCAGAAGGAGGGCACCGACGCCACCACCGTCGGCCTGTTCACCTACCCGGTGCTGATGGCCGCCGACGTCCTGCTCTACGACACCAACCAGGTACCCGTCGGCGAGGACCAGCGCCAGCACCTCGAGTTGGCGCGCGACGTCGCGCAGCGGTTCAACGCCCGCTTCCCGGACACGTTCGTCGTGCCCGAGGCGATGATTCCCAAGGCGACCGCCAAGATCTACGACCTGCAGGACCCCACGGCCAAGATGAGCAAGTCGGCGGCCACCGACGCAGGCCTCATCAGCCTGCTCGACGACCCGAAGAAGACCGCGAAGAAGATCCGCTCGGCGGTGACCGACAGTGAGCGCGAGATCCGCTTCGACCGCGACGCCAAGCCCGGCGTGTCGAACCTGCTGACCATCCAGTCGGCGGTGACGGGCACCGACGTCGACACCCTGGTCGCGGGCTACGCCGGTCGCGGCTACGGCGACCTGAAGACCGAGACCGCCGACGCCGTCGTCGAGTACGTCACCCCGATCAAGGCGAGGGTCGACGAGATGCTGGCCGACACCGCCGAACTCGAACGCATCCTGGCGGCCGGGGCCGACCGCGCCAACGAGGTGTCTGCCAGGACGCTGCAGCGGGTATATGACAGATTGGGTTTCCTCCAGCGGCGCGGGTGACCGGCGTGACCGGGCGGCGCGGCTGGGGCACCGACCATGGACCCATACCCGCGGCGCAGGAGGCCGGATGACCGAACCCGCGGAACCGGGCCTGCTGGACCGGTACCGGGCCAGGTACCGCTGGCTGGACCGCACGTTGGTGGCCCAGGAGCGCTACCAGAAGAGCAAGGGCGACTTCTTCGCCGCGGGCATCACGTACTTCACCGTGTTCGCGCTCTTCCCCCTGCTCATGGTCACGTTCGCCGGCGCGGGCTTCGTGCTCGCGAACGACGCCGCGCTGCTGGCGCAGGTGGAGAACCAGATCCGCTCGACGGTGTCCGGCGACATCAGCGACCAGCTGATCAAGCTGATGGACAGCGCCATCGAATCCCGCACTTCGGTGGGTGTCATCGGTCTGCTCACGGCCGCGTGGGCGGGACTCGGGTGGATGGCCAACCTGCGCGAGGCGCTGTCGGAGATGTGGTTGCAGCGCCGCGAGGCCGGGAACTTCCTGCGCACCAAGCTCAGCGACCTGCTGGCGCTGGTGTCGACGTTCGCGGCCCTCGTCGTCACGCTGGCGCTCACGGCGGTGGGCAGCTCCGGGCTGCTGCGCACCGTGCTCGAGTTCTTCGGACTGCAGGACGTGCCCGGCGCCGGAGTCGCGCTGTTCCTGGCGTCGCTGGCGTTGTCGCTGCTGGTGTCGTGGATGCTCTTCACCTGGATCATCGCCCGGCTCCCTCGGGAATCGGTGAGCTTCCGCAGCTCGGTGCGCGCCGGCCTGCTGGCCGCGGTCGGCTTCGAGATCTTCAAGCAGGTGGCGTCGATCTACCTGCAGTCGATCGTGACCGGCCCGGCCGGCGCGACGTTCGGCCCGGTGCTCGGTCTGATGGTGTTCGCGTACGTCACGTCGCGGCTCGTCCTGTTCGCGACCGCGTGGGCGGCGACGTCGAAGGAGAACCTCGCCGCGGCTCCGGTGGAGGCGCCCGGCCCGGTACGCGTCACCACGCGCGTGCAGACCCGCTCGGGCCTCGGTCCTGCCGGAGCCATCACCGCGGCGGCCGCCGGAGCGCTTGGCGCGCTGGGCTTCTCGCGGCTGATGCGGCGACGCTAGCCGGCCGACCGCCGGTTCAGCGACCTGGCGGCCATGATGAGCGCAAACACGATCAGCGAGCCGACCACGCCGACGCCGACGCGCACCGGGGTGGCGTCCTCGGGCGGCAGCGCCGCGGCGAGGTCCTTGGCGGCGTCCAGCGTCGACAGCTCCTCGGGGTCCTTCGGCAGCAGCGACGGATCCGGTTCGATCAGCGTGCCGACCTTGGTGCCGGGCGGAGACGCGAACCCGTAGTCGAGCAGCCGGGCGGCCTGCTCCCACGGCGCGATCGGCTGCCGGGTGCCCTTGAGCAGCACCGCCACCAGGCGGCGGCCGTCGCGGTTGGCGGCGCCGACGAACGTCTGGCCGGCGTCGTCGGTGTAGCCCGTCTTGCCGCCCATCGCGCCGTCGTAGTTGTCCAGCAGCTTGTTGTCGTTCTCGAGTTCGTACTCCGGCAGCTGGTACTTGCGCGTCGCGACGATGTCGGTGAAGACCTTGTTCTGCCAGGCGTACCGGTAGAACAGGCCGATGTCGTAGGCCGACGTGCTCATGCCCGGCCCGTCCAGGCCCGACGGCGTCGCCGCGCGGGTGTCGCGGCCGCCGAGCTTGCGGGCCAGATCGTTGATCTTGCCGAGCGCGGCGTCCATGCCGCCGAGTTGGCCGGCCAGCGCGTGCGCGGCGTCGTTGCCGGAGTGCATCAGCAGACCGTGCAGCAGGTCGTTGACGGTGTAGACGCTGCCGTCCTTCACGCCGATGCGGGTGCCCTCGGCCGACGCGTCGTCGGCCGTGCCGATCACCTGCTTGTTGAGCGGCAGGTCCTTGACCGACTGCATGGCGACGAGCACCTTGATGATGCTCGCCGGGCGGTGCCGGCCGTGCGGGTCGCGCGCGGCGATGATGTCGCCGGAGTCCAGGTCGGCCACCAGCCAGGCCTCGGCCGATACGTCCCCGGGCACCGGTGCCGCGCCCGGCGCCACCACGATGCCGCAGCCCCCGAGCGCGTCGCCGCCGAGTGGCTCGGCGGGCACCGGCAGCGGTTCGGGCGGCGGGCCGGCCTTGGGCACCTCGGAGTCGTCGACGGCCGGCGGGGTGGCCACCTTGTAGGGGCAGGGGTCCGGGTCCGCCGATGCGGTCGGCGTGCCGATCACGGCGGGGGCGACGGCGACGACGGCGGTCGCCGCCAGGCAGGCGAGGCGTCGCACGACCGATCCGGAGTGAGCCATGGTGTGAGCAGATTACGAGCCACCGGGTGGGAAACCGGGGAGGCACGCTGTGACCGCCGCGACGAATGTGGCCACTGGGACGGGACGCCGCGATGGCCGGCCGTCCCGGCTGCTTAGACGTCGACGTAGCCCAGCGCGGCGAACTCGATGGTCGACATCCACAGCCGCCCGCCGGATTCCACGACGCCGGTGACGCCGCCGAAGTCGGGCCGCGACGTGCGCACGCCGCCGACCACCGAGCCGTCCTCCGGGTCGAAGGCGACGACCCAGATCTCCGGCTGCACCTTGGGCTGCAAGCGCTTGGGCAGCCGCCAGATCACCTGCCGCAGCCACGGCGCGCGCGGCATCAGGCTCTCGGCGGCCGGGTTGGCCGGCGTCACCAGCGCCGTCCAGATGCGCCCGTCGGCGCCGGTGGAGATGTTGTCGGGCATGCCGGGCAGGTGGACGGCGAGCGGCGTGACGCTGCCCGCCCGCGGGCCGGTGAGCCAGTACTTCGACAGGCGGCGGCCGACGGTCTCGGCGACGACGAGCGCCGAGCCGTCGGCGGTGACGGTGACCCCGTTGGCGAAGTAGAGGCCGTCGAGGACGGTGGTGACGGTGCCGTCGGGGTCCAGCCGGTACAGCCCGCCGGTGCCGCGGGCCTCGAGCACGGCTCCGAGGAAGTGCTCGAAGTGGAAGTCGCTGGTCGACTCGGTGAACCAGATGGTGCCGTCGTCGGTCTCGGTCACGTTGGAGCAGAACCGCAGTGGCCGCCCGTCGATGGCGCTCACCAGCACCCGCAGGGCCTCGCTGTCGGGGTCGAGCGCCAGGAGCCCGCGGTGGCTGTCGCAGATCAGCACCCGGCCGTCGCGGGCGACGTGCAGGCCGAGCGGGCGGCCGCCGGTGGTGGCGACGACCGTCTGGTCGCTGCCGTCAGGTGCGCACCGCACGATCCGTCCGTCGACCAACCCCGTCCACAGGCGCCCGGCGGCGTCGACGACGACGTCCTCGGGTCCGTGACCGGCGACCGGCACCACCGTGACCGGTGGTGCCGGCTGCTCGGGCAGCGGGTCGATCGGTGGCGGCTGCCAGCGGACGGGGTGGATCGGCGGCTTCATCGCGTCGACGATATCGCCGCGACCTACAGCATGCTGCTGGCTCGGCCCAGGACGTCGCGCAGGATCTCGTAGATGGCGTCGAACTCCGGCTGGCCGCTGATCAGCGGCGGTGCCAGCTGCACGACTGGGTCGCCACGGTCGTCGGCGCGGCAGTACAGCCCGGCCTCGAACAGCGCCGGGGTGAGGAAGCCGCGCAGCAGCCGCTCGCACTCCTCGTCGTTGAACGTCTCCTTGGTGGCCTTGTCCTTGACGAGTTCGATGCCGTAGAAGTAGCCCTCGCCGCGGACGTCGCCGACGATCGGAAGCTCCAGCAGCTTCTCCAACGTGGCGCGGAACGCCGGGGCGTTCTCCTTGACGTGGTCGTTGAGGCCCTCGCGCTCGAAGATGTCGAGGTTGGCCAGCGCCACCGCCGACGACACCGGGTGCCCGCCGAAGGTGTAGCCGTGCCCGAACACCGTCTGCCCGTCGTTGAACGGTTCGAACAGCCGGTCGCTGGCGATCATCGCGCCGATCGGGGAGTAGCCCGACGTCAGGCCCTTGGCGCACGTGATGATGTCGGGCGTGTAGCCGAAGTCGTTGCACGCGAACATCGAACCGATGCGGCCGTAGGCGCAGATGACCTCGTCGGAGACCAGCAGCACGTCGTAGGCGTCGCAGATCTCGCGGACGCGCTCGAAGTATCCGGGCGGCGGCGGGAAGCAGCCGCCGGCGTTCTGCACCGGTTCGAGGAACACGGCGGCGACGGTGTCGGGCCCCTCGAACTCGATCGCCTCGGCGATCCGGTCGGCGCAGTACCGGCCGAACGCCTTGGGGTCGGAGCTGAACTGCTCGGGCGCCCGGTAGAAGTTGGTGTTGGGCACGCGGAAGCCGCCGGGGGTCGGCGGATCGAACGGTGCCTTGAACGTCGGGATGCCGGTGATGGCCAGCGCCCCCTGCGGCGTGCCGTGGTAGGCGATGGACCGCGACATGACCTTGTACTTGCCCGGCTTGCCGGTCAGCTTGAAGTACTGCTTGGCCAGCTTCCAGGCGCTCTCCACGGCCTCGCCGCCACCGGTGGTGAAGAAGACGCGGTTCAGATCACCCGGGGTGTATCCGGCGAGGCGCTCGGCCAATTCGATGGCAGGCGGCGTCGCGAAGGACCACAGCGGGAAGAAGGCCAGCGACTCGGCCTGCTTGGCTGCGGCTTCGGCCAACTCGGCGCGGCCATGGCCGGCCTGCACCACGAACAGCCCGGAGAGGCCGTCGATGTACTTGTTGCCCTTGCTGTCCCAGATGTGGACGCCCTCACCCCGGGTGATCACCGTCGGGGTGATGCCTTCGCCGTGGCGGGCGAAGTGGCCCCACAGGTGGCGGTTGGCCTTGGCGTCGAGGTCGGTGGTGGATGTTTCGGAAGTTTCAGAGACGATTGTCATCGCGTGCCCCAATTGTATTGCTGCTTGACGAGTTTGAGATAGACCAAGGTTTCGGTGGATATCACTCCCGGTACGGCGCGGATCTTGGTGTTGAGCAGGTCGAGCAGGTCGCCGTCGTCCTCGCAGACCACTTCGACGATGGCGTCGAAGGAGCCGGCGGTGAGGACGACGTAGTCGACGGATTCGATGGCGGAGAGCTTCTCGGCGACCTTGGTGGTGTCGCCGGTGCAGCGGATGCCGATCATGGCCTGGCGGGCGAAGCCGAGCTGCATGGGGTCGGTGACGGCGACGATCTGCATGACGCCGGCGTCCACCATGCGCTGCACGCGCTGGCGGACCGCGGCCTCGCTCAGCCCGACGGCCTTGCCGATACCGGCGTAGGACCGTCGGCCGTCCTGCTGCAGCTTCTCGATGATCGCCTTGGACAGTTCGTCGAGCTGGTACGCCGCGCCCGGGCGCGAGTGGCTGATGCGGAGCGAGACAGCCTGGGCCCCGGGCTGGGCGTCAGGGGTGACCATGCTCACGATTGTGCACGGAATCCGTCATCCAGGGCAACCACACCGACGAAATCGTTCGTTTGGCCACGCCCGGGATGCGGGATGCGTAGCTGCTTCCTCGGCCGTTCACCTAGCCGCGCCGGTGTCCGAGGCGCTAGCGTGACGCCCATGGCTCAGACGGTGGCAGGCAGCTATCTCGACGGCAGCCCGGTGCGGACCGGCGGCGAGACGTTCGGCGTCGTGGACCCGGCGACGGGCCAGGTGGTCGCCGAGTACGCGCTGGCCACCCCTGCCGACGTCGACACCGCGGTCACCGCCGCACGCGCCGCGCTCGGTGGCTGGTCGTCGGCGACGCCCGCCGAACGCTCCACGGTGCTGGCCAAGCTGGCCGCCCTGGCGGGCGCGGCCAGCAAGGAGTTGGTCGCCGAGGAGGTCAGCCAGACCGGCAAGCCGGTGCGGTTGGCGACCGAGTTCGACGTCCCGGGCAGCGTCGACAACATCGACTTCTTCGCCGGCGCCGCGCGGCACCTCGAGGGCAAGGCCACCGCCGAGTACTCCGGCGACCACACCTCGAGCATCCGGCGCGAGGCCATCGGCGTCGTCGCCACCATCACCCCCTGGAACTACCCGTTGCAGATGGCGGTGTGGAAGGTGTTGCCGGCGTTGGCGGCCGGGTGCTCGGTGGTGATCAAGCCCGCCGAGATCACCCCGCTGACCACGCTGACGCTGGCCAGGTTGGCCACCGAGGCCGGCCTGCCCGACGGCGTCCTCAACGTCGTCACCGGTGCGGGCCACGACGTCGGCACGGCGCTCGCCGGCCACGCCGGGGTCGACCTCGTCACCTTCACCGGCTCCACGCCGGTGGGCCGCAAGGTGATGGCGGCGGCCGCCGCGCACGGGCATCGCACGCAGCTGGAGCTGGGAGGCAAGGCGCCGTTCGTCGTCTTCGCCGACGCCGACCTCGACGCCGCGATCCACGGCGCGGTCGCCGCATCGCTCATCAACACCGGGCAGGACTGCACGGCCGCCACCCGCGCGATCGTCGCCCGCGAGGTGTACGACGACTTCGTCGCCGGGGTGGGGGAGCTGATGGCGAAGGTCGTCGTGGGCGACCCGCACGACCCCGACACCGACCTCGGGCCGCTCATCACGACCGCGCACCGGGACAAGGTCGCGGGCATCGTGGCCCGCGCGCCCGGCGAGGGCGGCCGCATCGTCACCGGTGGCAGTGCGCCCGACCTGCCCGGAGCGTTCTACCGGCCGACGCTGATCGCCGACGTCGCCGAGTCGTCGGAGGCCTACCGCAGCGAGATCTTCGGGCCGGTGCTGACCGCACGGCCCTTCACCGACGACGACGACGCGCTGCGCCAGGCCAATGACACCGATTACGGGCTGGCGGCCTCGGCGTGGACGCGCGACGTCTACCGGGCGCAGCGCGCGTCGCGCGAGATCAGCGCCGGCTGCGTGTGGATCAACGACCACATCCCGATCATCAGCGAGATGCCGCACGGCGGCGTCGGCGCGTCGGGCTTTGGCAAGGACATGAGCGACTACTCGTTCGAGGAGTACCTCACCATCAAGCACGTGATGAGCGACATCACGGCGGTGGCCGAGAAGGACTGGCACCGGATCATCTTCAGCAAGCGGTGAGCGTGAGCCCGCTGGACGTCGTCGTCGTCGGCGCCGGGGCGTGGGGCCTGCCCGCGGCCGCCGAACTGGCACGGCGCGGGCACCGCGTCACACTCGTCGACCGCTACGGCCCGGCCAACGACCTCTCGTCGTCGCGCGGCCCGACGCGGCTGTGGCGGCTGGCCGATCCCGATCCGGCGCGCGTGCGGCTGTCCATGCGCGGTCTCGACGCGATGCGCCGGCTCACCGAGCGGGCGGGCGAGCCGGTGTATCTCACCCGCGGCATGCTGTGGCGCGACGACGAGTCGCTGCCGCCGTTGCTGGCGACGCTCGACGCGCTCGGCGTGGAGCACACGGCGGTGTCCGCCGCCGACGTCGACCGGTTCTTCCCGGGCCTGCGCCCCGATGGTCGTGACGCGGTGTGGCAGCCCGTGGCGGGCGTCGTGCTGGCCGCGGTGTCGCTGCGCGCACAGCTGCGTCTCTTCCAGAACCGTCCTGATGCAATGCTTCTCACCGGTGACGTCGTCGGCGTCGAGGCCACGGCGAGCGGGGTGCGCGTCGACCTCGGTGACGGCAGGTCGGTGCAGGCGGACGCCGCCGTGCTGGCCCCCGGGCCGGGCGCGGCGCCGCTGCTCGCCGGCCTCGGGATCGACGTCGCGCTGCACCCGTACCTCGAGCAGGTGGTGCACTTCGGCGACCCCGCCGCGCCGCACGCCGGCGACGACCTGCCCGGTCTGTTCGACGGGCCGGTCGGCGACCGGCCGGGCATCTACGCCATGCCGACGCCCGGCGTTGGCTACAAGGTGGGACTCGACCGGCCGTTGCGCGACTATGCCCCCGGCGACGTCGACCGCACGCCCGACGCGGGCCGCACGGCCGTGATCCGCGAGCGCGTTGCGGCCGACCTGCGTGCAGTCACGCCCACCGTGCTCGACGAACAGGTGTGCTCGTGGACCGATTCGCCGGACGGCCGGTTCGTGATCGACCGTCTCGAGGGCCCAATCGTGCTGGCGTGCGGCGATTCCGGTGAGGGCTTCAAGTTCTCGGCGCTGATGGGGGAGGTGCTCGCCGACCTCGTCGAGGACCGCCCCGTCGACGCCGACGTCGGGGCGCTGTCGCGGGCGCGGTTCGCCGGAGGCGTCCCCGATCGCGCCGGGCCGCACGTACTCGGCCGCCACTGAGTGACACAATCGCCGGTGTGAAGTACGGGCAGGCGTGGCGGTCGCCGGAGGTGGACTGGTCCTCGACCCGCGGCCGCATCCTGCTCGCGGCGTCGACGCTGTTCGCTCAGCGCGGCTACTTCGGCACGTCGACGCGCGACATCGCCGACGCCGTGGCGATCCGCCAACCCTCGCTGTTCCATCACTTCGAGGCCAAGCACGCCATCTTCCGCACGCTGGTGGAACTCGACCTCGGGCCGTCGATCCAACGGATCACGCAGCGCCTCGCCGAGGATTCGTCGTGGGGGGAGAAGCTGCACCTGGTGATCGCGTGCGACGTCCGCGAGGTGCTGGTGCAGCCCTTCGACGCGCGCGGCCTGTACCAGGACGCCGTGCTGGGCCTCGACGAATTCGCCGACGAGCGCGCGGGCATCGCGCTGTTCCATCGGCTCATCGCACGGGTGGTCCGCGGCGGGCGTGCCGCGGGCGAATTCGTGGACTTCGAACCGACGTTCGTGCAGCGCGCGATGAACGGCGTGCTGTTCGAGACGTTGCGCGAGCAGGGCGGCCCCGGCGGTCGCCTCCGTGGACGCCGGCCGCTGCAGGCCGCGGACTTCGTGGTGCGCGGCCTGCTGGCCGACCCGGCCGATCTGGACCGGATCCACGCCGCGACGCTGCGACGGCTCGACGAGCTGCCGACCGCCGCGGTCGTCTGACTCCGGGCGACGACCCGTGTAACAGCGGCGTGAATTTCCGCTGAAAAGGTGCCTATCGTTCGATAGGGTCCTATCGTCTGATAGGTCAGCGGCCGGCAAGCGTCGACGAAGCGTCTACTCGGCCGCCTCCCGTCCGATGGAGGAACCCATGAGTCGCAGCACCATCCACCTCGTCCGCGCGGCCGTCTGCTCGGCCGCGGCCATCCTCGCGATGACGGGGTGCTCGTCGTCGGACGACGCCGCATCCGGCGCGGAGCCGACCAAGTCCGGGCCGCCCAAGGTGGCCCCGCCGGCCGTTCTGCAGGCCGACACCCTGAAGATCTGCGCGCCGAACGACGGCACGCCGCCGAACGTCTACCACGACGCGTCCGGTGAACTCGTCGGCAGCGAGGTGGATCTCGGCAAGGCCCTCGCCGCGCAGCTGGGGCTGAACGCGCAGTTCGTCGAATCCTCCTTCGCCACGGTCATTCCCACGCTGCAGGCCAAGCAGTGCGACGTCATCATGGCCCAGCTCTACATCAAGCCCGAGCGCGAGAAGGTCGTCGACTTCGTGCCGTACGTGATGTCGGGCACCGGCATCGCGGTGTCGAAGGAGCATCCGGCGGCAATCACCGGCCTGGACGACAGTCTGTGCGGCAAGAAGGTCATCCTCGCGGTGGCCACCACCGCCGAGGCGTTGGCGCAGGAGCAGTCCGAGAAGTGCACGGCCGCAGGCAAGGCGCCGGTCGACATCACCCGCAGCAACCAGGCCGACGTGTCCATCCAGCAGGTGCAGAACGGACAGGTCGACGCCTTCATGGACACCGCCGAGACGCTCGGCTACTACGCCACCAAGACCGGTGCCCGGATCCAGTCGGTCGGCGACCCCTTCGGCACCATCCAGATCGGCGCGGCGACCCTCAAGGGCAACACCGCCCTGCACGACGCCCTCGCCGGTGCGCTCAGCGAGGTCGAGTCCAACGGCACCTACGGCAAGATCCTCGACGAGTGGGGCATGTCCGACCTGTCCATCGAGAGCTGACCGGGAAACGGCATGCAGTTCGACTGGGACTTCTTCTGGAAGGCGCTGTTCACCCCGAGTGACGCGTTCCTCGACGGCCTCGTCCTCACGATCGTCATCTCCGTGGTCGCCATGGTGCTGGCGACGGTGCTCGGCCTGGTGGTCGCCCTGATGCGACGCTCGCGGTTCGCCGGCCTGCGCTGGTGCGCGAGCGTCTACATCTGGATCATCCGGGGCACCCCGCTGCTGGTACAGCTGGTCATCATCTACACCGGGCTGGCCGCCGTGGGCGTGTACCAGTTCCACGACGTCTCGCTGCTGGGCCTGTCGGTCAAGGCCGCCGTGCAGGCCGCAGTGATCGGACTGATGATGAACGAGAGCGCCTACATCGCCGAGATCATCCGCGCGGGAATGGATTCGGTGCCCAAGGGGCAGTTCGAGGCGGCCGCATCCCTCGGCATGACGACGACGCGGCTGATGCGCTGGATCGTGGTGCCGCAGTCGCTGCGGGTCATGGTGCCGCCCCTGGGCAACTCGTTCAACGGGATGATGAAGACGACGTCGGTGCTGTCGGTGATCGGCGTCAGCGAGATGTTCCTCGTCACCCAGTCGATCAGCTCGGCGACGTTCCACACCTTCGAGATCTTCATCGTCGTCGCCATCTACTACCTCGCCCTCACCACCATCTGGACGTTCATCCAGGCGTGGATCGAGAACCGGCTGGCCCGCCAGCTCGGCATCGAGCAGCGGGTGCCCATCACCGCGCGGCTGCTGGGGGCGCGCAAGGCCAATCCCGCACTCGAGGGGGTGCCCGCGTGATCGGCGAGGAGCAGACGACGGCCACCGCGTCCGCGCCCGTCGTCTCGGTCCGCAACGTGTCCTGCACGCTTGGCGGCCGCACGGTGCTCGACGACGTCTCGCTGGAGGTGATGCGCGGCGAGGTCGTCGTGCTGATCGGTCCGTCCGGCGCCGGCAAGACCACGCTGCTGCGCTCGCTGAACCACCTGGAGAAGGTGGACAGCGGCGACGTCGTGGTCGGTGGTGTCTCCATCGCGCACCGCAGCGGCGGCAGTGGGAAGAAGGTGGGCAACGCCGAACTCGCCCGCCGGCGGCGTGAGATCGGCTTCGTCTTCCAGCACTTCAACCTGTTCCCGCACATGACCGCGCTGGAGAACGTGTGGAACGGGCCGGTGCGCGTACTCGGCACGCCGAAGGACACCGCACGGCACGACGCCATGGCGCTGCTGGAGCGGGTCGGGCTGGCCGACAAGGCGCAGTCGCGGCCCAGCCAGCTCTCCGGCGGCCAGCAGCAGCGCGTCGCGATCGCGCGGGCGCTGGCGATGCGGCCCAAGGTCATGCTGTTCGACGAGCCCACCTCGGCGCTCGACGTGGAGATGGTCGGTGAAGTCCTCACCGTCATGCGCGAACTCGCGCGCGAGCACATGACCATGGTGGTGGTGACCCACGAGATGCGCTTCGCGCGCGACGTCGCCGACCGGATCGTCGTCATGGACGCCGGCCGCATCATCGAGGACGCCCCACCCGCCGAACTGTTCGCCGCCCCACGGCACGAGCGCACCAAGGCGTTCCTGTCGACGCTCGGCTGAGCCGGCACGCCGAACCCACCCCCATGAGCGAGGAGTCGAATCCACCGTGCCCACCTCATCGGCATCGCGTTCCTTCACCGGAGCGCTGGCGACACCGCACGCGCTGGCGACGGAAGCCGGCATGCGTGCCTACCGCGACGGTGGCACCGCCATCGACGCCGCCGTCGTGGCCGCGGCCGTCCTGACCGTCGTCTATCCGCACAACGTGGCGCTCGGCGGTGACCTGATCGCGCTGGTGCGCACGCCGGACGGCGACGTGCGCTGCGTCAACGCCTCGGGATGGTCCGGTCGCGGCGTCGACGTCGACGAGGTGCGCAGACGGTGTGGCGACTGGCTGCCCATCCGCGGTGCCGACACGGTGACGGTTCCCGGCGGCGTCCGCGGCTGGGAGACGTTGCGCACGTTCGGTTCCCGCCTCGGCTGGGCCGAGACGCTGGCGGCGGCCGAGGAGGTCGCACGGACCGGTGTGCCGGTGGCACCGTCGCTCGCCGGCCACCTCGCCGACCCGGAGAACGCCGACCTGTTCGGCCTCGCGGACTTCGACGGCGTCTTCCACCCGGGCGGCCGCCCGCTGGCGGTCGGCGACGTGCTGACCCAGCCCGCCCTCGCCGCGACGTTCGCGGCGCTGGGCGCCGCCGGTCCGGACGCGTTCTACGCCGGTGGGCTCGCCGCACGCAGCGTGGACTACCTGCGCGTAAACGGCTCGGTGCTCGACGCCGACGACTTCGCGGCGTTCCGGCCCGAGATCGTCGATCCGCTGTCGGCGACCTTCGGCGCGCTCACGGTGCTCACCAGCCCACCGAATACGCACGGGTTCCTGTTGCTGCGGGCGTTGCGGGCGCTCGACGAACTCGGCGTCGCCGACCCGCTCGGCCGCGGCCTGGGCCGGTTGATGCGAATCTTCCATCGCGGCAACGCCCTACGGCACGAGCGACTCGCCGACTCACGGTTCACCGACGTGGACGTCCCCACGCTGCTGAAGGACGGGCTCGCCGACGTCACCGCGGTCGGCGCCGCGGGGACCGGACACGCGCCGGTCGCGCGCGGGGATACCGTCGGGATCGCCGCGGCCGACGATCGGGGCTACGCGGTCTCCCTCATCCAGAGCGTCTACCACGCCTTCGGTTCCGGCCTGATCGACCCCGAGACCGGCATCCTGTTCCACAACCGGGGCACCAGCTTCTCCCTCGACGCGGCGTCGCCGAACGTGCTGGCGCCGCGCAAGCGGCCCGCGCATACCCTGATGCCCGTGCTGACCACCGAGGGCGGGGCAGTGCGGCACGTGCTCGCCACGATGGGTGGGCAGGCGCAGCCGCAGATCCTCGCCCAGGTGCTGCTGCGTGCGCTCGACGGCGCGGACGCGCAGGCCGCCGTCAGCGGTCCGCGGGCCGCGGTGGGCGTGCAGATCGACGGCGAGACCGCCGATTCGGTGACCGTCGAGGCCGACGTGCCCGCCGACGCGGTCGACGCGGTGGCCGCCGAGGGACTGCTGCCGTGGCCGGTGCCCGTGCACACCGAGGCACTCGGGCAGGCCAACGTGGTGTTCGCGGACCGGTCCGGGGCGCTGGTCGCGGCGTCGGACCCGCGCGCCGACGGCGCGGCGAGCGTCACGCAGTTCCCCCGCCGGGACCGCTAGTGCCGGTGCGGACTACGCACCTTCGGGTGTGGTTGATGATGGCGCTGACGTGCGTCACGGGCCTGCTCGACGCGGTCGGCTACCTCGGCCTGGACCGGGTGTTCACCGGCAACATGACCGGCAACATCGTCATCCTCGGCATGGGGCTGGCCGGCGCCGACGGCCTACCGGTCGCCGGTCCGCTGGTGGCGCTGGGCGGCTACGTGGCCGGCGCCGCACTCGGAGGTCGGCTGGTGCACCGGCGCAAGCCTGCCTGGACGGCGGTCGTGACGGCTCTGTTCGGCTGCAGCGCAGCGGTTCTCGCGGGTCTGGCGACGGTCCTGCTGACCGTCGACGTCACGGGGGCGTCGCCGGCGGGCATCGCGATCGCGGCGGGCATCGCAGCGCTGATGGGCATGCAGGCGGCGACGGCGCGCGCACTGGCCGTCACCGACATGACCACCGTGGTCGTCACGTCGACGATCACCGCCTATGCCGGGGAGACGCTGTTCGCCGGCGGCACGGCGTGGCTGACGCACCGCCGGCTGTGGGCCATCGTCGCGATCTTCGCCGGCGCCCTGGCCGGGGCGCTCCTGATGCGCGTGCACGTCTGCGTTCCGGTCTACCTCGCCGCCGCCACCACCGCGGTCGTCGCGGTGCTGGGGCACCGGGCGTGGGGAGACGCCGGCTGAGCTGAACCGGCCGCACGCAGCACGCCGAGACTGCAGTTGGTGACGGTTTCCGGGCGAATTCCGTCACCAACCGCAGTCTCGCGGAGCCGGCTTCGTCAGCCGGCGATGCGGATCAGCTTCTTGTTGACGAACTCCTCGATGCCGAAGCGACCGAGTTCGCGGCCGAAGCCGGACCGCTTGACCCCGCCGAACGGCAGCTCGGCGCCCTCGGCGCCGACGGCGTTGACGAACACCATGCCGGCCTCGATCTTGTCGGCGACGCGCTTGGCCTGCTCCGGGTCGGTGGTGAAGACGTAGGACCCGAGGCCGAACGGGGTGTCGTTGGCCAGCTCGACGGCCTCGTCTTCGTCGGCGACCTTGTACACCGAGGCGACGGGGCCGAACAGTTCCTCGCGGTAGTCAGCGGGCATGTTCGTCAGCACCCCGGGCGGGAAGAAGGCGCCGTTGCGCTGCCCCTGGCTGGTCAGGCTGGCGCCGTCGTCCACGGCACGCCTCACCTGGTCGTCGAGCCGCTCGGCGGCGGCCACCGACGACAGCGGTGCCAGGCCGTCGGCCTTCTCGAGCACCTTCGCGGTGAACTTGTCGAGGAACTCGTCGTAGACGGACTCGGCGACGATGATGCGCTTGGCCGCGTTGCACGCCTGCCCGGTGTTCTCGAAGCGCCCGTCGACCGCAGCCTCCACGGTGCCGTCGAGATCGTCGGTGGACAGCACGATGAACGGGTCGGAGCCGCCGAGTTCGAGCACGACCTTCTTGAGGTTGCGTCCGGCGATCTCGGCGACCGCCGCACCGGCGCGCTCCGAGCCGGTCAGCGAAACCCCTTGCACGCGTGGATCGGCGATGGCATCGGCAATCTGCTCGTTTGTGGCGTAGACGTTGACGTAGGCGCCTTCCGGGTAGCCGGCATCGCGGAAGATCTGCTGCAGCGCCTCGGCCGATTCCGGGCACTGCGGCGCGTGCTTCAGCACGATGGTGTTGCCGACGGTCAGGTTCGGGCCGGCGAAGCGGGCGACCTGGTAGTAGGGGTAGTTCCACGGCATGATGCCGAGCAGCACGCCGACGGAGCTGCGGCGCACCAGCGCCGAGCCCTCACCCTCGAGCAGGTCGATCGGCTCGTCGGCGAGGAACTTCTCGGCGTTGTCGGCGTAGTAGGTGTAGATGGCCGCGGAGAACTCGACCTCGCCGATCGACTGGTCGAGCGGCTTGCCCATCTCGCGCTGGATGATCTTCGCGAGGTCCTCCTTGCGCTCCTCGTGCAGTTCGGCGACCCGGCGGATCAGCGCCGCGCGGTCGGCGACGCTGGTGCTGCGCGACCATTCCCGGTGGGCCGCCGCGGCCGCGGCGATGGCCCCATCGACCTGCTCGTCGGTCGCGGTCGGGTACTCCTTGACCGTCTCACCCGTGGACGGGTCGACCACTGCGTACAGAGACGTGCTCACGTGAACTCACTCCTCATCTCGTGTGGACCGGCGCGCCGCTGCGCCCGTCCGTCCTGTCTACCGCGTCCGTCACTCGGCGCGCGGCACGACGATCACCGGCACGTCGACGCCCGCGAGGATGCGGGCGGCGGTCGAGCCGAGGAAGATCCGCCGCGGCGCGGCGAATCGGCTGGATCCCACCACCAGCAGCGCGCCGTCATCCCACGTGAGTTTCTTCAGTGCGGATTCCAGCGTCATGCCGTCGGCGACGAGGGACTCGATGTCGGGGGCGTCGGGCAGCGCCCGGGCGGCCACGGCGAGGTTCTCCTCGGCGGCGGTCACCTGCAGCCGGCGCACCTCCCGCGCGCTGCCGGCCTCGGCGAGGTTCTCCGCCGACACCAGCGACAGCATCCGGATCGGCAACCCGGCGGCGCTGGCGAGCGTCAGCGCGAACGGCAGCGGGTTGTCGTCACCGGCCTTGGTGGGCACCGCGGCGGTGACGGCGGTGACGGCGTCGTCGGGGTCCTCGGCGTAGCCGCGCGGCGCGAGCGCCACCGGGATCGGCGACGAGTGCAGCAGCGCCCCGGTCACCGGGCCGACGGTGTGGTGACCGAAGAAGCCGTCGCGCGCCCCGCCGACCACGATGAGGTCGGAGTCGTGCTGTTCGGCGAACCCGATCAGCGACTCGGCGAAGGAGTCGCCGACCACCACCTCGGCGTCGGCCGACACCCCGTCGGCGGACAGTGCGGCCAGCGCGGCGCCCACCCACTGCTCACCCCGTTCGACGAGCAGTCGCTGGTACTCGGCGCGCCCGGGGTGGCCGTCGGGGAGTTCCTCACGGACCACCAGCACCACGTGCACGGCGGCGTCGAACGTGCGGGCCAGCGCGCTCGCCAGCGCGACGCCGTCGTCCCCGGTGGGGGTGGCGAGGTAGCCAACGGTCAGATGCATGTCTCGTCGTCCGATCAGTAGGTGTCCGGGACCTTGACCTCGGTCGACGCCGTCAGCGTCTCGCCGCGGAAGAAGCGCTTGGTCCCGAAGGCGAAGCACGCGAGCATCAGCGGGACGCCGAGCACCAGCATGCCGACGCCGAGGACGAAGACGCCGCCGAACGGTCCGAAGGCGGTGAAGCCGTAGTCCGGCTTGATCATGTCGATGGCGCTCTGCACGAAGGCCCACGTCATCGCCAGCGCACCGAGGAGCGGGAAGATGCCGCGAAGGAACAGGTTTCGCGCGGAGGTGAGCAGCGTGCGCCGGAAGTACCAGACGCATGCGTACGCCGTGATGCCGTAGTAGAACGCCACCGCGAGGCCGAGCGAGGCCACCGAGTCGGCGAGGGCGTTCTCGCTGAGGAACGTCAGCAGCAGGTAGAAGAACAGCGCCGAGAGACCCATGACGATCGTCCCGAACGCCGGGGTCATGTAGCGCGGGTGCACGCTGGCGAACCGGCGGGGCAGCGCCTCGTACACCGCCATCGACAGCGTGCCGCGCGCGGTGGGCAGGATGGTGGTCTGCGTCGAGGACAGCGCCGACACCGACACCGTCAGCAGGAGCAGCGACGCGGCGATGGTGCCGGCGACCGGCTCGCCGAGGACGGTCAGCACGTCGTCGGTGTTGTTCGGGTTGTTCAGCCCGATGCCGACCTCGCCGAAGCCGGCGAAGGACTGCACCGCGTAGGCGACCAGCACGTAGGTGCACACCAGGATCAGCGTGGTGATGACCGCCGCGATGCCGGGCGTGCGGCCGGGATCCTTGGTCTCCTCGCCGACGGCCAGGCAGGCGTCCCAGCCCCAGTAGATGAAGATGCACAGAATGATCGCGGCCGCGATCGACGAGGCGTCGAGCCCGCTGGGCCACAGCCAGGAGAGCGACGGCGAGACGGCCTGAGCGCCGGCGTTCCCGGCGACGACGCGGACCAGCGCGATGACGCTGACGACGATCAGGACGCCGAACTGGATGGCGATCAGCACGTTCTGGATGCGCTCGGAGACCACGACGCCGCGGGCGCTCACCAGTGTCATCGCGACGATGAAGAACGAGCCGAGTGCCACCTTCGCCCACAGGTTCTCTGCGAGCCCGTCCTGGCCGAGGAACTGGAACAGGTAGATCGCGGCGACCTCGGCGACGTTGGCCAGCACGATGATCGCCGACACGGCCAGGCCCCACCCGCCGATCCAGCCGATCCACGGTCCGAACGCCTTGGTGCCCCAGGTGAAGGTGGTGCCGCAGTCCGGTGTGTCCTGGGACAGCTCCTTGTAGGCGAACGCCACCAGCAGCATGGGGATGAACGCGAGGACGAACATGGCGGGCGCCTTTTCGCCGACCGCGAGGACCACGTAGCCCAGTGTCGCGGCGAGGCTGTACGCCGGGGCGACGGCGGCCAGGCCGATGACGACGTTGCCGACGAGGCCGAGGGCCCCGGCCTGCAGGCCCTTGCCGTTGGTGGCTCCGGTCGTGGGCGGATCCGCGATGGCCATGGTCGTCGAATATACGGTTTGACCGGTTCTGGCGGGCCGATAGCACGGATTTGATCTTCTAGCGGCGGCGATACGACGGATTCCGTCGTGGTCGACCGCCACCTACGTCGTCGCCCGGTCGAGCACGCCCTCGCACACGGCGCCCGCCAGCAGCAGGCCGCGGTGGGGGCGGCGGGGGACAGGCTGCGATGCGTGGGGTCGTGTCCTCTCGGACGAGGTGGCCGAGAGGAACGTGACGCGTCAGCGCGCGAACATCAGTGCGCGCTTGACCTCCTGGATCGCCTTGGTGACCTGGATGCCGCGGGGGCACGCCTCGGTGCAGTTGAACGTGGTGCGGCACCGCCACACGCCGTCCACCTCGTTGAGGATGTCGAGGCGCTCGGCGGCGGCCTCGTCGCGGCTGTCGAAGATGAACCGGTGCGCGTTGACGATCGCCGCGGGCCCGAAGTAGGACCCCTCGTTCCAGTACACCGGGCAGCTGGTGGTGCAGCAGGCGCACAGGATGCACTTGGTGGTGTCGTCGTAGCGGGCGCGGTCGGTCTGACTCTGGATGCGCTCGCGAGTGGGCTGGTTGCCGCTCGTGATGAGGAACGGCTTCACGGCGCGGTAGGCGTCGAAGAAGGGCTCCATGTCGACGACGAGGTCCTTCTCCACCGGCAGGCCGCGGATCGGCTCGATCGTGATGGTGAGCTGCTTGCCCGGCTTCTTCGGCAACAGGTCGCGCATCAGCACCTTGCACGCCAGCCGGTTGACGCCGTTGATCCGCATGGCGTCGCTGCCGCAGACGCCATGGGCGCAGGAGCGCCGGAACGTCAGCGTGCCGTCGAGGTACCACTTGGCGTAGTGCAGCAGGTTGAGCAGCCGGTCGGTCGGCAGGCACGGCACGCGGAAGCTCTGGAAGCCCGCACCGTCGGGATCGTCGGGGTTGAAGCGGGCGATCTTCAACGTCACCATGACGGCGCCGTCGGGCACCGGCGGGGTGGTCGCTTCGTCCTTCTCGATCGCGGGCGCGCTCATCGTCAGTACTTCCGTTCCATCGGCTCGTAGCGGGTCTGCACCACCGGCTTGTAGTCCAGCCGGATGTCGCTCAGCAGGTCGGTGCCCTGCTTGTAGGCCATGGTGTGCCGCATGTAGTTGGTGTCGTCGCGGTTGGGGTAGTCCTCGCGCGCGTGTCCGCCGCGGGACTCCTTGCGGTTCAACGCGCCGACGACGGTGACCTCGGCCAGCTCGAGCAGGAAGCCCAGCTCGATGGCCTCGAGCAGGTCGCTGTTGTAGCGCTTGCCCTTGTCCTGCACCGTGATCCGGGCGTACCGCTCCTTGAGGGCGTGGATGTCGGTGAGCGCCTGCTTCAGCGTCTCCTCGGTGCGGAACACCGCGGCGTTGTTGTCCATCGACTGCTGCAGGGCGCCGCGGATGTCGGCGACGCGCTCGTTGCCGTGCTCGCTCAGCACGTCACCCACCCACTCGGTGACCATGCCCGCCGGGTTCTCCGGCATGTCGACGAAGTCGTGGCCCAGCGCGTACTCCGCGGCGGCGATGCCGGCGCGGCGGCCGAACACGTTGATGTCCAGCAGCGAGTTGGTGCCCAGGCGGTTGGAGCCGTGCACCGACACGCACGCGCACTCGCCGGCGGCGTAGAGGCCCGGCACCACGGAGTTGTTGTCGCGCAGCACCTGGCCGTGCACCGTGGTCGGGATGCCGCCCATGACGTAGTGGCACGTCGGGTACACCGGCACGAGTTCGGTGACGGGGTCGACGCCGAGGTAGGTGCGGGCGAACTCGGTGATGTCGGGGAGCTTCTGCTCGAGCACGTCCTCGCCGAGGTGGCGCACGTCGATGTAGACGTAGTCCTTGTTGGGACCGGCGCCGCGGCCCTCGAGCACCTCCAGCACCATCGAGCGGGCGACGATGTCGCGCGGCGCGAGGTCGACGATGGTGGGGGCGTAGCGCTCCATGAAGCGCTCGCCGTCGGCGTTGAGCAGCCGGCCGCCCTCGCCGCGGACGGCCTCGGAGATCAGGATGCCGAGACCGGCCAGGCCCGTCGGATGGAACTGGTGGAACTCCATGTCCTCCAACGGAAGTCCCTTGCGGAACACGATGCCCAGACCGTCGCCGGTGAGGGTGTGCGCGTTGGAGGTGGTCTTGTACATCCGGCCCGAGCCGCCGGTGGCGAACACGATCGCCTTGGCGTGGAAGACGTGGATGTCGCCGCTGGACAGCTCATAGGCCACGATGCCGGTGGCGACCGGGCCGCCGGGGGTGTCGGTGAGGACGAGGTCGAGCGCGTAGAACTCGTTGAAGAACTCGACGTCGTGCTTGACGCAGTTTTGGTAGAGCGTCTGCAGGATCATGTGGCCCGTGCGGTCCGCGGCGTAGCAGGCGCGGCGGACGGGCGCCTTGCCGTGATCACGGGTGTGACCGCCGAAGCGGCGCTGGTCGATCCGGCCCTCGGGGGTGCGGTTGAACGGCATCCCCATCTTCTCGAGGTCGTAGACCGCGTCGATGGCCTCGCGGCACATGATCTCCACGGCGTCCTGGTCGGCGAGGTAGTCGCCGCCCTTGACGGTGTCGAAGGTGTGCCACTCCCAGTTGTCTTCCTCGACGTTGGCCAGTGCGGCGCACATGCCGCCCTGCGCGGCGCCGGTGTGGCTGCGCGTCGGGTAGAGCTTGGTCAGCACGGCCGTGCGGGCGTGGGGACCGGCCTCGACGGCGGCGCGCATGCCCGCGCCTCCGGCGCCGACGATGACGACGTCGTAGCGGTGCTCGATGATCACGAAGAGCTCCTTAGATGTTGGCGTCGAAGGTCACGAGCACGTAGGTGCCGAGCACCAGCGTGAAGACCGTCGTCAGCGCGAGCAGCAGGTTCAGCCAGAACTTGGTCGAGTCCTTGCGCGTGTAGTCGGCGATGATCGTCCGCAGGCCGTTGGCGCCGTGCAACTGCGCGAGCCACAGCAGCAGCAGGTCCCAGGTCTGCCAGAACGGCGACGCCCAGCGCTGTGCTACGTAGTTGAAGTCGATGCGGTACACGCCGCCGTCCCACATCAGGCCGATGAAGAGGTGGCCCAGCGCGAGGAACACCAGCACCAGGCCGGAGAACCGCATGAACAGCCAGGCGTACTTCTCGAAGTTCGGCATCGCCGAGCGGCGCCGCGGCGCACGCGGATTGTCCAGGCCGGCGGGTCGGTCGAAGGTGCGCTGCATGACCGGGGCGGGACCGCCGCGCTCACTCAGGTGGTCGTAGGCATTCTCGACGCTGGGGCTCACAGGAAACGCTCCGCCATGTGCATGCCGATCACGCCGAGCGACGCGATCAGGACGACGATGAAGACTCCGGCGACGACCCAGAGCATCTGACGCTGATACCGCGGACCGTCCTTCCAGAAGTCGATGAGGATGATCCGGATGCCGTTGAGGGCGTGGTACAGGACCGCCGCGACCAACCCCATCTCCATGAGGCCGATCACCGGCGTCTTGTACGTGTCCATGATCGTGTTGAACGCCTCGGGGCTTACCCGCACCAGCGCGGTGTCGAGGACGTGCACGAACAGGAAGAAGAAGATCGTGGCGCCGGAGATGCGGTGCAGGACCCACGACCACATGGCGGGATCGCCGCGGTAGAGCGTGCGGCGGCGCGGTGGGGACGAGCGCGGGGCGGGGACGGCCGAATCCGCGGCTGTCGCTGTACTCACTGAAAGGACCTCCAACGCCATCGGTGGATGTTCACCGCGTCGCACGCGGCCGATGGCTGCTCACGGCTGCGAAACTGCTGCTGACGAACCTGAGAACGACTCTAATCCCAAAGGTCGCGCTCGAAGAACTAGCGTGGTAGCCCCGGTAGTCCCGAGCAGGCGAAAGTTAGGTATGCCTACGTTGCTGACGGCGCGTGTGGAGCAGTATTTCGGAATCCATTCAGACTGTGGCCGCGATGGCTGACGCGGCGGCCGCCATCGACTGGGAACTGTTGCGGCGCAAGGCAATCGAGGTAGCCAGGTACGCCTACGCCCCGTACTCCGGCTACCCGGTGGGTGCCGCGGCGTTCACCGATGGGGGGAACGTCGTCGCCGGATGCAATGTGGAGAATGTCTCATACGGTTTGGGTCTGTGCGCCGAGTGCGCGGTGGTCTCCGCGCTGCATTCCACCGGCGGCGGACGGCTGCTGGGCCTGGCGTGCGTGGCCGCCGACGGGGCCCCGCTGATGCCCTGCGGACGCTGCCGGCAACTGCTGCTCGAGCACGGCGGGCCGGACCTGCTAATCGACCATCCGGCAGGGCCGCGACCGCTGCGCGAGCTGCTGCCCGACGCGTTCGGTCCGGACGACCTCGCCCGCGCACCCGGGGCCGGAACGCAGTGACCCAGTTCACATTCGACGCTCCCTCGGTTATCCGCACGAAGCGCGACGGCGGGGTGCTGTCCGACGCGGCGATCGACTGGGTGATCGACGGCTACACCCACGGCCGCGTGCACGACGCACAGATGTCGGCGCTGCTGATGGCGATCTTCCTGCGCGGCATGACCGGCGCGGAGATCACCCGCTGGACCGCCGCGATGATCGGCTCCGGCGTGCGATTCGACTTCACCGACCTACGCCGCGACGGCAGACCGCTGCGGCTGGTCGACAAGCACTCCACCGGCGGGGTGGGCGACAAGATCACCATTCCGCTGGTGCCGGTCGTCATGGCGTGCGGGGCGGCGGTCCCGCAGGCGGCCGGACGCGGCCTCGGACACACCGGCGGCACGCTCGACAAGCTGGAGGCCATCCCGGGCTTCACCGCCGAGCTGTCGAAAGACCGCATCCGGCAACAGCTTCAGGACATCGGCGCGGCGGTGTTCGCCGCAGGTGACCTCGCGCCGGCCGACCGCAAGATCTACGCGCTGCGCGACGTCACCGGCACCACCGAGTCGCTGCCGCTGATCGCGAGTTCGGTGATGAGCAAGAAGCTCGCCGAGGGGGCGCGGGCCCTGGTGCTCGACACCAAGGTGGGTCGCGGCGCGTTCCTCCCGACCGAGGACGAGGCGCGTCGGCTGGCGCGCACGATGGTCGACCTCGGCAACGACTACGGCGTCCCGACCGTGGCGCTGCTGACCGACATGGACCGTCCGCTGGGCCGGGCGGTCGGCAACGCCGTGGAGGTCGCCGAGTCGCTCGACGTCCTCGCCGGCGGTGGGCCGGACGACGTCGTCGAGCTGACCCTCGCGCTGGCCCGCGCCATGCTCGAGGCCGCCGGCGTGGACGGGGTCGACCCGGCCGACACGCTGGCCGACGGGCGCGCCATGGACGCCTTCCGCAGCCTGGTCGCCGCCCAGGGCGGCGACCTCACCCGACCGCTGCCGACGGCAGCGCACGTCGAGACCATCACGGCGCCGCGCGGTGGCACGATGGGGGACATCGACGCGATGGCGGTGGGTCTGGCGGTCTGGCGGCTCGGGGCGGGCCGCTCGGCGCCGGGCGAACAGGTGCAGTTCGGGGCCGGGCTCACCATGCACCGCCGCCCGGGCGAACCGGTCGCGGCGGGCGAGCCGCTGTTCACCCTGGCCACCGACACCCCCGAGCGCATGGCCGGCGCGATCGCCGAACTGGACGGCGGCTGGTCGGTGGTCGACCGCGCACCCGACGTCGGACCACTGGTCCTCGACGAGATCCGCTGAGACGAGATTCGCTGAGACGCAGAACAGGTGAAAGGCAGGCATCCGTGACCACACCGTTGACCCTGGAGTCCATCCGCAAGGCGCCCAAGGCGCTGCTGCACGATCACCTCGACGGCGGCCTGCGCCCCGGCACCGTCCTCGACCTCGCGGCCGAGACCGGGTACGACGAGCTGCCCGCCACCGACGTCGAGGCGCTCGCGACCTGGTTCAAGACGCAGGCCCACAGCGGGTCGCTGGTCCGCTACCTGGAGCCCTTCGCGCACACCGTGGCGGTCATGCAGACCCCGGAGGCGCTGCACCGCGTGGCGCGCGAGTGCGCCGAGGACCTGGCCGCCGACTCGGTGGTGTACGCCGAGGTCCGCTTCGCGCCCGAACTGCACATCGACGGTGGGCTGTCGCTGGACGCCGTCGTCGACGCCGTGCTGGCCGGGTTCGCCGACGGGGAGGCTTCCGCGGCCGCCGACGGCAGGCCGATCGTGGTGCGCTGCCTGGTGACCGCGATGCGGCACGCCGCGCGCTCCCGTGAGATCGCCGAGCTGGCCGTCCGCTTCCGGGATCGGGGAGTCGTCGGCTTCGACATCGCCGGCGCCGAGGCGGGTTACCCGCCCACGCGGCACCTCGACGCCTTCGAGTACATGCGCGGCAACAACGCGCGCTTCACCATCCACGCCGGCGAGGCCTTCGGTCTGCCGTCGATCCACGAGGCGATCGCCTTCTGCGGCGCCGACCGGCTGGGCCACGGCGTGCGCATCGTCGACGACGTCCACCGCGCGCCGGACGGCTCGGTCGAACTGGGCCGGCTGGCATCGCTGTTGCGGGACAAGCGGATTCCGCTGGAGATGTGCCCGAGCAGCAACGTGCAGACCGGCGCGGCGCCCAGCATCGAGGGCCACCCCTTCGACCTTCTGGCCCGGCTGCGGTTCCGCGTCACGGTGAACACCGACAACCGCCTGATGAGCGACACCACGATGAGCCACGAGATGCTGCACCTGGTGAACGCCTTCGGCTACGGGTGGAGCGACCTGCAGCGGTTCACGATCAACGCGATGAAGTCGGCCTTCATCCCGTTCGACCAGCGGCTGTCGATCATCGACGACGTCATCAAGCCGCGCTACGCCGTGCTGGTCGGCTGAACCGACGCACCGCCCGCCGTCAGCGCGGCGCCAGCAGGTCGCGTGCCCGCAACGCGAGCCAGAACTCCGCGATGGCGGCGCTGTCGGTGATGCGGCGGCCGGTGATCTCCTCGATCCGCCCGATCCGGTAGACGACGGTCTGCCGGTGCACGCCGAGCGCCTCGGCCGTGCGCAGCCAGGACCGGTCACAGCGCAGGTAGGCATCCAGCGTGCGGACCATGTCGCTGGAGCGCGCGGCGTCGTAGGCCAGCAGCCGGCCCAGCACCCGGTCGACCACCACCTGCGCCTCGTCGGTGTCGCGGAGCATCGACAGCATCGTGACGTCGGCGTAGCGCGCGGTGCGGTCCGGGACGCTCTCGGCGGCGCGCATCGCCCAGCCCGCCTCGCGCGCGGCCGCGGGACCGCGGCGTGGATGGTCCAGGACGTCGCTGACCCCGATGGCGGCGGACGTCCCGAGTCGGTGGCGCAGCGCGGCCAGCGGCCCGTCGCCGCACGGGATGAGCGCGTACAGCACCGAGCCGCGGCGCAGCAGCAGATGCGCCACCTGCCGGCGGCCCAGGCTGACGTGCAGATGACGCTCCGCGGCGGGCGACGCGCCGGCCGCGGCCACCAGCACGCAGGACGCCGGTGGCAGGTCGCGGTCGGCGAGCGCCCGGCGCGCGTCGGGACCGGTGAGCCGGCCGTCGCACAGTGAGGCGAGCAGTTCGGCACCGATGCGGCGGTCGTGCTCGCGACGGACGTTCTGCTGCGCGAGCAGCACGGCGACCGCCGAGGCGAGGTGCTGCAGCTGCACGACGTCCGGCGGCGTTGCCCGAAAGTCGTACGCCAGCAACACCGTCGGCTCCTCGTCGGGAACCTCGACGGCGAGCGCGCGGGTGTCGTCGGCGGCGACGTGCAGGACGCCGGGCACCGCACCGCGCCGTCCCGCGATCTCGTCGGTCAACGCCGCGCGCAGCGCCCCGGGGATTTGCGCCGACGCTTCCAGCACGGACTCCCCGGTGGCGGCGTCGAGCACCGCGAGCCGGCAGTCGACGTCGCGGCCCAGCTGACCGAGCGCGTCGCCTGCGCCCGTGCCGCCGACCGACTGCCGGATCACCTGGTAGACGCGCTCGGTCACCGCGATGCGGCGGGTGTCGTCCGCCCCGGCGCCGGCGGCGACGGCACGGCCGATCGCCGCGAACCCCACCGAGTACGGCGCCGTCAGCACCGGGAAGGCGAGGCGTTCGGCGAGGGCGACGGCAGTGGCGGTCAGGTCGGGGGTCGCGGCGTCCAGCCCGATGACCACGCCGCAGATGCCCTTCTCGGCCAGCCCGCGGATCAGCGCGCTCTGCCCGCGCGCCGACTCCGGCAGCGTCTGCCCGTTCTTCATCAGCAGCTCACCGCCGGCCAGCCAGGACCACGGCTCCTCCAGGTCGGAGGTCTGCGCCCAGGACACGGGCCGGTCGAGTCCCGCGCCGCCCGCGCGCACCTCGAGTCGCAGATGCGGCGTATCGACCAGGTCGGCGAGACGGTAGACCACCGCGCACCTCCTCGTCGTCGGATCGTCACCTGGGCGCAACACGTGGCAGCGGTGCGGACGCCGTCGGCGAACGCCCAGTTCAGCAGCGGCAGCACCGGCGCCCGGCCCGGCGCGGACGTCATCCGGCGCGCGCTGTCACCGGAGAAATCTAGACGATCGTCCATACCGCGGCGCACAATTCGCACCATCGGCCAGTTCCCTTTCGGTCGGCGGGCGCTCAGAGTCCCTTCCATACGACGTCCCGGACGATGTCCCGTGCAGATGCAGCCGAAGGAGCAGCGATGACCGATCCCCCCGCCGCCGTACCGGATGCGCCGCCGCGCCTGTCCCGCGGCTTCACGTTCCGGTCGGCACTGTCGCTGGCGTTCGCCGACGTGTCACCCATCGCGGCGGTCTACGCGATCTTCACGCTCGGATTGTTCGCGGCCGGACCGAAGTTCTTCTGGGCCTTCCCGATCGTGCTGCTCGGCCAGCTGCTCGTCGCGGCGGTGTTCGGCGAGCTGGCGTCGCGCTGGCCGTACGCGGGCAGCGTGTACCAGTGGTCGCGTCACGTCCGCGGAACCACCGCGGGCTGGGTGGCCGCGTGGGCGTACATGTGGGGACTGACGATCGCGTTGGGCACGCTGTCCTACGCCGCGAGCGGGTTCCTGCTGCAGATCTTCGGCGTCGTCGAGCCGTCGCGGTGGCAGACCGCCAGCGTGGCCATCCTCATCATCGCGCTCGGCACCGTGGTCAACATGGTGGGCCGGCGCGTGCTAAAGATCATGGTCGTCGCCAGCATCACCTGCGAGATCATCGGTTCGGTCGGCCTGGGCATCGTGCTGCTGGCGTTCTACCGGGAGAACCCGTTCTCGGCGCTGTTCTCCAACGCCGGCATCCCCGACGCGGCGTCGTGGACGTCCGGCCCGATGCTGCTGGCCATCGCCTTCGTCGGGTGGTCGTTCCTCGGCTTCGAGGCCGCCGGATCGGTGGCCGAGGAGGTCGAGGACCCGGAGCGCAACGTCCCCAAGGCGATCATCCTCGGGCTGCTGCTCGTCGGGATCGTCGTGATGTTCTCCAGCGCGGCGCTGATCCTCGCCATCCCGAACCTCGACGAGGTGGTGGCCGCCCAGACCGGTGACGTCGTCGCCGAGACGCTCACGGTGCACCTCGGTGCCGGCATCACCAAGCCGCTGCTGGCGATGTTCGTCATCGGTTTCATCTCCAGCTTCCTGGCCGTGCAGGCCGCCGTCTCGCGGTGCATCTGGGGTGCGGCGCGCGACCGCAGCCTGCCGGGCTCCACGCTGCTCGGCGGCCTCGCCGGCCCGGAACGCCTGCCGGTCAACGCCATCGGCCTCACCGCCCTGGTCGCGATCGTCTTCATCCTGCTGGCGGGCAGCGAGTTCTACAACGTGCTGGTGAACTTCAACATCATCGGGTTCTACATCGCCTTCGGCGTCCCCGTGATCGGCGCGGCGATCGCGCGGCTCACCGGAAAATGGAAGCCTGGGCCGTTCACGCTCGGCCGCTGGGGCGCGCCCGTCACCTACGTGGCGTCGCTGTGGATCGTGTTCGAGACGGTCAACGTCGCCTGGCCGCGGACCCAGCCCGGACAGCCCTGGTACATCAACTGGGCGAGCGTGCTGACCACCGTGGTGCTCGCCGTCGTCGGGGCCGTCATCTACCTGACGGTGCGGCGCAACATCACCGCGCCCATCGGCGAGCGCCTCGCGGCCGAGGACGCGCACCCCGCCGACGTCGCGCTGCCGGAGCGTTGATGGCGGGCACCGTCGTGGTGACCGGCGCAGCCTCGGGCATCGGCAGCGCCGTCGCGGAGCTGCTGCGCGCCGAGGGCTGGACCGTCGCGGGCGTCGACCTCGCCGAGCAGGCCGACTACGTGGCCGACGTCTCCGACCCCGCTGCGGTGCGGGCGGCGTTCGACCGGATCGTCGCCGACGCCGGCCGCGTCGACGCGGTGGTCTCGGCGGCCGGGCACTACGACATGACGCCGGTGTCCGAGATCTCCGCCGAGGCCCTGCGCCGGATGGTCCGCGTCCACCTCGGCGGACTGCGCAACACCGCCCGGTGCGCGCTGCCGTCGATGCTGGAACGTGGCACCGGTGCCGTGGTCGCGGTGACGTCGGAACTCGCGATCGGTGGCGGCGACGGCGACGCGCACTACGCGGCGGCCAAGGGTGCGGTCATCGGGCTGGTCCGCAGCCTCGCCGCCGAGGTGGCCGGGCGCGGCGTACGCGTCAACGCCGTGGCGCCCGGCCCGACCGACACGCCGATGCTGGCGGCCGACTCGCCCTGGCGCGCACCGGAATACCTCGCGACCCTGCCGAACCGGCGCCTCACCCGGCCCGACGAGATCGCCCGCGTGGTGAGCTTCCTGCTCGACGCCGACGCCGCCTACTGCACCGGAGAAGTCATCTCGCCCAACGGCGGGGCGGTGATCTGATGGGTCCGCTGCACGGCAGGCGCGCGCTGGTCACCGGTGCCGCACAGGGCATCGGGGCGGCGATCGCCCGGCGGCTCGCCGCCGACGGCGCCGCGGTGGTCGTCAACGACGTCGCCGACGGCGAGGCGCTCGCCGAGGTGGCCGCCGCGGTCGGCGGCCGCGCGGTGGGTGGCGACCTGTGCGACCCCGCCGTGGTCGCGGCACTCGCCGACGAGGAGCGCACCGGTGGGCCCGTCGACGTGCTGGTCTGCAACGCGGCCTACATGACGATGGCGCCGATGGTGGCCGACGACGAGGACGACTGGTGGCGCGTGGTCGACACCAACCTCGTCGCGACGTTCCTGCTGATCCAGGCCCTGCTGCCGGGCATGCGCCGCGTCGGAGGCGGCAACGTCGTCGTGATCGCCTCGGAGTGGGGCGTCACCGGCTGGCCCGGTGCGACGGCGTACGCGGCGTCGAAGGCCGGCCTGATCGCGCTGACGAAGACCCTCGGGC
This sequence comes from Mycolicibacterium grossiae, assembly GCF_008329645.1. NCBI lineage: Bacteria > Bacillati > Actinomycetota > Actinomycetes > Mycobacteriales > Mycobacteriaceae > Mycobacterium > Mycolicibacterium grossiae. Next base: position 2,577,153 of record NZ_CP043474.1, read on the forward strand.
GCGAACTGGCGCGCGAGCACGTCACCGTCAACGCGATCGCCCCCGGTGTCGTCGACACCCCGCAGCTTCGGGTCGATGCCGATGCCGCCGGAACCACGCTGGAGGAGATCCGGCGCCGCTACGCGCGAGACATCCCGGCCGGCCGCATCGGTCGCCCGGAGGAGGTCGCCGCCGCCGCAGCGCTTCTCGCGCGCAACGACGTCGGCGCACTGGTGGGTCAGACACTGCAGATCAACGGAGGTTCGACACGGTGCCGGGTATGAGTGACGCGATCGTCGGGCAGGTCGACGGCCAGGAGGTGCCGCGCTATGCGGGGCTCACCACCTTCGCCCGGCTGCCGCGGCGCGAGGACGTGCCGCGCTGCGACGTCGCGGTCGTCGGCATCCCCTTCGACACCGGGGTCACCTACCGGCCGGGGGCGCGGTTCGGGCCGTCGCACATCCGGCAGGCGTCGCGGCTGCTGCGCCCGTACAACCCGGAACTGCGGGTGTCACCGTTCGCGCATCAGCAGGTCGTGGACGCGGGCGACATGGTGGCCAACCCGTTCGACATCGGCGTGGCCGTCGACCAAATCGACGCGCAGGCAACCGAACTCATCGACGCCGGGGCGAAGCTGGTGACGATGGGCGGCGACCACACCATCGCCTACCCGCTGCTGCGGGCGCACCGGCGCCGCTACGGTCCGGTGGCACTGCTGCACTTCGACGCCCACCTCGACACCTGGGACACGTACTTCGACACCCCCGTCACGCACGGCACCCCGTTCCGGCGCGCGGCGGAGGAGGGGCTGTTCGTCCCGGGTCACAGTGCGCACGTCGGCATCCGCGGATCGCTGTACTCGCCCGCCGATCTCGACGACGATGCGGGCATGGGCTTCACGGTCGTGCACTGCGCCGAGTTCGAGCGCACCAGCACCGACGCGGTCATCGAACGGCTGCGCGCACAGGTGGGGGACCGGCCGCTGTACGTGTCGGTCGACATCGACGTCCTCGATCCCGCGCACGCGCCCGCGACCGGAACCCCGGAAGCCGGCGGGATGACGAGCCGGGAGCTGCTCGCGATCCTCCGCGGGCTGGATGGGACCAACCTGGTCGGCGCGGACGTCGTCGAGGTGTCACCGGCCTACGACCACGCCGAGATCACCGGCGTCGCCGCAGCCAACCTCGTCTACGAGTTCGTGTCCCTGCTGGCGCGGGGGGCCGCCCGATGACCGCGCCCGCGACGCCCGTCGCGTGGCCGGCAGGCAAGCGCTGCGCGGCGTCGTTCAGTTTCGACGTCGATGCGGAGTCGGCGATGCTCGCCGTCGACCACGCCCACGCCGACCGCATGTCGGCGATCAGCCACCAGGCCTACGGCCCCCTGGTGGGCGTGCCGCGCATCCTCGACATCCTGGCCCGGCACGCGATCACCGCGACGTTCTTCGTGCCGGGCTACACGGCGCTGCGCTACCCCGACGTCATCCGCCGCATCGCCGGCGAAGGCCACGAGATCGCCCACCACGGCTACCTGCACGAGGCGATGGCCGGGTTGTCGGCGACGCAGGAGGCCGCGATCCTCGACCGCGGGCTGGAGGTCCTCGAACGGGTCACCGGCGTGCGCCCGGTCGGGTACCGGGCCCCGATGTGGGAGCTGAACTGGCATTCGCCGATGCTGCTGCACGAGCGCGGGTTCACCTACGACAGCTCGCTCATGGACGCCGACCACCCCTACGAGCTGGCGGTCGGGCCGGCGGGCGACGCGTCGCTCGTCGAGATCCCCATCCAGTGGGCGCTCGACGACTGGGAGCAGTACTGCTTCGTGCCGGACTTCAGCGGGACGGGGTTGATCGAGAGTCCGGTCAAGGTCGCCGAGATGTGGCGGCTCGAGTTCGACGGGCTGCGCTCGGTCGGCGGCTGCTTCGTGCTGACCAACCACCCGTTCCTGTCCGGGCGCCCGTCGCGGGCGACGGCGCTCGAAGGGCTCATCGAGTATGCGTGCTCGCTCGACGACACCTGGGTGACGCACCTCGGCGCGATCGCCGAGCACGTCCGCGGCCTCGGTCTGCCGCCACGGTCGGTGGTGCGGCCGGACCCGGGCGACTTCTAGCCCGGGTGCTCCGCGGCGTTACTCGGTGCGCAGTCGCGACTCGACGAACGCCTCGAGCTTCTCCCACTGCGCGACGGCCTTGGCGTGCGGGCCCGACGGCTCCGCGCCGCTGGGCTCTAGCACGTACCCGACGAGCCGGCCGAGCGGCTGGTCGCCGTCGAGCGCCGCATCCACCGAGGTGTCCTCGGCATAGTCGCTGACGTCGCGCAGCAGTTCGACCACCAGCTCGAGCTGTTCGCGGTCGACCGCGTCCGGTCCGTCGGCGAGGTCGTCGGCGAGACCGCTCAGGACGTACACGTTGTCCTCGGTGACGTCGATGCGCAACGAGCCGTCGATGGCCGCGGTGCGGATGTCGTCGTAGGTGTCGAAGCTCGACAGGTCGCTCTCGTGCTCGTCGGCGAGGTAGCGGGCCAGGGCGCGCTCCGAGCCGAACACGCTGATGCGGCCGTTGCGGCCGAGGAAGCGCGGCTCGTCGCCGACGTAGCAGCGCAGCGTGTAGTAGGTGCCGCTGCTGGTCATGATGCGGATCGGGTCGATGCCGACGCGGGTCCAGAAGTCCTCGTCGTCGCCGAGCAGCTGATGCTCGGCGTGCGCGGCGAGGGCGTCCTCCTCGTCGGTGTCCTCGCCGTCGGTTCCGGCGACGTCGTCGATCACCGGCTCGTCGGTCTCCTCGGGCTTGGGTGCCGGCTCGGCCATTTCGGCCTCGGCCTTCTCCACGGCCGCCGCGTCGACGTCCGGAACGGTGACGATCTCGTCGATGGAGTCCAGGACGCCGTCCCAGTTGCGGCCGATGACGGTTTCGATCTCGCTCCACCGCTTGCGCCCGGGCCGGCCGGCGAAGGCCTCCAGCCCGCCGCCGAGGGAACCGAGGACCGGGTTGCCGTTGAAGAACTTCGCGACGGGCGTCAGGTCGCAGACCGAGCCGAGCGACTGGACGATCGACAGGGCCCGCAGCAGGGTCGTGACCGACTCCTCGGTGGGCTTGGCGGCCACCACTTCGGGGACGTCGACGAGGTCGTACACGTGGTCGTCATGGGGGTCGCAGCGGTGCGCGGTGGCCTCGGTCAGAGCGGGCCACGCCGGGTGGTCGGTGAGGTCGTTGTCGGTGCTGGTCTTGACGAAGGCGGCCAGTTCGGCGACTGAGGAGAAGGCGTACAGGTCCTCGTCCTTGCCGAGGAAGCCCTGCCATTCGTCATCGGCGTCCCGCCACGACGGAGCCCACAGTGTGTACAGGTCGCCCTTGGTCAGCCCGAGCCGAACCGGCACGATTTCCGCAGCCATGGCGCACAGCGTAGCGACGTCACTCGTGGACGTGTCACGGTCCTCGTCGCCGCGTGCGGGCGGGGGATCGCGCGGGTGGGTCAGCGCTCCCGCGCGTCACCCGGCCGCGGGCGATTGACCGACGACATCCAGCCGGCCACGCTCAGCAGCATCAGGTAGGCGCCAGCGCCGAAACGGTAATTCGTGCCCAGGACCATGACGACGCTCCAATGCATTCGGTGTACGGCCAGGTTCCCCACTGATCGTCCGCAGCAAACCTGAGATTCGTGCGAGTCGACCCTGAGAGGAACCCAAGCGTTCGCTGGAACCAGCGTGACATCGGTCACCGCGACCTCGGCGCGGATCGCGCGAACCGTGACGGCGGCGTCGATTCGGACGGGTCGGCGCGGGCCGTTACCCGATCGTGATGGCTACTACGGAGCGTCATCGACGGACTCATCCCGTCGGCCGCCAGAAGCCCTGGAAACCCTGCCCGGCATTGGTGGTCCGGACGGGGGAGAGCTGCACCGGGTCGCCCGCCTCGATCATCATTCCGTCGCCGACGATCATCGCGACGTGGCCGTCCCACACGGCGAGGTCGCCGGGCCGCAGCGATGCCCGATCGACGGACGCCCCGACGTCCTGCTCCTGGGCCAGCCGCGGCAGGTCGAGGCCCGCCTCGCGATAGGCCCACTGCGTGAGGCCACTGCAGTCCAGGCCTACGCCGGGGGTGGTGCCGCCCCAGTCGTAGGGCACGCCGAGCTGGGTCAGGGCGTGCCGCACCGCATCGGCCGCGACGGCGTTCGGCGCCGCGCCCGTCGCGCCGCCGGCCAGGCGCACCGCGAGGTCGCTGCCGAACGCGTCGGATCGCGGCGTGACCCGGGGCGGCCCGCCGCGCGGACCGCCTGGCGCCCCACCGCCGCGCGAGCCCGCAGCGGCGGCGAGCGGCGCAGCGGTACCGGTGAGGGCGCCCGCCCCGCCGCCGAACGGCATGCCACCGCCGGCCGGAGGCGTGGCGGCGTGGCCGCCCGGCCCGGGTGCGGCCGGTGGGGACGTCCGGACCGCGTCGGTCTCGGCGTCGAGTTCGGCGGCGAGATCGTCGACGACGGCCAGCGCCTCGTCGAGGGCCCGCTGCGCCTCGTGCGCCAGCGCCTCCGCGGCGGCGGGCGACGAGGCGTCCAGCGTCGCGGCGCGACCCTCGAAGTCCGCGATGATCGCGTCGAGCCGTTGCCGCGCCCGGTCGACCGCGTCGGCCGCGACCGAGGCGCTCGCGGCGAGTTTGTCCGTGCGGCCCGCGAGCGCGTGCAGGGCGTCCACCGTGTCGCGGGCGAAACCGTCGGCCGCGGCGGCGGCAGCGCCGCTCCAGGTGTCACCGGCCGACCGGGTGAGCGCCGCCCCGACGTCACGCAACTGCGCCGGCAGCCCGTGCAGCGCGGAGGCCACGCCGGCCCGTCCGGTGCCGATCCGCTCGCGGATCTCGTAGAGCGGTGCGGCGAGGCCCGCCACGTCTGCGGGCATCAGGCGCCCGCCGACCCGATGGCACCCGTGACCCGCAGCTCGGCGGCGTCGAGGGCGACGGCGGCACCGGACGTCGCGGCCGAGGAGTCGGCCACCCGCCGGCCGAGCCCGGCGGCGTCGCGGGCACGCGCGGTGACGGCGTCGGCCAGCGCGGTGAGGAAGCGTGCGCCGACCGGGCCGTAGGCGTCCGCCGGCGGCCGGGCGTCATCGAGCCGGCGGGCCAGGGCGGCGAGGTCGGCGGCGTGGGCGGACTGCGCGGCGGCGAGACCGAGGAGCGCGGGAATGTCGGCGTGCACGTGGGATAGGACGCAGCGGCCGGCTGATCGGTTCCCTCGCCCTCGGTCGATTAGGGTCTCGCGCATGGACGTCCGGGTCGTCGATCATCCGCTCGCCGCAGCACGGCTGAGCACCCTGCGCGACGAGCGCACCGACAACGCCGGCTTCCGGTCGGCACTGCGCGATCTCACCCTGATGCTGGTGTACGAGGCGACCCGTGACGCCCCGGCCGAGCCGATCCAGGTGCGCACGCCGCTGGCGACGGCCACCGGGTCGCGGCTGGCCACCCCGCCGCTGCTGGTCCCGGTGCTGCGCGCCGGCCTCGGCATGGTCGATCAGGCCCACGCGCTGATCCCGGAGGCCCGGGTCGGCTTCGTCGGCGTGGCCCGCGACGAGACGACCGCCCAGCCGACGCCCTACCTGGAGTCGCTGCCCGACGACCTGAGCGCGCAGCCGGTCATGGTGCTCGACCCGATGCTCGCGACGGGCGGGTCGATGGCGTACACGCTGGGACTGCTGAAGGCGCGCCGCGCGGTCGACATCACCGCCGTCTGCGTGGTGTGCGCGCCCGAGGGCATCGCCGCGCTCGAACGCGTCGTCCCGGACCTCAGGTTGTTCACGGCCGCCGTCGACGACGGACTCAACGACGTCGCGTACATCGTGCCGGGCCTCGGGGACGCCGGCGATCGCCAGTTCGGTCCGCGCTGAGCCGTCAGGACCCCACGGGCGCGTGCTCGCGGGCGGTGAGCACCCGGGGCGCACCGTCGGTGATGGCGATCGTGTGCTCGCTGTGCGCGGTGCGCGACCCGTCCGCGGAGCGGATGGTCCACCCGTCCGGGTCGTACACGATGCGATCGGTGCCCGCGGCGAACCACGGCTCCAGCGCGAGCGTCAGCCCGGGCCGCAGGGTCAGCCCGCGACCGGGACGCCCGGTGTTCGGGACGTGCGGGTCCTCGTGCATGGTGCGGCCGAGTCCGTGGCCGCCGAACTCGGTGTTGACGCGGTAGCCGTACTCGGCCGCCACCGCACCGATCGCGGCGGAGACGTCACCGAGTTTGTGGCCTGGCAGTGCTGCGGCGATGCCCGCGTCGAGCGCCCGCTCGGTGGCCTCGATCAGCCGCACGTCCTCCGGACGCGGGGTGCCGACGACGATACTGCGCGCCGAGTCGGCCACCCACCCGTCGATCGACACCGCGATGTCCATGGTCAGCAGGTCACCATCGGCCAGCACGTAGTCGTGCGGAAGTCCGTGCAGCACGGCATCGTTCACCGACAGGCAGATGACGTTCCGGAACGGTCCGCGGCCGAAGGACGGTGCGTAGTCCCAGTAACAGGACTGCGCGCCGCGCTCCGCGATCAGGGTCCGTGCGCGCTGCTCGAGGTCGAGCAGGTTCACCCCGGGCCGCGCGCGCGACGCGACGTCGTCCAGCAGCGCGGCGATGAAGGCGCCGGTGACCGCCATCGCCTCGATCTCCTGCGATGTCTTCAGTTCCAGCACCCGCGGTACCTCCCTCGTCGAACCGGTATGAAAATACCAACCTAGCGCGGTGAGTGGGTATTTTCATACCGGGCCCGGGTAGGCTCGCCGCGTGGTCCGTCTCCCGCTCACCCCCGAACAGCTCGCCGCCGGCAAGCGGCTCGGCGAACGCCTGCGTCGGGCGCGCGGCGAGCGCACCCTGGCCGACGTCGCTCAGGCCGCGGGGATCTCGCCGGAGACACTGCGCAAGATCGAGACCGGCCGGCTCGCGACGCCCGCCTTCAGCACCATTGCCGCGCTGGCCCGGGTCCTGCCGCTGACGCTCGACGAACTCGCCGAGGCCTGCGCGCCGGCCACGGATCTGCAGCAGACCGGCTAACTCGGCGTCGGATCCGCCGTCCACGTTCGCACCTCGTCGGCCATGTCCTCGAGCAACTGCGCCGCCCTCGCTCGCTCGGTGGCGACGTCCGCGGCCGGCGCCCGCCGAATCTCCAAGTAGCACTTGAGCTTCGGTTCGGTGCCCGACGGGCGGATGACCACGCGGTGGTCGCCGTCGGCGGCCGTGACGACCAACGCGTCGGTGCGGTCCCGGCCGCGTCGGATGAGGAGGTCCGCCACCGTCGCGGGTGCGCCGCACAGCCGGTCCGGTGGTGCTGAGCGCAGCCGCGCCATCGTCGCCGTGGCACCGTCGGCGTCGGCGTAGCGCTGCGACACCGCGCCCGTCGCGTGCACGCCGTGCCGGCGGAAGAGGTCGTCGAGCGCCTCGAGGACCGTGCGGCCCTCGGCCCGCAGGGCCGCCACCAGATCGCACGCCAGCACCGCCGCGCTGATCCCGTCCTTGTCGCGCACCGCGTCCGGGTCGACGCAGTGCCCGATGGCCTCCTCGTAGGCGTAGACCAGCGCACCGGATCCGCCGTCCGCGCGCGCCAGCCACTTGAAGCCGGTCAGCGTCTCGACGTGCGTCGCGCCGTGCGCGCTGGCGATCGCTGCGAGCAGTCGGGACGACACCAGCGTGCTGGCCACCGTCCGCTCCCGGCGCGCGTCGGCGTGGTCGAGCACGTAGTCGCCCAGGAGCCAACCGGTTTCATCGCCGGACAGCATCTGCCAGCCACCCGGTGTCGGGATGCCGACGGCGCAGCGGTCGGCGTCCGGATCGAGCGCGATCGCGATGTCGGCACCCACCTCCGCGGCCAGCCCCAGCAGCAGGTCCGTCGCGCCGGGCTCCTCCGGGTTGGGGAACGCGACCGTGGGGAAGTCCGGGTCCGGGGCGAACTGCTCGGCGACCACGTGCACGTCGGTCACCCCCGCGGCCCGCAGCACCTGCAATGCCATCTCGCCGCCAACGCCGTGCATCGCCGTCAGCGCGACCCGCACCTCACCCGTGCCGCGGCGCACCGCCGCCGCACGGGCGACGTAGTCGTGCACCAGCGCGGCGCCGGCCGGATCGACCGCGACGCGGTCCGGCGCGTTGGGTGCCACCGCCATCGCCGCCTCCACCTCGCGGTCGGTGGGGCTGACGATTTGCATCCCGCCCTCGGCGAACACCTTGTAGCCGTTGTCCATCGGCGGGTTGTGCGAGGCGGTGATCTGCACCCCCGCCACCGCCTGCAGCGCGCGGACGGCGTAGGCCACCACCGGAGTGGGCACCGGGTCGGGCAGCAGCACCACCGCGAAGCCCGCCGCCGCCAGCACCTCCGCGGTCGCCGCCGCGAACTCGTCGGAGTGGTGCCGCGCGTCGCGGCCGACCACCACCGTCGACCCGCCCAGGCAACGGTCGCGCAGGACCGCCGCCAATGCCCACGACGCGCGCGACACGGCCGCGACGTTCATGCCCCCCGGCCCCTCCCGCATCGGGCCGCGCAGTCCGGCCGTGCCGAATACCAGATCGGTCATGCGCTCATTGTCCGTGTGCGTCGTCGGGATCACGGCTCCTCGCGCCAGCGCTCGTCGGCTACTTTCCGCAGGATCGGCGCCACCAGCATCAACAGCTCTGCCTCCAGATCGGTCAACGTGCGGGCCATCGCGTCGCGCAGCCAGGCGTCGCGCTCGGCCCGGTCGGCCGTCAGCAGCGCCCGGCCCTCGTCGGTGAACTCGATGAGCTGCCGCCTGCGGTCCGCCTCGTCCGGGCGCCGGGCGATCAAGCTGCGGGCCTCCAGTTCGTTCAGTCCGTCGGTGAGGGACTGCACCCGCACGCCCATCCGGCTCGCCAGGTCGGCGGGAGAGGTGACGCCGAGGCGGCTCACTTCGCCGAGGATCTGCTGCTGGCTGAGGGTCAGGCCGTTGTCGCTGCGGTGGCGCCGCAACTGACGGGTCAGGGCCATGATCGCCTCGCGCAACTCGGTCGCCGATTCCGTCTTCACGGATACCAAGATAAACCTTGCCATTACGCCATGAACAGCGTTGTCGTCTCTCAGTTGAAGATCGTCGGAGCCAAGCGCATACTTGGTTTCGTGATCCGTTGGGCTCTCCTGGTCGTCGTCACCGTCGCGGTGACGGTGCCCCTGACGCTGCTCGGCGTCCCGTCGGCGGCGCTGTTCGCCGCGCTGCTGGTCGGCATCGTGCTGGCGCTGCTCGGCCGCGCCCCGTCCGGGGTGCCCCGCCGCGCGGGACTCGCCGCGCAGGGCGTGCTCGGCGTCTACATCGGCACCATGGTGCATCGCGACGCGCTCGACGCCCTCGGCGGCGACTGGGCCATCGTGCTCGCCGTCGCCGTGGCCACCCTCGCGCTCAGCATCCTCGCGGGCGCGCTGCTCGGCCTGCACCGCGACGTCACGCCGCTCACCGGGGCGCTCGCCCTCGTCGCCGGCGGCGCCTCCGGTCTGGTGGCGATCGCCCGGGAACTCGGCGGTGACGACCGCGTGGTCGCCGTCGTGCAGTACCTGCGCGTCGCGCTGATCACGGCGTCGATGCCCGTCGTCGTCACGCTCGTCTACCACGCCGCCAAGACCGAGCACGCCGCCGCGCCCACCCAGGGCGGAGCGCTGCCCTGGTACGTCAGCGTCGGCCTGCTCGCGGTCATCGTGCTGCTCGGCACCGCCGCCGGCCGCCTGGTCCGGTTGCCGGGTGCCGGCCTGCTCGGACCGATGGCCGTCACGATCGTGCTCGAACTCACCGGCACCTCGTTCGGTCTCGCCGTGCCGGTGGCGCTGGTGCAGGTGGGCTACGCCGTCATCGGCTGGCAGGCCGGCGTCTCGTTCACCCGCGACTCCATCCGGGCCATCGGCCGTGCGCTGCCTGCCGCGCTGGGCCTCATCGTCTTCCTCAACGTCGCCTGCGCCGGTCTCGGCGTCCTGCTGGCCCACGTCGCCGGGATCAGCCCGCTGGAGGGCTACCTGTCCACCAGCCCCGGCGGCATCTACGCCGTCCTCGCCACGGCCGTCGAGACCGGGTCCAACGTCACCTTCATCGTCGCCGCCCAGGTGGTGCGGGTGCTGCTGATGCTGTTCGCCGCGCCGCTGCTGGCCCGCGGCTTCGCCTCGCTCAGCGCGCGCCTCGGCCGGCGCCGCGCCTACAGGCGGGAGAGCACCTCGGCCAGCAGGGAACCCATCCGCGTGGCGGACTGACGCCCGGCCTCGAGCACCTCGGCGTGCGACAGCGGGGCGCCGGTCATGCCGGCGGCCAGGTTCGTCACCATCGACACCCCGAGCACCTCGGCGCCGGCGGCACGCGCCGCGATCGTCTCGTGCACCGTCGACATGCCGACCAGGTCGGCGCCCAGCGTCCGGAGCATGCGGATCTCCGCGGGCGTCTCGTAGTGCGGGCCGGGCAGCCCGGCGTAGACACCCTCGGCGAGCGTCGGCTCTACGTCGCGCGCCAGCCCACGCAGCCGCGGGGAGTAGGCGTCCACCAGGTCGACGAACTGCGCGCCGACCAGCGGCGAGCGGGCGGTCAGGTTGAGGTGGTCGGCGATCAGCACCGGTTGGCCGACCTCGAACTCGGGGCGCAGCCCGCCCGCCGCGTTGGTCAGGACGACGGTCGACACCCCGGCCGCGCACGCCGTCCGGACCGGATGCACGACGTGGCGCAGGTCGTGGCCCTCGTAGGCGTGAGTCCGGCCCAGCAGGATCAGCGCGCGCCGGCCCCCGACGGTCAGCACGCGGACCTCGCCGCCGTGCCCGGCGGCCGTGGGCGGCGTGAACCCGGACAGCTCGGCCATCGGGATCACGGCCTCCGGCTCGCCCAGCCGGGCGGCGGCCGGTGCCCACCCGGAGCCGAGCACCACGGCGACGTCGACGCGGTCGACCCCGGCCCGGGCCAGCACCTCGGAGGCGGCCTGCTCGGCGAGCGACTGCGGGTCACCTGTCACAGTCAGGCAGCGTACGAGATACTTCGACGATGCCCAGTGCCAGCGCCGCGACCGTCGTCGAGGAGGCCGTCGTGCGGCGGGGCAACGACCTGATCGAGCTGTCCCACGCCATCCACGCCGAACCGGAACTCGCCTTCGAGGAATTCCGCAGCTGCGCCAAGACCCAGACGCTCGTCGCCGAGCGCGGCTTCGAGGTGACCCACGCCGCCGGTGGCCTGGACACCGCCTTCCGCGCCGAGTTCGGCAACGGCGACCTCGTGATCGGGGTGTGCGCCGAATACGACGCGCTGCCCGAGATCGGTCATGCCTGTGGACACAACGTGATCGCCGCCTCGGCCGTGGGCACCGCCCTCGCGCTCGCCGAGGTCGCCGACGACCTCGGGCTCACCGTGGTGCTCATGGGCACGCCCGCCGAGGAGGCCGGTGGCGGCAAGGTGCTGATGCTCGAGGCCGGCGTCTTCGACGACGTCGCCGCCACGGTCATGCTGCACCCGGGTCCACTCGACATCGCCCGCGCCCGGTCACTGGCGTTGTCGCAGGTCGCGGTGACCTACACCGGGCGGGAGTCGCACGCCGCGGTGGCGCCGTTCCTGGGGCTCAACGCGGCGGACGCCATCACGGTGGCGCAGGTGGCGATCGGGCTGCTGCGCCAGCAGATGGCGCCCGGCCACATGGCGCATGGCATCGTGACCAACGGTGGACAGGCCACCAACGTCATCCCCGGCCACGCCGCGATGGCGTACACCATGCGCGCCAACGACGCCGCCTCACTCCACGAATTGGAGGCCCGTATGTCGGACTGCTTCCTCGCGGGAGCGATCGCGACGGGATGCGAGTACCGCGTCGAACCGACCGAACCCGCCTACCTGGAACTCACCCCGGACCGCTGGCTCGCCGAGGTGTTCCGCGACGAGATGGTGCGCGTCGGGCGCAGCCCCGTCGGCGCCGACGTCGAGGCCGCGTTCCCGCTCGGCAGCACCGACATGGGCAACGTCACCCACGTCATGCCCGGCATCCACCCGATCGTCGGCATCGACGCCGGCGGTGCGTCGGTGCACCAGCCCGGCTTCACCGCGGCGGCGGCGGGCCCCAGCGCCGACGACGCCGTCGTCCGGGGCGCGGTGATGCTGGCACGCACGGTCGTGCGGCTGGCCGAGACCGGCGCCGAACGGGACCGGGTGCTCGCGGCCGCCGAGCGGCGGAGCGCCTCGTGAGCAGCCTGCGCGACCACACCGAGGCCTGGCTGGCCGCCCACGGTGACGAGCTGATCGCCTGGCGCCGGCACATCCACGCGCATCCCGAGCTGGGCCGTCAGGAGTTCGCGACCACGCAGTTCGTCGCCGCTCACCTCGCCGAGGCCGGCCTCAACCCCAAGGTGCTGCCCGGCGGCACCGGGCTCACCTGCGACCTCGGCCCGGATCACGGGCCGCGCGTCGCGCTGCGCGCCGACATGGACGCGCTGCCGATGACCGAGCGCACCGGCGCGCCGTACGCGTCGCTGGTGCCGGGCGCCGCCCACGCCTGCGGCCACGACGGCCACACGTCGGTCCTGCTCGGCACGGCGCTGGCCCTGGCGTCGGTGCCGGAGCTGCCGATCGGCGTGCGGCTGATCTTCCAGCCGGCCGAGGAGCTGATGCCGGGCGGCGCGATCGACGCCATCGCGGCCGGGGCCCTGCAGGGGGTGTCCCGCATCTTCGCGCTGCACTGCGATCCGCGGCTCGCGGTCGGCAAGGTGGCGACGATCGCCGGGCCGATCACCTCGGCCGCCGATCAGATGGAGATCACGCTGCAGTCGCCGGGCGGGCACACGTCCCGCCCGCACCTCACCGGCGACCTGGTGTACGCGCTCGGCACGCTAATCACCGGGGTGCCCGGCGTGCTGTCCCGGCGGGTCGATCCGCGGCACGACACCGTGATGGTGTGGGGCGCAGTGAACGCGGGGTCGGCGGCCAACGCGATCCCGCAGGCCGGCTCGGTGGCCGGCACTATCCGCACCGCCAGCCGCGAGGCGTGGGTGGTGATGGAGGACCTGATCAACGAGATCGTCGCGTCGCTGTTGGCGCCGCTTCGGGTCGGCTACGCGGTGAACTACCGGCGCGGCGTGCCGCCGGTGGTCAACGAGGAGGTCTCCACCCGGCTGCTCACCCACGCGATCGAGACGGTGGGCGCCGACGTCCTGGCCGACACCCATCAGTCCGGTGGCGGTGAGGACTTCTCCTGGTACCTCGAGGACGTGCCGGGCGCGATGGCGCGGCTCGGCGTGTGGTCGGGCCGCGGTCCGCAGCTCGACCTGCATCAACCGACGTTCGACCTCGACGAGCGGGCGCTCGCGGTCGGCGTGCGGGTGATGACCAACGTCGTCGAGCAGAGCGCGCTGATCTGACCGGTCAGCCCGGGGTGCCCGGCCCGACGTTGCTCGAGGGTCGGGTCCGCAGATCGTGCACGTACTCGGCGGGCGCACCGGCGATCTCGGCCGCCTCGGCCATCACCCCGAGGTAGCGCGCGGACGGGATGCCGCCCTCCCAGGCGTCGACGACGTAGAGCCAGGCCAGCACCGGGTCGGTGTCGGTGTCCGACGACAGCCGGTGCACACGGCACCGGATCTTCTTGTGGAAGCCGAGTTCGGACCCCTCCCAGCGGTCGAGGTTCTCCTCGTCCTCCTTGGTCATGTCGTACAGGACGACGAAGACCCGGCTCGCGGGGTCCTCGACGAGGGTCGCCAGAGCGCCCTCCCAGCCGATGTCGGCGCCGCCGAAGGTGAGCCGCCAGCCGTGCAGCCACCCGGTCCCGGCCATCGGCGAGTGCGGGGCACGCTGCAACATCTGCTCCGGATGCATGTTCGACCCGTAAGCGGCATAGAGCGGCACGGGGCAATGCTAAGGGGTCTGCAGCGACGCGCGGCGCGCAACCGCAGGGTTGTGTCGGTCACCCGTGTCACCGTGCGACGGCCGGGCACCGCGGCGGCTAAGTTGGTCGACGTGGCTACCCGCATCGTGATCATCGGCGGCGGCCCCGCGGGCTACGAGGCAGCGCTCGTCGCGGCGGGCCGGGGACCCGACGTCGCGCAGGTGACGATCGTGGACGCCGACGGCATCGGCGGCGCCTGCGTGCTGTGGGACTGCGTCCCGTCCAAGACGTTCATCGCCTCCACCGGCGTGCGCACCGAACTCCGCCGCGCCAACGGCCTCGGCTTCGACATCGCCATCGAGGACGCGAAGATCTCGCTCGAACAGATCCACAACCGGGTCAAGACGCTGGCGCGGTCGCAGTCCGCCGACATCGGGTCGAACCTGCTGCGCGAGGGCGTCACCGTCGTGCAGGGCCGCGGCGAACTGGTCGACGACGTGCCCGGCATGGCGCACCACCGGGTGAAGGTCACGACGCGCGACGGCAAGGTCGGCGTGCTCAAGGCCGACGTGGTGCTCATCGCCACCGGCGCGAGCCCACGGGTGCTCCCGCAGGCCAAGCCCGACGGCGAACGCATCCTGAACTGGCGGCAGCTCTACGACCTGACCGAGCTGCCCGAGCACCTCGTCATCGTCGGTTCCGGCGTGACGGGCGCGGAGTTCTGCAATGCCTACACCGAACTCGGCGTGCCGGTGACGGTCGTGGCGAGCCGCGACCAGATCCTGCCGCACGAGGACTCCGACGCCGCCGCGGTGCTGGAGGAGGCGTTCGCCGAACGTGGCGTCAAGCTGGTCAAGAACGCGCGCGCGGACTCGGTGACCCGCACGGCGGACGGCGTCCGGGTGGCCATGGCCGACGGCCGCACCGTCGAGGGCAGCCACGCGCTGATTACGGTCGGGTCGGTGCCGAACACCGGCGGGCTCGGCCTCGACCGCGTCGGCGTCGACCTCGGCCCCGGCAATTACATTCCGGTGGACCGGGTTTCGCGCACGTCGGCGTCGGGGATCTACGCCGCCGGCGACTGCACCGGCCTGCTGCCGCTGGCGTCGGTGGCCGCCATGCAGGGCCGCATCGCGATGTACCACGCGCTCGGCGAGGGCGTGTCGCCGATCCGGTTGCGCACGGTCGCCGCGGCGGTGTTCACCCGGCCGGAGATCGCGGCGGTCGGGGTGCCGCAGACCAAGATCGACGACGGCACCGTGCCGGCGCGCACGCTGATGCTGCCGCTGACCACCAACGCGCGGGCCAAGATGTCGCTGCTGCGCCGCGGCTTCGTCAAGATCTTCTGCCGGCCGGCGACGGGGGTCGTCATCGGCGGCGTGGTGGTCGCGCCGATCGCCTCGGAACTCATCCTGCCGATCGCGCTGGCCGTGCAGAACCGCATCTCGGTGACCGATCTCGCGCAGACGCTGTCGGTGTACCCGTCGCTGTCGGGCTCCATCGTGGAGACGGCGCGGCGGCTGATGGCCCACGACGACCTCGACTAGACGACCTCGACTAGACGACCTCGACGGGCTTGCGCGCACGCGGCTCGGCGGCGGGCGACCAAGTAGCCTGGTGTCGTACCGGCGAGTAACAAGGAGCTGCGGGCAGTGAGCGAAGACTCGATCCCCGGTCCGGGCAACGGGCAGACCCTGCTCGACGCCGACCAGCGACGCGCCGCATGGGACCGGCTGGGCAGCGAGCAGTTCGACGTCGTCGTCATCGGCGGCGGGGTCGTCGGGGCGGGTGCCGCCCTCGACGCCGCCACCCGCGGGCTGAAGGTCGCGCTGGTGGAGGCCCGCGACTTCGCGTCGGGCACGTCGAGCCGCAGCAGCAAGATGTTCCACGGCGGCCTGCGCTATCTCGAGCAGCTGGAGTTCGGACTCGTCCGCGAGGCGCTGCATGAGCGCGAGCTGTCGCTGACGACGCTCGCGCCGCATTTGGTGAAGCCGCTGCCGTTCCTCTTCCCGCTGACCCACCGGCTGTGGGAGCGGCCCTACGTCGCCGCGGGCATCTTCCTCTACGACCAGCTCGGCGGCGCGAAATCCGTCCCCGCGCAGAAGCACCTGCTCAAAGCAGGGGCGCTGCGGCTGGCCCCGGGACTCAAGCGCAACTCGCTCATCGGCGGGATCCGCTACTACGACACCGTCGTGGACGACGCTCGGCACACCATGGTGGTGGCGCGGACGGCCGCCCACTACGGCGCGGTGGTGCGGACCTCCAGCCAGGTGGTGGCGCTGCTGCGGGAGGGTGACCGCGTGACGGGTGTACGCATCCGCGACACCGAGAACGGCGCGGTGACCGAGGTGCGCGGGCACGTGGTGGTCAATGCCACCGGCGTCTGGACCGACGAGATCCAGGCGCTGTCGAAGCAGCGCGGGCGCTTCCGGGTGCGGGCGTCCAAGGGCGTGCACATCGTGGTGCCGCGGGACCGCATCGTCAGCGAGGTCGCGATCATCCTGCGCACCGAGAAGTCGGTGCTATTCGTCATCCCGTGGGGGACGCACTGGATCATCGGCACCACCGACACCGACTGGAACCTCGACCTGGCGCATCCGGCGGCGACGAAGGCCGACATCGACTACATCCTCGGCCACGTCAACTCCGTGCTCGCCACCCCGCTGACGCACGACGACATCGACGGCGTCTACGCCGGGCTGCGGCCGCTGCTGGCCGGCGAGAGCGAGTCGACGTCCAAGCTCTCGCGCGAGCACGCCGTGGCGACGCCGTCGCCCGGGCTGGTGGCGATCGCGGGCGGCAAGTACACGACCTACCGCGTGATGGCCGAGGACGCGATCGACGCCGCCGCGGAATTCGTGCCGACCCGTGTGGCGCCGTCGATCACCGAGAAGGTGCCGCTGTTGGGGGCCGACGGCTACTTCGCGCTGGTGAACCAGGCCGAACACGTCGGCAAGCACTACGGACTGCACCCGTATCGGGTGCGTCATCTGCTGGACCGGTACGGGTCGCTCATCGGCGAGGTACTGGCGATGGCCGAGGGGCGCCCCGACCTGCTCACGCCCATCACCGAGGCTCCGGTGTACCTCAAGGTCGAGGCCTGGTACGCAGCGGCGGCGGAGGGGGCACTGCACCTCGAGGACATCCTCGCGCGGCGCATGCGAATCTCGATCGAGTACCCGCACCGCGGCGTCGACTGCGCCCGCGAGGTCGCCGACGTCGTCGCGCCCGTGCTGGGGTGGAGTGCCGCGGACGTCGACCGGGAAGTGGCGACGTACGAGGCCCGGGTGGATGCCGAGGTGTCGTCGCAGACGCAGCCCGACGACGCATCCGCTGATGCCCTGCGCGCCTCGGCGCCGGAGGCCCGCGCCGAGATCCTGGAACCGGTGCCGCTCAATTGAGTTCGCCGTGAGCCGCCGCCGGGACGCACCGTTGCCGGTGCGGAACGGGCTCGGTCCGGCCCGGGTGCGGTTGCGCGGCGGCGCGGTGCTGGTGGAGTTGGCCTCCCGGTTTGGTGAGGCGGCAGCCGCCAAGGTCCTCGGCGGGGAGGTGGTCACCGCCGACGGCACGGTGGTCACCGCGGGCAC
The DNA here is from genome assembly GCF_008329645.1 of Mycolicibacterium grossiae. Lineage (NCBI taxonomy): Bacteria > Bacillati > Actinomycetota > Actinomycetes > Mycobacteriales > Mycobacteriaceae > Mycobacterium > Mycolicibacterium grossiae. The sequence goes on from NZ_CP043474.1 coordinate 2,594,509, forward strand.
CGTCCTGCCGCCGAACGCGTGCGTCTACCTGTATCGCGACCTGCCCGACGAGATCCCGGTGCCGTTCGACGTGCCGGTGCTGCACCGCGACGAGGCCCTCGTCGTGGTGGACAAGCCGCACTTCCTGGCGACGATGCCCCGCGGCGCGCACGTCGCCGAGACGGTGCTGGTGCGCATGCGTCGCACGCTGGACCTGCCGGAGCTGTCGCCGGCGCACCGGCTGGACCGGCTGACCGCAGGCGTCCTGCTGCTGACCACCCGTGCCGAGGTGCGCGGCGCGTACCAGACGATGTTCGCCCGTGGCGAGGTCGAGAAGACCTACCTGGCACGCGCGGACGTCGACGCCGCGCTGGCGTTCCCGTTGACGGTGCGAAGCCGAATCCTCAAGGAGCGCAGCCGTTTGCAGGCCTACGAAGCTCCGGGTGAGCCGAATGCGGAGACCGAGGTCGAGCACCTCGGCGACGGGCTCTACCGCCTGACCCCGCGCACCGGGCGCACACACCAATTGCGCGTGCACATGGCGTCACTCGGTCTGCCGATCCACGGGGACTCGCTCTACCCCGAGGTCCTCGACGTGCCGCCGGGGGACTTCTCGACGCCGCTGCGGCTGCTTGCGCAGCGGGTGGCGTTCGATGATCCGCTCACCGGGGTGCGCCGCGAGTTCGTCTCGCGCCGCACGGTGTAGCTTCGCCGATTCCGCCGTGTCGGGGTCGGTCTCGGGCGCACCATGTCAGGCATGTACGCGAGACTGGGAATGATCGCCGCGGCGGCGCTGGTCGCCGGCGGCGTGACCGTGCTGCAGGCGCCCCCGGCGGGCGCGGTGTGCGGGTCCATCGGTGGCCGCCACGTCGACGTCAGCGGGTGCTCGGATCCGCTGTCCGAACTGAACGAGGCGCTCGCTCCGCCGCCCCCGCCGCCGCCGTCGAGCGATGCACCTCCGCCGCCCCCACCGCCGCCGGTGTACGTGCCACCGGCGCCGAACGTCAGCGTGTGCGCCAACGTGGGTCGGCGCGTCAGTGTCAGCGGCTGCGTGTGACGGTCGGCGTGCTCTACTGACGGGCATGGATCGCCGCGGGTTCGACCGCCTCTTCGACATGACCGACCGCACCGTCATCGTGACGGGCGGCACCCGCGGGATCGGCCTGGCGCTGGCCGAGGGCTTCGTGCTCGCCGGTGCCCGAGTGGTCGTCGCGAGCCGCAAGGCCGACGCGTGCGAGCGGGCTGCCGAGCACCTGCGGGGGCTGGGCGGTCAGGCGATCGGCGTGCCGACGCACGCCGGCGACGTCGACGACCTCGGGGCGCTGGTCGACCGCGCAGTCGCCGAGTTCGGCGGCCTCGACGTGCTGGTGAACAACGCCGCCAACGCCCTGGCGCAGCCGCTCGGCGAGATGACGGTCGAGGCGTGGGCGAAGTCGAACGACGTCAACGTCCGCGGGCCGGTGTTCCTCACCCAGCATGCGCTGCCGCACCTTCGGCGCAGCGAGCATGCGGCGGTGCTCAACGTGGTGTCGGTGGGCGCGTTCAACTTCGCGCCGAGCCTGTCGATCTACGCGGCGGGCAAGGCGGCGATGATGTCGTTCACCCGGTCGATGGCGGCCGAGTTCGCCGGCCACGGCATCCGGGTCAACGCCATCGCGCCGGGGCCGGTGGACACCGACATGATGCGCAACAACCCGCAGGAGGCCATCGACCACATGGTCGGCGGGACGTTGCTCAAGCGGCTCGCATCGGCTGACGAGATGGTAGGCGCCGCGCTGCTGTTGTGTTCCGACGCAGGCAGTTACATGACGGGCACGGTGATCATCGTCGACGGCGGCGGGACACCGCGCTAGTCCCGCGTGCGGGTGGCGAACGCCGCTGCCGCCTCGCGGAGTTCGCCGCTCGTGGAGGCGAGGATCTGGCTGCGGTTCTCCACCTGCAGCGCGGCCTCGAGACTCGGCGCCTCCAGGTTGGCCCACAGCACCTGCTTGGTGGATTCGACGCCGAATCCGCCGTAGCCGCATAGGGTCTCGGCGACGGCGAGCGCGTCGTCGAGCACCGGGCCGGTCGACAGCCGCGACACCAGCCCGAGCCGGAGCGCCTCGTCGGCGTGCACGGTGCGGGCGGTGAGGATGAGGTCGAAGGCCTGTCCGGCGCCGACGATGCGGGGAAGCGTGTAGCTGACGCCGATGTCGCAGCCCCCGAGGCCCAGTTTGATGAACTGCGTACAGAACCGGGCGTCGGGTCCGGCGATGCGGATGTCCGACGCCAGGGCCAGTGCGAAGCCGCCGCCGTAGGCGGGACCGTTGACCGCGGCGATCACGGGCTGGCGCAGGTGGCTCAGCTTGGTGGTCAGTTCGGCGATGCGCTCCTGCCACCGCATGCTGGCGCGCGGGAACTCCAGGCCGCCCTTGGCCTCCTCGGGAAAGGGCTCGGTGAGGTCCAGTCCGGACAGAGGTTAGGTCGGCGTGGGTACGGGTGTCGTTGCCCGGTACCGCCGGGAATAGCGCGGTGAACGAAGTTGGGTCGGTCCAGTGGGCTTCGCCTGGCTGGACGGCCTTCATGAGTGCCCGGTCGTAGAAGTTGCGAAGGCCAACTTCGAGGTGTGCAAAATCGTGCAGCAGTGCGGCGTTGAGCTGGGTGTTCCATTCGTGCAGGTCGAGAGCACGGGTGCGGTCCCCACCGGCCAGGAGCATGTACGTGTGGAATCGCTGGGGGCTCAACCATTGTTCAACCCAGGGGCCCGGTGCCGTCACCGTTGAGTTCTATCAGGGCTCCACGTACGATTGAGTGCATACAGGCCGGTGTGACGTGTAGCGCGTGCCCGGTTAAAGCCAGGAAGAGCCCGGTATTCGGTCCTTGCGACCGACCCGGGCTCTTTGCTTTGAACAGCGCTGTCTGCGGCTGAAAGGCCATCTTTCGGTCTCGTGGTCCAGGGCCTAGAGCCTTCCGCTATGCCGAAGCATGTCGGTTCGACCTGAGACAATGGCGAGCGCACGGGCCGCGACCGCTCGCCTGGAAAAAACTTTCTCCAGGTTTCAGGGATTTGCGGTACGCGCGGACTTAAGAGGAAGCGACAACCGTAGGGATCGGTTGTCTCTTTCTCGCCTCCTGGAGATGTAGCCATGGATCGACCGGCACGCCGCCCCGGCCCGCCCGTTGATGCCGCGCGCTTACAACCGGACAACCAGGGCGACATCCAGAGCGTCGACGAGGGTTTGGTCGGTGCCTGGCTCGACGACCCTGATCTGGCCGCCGAACTGGCCGACGAGCTGGAACAGTTGGAACGACTGCGGCGTCTTCAAGCCGATGAGGAGCTGGTGCTGGCGCTGCAGTTGGAGCAGTTCACCGGCCGGCTGTGGGAGCGGTTCTCCCGCGAGCTGACCCGCTACGGCCTCGGCGTGCTGCGCGCCTGGATCCGCCACGGCACCATCTACGCGAAGGCCAAGACGCTGACCGGTTACGGTCTGGGCCGCATCGAGGGCTGGCCCGACGACCAGACCATCGACGACATCGCTACCGACACCGTGGTCGCCGCGCTGAACTACTTCCGCGACAAGGTGCTCAAGACCCACCGCTGGCAGTCCTCGGGTGGGGCGTCGCTGGGCACCTTCTTCATCGGCCAGTGCCTCTATCAGTTCGCCAACATCTACCGCAGCGCACTGCGTGCCGAGCTTGAACGGATTGAGCAGGCCACCACTCCGATGGACGAACTCCCCGAAGACGAGTTCGACGTCATCAAGGGCATCGAGGAGACCATCGTCGCCAACGACACCGTGGCCGAAGCGATGGCCCTGCTGACCACCGACCGGGCGCGCCAAGCACTGTTCCTGCAGGAACACGGCTTCACCCAGCGCGAGATCGCCAACAAGCTGGGGCTGCGCGACGCGAAGAGCGTGGAAAACCTCCTCGGCCACCAACTCCGCCAACTCCGAAACCGAAAGAGGACGTCGTGACCACCATCAAGCACCTCACCGCACTGATCAACGCCAGCTCGTTGGGTACCCGCACCGCCCGAGTGGCACGCAGGTCGGTGACCGCCGCCGAAGGCGACGCCCTGGCCCGCCGCGCCGCCGAGGCCGGCCGAAACGATTCCGGGGAATTCAGGGATCGAGCCGACGGGCGCACTTATAGACCGGTATCCGGCTCAACACCGGGCCGGACAAACCGAAAGGACAAGACAATGGCCAAGGGCCATCACCGCAGCGCGACCACCGGTCGCTACGTCAAGGCGTCCACCGCGGCGCGCAACCCCAAGACCACGGTCACCGAACGGGGCGCCAACCGCAGCAGCGGAACTCATCACCGCAGTGCCATCACCGGCAAGTTCGTGAAGGGCTCTACGGCGGCAAATCACCCCAACACCACGGTCACCGAACGCGGTTGAGCAGCAACCGGATTCGGCGGAGTTCCCTCGGCTCGACAGACGGGCCGAGGGGGCACCAGACCGACCCACTTCCGAAAGGCGAAATCCCATGATCCGTACCACCGTTGAGGCCCTCGGCGGCGCGCAAGCCGTTCCCAGTGAGCTGATCCCGGTCCGCGAACTGCATCAGCGCCTGATTGATCAGGTGGCCACCAGCGGCGGCAACGTCGTCCTGGCCGACACCGCCGGCAAGCCCGCCGCGGTTGTCATGTCCCTGCAGCTCTATCAGCAGCTGGTTGACGAGCTGACCATGCTGCGCCGCAGAACCGCCGACAACGCCTGATGGCGGGGGAGGGGCATCACGTGCTGACCGACGACGACGTGCAAGCTCTCGACCGACGCGCACGCGAGGTGGGAGACGTCATCGGCTGGGATCTGCAGTTCGTCGTCGCCCCCAACGCGGAGTTCGTCGGTCTGGCGGCCGGCGGCGGCGCTGATCACGCTGACCAGATCATCGTCCTGGGCCCCAGCCGGATCACCGATCTCGCCGTCCACGAGATAGACCTCGCACTCGACGCACTCCAGCACGGCGACCGGCACATCATCCTCGACGAAGACGGCGACCCCCGGCTGTTCTGAACACGCGCGGCCAGGCGAGTTCTTCTCTACGCCTCTCCAGTCCGGCCCGCATAGCGGTCCCGCGCAGCCCGACGTTCAACATCGGCGGTCTCGCTGTTGAACTCCGCTGCTAGCTGCGAGTAGCCGACCTCGAGGTCATCCGGGTGGGGCTCGGCTTCCACGTGAATCACTTCGACCTCATTTCCGGAGAACGCCGTAGCGGGCGCGGATCTCGTCTTCGCCGAACGTGCGGCCGGCGGCGATGTCGGCTTCGGATTCTCGTAGCGATTCGCGAACGTCCGCCACGTCGATCGGCCAGTCGTCGAGTTCCCCAGGTGCACTGCTGCAGCCCTGGGTATCGCCGTTCTCTTCCGTCACCTTCGAAGGATAGGTCTCTGCCTGCCTCAGGCTGACGGCCGCGGTTCGTCGAGGCAGCGGTAGACGCTGGAGCGGGATATGTCGAGGGTCCGCGCGATCTGGGCGCGAGGGGTCCCGGCCTCGTCGAGGGCTTGGACCGCGGCGATGGTGTCAGCGGTGAGGCCGGGGCGGCCGGGGTGTCGACCGGCCGCGCGGGCTGCCGCGACTCCGACGGCGGTGCGTTCGGCGGCGACGGCACGCTCGAACTCGGCGACGGCCCCGAAGACGTGGAAGATCAGCCGGCCGCCGGCAGTGCTGGTGTCGATGGCTTCGGTGAGGGAGCGCAGTTCGATGCCGCGGGCCTGGAGGTCGCTGGCCACGGTGAGCAGGTGGGGGAGTGAGCGGCCGAGACGGTCGAGCCGCCAGACCATGAGCACGTCCCCGCGGCGGGCGTAGTCGAGCAGCGCGGCCAGCTCGGGGCGATCATCGCTAGCGCCGGACATGCGCTCGGTCCAGATCCGTTCGGCCGCGGCCTCCGTCAACGCCTTTGTCTGCATGTCGGGGGACTGGTGCACCGTCGAGACTCGCGCGTATCCCAGCAGCGTCACCGGCAGGTCCTCACTCGTTCAGGGGAGCACGGGCTTCTCAGGCCCAACCAGGGCCGCTTGCGGACCTGGGCGGGAGCCGTCTGTGTCTTTAAGGGTGTCCCCGTTCTCGCCGGTCTGGGACAGTGTTCTGGGAGACCGCACCGTCGCATCGGCGCTGGTCGCAACGACCGCGCTCATTATGTAGCTTTTTCGGTCGTTCGGATTTAGGGTGACCGGCAACGGTCTCGGGTATGGCAGCGACGCTCATAATCGCTTGTCATGCAGCGTTTTTATGGTCCCAACCGGGGTATCCGCGGTCTGCGAGGGCGAACAGACCTGGTTGCCTCAGTGGCCTTCGCAAGGTAGCCGTTCGGACGCAACTCATTGTGTTCAGCAGCGTGCACCTTGCCGAGCGGCTGCCCCTGTGTGGTTGTTACCGATTTGTGAGGAGGTTCGGCCGTATCTTCACTTGACGTTGGCGTCAGCAGTTTCGTGTTCATATTATGCACTCCGTGCCGCCTAACAGCGCCGCCAACGGCGACCCACCGCTCGATTTGGACGTGGAGGGTCTCATCGCTGAGCGGCTCACCGGGATTACCGAGCAGCGGGCAGTGATTGAACAGGCCAAAGGGATGCTCATGCTGATTCACGACATCGATGCAGACCAAGCTTTCGAGCTACTGAAGTGGCGTTCCCAAGACACGAACACCAAGCTGCGCCCACTCGCCGAGCAACTAGTCGCCGAATTTCGTCAACTCAGCGGCAACGCCTTGCTGCCCTCGAAGGAAGTATTCGAACGACGCCTCATGACCATTCACCAACGAGTAGATAAGTCGAAGGATCTGGCCACGGAAGGGTGAGAGAGGCTCAACACGACAGACGCCTCGAAGGCGGCGTAATCTACGTCTCGTTTCTAAAGATTCTGGACGGCTCAGATCCTGTCTCGTTCGTCGGCGGCATCCTTGTTTTAGACGAGGGGTGTGAACGCCGAACCGCATCAACGAGCACTACCTCAGCGCAGATGTCCCTTGCGATAACTCATGCGCGAAGATGCGCGTTATGACGCATTATCTTGTGTTGCCCGGGCTGTCCAGTGGTTCCCGCTGTTTGATTACTTCAAGGGCGGCTTACCAAGCGCGGATCGTGTCGAAGCCGATCTTTATCGCAGCGGAGAAGTTCGCTGCGTATCGTTCTGGGGTCGACTCCAGACCCTCACGAATTTGGTGTTCGTATTTGGACAGGTAATGCGCCAGCCGCTGCGGGTCGTCCGACCCGGTCGACAGCGCGGCTACACCGTCGATGGTCAGGACCCCGTTTCCGAGTGTTCCGTCTCCGTCGAGGTGGAACGAAACCCGTTTGTTTCCAGCAATATTTCGGACTTTGCCCGAGGTGGGCTCACTGATCACAAACACGTCGTCGCCGTCAAAATGGAACCACACGTAGGAGCTTTGCGGTTGCCCATCGCGACGGACGGTGGTAATCCAGCCGAAGTCCGCGTTCTCCAAGCGAGCGGCCGACGACGAGTCGATCATGCGTGCCTCCTACCGGTGGGCGGAGTGCTTACCGGGTGCCACCTCAACCCTGAGGAAGCGGTGGCACCCGGCACGCTCGCCTACGCCGGGATCATTCCGTGCGGGTCGATGATGAACTTGTTGGACGAGCCCTGGTCGAAGATCGCGTAGGCGTCCGGCGCCTCGTCGAGGCTGATGACCTTGCTGTTGAGCATGGGGCTCAGGTAGGGCATGCGGTCCCACAGGATCGCCATCATCAGTTCGCGGTGATAGTGCATGATCGGCGCCTGCCCCGCCGACACGCGCGGCGACTTGATCCACGCCTTGCCGAAGTCGAGCGGGAAAGTGCCTTCTTGCCCGGCCTCTGTCGGCGCCAGGGGGTCAGGTCCGTAGACGCCGATGACGCCCGTGGCGCCGCCGGCGCGAGTGGCCTCCAGCACCTGGTTGATGGCAGCCTGCGGCTGAAGGTCCTCCGCCTCCTTACCGATGCCGTGCGCTTCGGAACCGACATAGTCCACGGCACAATCGACTTCACGCTCGCCCAGGATGGCCTCGATCTGGTCGGGCAACGGAACGTCCTTATTCAGATCGATCGTCTCGCACCCGTTGTTCTTCACCAGATCAAGCCTGTCCTGGTAGTAGTCGCCGACGATGATGCAGGACGCACCCAGCAGCCGCGCCGCCGCCGCACCACAGCGGCCGACCGGACCGGCACCGGCGATATACACCGTCGAGCCAGGCTTGGCGCCCGCCTCCATCAGGCCATGAAAGGCCGTGGGCAAAATGTCCGAAAGCAGGGCGAGATCAAGGATCTTCTCCATGGCCTGGTCTTTGTCCGGGAACCGCAACAATTGGAAGTCGGCGTACGGGACGAACAGGTACTCGGCCTGACCACCCTGCCAGTCGCCGAGGTTGAACCCGTACGCGCCGCACGCGACGTCGGCATTCGTGGTCTCGCAGACATCGGTACGGCGCGCCTTACAGTTGCGACACCGCCCGCAGGCAACGTTGAACGGGACCGAGACGAGATCACCCTCGGTGAGGAACTCGACGTCGGGGCCCACTTCGACGACCTCACCGGTCATCTCGTGGCCCATGACCATCCCCTCGGGCACAGAAAAAGAGCCTCGAAAGATGTGCAGGTCGCTGCCGCAGATGTTGGTGGCGACCATTTTCAGGATCGCGCCATGGGGAGCCTTCTTGCCGTTGGGCATGACCAGTTTCGGATACTCCAGCGAATCGACCCGCATGTCCCCCGGATTGTGGAAGACGACTGCGCGATTACCTTCAGCCATGGTTGTAAACCTCCTTGCAGCACAAGTGATGTGCTGATGTGACGATCAGTCGGCCTGGTGGCGAACTGTCCTGTCAGCGTATGCAGGACCATGCATCGTGTCGGTGACCGCGCGCGCCACCGTTATGACAATCCGTGCCAAGGCGTCAGTCGGCGAGTTCAGCGGCAAGATACGCGGCGGTGGCACTGTCCCGGTATGCCGCGACCTCCCGCGGGGTACCGGCGACGACGATGCGGCCACCGGCGCCCCCTGCGCCGGGTCCCATGTCGATGACGTGATCAGCCTGGGCGACCACCCGCATATCCAGTTCGGCGGCGACCACGGTGTTGCCGGCGTCGACGAGCCGGTGCAGGTGTGCCAGCAGCCGGTCGGTGTCGGCGGGATGCAGTCCGGCGGTGGGCTCGTCGAGCAGGTAGAGCGTGTCACCGCGGTGGGCACGCTGCAGTTCACCGGCGAGCTTGACGCGCTGCGCCTCGCCGCCGGACAGTTCAGTGGCCGGCTGCCCGAGCCGCAGGTAGCTTAGCCCGACATCGCACAGCGCCTCCAGAGCTTGCAGCACGGCGGGTTCGCCGTCAAAAAACTCCCGGGCCGCCGACACACTGAGTTCGAGTACCTCAGCGATGTTCTTGTGCCGCCAGCGGATCGCGAGAGTCGCGGGGTTGTAACGGGTTCCGTGGCAGTCGGGGCACGGGCTATAGACGCTGGGCAGGAACAGCAACTCCACCATCACCCAACCCTCCCCTTCGCAGGTCGGGCATCGTCCGCCGCTGACGTTGAACGAGAACCGTCCGGGTTTGTAGCCGCGCTTCTTGGCCCCGGGGGTGTCAGCGAAGAGCCGGCGAACGTGGTCGAACAGCCCGGTGTAGGTGGCGATGTTGGATCGCGGTGTGCGGCCGATCGGCTTCTGATCGATGCACACCACCCGCCGCACACCGTGGGGGTCGCCGAGCACCTCGCCCGAGGCGGTGACCTGCGTGGCCTCAGCGAGTAGGTCGTCGTCGCGGGCGTCGTCCAACCGCACCGGACGGCCGAGGTGCTCACCGACGATCTCGGGTAGGGCCTGGGCGACGAGGCTCGACTTGCCCGACCCGGACACCCCGGTGACCGCGGTGAGGCAGCGCAACGGCACCGATACCGACAGATCATGCAAATTGTTGCGTTGCACACCAGCGAGTTGCAGCCAGTCACTGCGCTCCCGCGGTGTGCGCGAGGCGACGCGGGTCTCGTCGCCGAACAGATAGCGGCGGGTGACCGAGTCGGTGACATCGGCCAGCCCGGCCGGGGGACCGCTGTAGAGGATCTGGCCGCCGTCCAGCCCGGCGCCGGGCCCGATATCAACCAGCCAGTCCGCCGCGGCGATGACATCCAGCGAGTGCTCGACGACGAAGACGCTGTTGCCGCTGCGTTTGAGGCCGGCCAAGATGTCAAGCAAGGCGTCCCGGTCGCGGGGGTGCAGACCGGCCGACGGCTCGTCGAGGACGTAGACGACGCCGAACAGTTGTGACGAGAGTTGCGTCGCGAGCCGCACGCGCTGCAGTTCCCCGCCCGATAGCGTCGGCGTGCTGCGGGCCAGGGAGAGGTATCCCAGTCCCAGATCGATGAGCGGTTGCAGCCGCTCCTGCAGCTCTGCGACCAATCGCTGTGCAGCGGCGCGCTTTTCGTCTGACATGTTGGGTGTTTGCCGGACATCTGGTGCCGCGGCATGCGCGGAACCCCCGGCCACGACCCGCGCGTTGACCGCCGACTTTCGTGTCTTCTGGTTCAGGGCCGCACCGGAGGTGGCCGGCTTCCACCGCGGGCTGAGCACCCTGGCGCACAGCGCGGCGAGCTGGTCGAGGGTGAGCCGCGACAGCTCGGCGATGTCCAGACCTTCGAATGTCACCGACAGCGCTTCGGGTTTGAGCCGCTTTCCGTGGCACGCTGGGCACTGGCCGCTTCCAACGAACTGGGAGACCCGTTTCTTGACCCCGGCGCTCTTGGTGTTGGCGAACGTGTCGAGAACGTAGCGGCGCGCACCGATGAAGGTGCCCTGATAGCTGGGCTCCATCTCGGCCTTGACCGCGCGGCGGGTTTCGGCCGGGGTGAAACCGGCGTAGACCGGTACCGTCGGGCGGTCCTCGGTGAACAGAATCCAGTCGCGGTCCCTGCGCGACAGCGTCTTCCACGGAGCGTCGACGTCGTAGCCGAGCGTCACGAGGATGTCGCGCAGATTCTGCCCGTACCACGCCGGTGGCCACGACGCGATGGCACGCTCGCGGATCGACAACGACGGGTCGGGCACCATCAGTGCTTCGGTCACCTCGTACACCCGGCCCATCCCGTGGCACGTCGGGCAGGCACCCTGCGGGGTGTTGGGCGAGAAATCCTCCGCGTAGAGCATCGGCTGCTTCGACGGGTAGTTGCCCACCCGCGAATACAGCATGCGGATCAGGCTCGACAACGTGGTCACGCTGCCCACCGACGACCGGGCGCTGGTACCACCGCGCTGCTGCCGCAACGCGACCGCGGGTGGCATCCCTTCAATCGAATCGACATCAGGCACGCCCGCCTGATCGATCAGACGCCGCGCATACGGCGCCACCGACTCCAGGTACCGCCGCTGAGACTCGGCGAAGAGCGTGCCGAAGGCCAGCGATGACTTGCCCGAACCCGACACCCCGGTGAACGCGACGAGGGCATCACGCGGCACCTCCACGTCGACGCCGCGCAGATTGTGCTCGCGGGCACCGCGCACCCGAACTCTATTATCTGGCTCCACTACTCATCTCCTCGTCCGACGAGGCTAGCCATGGCGGCGGGACATCCCACTGTCGATGCGTGCCACAACCCTGACGTCCCGTGCCAGCTTGGCCCGCAGAGGACGGCCGGGCTGCGCATTCCTTTTGAAGGATGCTGCGGGCCCCTCCACAAGATGCACGCCCGGCGAGGTGCTGCGCTCGGTGGTGCTGATCTGACGAAGTTACGGCGACGGATCGAGCCGGTCCTGCAGGTTCGCGGTGTCCTGCCGGGCCAGGTGCCGGTAGTCTCCGGGAGTGATCCCGGTGATCGCCCGAAACGAGCGGTAGAAGTTGGTGTCGTTGGAAAACCCCACCTCTCGGGCGATCGCCTCAATGGGCAGGTCGGTCCGGTTTGTCAGTAGCCGCTGAGCGGCGGCGACCCGCATGGTGCGCAGATGCGCGGTCACGGTTTGTCCGGTGCCCTCGAACAATCGGTGCAGAGTGCGGCGGGACACGTGGCAGCCGACGGCGATCCGGTCCACATCGAGGTCTGGGTCGCCGAGGTGGTGGCGCAGGTAAGCAAGGGCCCGCTCGCGCTGCAGCAGCAGCGGAAGGTCTTGTACACCTCGAGTTCTCGCTGCGTAGGCGAGCAAGGAACTGGCCAGGTTCGCCCCGTACGGGGCCAGCAGGCCGGCTCCCTCCGGGTCGGTGGTTTGCGTAGCAGCCAAACTTTGGAAGAACGCGGACACCGACGAGAGCGCCCCGTCCACGGGGATCTCCACCGCGAGCAGATCAGTACTAGGCCGCAAGCCGGCGTCAGCGAATGCACGCTCGGCCGGTAGATGAACCACGACCTGCTCGTACGGATCGCGGTAGTCCAACGAAAACGGCCGCGCGCTGGCATAGATCACCACCCGGCCAGGTCGGACTTCCGCGCTGTGGCCAGCCTGCGTGACGACTCCCGTGCCACGGCTCTGAAACAACGCGTATAGGTACTCCGCTTCGGCCCCCCGGGATATCAGAGTGCTGCTTCGACTGACCTTCTCGCCGCTGGCCCGCTTGACGGACAGCGCAAAGTCACCGTAGTCGGCATAGCTAATCTCGCCGGAGAAACTCCGATCATAGGGGCTCGGCGCAACATCGACGTAAGCCTGGCGTCGCACCGAGCGCCAATAGTCGACGGCGGCGTCAGCGTCGACCGCGTGGGTGGACCACGTCGCAGTTTCTGGAGACGTGGCCGCATCGCGCTCAGACAGTTCGTCGCCTCCCTCCATCGCTGAATCTACGCGATAGCGCCGCCAGACGCGTTCAGGATTGCGCCCACATTGTGTGGGAGTGCCCCGCCGGATCCGCGCATAACCTCTGTTCAAAGGTGCGGGGCCGTAGCTGCTGCGCCCCCACCACGAAGAAGATCGAGGTTTCCCCGGGTGCAGTTCCAGCGCGTCTCGCTTCTAGGCATTCGAGAGTGATCAATTCGTGTCTCACGCTCGGCGGTCAGGTCGGGGTGCGGGTGGTCCGGTGAATTCGTGGAGAGGTTGGGTTTTCTAGCGGGACGGTGCGCCGATGTGCGGTAGGAGTGCAGGCGGGATGTAGAGCCCGCGCCGCTGGGCGCGCACGGCGGCGAGCGCTCGGGTGTTGGCGTCGAGTTTGGTGAGGATGTGTTCGATGTGGGTGGCGATGGTGCGGACGGTGACGCCGAGGCGGTGCGCGGCTTCGGCGTTGTGTTGGCCGGCGATGAGCAGGCCAAGCACCTCGAGCTCGCGGCGGGTCAGGCCATGGAGGTCTAAGCATGGTGAGAGCACGACGACCGTGATCGCGTCGCGTGGTGCGAGATCGGGCAGAGCCAGGGCCGTCACGGTCAGGTAGTCGTCGGGTTCTCCGGACGGCGCGGGGAACAGGAAGCAGGCCCGAGGCCCATCGAGCATGGTGCTGACCGCGATCAGTGCCGGTGAACCGGGACGCAACGCCGGGTGGTCGGGTAGGCCGGGGACGGGGAGGACATCGCGTGACTGGGTGAGGATCACCCCGGCGGTCGCCGAGTGAATCAGCTGAGCCGCCGCGGTCGCCGAGCGTTGGGGGTCGACTGCGTGGGCCAGTGTCGGTGCGAGCGCGGCAAGCAGGTCGCGCGCGGTCTCCGATGGCACGGTGGCGCTGCTGGTGAACAGGGCCAGAAAGCCCAGGTGCCGCCCGTCGGTGGCAAACAGGCACACGCCGAGGCCTTCGCGGAGGCCGGCGGGCAGTAGGCACTCCCACCACAACCGCAACTCGCTGGCGGGTACGGGGAAGTCTGCGACGCGCAGCGGGGTGTGGGAGCGGGTCATCCCCAGTTGTTCGATCTCCGCGACGTGAACGGGTCCTTCCAGGTAGGCGAGGGTGCGACGGTCCCACCCGGTGCTGAGCAGTGGGCGGTGTTCGCGGCGCTGCTCGTCGCAGAGTGCTAGCCACGCCGCGTCGAAGGGCAGCAGCCGGTGCAGCGGCTCGAACAGCGCCGCTGCGCGGTCGGACGGCTCGCCGGGCATGGCCGCAATCCGTGCCACCTCGTTGGCGATCTGCCCCGGGTCCGTTGGTCGATGCATGTCGTCCTCTTGTCCGCTGCGACCATTCCTATATCGGTCGTTCTGCCGATGCGCCACAGCACGGAGTTGGTGTTGGCTTGCGTTGGTGAGGGTCCACGGCTTCGAGACCAGGGTGGTGGCGAATTCCCCCTCTTGCCGGCAGGTAACCATCAGACGGGAGCGGACATGAAGGCAGTGGTGTACGACGGGGCACGTCAGGTCACCGTAAAGGACGTGCCGGACGCCCGCATCGAGCGGCCCACCGACGTGCTGGTGCGCATCACCGCCACCAACATTTGCGGCTCGGATCTGCACATGTACGAAGGCCGCACCGATTTCGAGACCGGCCGGTGGTTCGGCCACGAGAACCTCGGCGAGGTCATCGAAGTCGGCGGCGGAGTGGATCAGGTCCAGGTCGGTGACCGCGTCGTGCTCCCGTTCAACGTCGCCTGCGGGCATTGCAAGAACTGCGAGCGCGGGCTGACGAACTACTGCCTGACCGCGCAACCGGTGGATGGGTGGGCCGGCGCCGCCTACGGGTTCGCCAACATGGGGCCATGGGCCGGCGGCCAGGCCGAGCTACTACGCGTCCCGTGGGGCGACTTCAACTGCCTGCGGCTGGGCGAGGACTCCGAGGAGAAGGAGAACGACTACGTGATGCTCTCCGATGTCTTCCCGACCGGATACCACGCCACCGAGATGGCCGGCGTCAAGCCAGGCGACCAGACCGTCATCTTCGGCGCGGGACCCGTCGGGCTGATGGCCGCCCTGTCGGCCACCATCCGCGGGGCCAGCAAGGTGATGGTCGTCGATCGCCACCCCGACCGGTTGCGCCTGGCCGAGTCGATCGGCGCGATCGCGATCGACGACTCGAAGGTCGACCCAATCGAGGCGGTGCTCGAACAGACCAAGGGGCTGGGCGCAGACAACGGCTGCGAGTGCGTCGGGTATCAGGCCCACGACCCCCAGGGCAACGAGCACCCGAACGACACGCTGAACAAGCTGGTGCAGGCGGTGCGGTTCACCGGCCGAATCGGCACGGTCGGAGTCTTCGTGCCGCAGGACCCCGGCGGCCCTGACGAGCTGGCCAAGAACGGCCAAGTGGCCTTCGACTTCGGCATGTTCTGGTTCAAGGGCCAAACAATGGGCAGCGGCCAGGCGCCGATCAAGAAGTACAACCGGCAGTTGCGCGACCTGATCGCCGCCGGCAAGGCCGAGCCGTCGTTCATCGTCAGCCACGAACTGCCGCTGGACCAAGCCCCCGACGCCTACTCCCACTTCGACGCACGCGACGACGGCTGGACCAAGGTCGTGCTCAAGCCCGGCGCCTCCGGCCACCAGAAGGCCGAAGCGGGAACCCGCTGACCCCCTCGTTTCGAGACTGAACCTCTTACGACACCAGCGGCCTGCCCGCACGGGCACGCCAACACCCCCCAGAGAAACGGAGCAGAACGATGGCAGACGAATTGCGCGGAACGCGGGTCGCAATCCTGGCCGCAGACGGGGTCGAGCGCGTCGAACTGGAACAGCCCCGACAGGCGTTGCACGATGCCGGGGGCACCACCGAGCTGCTGTCCCTGCTTGACGGCGAGATTCAAGCCCGCAACAACGACCTGGACGCAGCCGGAACGTTCTCAGTCGACGCCCTGGTGAAGTCCGCCGCGGTCGACGACTACGACGCGCTGCTGCTGCCCGGCGGCACGGTGAACCCGGACAAGCTGCGCATCGACGATGCCGCGGTCACGTTCGTGCGCGACTTCGTGACCTCGGGCAAGCCGGTCGCCGCGATCTGCCACGGACCCTGGACGCTGATCGAGGCCGGTGTCGCGGAGGGCCGAACGTTGACGTCCTATCCGAGCATCCGCACCGACCTGCGCAACGCCGGTGCCAACGTCGTGGACGAGGAGGTCGCCCACGACGGGAACCTGATCACCAGCCGCTCACCCGAGGACCTGCCGGCCTTCTGCGCGGCGATCGTGAAACTGTTCAGCCAGGCCGCACGGCCAGCCGGTGCGGGGGAGTGACTTGTGAGTAGCCCGGTGAGCAAGGTGGCGCACGCGGGCCGCAGTGTCGCCGGTCAGCTGATCCACCAGGTGCAACGCACATTGGGCAGCCAACCCACCCGCGCCGCCGACTCGGAACCGCGTTCGCGGTGGCGCAGCGTGACGATCAACAAGAGCCCGCCGGAGGTCATGCCGGACGGCCGGGTGCCCGAACCGCTCGCCGCGCTGGGCGACCTTCGTCGAAGTCCAGGTCCGTGAAGCGCCGGGGGGCAAGGGCACCGAACTCGCCGCGCGCCTTCGACAGCCAGAACCCGGCGGCCTTTAATCGGTCGGAGCGCGAATGTCAGGCGATGACCCCCGCCAGCAGGTCCGGGTGGCGCTGCGCCAAGCCAAACAACTCATCGAGGTCGGTGAGCTGCTGCGAGTCGACCCTGCCCCACACGGCACCCGCACCGCCGGGGCGACGTCGTCGCGGTGTGGGGGCAGGCGGAGTCGGGCAGATGGCCGCCCGAGCGGCGATGCTGAAGGGCGCCGAGCAGGTCATCGTCATCGACCGGCTTGCCGAACGCCTGACCCAGGTGCGTCAATACATCGGGGCCGAAATCCTCGACTACACAAAGGAGAGCGTCATCGCCGAGTTGAAGGAACGCACCGGCGGCCGCGGTCCCGACGTGTGCATCGAGGCCGTCGGCATGGAAGCTCACGGCACCGGCGCCCTCGACACCGAGCACCTCGCCACCCACGTCATGCCCCTCGACGACGGTCCGCGGGGGTATCGAATGTTCAAGGAGAAGCAGGACGGCTGCGTCCGCGCCGTCTTCCAGCCGACCAAGTGAGGGAACATGATTCACGTTGCATTGTCAGTCACGCTGCACGCCAAGGCCGGCAAGGAAGAGGACGTCGCGCAGTTTCTCCGCGACGCGCGCCCAATCGTCGAGCAGGAGCCGGGGACGCGCGCTTGGTTCGCCCTTCGATTCGACGAGTCGACTTTCGGCATCTTCGACGTGTTTCCCGACGACGCCGCCCGTCAAAGCCACCTGTCGGGGGGTGTCGGCCAGGCCCTTGCCGCGAAGGGCGGCGAGCTGTTCAGCGCAGAACCAAGCATCCAGAACGTCGACGTGCTCGCCTACAAGCTGCCCGGCGCAGAGTGATGAGGCCGGTCCATGACCCCGACGGAGGACACCGCGGCTAGGAGCAGCGGTGCAGTCGTCGAGCATTCCACGAAGATCGGAGCACATCCATCATGACTTTCACTCAAAGCTCGGTGTCCCTCGATGATGCGCAGCGCATGATCGCCGCCGGGCGGGCCAAAGCCGAGGAGATCTCCTCGCCCTCCAACATCGCCGTCGTGGACGCGGGGGGCAACTTAGTCGCCCACGCGCGGATGGACGGCGCGTGGATCGGCAGTGTCGACATCGCGATCAATAAGGCGTTCACCGCACGTGCGCTCGACGTCTCAACCGAAGAGCTAGCCGCGGATGCCGCCCCCGGTAATCAGTTCTACGGAGTACATGCGTCCAACCACGGACGGATCATGATCTTTGCCGGCGGGATACCGGTGCAACAAGGCGGCCAGATCGTAGGCGCGGTCGGCGTCAGTGGCGGCACCGGAGAACAAGACAAGTCCGTTGCGCAGGCGGCCGCTGAGGCGCTGTAGCGACGACCGACGTCGACAAGCCGCGTATAGGAGAAAAATATGGCGGACTCTTGTGAAAGCGTCGTGCTCTTTAGCCGAATGGAAGCACGGCGGCCGACAGGTCGTCGTCGCTGTTCATGGTGATCTGCACCGCCCGGCAATTCGGCGCTTGGGAGACGCTGGGCTCCGTGGCGTCCACGGTGAAGCGCCGCCCGAGAAAGCGATGACCGACGATGACCACGGGTCGAAGTCGGAGGGCAACCTCGAACTCTTCTTCGACCTGGTGTTCATCTTCGCGATGTCGCAGGTCACACGGCTCGTGCTGCAAGATCTGTCACCGGCCGGGTTCGGCCGGGCGGCACTCGCCCTGCTCGCGGTGTGGTGGGCCTGGGTCGGCTACACCTGGCTCATCAACACCTTCGACACCCAGGGCGTGCGGCATCAGGCGGCCGTGATCGCGGCGATGGCCGCGATGCTCGTCGCCGCGGCGGCGTTGCCCATGGCGTTCTCCTCGGGGGCGCTCGTCTTCGCGATCGCTCTGCTGGTGGTGAGATTGATCCACGTCGTGAAGTTCGTTGTCTCCTCCTCGGGCGAGGATGACGACATGCGGCGCAGCATCCGATGGCTGGCGCCGGCCTTCGTCGCCGCTCCCGCCTGCATCGTGGCGGCCGCCTTCGTGGACACTCCGGGCCGGGAACTGCTGTGGGTAGCTGCCGCGGTGATCGACTACGGCGCCCCTGCTGTGTTCGGCCTCGGCGGGTTCCGCGTCTCACCGTCATACTTCGTGTCCCGCCACGGCTCGATCATCATCATCGCGCTCGGTCTGGCGATCACCGAACTCGGTGCAGGCGCAACGGATTTGCACCGCTTCGAGGTCGTCACCGCCCTGGTGCTGGGCGTGGCGATCATGGCGACGTTCTGGTGGACCTACTTCGGTCTCACGGGCGGGGCGCAGCAGCGGCTCGAACGAGCCACCGGGACGCAACGGGCCCAGCTTGCGCGTGACGCCTACAGCTATCTGCACCTGCCGCTGGTGGCTGGCATCACGCTATTCGCCGTCGGCGCCCACGCCGCCGTCGAACACGCCACCTCGCCGCTTCCCCTGATGCCTGCCATCGCACTCGCCGGTGGCATGGCGCTGTTCTATCTCGGCGACGGGGCCTACCGGTGGCGCGACCACCGACAGATTCCCATCAACCGCGCCGCGACCGGGATCGCCGCCGCTGCCACCCTGCCGGTGCTCCTACACGTCTCCGCGATCGCGGCCCTAGGACTGCTGACCGTCATTGGAGGCCTGCGGCTGGCATGGGAACTACGGCGTCGCCCCCATGTCGGCCCAGGCGTGGCGGGGCAAGCCCGGTGACCAGCACGTACCAACTGAACAGCAGCTGCCTGCCGGTCGGGTCGCGATGCCGCGATCTGGTCAGCGATGAGGATGACTCGCAGAGAGGTCGTACATCGTGACAACTGCCCGCCAGGTAGTCCTGCCCTCCGGCGAGCCCATTGCGGCACTGGGCCAAGGCACGTGGCACTTGGCCGAACATCCCGCGCGACGGGCCGACGAGATCGCCGCCATCCGGCTCGGGCTCGATCTGGGCATGACAGTGATCGACACCGCCGAAATGTACGGCAACGGCGCAGCGGAGACCCTGGTGGGCGAAGCGATCGCCGGGCGCCGCGACGAGGTGTTCCTGGTGGACAAGGTGCTGCCGAACCACGTGAGCCGAGCCGGTACCGTGCGGGCCTGCAAGGCCAGCCTCGCGCGGCTCAACACCGACCACATCGATCTGTACCTGCTGCACTGGCGAGGCAACGTCCCGCTCGCCGAGACGCTCGAGGGCTTCGCCGACCTGGCGGCCGCCGGGCTAATCCGCCACTGGGGGGTGAGCAACCTCGACCACGACGACATGGTCGAGTTGACCGGTGTACCAGGCGGCGACCAGACACAGGCCAACCAGATCCTTTACAACCTGACGCGCCGCGGACCGGAATACGATCTCTTCCCCTGGCTATCCGAACGCAACATCCCGGTCATGGCCTACTCCCCAATCGAGCAGGGCCGCCTCCTGGGAAACAAGGCCCTGGACCTGGTCGCCCGGCGCCACGCTGCCACGGCGGCCCAAATCGCGTTGGCCTGGGTGCTACGCCACGACGACATCTGCACCATCCCACGCGCGAGCACGCCTGAACATGTTCGAGAAAATGCCGGCTCCGCTGACATCAGCCTCAGCCCCGACGATCTCGCCGTGCTCGACAGTGCCTTCCCGCCGCCCACAAGGCCCGGCCCACTCGAGATGCTCTGACAGCCACATCCGAATTACTAGGCTTCGCCTTGGTCACCCACGTCAAGGACACCCTGAGGCGGGATCGGGTTTGACCCAGCGCGGTCTCACGACCAGAAATTCGAGACTAATCAGATCCTGGCGGGTGGCGAGCGCTGCCTCGGGCCGCCCTGGCGGTTCACCGCCGGACCGGCGGTTGGGGGGTATCAGAATGACCGCTGAGGGGTGACTATCTCGTCTGGTCGTGACCACCGGGCGTCCCGTGACCTACGTCGCTGCGGACATTGGTTCTCGGTGGAACAGGAAAATCTTGCGCGAGTCCGCCCACAAAAATCTTTCGTAGGACCGCCGTGGGGGTCACGTCCGCTCATCCGCGACTGGCGAACGCAGTTTGGCTGCGCGGTCTAGCTGTCTGGTTTTCACCACTCCCACCCCGGGTAGCCCCCGCCCATGAAGTCAGCCCACTTCACAGACGTATCCCTGCGCGTCGACGGCACGGACCACACCGTGCACGTCGACAACCGCATCACCCTCCTCGACCTGCTGCGCGAGCACCTCGGCGTCACCGCGCCGAAGAAGGGATGCGACCACGGCCAGTGCGGATCGTGCACCGTCCTACTCGACGGCCGGCGGGCCACCACCTGCCTAGCTTTCGCCGTGGCCCACGACGGCGCCGAGGTTCAGACCGCGGCCGGCCTCGGCGAAGGGGACCAGCTGCACCCCGTCGCCCAGGCCTTCCTCGAGCACGACGGCTTCCAGTGCGGCTACTGCACGCCCGGCCAGATCTGCTCCGCGGTCGGCATGCTCGAGGAGATCAAGTCCGGCTCCCCCAGCCACGTCACCGACGACCTCGAAAACACCGCCGAACTCACCGACGCCGAGATCCGAGAACGCATGAGCGGCAACCTCTGTCGCTGCGCCGCCTACGGAAACATCCTCGACGCCATCCAGAAGGCCGCCCGATGATCCCCTTCGAGTACCACCGCGCCAGCAGCGTCGCCGACGCCGTCACCGCCGTCGCCGACCGCCCCGACGCCGTCTTCCTCGCCGGCGGCACCAACCTCGTCGACCACATGAAACTCGGCATCGCCGAACCCGGCCTCGTCGTCGACGTCGGCCACCTACCGCTCACCGATGTCGAACGCCTCCCCGACGGCACCCTGCGCATCGGCGCCGACGTCCGCAACAGCGACCTCGCCGCCCACCCGATCGTCCGCAGCCACTACCCCGTCCTCGCCCGCGCCCTGCTCGCCGGCGCGTCCGGCCAGCTGCGCAACGTCGCCACCACCGCAGGAAACCTGCTACAGCGCACCCGGTGCGTCTACTTCCAGGATGTCACCACCCCCTGCAACAAGCGCACCCCCGGCACCGGCTGCTCCGCCGTCGGCGGCTACACCCGTTACCACGCCATCCTCGGTGCGTCCGAGCACTGCATCGCCACCCACCCGTCCGACATGGCCGTCGCCATGGCCGCCCTCGACGCCAGCGTCGTCTACCTTGACACCGACGGTGAACACCGCATCAAGCTCAACGACTTTCACCGTTTGCCGGGCGACCGTCCGGACCTCGACACCACTGTCCCCCGCGGAGCGCTCATCACCGCGGTCGAGATCCCACCCGCGCCCGACGGCGCCCGCTCCACCTACCGCAAGGTCCGCGACCGCGCCTCCTACGCCTTCGCGGTCACCTCCGTCGCCGCCGAACTCGTCATCGACGACGGCACCATCATTTCGGCCCGCATCGCCCTCGGCGGCGTCGCGCACAAACCCTGGCGCGCCACCCGAGCCGAACAGGCGCTCGTCGGCCAACCCGCCACCGAGGAGACGTTCCGGCAGGCCGCCGACGCCGAACTCGTCCACGCCGAACCGCAGCAGGGCAACGAGTTCAAGGTCGAACTGACCGCCCGCACCATCGTCGCCACCCTGACCACCCTCGCGGAAGGACGGCAGCGATGACCCTCGTCGAACCCCACGCCATCGGCAGCCGACTCACCCGCCTCGACGGGCCCGCGAAGGTCACCGGCACCGCTACTTACGCGTTCGAGTATCCGGTCGACGCCCCGCTGTACCTGCACCCCGTGCAGGCCACCATCGCCAAGGGCACCATCACCGCGATGGACACCTCCGCCGCCGAGGCGCTCGACGGCGTGCATGCCGTCCTCACCGTCTTCAACGCCCCCACCCTGGCCGACACCGATGACGGCGACTTAGTGATCCTGCAGGACGACCAGGTGCACTACCGCGGTCAGCTCATCGGCGGTGTCATCGCCGACAGCGCCGAAACCGCCCGCCAGGCAGCCGCTCTCGTCACCGTGACCTACGACGAGGCCGAGCACGATACCGAGATCCGCGCCGACCATCCCGGACTGTACGCTCCCGAGGAAGTCAACTCCGGCCACAAGACCGACACCTCCGACGGCGACGTCGAGGCCGCGCTTGAGCAGGCCGAGATCACCGTCGACCAGACGTACACCACCCCGCACGAGCACAACAACCCAATGGAACCGCACGCCACCATCGCCACCTGGGACCCCGACGGCACGCTGCTGACGCTGTACGACTCGACCCAGGGCGTGCACGTCGTCCGCAAGACGCTGGCGCAGACTTTCGGCCTCGAACCCGAGCAGATTCGCGTCGTCGCCAAGAACGTCGGCGGCGGCTTCGGGTCCAAGGGGTCACCACACTCGCACAACGTGCTCGCCGCCATGGCAGCCATGCACGTTCCTGGCCGACCGGTGAAGCTGGCAGTGACCCGGCAGCAGATGTTCGCGTTCGTCGGCTACCGCACACCGACCATCCAGCACGTGCGCCTCGGCGCCGACCGCGACGGGAAGCTCGCCGCCATCAGCCACGACGTCATCGAGCAGACCGCCACCGTCAAGGAGTACGCCGAGCAGACCGCGACACCGTCGCGCATGATGTACGCCGCCGACGCCCGCAAGACCAGCCATCGGCTCGCGAAACTCGATGTCCCCGTGCCGTTTTGGATGCGCGCTCCCGGCGAGTGCCCCGGCATGTTCGCCCTCGAGGTCGCGATGGACGAGCTGGCGATCGCCTGCGATCTCGACCCGATCGAGTTGCGCGTGCGCAACGAGCCCGACGTCGACCCCGAGACCGGCAACCCGTGGTCCAACCGGCGCCTGCTCGAGTGCCTGCGCACCGGCGCCACCCGCTTCGGCTGGGACCGGCGGAACCCCGAACCGCGGAGCACGCGCGACGGCGAATGGCTGATCGGCACCGGCGTCGCGTCAGCTGAATACCCCGCGATGGTCATGCCCGGCAACGCCTGCCGCATCGAGCACGTCGCCGCCGGCCGCTACTCGGTGCAGCTCGGCGCCACCGACATCGGCACCGGCACGTGGACGACGCTCACACAGATCGCCGCCGACATGCTCGGCATCGAGACGTCGGCGGTCGACCTGCAGATCGGCGATACCGACCTGCCGCCAGCATCGGTGTCGGGTGGCTCGTCGGGCATCAGCTCCTGGGGCGCCACCATTTACGCTGCGGCGCAGGCATTTCGGAAGGAACACGGCGACAACCCCGCCGTCGGCGCGGCCACCACCGCCGAGCCGCCGGAGAATGAGGACGCCGAGAACTATGGCATGTACTCGTTCGGTGCGCACTTCGTCGAGGTACGGGTCAGCCGCTACACCGGCGAGGTCCGCGTCTCCCGCATGCTCGGGGTGTTCTCCATCGGCCAAGCGATCAACCCGACGACGCTGCACTCGCAGCTGATCGGCGGCATGACCATGGGCCTGTCGATGGCGCTGCACGAGGAAAGCGTGCGCGACCACCGCTTCGGGCACGTCGTCACCCAGGATCTGGCGAGCTATCACTTCGCCAGCCACGCCGATATCCCCGACATGGACGCGATCTGGCTGGACGACGACGCCGACGAACACGCCAGCCCGATGGGGTCGCGCGGGGCCGGCGAGATCGGAATCGTTGGTTCCGCCGCCGCAGTGCTCAACGCAATCCACCACGCCACCGGCATCCGTATCCGCGACCTACCCGTGCACGGCGACGCACTGCTGGGCCAACTCTAGCGCGAACGGCACCGGATGATCCCCGTGGCCCCGGTGCGCAGCCCGGCGACCACGATGATCAGCCCCAGGGAGAACGCGAGCTTGACCGCGGTGGTAGTGCTGACCCCCGCAGGGGTGTCTCATTTCTGATACCACCTTGATGTGTGGTTGAAGATGCCAATGGCCTGATCACCGGGTGGATCCCGCCACGCCGGTCTATCTTCCCGCCGGTTGCGATGGGGTCCCGCAGTGTCGGTGTACATCCGACAAAGGGAGCTTGGTGATGACGTTCGTCAACGGCGAGATGCAAGCACAGTTCATGACCCGGATTCGCGGGCTGGATCCGCAACGCTGTCTGGTCATCCCGGTCGATGTCGGCAAGGCCGTCGCGATGGCGTTGGTGGCTGATCACTACGGCGAGATCCTCATCGCGCCGTTCGAGTTCGCGCTGACCGAGACGGGCTTCGAAAGGCTGTCCGCGGCGATTCGTCGCGCGCAGGTCGAGCGGGACGCTCTGGTGATTCGGGTCGGGG
Organism: Mycolicibacterium grossiae; assembly: GCF_008329645.1. Taxonomy (NCBI): domain Bacteria; kingdom Bacillati; phylum Actinomycetota; class Actinomycetes; order Mycobacteriales; family Mycobacteriaceae; genus Mycobacterium; species Mycolicibacterium grossiae. The sequence goes on from NZ_CP043474.1 coordinate 2,618,975, forward strand.
TCGAGGCGGCCGGCCACTATCACCGCACCCTGGTTGCGCGGCTGCGGGCAGCTGGTTTGGAGGTCGTCGAACTTAACCCGCGCGCGGTCAAAGATGCACGCGGACAACAGCTACTGCGGACGTTGAAGAACGATGCCCGCGACTGCGGGGCGATGGCCGAGCTACTGATCCGGGGCTCCGGTCGCCCACCACAGTGCCGCGACGAGGCTTTGGCGGCCCAAGCCGCGTGGGTCGCCCACCGGCGCCGCAAGGTCGCCGCTCAGGCCATGTTGGCTAACCAGATCCACGGCCAACTCGATCTGATCTTCCCGGGTTTGACCGGCTGCTACAGCCACGGTCTGGACGCCGCGTCATTGCGGGTGCTCATCCGCGATTTACCCGACCCCGACCGCGTCCGACGACTCGGTGTGGACGGGGTGGTGCGCTACGTGCGTCGCCGTGGCGTGCAGATGACCCGACCCAAGGCCGAGCAGGTCGTGGCGGCAGCTCAGGTGGCGCTGCGGCTGCCCACCACCGAACGCCATGCACCACTGGTGGTGCTGGCGGCGGACTGGGCACTGTTCGAAGCCCTCGACCGCCAGATCCACGACGCCACCACCGCCCTGACGGAGTTGCTGCCCAAGACCCCCGCCGGCATCCTGCTTGGTGTTCCCGGTGTCGGCGTGCTCACCGCCAGCGCGTATGGCGCGGCGATCGGTGACCCCCACCGCTACCGGGACGCCGCAGCCGCCTACCGCGCCTCCGGACTGGTCCCGATCAGCTACGAATCAGCCGGCAGAGCCCGAACCCGCACCGGGATCAGCCGAGAAGGATCCGTCGAATTACGGAGAGCCATCGTCGATCTAGGACGCGGCGTGGGTCTACACCACCCCGACTTCATCGCCTACCGTCACCAGCTGATCGCCCGCGGCAAGCCGCCCCTAGTGGCCCTGATCGCGGTCGGACACCGCGCGCACCGGCTCGCTTTCGCCATGCTACGCAGCCAACGGCCCTTTGACGTCGACCGCTGGGAGCGTGCCGTCACCAGGCACCGCCACCGTGTGGACGAGCAGGCCCGTCATGGTGATACCGCTGTGAGCGGACCACCAGGGCGACGTGACCTGCCCGCCGAATCCACCCTCACCCATGGGGAGGCATCAAGCAACTAACGCACTCCCAGCCCGCTGCCGGGGTGCGGCACGGTGGCGGGAGCCCGGACTGACGTCGACGTTTCTATGAGGCACGACCTCGATCTCTAGTACAGACGCCGGGCTCCCCCCACTGCGCGAGCGCGACAGTCATTACCTGAGGCCGAGCCGACTCGGCTCGAGCACGCGTAGGTCAGAGTGCGCCGCCGGGAACCACCAACCCCACCCCACAACGGTCTCAACACCTTGCGCCACGCGTGCCCCACGGGGGCACGCGTCACTCGACGACGCCATCGCACCGCTTGACAACTATTCCCATTACTAGAGAATCGAGACAGCCCTTCGCGGCCTACGCTGTGGTCGCATCGCGCCAGGTCGCGGTGTCTCATTTCTTGTCTCACACGGCGTGTCTCAGATCCTCGATGTCGGAGGGCAATGAGACGGTAGGAGGCGTGTCAACGCTTCTGGGATACGCCCGCGTGAGCACCGCGGGCCAGGACCTCGCTGTGCAGCTGGCCGCACTCGCTGCCCAGGGCGTGGAATCCGACCGGGTTTTCACCGACAAGCTCGCGGGTGCCGTGAACACCGACCGGCCCGGCCTGGCGGGGCTGCTCCACTACGCCCGCGAGGGCGACACAGTGGTCGTCACCGCCATCGACCGCCTCGGTCGTTCCGTCGCCGAAGTAACCCGCACCATTGCCGAACTCGGTCAACGCCGAATTCTGTTGCGCGCCCTACGTGAAGGCATAGATACCGGCACGCCAACAGGCCGCGCAGTGGCCGCCATCATGGCCACCCTGGCCGAGCTCGAACTCGAGCTCGGTCGCGAGCGCCGCGCCGCTTCCCGCGCCTCTAGGCGCGCGCGCCGCCTACCGGCCACCAAGCCCGCCAAACTCACCCTGGAACGACAGCAACAGCTCCGCCGTCTCGCTGCAACCGGAGAACCCGTCCACGAACTCGCCAAAGCGTTCGGCATCAGCCGAGCGACGGCATACCGATACCTCTCCACACCCATCGACAAGTCAGTACTGGAGTCGACGCCGTGAATCTGACAGAGCTGGGCGCAGCCCTTGCGCCCTTCTTCGATGTTGTAGGGAGCCCCTCGCACAGTGAACTGCGCGACGCCATCACACGCCACGGCCTCAGCCGTCTTGATCCGGCGCCTTACGGAAAGACACCGGAAGGAAACAGCTTTGGTAAAACCAGGCGAGTCCGACATGTCTTCGCCTCACCGGCAGCGCACAACGCGACCGCAGGCTTGCCCCTGGCCCGAGAACTTGTGGCGCTGTGTCGTGCCCGCGGAGGCTTCAACCCCGACAGCGAGGGCTATGCCGGCAGCAGCAAGGTAACCCAGCTGAGCCAGGCCTTCGATCCACTTGGGTTCACTCTCGACCCCGACGGGTTGGTGCGGCAGAAGGTTATCGACAACCTCAGCGGTACGGAACTCACTGCGGCGCTGCGCAGCTATGTCGACAGGATCAACCTCAACCCCGACGATGCACCTTTGCAAGTGGGCGTTGGCAAGGAACTCGACGAAGCCACCGCACGGCACGTCCTGACTGAACTTCGGGGCGGCTATTCAGAGTCGCAGAACTTCCCAATGACATTGGCAGCCGCATTCGATGCGGTCGGCTTGGCCATACCAACCGTCACTCTCGCAAACTTTGATCAAGATCCGCACCGCGCAGTTCATCAGTGCCTGATGCTTCTGGCCACAGCAGTCAATCGACTCCGAAACGACGCTGGTACTGGCCACGGACGACCCGGACCACCGCGCAAAACCGCTGCGTTGAGCCCGGCTGAAGCCCGCCTGGTCGCTCGCGCAACGGCACTCGTCGCAGGGGCGCTGCTCGACAAACTCGACGACGTCTGAGACCCCGCTTGGGCTTGATGTTGGTTGACCGACCGCCGTGATAGAGGTTCGGAGTGCTTCTCGAACTCGTCGATCTGCGCCCCAGCCCTTCCGATGACCGATGGTGGGTGCCCCCGTTCGCCCAGAACGTCACCTACGAACACCCCCACTGGTGGAATCGACAGCTTGGCGAGGAGGTCCTCGACGAGCCCGTAGCTGAGGGCGTTGAGCTTCTCCGGCCGGTCCAGGGTGATCAGCGTGACGTCCGGGCGGGGCCGGGTGATCTGGAGGTTCGCCATGGGGTGACCCTAGGCACGCGTCAGGGCGTGCTGCTGCGCCACCCCGTGATGCCGATGACGATCAGGCGCAGCTGCTTGACGGCGGTGCGGCGGATGTCCTCGAGTGCGGCCGCGTCGTTGGCGTCCTCGATGGCCTCGGCGATCGAGATCATGGCGTTGACGAACAGCGTGGCGAGGATGTTCAGGTCCTCGCTGCTCCAGGTGTTGAGCCCGGGAAAACGGGCCAGGTCGATCGCCAGCTCGCTGGTGATGAGCCGGATCTCGGTGCGGATGGCGTACCGCAGGACGGTGACGCCGCTGCTGCGTTCGCGCCCGATGAAGATCCAGTGTTCGCGGCGTTCGTTGACCCCGGCGATGAGGATGTCGACGCTCGACTCGATGACGCGGTTGGGGTCGAGCTTGCCGGCGCGGGCGCCGCGCAGCATGTCGCGAAGCGCGCGGAACGACTCGTCGATGAGGACCAGCCCGAGGGCCTCCATCGACTCGAAGTGACGGTAGAACGCGGCCGGGACGATGCCCGCCTCACGGGTCACCTCGCGCAGGCTCAGCCCGCTGAAGCTGCGGTCCTCGAGGAGTCGCAGCGCAGCCGACACGATGGCCCGCCGGGTCGCCTCCTTGCGCTCCTCGCGCGACAGTCCGTCCCGCGACGAGCGGGAGGAGTGTGACTTGGGAGTACGACTGTTCACTGTGTGTGAACTCTACCACGATCAGGGCAAACCCCCTTGCCATCAGCGCCGACAACCCGCACGGTATACACATGTTCACCGAACTTTCGAAGCCGCGCCTCCGCGACCGAGTGCTGCGCTCGCCCCTGGTCGGGCTCCTGACCGGTCCCCATGGCGTCGACCGCTACACCGAGCTGGTCGCACCGACCTGGACCCTGAATGACGCGCGAGCCAAGGTCGTCGCGGTCCGCCGCGACACTCCGCGCAGCGTCACGCTGACCCTCGAACCGAATCACGTGTTCACTGCCGGACAGCCGCTGCGGGCGGGCCAGCACGTCAACCTGACCGTCGAGGTCGACGGCCGCCGCCACACCCGCTGCTACTCGCCGGCCAACGCCGAGGGCGCCCGTCGGCTCGAGCTGACGATCGGCGTCCACGACGGCGGCGTCGTGTCGGAGCATCTGTTCCGCAACGCCCGTCCGGGCATGGTCGTCGGGCTCGACGGCGTCGGCGGCGACTTCGTCCTGCCCGCCGAGCGGCCCCGCCGGATCCTGCTGGTGTCCGGCGGCAGCGGCATCACCCCGGTGCTGTCCATGCTGCGCACACTCCTCGCCGAGGAGCACCAGGGCGAGATCGCCTTCGTGCACTACGCCCGCTCGGCTGCCGACGCCGCGTACCGCGACGAGCTGGCAGGCCTCACGGGCGTCCGCGTGCTGCACGGGTACACCCGTAGCGACGACGCGGGCGACCTGGCCGGCCGCTTCGACGCCGAGCAACTAGCGGCGGCGATGCCGGATCCGGACGCGGTGTTCGTCTGCGGACCGCCGGCGCTCGTCGAGGCCGTGCGGGCGCACTGCCCGCAGGCCCGCTCGGAGAGCTTCGTCCCGCCGGTGTTCAGCGTGCCGACCGAGGCCTCCGGCGGCACGGTGACGTTCGTCGAAAGCGGCGTCGACGTCACCGACGACGGTCGTTCGCTGCTCGAGCAGGCCGAGGCCGCCGGCCTGCGGCCGGAGAACGGCTGCCGCATGGGCATCTGCCACACCTGCACGCGCCGCAAGACCAGCGGTGCCGTCAAGAACCTCGTCTCCGGCGCCATCTCCGCCGCTGATGCCGAAGACGTCCAGATCTGCGTCACCGCCCCCATCGGCGACGTCCAGATCGCCCTCTGACCCACCCGCACGAGAGGAGAACCGACATGACCGCCATGCTCGACCGCACCGACACCGACCTGACCGATACCGACCTGACCGACACCGACCTGACCGACACCGACGTGACCGCCCCCGAGGCGTCCCCGGCCCCGGCCACCGGCGGCGTCAGCAAGACCGTCAACGGCACGGTCATCAGCCTCACCCCCGAACAGGTGGAGGCGTTCGGCCGCGATCTGGACGCGATCCGGGAGCGCGTCATCGCCGATCTCGGCGAGCGCGACCTCACCTACATCCGTCGTGTCATAAAGGCGCAGCGCGGCTTCGAGGCCGGCGGCCGCGCGCTGCTGTGGGCCGGCGTGCTGCCGCCCGCATGGATTGCCGGCACCGCGATGCTCGCGGTGTCGAAGATCCTCGACAACATGGAGATCGGCCACAACGTCATGCACGGCCAGTACGACTGGACCGGCGACCCGGCGCTGGCCAGCCGTGACTTCGAGTGGGACTCGGCGTGCCCGAGTGACCAGTGGCGGCACTCGCACAACTACATGCACCACACCTACACCAACATCGTCGGCATGGACCGCGACGTGGGCTACGGCATCCTGCGCATGAGCGAGGACCAGAAGTGGGTGCCCTACTACCGCGGCAACGCCGTCTACGCCTTCCTGCTGATGGTGCTGTTCCAGTACGGCGTCGCCCTGCACGAGCTGGAGACCGAGCGCATCCGCGCCGGGGAGATCTCGATCGCCGACAAGCGCGAGATCCTCGCCGGCATCTGGAAGAAGGTGGGCCGTCAGACACTCAAGGACTACGTCGCCTTCCCGCTGCTGTCCGGCCCGTTCGCGCCGTTCACGTTCGCCGGCAACATGACCGCCAACCTCATCCGCAACGTGTGGTCCTACGCCATCATCTTCTGCGGGCACTTCCCCGAGGGGGTGCAGGAGTTCTCCATCGAGGAGACGCAGAACGAGTCGCGCGGGCAGTGGTACTTCCGCCAGCTGCTGGGCTCGGCGAATCTGACCGGCGGCAAGCTCTTCCACGTGATGAGCGGCAACCTGTCGTTCCAGATCGAGCACCACCTGTTCCCCGACATCCCCGCTCACCGGCACGCCGAACTGGCGCCGCAGGTGCAGGAGATCTGCGAGCGCTACGGGCTGCCCTACAACAAGGGACCGCTGCCCAAGCAGTTCGCCACCGTGGTGCGCAAGATCGTCAAGCTGGCCCGCAAGCCGCTGCCGGCCTGACGCCCGTCAGCTCTGACAGACCGGACACCAGAAGGAGATCCGTTCCGTGCCGGTGACGTCGGCACGGTCGGACTCGACCGTGGTGCCGCACCGCCGACACGGACGCCCGACCCGGCCGTAGATCCACAGATCGCGGCCGGGTCGGGTGTCTCCGGTCGTCGTGCGATTGACGCGAGACCGGTTCAGCCACAGCATGTCCCGCGCCCGCTGCACCACGCGCAGCGGATCCTTGAGGTCCGCCACGGGCGCCTGTGGGCGGTGGCCCATCACGAAGCAGAGTTCGTTGGCGTAGACGTTGCCGACGCCGGCCATCACCCGTTGATCCAGCAGCGCCTCGGCCAGGGGCCGCTCGGGCTCGGCCGCCAGGTTGGTGGCCGCCACCCGCGGTTCCCAGTCCGGTCCCAGCAGGTCGGGCCCGAGGTGGGCCACCGACTCCATGTCGGTCGCGCGCGGCAGGATCTCCAACACGCCGAGGTCGACGCCCGCTGCCCGGGTCTCGGCGGTCTCGAGCAGGATCCGGATCTTGTACTGCGGGACCCGGCGGATCTGGCCGCCGATAAGCCAGGAGCCGTCCATCTTGAGGTGCGAGTGGATGCTCGCGTCCCCGACGCGGATGAACAGGTGCTTGCCGCGGCTGAGTACCTCGTCGACGACGCAGCCGGTGAGGTCGACGGTCGCGAACTTCGGCACCCGTACGTCGCAGCGGGTGAGCGTGCGGCCCTCGAGTGCGTCGCGCAACTTCGTCGCGGTGCGGTAGACGGTGTCGCCTTCGGGCATGCGGCCAACGTACCCCGGCCGCCGCTGCGTTACGCCGGCGTTTCGACCGTGAGCACTCGATAACCGAAACGTCTTCCCACGATGACCAGCCGGAAACACACGGGCCGTGTAATCGACGCATCCCAATGGACTACCAAAGCTGGAGATGCGCAATGCCGTTTGACGATTCGATCGCCGAGAACATCAAGACCTCGCTTGCGGAGATTCCGCACCCGTCGCTGCCGAAGGGTTCCAACATCTACGGCGGCACGAAGATCTTCCCCGATCTGCAAGCCGAGAACGGGGAGTCCTACTTCACGCTGGTGCACGGCATCGCGCACGAGTCGTCGGTCAGCTTCGTCGCCGTCCTGCAGGCCACCCGTGCGCTGCGCAAGGGCTTCGAGTCGGCGCTGTACTTCTACGGCCCGGGGTCCATCAACTGCCTCGCCACCCGCGGCTTTCCGAAGACCGGTGACTCCGGCTTCCCGGGAGAGCAGAACATCAACGACGCGCTCGCGACGTTCATCGCCGAGGGTGGCACGGTGTTCTGCTGCCGCTTCGGCCTCGCGCTGCACGGCGGCCGCGAGGAGGACCTCATCGAGGGCGTCGTCCCCGCGCATCCGCTCGACGTCCAGGACGCGCTGATCTACTACGCCCGCAAGGGCGCCATCATCAACTCGACGTACATGGTGTGACGATGACCAAACTCGCTGCAGTAGCTGCGAATTTCACCCGAGACCTCGACCAGAACTACGCCCTCATCACGGCGCTCGCCGAGGAGGCCCGCGAGCGCGGGGTCGACTTCCTCGTCCTGCCCGAGGCCGCGATCGGCGGCTACCTCTCGTCGCTGGGCAACCACGGTGACACCGTCAAGACCACGACGAAGTCGCTTCCGCCCGCCATCCGCCTCGACGGACCCGAACTCACTCGCGTCCGCGAGATCGTCGGCGATCTGCTGATCGCCATCGGCTTCTGCGAGCTGGCCGACGACGGCGAGACCCGGTACAACGCGGCCGCGATCCTGGACGGCGGTCAGATCTACGGCAGCTACCGCAAGGTGCACCAGCCGCTCGGTGAGGGCATGTCGTACTCCGCCGGATCTGGCTACGGCGTGTTCGACACCCCCGTCGGACGCGTCGGGCTGCAGATCTGTTACGACAAGGCCTTTCCCGAGGCCGCGCGCATCATGGCCCTGCAGGGAGCGCAGATCATCGCGAGTCTCTCCGCGTGGCCCGCGGCGCGCACCGCCACCGCCGAGAACCTGCAGGACGATCGCTGGACCTACCGTTTCAACCTGTTCGACGCGGCCCGGGCCTTGGACAACCAGGTGTTCTGGATCGCCTCCAATCAGAGCGGCACGTTCGGCTCACTGCGCTACGTCGGCAACGCGAAGGTCGTCGACCCCGGCGGCAACACGCTGGCCACCACGCTGCTCGGCAGTGGCATGGCGGTGGCCGACGTCGACCTCGACGCGACGTTCCGCACCATGCGCGCCGGCATGTTCCATCTGCGCGACCGCAGACCCGACGTCTACGGCCCGGTGACCGACACCGCCGCTGCGCAACTCTGGCAGGACCTCGCCCATGCCTGAGATGACCTTCGATGTCCGGTGGCCCGACGGCCACCTGCAACGCTGCTACTCGCCCAGCCTCGTCGTGTACGACTACCTCACGGTCGGTGCGCACTACACCGTGGCCGACTTCGTCGACCGGTCCGGCACCGCGCTCGACGAGGCCAGTGCCCGGGTGCGCGCCAAGTTCGGCTTCGCGTGCACCTCCGCCGCGGCGACCACCGAGCAGATCGTCTCGGCCGCTGCCGCATTCCCCGACTCCGCGACGGTCCGCGTCGTCGCCATGGATCCGGTGGCGCCATGACCAAGCCGCACGTACCCGTCGCGATCATCGGCGGTGGGCAGGCCGGCCTGTCGGTGAGCTGGTACCTGGGGCGCGCCGGCGTCGAGCACGTGGTGCTCGAGGCCGACACCCCGGTGCACGCCTGGGCCGACACCCGGTGGGACAACTTCACCCTCGTCACGCCCAACTGGCACTGCCGGCTGCCGGGCTACGCCTACGCCGGCGACGACCCCGACGGCTTCATGACCCGCGACGAGGTCGTGCGCTGGCTCGCCGGCTGGCTGGCGACCTTCAGCCCGCCGGTGCGCACGAACACCCGCGTGACCCGACTGAAACCGCTTCCCGCGGGTGGCTTCGAGTTGACGCTTCGGACTGCCACCGGCACGGAGGCGCTGACGTGCGACCACGCCGTCGTCGCGACGGGCGGCTACCCGATCCCGGTGGTGCCGCCGTTCGCGACCGCGCTCGACCCCGGCGTCACCCAGCTGCACTCGGAGCAGTACCGCAACGCCGACGCCCTGTCCGACGGGGCGGTGCTCGTGGTGGGGACGGGGCAGTCCGGCGCCCAGATCGCCGAGGACCTCCACCTCGCAGGCCGTACCGTGCACCTCGCCGTCGGTGGCGCACCCCGCGTCGCGCGCCGTTACCGCGGCCGGGACTGCATGACCTGGTTGGCCGACATGGGCCTGTACGACAAGGCCGCGCCGCAGTACCCGGGTGGCAAGACCGCGATCGAGAAGACGAACCACTACGTGACCGGTCGCGACGGTGGCCGCGACGTCGACCTGCGCCGCTTCGCGCTCGAGGGCATGCGCCTGTACGGCACGCTCGCGGACGGCAAGGACACCACCGTGCGCTTCGAGCCGTCGCTGCGCGCCGCCCTCGATCACGCCGACTCGGTCTACAACTCCATCTGCGCCGACATCGACGCCTACGTCGAACGCGAGGGCATCGCCGCGCCCGCCCCGACGCGGTACGTGCCGGTCTGGGAACCCGGCACCGAGACCACCACGCTCGACCTCGCCGACGCGGGCGTCACGAGCATCGTGTGGGCCATCGGCTACCGGCCGGACTACCGCTGGATCGAGGCCAGCGCCTTCGACGGGGCCGGCCGACCCATGCAGAACCGCGGCATCACCGGCGTGCCCGGACTGGCGTTCATCGGACTGCCGTGGATGCACACCTGGGGCAGCGGGCGGTTCCTCGGCATCGACGCCGACGCCCGGCACGTCGCCGAGAACGTGATCGCCGACCACCGAGCACGACGGAGCGCCGCATGACCGCACACACCTCCACCCGCGTCGACCTGGCACTGCTCGGCTTCCGGGGCCGACCACCCGTCAGCCGGACGGCCGGTGCCGGGCCCAGCGCCGACGGCCACCTGGTCATCGACGGGCTCAACGCCGCGATCCCGCGAAACGAGTCCAGCCCGTTCGTGTTCGACGGCGCACGCGTGCTCCGCGACGGGGTCGACACCGGCCTGGACGTCGAGGTGGTCGAACGCCCCAGGTTCTACGACCTGCGGACCGCCGACGGCGTCCCGTACGAGAAGCTGGCCCGGTTGCACGGCAGCAACGTGTTGGCGACCACGGTCGTGCAGACGTGCATCCGCTACGCCGAGGACCAGCGGTGCCGGTTCTGCTCGATCGAGGAGTCGCTGCGCGCCGGTGCCACCACCGCCGTCAAGCGCCCGGCCGAACTGGCCGAGGTCGCCGCGGCCGCGGTCCGGCTGGACGGGGTGACCCAGATGGTGATGACGACCGGTACGTCCGCCGGAACCGACCGCGGCGCACGGCATCTCGCGCGCTGCGTGCGTGCGGTCAAGGCCGTCGTCCCGGACCTGCCGATCCAGGTGCAGTGCGAACCGCCCGCCGATCTCGCGGTCCTCGCCGAACTGCGGGAGGCGGGAGCCGACGCCATCGGCATCCACGTCGAATCCCTCGACGACGACGTGCGGCGCCGGTGGATGCCCGGCAAGGCGACGGTGCCGCTGGAGCGCTACCGGGAGGCATGGCGCGAGGCCGTCCGCGTGTTCGGGCGCAACCAGGTGTCCACCTACCTGCTCGTCGGCCTCGGCGAGGACCCGGACGAACTGATCTCGGGGGCAACGGATCTCATCGAGATGGGGGTGTACCCCTTCGTCGTCCCGTTCCGGCCCCAGGCCGGCACGCTCGCGGTGGACGTCGACGGGGCGGGCGCGCCCGACGCGGCGATCGTCGAGAAGGTGTCCCGCGAGGTGGCCGCGGCGCTGCGGCTGGCGGGCATGGCGGGAGCCGACCAGAAGGCGGGCTGCGCGGCCTGTGGGGCCTGCGGCGTGCTGCAGAACGTGGGCGGGTGATGGCAGTGGTCTCCGAGTTGTCGATCCTGGCCGGGGTCCGGCCACCCCGCACCGGTTCCCAGTTCCTCGTCCACGTCTGCGACGACTCCGCCGAGCTGGTGGCCTACCGCCGGCTGCGGGCCGAGGCGTTCGTCGCCGAGCAGGGGCTGTTCGCGGGCACCGACGCCGACGACGTCGACGACGATCCCCGCACCGTCGTCCTGGTCGCGGTGGCTCCCGACGGCACCGTGCTCGGCGGCGTCCGGCTGGCACCGGTGTGCGATCCGGACATCGGCTGGTGGACCGGCAGCCGCCTCGTCACCGCCCCGCGGGCACGGGCGGCCGGCGTCGGCCCGGCACTGATCCGGGCCGCCTGTGCACACGTGGAGGGCGCCGGGGTGCTGCGCTTCGAGGCCGCCGTGCAGACCCGCTACGCCGCGATGTTCGCCGCGCTCGGCTGGGAGGCGCACGGGCCCTGCGAAGCCGCGGGCGTGCCGCACGCCCGCATGCGGTGGCCGCTGCACGGCATGCAACGACTCGCCGACGCCACCAAGTCCTTCCTCGGCGACGCCCTCGCGCCGCTGCGCGTGGTGCCCGGTGGGCTGGGCCCGGACGGGTTCGTCGGCGACGACGGCGTGCCGGTGCCGGGCAGCGACGTGGTCGCCGCATGTGATGCGATCATCCCGTCCATGGTGGAACGCGATCCGGAGTGGGCGGGGTGGTGTTCGGTGCTCGTCAACGTCAACGACCTGACGGCGATGGGTGCCGCCCCGACCGGCCTGCTCGATGCGGTCGGCGCTCCCACCCGATCCCTGCTGACCCGCATCCTGCGCGGCGTCTCCCGCGCGTCGGCGGCCTGGGGCGTACCCGTGCTCGGCGGCCACACCCAGCTGGGAGTGCCTGCCTCGCTTGCGGTTACGGCCCTCGGTCGGACGCCGTCGCCGATTCCCGCAGGCGGCGGCCAGGTCGGTCACACGCTGCGCCTCACCGTCGACCTCGCGGGGTCCTGGCGATCCGGCTACCACGGCAGGCAGTGGGACTCCACGACGCATCGCGACCCCGCCGACCTCGCCCGGCTGGCCGGACTGGTCGGGCACCTGCGGCCCCGGGCCGCCAAGGACGTCAGCATGGCGGGCATCGTCGGCACCTCGGGCATGCTCGCCGAAGCCTCGGGCACCGGGGTGGAACTCGACGTCGCCGCCGTACCCCGCCCCGCCAGCGCGGACCCGGGATCGTGGCTGACGTGCTTTCCCGGTTACGCGATGCTGACCGCCGACGAGCGCGGCGCGCCGGCGCCCGCCGATCTGCCGCGCGGCGTCGCCAGCGCGGAGTGCGGCCGGCTGACGTCCAGGCCCGGGGTGCGCCTGGCCTGGCCCGACGGCGTCACCACCACCGCCGTCGCGGCCGCCGTGACCGGGCTGGGTACGGCCTGAGTTGGGGCTCGTCACGCTGGGAGCCGTCGCCGCGAACTTCGGTCGCGACCTGGAACGTGGTCTGGCCAAGGTGCTCGGCATCATCGACGGCGCACGCCGTGACGGCGTGGACCTCTTGGTCCTCCCCGACGCCTGCCTGGGCGGGTACATCGGGGACCTGCGCGCGCCCGATCCGCAGGATCCGCCGCCGGCGCTCGACCCCGAGGGTCCGGAGATCGCCGCCGTCAGCGCTGCGGCGGGACCGATGACGGTGTGCATCGGATACGCGGAAGAGGCGCCCCGCGGGCGCTACAACGCCGCGATCTGCGTGTGCGGCGATGGCATCCTCGGCACGCACCGCAAGGTGCATCAACCCGCCGGGGAGGGCCTCGCCTACCTCGCCGGTGACGAGTTCACCACGTTCGACACGCCCGTCGGTCGGGTCGGGATGCTCATCGACTACGACAAGACGTTCCCCGAGGCGGCGCGCACGCTGGCCCTCGGCGGCGCCCAGGTGATCGCTGCACTGTCGGCGTGGCCGGCCAGTGTCACCGACCGCGCGTCGCGGCTGCCCGCCGACCGGCAGTCCCGATTGTTCGACCTGTACGACTGCGCCCGGGCGGCCGAGAACCAGGTCGTGCTGGTGTCGTCGAACCAGACCGGGGTCATGGGCGCCCTGCGGTTCCTCGGGCAGGCCAAGGTGGTCGGGCCCGGCGGTGACGTGCTGGCGAGCACCGGCGCCAAGGGCGGCCTGGCCAAGGTCACGATCGACGTCGAAGCCGAGATCGGCCGGGCACGACGGGTCTTGGATCACCTGGCCGAGCGGCGTACCGACGCCTACGGCGCGGGGGCGTGATCCGTGCGCGTCGCCCTGCTCACCTATTCGACCAAGCCGCGCGGCGGCGTGGTGCACACCCTGAACCTGGCCGAGGCGCTCACCGCGCTCGGTGCGGACGTCACGGTGTGGTCCCTGGCGCGTCGGGGCGACCGCGGGTTCTTCCGCGACTTGGAGCCGGGCGTGCGCGTGCGCCTGGTCGACTTCCCCGAGCGCGACGAGACGGTGACCGAGCGCATCGTCCGTTCCATCGCGTCGTTGCGTGACGCCTTCGGTGGCGCAGCCGGCGATGGCGACTACGACGTGGTGCACGCGCAGGACTGCATCAGTGCCAACGCCGTCGGGACGTGCATCCGCACCATCCACCACCTCGACGAGTTCACGACGCCGGTGCTCGCCGAATGTCACGAGAAGGCCGTCGTCGAGCCGTACGCCCGGATCTGCGTGTCGGCAGCGGTGGCCGGCGAGGTCGCCCACGGATGGGCACTGCACCCCACCGTCATCCCGAACGGTGTGCGGGCGGACCGGTTCGCCGCCGCGGCCGGCCCCTCCGGTGTGAGTGCGCGGCAGCGATGGCAACATCGGCTGGGCCGCTACGTGCTCGCCGTCGGAGGCATCGAGCCGCGCAAGGGAACCATCGACCTCGTGGAGGCGTACCACATTCTGCGACAACGGGTTCCGGACGTCACCCTGGTGATCGCGGGCGGTGAGACGCTGTTCGACTACCGCGCGTACCGCACCGCGTTCGACGATCGGTGCGCCGATCTCGGCGTCGTGCCGACCATCCTCGGCTCCGTCGCGGACGCCGAGCTGCCCAGCCTGGTGGCGGCGTCGGCGGCGTTCGCATTCCCGTCGACCAAGGAGGGTTTTGGGCTCGCCGCGCTGGAGGCGCTGGCCGCCGGCCGGCCCGTCGTCACCAGGGACCTGCCGGTGCTGCGCGAGGTGTTCGGCGACACGGTGGCCTACGCGTCCACGGCGGACGGGTTCGCCGGGGCGCTGGCCGCCGCCGTCGAGGGCGGACCCGGTCCGGCCGGCGGGCGCGCGCTCGCCGAGTCGCTGACGTGGGAGGCGTGCGCGCGCCGGCACCTCGAGTTCTATTGCGCGCACCCGCGGCCGTCGCAGGGCTGAGTTTCGAGTCGGAGGTTTTCGGCTATCGAGTCACCATGTCCGAACAGACCAGCAACGATCACATCGAGGACGTCAGCCCCGGTGACGTGGTGCTGCTCGACCGCGGTGACGGCGCGGAGCGGTCCTACCGCGTCGTGCACAAGACGCCGAGCGAGACGGGCCAGCTGATCACGCTGGAGACCGACGACGGCGAGACGTTCGACGTCGACATGGCGGCCGGCACCGTCGTGGTGCGCACGCTCGAATCGAAGTGGGAATCGGCCCAGAGCCCGACCCCGCACACCGGCGTCTAGTCCGGGTCGGTCGTCAGCCGCCGGGTGTCCGCGAGGACCCGGGCGGCGTCGGCGGCGATGCGTCCGACGAGGTCGGCAGCGGGCTCGAGGCGGTCGATGAGGTCGACGGCCTCACCCGCCCACACCGGCAGGTAGTCGGGGTCGCCGCGGTCGACGCCGGCGAGGAACTCCGCCTTGGCGTTGGCGTCGAAGCGCAGCGCGTCCTCGTGCTCGTGCCAGGCGTCGGTGAACCGGTTGCGCAGCGTCCGGGCGGTGAAGCGGTGCGGCCACGGGGAGTCGCGGACGACGTCCATCACCCGGTCGCGGGTGGTGTCGGCGGCCGACGCGGCGGTGATGGCGTCGGCTTCGGTGGCGTCGACGAGGGCTTCGTGGGTCGCCTCGAACCGGGTGCCGATCACGGCGCCCGCGGCGCCGAGGACCAGGGCGGCGGCCAGCCCGCGGCCATCGGCGATGCCACCGGCGGCGAGTACCGGAGTGCTGCCGGCGGCGTCCACGACGGCCGGAACGAACGGCAACGTGCCGCGACCTTCGCCATGGCCGCCGGCCTCGCCGCCCTGGGCCACGACCAAGTCAGCGCCGACGTCGACGGCGCGGCGGGCGTCGTCGAGCGTGGTCACCTGTACCGCCAACGGGATGCCGCCGTCGCGGATCGCCGCGGCGAACGGCGTCGGATCGCCGAACGACAGCATGATGAGTGCCGGCCGCTGGTCGATCACCCAGCCGAGCGTCTGCGCGTCGATCGCCCACGCCAGCAGGCCGACGCCCCACGGCCGTTCGGTGCCCGTCCGGGCCAGCGCGCATTCCCGCCGCAGCCAGTCGGCATCGCCACTGCCGACCATGCCGAGCCCACCACCGGAGGACACGGCTGCGGCCAGCGCGCCGCCGGCGACGTCACCCATGGGTGCGCTCACGATGGGGTGCTCGATGCCGAGCAGCGCGGTCAGTGCCGTACGCAACGCCATGCCCAAACCATAGGCAGGCGGGCGTGTCAGGCGGGGATCGGGGACAGCCCGGCGGCCGCCTTCTGGTGCCGGTGCTGGCGTTCGACGACGGCGAAGTAGAACGCGTAGGCGAAGGCGCAACTGGTGAACAGGCTCGAGACGAAGAACAGCCACGGTCGACGGATGCCGCGCCGGTGGCCGTCCCAGATCGTGAAGAGCGGGAGCAGGATGACGTTGATGATCGTGTAGTCCTGGCTCGCCGACGCCGCCGCGGGGTTCGCGTAGCCGAGTGCGATGAATTCCTGCCAGCTGCCCGGACCCCAGATCGGGTTGCCGCCGTCGACGGCGTACTGGTCGACGAACTGGTGGTTGAAGTAGTAGCCCAGCGCGATGGAGGCAATGCCGACGGCGTACAGCACGATCTCCATCGCCGAGAGCGCCGGTCCGCCGGCGGGGCGGGCGAAGATCCGCGGATTGGCCCGGACGATCCAGGCGATGACGGCGATGCCGAGAATCAGGTGGACGATGAGCGAGACCATGCGGCCAGTATGGGCACATCCCGCCGGTGTTTCGTCAATTTTGACGAAGCCGGCGCTAGCGGAGCCGCAGGCCCCGTGGCGTGCGGGAGAAGCCCGCGGCGACCAAGGCGTCCGCGACCGAGGTCAGGTCGACGGCAGCGGACGGGTCCAGAACCGCCGTCCCATTGACCTTCTCGACGAGCAGCGCCTGCAGACGACCGCTGCCGACGAGGTCGACCAGGGCCACCGCGGCGGCGTGGTGCGCCTCGGCGTCGTCCGAATACGACAGCAGCGTGCGGCCGCCGCGCTCGAGGAACCACACCAGCTCGCCGTCGACGAGGACCACCAGCGCGCCCGCCTTGCGTCCCGGTCGGTGAGTGCCCTGCGCGGGCCACGGCAGTGCGGCGCCGTAGGGATTCGCGGGGTCCGCCGCCGCGAGCACGACGGCGTCGAAGGCGCGCTTCTCGGGATCGACGTCGTCGAGGTAGCCGCGCAGCCGGTCGACGGTCGACGCCACCGCGAACTGCGCGCCGCCCAACGACTCGACGAAGTAGCCGCGCTGGCAGCGGCCCGCCTCCTCGAAGGCGCTGAGTACCTTGTACAGCATCGCGAAGCCGCCGGGCGTGTCCTCGGCGGACCCCTTGGTGAGCACGCCGTAGCGGCTCAGCAGCAGGTCGGCCTGGAAGTGCGTGCGGATCGTCGAGTCCGGTTCCGGGCTGGGCAGCGCCGACCAGCGGCCGGCGACCGTCGGATCCGACGTCCGGGTCTGTGCGTGCGCGACGCTGTAGCGGCTCAACCGGGGCGGGCGCTGGCGTTGCCGGTGGGCGCCGCCCCGGCTGCGCGTCCCGGTCAGCACCGCCCGCACCGGGGCGAAGGTGTCACCGGTGACCCACCCCGCCCAGATCAGTTCCCACAGCGCCTGTTTCACGGCGTCGTCGCCGGCCGTCAGGCCGGCGCTCAGCTGGCGGAAGAAGTACGCCCCGCCGCCGTGCAGCGTCGCCATGATCTCGCGGTGGGTGTCGGTGAACTCGATCTCCGCCGGGGCGCCGAGCGTCAGCGGTGCCGAATCCGCGGTGTGGAAGGCGATCCAGCCGTCGGAGCCGGCGATCGGCCCGGCGCCGGCCCACGTCACCTCGCCGGAGGCCAGCAGTTCGTCGAGCATCGCCGGCTGGTAGTCCCGGACGCGCTGACCGAAGACCAGCGGCTCGACCGCGGAGGCGGGGATCGCGACACCGGACAGCTGGTCGATGACGCCCGCCAGACCGTCCACCCCGGCGTTGCGGGTCGAGCCGACGTTCTGCCACGCCGGAAGGAAGCGGGCGTACGCGGCGGTGCTGACCGGCTCCACCTGCGCGCGCAGAGCGGCCAACGACCGGCGGCGCAGGATCTTCAGAACGTCGGCGTCGCACCACTGTTCGCCCGAGACCACGGCTGTGCCGGGTTCGGGTGCGGGCGGATCGACGAATTCGCCGCGCACCAGCTTGCCGTCCACCGACATGCGGCCCAGGACGTCCGCGGCGACCCGCAGACCGAGACCGAAGCGCGCTGCGGCCTCGGCGGTGGTGAACGGCCCTCGCGTACGGGCGTAGCGGCCCAGGAGTTCGCCGAGCGGATCGTTGACGGTCCCGGTGAAGGTCGCCGGCACGCCGACCGGCACCGCGATGCCGATGCCGTCGCGCAGCAGGCCCATGTCCTCGATGGCGACCCACCACGTCTCGCCGGCGAAGTTGACCGTGAGCGCGCGGCGGGCGGCCCGCAGCCCCTCGAGCCAGCCGCCGACGTCGGTGGCCGTGGAGCGTTGTGCGACTTCGGTTTCGGTGAGTGGTCCGAGGAGTCGCAGCAGGTCGGCGACCCCCTCGGCGTCGCGGGCGGCGCGGTCGGGAGCGAGGTGCTGCAGCTGTGTGATCGTCGACTCGATGACCTGCGGGTCCAGCAGCTCGCGTAGCTCCACGCGGCCGAGCAGTTCCGACAGCAGGACGCTGTCGAGCGACAGGGCGGCGGCGCGTCGTTCGGCCAGTGGGCTGTCGCCCTCGTACATGAACGCGCCGACGTAGCCGAACAGCAGCGATGCGGCGAACGGCGACGGCGTCGACGTCTCGACCTCGAGGATGCGGATGCGCCGGTTGGCGACGCGCGTCATCAGGTCGATGAGCGTGGGAACGTCGTAGACGTCCTGCAAGCACTCCCGCACCGTTTCGAGCACGATCGGGAAGTCGGGGTACTTGCGGGCGACGTCGAGCAGTTGCGCCGCACGCTGACGCTGGTGCCACAGCGGCGAGCGCTTGCCGGGGTGGCGGCGTGGCAGCAGCAGGGCGCGCGCCGCGCATTCGCGGAAGCGCGACGCGAAGAGCGCCGAGCCGCCGACCTCCGCGGTGACGATCGGCTCGATCTCGTCGGCGTCGAAGACGAACAGGTCGGCGCCGGGTGGCGCGTCCTCGGTGTCGGGCAGCCGGACGATGATGCCGTCGTCGGATGCGGTGGGCTTCTCGTCGATGCCGTAGCGCTCGCGCAGGCGGCGGCCGATCGCCAGCGCCAGCGGACCGTGCACGCGCAGGCCGTAGGGCGAGTGCAGGATGACCCGCCAGTCGCCGAGTTCGTCGCGGAAGCGTTCGACGAGGAACGTCGCGTCGGTGGGGACGGTGCCGGTGGCCTCGCGCTGCTCGGAGAGGAGCTGGAAGAGGTTGTCGGTGGCGAAGTCGTTGAAGCCCATGGTCGCGCAGCGCGCCTCGAACTCGGCGCGCGCCAGACCGGCGAGCTGACCGGTGAACGCGCCGATCGCCGCCCCGAGTTCGGCGGGCCGGCCGACGCCGTCACCGCGCCAGAACGGCAACCGCGCGGGCTCACCGGGGGCGGGGATGACGAGCACCCGGTCATGGGTGATCTCGGTGATGCGCCAGCTGGTGGCGCCCAGGGAGATGACGTCGCCGGGCCGCGACTCGTACACCATCTCCTCGTCGAGTTCGCCCACGCGCGAGGGCTTCTCGGAATCGGCGTTGGTGGCGAGGTAGACGGTGAACAGTCCGCGGTCGGGGATCGCGCCGCCGGAGGTGACCGCCAGGCGTTGCGCGCCGGGACGCGAGGTCAGCGTGCCGGCGTCGCGGTCGTAGACCATGCGCGGCCGCAACTCGGCGAACTCGGTGGACGGGTACTTGCCGGACAGCAGGTCGAGCGTGGCCTCGAATGCGCTGCGCGGCAACGTCGCGAACGGTGCGGCGCGGCGGACCACCTCGAACCAGCGGTCGGCGTCGATGGGTTCGAGCGCGGCGGCGGCCACCGTGTGCTGGGCCAGCACGTCGAGGGGGTTGGCGGGGACCTTCATGGTCTCGATCTCGCCGGTGAGCATGCGCTGCACCGTCACGGCGCAGTCGATGAGATCGGTGCGGTGCTTGGGGAACAGCACGCCGCGGGACACCTCGCCGACCTGGTGTCCGGCGCGACCGACGCGTTGCAGGCCGCTCGCCACCGAGGGCGGCGACTCGACCTGGATGACGAGGTCCACCGACCCCATGTCGATGCCGAGTTCGAGGCTGGACGTCGCGACGACGGCCTTGAGGCGGCCGGTCTTCAGGTCCTCCTCGACGATGGCGCGCTGCTCCTTGCTGACCGAGCCGTGGTGCGCCTTGGCCAGCAGCGGCTCGGCGCCCCAGGACTGTCCGCTGCCCATCACCTGGGCCGGAGCACCGCCGCCGACCTTCGGGTTGCGGCCGTCGGGGATCTCGACGCCGGTGCGTTCGGCGTGGATCTCGTTGAGCCGGGACGTGAGCCGCTCGGCGAGGCGGCGGGAGTTGGCGAAGACGATCGAGCTGTTGTGCGACTCGATGAGGTCGACGATCTGCTCTTCGACGTCGGGCCAGATCGTGTTGTTCTCGAGATTGGCCATGTCGGGCACCGGCACCTGGACGGCCAGGTCCCACGTCTTGCCGGCGGGTGGCGCCACGATGGTCGTGGGTGCGGCCCCGGACAGGAACCGCGCCACCTCCTCGGGTGGACGGACGGTCGCGGACAGGCCGACGCGTTGCGCCGGCTTGTCGAGGAGCTGATCGAGCCGTTCGAGCGACACGGCGAGGTGGGCGCCGCGCTTGGTGTTGGCCACGGCGTGCACCTCGTCGACGATGACGGTGGTGACGTCGGTGAGCGACTCCCGGGCCGCCGAGGTGAGCATGAGGAACAGCGACTCGGGCGTCGTGATGAGGATGTCCGGTGGCTTGCTGATCAGCTCCCGGCGACGGGCCGGGGTGGTGTCGCCGGAGCGGACCCCGACGGTGATGTCGGGGATGGGCGAGCCGAGGCGCTCCGCGACGCGGGTGATGCCGATCAGCGGCGTGGACAGGTTGCGCTCGACGTCGACGGCGAGCGCCTTGAGCGGGGACACGTAGAGCACGCGGGTGCCCGGCTTCGGCGTCTCGGGTGGCGTGGCGGCCAGCCGGTCGATGGCCCACAGGAACGCCGCGAGGGTCTTGCCGGAGCCCGTCGGTGCGATGACCAGCGTGTTGTCCCCGCCGGCGATGGCCGCCCAGGCCTGCGCCTGGGCGGCCGTCGGTTCGGGGAACGTGCCCGCGAACCACTCCCGGGTGAGCGCGCTGAACGGCGTCAGGGGGTCGGTCTTCGCGGCTTTCGTGGCCATCAGTCCATGGTGCCTCGCCCCACCGACAGGTCTCCCGCGATTCACGAGCGCTTTCGTTCGCTCAGCGATCGAGAGCGCTCGTGAATCGCTAGCGGGAGGCGGGGAGCGGCAGGCCCTTGGCGACGAGTTCCTCGCCGCGGTCGTAGTCGTCGTCGGCCTCGTGGGTCAGCACCGCCACCACCGAGCCGTCGCGTTCGTACCAGACCGTGAAGCCGTCGCCGTGGTCGACGAAGTGCTCGTCGTCGTAGCCGTCGCCCCAGGCGTGGTACTTGAGGGTGGCGTCGCCGATCGTCGTCCAGAACCCCGGCACCGACGTCCATTCCTCGCGGGCGCCGGCGGCGTTGGCACCGGCGACCGCGCCGTGGTCGTCGGCGTCCTGCCAGTGCTCCACGGCGATGCGGCGGCCGGCTGCGGGGTTGTGCGCCCAGGCGACGTCACCGGCGGCGAAGACGCCGTCGACCGACGTGCGCATGCCCGCGTCCACCAGGATGCGTCCGTCCTCGACGGCGATGCCGGCCGCCTCGGCGAGTGCCGACCGCGGCTGGACACCGGTGGCCGCGAGGATGAGGTCCGCCTCGAGGGTGCTGCCGTCGTCGAGGCGGACGACGCCGTCCTCGATCGCCTCCACCGACACCCCGCCCCGGTACTCGGCACCTGCAGCGCGCAGCATGTCGACGATGCGCCCGCCGGCCCGCTCGCCCAGCCGCTTGGCCTGCGGCACCGCCGACGGCGCGACGAGTGTGGCGGTGACGCCGCGCCGTGCGAGCGATGCGGCGGCCTCGCAGCCGATGAACCCGGCGCCGATCACGACCGCCGACGTCGCACCCTCGGCACGGGTCCGCAGGCGGCGCGCGTCCGCCAGCGAGCGTAGTTGCAAGGCCGTGTCCCCGCCGGGGAACGGGGGCGCGACGGGCCCGGCGCCGCACGCCAGGACCAGCGAGCGGTAGGGATGCGACGTTCCGTCGACGCGCACGGTGCGTCCGGCGACGTCGATCGCCTCGACGGCGCTGCCCCGCAGGACGCGGACGTCGTGTTCGGTGAACCAGTCGGCGGGATGCAACTGGGCATCGTCGGCCTCGGCCTCACCCTGGAGGAACTCCTTGCTCAGCGGGGGCCGCTCGTAGGGCAGTTCCTCGTCGTCGGTCAGGATCGTGACCGGGGTGGACGAATCACGTTGGCGGAACGCGTCGGCCGCGCTGAGGCCGGCCGGTCCGCTGCCGATGACGACGAGGCCCGGCTCGTCCGATGCGTGAGTCATGGCGTCCGGCTACCCCGTCGCCGCGGCGTTCACTCCGGTCGACTGGTGACGGCGTCCGTCAGACCTGGCGGGATGCCCGGCACCCGGGCGATCGCGTCGAGCAGCGCGTGCGCGCAGGAGTCCGCGACGTACGCCGCGTCGAGCGTCGGATCCTTCACTCGCTGGCGGCACAGTTCGAAGGTGAAGGCCAGCCAGCCGTAGACGATGACCCGCAGGTTGCGTTCGAGCGCGTCGTCGAGGACGTCGCCGACCGCCTCGGCGATGCGGATGGCGATCCGGTCGGCCTGGCGGTCGTTGTCGACGTCGTCGATGCCGCGCAGCACCGGATCGGAGCGACCCATGCCCATGTACGCCGCCCAGGCGCCGTGCGGGTGCTCCTCGTCGTAGTGCACGTAGGCCAGCACGCCGGCGCGCAGCTGGTCGAAGAGGCTCTGTCCCGGCTGGGCGGGGGTGTTGGTGGCTTCGAAGAGCTTCTCGCCTTCGGCACGGACGACCGCGGCGAAGAACGCGCGCTTGTCCGGAAAGTAGTGGTACATCAGGGCTCGTGAGACACCGGCCCGCTCGGCGATCTCGTCGATGCGGACTTCGTCGTAGGGCCGTTGGCCGAACACCTCGGCGCCCAGCGCGAGCAGCTCGTTGCGGCGGTCGCCGGGGGAGAGCCGTCTACGGGCCGGGTCAGCCATGCCGACGATGCTATTACTCGACATGTGTGGAGCAGGTCGGGGTGGGGCGGGCCTCGCACGCTTCGGGGCAGCGGTTCAGCGTGGCGGCACGGCATGGTTCGTTGCGCAGGGGGTACGTCTGAGGTCGGCGGTCGTCACGACGCTCTATAAGGCGGTGGCCGCTCAACGCCGGCGACTGTGCCCATCACGACGAAGGACGAGGAACGCCGTGCGAAGTCTCGTGACCGGCTCGACGGGCTATGTCGGGGGCCGGCTGATTCCACGACTTCTCGCCGCGGGACACCAGGTGCGTGCGATGGCCCGCGACCCGAGGCATCTGCAGGAGGTGCCGTGGGTCGACGACGTCGACGTCGTCGCGGCCGACCTCTCCGACCCGGACTCGCTCGCCCCGGCCTTCGCGGACGTCGACGTCGTCTACTACCTGGTGCACTCCATGGGCAGCGCAACCGATTTCAGCGACGCCGAAGCCGACGCGGCGCAGCACGCGGTGACCGCCGCTCGCGCGGCCGGCGTCGAGAGGTTGATCTATCTCGGGGGACTGCATCCCCGTACCGGGGAACTGTCGGAGCACCTTCGCTCACGTACCGTCGTCGGCGACACGTTGCTCGAATCGGGGATCGACACGGTGGCGCTGCAGGCCGGCGTCGTGATCGGCGCGGGATCGGCGTCCTTCGAGATGATTCGGTTGCTCGCCACCGCCCTTCCGATCCTTCCGGTCCCGACGTATGCGCGGCATCTGGTACAGCCCATCGCCATCGACGACGTCCTGTACTACCTCGTCGAAGCGGCTACGGCTTCCGTTCCCGAGTCGCGCAATTGGGACATCGGTGGCCCCAACGTCCTTCGCTACCGCGACATGCTGGGTGACTTCGCCGAGACGGCCGGGCTCCCTCGTCGGCGGTTCGTCTCGGTGCCGTTCGTCACCCCCGCGCTGAGTAGCCGCGGCATCGCCTTCCTCACCCCCATGCCCGTTGATCTGGTGCGGCCGTTGGTGGAGTCACTGCGCCACGACGCGGTCATGAAGGACCGCGACATCGACACCGTGATCAGCCCCCCGCCCGACGGGCTCACCACCTACCGCGAGTCGGTCCGCAAGGCCCTGCGGGTGCCGTCCGATGCCGACGCCTCGGTCGTCTCCGCTGACGCAGCCCAACTGCTCGACACCGACCCCTCCTGGGCGCACCACGGCCGCAACCCGGACAGTGGTCGGGCGAGCTGAGAACCGACGTCAGGCGCACACGCCGCGACGCCGAACGTCGTCCGCTGCCGCGTTCGTCCGTCCGACGGCGATCTCGTTGACGAACGCTGGGTTGTGGTTGACGAACCCGTCGCGAATGCGCTGCTGCTGTTCCACCACCTCCCGGAGGTATTCGCCACCCGGGACGTTCGTTCCGTGATCGCACACGTAGAGGGTGTTGCTGTAGGTGCAGGTCCGGCTCTCGCCGAGCGCGTCGGCCCTCGGGGTGAGGTAGGCGTTCGACTGGTCGATGTTGGCGGTCACTGCGTCGACTCGCTGCTGCACCCCGGATGCGGAGTAGTCGTCGTGGTGTGCGACCAAGGTGGTTTGGACCGCGGCGATCTGGCCCAGCAACGTGTCGAATTGGGCGTCGAACCACTGACACATCTCCCGCACGGCAGCGATGTCCGCCTCGGTGATCGGGTCGGCGAACCGCCCGCCGACCGCAGGTGTCCACGCGGTGGAGGTTGCCGTGAAGACCGGCAGCGGTGGAGCCGGTACGTCCGGGTCAGCCTCGGCGCCGGTGGTATTCGCGATCGTCGCCGCGGCGACCAGCGCGACGCACGAGACGGCGACGCCGTATCGCCGCATCGTCCGGTGCGCGACGCTCGGCATCGTCGGCTCCTTCGTTCGGTGTCGCCGCACGGGAGCGACATCACGTATCCGCCGCATCAGCAAGGGATTACTCGGTGCCGAAGACCGTAAGTTCGTCCGCCGTGAAGTAGTTCTGGGTGACGTCGGTGATCCTGACGAGGTATCTGGCCGCTGCGGTGTCGATCGAGACGACCGTGCCGACGTTGCCCGTCATCACGGGACCCGTGACCTGGACGGTGGAACCGATGGCGAATTCGGGCATGGCAGCCTCCCAGTCAGTAGTACGGCGTACTAGCCGCTCACATTAGTACGCCGTACTAGTCTGGGCAACGTGGTGGACGACGGTCGTGCTCAGAGGTCCGATACGCGGGGGAGGATCCTCGATGCGGCATGCGACATCGCCAAGGCCGGCGACGGCACGCGCGTGAGTGTGCGCGCCGTGGCGGCCCGGGCGGGCGTGGGCCTCGGGACGCTCCGTCACCACTTCCCCACCCAAGGCGAACTCCTGAACGCGGTGCTGGCGTCGATCTACCAGGAGGCGCTACCGGATGAGCGGATCCGCGACTCGTCCGCTCCGCCCAAGGACCGCCTGCTAGAATGCCTGCGCCACATCCTCGCTCCCGTGGGGGGGTCGAGGGCCGGGCTCGCGAGGTGTGGGCAGGCCTGTTCCGCGCCTTCATCGACCCCGCGGCGGCCGACGGCCGCGACGTGGGCTACCTCGCACTCGAACGGCAGACGCTCGGGCGGATCGAGTCGTGGCTGTCGATCCTCGTCGACGAAGGCTCGCTCGCCCGCGGCGACAACGCCTTTCGGGCGCGCTTCCTCGTGACCGTCCTCAACGGACTCGCCGTCCAGCGCGCGTTGCCGTCGGTGACCGCGCCGCTCGACGACGTGGAGAACGCGGTGCTGCTCACGGCGGTCGGTGCTCTGGGCGATTTCCGCTGACGGTCGCGTCGCCCGGCCCCGCCCGTCAGCCCCCGGAACTGCCATCGACGGTGACCGTGCGGCGGCGCCGAGGAACTCCAATGCTCGCGGCGAACGTCGGATCGAGCGCATACATCGAGTCCGCGCCGAAGACGCCGATGGCCATGGCGGCGTCGCGAGCGCCGCGGGTGACGGAAGGCGACGTCTGCGACGGTGCCAGGTCGGGATGTCGGAGCCGTAGGCCGACGAGGACGTGCGTGCCTGCGCGCGTGCGCGTCGGTGTGGGCGCCATGATCAGCAGGAACAGGGCAACGAGGACGAACGCGCCCGGCAGCGTTCCCAGCGGCGCACCGTCGATGAGGTTCGTCACGATGCGAAGCGCGCCGACGGCGACGATCACCAGTTGTGCGTAGACGAACCACCGCACCCGCCGAAGCCGTGATGGAGTGGCAAGGAGATCGGTCCGCACGAGGTCCTCGCGGATGCGTTCGAGTGCGGCGCCGACGACGGGGAGGCCGGGCACGTCCCGCGCGCGATGGCGGTCGACCGCCGCCTCGTACACCGCCTCCTCGAGTCGGGTTGCGCGGCTCGGTGCCGGGCCGGTCCGCACGAGCGCTCCGCCGCTGTCGGCATCTACTGCCTCCGTCGTGCGCAGCGCCCCCAGTGCGGAGTAGACCGCCCATTGCGGGCCACCTCTGAGGAAGGCGACGGTCTCGCCGTCGAGATCGTCCTCCCGGGCGGGGCGTCCACGGAACGCGACGAAGCGGTAGCACATGGCAGCGACCATCACGATCGTCGCCGCGATGACGAACCACCTTGTGAAGTCGGCATCGGAGATTCCCCACGAGTGGTGCATCCCCACATCATCGTCGGCGTGCCCGCAACGTCAACGCCGCCGTCGGCAGGCTGGGCCCGATCATCTACTCGTTCCACGGCCCGACGCCGACCACACCCTCGACCCGCACGACGGTGCGGACCCACGAGGTCACCCCACCGCGTCAGCCCAGGACGTCCAACGCTGCGCGCACGATGCTGTCGGTGTCGATGCCGTGATACCGGTACACCGCGTCGAGATCGCCGACCTGACCGAAAGCTCTGACGCCCAAGCCCTTGCAACGCACCCGGTTGATGGTGGCCAGGAAGGCCAGGGTGTGCGGGTGGCCGTCGAGGACGGTAACCATCGGCGCGGCACGCTCGGCCGGAAAGACCTGATCGAGAAGCCAGGAGGGACCGTCGTTGAACCCGTCACGGTCCCCGATGGCGCGGTACAGCAGGTCCGGACTCGTCACGCAGATGACCTCGACCTCCAGGCCCATCGCGCCGAGCCGATCGGCGGCCTCCGTCGCCTCGGTGACCAGGGCTCCCATCGCGACGATGCAGATCGCCGGGGCGGCGCTCGCGCGCAACGTGTACGCGCCGGCGAGCACTTGGCGACGTCGGCGTTCCCGGGCGGCCGGATCGTCGGGGAGATTCGCCAGTTCCTGGCGGACCGGTCGGGTGGACAGCCGAAGGTACGACGACGTCCCGTCGGGTCGTCCCAGTTGGCTGATGCAGTGCAGCAGGACCCATTCGACTTCGGTGGCGAAGGCGGGCTCGTAACTGACGCAGCCGGGTTGCTCGAGGCCGATCGACGGTGTCGTGATCGACTGGTGCGCTCCACCTTCTGCCGCAAGGGTGACGCCCGACGGCGTGCCGACCAGGATGGACTGTCCGCCGGCGTAGATGCCGAACGACCACGGCTCGAGGGCGCGTCCGACGAATGGGTCGTAGAGCACTCCGATCGGGAAGAGGGGTTGGCCCCATCGGCTCCAGGTGGCCCCGAGTTCGCCGAGCAGACCGACCAGGTTGACCTCCGCGATGCCCAATTCGATGTGCTGGCCGGTCGGGCGTTCCCGCCAGTGCAGGAGGGTGTCGCCGTCGTCGGCGAACCAGTCGGGCCGCTCGGAGGGGGACCAGACGCCCACCTTGTTGAGCCACCCTGCGAGGTTCGTGCTGGAGCTGACGTCCGGGCTGACGGTGACGACGCGTCGTGCGACGTCGGGCGCTTCACGTGTCAGGTCGAGCAGTGTGCGCCCGAGCGCACTCTGAGTGTTCGACACTGCCGGAGGGGTGCGTCCGATGTCGGTCGGCACCTGCGGCGGTGCGACGGTCCGGGGTTCGTCCCGGCGCAGCCGCTCGGCGGTGCGCCGGCAGAGCCGTCCCGCCGATGACTGCGGATCGAACCGCGTGAAGGGCTGGTGGGGATCTTCGCCCAGCGCATCCGCCAACTGGGCGAATTGCTCATCGGTCAGCAAGGCTGAATGGTTCTGCGGATGTCCCTGCGTGGGGAGTCCGTATCCCTTGATGGTGTAGGCGAGGATGACCGTCGGACGTGAATCGTCGATGTGGTCGTAGGCGTGTTGCATGGCGGCGATGTCGTGGCCGCCGAGATTCGAGATGGCGCGCAGCAGGGTTGCGTCGTCGAGCTGTCGGATCAGGGCGGCGATCGCCGAGCCCTCGGCGCCGTCACCGGGCAACCTGGAGCGCAGCTCCTCGGCGGAACACCGCAGCAGCCGTTGATATTCGGGGTTGGCCATCGTCAGGATGCGGTTGCGCAGCGCGTCGCCGCCGGGGCGGCCGAACAGCTCGTCGAGCAACGTGCCGAACTTGACGGTCAGCACCTGCCAGCCGGCGGCGGTGAACACGTCCTGCAACCGCCCGGACGCGATGTGGGGCACGACGCGGTCGAGGGACTGACGATTCATGTCGACGATCCAGACGATCTCGCCCAGCTCTCGAACGGTGGGATCCATCACCGCTTCCCAGACCGCGCCCTCGTCGAGTTCGGCGTCGCCGACGAGGGAGTACTGGCGTCCCGACCCGACGTCGCCGCCCAGGGTGTCGACGTAGCGCCGGGCGAACGTCGCCCAGATCGGTGCGGTGGCGCCGATTCCTACCGATCCGGTGGAGTAGTCGACCGGGTCCGGGTCCTTCGTGCGGCTGGGATAGCTCTGCAGGCCGCCGAACTCACGCAGCGTCGTCATGTAGTGCTCGTCGAGCCACCCCAGCAGGTAGTTGATGCTGTGCAATACCGGGGATGCGTGCGGCTTCACCGAAACCCGGTCGTGGTCGCGCAGTGGCCCGAAGTACAGCGAGGTCATGATCCCCACCATCGAGGCCGACGATGCCTGATGTCCCCCCACCTTGAGGCCACCCGGGTTGGGTCGGATGCGGTTGGCGTGATGCACCATGGCCGTCGACAACCACAGCACGCGGGAGGCGATCAGGTCGAGGTCCGACGTCGGCGAGGCAGTATCGGGGCGCGCGCCGGCGTCCGGCGACGGGGAAATCGTCACGATGATTCGGTCGTCCTTCGGCTCAGGCGGACTGCTGGGTGTCATCGTCGCGCAGCCTCGGATGGACGCGACTCCACGCCCGGTGTACGAAGTCGCGGAATCGGTCTGCTGCGGAGCTGTCGTCGCACGTGCGCCAGACGACGTGACCGTCGGGCCGCACGACGACGGCGCCGCATTCACCGACCTCGAACAGGTCGATGACGTCGACTCGGTCTTGCTGCCCCGTGGCCGTCAGTGCGACGACGTCGATCGGCACCGTGATTGGCTCGAGGGCGAGTGCCTCGGCCCATTGTGTCGGCGCACCGGTGAACATGGTGAGGCCTCGGCGCGCAACCGCATCGTGTGTCGAGCGCTCGGTCCCGTCCTCGCCGAGGATCACCGCGTGCGGAAGTCGTGCACCGGGGTGCGTCGTCGGTCGATAGAAGGCGACGTCCCCGTCCGGGCACGGCCCCTCGGCGGTGTCGATCAACCAGCTGCCGTAGGCGTAGCCGAACTCCAGACCGCTGGCGACGAAGTGCTCCTCCTGACCCGGAATGACGGCGGCCATGCGCTGGCGTAGGCGTGCGCTGCGGGCGCTCTGCTTCGACAATCTCCGCGTCCGGGACATCTGCGCGGCGGTCAGTGCGTCCGCGACCCGGGCGATCAGGCGGTCGGGCACCGAGTTCAGGGGAAGTCTCCCCATGAGTTGGGTCGCTCTGTGGAGTGACCGGTTGGTGATTCCCAGCGGCTCGGTGACGTCGTCGAGTTTGAAGTGGTTGTGCGTACTCTGCTCGGCGAACCTCGTGACGACGGGCCGCCGTTCGGTGTCGTAGGTGGCGAGCAGCGACTCCGATGCGCCGTCCTGCAGGACCGCCGCAAGCTTCCAGGCGATGTTGTGGGCGTCCTGCACACCACTGTTGAGGCCGAAGCCGCCGGTGTGGGGAAACCGGTGGGCGGCGTCGCCGATGAGCAACAGCCGGCCGTGGTGGAAGCGATCGGCGATCTGCTTGGTCATGGTCCACGTTCCCGTCGACCGGATCCGGTAGTCGGTGGCGCCGATGACCTCCGGCAGGACCCGGCCCCAGAATCGCTCGGAATCACTGGCAATTTGTTGGGCGGCGTGCAGGTACGGAGTCATCAGCACGTAGTCGTCGTCGGCGTGCGCGATCATCACCCCGCTGAACCGCGGGTGATAGATCCAGCTGAGTAGTGGTCGGTCCGTGCCGTCGGGGTACAGCCCTGGCGCGTGGAAGAAGACGCTGCCCATGTTGGCCAGGACGGGGCCTTCCATGGTGATGCCGGCGGCGTCGCGCAAGGTGCTGTTGGCGCCGTCGGCGGCGATCACGTAGTGCGGTGACACGGGATCGATCTCACCGTTCGGTGACCTGAGGGACAAGACGTCACCGTGCAGCGCGGCTCGCCATCCGAGCCGGAGGTCGACGAGGGGTTCGTCGGCGAGGGTCTTCCACAAGACCGGCATGAGCAGGTGCTGTCCGATGTGGGAGATGAGACGGGGACTGTGCGAGCGGACGTCGGCGAGCCGATCGGGCTGAGAGAGCAGGTCTATTTCGCCGATCGGAGCGGACCGTACGTCGGTGCACCAGCGGATGACGTTGACGGTGTCGATGGGCGGGGTGATGGCGTCCACGGCGCTACCCAGAGTGGGGGAGGCCTGATCCCAGATCTCCAACGTGCGGGCGTTGATGACGTGTGCGGCAGGGTGTAGGCGGGGAGTGCGGCGTTGCTCGACGACGGTACTGGGGATGCCGTTGCGCGCCAGGAGGAGGGCGAGAGTGCATCCGGCGGCACCGGCACCGACGATGACGATCGGGTCGGTGGTCATGTCCTACAGGGTCTTCCACGTGATCGCGCGCTTGTTGCTCTTCGGTCTCGTGCCCGGACGCGTTCCGGCGCCGGGTGTGAGCAAGTCCTGTCGATCGACGCCCGCGCGCAGTCGTTCGAGCAGATAAGCCGGGTCGATGTTGGTGCCGATCGGGTTGGCGGCGAACTCGTCACTGTTGAAGTACTCGGCGGTCTTCTGCGCCGTGGGGAAGTTCTCCGTCTGAAACTCCAGCCGAATACCCTCGGGGTCCTCGTAGTACAGGCTGGTGGTCGGCCCGTGGTTGATCGACCAGACGGGCGTGATGCCCACCCCGCGGAGCCGTTCGTAGGTCAGCAGCAGCCTCTCCACGGAGGTGAAGGTGAATGCCAGATGGTCGATGCCGTAGGTCTTGCGCCGCCATCGCGACAACGGAAAGGCGAAGCGCACCGGCGGCGGGAGCTTGACGAGCGCCAGCCGGTGGCTTTCGTGATCCCATGTCAGGAAGGCGATCTGGTGATCCTCGTGGACCACGCGAGCGCCGAAGACGTGTCCGTACCAGTCGATCATCTCGGCGCTGCGCGCAGTCTTGACCACCCAGTGGGCGATGAAGTCGGGAACGAGGCGGTCGGGGAGTTCCGTGAGGTCCGGGGCGGAGGTGGTGTTGGCGGGATCGTTGGGATCGGAGGGTTGCAAGGGCACGGGTGTGGCGCTCATGGCGGTCCTTCCTACGCGGTGGGGGCGACGATGGTGGTGCGCTGGGTGCCCAGGTCGAGCGTCCCGGCGGCATTGCGTATCGAGGCGGTGACGACGTCGCCGGGTTTCAAATAGGGCCTACGCTGTTGACGTTTCACGAACGCCGCCCACAGCTTCTGCTCGGGGAGCAGTGCGGTGGCCAGTCGGCGGATGATTGGGGGCGGCGAGCCCGCGACGATCCCGTGAGGTGTGCCGGTGAGCAGTACATCGCCAGGGCTGATGTTGCAGAATTCCGTCAGTTCGGTCAGGGTTTCGGCCGGCCGGTAGAGCATGTTCGCGGTGTTGTCGATCTGCCTCGGCGATCCGTTGACTTCCAGTCGGAGTTCGAGGTCGTCGAGCAGTCCGACGTCGTCGGGCTCCAGCACCGCCAATACCGGCCCCAGGGGACAGAATCCGCGGTAGCTCTTGCCCTTGAGGAACTGCCCTTGAGGTAGTTGCACGTCGCGAGCGGACAGATCATTGGCGACCGTGACGCCGAAGACGTAGTCGTGGAGGTTCTCGTCGGTGATCGTGGTCGGCGCGTCGACCGTGCGGCGCAACACCAGCGCCAGCTCGATCTCGTAATCGAGAAGGGTCACGTGCGCCGGCCTGATGACCGGGGTGCACGGGCCCGTGACGGCGGCGTCGGTCTTGTCGAAGAACAGGTTGAAGTCGCGAGCGTCGGGATCCATGCCGGACTCGATGGCATGTTGACGGTAGTTCGCGCCCTGGCACATCACCCGGCACGGCGTGGTGACCGGTGACAGCGGCGCGACGTCGGCGATCGAGACGTCGCCCGGCTGCCTGGCCGCGGCGAGCCAGTCGGGTTCACCGTGTTCGATGAGGTCGGCG
This sequence comes from Mycolicibacterium grossiae, assembly GCF_008329645.1. Classification (NCBI taxonomy): domain Bacteria; kingdom Bacillati; phylum Actinomycetota; class Actinomycetes; order Mycobacteriales; family Mycobacteriaceae; genus Mycobacterium; species Mycolicibacterium grossiae. Next base: position 2,651,406 of record NZ_CP043474.1, read on the forward strand.
GTCCGCGGATAGTCGCCGGACAGCGGCGAGATGGTGTCACCGGTGAGCACGCCCCACGATGCCCGGTCGTGATCCTGGTAGCGGAGGAGATGGACGACCACGAACGCTTCCCGTCTGCCCGTCACCCGACGGGCTCGACGCCCAGTCAACTGCGCGATGATCGATGCGCGCCTGGTTCGCGGTCCAGAATGGGTGGGCCCCGGTCGTACTTCAGGCCAATGGTGTCGTCGGGGGTCGCAGCATCGCGTCACCGAGTTCCTCGGCGAGGGTGAGCGCCGCGTGCAGGTGCAGGCGCCGCTCGGCGATGGGCCGACCACGAAGGTGCTCGGCCCGCTGGACCCGGTACGCCACGGTGTTGCGCGCCACGTGGAGATCGGCGGCGGTCCGGACGAGGCTGCGGTCGCGGTCGAGGTAGGCCTTGAGCGTCTGCCGCATCGTGACGACGTTTCCGTCGCCTCCGGCCAAGTCGCCGAGTTCGCGCCCGACGAATTCGCGGGCGGCGGTCGGGTCGGCGCTGAGCATCGCCACGATGTCGTGGTCCTGATAGCGGAACACGCGCTCGGGACGCGTCGACATCGCGGCGACTCGGGCAGCGTCGGTTGCCTGACGATGGCTGTCGCGGAAGCCCTCGATGCCGGCACCGGGCATCCCGGTGGCGAGGTGCACGCCCTCGGGTGGCGGCGCCTTCGAGGTGAACGGCTCGGGCGGGTGCGCCGTGCGTGAGCCCCATGCCCACACGCGGTGCGCTCCCACGGGGAGGACGAGCGTCGACGTGCAGCCCGTAGCGAGAAGCGACTGCTGGGCAACGGCTCTCAGCTGCGGGGCCTCGGCGGGTGCGGAGGCGTCGGTCCACGCGATCACGGCCAGGTGCCAACGACTCAGGTCGTAGTTGAGGATGCGGGTGGCTCGCTCGATCGAGACGGCCGTCCCGTTCAGCAGTTCTTCCACGACCTCCATGCGCAGGGCGATCGAACTGGTCATCCATTCCTGTTGAGCACGGGAGTATTCCGCGGCCATCCGTTCGGTCACCACGTCGACCACGTCGAACAGGATCTGGTTGATGCGCCGCATCTCGGTGAAACGCTGTGGCTCGGGCACCACTCGCTCGGCGGCGTCGAGCAGCGCGCCGGCGGCGGTGGCGTGGGCGACGTGAATGCTGCGCAACATGTGCTCGATGCCGATGCCGCGCGCAACGACCTCCGTCGGCCCGGCGAGGACTTCCGACATCGCCGCGAAGGTGACGTCGTCGTCGTGGGCGAGTGCGGCGAGCGCGCCCAGCGCTACGGCCTCGCACCCCTTGTGGACCTCGGCGGCAACGGCGTCGACCGCCAGCTGGGGAATGTCAGCGGTGATGGCCGCCGCCATGCGTGCCCCCATGTCGACTGCCCAGCCTGCCGGCCCGGCGCCCAGCCGCTCGGCCAGTGCGTTCGCGCGGTCCGGAAGCGCCGAGTCACTGAGGTGCGCGCCGTGTCCCGGCGGTTCCAGCGCCGTGAACCATGGACGTGCCATCGACTCAGTTTCCCATCGACTCAGTCTCCCATCGACGTCGTCACCCCGATGCGCGTCAGCAAGCAGTGTGCTCCGTCGTGCTGCGCCGGTGCACCACCACGATGCCGCCGTCCCCGGGCGCATTGGCGATTCCCCTCGACTTGCGACGTTCGTCGGGCGCCGAGGTCGTCTCCACGCTGTAGGTCCGCAGAATCTCTCGCAAGGTGATGAGCATCTCGGTGTTGGCGAAGGCGGCGCCGACGCACCGACGCAGTCCTCCGCCGTAGGGGATCCAGGCACTGGTGTCGGGTTTGGCGTCCAGGAAGCGGGTCGGATCGAATCGCTCCGGATCGCGGTAGTTCTCCGAGGAGGCGTGCGACAGGGCGATGCTGGCGATGACGGTGTGTCCCTCGGGCAGCACCCATTCGCCGAGTCGGGTGCGGCCCTTGGTCACCCGCAGGACCCCGGGAATCACCGGACGGCTACGTTGCACCTCCCAGATCACCGCTTGCAAGACATCCGACCCGCCCGCGTCGACTTCGGCGACCAGATCGGACAACACCTCGGGGTGGCGACGTAGCCGTTCCATTGCCCACGCCAGAGTCGTCGCCGTGGTCTCGTGCCCGGCGGCCAGCAGGGTCTGCAACTCGTCGATGATGTGGTCGTCGGGGATGGGCTGCCCGGCCTCGTCCCGCGCGGCGACCAGCATCGACAACACGTCGGTACGGTCGTCGAGATCAGACGCGGCACGGGCACGCCGAATGAGTGTGCCGATCACGTCGTCACATTCGCGCCGCATCCGCTCCAAGCGTCCCCCCGGGCTCCACCGTCCGAAGTCGCGCCGCAGTCCGGCGGGCAGCACGGTCAGCCTGGAGGCCAGCAGCACCGCGGGCGGCAGCAGTTCGCGTAGCGCGTCGAGTTCGGGACCGTCGGCGCCGAACACCGCGCGCAGGATCGCGTTGAGGGTCATGCGCATCATCGACGGCAGGGTGGCGAACTCGGTCCCGACCGGCCAGGTGGCGAGCTCGCGGGTCACTTCCTCGGTGATGATCTGCTCGTACACGTGCATCCGCTTGCCGTGCAGCGGTGGCATCAGAAGCTTGCGGCGGGCCAGATGCGGCGGACCGTTCAGGCTGAACGACGAGCCGGGTCCGATGACGTCGCCGAGATTGGTCACCGTCTCCACCAGGTCCCCGGCGGTGAACAACTCCTTGATCAGAGCGGGGTCACCCACGACGACGCTGTCGCCGAACAGCGGCACCGACACGCTGAAGACCGGGCCGTACCGGTGACGAGCGAAACCGAACGCGCGCGGTTGATCGATCACCATGGCCGCGCCCTGAACGATGCGCGGAAGCGCGACGCCCGGCGGCAGTCGCACCGGGTCAGTGGTGAGTTCGGCCATGTGGTCCTCCGTTGGTACGTTGATGTACTAGCACACAGTACACGCGTGTACCAGTAGCTGTGGTGGCCGCCTAGAATCGCCACGTCAGGAAGGATCGGCGTGGAAGCAACGAGCGAACGCGCACGAGCGCAGTCGCGGACGAAGGATGCCGAGCCGTACCGTCGACGCATCCTGAACGCGATGGCGGAGTGCATCGCCGACGTCGGCTACGCCAACACGATGGTGGCCGACGTCGTCCGTCGGGCCAAGACCTCGAAGTCGAAGTTCTACGCGGAGTTCGGCGATCGCGAAGCGTGCCTCGTCGCGCTGCTGTCGGAGACCAATGACGCCAATCTCGCCGCGGTGGCTGCCGCGGTCGACCCGACCGCAGCGTGGCAGACCCAGGTGGGCCAGGCGGTGGAGACGTGGTTCGACTGGGCCGAGCGTCGCCGTCACCTCACGCTCACCTGGATTCGCGACGTCCCCGCCCTGGGTCCGACGGCGCGTTCCCTGCAGCGCATCGCAATGGAACGCTTCGTCGAGCTGGTTCGCACGCTCAGCGACACCGACGAATTAAAGAGCATCGGCATCGAGCCCGTGCCGCACGCGCGCGCGGTCCTGCTGATCGGTGGGCTCCGCGAACTCGCGGCGCACACCGTCGAGCACGACCGGCCCCTCGCAGGCGTCACCGAGGAGGCGGTGCGCAGCGCCATCGCGCTGATCAACCCGTCCGCCTAGGACGCGGCGGTGACCAGCCGGATCGGCAACCGCTCGAGACGGCGAATGACGTTGTTGACCCCCCAGATCGGCTCACCGACCAGATCGATGCGTTCGACCCGTTCGAGCAAGGCGGTCAGCAGTGCCGTCGTCTCCATCCTCGCCAAACCCTGGCCGGCGCAGGCGTGGGCGCCGTTGCCGAAGCCGAGCTGACGCCCCGCGTCCCGGCGGATGTCGAACGACTCCGGGTCGTCCCATTCGTGCTCGTCGCGGTTGGCCGAGGCATACATGACGAGGACGCGCGCGCCGGCGGGGATGTGGTACCCGGCGACCGTGGTGTCGCGGGCCGTCCTGCGGGTGAATGCCCGCAGGGGCGACTCGAACCGGACCACTTCGTTGATCGCATTGGGCAGCATGCTCGGGTCCGCGCGAAGCAGCTGCCACTGATCGGGATGAGTCGCGAAGAGGTGGACGGCGCTGGAGATCGCGCTGATGGTGGTGTCGAGCGAGGGCGCGATGTAGTCGATCATCAACGGCGGTACGTCCTCGAGGGAGAGGTCGCCGTCGTCCACGGCGGTCAGCAATTCATCGGCCATGCTGCCCGGCAACACGTTTCGGTTCCGGACGACGGCGCGTGTGAAGCGCAGCATCTCGAGGCTGCGCGGGATGGCGCGCAGTGCATGCCGGTTCATCGGGCCGAGCATGTCGAACGTGGCTGCAGCCCAGGGCAGGAGATGGCGGCGCTCGTCCTGCGGCCACCCCACCAGATCGGGGACGACGGCCAGCGGTAGCGCGGTGGCGAGGTCGGCGACGGCGTCGATGCGGTTCCTGCCCACGGCCTCGTCGACGATGGTGCGGGCGGTGCCCTCTACGGCCTCGTTGAGGCCGCGCAGCGCCCGGGGCAGCAGTCGGTGGGCGACGAGCTTGCGCCGACGGTCGTGGTCGGCGCCGTCGCTGTTGAGCGTCGTGCCGCGGGACAGGCGATTGGCCAGGGCGTTGGCCGCCACCCCGTGGCCGGAGAGGAAGACATCGTCTGCGCGCAGCGTCGCCTTGCATTCGCCGAAGCGTGGCAGGGCGAACAGGCGACGGCGAGGCAACCGCACGACCGGCCCGAGTTCGCGCAGCGCTCGATAGTGCGGATGGGGGTCGAGGATGGCCGACGTACTGAAGATATCTGGCCGGTACGACGGAAAGTCGTTGTCACGGAACAGCGTGCATGGTGAGCCAACGCTGCGGCCGGTGTATGGCACGGGGGAATCGGTCACGTCGTCTCCGTCCTGTTGACGAAATCGTCACACGCGACTGAATCATCAGTCAAGCGTGCTAGCGCGGCCATGCCACGTAGGGGACACGGCGAAACGACGGCGAGCGCCGTCAAGGCGCTTGCCGCGCTACGTGTTCGAGCACGGGACCACGGTCGTCGACCGTGGTGGTGTCAGGCGGGTGAGGCGGGCCCGAAGACGGTATCCAGGTCGGGTAGGGCCCGTCGGCAGATGTCCGCGGCCTCGTCGGCGGTCATTCCGAAGAGTCGCAGCAGTTCCTCCGTCGCACGGTCCGCGGTGGCGGCGTCGTCACGGTCGGGCCGGTCGCGGATGAGAGCGCCGGTGCCCACGAGGACGCCGCCGGCGAGCGACAGCGCCAGTTCCAGGTCGTCGATGGTGAAGCGTCCGGCATCGATCGCGGCGGCGATGTCGCGCCGGGCGCGCGGCGCGACGCCGCGGTCGAGGTTGATCAACGACAGGCCGTTGCTCAGCAGGATCGACGATTCGCGAGGGCGTCGGCGGAACATTCGGCCGGTCAGGCGGAAGCTGCACGCGAAGGTCTCGGCTGGGTCGTCGATCGACGCGGTCAGCTCGTCGAGCAGCGCGCCGTGCGCGTCGAGGACGTCGACGACCGCGGCGTCGAACAGTTCCTCCTTGCTGCTGAAGTGGTTGTAGAACGACCCCATCCCCACGTCGGCAGCCTGGGTGATCTCGAGGACCGGAACGTTGGTCTTGCCCTGCGCGATGAAGGTCTGCGCCGCAGCGATCAGCGCCGCGCGGGTGCGCTGCTTGCGTCGCTCGACGCGGTTCACCGGCGGTGCGTCGTCAACGGTCATGGTGCTGCTCCTCGGCGGTGTTCGGAGGCTCATCGTACCTTCTGCCATCAGAAGTGAGGATTTCGTCAGAACCCGTTGACTGACCGTTGCGTCGTATGTGAGGATTTCGTCAACTAGAGCGAGAGGAGGGCGCCGTGAGTCACGCAGTCGACGTGCACCACGACATCCACAGCGAGGACGGAGCGCGCCGCGGCGAGCATCCCGGGCGCTCCCGCAACCCCCTCATCAAGGTCCGGGACATCGCCTGGCTCGAGTTCGAGAAGCCCGATCTCCTGCGTGCCGAGGCCTTTGCCCGGGCGTTCGGGTTCCAGGTCGCGATCAGCACACCGGACGAATTGCACCTGCGCGGGACCGATGCCGGGGCCGCCTGCGTCATCGTCCGGCGGGGTGAGCGCAGTCGTTTCACCGGCGTCGCCTTCGCCGCGCACGACGAGGTCGACGTCCTCACGGTCGCCGACGCCGCCGGCGTGCCGACCCGGCCGCTTCCCGAGGCCACGGGTGGTCTGGCGGCCGATCTCACCGACCCCAGCGGCATCCCCGTCCGCGTCGTGGCCGGGATGCGCGATCTGCCGGCGCTGCCCGCGCAGCGACCGTTGGCAGTCAACGCCGGCCACGAGGTCGTACGGACCAACGCCACGCAGCGCCCGCTGCGGGTACCGGCGCGCGTGCAGCGGCTCGGGCACGTGGTGCTGCAGTCCACCCGGTATCGGCAGGCCCTGGACTGGTACCTCGACAACCTCGGGATGATCGTCAGCGACTTCCTGTACTTCCCCGGTCAGCGTGAGCGCGGCCCCACCATGGGCTTCATCCGCTGCGACCGCGGCGCGACGCCGACCGATCACCACTCGCTGGCGATGGCGCTCGGCCCGCAGAACCGTTACGTGCACTCCGCCTATCAGGTCGCCGACCTCGACGCCCTTGCCGCCGGTGGCGAATACCTCGCGGAACGAGGTTATTTTCGCTCCTGGGGGATCGGCCGGCACATCCAGGGCAGCCAGCTCTTCGACTACTGGCGCGACCCGGACGGATTCCTGGTCGAGCACTTCGCCGACGGCGACGTCTTCGACGACTCCCTCGAACCCGGTTGGGCCCCGTTCACCGCCTCCGGCCTCGCCCAGTGGGGCCCGCCGGTGTCCAGGGACTTCCTGGGCACCAGCCCCCGATCCGCCCGCGACGAAGCGCTGTCGATGATCACCGCTCTTCGCCGGGACAACGAATTCGACGTCCACCGCCTCCTCGGCCTGCTGAAAGTAGCCACCTCGTGACCATCTCCATCCTGCGCACCACCGATGCCTGGTTCGTCCGGAACGGCAACCTCGCGCACCGGATCCGCACCGCCGCGACCTCCACCGGCGAACTGCTCGCCGATCGCGCGGCCATCGAGGCTGCGGCGGGTTCCGGCGACTCCGAGGCGGTCGACGTCGCCGACCTGCGGCTGACGTCTCCGGTCACCCGCCCGTGCCGGGTCATCGCCCAGATGACGAATTTCGAGTCACACGTGCGGGATTCAGGCATGGATCCCAAGACCACCCCGTTGACGTTCTTCCGCAAGTCCTCGGCGTCCATCACCGGCCCGTTCGACGACATCGTCAAACCCAGCCACGTCCGCTTCCTCGACTACGAGGTCGAGATCGGCCTCGTCATCGGCCGCGACGTCGCTGCGGGGTCGTCGATCACCGAGGCGAACCTCGCCGAGGTGATCGCAGGATTGGTCGTCACCAACGACGTCTCCGCCCGCGACATCCAGCTGCCCCAGACGCAGTTCTACGAGGCCAAGTCCTACCCCACCTTCACGCCGGTGGGACCAGCGCTGGTTCTGCTGAGCGCCGAGGAACTCGCACGTTTCGGCGATCTGCGGCTGCGGCTGTCCGTCAACGGCGAGGAGCGTCAGAACGCGCTCGTCGAGGGGGACATGCTCTACCGCCCGCTGCGTGCCCTGCAGGCCCTGATCCGCTTCCAGGACCTCTCCGCGGGGGATCTCGTCCTGACCGGCACGCCCGCCGGGACGGCGTTGAGCGCTCCGCCCAAGCCGATCGAGATCATCGGCGCGCTGCTGCCCCCGGCGGTGAAGTGGAAGGCGTTCTTCAAGCGCCAAGCGGGAAACCCGAAGTACCTCCGCCACGGCGACGTCGTGGAGGCGCGGGTGGCCACCGATGACGGTGCCATCGATCTCGGTGCTCAGCGGACGACGGTCGGCGACGCATGAGCGAGTCGGCGTGACCGGCGACCGCCCCGGCTACGTGCCGGTCGTGGTGATCGGCGCCGGGCCGAGCGGCATCGCGGTGGCCACGCTGCTCGCGCAGTACGGGATCGACGTCCTCATCCTCGATCGATGGGAGGGCGTCTACCCGCAGCCCCGCGCCGTGCACATGGACGACGAAGTCATGCGCATCGTCGACCGGCTCGGCATCGCCGAACGGTTCGCGGCCGTCTCCCGTCCCGCGCTCGGCCTGCGCCTCCTCGACGCGTCCCACCGTGTGCTCGCCGAGTTCGGCCGAACCACCGACGTTGGCGCGCACGGACATCCGCAAGCGAACATGTACGACCAACCCGACCTCGAGCGACTGCTGCGAGAGAACCTCGCGAACTACCCGCACGCCGTTCTGCGGGGCAATGCCGAGGTGATCGACGTCGTCGACGACCACCGAGGACGCGTGCGCGTCACCTACGCCGACCGCGGCAGCGGTGCCGAGCACGTCGTCGAGGCCGCCTACGTTCTGGGTTGCGACGGTGCCAACAGCACGGTCCGACAACGGATCGGCGTCACCATGAAGGACCTACGGTTCGATCAGCGGTGGCTCGTCGTCGACGTCGCGACTGCCGCCGATCTTCGGCAGTGGGAGGGCGTGCATCAGGTCTGCGATCCAATCCGTGCCGCCACCTACATGCGGATCGGTGCGACGCGGTACCGCTGGGAGTTTCGTCTGCTCGACGGCGAGGCCGCCGAGGACTTCGCGGACCTCGCCGCGCTGGCGCCACTCATCGGACCGTGGACGGCGGACGTCGACCCGCACGACCTCGACGTCATCCGGGTAGCCGAGTACACGTTCCGCGCGCAGATCGCCGACGAGTGGCGCCGCGGACCGATCTTCCTGCTCGGCGACGCCGCCCACCTCACCCCGCCCTTCATTGGCCAGGGGTTGTGTGCCGGACTGCGCGACGCGTCGAACTTGGCCTGGAAACTCGCCGGGGTCCTGCGTGGTGAGCTGCCGGTGGCGGTGCTCGACTCCTACGAGCAGGAGCGCAAACCGCACGCGCGCTACATGATCACCACGGCGCTGAGCGTCGGGTGGGCGATGACGGCCGGCGGTCGCATGGGCGACGCGCTGCGCAGGACCATCGTGCCGCGGCTCCACCTGGTGCCCGGGGTGAGCGACAAGCTCGTGGACAGCACGAGCCCTGCACTGCACCGGTCGGCGCTGGTGCGGCCGCAGCACCGCCTGCGACGGGGACTGAGCGGTCGACTGTGCCCGAACGCCCTGCTGCAGGACGATTCCCGCCTCGATACCCGGCGCGGCGACGGCTTCGCGGTGGTCACGACGGTCGTCCCCACCGCTGCTCAACGCGCACGCGCGACGGACCGGGGCGCACGCGTCGTCGTCGCCGAAGGTGACCTGGCCGCGTGGTTGTCCCGTGGCCATGCCTCGGCGGCGATCGTGCGGCCGGACGGCACCGTCATGGCGGCAGGCCGGGAACTCGACGCGTTGCTGCGTCGGCTTCCGGGATATGGCGCCGTCCGCGTGCGACCGCCGGGGATGAAGGCCACGGCGTCCGGTCAGAACTGGCTGGCCCCACCGTCGACGTAGATCTCCGAACCCGTCATGAACGAGCTGCTCTCCGACGCCAGGAAGGTCACCACGCTGCCGATCTCCTCCGGGCGTGCCCGGCGCTGCATGGGCACCGTGGCGGTCAGGTCAGCCAAGGCATCGTCGGCGCCGGTGAACAGGTCGGCCAGGCCCGGTGTCTGCGTGAGTCCTGGTGCGACGACGTTCACCCGGATCTTGCGGTCGACGAGTTCTGCGGCCCAACTCCTGGCCAGTGATCGGATGGCGGCCTTGGATGCGGCATAGACACTGTTTCCGGGTGCTGCCTTCACGTCGCCACTCGAACCGCACAGGATGATCGACGCGCCGTCGTTGAGCAACGGAAGTGCAGCTTGCACGGCGAAGGTGATTCCACCGACGTTCGTGTCGAAGATGCTGCGGTAGTGCTCCCACGTGAGATCGCCCAAGACGGCGACTTCGCTGATGCCGGCATTGGCGAAGACGACGTCGAGTCGGCGTCCCGAGCCCTCGATGACGGCGGCGACGTGGTCGAGATCGGCCTGCTCGGTCACGTCGGCGCGGATGGCGCTCGCGCGGTCGGGGCCGATGCCGCGAACGGCCTCGTCGAGGGCTTCCTGACGGCGGCCCACCAGGAAGACGTAGGCCCCCTGCTGCGCCAGTGCGCGTGCGCCGGCAAGGCCGATTCCCGACGTGGCCCCCGTAACCAGTGCGACCTTGCCCGTCAGATCCGACATGCGTTCCTCCAGTTTTGTACCGATCGGTTGTCAACGCGACTGTAGCAGTTTTGTACCGATCGGTATCGCACGGCGAGGGCCGACTACCATCGACGAGATGGGCGAAGGGCAGCATCACGCGGGAGGCCGGCCGCGGGCCTTCGACGAAGGTCGAGCGCTCGACGGTGCCATCGACGTGTTCTGGCGCCTCGGCTTCGAAGGTGCCTCACTCGCCGAACTCACGCAGGCCATGGGCATCAACAGGCCGAGCCTGTACGCCGTGTTCGGCAGCAAGGAGGAACTCTTCGTCCGCGCGTTGGAGCGCTACGGCACGACCTATCACGAACGACTCGGCGGACTGTTGGTGCGCCCCACGGCATACGAGGTCATCGAGTCCTATCTGCGCGACACCGCGGCCCACGTGCGCGCGGGAAGCGTGCCGGGGTGCCTCTCCATCCAGGGCGGTCTGTCCTGCGCCCCGAGCAACTCCCACATACCGCAACTCCTCGCCGACTACCGGCACGGCATCGAGGCCGCGGTGGCGAAGGCCCTCGCGGGCACCAAGGACGCGGCGCGCATCGACCCGGCGGCGTTGGCGGGATACGCCGTCACGGTCGGGCAGGGTCTCGCCGTGGACGCTGCGGGAGGTGTCTCGCAGGCGAGGCTGGACACCGTCGTCGACCTGGCGCTCGCCGGCCTCGAAGCCTTGATGGGGCCGAAAGCGGACAGCGGTCGACGCAACGCCAGTCGACGCGTAGCGGTTCCTCGCGGTCGTCGTTGACTACGTCCGTTGCGTGCGGTCCTCGGCGCCGCCGTCCTCCGACTCGGCGTTCCGGCTGCGCAGGATGACACCGATCCGCCGCAGCACGTCGAGCTGCGCCGGGTTGTACAGATCTCTCAACGCAGCACCGATCACGCTGTCCGCGAACCGCTTACCGCGCGGAGCATCCGCACGGGAATCGTTCAGCCCGGGATGTGCCCGTTGCACGGCCAGGATGTGAGGAGCGAGGCGCTCGGCCAATTGCGCACGCGTCGCCGCGTCGGCGTCGGGAGGCAGCCGGTCGAGTTCCGCGGACGCCGGATCCTCGGGACTGTCGCGCAGCATCTCCGCGTAGACGCGTCTGCCACGTGGTCCCAGGACGCGGCTCATCACGACGACCAGCTTGCGGTCGGCGTCGCTCAGCCGAGCCACGGTGTCGGGAGCGACGAAGTCGGGCGGCAGGTCGGTCGACGCGGCGCGGTCGAGCAGCAGTCCAATCTCCTCCCGCACCCGCCGTAGACGCTCGATCGTTGCGCCGAGTTCGGCGTCGAGATCCCGCAGTGCCTGCTCGGGGTGCTCGTCGGATTCGCCCATCGCGGCGACCTGGGGAAGCGAGAAGCCGAGATCCACCAGGCGCTTGATGCGCACCAGCCGTACCAGGTGTTCGACGCCGTACTGCTTGTAACCGTTGGAACGTCGCTCCGGCTCCGCGAGGAGGCCAACCTGATGATAGTGCCGTACGGCACGCAGGCTGGTCCCTGCCAGATCGGCGAGTTCCCGGGTGCTCCACGCCACGAAACCATTGTGGTGCACCGTCTCGATTTGACCATGCCGCTACGTCCGAGTGTGCGATGACGACGTGACCACATCTGAACCTCGAGCCGAACACCCGGCTGAGCAGCGCGCGCAACGCGGGGCGGGCGAAACGCCGCTCGAGAAAGTGGGCGGTGTATCGGGTTTGGTGCTCGCCGCCATCCCGACCTTCGCCTACGTCGTCGTCAACGCGGTCGCCGGACTCGATGCCGCCGTCATCGTGGCGGTCGGGGCCAATGCCGGCCTCATCGTGCTTCGACTGCTGCGCGGACAGCCGATCCAGCCGGCCGTCTCCGGACTGCTCGGCGTCGTCGTCGCCGCCCTGATCGCCTTCTACACGGGATCGGCGCAAGATTACTTCCTGCCCGGAATCTGGTTCAGCCTCGTCATGACTACCGTGCTCGCGGTGTCCCTGCTGGTCCGGCGACCGCTCGTCGGCGTGATCTGGAACGCGTTGCGCGGTGCGGGTCCGCATCCGGCGTGGCGGAGCGACCGGGTGGTCCTGCATGCGTTCGACGTGGCGACGCTGGCGTTCGCCCTCGTCTTCGCCGCACGCTTCATCGTCCAGCACTGGCTTTACGACGAGGGATCCACCGGGTGGCTGGCCGTCGCACGCATCGCCATGGGTTATCCGCTGCTCGGTCTCGGACTGCTGGTGGTGTACTGGGCGGTGCGCGTGGCGAAGCGGCGCGGCGCCGACGAGGCGAACGAGCGGATGCTGGAGGTGCCCACTGATCGAGCATCGCGTCGATGACGGCTTGCTGCGAGGCATGGCCGATCTCGAGCGCACCGAAATAGGTTGGCTCCCGCACCGTTTGACGCAGGACGCCCGGGATCGGTGCGACGATCCGCAGCTGCTGGGTGCCGAGACGCAACCCTCGGGGGTGCGCGTCGTCCTCCGGACGGCCGCCACGGCGATCGAGCTGGACCTGCACCGCACGCGCGTCGTGCTGACGGGGGTTCCGGAGCGGTCGGCCGGCACCGTCGACCTGGTCGTCGACGGGAGGCTCACCGCACAGGCGGCGACGCACGGGGGAGACGTGGTGCGCGTCGACCCGTCCTCGGGGAGCCGCGGCGTGGAACCGGGACCGGTCGCCACGATCCGCTTCGACGGCCTGACACCACGGGAGAAGCTCGTCGAGCTGTGGCTGCCGCACTACGAACGCATCGAGGTGGTCGCCCTGCGCACCGACGCACCGGCGAGCATTCCCGTCACCACGCGGAAGCGGTGGGTCCACTACGGGAGTTCCATCAGTCAGGGTTCCAATGCGGCGAGTCCCAGCACGACGTGGCCGGCCATCGCCGCCGCGCTCGCCGGCGTCGACCTCGTCAACCTGGGGTTCTCCGGCAGCGCACTCCTCGATCCGTTCGTCGCACGCGCCATCCGGGATCAACCCGCGGACGTCGTCACCGTCAAGGTGGGAATCAACCTCGTCAACGCAGATCTGTTCCGCCAGCGTGCCTTCGGGCCCGCCGTGCATGGCTTCCTCGATGCGATCCGCGACGGGCACCCGGACGTTCCGCTGGTGGTCGTCGGCCCGTTGTACTGCCCCATCCACGAAACGACGCCGGGCCCGGGGGCCTTCGACGTGGACGCCCTCGGCAGGGGCGTCGTCCGCTTCGTGGCGACGGGCAACCCGGCCGACGTGGACGCACCCGGCGGCCTCGGGCGTCTGAGCCTGGTATGGATCCGCGAGCAGCTGTCGGAGATCGTGACGCGGCGTAGGGTCGCCGACCCACGGATCTCCTACCTCGACGGACTGTCGCTCTACGGGCCGGACGACGCGCAGACCCACCCGCTACCGGATGAACTGCATCCGGATGCGGCGACGCACCGCATCATCGGCGAACGCTTCGCGTCATCGACGTTGCGGACGCTGGTCACCGACTGACGAGCTGCACCGGGCTCAGCAGCCGAGGTGTAGGACCGCGTTCTTGACGATGTCGAAGGCCACCGGCGCCTCGAGTCCCGCCTCGCGTTCGAGCGCGATGGCAGCGACGGCGCCAGACTGCCCGCTTCCCACGATGGCGCATGCGCGGTGCCCCAGGTTCATCAACTGCTGCGAACTCAAGTAGACGTACTTCGGTTGTAGGTTGGGCAGGTAGTCCTCGACCTCGGCGGCCGCCGGTGCGGCGAGTGCGACCGCCGACATCGCCGACGTCGCGCCAACTGCGCAGAGCAGAGCCGTATCCCGTGAAAGCCGCATGGCCGGATCATCCCGCGTCGAGCGTCGATTCGGTAAGCCCGGGACCCCGATTGTGCATGATGTCGGCCGCGTCGGAGTGTGACGCGCGCCTCGTCCCGTGCGATGGTCTCGGTATGTCGACGTTCGTCATCGATGCACCGCTCGCGATCAACCTCGTCACGACGAGCGCCGTCATCCCGCCCGAGCACAGCCTGACTGCTCCCACCCTGCTGCGTTCGCAGGCTCTGGCTCTGGTGTACGACGCGGTGCGCCGCGGTCGGATCGACGAACGCGCCGGACGGGAGGTCCTCGACGGCATCCGCCGCCTGCGGATCCGTCTCCTCGGGGACCGATCACTGCAGCAGCACGCGTGGCGGATCGCCGCCGAGTTGGACTGGCCGGATACCTACCGCGCCGAGTACATCGCCCTCACCCGGCTGCAGGCGGACGCGTTCGTGACGGCGGACGCCGAATTCGCCTCGAATGCCGCGCGTTTCGTTGAAACCGCGACGCCCGACGACCTGCTGAGTCCGTGGACGCCGAGTCGTCAGTCGTAGAGGACCGCGGTGCCCGTACGCCGGATCGCGTCCAATCCCGCGCGGAACGCGGCGAGGTACTCCGGCGAGTGCCCCACCCAGTCGGTGACCTCGCCGACGATCTTCACCGGAAGCCGGCTGCGGTAGCTGTGGGTCGGGTTGCCCGGGAACTTCTTGTCGGTGACGTTGGGGTCGTCCTCGAGGTCATCGCCGGGCTCGACCACGTAGACGCGGCAGCGGCCCTCACCGACCGCCATCTCGGCCGCGAGGACCGCACCGTCCAACACCTTCGTCATGTACACGTGGTTCGCGACGTGTCCGGGCCGGTAGTTGGATGCGTGCCCCGGCTCGAGGTAGTCCCCGATCCGTAGGTCGGCCTTCGTGCCGTGGAAGTACGCCCCCGACTCGTGCACCTGAAACCGCTCCGGCGTATCGGCCATCTCTGCCATCGAAACCCTCCCCGTCTTGCTGGTGCGCCGGACGATCCTGCGCCACACCCGGGGTCTTGCCGCAAGCCCCCACCCCGGCGTTATGGTGAGAGTGGGAGGCCGAGGAGTCGGCCGCCGTTCCCCGGAACCCCGTTGTCACGCCCGCACGCTCGCTCTACCGTCGCAGGCATGCCTGCCGACGAGCCCACGATCCTGGCCACCAGCGGCGGAATCGGCGACGGTGTCCGCACCCGCCTCGCCTTCACCGCATTGACGGATCATGCGGTCGAGCTGTCCGGGGCCACCGGGCGGCGTCCGCGAATGTGCCTGCTGGCCACGGCGATGGGCGACGACTCGGCCGTCCTGCACTACCTCGCCGAGGCGGCGTGGACACGCGGCTTCGCTCCGTCACACGTGTCGCTCTTCCCGATGCCCAACGTGGCGGACGTCGCCGCGCACCTGCTCGAGCAGGACGTGGTCTGGGTGTTCGGCGGCAGCGTCGCGGGCCTGCTCGCGATGTGGCGGCTGCACGGACTCGATGACGCCCTCCGCGCGGCGTGGCAGGCCGGAGTCGTGCTGACCGGGATCTCCGCCGGGTCGATCTGCTGGCACGCCGGCGGTACCACCGACTCCTTCGGGCCCGACCTCCGGCCCGTCACCGACGGGCTCGGCTTCGTGCCGTACGGCAACGGGGTGCACTACGACTCGGAAGCCCGGCGCCGTCCCCTGCTGCACCGACTCGTCGGCGACGGGGTGCTGCCCACCGCGTACGCGACGGACGACGGAGCCGGGGTGCTCTACCGCGGCACCGACTTCGTGGAGGCGGTCGCCGAGCACCCAACCGCGGGCGCATACCGCGTCGAGCGGCGCGGCGGCGCGGCGGTCGAGACGGCCCTCGACGTTCGGCGCCTGTGACCTGATCGCGACCGCGCCGGCTTGAGACCAATTTCGCGAAAGCGCATGCGCAAGCGCTTGCCTAGAGCCTATCGTCCGACGGAGCCGCGACGCGGTCCGCGTCGCACCGGGACGAGGGAGTCCACATGGTCATGCAGCGTGCGTCGAGAACCCGCGCAGTGGGGGCGGCGCTGGTCGCCGGATCGCTGGTCCTCGGCCTGACCGCCTGCGGCGGATCCGGGTCGGACAGCGTCAAGGTCGGACTCATCACCAAGACCGACTCGAATCCCTACTTCGTGAAGCTCCGCGAGGCGGCGCAGGCTCAAGCCGACAAGGACGGAGCGCAACTCGTCGCGCTCGCAGGCGCATTCGACGGCGACAACGAAGGGCAGGTCTCGGCGATCGAAAACATGGTCGGCCAAGGCGTCAAGGGCATCCTCATCACGCCGAACTCCTCGACGGGTGTGCTCGACGCGATCAAGAAGGCGCGCGATGCCGGCGTCGTCGTCATCGCCCTCGACACCGCCACCGATCCCGAGGACGCCGTGGACGCGACGTTCGCCACCGACAACAAGGCTGCGGGCGTCAGCCAGGGCAAGTGGGTGCGGGCCGCCATCGGCAACGCCGCACCGCAGGTCGTGATGCTCGACGGGACGCCCGGCGGCACGGTCGACACCTTCCGTCACGACGGCTTCCTCGAGGGCTTCGGCATCACCAACGACTCGCCGGAGATCGTCGGACAGGAGAACACCAACGGCGATCAGACCAAGGCGCAGACCGCGATGGAGAACATCCTGCAGCGCGCCCCGCGGATCAATGCGCTGTACACGATCAACGAGCCCGCGGCCGCCGGTGCCTACCAGGCGATCCAGTCCGCGAACCGCACCGGGCAGATCACCATCGGTTCGATCGATGGCAGCTGCACCGGGATCGCGGACGTCAAGTCCGGCAAGATCGGTGCGACGGTGCTGCAATTCCCCGCCGAGATGGCGGAACTGGGCGTCCAGGCGGTCGTGACGTTCGCCAAGGACGGCACGAAGCCGAGCGGATTCAACGACACCGGTTCGCAGCTCGTCACCGACAAGCCGATGCCGGGCGTCGAGTCCAAGGACACCGCCTGGGGCGAACAGAACTGCTGGGGCTGAGCCACGACATGACCACTGGCGCCCCCGAGACGGCGACTCCGCCGGTGTCGAGCCGGTTCACCGTGGGCAATCTGCTCCGTGAACCGCTGCTCGGCCCGCTGGTCGCCCTCGTCATCGCGATCATCGTCTTCGGTGCGGTCTCGGATTCCTTCCTCGAGCCGCAGAACGTGTCGCTGATCCTGCAGCAATCGGTCGTCATCGGCATCCTCGCCGTGGGGCAGACGCTGATCATCCTCACCTCCGGCATCGATCTCTCGATCGGTGCGGTGGCCGTGCTCGGCACGATCGTGTTGGCGCAGACGGCGGGAGCGACCGGGCCGGTCGTGGCGCTCGGGTCGACGCTGCTGGTGTGCGTGGTCCTCGGAGCCGTCAACGGCGGCCTCGTCACCGGCCTGCGCCTGCCGCCGTTCATCGTGACGCTCGGGACGTTCACCGCCATCCAGGCGGCCACCCGCCTATTGGCCGGCTCCGAGACCTACCGCGTGGAACCGGGACCCCTCACCCTGCTGGGCACGTCCTTCCGCATCGGCTCGTTCTCCACCACCTTCGGCGTCGTCGTGATGCTGCTCGTCTACGTCGTCATGTGGTTCGCCCTGTCCCAGACGTCCTGGGGGCGACACGTCTACGCCGTCGGCGGCAACCCGCAGGCGTCGGACCTGTCGGGCATCAAGTCCGGCCGGGTGCTGCTGTCGGTGTACGTCACCACCGGCGTGATCGCCGCCATCGCGGCGTGGGCCGCCCTCGGACGCATCCCCAACGCGGATCCGAACGCCTACCAGAACGCCAACCTCGAGACCATCACCGCGGTCGTCATCGGCGGCACCAGCCTGTTCGGCGGCCGCGGCGGCGTCGGCGGAACCCTCGTCGGCACGCTGATCGTCGGCGTCCTCCGCAACGGACTGACCCAGGCCGGGGTCGACAACCTCTACCAGAACATCGCCACCGGCGTCCTCGTCATCGTCGCGGTGGCGGTGGACCAGTTCACCCGCAGGAGGTCCCGATGACCGGCGCTCCCGTCCTCGAAGCGCGCGGCCTGGTCAAGAAGTACGGCAACGTGACGGCGATCAACGGTGCCGACTTCGAGTTGCGCGCCGGCGAGGTGCTCGCGGTCATCGGCGACAACGGAGCCGGCAAGACCAGCCTCATCAAGGCGCTGGCCGGTGCCGTCATCCCCGACGCCGGACAGATCCTCGTCAACGGCGAAGCCGTGTCGTTCAAGAACACGCGCGACGCCCGGGCCGCCGGAATCGAGACGGTGTACCAGGACCTCGCCGTCGTGCCCGCGCTCGACATCGCGTCGAACCTCTACCTCGGGCGCGAGCTGCGGCGTAAAGGACTCGCCGGCACCGTGTTCCGTCTCCTGGACATGCCCAGGATGCGCGCGGAGGCGGCCCGGCACCTTGCGGAGCTGAAGATCGGCATCAAGAACGTCAACCAGGCCGTCGAGACGTTGTCCGGTGGGCAGCGGCAGGGCGTGGCAGTCGCGCGGGCGGCCGCATTCGGCCGCGGCGTGATCATCATGGACGAGCCCACGGCCGCGCTCGGCGTCCGCGAGTCCGGACAGGTCATCGACCTCATCCGGTCCATCCGCGAACGCGGCATCCCGGTGGTGTTGATCAGCCACGACATGCCGCATGTCTTCGAGGTCGCCGACCGCATCCACATCCACCGGCTCGGGCAGCGTGCCGGGGTGGTCGACCCCCGCCGCCGCACGATGTCCGAGGTGGTGGCACTCATGACCGGGGCGGAGGAGCCGACCGATGAGGAACGCGCCGGACTCTGAGCGAGCCCCCGCCGGACTGTTCGTCGGATTGGCGACCCTCGACGTCGTGCACCGCATCACCGAGGCGCCGGCGGTGAACGAGAAGGTCACCGCAACGGCGCAATTCGTGGCAGCCGGCGGGCCCGCGGCCAACGCCGCGGTCACCTTCGCCGCGCTGGGTGGTCGCGCCACCCTGCTGACGGCCCTCGGCGACGGGGACGTCGCAGACCTGATCCGCGCCGACCTCTCCCGCCACCACGTCGACGTCGTCGATGCGGCCGCGGGAGCGGAGCGGGCGGTGCCGGTTTCCGCGGTCTCGGTGCTCGAGTCGACGGGCGAGCGGTCGGTGGTGTCGCTGGACGCCGTGCACTCCGATGCCGAGCCGCCGGCGGGCCTCGCCGACCTCGTCGCGGCCGCCGACGTCATGCTCGTCGACGGGCACCACCCGATGCTGGCCCGTGCCGCCGTCCGTACGACTGAAGCGCGGTCCGTTCCCGTCGTCGTGGACGCGGGCCGATGGAAGCCGGTGCTGGCCGACGTCCTGCCGCACGCGACCGACGTGGTGTGCTCCGACGACTTTCGCGTACCGAACGCCGAGACGTCGGCCTCGACCGCGACGGCGCTCGTCGACGGCGGGGTGGCGACCGTGGTGATCACCCACGGCGGAGACCCGGTCGAATGGTGGTCGGGCGGTCGGTGCGGCACCGTGCCGGTGCCGGCCGTCGACGCCGTCGACACTCTCGGCGCCGGAGATGCGTTCCACGGTGCGTACTGCTTCCACGCCGCCGAGCCCGGCGGCGACGTAGCGGACCGCATCGATCGCGCGGCGCGCGTGGCGGCACTACGGTGTTCCCGAGTCGGTCCGCGTGCCTGGCTCGACGAACTGCCCAATCCTCGAAGGCGTGCACGGTGAGCATCGATCGGGACGTCCAGGACGCCACACTGGCGGACCTCGTCACGTGGGCCGGGGCGCTCGTCGTCCCCGGTGCGCGTCGCATCCTCGGGCTCACCGGCGCGCCGGGCGCCGGAAAGTCCACCGTCGCCGAGCAATTGGTGACCGCGCTCGGGCCCGACGTCGCCGTGCTGGTCCCGATGGACGGGTTCCACCTGGCGAACGAGGTCTTGCTGGCCCTGGGCCGCCGGGACCGCAAGGGCGCTTACGACACGTTCGACGACGGCGGCTATGCGCGACTGCTCGCCGCCCTGCGCGCGCAGGACGCCGGCGACGCCGTGATCTACGCGCCCCGGTTCCGCCGCGAGATCGAAGAACCCATCGGCTCGTCCATCCCCGTCCCGTCGAGCACGCCCCTGGTCGTCACCGAGGGAAACTACCTCCTGCTCGATACCGGCGCGTGGCCTGCGGCGCGCGCCTGCGTGGACGACGTGTGGTTCCTGGCTCCCGACACCGACGTCCGGCACGAGCGTCTGGTGCGCCGCCACGAGGCCTACGGCAAGACGCCGGAGGAGGCGCAGTTCTGGGCGCTCGGGTCCGACGAGCGCAATGCACAGCTCATCGAATCGACCGCGGCACGCGCCGACCGCATCGTGCGCCTGCCATGACCACGATGGGTGACGTCGCCCGCCTCGCCGGCGTCTCCGCCTCCACGGTCTCCCACGTCCTCAACGGCACCCGGAAGGTGGACGCGGCGACGCGCCAACGCGTCGAGGCGGCCATCGTCGAGACCGGCTACCGACGCAACGTCGCCGCGCGGGCGCTCGCCGGTGGTCGCACCCACACCGTGGGGCTGTCGATCTCGGCGCTGACCAACCCGTACTTCGGAAACCTGGTGCACGCCGTGGAGCGTGCGCTGTCCGACGCCGGATACGTGCTCATCGTGGGGGATTCGCACGACGAGGTGGAATCGGAGCGGCGCGTCACCGATTCGCTGCTCGATCGACAGGTCGACGGGATGATCGTGGCGCCTGCCCCCGGCTCCGAGGCCGTCAACCTGCCGGCGATCGCACGCTCGCGCACGCCGCTGGTGCTGATCGACCGGAGCGCGGACCTCGATTGCGACCAGGTCGGCCCGGAGAACGTCGCCTCGGCGCGCATGCTGACCGGGCATCTGCTCGACCTGGGGCACCGCCGCATCGCCGTCGTGCGGGGGATCGCCGGAATCTCGTCCACCCGTGAGCGTTTCGACGGCTACGTGGCGGCGCTGGCCGACCGCGGTCTGGCCGTGGACCGGGCGCTGATCGTCGACGGTGAGTCGAACACCGACGTGGCCGAGCGCGAGGTGCGTGCGCTGCTGGCGCGGGACGACCGCCTGACCGCGCTGGTGTCGATGAACAACGCCATGACGATCGGCGCGCTCAAGGCCGTCACGGGGTTGGGTCTCTCGATACCCGGTGACGTGGCCTTCGCGTGCTACGACGACTTCGAATGGGCGGACTCCTTCGAACCCAAGCTCACCGCGGCCGCGCAGGACGTGACGACGATCGGCGCCACCGCTGCCGCGCTGCTGTTGCGCCGCATCGCCGGTCACGACGATCCGCTGCAGCGCATCCACGTGCCGACGGCTTTCCATCACCGCAATTCGTGCGGCTGCACCGTTGCCCGGTCCTGATCGCGTCGGGTTAGACGCGCTCATCCCCTTGGCGGCCCAGCGCGCGAATCACGGCGCAGGCCGATCGGACGTCAGGCCGATCGCGGTCCGCACGCCGTCTGCGTACTCGGCAGGACATTCCCAGGCCGCGAAGTGCCCGCCGCGAGAATGTTCGACCCACGACCGGACGTCGAAGAACCGCTCGGCGAATTCGCGCGGCGCGTTGACGAGGTCCTTGGGGAAGATCGTGAAAGCCGTCGGGATCTGGACGCCGCGGTCGGGTTTCGCGCCGCTCTCGACGTAGGGCGTGAAGGACGTGCCGATCGCTCCGCTGACCCAGTAGGCGGTGATCCACGTCAGCAACTCATCCCGGGTGAAGGCGCTCTCGACGTCGCCGCCGCAGTCGGTCCAGGAGCGCAGCTTCTCGAGGATCCAGGCGGCGAGCCCCGCCGGGGAGTCGCCGAGGGCGACGGCCACGGTGTGCGGCTTGGTCTTCTGCAGGTGCATGTACCCGCCCTCGGCGTCCTGCCAGCGATGGCCGTGAGCCATGTACGCGCGTTCGGATTCGGTGACGTCGGTCGGCGGGTTCACCAGGTAGCGGTACTGCGAGACGTCGGTGAGGTGCAGAGCGGCGACGTGGCGGGCGTGGCGGTCGGCGAGCACCTCGGCGACGTCGCAGCCGACGTCACCCGCCGAGACGACGTAACGGTCGTAGCCGAGTTCGGCCATCGCGTCGGCGATGGCGTCCGCCGCGGCCGCAGCGGAGTGTCCCCGGCGCGCCGTCTCGGCAGCGAACGGGTAGCCGGGCAGCGCCGGGACGACGACGTCGACGTCCGACAGCAGGGGGAGCACTCGTTCGAATCGCAGGATGGAGTCCGGCCATCCGTGCAATAGGAGCACGGCGGCGCCGCCGGCCCGGTCGGCGCGCTGGTGGACGGCCCGGACCGGTGTGTCGGTGTCCGCGCCGGTGAGCGTCCACGGCAGCGCCCGGATGCGGTCCTCGTGCCGGCGCCAGTCGTAAGCGGTCGCCCAATGGTCGAGCAGGTCGGCGAGATAGTCGCCGTCCACTCCGCGTTCCCAGCCGAAACCCGTCGGCAGGGCGACGCGCCGGTACGCCTCGAGCCGCTGGCGGAGGTCGTCGAGATCCGCCTGCGCGACCGCGCGCGGAGCATGCTCGTCCCGGCTCATCCTGCGGCGTCCCTCGGTCGCGGTGCGTGCATCACTGGCACGCTACTGCGGGACTCCTCAGCTCGCGCGGCCCGCGACGGCCGGGCCCGTGAGCAATCGTCCGAGACGGTCGGCGACGAGGTGGTGATCGGCCGCGTCGTCGAACAGGACGTCGCCGAAGAGGCCGCAGTAGGCGCACATGCCCCACACCATCGCGGTGCACGCCGACGTCCAGGCGCCGGCATCGACGTCGGCGGGCATCTCGCCCCGCTCGATGGCACGCGCCAGCAAGGCGGCGACGTGACCGTTCATCGCATCGATGATGCGGTCGAGGACGGCCCGGTGCCTGCGGTGGGTGGGACGGCGTGAGTTCGAGATGAGGGACACGACGAGGGCAGCCGTGGAGTGGTCGTCGTCGATCGCGGTGATCGCGAGCACGCAGTCGGAGAGTTCGGCCAGCAGCGTGTCCCCGGGCGTCTCGGCGAGCGCGCTCACGGCCGCGAGGACATCGGCCTCGGCCTGCTCGACCACGTCGAGGAACAGCGCTTGCTTGTTCGGAAAGTGGTAGTGCACGGAGCCGCGAGTGAGCCCGGCGCGGGTGCCGATGAGGTCGAACGTGGCGCCCGCGTAGCCGCGGTCGACGATCTCTACGCGCGCCGCGTCCACGATCCGCCGCCGGGTGATTGCCGACTCGTCCGACGGTGGGCGGCCCATCTTCGCGGCAGCGCTCTTCGACATGGACCGAGCATGACAGCTATGCCGCGGATTTGCTCGTCTATGACTGAATGGTCACATGCGTAGATTTTCTGCCAGTGCGTGAGCGGGTGTAGTGAACGGATGAAACACGAGGTGAAGACCACCTAGGCGGACTCGCGGCTGAGAAGTCACTGTTCGCCATGCTGACACGACGGATGGTACGAAAACCCGGTGATGCAGACACAGCGAAGCCGCGGGTAGCGGCGGGATCCCTCGCGGAGGCTAGCGCTGGGCCGGCTCGAAGACGGTCCCGGCGTTCGCCGATCCGCCCGACCGCGCGAAGCTGCCCATCCGGACGAGGGGATCGGCGACGAGGTCGAAGAAGCGGGGCGCGATCCGGTAGGTGGAGAGCATCGGCCGGTTCGGCCATCCGATCTGCCGCTCACTCGAGCGGCGCCGACGCGACGCCCGCACCACGGCCCGGGCCACCCGCGCGGCGGACACCTCGGCGGGGATGACGAACGGGTGGCGTGACTCCGACCGTGCGGCGCTGACACGCGCCAGCAGTCCCCGACCACCGCGGGAACGCTCGGCGGGCGGCGCCGGGAAGTAGTTGGCGCTGCGGTCGTACACCGGGGTGTCCACGGCACCCGGGTAGATGCCGTGGACCGTGACGCCGGGAAGCCGGCGAGCTTCTTGCCGCAACGTCCGGACCAGTCCCGCCACGGCGAACTTGCTGACGACGTACGGGCTCATGTAGGGCACGGCGGCGTGACCGAGGAGGGACCCGATGACGATCAGCCGGCCGTGTCCCTGACGGCGGAACTGTCGCATGGCCTCGCGGGCCACGTTGGCCGCACCGACGACGTTGGTCTCGACGATGCGGTCGAAGACGTCGGCGGGGATGTCGAGGAACGGCCCGAACGCCGCGACCGCGGCGTTCTGCACCACCGTGTCGACACCGCCGAACCGGGTGCACGATGCTTCGACGAGCGCCTCGACGTCCTGGGTGGACGTGATGTCGGTCCGGTGCACCAGCACGTCCGTGGCGCCGGCCCGGCGACATTCCTCGGCGACGGTGTGCAAGGCATCCTCGCCGCGTGCGGCGAGGACGAGGCGGTTGCCCAGCGTGGCGAAGTGCAGCGCGACCTCTCGGCCGATTCCGCTCGACGCGCCGGTGACGACGATCCGGTCTGACATGGAGCGCGACTACCCGGGATGCGCCCCTGGAGTCGCAAGTGAACGAGTTGTTCAGGAAGGCGTCACATTGGCGTGTGCGTGCGGACCATCACATGCGCTGGGAGACCGCAATTGCCCGCCGGGACCGTCCAATCACCATGACCGAGAAGAAGATGACACCACGCGTTCTGCCCACCCAGTCACCGGTCGCCGGCGAGGCGATCAAGGATTCGCTGCGGTGGCCCGGTTACGTCATGCTCGCGTTGGCCCTGTTCGCCTTCGCCGGTGCTTTGACGGGTTTCGCCACGGGTGACCGCGGCGCGGCGCTGACCGCGGTGGGCCTCGCGGTCCTCCTGGTGGTGGCCGGCCTGGCGTGGCACCTCGTCGAGCGGCGCAAGGTGCGTCGCGGCCGACTCTCGCGGGGCACGCCGGAGCGTCCCGAGGACATCGCACCGTTGGGGTAGACGACCCGCCGTCGGGGTCACACCATTCGTCGGAGCATCCGGTCGCGCAACGTCAGCGTGTGCAGCAGGACCGCGCTGACGTGCGCGGCGATGACGAGCACCAGCAGGTAGGCCAACACCGAATGCGTCTGCCGCAGCACGAAGTACACGTCGGCGTCGAACGGTGCGATGCGCGGCAGTGGCCAGCCGCCGAACACCGTGACCGGCCTGCCGGCCGCCGACACCATGGCCCACCCGACCAGCGGCTGGGCGAGCAGGAGCCCGTACAGCGTGATCTCCGACCCCCACACCATCCGGCGTTCGAGAGGGCCCACGGTGTCGGGGAGCGGGGGCACGCGGTGCGTGAACCGGTTGGCGATGCGCGCGACCACGATCGCGAGGATCAGCACCCCCAGAGTCATGTGCACGCCCACCAGCGCCGCATACGACCCCAGCGCGTTCACCATCGCGAAGCCGATCAACAGGGCGGCGAAGACGAGTATCGCGGTCAGCCAGTGCAGGATCCGCGTCCGCACCGGATGGCGAGCCGGCGCGGTCACCGGGCTACCTGCGCGACTTGCACCGCGGACGGGGACTTCGGCTCGCCCGTGCGTGCCCGGTAGGACGCCGCGTAGACCGCGGAGCGCGCGCTGAGCAGCGGATCGTCGGACGGTTCGATGCCGTCGGGTAGCACGAGCGGGTCGAAGTTCACGTCGCGTGCGTTGCCCGGCGCCTCGGTCTCCGCGGCCGTCAGCGTCAGGGTGCCGGCGTCGACGGCGCGCCGCCCGGGAGGCCAGGGCAGGGTCGCGTCGTTCACCGGGTCGCCCGGCTCGCCGACGGTGAGCAGCATCCGCCACCGCAGGGGGCCGGCGCCGAGTTGACGGACGAGTGCGTCGAAGAGTCCGTCGTCACCGGTCGCGGTCCCCGCGGACTGCAGTGGCGTCAGCGACCACCGCACCGGAGTGCGCGTGCCGCGGTCGTCGACGAAGAAGAACGTGTTGAGGCTCGAGTAGGTGCTGTCGGCGAAGCCGGCCGTGGGCGGGTGCTTCTTGTTGACGGCGGTGGCGGCGACCGTCTCCGGATGCGCCGCAAGGAAGCGCTTCATGGCGTCCGGGTCGGGCTTGCCAGTGCCCTGCACCAGCTTGCCGGCCACCAGTCGGTCGTAGAAGCCTTGGGGCGAGTTGTCGGGGAAGACCGCCAGATTCAGCATGGCGGTGCGCCACTGCCGAGGACCGGGGAAGCCGAAGGCGAGGGCCAACCCGCGGGCCGTCGCCGGGTCGTCGGCGCCGAAGGGGTTGCCGCCGGCCAGCGAGAACCGCCCCGTGACGGGGGTACGGCCCGCCTCGAAGACGGCGGCCCTGGAGAGTTCCGCTCCGTTGCCGTTGCCGTCGAAGTAGCCGGTGACGGCGACGCCCTTGGCGTGATTCCTGCGGAAGCCCGGATGACTGCCGTACACGGCGTGGAAGGCGTCGATGAAGGTCCGCCGGGTCTTCGAGGCGCCCGCGGCGATCCAGTCGTTGGCGTAGGCGACGGCTCCGAAGTCGACGGCAAGGAAGGCGCCGACCGCGCCGAGGCCCGCCAGCAGTGAGCGGCGCGTGATGGGAGTGCCCCGCCAGGTGAGGACGGGGTCGCGTGGGCTGTGCGACACACCGCCGACTCTCGTCGCAGGACCCGTCGGCGTCATTGCGGCTGACGCCAGCAGTCACTACCTGCTACCCGGTATTCGGGGTCAGGCCAGCCAGGCGAGGGCGGCATCGGGTGGTTCGGGTCCGCCCGGTGGGTCGTCGGCTGCGTCCGGCGTGGGCGGCGGTGCGGTGCCGTCGGTGTCGGCTTCGTCCCGCGCGGGCGGCGGCGGTGCGGCGCCGTCGGCGGTGTCGAACAGCGTTGCCGGGTCCTCGTCTGGGGGGCGGAGGAGGTGTTCGGGGTGGTGGTAGGTGTTGGTGCGGGTTTGGCCGGTGTCGAGTGCTGGGGGTGGGGTCCAGTGGGGTTGGCCGTTGATCATGGTGGTGGTCCAGCGGTGGGGTGCGACCATGCGGTTGTCGGGGCCGCAGGCCAGGGCGAGGTCGTCGACGTTGGTGTTGCCGCCGTGGAACCAGTCGGCGGTGGCGTGGTGGGCTTGGCAGTCGTAGGCGGGGGCGGTGCAGCCGGGTTTGGTGCAGCCGCCGTCGCGGGCGATGAGCATCAGTCGTTGGGCGGGTGAGGCGGTGCGGCGGCTGCGGAACAGGTTGAGTGCGGCGCCGGTGGTGTGGTCGAAGACTGCGAGGTAGTGGTGGGCGTGGCTGGCCAGGCGCAGGACGTCGGCGGTGGGCAGGGTGGATCCGCCGGCGGTGACGGCGATCCCGGCGGCGTGGCGCAGGTCTTGCAGGGTGGTGCGCACGATGATGGTGGCGGGTAGCCCGTTGTGCTGTCCGAGTCGTCCGCTGGTCAGGACGGCGCGGCCGATGGCGTGCAGGGCGTCGTGGCGGCGTTGGGAGACGGTGCGGGTGTCGGTGTCGAGGTGGGCGTGGCTGGGGGTGCCGCTGGTTTGGGGGTCGGGGTGATCGGGGTGGCACATGCCTGGGGCGGCCCAGCGGGCGAAGACGGCTTCCAGGGTGGCCCAGGCGGTGGGGGTGAGGCAGGCGGTGAGGTCGACCATGCCGTCGGGGCGTTGGCGGTAGGACAGGCGGCGTTGGCGGTGGCGGTCGGTGTCGTCGGGGGCGGCGCCGTCGGGGTCGAGCAGAGCGAGTAGGCGGGCGGCGACGTGGTCGAGTTCGTCGGGGGCGATGCCGGCGGCGATGCGGACCAGGTCGGTTTCGGCGGCGGTGCGGGTGGGGGCGTCGACGGCGGCGGGTAGGCGGGTCATGGTCTTGCGGATGACCTCGACGTGCTCGGGGTTGAGCACACCGTCGGCTTGGGCGGCGGCGGTGCGGGCTAGGACGGGTTCGAGGGGGTCGCCGGTGAGGGTGCGTCGCGGGCCGAGCAGGGCGGCGTCGCGTAGGCGTCGGCCGGCCTCGGGGCGGCTGATCCGCAGCCGGGTGGCCAGCACGTCGCGCCAGGACTTCGCGCCCAGGTCGGCCGGGGCGCCGTGGGATTGCAGGGCGGTCAGCAGGCGGTGCTGCTGGGCGGGCAGCCGGCGGGTCAGGTCCTCGAGGTCGTCGAGGACGGTGAGCACTTCGGTCGCGGTCAGCTCGGATGGGTCGCACGCGGCCAGCGCGGCGTGCGCGGTGCGCAACGCCGTGAGCGCGTCGGTGACGTCCCCCATCCCCATGCATCGAACATACGTTCGCACCTTAAGGGTTTGGCGACACCGATCATGAGAGCACCCTGAGAAGTCGAGCGACAATCACCGTGCGGGACAGGGCTATTCGCCGAGCGTCGCCTGATACCGCCGCATGCCGGCGAGCCAGCGCTCGTAGTCCGCACCCTTGCGCCGGTACATGTCGAGCACCTCTGGATGGGGCAGCACCAGGAACGTCCCGGTGCGCACCGCCTCGACCACGAGGTCGGCGACGTCGGCCGGCCCGACCACGGCGCCGGCGTTGCGGACCGCTGCGGCCGCCATCCGGGCGGCGGGGTCGACCGAGTCCGTGATGTCGGTCAGCAGGGGAGTGTCGACCCCCATTGGGCACACGCAGGAGACGCCGACGCCCTGCTCGCCGTACGTGATCGACAGCCACTCGGCGAAGCCGACCGCGGCGTGCTTGGTCACCGAGTACCCGGCGGCGCCGATCTGGGTCAGCAACCCTGCCGCCGACGCCACCCCGACGAAGTGGCCGCGTCCCCGCGACACCCAGTGCGGCACCAGCCGCTGCGCGGCGCGGACGTGGGCCCGGAGGTTGACGTCGAGGATGCGGTCCCAGTCGTCGTCGTCCCCGATGCCCGAAGCTCCGATGATCCCGGCATTGGCGACGTAGACGTCGACCGGTCCGAACGCGTCACCCGCCGCGGCGAGCAGTTGGTCGATTCCGGCGCCCGTCGCGGCGTCGGCGGTGACACCGACGGCGGCGCCCCCGGACGTGGTGATCGCGTCCGCCGTGGCCTCGGCCTCGCGCAGGTCGCCGGCGACCACCGACGCACCCGCCGCGGCGAACCGCTCTGCCAGTGCCCGGCCGATCCCCGACCCGGCGCCCGTCACGACCACCACACTGCCTGCGACGTCCACGCCGCCTTCGATACCCATCAGGGCATTCTCACCGATGGGCGAGCCGATCCCGCAACGCCCGCTTGAGCACCTTGCCGTAGCTGTTCTTCGGCAGCTCGTCGACGAACTCGTAGCGCTTGGGCCGCTTGAACCGGGCGATGCGCGAGAGCAGGTGCTCGTCGAGCGCGGCGGGATCGACGTCGCCGACGACGAACGCGACGACCACCTCGCCCCATTCCTCGTCGGGTTCACCCACCACGCAGGCCTCCTCGACGCCGGGATGCGTGATGAGCACCTCCTCGACCTCGCGGGGATAGACGTTGCTGCCGCCGCTGATCACCACGTCCTTCGACCGATCGCGCAGCGTGAGATAGCCGTTCGCGTCGAATGACCCCATGTCACCGGTCCGAAGCCAACCGTCCCGCAGCGTCGCCGCGGTGGCCTCCGGGTTGCGCCAGTAGCCCGACATGACGACGTCGCCGCGACAGACGATCTCGCCGATCTCGCCGACCGGCAGGGGCTGCCCGTCGTCGCCGACGACCGCCACGTCGACACCGGAGCGGGCGTAGCCGACCGAACCCAGCACGGTGTCGTCGACGTCCTCGTGGTCGGCGCGCCGCAGCCCGGTGATCGTCATCGGCGCCTCGCCCTGCCCGTACAGCTGGACGAAGACCGGACCGAATGCGGCCAGCGCCTTGCGCATTCCATCGACGTACATCGGTCCGCCGCCGTAGACGACGGTGCGGAGGTTCGCCGGACATGCCCGCCCGGTGCGGACCAGGCGCGCCACCATCGTCGGCGCCAGGAAGCATGCCGTGCCCGGGTGCTGCTCGCACAGGTCCAGGAACTCGTCGGGGTCGAACGCCGCCGACTCCGGGATCACCTGCCGGGCGCCACGCAGGACGTACGGCGCGATGTACAACCCGGACCCGTGCGACATCGGGGCGCCGTGCACCAGGGTGCAGTGTTCGTCCGGATCGTCGAAGTCCGCCAGGTGCGCCACCGTCATCGCCATCAGGTTGCGGTGCGACAGCATGGCGCCCTTGGACCGGCCGGTGGTCCCGCTGGTGTAGAACAGCCACGCCAGCGCCGCGGGATCGGTGGTGCGCGGGGGGTCGAGGGGCGCCGCGGCGGTGCGCGCCCGGTAGCCGGCGGAATCGAGCACCTCGACGGGCACCGCCGTCTCCGACGTGAGCCGCTCCGCGATCACCGGCGACGCGAACACCACCGCGGCATCGGCGTCGTCGAGGATCTGTGCCATCTCCCGGGCGTGCAGCTTGTAGTTGATGGGCACCACCACGCATTCGGTGGCCCAGGCCGCGAACATCAGCTCGACGATCTCGGGCCGGTTCTCGCTGGCGATCGCGATACGCGTGCCGACCGGGTGCTCGGCTCGGAGCGACGCCGCGAGCGACAGTGCACGACAACGCAACTCGGACCACGTGTGCACACGACGCGTGCCGAGGTACACCGCGCCACGATCGCCGAGGCGGGCCGCGGTCTGCTCGAGGACGCCGAAGAGGTTCACCGCGCAACCCATTCGGCGGACAGCGCGAAGTCCGACAGGTACTTGGTGGAACTCCAGCCGCCGTCGACCACGATGGTCTGTCCATTGATGAACGCCGCCCCCGGTGAGCACAGGAACGCGATGGTGCTCGCGACGTCCTCGACGCGCCCGAGTCGCGGGTAGGGCGTCATCTCGGTGTTGATCTTGCGGAAGCGCTCGTCGGTCAACCGGGTCTCTACCATGGGGGTGACGGTGACGCCCGGAGCGACGTTGTTGCAGCGGATGCCCAGCGGGCCGTACTGGCAGGCGATGTGCGACGTGAGCGACGACAGCCCGCCCTTGGCCGCCGAGTACGCCCCGCCGCGCAAGCCGCCGACGACCGCGAACGTCGACGTGACGTTGACGATGCCGGACCCCTCGCTCAGGTGCGGGATCACGTCGCGGGCCAAGCGGAACGGCGCCCGCAGCATGAGGCCGAGGAAGTAGTCCAGCGCGTCGTCGTCGGTCTCGTGCAGGGGCTTGGGGCTTCCCACCCCGGCGTTGTTCACCAGGAAGTCGATGCGCTGCCAACGTTCCAGCGCGGCCGCCACCACCCGAGCGGGACCGTCGTCGGCGGTCAGGTCGACCGCCACCGTCGCGATGCGGTCGGCGTCCGCACCGGCCTCGCGCGCCGCCGCGGCCCACTGCTGAAGGCGGTCCTCGTCGCGGCCGGTGCCCAGCACCGCCATGCCCGCCTCGGCCAGCTTGACCGCGGTACCGAAGCCGATGCCACTGCTGGCACCCGTCACGATCGCTACCTGCATACTCCGCTTTCCTCGCTGACGTGATTAGTCGAGACCGGCGAGCGCCGATCGGATCCGATGCTTCAGCACCTTGCCGGCGTCGTTCTTGGGCAACGCATCCCACAGCGCCACCTGCTCGGGCACCTTGAACTTCGCCACCCCGCTCGAGGTCAGCAGTTCCGCCAGGTCGGTGACGGCGGGCGCCTGCCCACTGCGTGGCACGATCACCGCACACGCCCGTTCTCCGGTGCGGGGATCGGGGATGCCGACCACCGCGACCTCCGCGATGCCCGGGTGACCGACGAGGATGTCCTCGACCTCCTTGGGCGAGATGTTCTCGCCGTTGCGGATGATGACGTCCTTGGCGCGGCCGGTCACCACGAGCGCATCGTCCTGCCACCGGCCAATGTCCCCGGTCCGGAAGTAGCCGTCGCAGTCGAACGCGTCCGCCTCGTCGGCGACGTCGGCGTATCCGACGAGCATCTGCGCGCCCTTCGCCCGGATCTCCCCGGTCTGTCCGCCCATGCCGCCGGGGTCGCGGGTCACCAACCACACGTCGGCGATGCCCGGAAAGCCGTCGGTGTCCGCGGCGGCCTGGGGATGGTGCAGGGCGCCGACGGTGGTGACGGGCACCTCCGTCGAGCCGTACACCCGCGACACCCGGGCGTGCGCGAAGGCAGCCGTGGCCCGGCGGATCAGCGACGGCGGCACCGACGCGCCCCCGCAGATGAACACCTTCAGGTCCGGCAGCGAGGTCCCGGCGCGGCCGGCGGCCGCGACGAGTCGTTCCAGGAACGGCGTCGCCCCGGCCATGTGGGTGCAGCGCTCCCGCTGCAGCAGCGCGACGGCGGCGTCGGCGTCCCACTGCTCCATCAGGACGGCCGTCGTACCGAGCAGCAGCGGCGCCTCGAAGGCGTAGATCGAGCCGCCGATGTGCGCGATCGGCGACGGCACCAGGAAACGGTCGCCGGGCACCACCAGCCAGTGCTCGCCGATCTGGCGCAGCAGCGCATGGATCGAATTGTGGCTGTGCAGCACGCCCTTCGGCCGTCCGGTGGTCCCTGAGGTGTACATCACCATGCGGACGCCGTCGGGGTCGGCGGGCGCCGCGGGCGGGGCGGGGGCATCGCGCAGCAGCGCCGGGAACGGCGTGTGCTGCCCGGCGTCGCCGCGCACCACGACGACCTCGGGACCGTCGGGCCGCGCCGCGACGAGCCGATCGGCGAGCGCGACGTAGTCGTAGCCGCGAAAGGTGTTCGGCACGAACAGCATGCGCACGTTCGCGTCGTCGACGATCGTGCGCAGCTCGTGGTCGCGCAGCGACGGCAGGATGGGATTGACGACCATCCGGGCCAGGGTGGCGCCGAGATAGACCACCGCGGCCTCGTGCCAGTTGGGCAGCATGAACGACACGACCCCGCCCGGCGGCACGCGTTCGGCGAGCGCGGCGGCGAGATCGCCGGCTCGGCGCAGCAGGTCCCGGCAGGTCAACTGCACGTCGCCGTCGACGACGAGCACCCGGTCGGGGGTGTCGCGCGCGGCGTCGCGCAGCGCGTCGGCGAGGGTGCCCGAGGTCCAGAGGCCGGCGGCGTACGCCGCGTCGGCGCGGCGCTGGTCCCACCGGATCGACCAGCCGTCGATGGTCCTGCGGGTCGCGGTCACGCTCCCGCCTCGCCCTTCACCCGGCGCATCGTCATCGCGTACCGGAACCGCGACGCCGGATGCGTGTTGACCGTGACCTGGGCAATCTCGCCGTCGGACGTGGTGTACGTGCGCCGCATCTCGAGCGCCGCGGTGCCCGGCTCGACCATGAGCGTCTCGGCCAGCGCGTCGGTGGCGACGAGCGCGGCGATCTCCTGGTGCACCGCGACGATGCTCACGCCGAACAGGTCCTCGATGAGCGGGAAGATCGGCCCGGTGTGACGCTGCAGCAGCCGGCCCACCGCGGCGAACGAGCGGTTGAGGTAGTACTCGGTGCGGCATACCGGCACCTCGGCGTCGTCGCTGCGCCGGATGCCGCACACCGCCAGCCACTGCGTTCCGGCGGGCAGCCCGGTGTGGGCGGCGAGTCGGTCGTCGACCGTGACCATCGCATTCGACTCGATGGCGAAGCGCGCCCCGGCTGCGAAGGCGAGCAAGTCGTCGATCGACATGACCTCCTGCGCATAGGAATTCGACGCATCGCGGGCGACCACCATCGTGCCCGCCCGCGGGCGGGAGGACACCAGGTTGTCGTCGCGCAGCCGCCGCAGCGCCTCCCGGACGGTGTAGCGGCTGACGCCGAACCGGTCGCACAGCTCGTGCTCGGTGGGCAGCTGCGCGCCCACCGGGTACACGCCGTCGACGATCTCCTTGCGCAGCGTCCGCGCCACCTGCAGGTAGCGGTGATCCGCGGGGGTGCCGACCTCGGTGCTCACCGGCCCGGGCCGTCCCGGCGAAGGCTCACGACGCTGCCGTCACCGTCGGCCGACACGTACAGCGTGCCGTCCGCGGCGGCCGCGATGCCGGCGAACGGTCCCTGCGGGCCGGAGAACGGCGGCATGCCGCGCAGCGGCTTGGGCACGACGCCCGGGGGTGGCCCGACCGGCAGCCCGGCGGCGATCGTGCTGCGCGCGCCGGAGGCGAGATCGACGGCCAGCAACGCCTTCTGGCCGGCGTCGACGACGTACAAGGTGGACCCGACCGTGACGATGCCCTGCGGCCGCACCAGGCCGTCGACCACGGTCTCGACGCCGGACCCCGCGATGCGGACGACGCGGCCGAGGTCGGACACCAGCACCTCGCCGTCCGCGCTCACGGTGACGTCGACCGGCTCGGCCAGACCCGTGGCCAGCACGCCGACGCCGCCGGAGGCGTCGACCGACACCACGCGTCCGGTACCCTGCTCGACGGCGACGACGTCCGAGCCGGCGAGCGCGACGCCGTACAGCTGGTCGAAACCGTCTGCCAGATAGTGCGTCTCGCTGGGCCCGGGCTGGTAGCGGCCGATCTGACCGCCCGAGGTGGTCACCACGAACTCGCCCGGCCCGGACGGCGTCAGCCCGCGCAGGAATCCGGGGTAGCCGGGGAAGAACAGCATGCCGACCGTCTCCAGGCCGCCTTCGGGGGTGAGCGCGTAGAAGTAGGTGCCGTCGGCGACGTACACCCGGCCGTCGTGGCCGACCGTCAGGTCGAGCGGCCAGTTCAGCGCACCGGGCAGCGTGGTGCGGGTGGCGCCGCCGGCGAGCACTTCGGTGATCTCGCCAGTGAAGTTCGAGACGAACAACCGGCCGTCGAGCAGCGCGCAGTTGTCAAGGCCCGGGCTGAGCTGCGCGAGCACGGTGCGGTCGCCGGTGCGGGGATCGATGCGCAGCACCTGCCCGCTGGCCACCTGGGTGGAGACGATGAACCCCTCGGCGTCGAACTTCACCGAGTCCGGGACGCCGAGATCGGCGGCGACGACGGTGGGTTCGGCCGGCCCGGTGGCGAACGGGTCGATGCGCCAGATGGCGTTGGTGCTCATCACCGGGAAGTACAGCAGGCCGTCGGGGCCGACCTCCATGGCGTTGGGTGACGGCACGTCGGTGAGCAGGACGCGTGGCGGTCCGCCGGCGAGGTCGAATTCCAGCAACCGCCCGCCGTCGCGGCACTCGCCGATGAACAGCCGGTCGCGGTGAAACGTGACGCCGTTGGCCGACGGCACGTCGTCGCGCAGGACGCGGGTCACCCCGGCGGTGTCGCGCAGGCTCACCCGCCCGTCCATCACCTCGGTGGCGACCATGTTGCCGCGGCTGTCGAACGCCACGTCGTCCGGGGCGACGATGTCGCCGCCCTTCGCGCTGATCGTCTCCAGGGTGCCGGTGTCGACGTCGAGGGCGCTGATCTGACTGCCCGTGACCTGCGCGACGTAGAGGCGCCCGTCGGGACCGGTGCGCAGGCCGTTCGCGCCGAACAGCCTGCTGGGAGCGGTGCGACGGTCGAGAACCCAGCCGGGCGCGACGTCGGGATCGGTGGCCACCGGGTAGCGACTCTGGCTCGCCGACGTCGGGGCTCCGGTGGTCGTCATCGCTCGGACGATAGCAACACTGGCTAGTCCAGACAATAACGTTCTCCAAAACGGAGAAGCCCCTTGACGCGCTGCTCGCAGAAGGAGAATCATGCTCTCCATACGGTGCACACGACTATCTTGTCCAGACAATTGGCACCCGGCCGCATGACCGCGGCCGTCCCGGAACCAGGAGAGAGTCCATAGTGGTGAAGGTCTACGAGCGCATCCTGCAGCTGTTCGAGGCGGAGGGCATCAACACGCTGTTCGGCATCCCGGACCCGAACTTCGTGCACATGTTCCACGCCGCCGAGGAGCGTGGCTGGAGCGTCGTGGCGCCGCACCACGAGGAGGCCGCCGGCATGATGGCCGAGGCCGTGTCCCGGATGACGGGCCGACCCGGGCTGGCCATCGGGACGCTGGGGCCGGGGCTCGCCAACCTCGCCGGCGCCATCCAGTGCGCCAAGGTGGAGAACTCCCCGGTGATCTTCCTCGGCGGCCAACGCGCACGCATCACCGAGCAGCGCGTCCGGCGCGGACGCATCCAGTTCGTGAAGCAAGCCCCCATGATCGAGGCGTCGGTGAAGTACTCGGCGAGCATCGAGTACGCCGACCAGACCGACGAGATCATCCGGCACGCACTGCGCATCGCGCAGACCGGAACGCCGGGTCCCTGCTACGTCGAGTACCCCGCGCACGTCATCCAGGAGGAACTCGACGTCCCCGAACCGCTGGCGCCCGAGGCCTACCGGCTCGTTCAGCAGGGCGCCAGCGCCCAGATGATCGAGCGCGCCGTCGAGGCCATCCGCAGGGCGGAGAAGCCGATCCTGCTCGTCGGGCACGCCGTGCACACCGCCCGTGCCGGCGAGTCGGTCGAGGCGCTGGCGAAGCTGATGAACTGCCCCGTCATCCAGACCTCGGGTGGCACGTCGTTCATCAAGGGTCTCGAGGACCGCACGTTCCCGTACGGCTTCTCGCCGTCGGCCGTCGAGGCGGTCGTGACGTCGGACCTGGTGGTGTCCATCGGCACCGAACTCGGCGAGCCGGTGCACTACGGCAAGGGCAGGCACTGGGTCGATAACGAGGCCAATCGCAAGTGGATCAGCATCGAACTCGATCCCACGGCGATCGGAGTCAACCGTCGCATCGACGTGCCGCTGGTCGGCGACCTGCGGGCCGTCGTGCCGCAACTCGTCGACGCGCTCAAGGACTCACCCCGCCAGGCGAGCGCCGAACTGTCCCGCTGGATCGCCGACGACGCCGCCCGCATCGCGAAGCTCGCCGAGGACGCGCCCGCGGGCACCCCGGTGCACACCGCGAAGTTCGTGGTCGAAGCGACGAAGGCCTTCCCGGAGGACGGCATCATGGTCCGCGACGGTGGCGCCACGGTGATCTTCCAGTGGACGTACTCGCAAGCCAAGCCGCACGACGTGGTGTGGAACCAGAACTTCGGCCACATCGGCACCGGCCTGCCGTATGCGGTCGGCGCGTCGGTCGCCGACGGCCGCAAGCGGCCGGTCATGCTGCTCACCAGCGACTCGTCGTTCATGTTCCAGATCGCCGAGCTGGAAACCGCTGCGCGGCTCGGCCTTCCGCTGGTGTGCGTCGTCGGCGTCGACAACCAGTGGGGCCTCGAGGTCGGCGTCTACAAGCGGACCTTCGGACAGGGCTCGCTGGAGACCGGCGTGCACTGGAGCAAGGACGTGCGCTTCGACACGATCGCCGAGGGCTTCGGGTGCTACGGCGAGTACGTCGAGGACCCCGACGAGATCGGTCCCGCCATCGCTCGGGCGTGGGCCAGCGGCAAGGTCGGCGTGATCCACGTGCCGATCGACCCGAAGGTCAACTCCGAGGAGATGCCGAGCTACGACGAGTTCCGCACCTGGTACGCCGAGGGGACGCAGTGACGATGCGCGAGTACACCCGGTTCTACATCGACGGCGCCTGGGTGGATCCGGTCGAGCCGAACACGATCGACGTCGAGAACCCCGCGACCGAGCAGGTGGCCGGACGCATCTCGATCGGCTCGGCCGCCGACGTCGACAAGGCCGTGGCCGCTGCCCGTCGCGCGTTCGCCACCTGGTCGGTGACCACGCGCGAGGAGCGCCTTGGCGTCCTCGAGGCCATCCTCGCCGAATACCAGCGCCGTGCCGACGATCTCGCGGCCGCGATCACCGAGGAGATGGGCGCCCCAGCCGGGCTGGCCGCCGGACCGCAGGTCGGGCTGGGCGTGGGGCACCTCACCACCGCGATCGACAACCTCCGGACCTACGCCTTCACCGAGGACCGCG
Source organism: Mycolicibacterium grossiae (assembly GCF_008329645.1). Classification (NCBI taxonomy): domain Bacteria; kingdom Bacillati; phylum Actinomycetota; class Actinomycetes; order Mycobacteriales; family Mycobacteriaceae; genus Mycobacterium; species Mycolicibacterium grossiae. The sequence goes on from NZ_CP043474.1 coordinate 2,688,870, forward strand.
GTGCGACGACGATCGTCAAGGAGCCCATCGGCGTCTGCGGCCTCATCACGCCGTGGAACTGGCCGCTGAACCAGATCGCGGTCAAGGTGTTCCCGGCGCTCGCAACCGGGTGCACCTCGATCCTCAAGCCCTCCGAGGTGTCGCCATTCTCCGCACAGGTGTTCGCCGAGATCCTGGACGCCGCAGGCGTTCCCGCCGGGGTCTTCAACCTCATCCAGGGTGACGGCGCGGGCGTCGGCGTGGCGCTCGCCGGCCACCCCGGTATCGACATGGTGTCGTTCACCGGGTCGACCCGGGCGGGCATCGAGGTGGCTCGCCTCGCCGCCCCGACCGTCAAGCGCGTCGCGCAGGAACTCGGCGGCAAGAGCCCTCACGTCGTCCTCGACGACGAGGCGTTCGCCGACAACGTCGCCTCCGGCGTGGTGACGATGATGGGCAACTCCGGGCAGACCTGCAGCGCCCCGTCGCGCATGCTCGTGCCGCAGTCCCGCATGGCCGAGGCGCGCGAGATCGCCGCCGCGGCCGCCGCGGGCATCACCGTCGGCGACCCGCACGGCGGCGCCGACCTCGGGCCGGTGGTCTCGGGCACCCAGTTCGAGAAGATCCAGGCGCTGATCCGCAAGGGCACCGAGGAGGGCGCCACGCTCGTCGCCGGTGGTACCGGCCGCCCCGACGGCCTCGACGCGGGGTGGTTCGTCAAGCCCACGGTGTTCGCCGACGTGACGCCCGACATGACGATCGCTCGCGAGGAGATCTTCGGGCCCGTGCTCGTCATCCTCGGCTACGACGACCTCGACCACGCGGTCGCCATCGCCAACGACACCGACTACGGACTCGCGGGTTACGTCTCCGGCACCGACCTCGACACGGCGAAGTCCGTCGCGGCGCGCATCCGCGCGGGGTGGGTGGCGATCAACGGGGGCTTCGACTTCAACTCCGCGTTCGGCGGCTACAAGCAGAGCGGCAACGGCCGCGAGTGGGGCGACATCGGCTTCGCCGAGTATCTGGAGACCAAGTCGATCATGACGCCGGCGGCGGGATGACCCGCTAGATGGGCGAACTGATCGACCTCACCGGACGCATCGTCGTGGTGTCCGGCGCCGGCGGCGGGGGCATCGGCACCACCGTCACGGCGCTGGCTGCCCGCGCCGGGGCGACCGTCGTCGCCGTCAGCCGACGTCAGGAGAACCTCGACGAACACGTCGGACCGCTGGTGGCGCAGGGGCTTCCGATCGTCACCGTCGCGGCCGACGCGGCCACCGACGACGGCATCGCCACGGTGCTGGACCGGGTCCGGGAGACGCCCGGCACGCTGTACGGCCTGGTGAACGTGGCGGGCGGCGCGGCGCCGGGAACCTGGATGGCCTCGACGCGCGTCACGCGAGAAGACTGGCGAAACCTGTTCGCCGCCAACCTCGAGACGACGTTCTTCACCAGCCAGGCCGTCGCCGCGGAACTCCTGGCGATCGGCGCGCCCGGGTCGATCGTCTCGGTGTCGTCGATCAGCGGCATGAACACCGCGCCGTTCCACATCGCCTACGGCACCGCCAAGGCCGCGGTCGTCGCGATGACCCGCACGATGGCCGTCGAGCTGGCCGCCAGCGGCATCCGCGTCAACGCCGTCGCCCCCGGCGTCACCGCGACCGCCGCGTCGCGGACCTACGTCGACGACGACGCCGAGCGCGACCGGCAGGCGATCGCCATGGGCCGGCGCGGCACCGCGGAGGAACAGGCCGGCGCCATCCTGTTCCTGCTGTCCGACCTGGCCGGGTACGTCACCGGCCAGACCCTGCTCGTCGACGGCGGGCTGAACCTGAAGTGGACCCACCTCGGCGCGGACAACACGTCGCTGTTCCTCGCCGACGACGGGTTCCGCACGAGCATCAGCAGGCTGTGAGAGGACGAACACGTGACGCACACCGAATCCGACCTGGACGCCGCGATCGAGGTCGCCGCCGAGCCCGACGACTCGACCGGCCAGATCGCGGAGGATTTGGCCGACCCGATGACCATCCCGGTCGAGGCGTACGTCTCCCGCGACTACGCCCGGGCCGAACGGGACAGGTTGTGGCGCAAGGTCTGGCAGCAGGTCGGCCGCGTCGAGGAGGTCCCCGAGGTCGGCAGCTACCTGACCTACGACATCGGTGACGACTCCGTCATCGTCGTGCGCACCGGACCGGATTCCTTCGCCGCGCACCACAACGTGTGCATGCACCGCGGCCGCCGGCTCGTCGACACCCCCGAGGGCGCGAAGAACGCCGTCGGCCGGGCACGGAAGTCCTTCGTCTGCGGATTCCACGGCTGGACCTACGGTCTGGACGGCGCATGCACGCACATCCGGGAGCAGGACGACTGGAAGGGCGCGCTGACGCCGCAGAACACCCACCTGCGTCCGGTCCGCGTGGACACCTGGGGCGGGTGGCTGTTCGTCAACCTCGACCCCGACGGGGAGTCGCTGGCCGACTACCTGTTCCCGGCGTCGAAGATCCTCGACCCGTTCGGTCTGGAGAACATGCGCTACAAGTGGCGCAAGTGGCTGTACTTCGACTGCAACTGGAAGGTCGCGATGGAGGCCTTCAACGAGACCTACCACGTCTTCACGACGCACCCGGAGTTCAACCAGTTCGGCGAGTTCAAGGGCTGGGCCAAGGCTCAGGGCCGGCACAGCAACATCGGCTACGACGCGCCGAAGGGCATGGACGAGACCAAGTCCAAGATCCGGCTCGGCACCGGTGACGACCCGCGCGTCACGACCGCCGAGATGCAGATGTACACCTGGGAGCAGACCAACGCGACCACCACCGAGACCTTGGTCAACGCAGCCAAACGGCTGGTCGACGAGCTGCCCGAGGGGACCCCGCCCGATCAGGTGCTGCAGCACTGGCTGGCCTCGGCCCGCCGCGACGACGCGGCGCGTGGCGTCGAGTGGCCGACGATCCCGCCGGACATCCTGGGCCAGAGCGGTACGGCCTGGCAGCTGTTCCCGAACTTCCAGATCGGCCAGGGACTGACCAGCGCGCTGTGTTACTCGGCCCGCCCGGATCCGAGCTACGACCCGGACAAGTGCATCTTCGAGGTGGCGGTCTTCGAGCTGTACCCGAAGGGCGAGGAACCGGTGACCGAGTGGGTCTACACCCCGAAGGATTCGCCGAACTGGCTGTCGGTGCTGCCGCAGGACTTCTCGAACATGGCCGCGGTGCAGCAGGGGATGAAGTCGCTCGGCTTCCCCGGCACGATGCCCAACCCGTACCGCGAGCGCAGCACCGTGAACCTGCACACCCAGCTGGCCAAGTACATGGGGACGGGCGCACCCCGCGATTTGTAGCGATTTCGGCGCGCTTTCGTTCGCTCACCGAACGTCCGCGCGCCGAAATCACCGAGGAAAGGGAGACAGCGATGACGATCTCGGAGGCCGAGGCCGAACACCCGCCGGTGCCGGCGGCCACCGGATGCGGACCGTCGGACGTGCCGCAGGACGTCGACATCCCCGCGTTGCGGGAGAAGTACGCCGCGGAGCGGGCCAAGCGGCTGCGCCCGGAGGGGTCCAAGCAGTACGTGGAACTGTCCGACGACTTCGCCGGCTACTACGAGACCGACCCGCACACGCCGGTGACCGAGCGCGACCCGATCGACGCGGACATCGACGTCGCGGTGCTCGGAGGCGGGTTCGGCGGCCTGCTGTCGGCGGCATACCTCAAGAAGGCCGGCGTCGAGGACGTGCGGATCATCGAACTCGGCGGGGACTTCGGCGGCGTCTGGTACTGGAACAGGTACCCCGGCATCCAGTGCGACAACGAGTCCTACTGCTACATCCCGCTGCTCGAGGAACTCGACTTCATGCCGAGCAAGAAGTTCGCCGACGGCGCGGAGATCTACCAGCACTGCCGCAACATCGGCACGCACTTCGGCCTCTACGACAAGGCCATCCTCTCCACCCAGGTGCGGAACCTGACCTGGGACGAGGAGATCCAGCGCTGGCGGATCGCCACCAACCGCGGCGACGACATCCGCGCGCGCTTCGTCGTCATGGCGTCCGGTCCCTTCCACCGTCCGAAGCTGCCCGGCATCCCCGGCATGGCGGACTTCGCCGGCCACAGCTTCCACTCGTCGCGCTGGGACTACGAGTACACCGGCGGCGACGCGAGCGGCGGCATGACGGGCCTTGCCGACAAGCGCGTCGCGATCATCGGCACCGGTGCGACCAGCATCCAGGTGGTGCCCTATCTGGCGCGAGATGCCCAGCAGCTGTACGTCTTCCAGCGCACGCCGTCGTCGGTCGACGTCCGCAACAACGCGCCGACCGATCCCGAGTGGGTCAAGACGCTGCGGCCCGGCTGGCAGAAGGAGCGGCAGCGCAACTTCCACGCGTGGACCTTCGAGGGCATGGCCCTCGGTCAACCGGACCTGGTGTGCGACTTCTGGACCGAACTCGGCCGCAACACCGCGGCGCGCGTCCTCGCCCTGCCCGACCCGGCGTCGATGACCCCCGAGCAGTTCATGGGCATCCGGGAGGAGGAGGACTACAAGATCATGGAGCGGCTGCGGCGCCGCATCGCCGACCTCGTCGACGATCCGGACACCGCCGAGGCGCTCAAGCCGTACTACCGCTTCCTGTGCAAGCGGCCGCTGAGCAACGACGACTACCTGCCGGTGTTCAACCAGCCGAACGTGACGCTGGTCGACGTGTCCGACTCCAAGGGCGTCGAGCGCATCACCGAGAAGGGGATCGTCGCCGGCGGCACCGAATACGAGGTCGACTGCATCATCTACGCCAGCGGCTTCGAGATCACCACCGAGATCAGCAGGCGGTACTCGATCGACGGCATCACCGGCCGCGACGGCGTCTCGCTCTACGAGCACTGGGCCGACGGGTACCGGACGCTGCACGGCTTCACCACCCGCGGCTTCCCCAACCAGTTCTTCACCGGCTTCACCCAGGTGGGCATCTCGGCCAACATCGCCGCCAACTACGAGCTGCAGGGCGAGCACATCGCGTACGTGATCGCCGAGGCGCTGCGACGCGGCGCCACGGTGGTCGAGCCGACGCAGGAGGCGCAGGACGGGTGGTGCGCCACCATCCGCGAGACCGCGATCGACAACTCGGCCTTCGACGCCGAGTGCACGCCGGGCTACTACAACAACGAGGGCGGTGGCGGCGGGGAGGGCGTCCGCAGCCACCTCGGCGAGCCGTACGCGCCCGGCTTCTACGCCTTCGGCGACCTGCTGTCGGTGTGGCGCGACAAGGGCGACCTCGAGGGGCTGGAGCTGACGACGTGACGCGTGGCGGGGCGACGGCGCGCATCCGGATCGGTCCGCTGACGTGACCGACCTCCGCTTCGACGGTCGCGTCGCCGTCGTCACCGGCGCCGGCCGCGGCCTCGGCCGCGCCTACGCCCTGCTGCTCGCCTCCCGGGGCGCCCGCGTCGTCGTCAACGACGTCGGTGCCGGCCTGGCCGGCGAGGGCGCCGACGCCGGTCCCGCCCACGACGTGGTCGACGAGATCACCTCCGCCGGAGGGGACGCCGTCGCCTCGACCGCGTCGGTCGCCACGCCGGCCGGGGGAGCGGAGATCGTCGGCGCGGCGCTGCAGCGCTGGGGCCGCATCGACGTGCTGATCCACAATGCGGGCAACGTGCGCCGCGGCTCGCTGAAGGAACTCGGCCAGGATGACTTCGACGCGGTGCTCGACGTGCACCTGCGCGGCGCGTACCACGTGGTGCGACCGGCGTTCGGCCCGATGTGCGAGGCGGGATACGGTCGGGTGGTGCTCACCTCGTCGATCGGCGGCCTGTACGGCAATCACGGCGTCGCCAACTACGCCGCCGCCAAGGCGGGCATCCTCGGGCTGACCAACGTCGTCGCGCTCGAGGGCGCGGCCGAGGGGGTGCGGTGCAACGCCGTCGTCCCCGGCGCGGTCACCCGGATGGCCGCGGGCCTGGACACGTCGGCCTACCCGCCGATGGATCCCGACCTGGTGGCGCCGACGGTGGGTTGGCTGGCGCACGAATCCTGTTCCGTCACCGGCGAATACTGGGTGGCGATCGCGGGCCGGGTGGCCCGGGCCTTCGTCGCGGAGACGCCGGGGGTGTACCGGCCGTCGTGGACGATCGAGGACGTCGCCGCCCACGCCGACGCCATCCGCGACGACACCGCGCCGCTGGTGTTCGCGCCGGTGCCCGACGGGCACACCGACCACATCCGGTACAGCTTCGCCGCGCAGGCGAAGAGCGACGAGGCAGGGGCGGCTCGTGACTGAGCGGTCGGGCCCGCTGGCGGGCATCCGCGTCGTCGACCTGACCGCCGTGGTGATGGGCCCGTACTGCACGCAGATCATGGCCGACATGGGCGCCGACGTCATCAAGGTCGAACCCCCCGAGGGCGACAACGCCCGCTACATCTCGGTCGGCCCGGCCCCGGGCATGAGCGGGGTGTTCGTCAACGTCAACCGCGGCAAGCGCAGCGTCGTGCTCGATCTCCGGACCGACGACGGCAAGGCAGCGCTGCGCGAACTGATCGCCGGGGCGGACGTCTTCATCCACTCGATGCGGGCGCGGGCCATCGCCAAGCTCGGCTTCGGGTACGACGACGTCGCCGCGATCAGCCCCGGCATCGTCTACACGAACTGCTACGGCTACAGCCGGCGCGGCCCCGAAGCCGACCGGCCCGCCTACGACGACGTCATCCAGGCGCAGTCCGGCGTCGCGGCGTTGCAGCAGCGACTCACCGGCGAGACGACCTACGTGGGCACCATCGTGGCGGACAAGGTCGGTGGCCTCACGGCGCTCTACGCCACGATGATGGCGCTGTTCCACCGCGAGCGCACCGGCGAGGGGCAGGAGGTCGAGGTCAGCATGTTCGAGACCATGGCCACCTTCCTGCTCGTCGAACACGCCAACGGGGCGATGTTCACCCCACCGCTCGGACCCGCCGTCTACCCGCGGACGGTGGCACGCGACCGCAAGCCTTATCCGACCAAGGACGGCCACGTCGCGGTGCTCATCTACAACGACAAGCACTGGAATGCGTTCGTGCGCAGCGTGAAACCGGCGTGGATCGAGGAGTACGGCGAAGCCTTCGCCTCACTGGAGCAGCGCGCCAAGCAGATCGACGTGATGTACGCGCTGATCGGGCAGACGCTGGCGGAACGCACGACCGCCGAGTGGCTCGACCTGTTCCGCGAGCTGGAGATCCCCGCGGCGGCGATCCAGACGCCCGACGAATTGTTCGACGATCCGCACCTGAATGCGGTCGGACTGTTCGAGACCGTCGACACCGCGCACGGCCCGGTGCGCTTCCCCGGTGTGCCGACGTGGTTCTCGCGCACCCCGGGCCGCGTCGCCGGCCCAGCCCCGGAGCTCGGGGCGGATACCGCCGCCGTGCTGGCCGAGGTGAACGCGCTACACGGTCCTCGCCAGCCGGTCGGCGAGTAGCGCCGCGAACCGCGCCGGATCGTCGAGCGCGCCGCCCTCGGCGAGAAGCGCCGTGCCGTACAGCAGTTCGGCGGTCTCGGCCAGCCGGTCGCGGGACTCGGCTCCGGCGAGGGCGTCCTTGAGCCCGGTGACGAGGGCATGGTCGGGGTTCAGCTCGAGGATGCGCTTGCCCACCGGCACCTCCTGGCCCGACGCACGGTACATGCGCGCCAGCTGCGGGGTGATGCCGAAGGCGTCGGTGATGAGGCAGGCCGGCGACGACGTCAACCGCGTCGACAGCCGCACCTCCTTGACGTGCTCGTCGAGGGTCTCGGTGAGGAACGTCAGCAGGTCGGCGAAGTCGCCCTGCTCCGGCTTGTCGGCGTCGGCGGCGTCCAGGTCGACCTCGCCCTTCGCAACCGACTGCAGTGCCTTGCCGTCGAATTCGCCCACCGCGTCGACCCACACCTCGTCGACCGGATCGGTGAGCAGCAGCACCTCCAGGCCCTTGGCCTTGAACGCCTCGAGGTGTGGCGAGCGCTCGAGCAGGTGACGCGACTCGCCCGTCGCGTAGTAGATCGACTCCTGGCCGTCCTTCATCCGGGCGACGTAGTCGGCGAGGGTCGTGGACGCGTTACCGAAAGTCGACGCGAACGACGACAGCCGCAGCAGCGCGTCGCGGTTGTCGGCGTCGGACAGCAGGCCCTCCTTGAGGACCCGGCCGAACTGCGTCCAGAACGTCGTGTAGTCCTCGGGCCGGTTGGCCTGCATGTCCCGCAGCGTTGCGAGCACCTTCTTGGTCAGGCTGCGCCGGATCACCTTGATCTGCCGGTCCTGCTGCAAGATCTCGCGGGACACGTTGAGCGACATGTCCTGCGCGTCGACCACGCCCTTGACGAACCGCAGGTACTCGGGCACCAGGTCGTCGCAGTCGCCCATGATGAAGACGCGCTTGACGTAGAGCTGGATGCCGGTGGCGGCGTCGCGGTTGAACAGGTCGAACGGCGCCTGCGACGGGATGAACATCAGCGCCTGGTACTCGAACGTGCCCTCGGCCTTCATGGCGATGACCTCGAGCGGCTCGTCCCACGCATGGGCGACGTGCTTGTAGAACTGCGCGTACTCCTCGTCGGAGACCTCGCTCTTGGGCTTCGCCCACAGCGCGGTGCGCGAGTTCAGCGTCTCCGTCTCCACCGTCACGGTGACATTCCCCGAGTCGCTTCGCTCCTGCCCGCCGGTGGTCTCCGCGTCCTCGCCGTCGGCGGTGGGCACGGTCTTCTCGACGTCCATCCGGATGGGCCAGGAGATGAAGTCGGAGTACTTCTTCACCAGCTGGCGGATCTTCCACGGCGAGGTGTAGTCGTGCAGCTCGTCGTCGGCGTCCTCGGGCTTGAGGTGCAGCGTCACCGACGTGCCCTGCGGGGCGTCGTCCACGGACGTGATCGTGTAGGTGCCGTCGCCGCTGGACTCCCACCGCGTGGCCGCGCTCTCGCCGGCCTTGCGGGTCAGCAGGACCACCCGGTCGGCGACCATGAACGTCGAGTAGAAGCCGACGCCGAACTGGCCGATGAGATCCTCGGTCTCCGCACCCTGATCCGCGTCGCGCAGCTTCTGCCGCAGCTCCGCGGTCCCGGACTTGGCGAGGGTGCCGATCAGCTCCACGACCTCGTCGCGCGTCATGCCGATGCCGTTGTCGCGGACCGTCAGCGTGCGGGCGCCGACCTCGGGCTGCAGCTCGATGTGCAGATCCGACGTATCGACGTCGAGGTCCTTGTTCCGGAACGCCTCGAGACGCAGCTTGTCCAACGCGTCGGAGGCATTCGAGATCAACTCCCGCAGGAACGAGTCCTTGTTGGAGTAGATGGAGTGCACCATCAGCTGCAGAAGTTGGCGGGCTTCGGCTTGGAACTCCCGCTGCTCGACCTGTTCGCTCACGCGCGCGATCCTAATTCCCGCGACGTGGGCGCGTGTTCCGGGGCTCGACGCCCGCGCGCCGACATCGCTATCCGAAGGTGACGCCTTGGGCCAGCGGCAGCTCGGAGGAGTAGTTGACGGTGTTGGTGGCGCGGCGCATGTAGGCCTTCCAGGAGTCCGACCCCGACTCGCGGCCACCGCCGGTCTCCTTCTCGCCGCCGAACGCGCCACCGATCTCGGCGCCCGAAGTGCCGATGTTGACGTTCGCGATGCCGCAGTCCGAGCCGTCGGCGGCCAGGAAGCGCTCCGCCTCGCGGACGTCGGTGGTGAAGATGGCCGACGAAAGCCCCTGCGGCACGGCGTTGTTGAGTGCGATCGCCTCGTCCAGCTCGTCATAGGCGACCACGTAGAGGATCGGGGCGAACGTCTCGGTGTGCATGACCGCGGTCTGCCCGGGCATGCGGACCACGGCGGGCCGCACGTAGTAGCCGCCGTCGGCGCCGTCGAACGCGACCCGGTCACCACCGGTGACCTCACCGCCCTCGGCGCGCGCCGTCTCCAGCGCACCGACCATGTCGCGGTAGGAGCGTTCGTGGATCAGCGGGCCGACCAGGGTGCCCTCGGCGAACGGATCGCCGACCGGCAGGCTGCGGTAGGCCGTGACGATCCGCTCGACGAGCGCGTCGACGATCGAGCGGTGGGCGAACACCCGGCGCAGCGTCGTGCACCGTTGCCCGGCGGTGCCGGCCGCGGAGAACACGATGCCGCGCACCGCGAGGTCGAGATCGGCCGACGGGGTGACGACGGCGGCGTTGTTGCCGCCGAGTTCCAGCAGGACCCGGCCGAAGCGTTGCGCCACGCGTGGACCGACCTGCCGGCCCATGGCCACCGACCCGGTGGCGCTGAGCAGCGCGACCCGCGGATCGTCGACCAGCCGCTCACCGACGTCGCGGCCGCCGAGGACGAGGCGCGACACCTCCTCCGGTGCGCCGACGTCGCGGGCGGCCCGGGTGAGCAGCGCCTGGCAGGCGATGGCGGTCAGTGGGGTGAGTTCGGACGGCTTCCACACCGCGGTGTCACCGCACACCAGCGCCACGGCGACGTTCCACGCCCACACCGCGACCGGGAAGTTGAAGGCGGTGATGACGCCGACGACGCCGAGCGGGTGCCAGGTCTCCATGAGCCGGTGGCCCGGCCGCTCGGAGGCGATCGTGCGGCCGTACAGCTGCCGGGAGAGACCGACGGCGAACTGGCAGACGTCGATCATCTCCTGCACCTCGCCGAGTGCCTCGGAGTTGATCTTGCCCGCCTCGACCGTGACGAGCGTGGCGAGGTCGGCGCGGTGCTCGGTGAGCAGTTCGCCGAGCCGCAGCACCAGCGCTCCGCGCACCGGCGCGGGAGTGACGCGCCATGCGGCGAAGGCGGCGGCCGCCTCGGCGATCGCCGCGTCGGCCTGCTCGGCGGTCGCCGGTGCGACGGTGAACAGGACGTCGCCGGTGATCGGGCTGCTCGCCGGCATGCCGTCGCCGTCCGGCGCGCCGAGCGCGACGTCGGCGCCGATGGCCGCGAACGCGGTGCGCACCCGGTCGCGCAGCTGCTCGGCGGTCGGCACCGCCGCGGCGAGGGAGGTCTGGGTGCTGGTCATGTCGCGGCCTTTCGGTGGGATCGAACGTCGGAGGGATCGTGGGAGAAAACGAGGTCGTGCGGGTCGCGCGGGCCGCGATAGTCTCCGGCCATGACCGACGCGGCCGAGGAACTCGACGACATCGACCGGAGCCTGGTCCGGGCGCTGGTGGCCGACGGGCGCGCCACACTCGCGCAGCTCGCCGCCTGTGCGGGGCTGTCGGTGTCGGCGGTGCAGTCGCGGGTTCGGCGTCTGGAGGCGCGCGGCGTCGTGCAGGGATACCGGGCGAAGGTCGATCCGCACGCGGTCGGGAACCTGCTGTCCGCGTTCGTCGCCATCACCCCTCTCGATCCCTCGCAGCCCGACGATGCGCCGGCCCGTCTCGAACACATCGCGGCGATCGAGTCGTGCCACTCCGTGGCGGGGGACGAGAGCTACGTCCTCCTGGTGCGCGTGCCGTCGGCCCGCGCGCTGGAGGACCTGCTGCAGCAGATCCGCACGGCGGCGAACGTCCGCACCCGGAGCACGATCATCCTACAAACTTTTTACGAGGGACGCGACGTCATCCCGTAATGATTCCGGTCAGTAAGGCTTCATGTCGTAAATATTGCGTTAGGATCGGCGGCATGACCGCTGTCCTGCCGCACGCCACGACTACTGCGCTCGCGCCCGACGAGGTGCACGACGTCCTGCGCCGCAGCATCCTCACCGACGGGATGGACCTCGTCCTGGACCTGGACCGCTCGGCGGGCTCCCGCCTGATCGACGCCCGCGACGGCCGGTCCTACCTCGACATGTTCACTTTCTTCGCCTCCTCGGCCCTGGGCATGAACCACCCGGCGCTGGCCGACGACGAGGAGTTCCGCGCCGAGCTGGCCGCGGCGGCGGTCAACAAGCCCAGCAACTCCGACGTGTACACCGTGCCCATGGCGCGCTTCGTCGACGCCTTCCGGCGCGTGCTGGGTGACCCGGCGCTGCCCCACCTGTTCTTCGTCGACGGCGGGGCGCTCGCGGTGGAGAACGCGCTCAAGGTGGCGTTCGACTGGAAGAGCAGGCACAACGAGGCCCGCGGTGTCGATCCGGCGCTCGGCACGCGGGTGCTGCACCTGCGTGGCGCCTTCCACGGCCGCAGCGGCTACACGCTCTCGCTGACCAACACCGACCCCACCAAGGTCGCCCGCTTCCCGAAGTTCGACTGGCCCCGCATCGATGCGCCGTACCTGCGCCCGGGTCTCGACGACGACGCCCTGGCCGCACTGGAGGCCGAGTCGCTGCGGCAGGCGCGCGCGGCCTTCGAGGCGCACCCGCACGACATCGCCTGCTTCCTCGCCGAGCCGATCCAGGGAGAGGGTGGCGACCGGCACCTGCGGCCCGGCTTCTTCGCCGCGATGCGCGCGCTGTGCGACGAGTACGACACGCTGCTGATCTTCGACGAAGTGCAGACCGGCTGCGGCATGACCGGAACCGCCTGGGCCTATCAGCAATTGGGTGTCGCGCCCGACGTCGTCGCGTTCGGCAAGAAGGCGCAGGTGTGCGGCGTCATGGCCGGACGCCGCGTCGACGAGGTCGCCGACAACGTCTTCGCCGTCAGCTCCCGGATCAACTCGACCTGGGGCGGCAACCTGACCGACATGGTCCGCGCCCGTCGCATCCTGGAGGTGATCGAGGCCGACGGGCTGGTCGCGCGGGCCGCCGAGGTCGGTGAGTACCTGCTCGGTGGCCTCGAGGCGCTGGCCGCCGACTTCCGCGCCCTGGTCTCGGCGCCGCGGGGCCGCGGGCTGATGTGTGCCTTCACCATGCCCTCGCCCGTGCAGCGCGACGCGCTGATCGCGGGTCTGTGGGACGCCGGGGTGATCATGCTCGGCAGCGGCCCGGACAGCGTGCGGTTCCGTCCGGCGCTCACCGTCACCCGCGAGGAGATCGACGAGGCGCTCGCCGCGGTGCGCCGCGTGCTGGCTCAGATGCGCTGAGCGCCCGGCGCGAGCAGCGCACGGATCGTGCCGGCGAGGCGGGTCAGCTCGGCGCCGCCGACGAGCACGCACCCGTGCCGCTCGGCGAGACGGCGCGCGGCGGGGGTGAAGTCGTTGTCGGTGACCACCATGGTCCGCGTGCAGTCCTGCATCGGTGCCCCGGCCACCACCTCCTGCACGGCACCGGTACCGACCGGCCGGGCTTGGCGCTTGCACTGGATCGCGAGCCGGTTCGGGCGGGTGCCGACGATGAGGTCCACGCCCCAGTCACCCGACAGCGGCGTCATGATCACCGGTGCGCCGGTGCTGCGTGCGACGCGGGCCACGTGGTCCTCGAACTCGGTGCCCGAGAGGGCGGCCTTGTCCGCGGCGGGATGCTCGCGCGGGCTCGGCGTCGCGGCGCCCCGCGCGAGCCCGAGGGCGAACGCCGGCAGCGCCGGTGCGAGCACGCCGATCAGCACGCACCACTGGACGTCGAGGCCGCACGCCCACGCCGCGCCGGCGGCCAGCAGGCCCACCGCCACCCGCGTCCTCCACACGGTGGCCGACTCTAGGGTGCCCCGCTGACATGCAGTTCGCGCCACACCCGCGCCGGCGTCATCGGAAGACGCCGCAGCCGTGCGCCGCAGGCCCGGGCGATGGCGTTGGCCAGCGCCGGCGCCACCGGGTTGTACGGCGACTCGCTCATCGACTTCGCGCCCAGCGGGCCGAGTTCGTCGACGGTGTCGGCGAAGTGGACCTCCGTCACGGGCACGTCCGCGAGCTGGGGGATGTGGTAGTTGCGCAGCTCCGTCGTCGTCACCGCGCCGTCGGGACCGACTCGCATCTCCTCGTACAGCGACGAGCCGATCGCTTGCGCCACACCGCCTTCCACCTGCCCGCGGCACTGCTCCGGGTTCAGCACCACGCCGGCATCGGCGGCCTGCACCGACTGCAGGATGCGCACCACCCCGGTGCGCACGTCCACGGCGACGCGGAACGCCTGCACGTTGAACGCCACCGACCGCGGCGTGCCGTCGTGCCGGCCGTGCCCCGTCAGCGGCGCGACGCCGCCCGCGTCGAGCCGGGCTCGCAGGTCCGCGCACGCCGCGCGTACGGCGCGGCCCGCCACCACGGTGCCCGCGGAGCCGAAGGCGCCCGTGTCGTAGCCGGTGAAGTCGGTGTCGGACTGGCGGATGCGGACGCGCTCGACCGGGACGTCGAACTCCGCGGCCACGAGCTGCGCGTGCACGGTCGAGGTGCCGTTGCCGAACTCCGCGGTACCGACCGAGAGCACGTAGCCGCCGTCGGCGCCGAGCGTCAGCGACGCCTCGGAGTGGTGGCCGCGCGGCGGGATGGTCGCGATCATGGCCAGCGCCATGCCCTCGCCGACCCGCCAGTGCGCACCCTCGGGTGGCGCGACGCCATTGCCCGCGTGCAGCGCCCGCTGCGCGTCGTCGATGCACTGATCCAGCCCGTAGCTGCCGAACCCGAGGTCGTGATGGCCGTCCTGGGTGTCGACGAACGGATCGCCGGGCACCACGACGTTGCGCCGGCGCAGCTCGAACGGGTCGATGCCGAGGTCGAGCGCCAGCTCGTCGAGCGCGGACTCGATGGCGAACGCCACCTGGCCGAGGCCGTAACCGCGGAAGGCGCCCGAGGGAATGTTGTTGGTGTACACCGCCTCCGCGTCGACGCGCTTGTTGGGGCAGCGGTACACCGCCACGGATTCGCCGCAGCCATGGAACATGACCCCCACGGTGTGGTTGGCGTAGGCGCCCGCGTCGACGAGGACGTCGACGGCCAGTGCGGTCAGCACGCCGTCCGGTCCGGCGGCGACCGTCGCATCGACGCGGAACGGGTGCCGGCACGGGGCGCCGGTGAACTCCTCGGAACGGGTGAACTCGTAGCGCACCGGGAGTCCGAGGCGCAACACCGCGAGCGCGACGAGGTCCTCGGCGAGCATCTCCTGTTTGGCACCGAAGCCGCCACCGACGCGGCGGGTGAAGACGTGCACGTCGTCGGGCCGTAGGCCGAACAGATGGCACAGCTCGTCGCGCACCAGGAACGGCACCTGCGAGCTGGTGCGGACCACCAGCCGGCCGGCCTCGTCACGCCACCCGGTGGCGCCGTGGGTCTCGAGGTGCGCGTGCTGCACGCGCGCGGTGTGCCACCGGCCGCGGACCACGGCGCCGCCGGACCGCTCGGCCGCGGCGATGCCTGCGGCGACGTCGCCCACCTCGCCGTGGTGGGCGGCCACCAGGTTGCGTCCGGCGTCGAGGATGCGTGCCTCGACGCCCTTGTCGCCGTGCACCTTCGGCGCATCCGGCAGGCGCGCGGCCTCGGGGTCGAGCACGGCGGGCAGCTCCTGATACTCGACGGCGATCGCGCGGCACGCGGCTTCCGCGGTGGCGACGTCGTCGGCGACCACCGCGGCCACGCGCTGCCCGACGAAGCGCACGACGTCGTCGAGGACCAGGGTGTCGTCGGGGTCGTCGCGACGGTCGTCGTGGCGGGCGGTGGAGAACGCGGCCCGGGGACCGTCACGGTGGGTGAGCACCAGCCGGACCCCCGGAAGGCGTTCGGCCGCAGCGGTGTCGATCGCGATGATCCGGGCGTGCGCGACGGGGCTGCGGAGGACCGCCAGGTGCAGCAGGCCGGACGGAGCGAAGTCCATCGTGTACTGCTCGGTGCCCGTCACGACGCGGAGGCCTGCCGGCGCCGCGATGGACCGGCCGACGTCGGCGGCGCCCTCGGACTTCTCGACGTTCCTCCGTCCGGCGAGCGCATCGCCGATCGCGCGGTACCCGGTGCAGCGGCACAGGTTGCCCTTGAGTCGTTCGGCGAGCGCCTCGGCGGCGTCCGGCGTGGCGGCCTCGAGCACGGCTGAATCCAGCGTCGCGGCGGTGGTGATCATCCCCGCGGTGCAGAAGCCGCACTGGAAGCCGGCGGCCTCGGCGAACCGGCGCTGCAGCGGATGCAGATCGTCGGGCGTGCCGAGTCCCGCGACGGTGGTGACGGCGCGGCCGGCGGCGCGGAAGGCCGGATACACGCAGGAGTGCACGGCAGCGCCGTCGACGATCACCGAACACGCGCCGCAGTCCCCGGCGTCGCACCCCTTCTTCACCTCGACGTGCCCGTGGTCGCGCAGGTAGGTGCGCAGGCACTGGCCGGGCCGCGGCTCGCCGGGCAGGGGTCGGCCGTTCACGGTGACGGTCACGACAGCTCCGCGCAGACCTCGTCGGCGAGCAGCAGCGTCATGGCGCGCCGCCAGTCGGGGTCGCCGTGCGGATCGTCGGTCCACGCGTCGGCGGGAATGGTGGCGTGCGCGGCGCGGACGTCCGCGGCGTGCGGCGGGCGGTCGAAGGAGAAGACGTAGGGCCGCACCGTCGCCGCCGTCACGGACAGGTGCACGCGCCCGCCGTCGGCAGCCGCGTCGCGGCGTCCGATGACCACGACGCCGGAGCGGCCGAGGGCCGACGGCGCCAGCTTGCGGTACGCCGTCCGTGCGCGCAGCGCCGCGGCGGGAACGTGGGCGGAGCGCAGGACGTCGCCCGAGGCGAGCACGTTGGCGCTGCTGCCCGTGACGAAGTCGGTGACCGGCAGCCGGTAGTCGGCGCCGTCGGACCGCCACACGGTGACCTCGCCGTCCAACGCCGACAGCAGCGAGATCATGGCGCCGGCCGGGAACGACAGACACACATTGCCGCCGACCGTCGCCGTCCGCCAGATCTTGAACGACGCGAGCAGAGCGGTGCAGCACTGGTGGAACAGCGGCGCAGCCTGCCAGTCCGGGCGGGTCGACGGCAGTGCGGTCGACAGCGCGGACATCTCGGCCAGTGTGCAGGTGGCGGCCAGGTCGATCCCACCGTCGTCGACGGTGACGGGCGGCCAGCCCAGGGCGGTGAGGTCGACGAGGCGGCGCACCCCGGGCTGGGGTTCGGAGAACAACCAGGTGCCGCCGGCGAGCACGGCGTCGGTCCTCTCCAACGGCCAGAGCGTGGCGCGGCTCGTCGGGGCGACGACTGCTTCGACGGTGCCGAGGTCCATCGCTCGACGATACGAACGACGGGCGCACCCCGCATGCCGTACGGCACACGAAGAAGCCCGACCGGTGGGACCGGTCGGGCTTCTCGGTTCGGCTGGGGAGATCAGCCGATCACTGATGGGATTCCTGGCGCTTCTCCGCGGCGGCGGCGCTCGTCCGCGCCGCGTCCGCCTCGGCTTCCTTCTTGGCGGCGTCGCGCTGGGCCTCGGCCTTGTCCTGCTGGGCCTTGCCCTCCTCGGTCAGGTTGTCACTGCCGGTGACGGTGCCCGCCACTTCCTTCGCCTTGCCCTTGACGTCCTCGACGACGCCCTTGATGCCCTCTTCGGGTCCGCTATCGGCCATGGCCATCTCCTTCGATCGTCCGAGAGCCGGCACTCCACGTGTCGGAGGCCTCGCTCCGTGCTCTGGACTGGTTCCCAACGGCCGCTGACGTCAAACCCGGTGGGCGGGCGCCTCGGCGTCGTGATCGCAAAAGCAGTGATTGCGAACGACTTTCGCTGCCACGTCCGCCTCGGGATCCGGGCGTGACGTGACGCGCACCACCTCGGGTCGGCCATCGGGTTTGAAAACGGCCCATCTGGGCACACATCGCCGACGTGTCGCGGGAGGTGGGGTCGTCCGAGGCGACCATGCCGTCACCCCGCTCTTGCGGCGAGCCACCCCGGCCGGGACGGATTTCCGCCGGGGGTAGTCTCGCGTGGAGATCAGGAGGTCGCGTGGCAGAGGTTGACGACAAGGTCGAGTTCAGGGTGGCCGCCAAGTTGGAGAACTTGGCGATCCTGCGCACCCTCGTCGCGGCGGTGGGCACCTTCCAGGATCTGGACTCCGACACCGTGGCCGACCTGCGGTTGGCCGTCGACGAGGCCTGCACGCGGCTCATCCGGTCCGCGGTTCCCGCCGCGACCCTGATCGTCTCGGTGTGCCCGACGCTCGACGACGTCGTCATCGACGCGTCGACCGCCTGCACCACCGCCGACATCATGGAGCCGGGCAGCTTCAGCTGGCACGTGCTCAGCTCGCTGGCCGACGACGTGCAGACCTACCAGGACGGTCAGGGGCCCGACGGCGGACAGATCGTCGGCATCACGATGTCGACGAGACGAGTGAGTTCTCTTCGGTGACGGCGTCCTCGCCACAGGGTTCGTCACAGCGCTCGAACTCTGAGTACGCGGACGTCATCGGCATGTTCCGCGAGTTGGCCGACCTCGACGAGGGAAGCCCCCAGTTCACCCGCCAGCGCGACCGCATCGTCGAACGCTGTCTTCCGCTGGCCGACCACATCGCGCGCCGCTTCGACGGCCGCGGCGAATCCCGTGACGACCTCGTCCAGGTGGCGCGCGTCGGCCTGGTGAATGCGGTCATCCGCTTCGACGTGGACGCCGGTTCGGACTTCGTGTCGTTCGCGGTGCCGACCATCATGGGCGAGGTTCGCAGGCACTTCCGGGACAACAGCTGGTCGGTGAAGGTGCCGCGCCGGCTCAAGGAACTGCATCTGCGGCTGGGTGCTGCCACCGCCGAGATGTCGCAGCGCTTGGGCCGGGCTCCCACGCCGACCGAACTCGCCGCGGAACTCGAGATGGACCGCGACGAAGTGGTCGAGGGTCTCGTCGCGGGCAGCTCGTACAACACGATGTCGATCGACGGTGGCGGCACCGGATCCGAGGAGGCGCCGGCGATCGCCGACACCCTCGGCGACGTCGACGCCAACCTCGACCGCATCGAGAACCGCGAGGCACTGCGCCCGCTGCTGGCGTCGCTGCCCGAGCGCGAGCGCACCGTGCTGGTGCTGCGCTTCTTCGAGTCGCTGACCCAGACCCAGATCGCCGAGCGCGTCGGCATCTCGCAGATGCACGTGTCCCGGCTGCTCGCCAAGTCACTGGCGCAGCTCCGCGATCAGCTGGAGTGACGTCCGATCGCGTCAGCCCAGCCAGCCGCGCTGCAGATCCCACGCCGGTCCGGGTGGCGGGGCCTCCTCGCGCGTGACGGTCGCCTGGATCAGGCCGTAGGGGCGATCGTCGGCGTGGAAGACCTCGCCAGGGTTCTCCAAGCCGAACGGCGCGAGGTCGTAGGCGAAGTGGTGCTTGTTGGGTGCGGACAGGCGGATCTCGACGATCTCGGGATGGCCCTCCAGCACGGCCTGGCCCATCCGGAACAGCGTCTGCTGCAACGCGAGTGACTGGACCACGGCGAACTGCTCGACGAGACGGGCCTTGACGTCGGCGTACACCGCCTCCCAGTCGACCGGCCAGCCGTCGTCGCCGGCACCGAACCGCCACTGCGCCACCAGCGCCGTCGCCATCATCCGATCGTGCGTCGGTTCCAGCACCGTGTAGGGGTCGGTGAGGAAGCCGGCGAACTCCGAGCCGGTCGACTTGAGGATCACCAGGTCCTTCAACCCACCGACGACGTACTCGCCGGTCTCGTCGACGGTGATCGCCGCGGTCCGCACATCCTGGCCCTTGCGCACCCAGGTGTGCGGATGCTCGGCGCCGTCGATGACGGCGCGCTCCCAGGCGTACTCCTCGATCTCGATCCGTGCACCGGTCACCGGCGCGACGTCGGCGACGAAGTGCCGGGCCAACGTCAGCCCGTAGTCCTCGATGGACAGCAGGCCCTCGGACTTGGCGTACGCGTAGGCCGTCTGCTTTTGCGTGTCGGTGGGCAGTACCGCCGACTGATCGCCGGCGAGGTGCGCGGCGCTGAAATCGCCACGCAGACATGTGGAGACGTTGACGTCGTGGATCTCGTGCCGCGGGGTGTCGCGGTAGACCCGGACGATGCGGTTCTCCGCCTTGCCGTACTGGTTCTTGCCCAGGATGATGCCCGACACGCGTCAGCTCCCTCGGTAGGTGGAATAGGCGTACGGCGACAGCAGCAGCGGAACGTGGTGGTGCGCCGCCGCATCGGCGATCTCGAACGCGATGGTGACCTCCGGGTAGAACGCCGGCGTCCCGCGCTCGGCGAACCACGCGGCGGTGTCGAAGCGCAGCCGGTGCAGCCCGGCGCCGGTGTCCTCGGCGAGGCGCGCGATGCGGCCGTCGGCGTCGGTGCGACCGTCGGCCAGCACGGCGCCGCCGGCGTCGAACAGCGTGACCGTCACCCCGGCCGCGGGGGTGCCGGAGACGGCGTCGAGAACGTGGGTCGAGATGCTCATGGCTCCAGCGTCCTCCTCTCGTCGGGCTCGGTCAGCAGCCGCTCCAGGCGGAGCCGGTTGATCTTCGCCAGCTCGCTGCGCATCACGCGGCGCTCGGTCGCCGGGTCGTTGTCGAGCCGCTCGGTGAGGATCGCGAGGAGTTCCTCGGCGCTGCGGCCGCTGGCGCACACCAGGTAGACGTAGCCGAAGCGGTCCTCGTAGCGCCGGTTGCCCTCGGCCAGCGCGGTTCTCACCTCGGCTCCCGCGTCGGCGACACCGGCCTGCTCACGTGCCGAGGAGGAGTCCACTGGGCGCGCGCCGATGCGCGGGTGGCCGTCGAGCGCGGCGTCGATTTCGGCGTCGGGCAGTTCGGCGAGCATCCGGTCGGCGCGGTCGAGCAGCGCGTCGGCATCGGGGAACGGGCCGCCCGCGAGGACCCGGCGGGCCCAAATCGTTGACGAGCACACCCCGAACAGCAGGTGCATCCGCTGCCGCTCGGACAGGGCGTTGAAGCGATCGACGTCCGGCATCTACCGCAGCTCGTTGAACCGGCTGAACCGGGCCGCGGCGATCGGGTTGGCGTCGGCGACCAGGTCGGCGAACCGGTAGTTCGCGATCTTGGCGACCTCGATGAGGGCGAACGCCCGCTCGGCGGCGGGCGAGTTGTCCATTCGCGACCACCCGTTGCGCAGCACCCTGTCGAAACGGGCGGTCTCCCGCGCGCAGATGACGAGCGGAAAGCCGAAGTGCTCGCGGTAGGCCGTGGCGAGGTCCACCACGTCGCGGTGGTCGTCGGCGTCGAGGCTCGACAGTGCGACGTGGTCGACGGCCAGGGCGTGGCCGACCTCGTCCTCGGCGCCGAGGTCGGGGAACGCGTTCAGCAACTGATCCTGCTCGGCAGGTGATCCGGTGAGCACGGCGTCCTGGAACGCCTCCCGCAGCGCGCGGGTGTCGGCGAACGGCCGTGCGGCGTAGGCGCGTTCGACGGCCCACGGCACGTCCTGCACGATGTGTCCGAACACCTCGGTGAAGCGCTCGGCGGTCATGGCGTTGACCTCGTCGAGGGTGATCGAGCCGCCGCCCGCGACGCGGGGACCGCGGGTGCCGAGGTGGAAGAACACGACGTTGAGCAGGATCGCGGCGATGGCCCCGATGCTGATGCCGCTGCCGAACAGCAGGTCGATGCCGGCCGGAAGGCCCTGCGCCACATCCGGGTAACTGGTGACCCACAGCGCCAGAGCGACGCTGGTCGTGACGATGATGAGGTTGCGGTGGTCGGTGAAGTCGACCTTGCCGAGCGTCTGGATGCCCACCACCGCGACGGTCGCGAAGAGCGTGAGGGCGGCACCGCCGAGCACCGGCTGCGGGATGGACGACACCACGGCGGCGACCTTGGGCAGGAAGCCGAGGACGATCATGATGGCGCCCGCGGCGGCCACCACCCACCGGCTCTTCACGCCGGTGAGCCGCACCAGTCCGACGTTCTCGGAGAAGGCGGTGTAGGGGAACGAGTTGAAGATGCCGCCGATCGCGGTGGCGATGCCGTCGGCGCGCAGCACGTTGCCGATGTCGGACGGCTTGATCCGCTTGCCGACGATCTCGCCGGTCGCGTAGGTGCTGCCCGTCGACTCGACCGCGGTGATGAGCAGCACGATGATCATCGTGAGGCAGGCGACGACGTCGAACTTGGGCATGCCGAACAGGAACGGCGGGGTGAAGCCGAACGCCGACGCCCGGCCGACGTCGGCGAAGTCCATGTCGCCGAGCGCGTAGGCCACTGCGCATCCGATGACCAATCCGAGCAGGACCGCGATGGTCGCGAGGAAGCCGCGGAACAGTCGCTGGATCGCGACGATCACCGCGACGGTGCCCAGGGCGTAGAGCAGCCACCGGACGTTGGCCGGATCGGTCTCGCCGGTGTGCGGGTTGGTGACCGCGTCGTGCGCACCCACCGGCACCAGGCACAGCCCGATGATGGTGATGAGGGTGCCCGTGACGACGGGTGGGAAGAACCGCAGCAGCTTGATGAAGATCGGCGCGACGAGGAAGGTGAAGACGCCCGCGACGATCACCGCGCCGTACACGTAGAGCAGGCTCGCCGCGCCGCCACCGTGCGCCAGTCCGATCGCGATGATCGGCGAGACGCCGGCGAACGTGACGCCCTGCAGCAGCGGCAGCCGCACGCCGATCTTCCAGAACCCGACGGCCTGGATGATCGAGGCGATGCCGCAGGTGAACAGGTCGGCGGTGATCAGCTTGACGAGGTCCTCGCCGGGCAGGTCGATGGCGCTGGCGATGAGGATCGGCACCAGCACCGCGCCGGCGTAGAAGGCGACGACGTGCTGGAAGCCGTAGGTGGCCAGCTTCGGCAGCGGCAACACCTCGTCGACGGGATGGACGTGCGCTCCCGACGAGGCGGCGGGCCGGATGGAGTTCGGGGCCGTCATCACCCAAGGATCGGGCAGGAGGACGATGTCTGCATGTCGAACGACGCGCGGGCGGTGGGCATCGTGCTGGCCGCGGGCGCGGGCACCCGCTACGGGATGCCCAAAGTGCTTGCCCAAGATGGGGATTGGCTGCGGTACGCGGTGGCGGCGCTCGCCGGCGGGGGCTGCGCAGACGTCGTCGTGGTGCTGGGCGCCGCTGTGGTCGAGGTGCCGGCGCCGGCGCGGGCGGTCGTGGCCGCGGACTGGGCGTCCGGTGCCGCCGCGTCGGTGCGGGCGGGGCTGGCCGCGGCCGGGGGAGCGGCGCTGGCGGTCCTGCACACGGTCGACACCCCCGACGTGGGCGCCGACGTCGTGGCGCGGGTACTGCCGCGGGCGGCGGGCACCGGGCTGGCGCGGGCGATGTACGGCGGTCGCCCCGGCCATCCCGTCGCCGTGGCGGCGCGGCACTGGCCGGCACTGCTCGACACGCTGCGCGGCGACGAGGGCGCCCGGCGGTTCCTCGCCGGCCGCGACGATGTCGTCGAGGTGGAGTGCGGGGACCTCGCGAGCGGGCTGGATACCGACGAGCGCTCGTGCGAGGAGCATGTTCCCGACGAGCGCTAGGTGTGCACCTCGAGACCGAGGACCGTGGCCGCGTAGCGGCGCACGGTGTCCTCGCTCATCGCGGCGGCATCCTCCTGGCCGGGGCGGGCCCGGCTGTAGAGGTATCCGCTGACGGGGTCGAGCACGACCTCGGCCAGCAGCTCACCGGTCGTCGGCTCGCACACCGCCCAGGTGTACCGGGTGTCGTCGGCCCACGCGTCGGTCGCGTCGTCGATGTACTCCCCGTCGGTCTCGCCGAGATCGGCCAGCGCGGGCCGATCGTCGACGCGATCGTCGTAGCGCAGGGCGCGCAGGTACCACTGACCGTTGTTGATCTCGACGGGGTCCACGGACGGTACTACTCGGCGGCGTCCTTGATCTCGGCGATCACGGTGCCCTGCGTGACGGCGGCGCCGGGCTCGACGGCCAGGCCGGTGACGGTGCCGTCCTTGTGCGCGGTGACCGGGTTCTCCATCTTCATGGCCTCGAGCACGACGACGAGGTCGCCCGCGGACACCTGCTGACCCTCGGTGACGGCGACCTTGACCACGGTGCCCTGCATCGGTGCGGTGACCGAGTCGCCGGACGCGGCGGCTCCGCCGGAGGCGCCCCGCTTGCGCGGCTTCGGCTTCTTGCGGACGACGTTGCCGCCGCCCGCCGCGCCGCCGCCCCCGCCGAGGGCGAGGTCGCCGGGCAGGGACACCTCGACGCGCCGGCCGCCGATCTCGACGACGACCTTCTGGCGGGGGAGGCTGTCCTCCTCGTCGAGGGGCTCACCACCGGTGAAGGGCTCGACGGTGTTGTTCCACTCGGTCTCGATCCAACGGGTGTGCACGTCGAAGCCCTCGCCGTTGCCGATGAAGGCGGGGTCGGACACCACGGCGCGGTGGAACGGGATGACCGTCGCCAGGCCCTCGACGTGGAATTCGGCCAGCGCGCGGCGGGACCGGGCGAGCGCCTCCTCGCGGGTGGCGCCCGACACGATCAGCTTCGACAGCATGGAGTCGAACTGGCCGCCGATGACCGACCCGGCCTCGACGCCGGAGTCCAGGCGCACACCGGGGCCGGTGGGGATGTCGTAGCGCGTGACGGGGCCGGGGGCGGGCAGGAAGCCGCGGCCGGCGTCCTCGCCGTTGATGCGGAACTCGATGGAGTGGCCGCGCGGCGTCGGGTCCTCGGTGATGTCGAGGGCCTCGCCGTTGGCGATCTTGAACTGCTGCAGCACCAGGTCGATGCCGGAGGTCTCCTCGGTGACCGGGTGTTCCACCTGCAGGCGGGTGTTGACCTCGAGGAACGAGATGAGGCCGTCCTGGCCGACGAGGTACTCGACGGTGCCGGCGCCGTAGTAGCCGGCCTCCTTGCAGATGCGCTTGGCGGACTCGTGGATCTCCTTGCGCTGCGCGTCGGTGAGGAACGGCGCGGGCGCCTCCTCGACCAGCTTCTGGAAGCGGCGCTGCAGCGAGCAGTCGCGGGTACCCGCGACGACGACGTTGCCGTGCGTGTCGGCGATGACCTGCGCCTCGACGTGACGCGGCTTGTCCAGGTACCGCTCGACGAAGCACTCACCGCGACCGAAGGCGGCGATCGCCTCGCGGGTGGCCGACTCGTAGAGTTCGGGGATCTCCTCGAGGGTGCGGGCCACCTTCATGCCGCGTCCACCGCCGCCGAACGCGGCCTTGATGGCGACGGGCACGCCGTACTCCTGGGCGAAGGCGACGACCTCGTCGGCGTTCTTCACCGGGTCCGGGGTGCCGGGCACCAGCGGCGCCTGCGCGCGGGCCGCGATGTGGCGCGCGGTGACCTTGTCGCCGAGGTCGCGGATGGACTGCGGGCTGGGCCCGATCCAGATGAGGCCGGCGTCGAGCACGGCCTGGGCGAAGTCGGCGTTCTCGCTCAGGAAGCCGTAGCCCGGGTGCACCGCGTTGGCGCCCGACTTCTCGGCGGCGTCCAGCAGCTTCTCGAACACCAGGTAGGACTCGGCGGAGGTCTGGCCGCCGAGCGCGAAGGCCTCGTCGGCCAGGCGCACGTGCGGCGCGTCGGCGTCGGGGTCGGCGTACACGGCCACGCTCGCCAGCCCGGCGTCCTTGGCGGCCCGGATGACCCGGACGGCGATCTCGCCGCGGTTGGCTACGAGCACCTTGGAGATCTTCGAGCTGGCGTGACTGGGCACTGCGCCTCCTGGTGGCATGTCTAAGAAACGTCTTTAAGAATGTATCCGCCGCAGTTTAAGCCGCGCGACATCGGCCCCGGCGAGCCGGTCTGGTTACTCTCGAGTAGGGAACGCATACCCGCTGGACGGCTGTCCGAATGGGCGTTCGGCGGGTGCGCCGGGCCGCTCGGGGAGCCGGCTGGTCAGGCTGCGCGCAACCGGCGCTTGATGCGCGTGAGCATCGCCGACATCCCGCGCAGCCGCAGCGGACTGATCAACGCCCCGAGGCCGAGTTCGGAGTAGAAGTCGTCGGGCACGGCGAGGATCTCGTCGGCCGAGTGCTCGTCGAGTCCCTCGCGCAGGATCGCCGCGAAACCGCGCGTCGTCGGGGCCTCCGCGGGCGCGCTGAAGTACAGCCGGACGTGCTCGCGATCCTCGGCGTCGACGTGGAGGAACAGCGGCGACTGGCACTCCGGCACCGGTTCCATGGCCGCCTCCTCGAGGCCGGCGGGCAGCGGTGGCAACTCGTTGGCGAACTCCAGCAGCAGCTGCAGCTTGTCCTGTCCCTCGACGTCGGCGAAGTCGGACACGACCGCGGCCAGCGAATCCGGCAGCGCGCCCGGCGCAGTCACGGCGCCACCGTCATCACGGCGCCTCGCCGGGCTCGTCGCCGACGGCGACCGGCACCCGCACGGCGTTGCCCCACTCGGTCCAGGAGCCGTCGTAGTTGCGCACGCCGGGCAGGCCCAGCAGATGCGTCAGCACGAACCAGGTGTGGCTGGACCGCTCGCCGATGCGGCAGTACACGATCGTCTTCGGGTCCGCGTCCCCCTCGGAGAGGAAGCCGTACAACTCGTCGAGTTCGGCGCGGCTGCGGAAGCGTCCGCTGTCGTCGGCCGCCTTGCCCCACGGGATGGAGCGCGCCGTGGGGATGTGCCCGCCGCGCAGCGCACCCTCCTCCGGGTAGTCCGGCATGTGGGTGCGCTCACCGGTGTACTCGAGCGGCGAGCGCACGTCGATCAGCGGCTGCGTGCCGAGGGCGGCGAGCACGTCCTCCTTGTACGCGCGGATCGCGGCGTCGTCGCGCTGCACCACCGGATAGCCGGACGTCTGCTTGTCCGGGACGTCGAGGGTGGTGTCGCGCCCGTGCGAGACCCACAGGTCGCGGCCGCCGTCGAGCAGGCGCACGTCCGGGTGGCCGAACAACGTGAACACCCACAGGGCGTACGCCGCCCACCAGTTGCTCTTGTCGCCGTAGATGACGACGGTGTCGTCGCGACTGATGCCCTTGCGATTCATCAGCTCGGCGAACTGGGCGCCGTCGATGTAGTCGCGGACGTTCGGGTCGTTGAGGTCGACGTGCCAGTCGATCTTCACCGCGCCGGGGATGTGGCCGGTGTCGTAGAGCAGGACGTCCTCGTCGGATTCGACGATCGCCAGACCGGGGCGGCCGAGGTTGCCAGCGAGCCAGTCGGCGGTCACCAGCCGTTCCGGATGTGCATACGTCTGAAGGGCGGGATGCGGGTCTGCAGGCAGGGGCACAGTGCGAGCCTACTCACGTCGAATCGCGGACACGCGCGTTCATGTCCAGAGTTGGCGCGGCAGGAGGTACTGCTGTAAGAATTTACGGAATGAGCGGTTTGCCAGCAAAGTTTGACGTCGGGATCGTGGGCCTCGGCTACGTCGGCCTTACCTTGGCCACGGTGCTCGCCGAAGCGGGTAACTCCGTCATCGGTGTGGAGAAACGTCGGGAACTGGTCGACATGACCAACGAGGGAATTCCGCATTTCACCGAAACGGGCCTGCCCGACGCCCTGTCCGGTGTCACGCGATCGAAGAAACTCGTCGCTGCCGAAGCGTTCGACGACAGCTTCTCCTGCGACGTCTACATCATCACCGTCGGCACGCCACTGGCCGCCGACGGCGTGGCCCGCGTCGACATGATCGAGGCCGCCGCACGCGACATTGCTGCGAATATGCAGGACGGAGCCCTCGTCATCCTGCGCTCCACGGTCAAGATCGGCACGACCCGCGACGTGGTTGCGCCCATCCTCGAGGCCAGCGGCAAACGCTTCGACATCGCGATGTGCCCGGAGCGCACGCTCGAAGGCAAGGCGCTGCAGGAATTGCGCGAGCTGCCGCAAATCATCGGTGCCGACAGTCAGGAAGTCGCCGACCGCGCGGCGGCGGTGTTCCGGAAACTCACGAATTCGATCGTCGGCGTTTCCAGCATCGAAACCGCCGAGATCATCAAGCTCATCAGCAACACTTTCCGCGACGTTCAGTTCGCGTTTGCCAACGAGGTCGCGCGCGTCTGCGATGCGTTCGGTGTCAGCGCCCACGAAGTCATTTCCTCGGGCAAGCTCGGCTACAACCGGACCAACATTCCGCTGCCCGGTCTGGTGGGCGGTCCGTGCCTCGAGAAGGACCCGCACATCCTCATGGAGAGCGCCCGCACGCGCGGGGTGGAACTCGAGATCACCTCGGCCGGCCGCGTCGTCAACGAACGGCAGCCGGAGGAGACCGTCGCGTTCATCAACGCCGAGATCGCGCGCCGCGGTCTGCCGGAACCGTTGAAGATCAACCTCGTCGGCATGGCGTTCAAGGGTCAGCCCGAGACGAGCGACCTGCGCGGCTCGATGTCGATCAAGGTCCTCGACGCGCTGAAGAAGGCGCACCCGGAGGCCGAGATCGGCGTCTACGACCCGGTGACCCCGCAGGAGCTGCTCGCCGAGGAGTTCCCCGACGAGCGCACGTTCAGCCGCTTCGGCGACGCCGTCAGCGGCGCCTCGGTGCTGGTGATCGGCAACAACCATCCGTCGCTCGGCACGATCTCGCCGCGCACGATCAAGGAGTTCATGAGCCCCGAGGGCTTCGTGTTCGACTACTGGAACCACTTCAGTCACCTCCCGCCGTCGGAACTCGGCGACTCGTACTTCGCCGTCGGCCGCAGCGGCGCCGTGGGCGGGGCGGAGCCCTACCGTGGGTAAGCGCGTCGTCGTCACCGGCGGAGGCGGCTTCATCGGCGCCTACCTCGTCAAGCGGCTGGTGCACGACGGCTGGGACGTCGCCGTCGTCGACACGATGGTCCGCGGCGACGCCAGCCGGTTCGCCGAGGTGGCCGATCAGGTCGAGCTGCACACCTGCGACGTCCGCGACCAGGCGGCGCTGGAGAAGGCGTTCGTGGGTGCCGAGGTCGTCATGCACCTCGCCGCGGTCAACGGCACGCAGAACTTCTACACCCAGCCGGAGATGGTGCTGGAGGTCGGCATGCTCGGCGCGCTGGCCGTCGCCAACGCCGGCCGCGTCGCCGACGTGCCCGACCTCGTCTTCGCGTCGACCGCCGAGGTGTACCAGACGCCCGCGGTGATCCCGACGCCCGAGACGATCCCGCTGATGCTGCCGGACAGCCTCAACCCGCGGTACTCCTACGGCGGCGGCAAGATCGTCAGCGAGCTGATCGCCTTCAACTACGGCCGCGAGCACTACCGGCAGGTGCAGGTCTTCCGTCCGCACAACGTGTTCGGGCCCAACATGGGCTGGAAGCACGTCGAGCCGCAGTTCATCATGCGCGCGCTCGCGGCGAAGGATGCCCACCCGGAGGGCAAGGCGCCGTTCGACATTCAGGGCGACGGCACCGAGACCCGCTCCTTCTGCTACGTCGACGACGTGGTGCAGGGCATCCTGACGATGTACGAGAAGGGCGGGCACCGCGAGATCTACCACATCGGCAGCGACGAGGAGGTCTCGATCCGCGACCTGGCCTCGCGCATCGGGGACATCGTCGGGGTCGACCTCGACATCCGTCCCGGCGCGTCCGCTCCCGGTGGCACGCCTCGCCGGTGCGCCGACATCAGCAAGATGCGCAGCCTCGGCTGGTCGCCGGTCACGAGCCTCGACGAGGGCCTGCGGCGCACCGTGGACTGGTACACCGAGCACCGGGACGACACCCCCGCCAACGAGCTGATGTAGCCCCGCGGCGCGTCAGTCGACGGGATTGGCGCGCCACAGGGCGGCGACCGACACGCCGACCCGGGCGAGCAGCCGGGCGGTCAGCGGCAGCCCGATCCCGATGACCGCCGACGGGTCGCCATCGACGCCCTCGATGAACCAGCCCGCCAGGCCGTCGATCGTGAATCCGCCTGCGACGCCCAGTGGTTCGCCGCTGGCGACGTACGCGGCGAGGTCGTCCGGCGACGGGGTGCCGAAGTGCACCGTGGTCACCGCGTGGTCGGCCGCGACGGCGTGCACGGCCGCGTCCCGCATCCGGATCACGCAGTGACCGGTGAAGAGCTCCGCCGACCGGCCGGCCACCGCCTGCCACCCGGCGAGCGCCGCGGCGTCGGTGCCCGGCTTGCCCCACAGCCGGCCATCGCGGAACAGCATCGAGTCGCAGCCGATGACCACGCAGTCCGCCGCGACGTCGGGCGTCAGCGTCGCGGCGACGGCACGGGCCTTCGCCTCGGCCAACGCCGTCGTCGTCCCGGCGGGCCCCACGTCGGCGGGGAGTGCGGCGACCACGGCGTCCTCGTCCACGCCGGACACCACCACGAGGGGATCGACGCCCGCGGCGCGCAGCACCCGGCGCCGGCCCGACGAGGCCGAGCCGAGGACCAGTCGCGTCATCGACGCAGGTGCGTCCGCTCCACCAGGGTCACGCGCTGCCAGCTGAAGCTCGAGTAGCGCAGCTTGTCCACCGGGTGACCCCACAGGTCGCGTTCGTGGGGCTCCATGTCGGCCGACGTGACCTGGTTGCCGGCGCCGGCGAGCACCGTCACCAGCGCCGCCAGCTCCTCGTCGGTGGGCTCGCCCCGGA
This sequence comes from Mycolicibacterium grossiae, assembly GCF_008329645.1. Taxonomy (NCBI): domain Bacteria; kingdom Bacillati; phylum Actinomycetota; class Actinomycetes; order Mycobacteriales; family Mycobacteriaceae; genus Mycobacterium; species Mycolicibacterium grossiae. Next base: position 2,718,941 of record NZ_CP043474.1, read on the forward strand.
CCACCTGGATCACCGGCTCGGTGGTGGCCGAAGGATCCTCCGGCACGGGCAGATTCGCTTCGCTCACGACACACTCCTGACGTCGATGGCCGATGACATCACAGCGGGATGTTGCCGTGCTTCTTCGGAGGGATCTGGCTGATCTTGCGCTCCAGCAGCCGCAGCGACGTCGCCACGTACCCGCGGGTGTGCGACGGCGGGATGACGGCGTCGACGTAGCCGCGCTCGGCGGCGACGTACGGGTTCACCAGGGTGTCCTCGTACTCCTGCTGCAGCTCGAGGCGGAGCGCGTCGACGTCCTGGCCGTCCTGGGCAGCCTGCTTGAGCTGCTGGCGGTAGACGAAGCCCACTGCGCCCGACGCGCCCATCACGGCGATCTGTGCCGACGGCCACGCGACCACGACGTCGGCACCCATGTCCTTGGAGCCCATGACGCAGTAGGCGCCGCCGTAGGACTTGCGGGTGATGACGGTGACCTTGGCGACGGTGGCCTCGCCGTAGGCGTAGAGCAGCTTCGCGCCGCGGCGGATGATGCCGTTGTACTCCTGGCCGGTGCCCGGCAGGAAGCCCGGCACGTCGACCAGCAGCACGATGGGGATGTTGAAGCAGTCGCACGTGCGGATGAAGCGCGCGGCCTTCTCCGAGGCGTTGATGTCCAGGCAGCCGGCGAACTGCGTGGGCTGGTTGGCGACGATGCCGACCGGGCGGCCGTCGACGCGGCCGAAGCCCACGATGATGTTCTGCGCGTAGCCCGCCTGCACCTCGAGGAACTCGTCGTCGTCGAGGATGCGCGAGATGACCTCGTGCATGTCGTACGGCTGATTCGGGGAATCCGGGATCAGCGTGTCGAGTTCGAGGTCCTCCTCGTTCAGGTTGTCCTCGATGGCGCCCGGGTGCGGCGGCGCGGGGTAGCGCGGCGGGTCGGCGTAGTTGTTGCTGGGCAGGTAGGACAGCAGGTCGCGGACGTAGTCGAACGCGTCCTGCTCGCCCGACGCCACGTAGTGGGCGGTGCCGGACTTCGCCATGTGGGTGTGCGCGCCGCCGAGCTCCTCCATGGTGACGTCCTCGCCGGTGACGGTCTTGATGACGTCCGGGCCGGTGATGAACATCTGGCTGGTCTGGTCGACCATGACGACGAAGTCCGTCAGCGCGGGGGAGTAGACGTGGCCACCGGCCGCGGCGCCCATGATCAGCGAGATCTGGGGGATGACGCCGGACGCCAGGATGTTGTTGCGGAAGATCTGGCTGTACAGGCCGAGCGAGACGACGCCCTCCTGGATGCGCGCCCCGGCGCCGTCGTTGATGCCGATCAGCGGACGGCCGGTCTTGATGGCCAGCTGCTGCACCTTGACGATCTTCTCGCCGTACACCTCGCCGAGGCTGCCGCCGAACACCGTGGCGTCCTGGCTGAAGATGCAGACGTCGCGGCCGTCGATGGTGCCGTAGCCGGTGACGACGCCGTCGCCGAGCGGCCGGTTCTGCTGCAGGCCGAAGTTGGTGGAGCGGTGCCGGGCCAGCGCGTCGAGTTCCACGAAGGAGCCCTCGTCCAGCAGCGCGAGGATGCGCTCGCGGGCGGTCAGCTTGCCCTTGGCGTGCGTCTTCTCGACGGCTGCCTCGCCGACCGGATGCTGTGCCTCCTCGGTACGCTTGCGCAGTTCGGCCAGCTTGCCCGCGGTCGTGTGGATGTCGATCTCGTGCTCGCTGGCCGGCTCGGTAACGCTCGTCATGGGTGGCATGCTATCGACTGCGTCCGGCGGCGGGTGCGGCGGCTGCGCAGGAGCGTCCCGGCAACGCGCCCGAGTGACCTGCGGAAGTTTGCCAAGAGTTGTCGCAAGACGTTTTGTGCTGTTTCATGGACGCATCGATCGGCACGCCGACCAAGGCTTGCTGCGCTCAACCGGACGAATCGTTGTGGAAAGGGAAGTTCCGCGTGCACGAGAAGCGTCGGTCGAGCAGCAATGATGCTCCGCGCGTGGCCATTGCCCACGATTATCTGACGCAGCGCGGGGGTGCGGAGAAGGTCGTCCTCTCCATGAGTCGCGCCTTTCCCGACGCCCCCATTTACACGTTGCTGTACGACCCCGAGAACACATATCCGGAATTCGCTGAGCGCGATATTCGCGTATCCCGGCTGAATGCGCTGGGCGTATTCCGCAGGCACCACCGCGCGGCGTTGCCGATCCTGCCGCTCGCCGCGCACTCGATGAAGATCGACGCCGACGTCGTGCTGACCAGTACCAGTGGCTGGGCCCACGGGTTCCGCACCACTGGCCGCAAGCTGGTGCACTGCCATTCGCCGGCGCGCTGGCTCTACCTCAAGGACAAGTACCTCGGCGAGGAGGCCGGGCTGGCAAAGCGCGCGGTGTTGGCCACCACGTCGGGCTACCTGCGCGCGTGGGATCGCCGGGCCGCGCACTCCGCCGACCGGTACCTCGCGGTGTCCACCGTCATCCAGCAGCGCATCGCCGACGCCTACGGCATCGATGCCGACGTCCTGCCCTCACCGGTGGCCATGACGCGCTCCAGCGTGGGCGAGCCGGTGCCCGAACTCCTCGACTGGCTGGGCTCGGCCCCCAGCGACGGCGCCTTCTACCTCTGCGTGTCGCGGCTGCTGCCGTACAAGAACGTCGACGCGGTGGTCGGCGCGTTCGCCGGCCGTGACCGTCGCCTGGTGGTGGTCGGCCGCGGCCCGGACGCCGAGCGGATCGCGGCGATGAAGACGCCGAACGTGCTGATGCTGTCCGATCTCACCGATGCCCAGATGTCGTGGCTCTACGAACACTGCCGCGCATTGATCGCCGCCAGCTACGAGGACTTCGGGCTGACGCCCATCGAGGCCGGCGTCTGGGGGCGCCCGAGCGTCGTGCTGCGCTGGGGCGGCTTCCTGGACACCGTCGACGAGGGCATCACCGGGTTGTACTTCGACAGCCCGGACGCCGCGTCGATCGCCGAGGCGGTCGACCGCTTCGAGGCCATGTCGTTCGATCCGGACAAGGTGCGGCTGCACGTCGAACAGTTCACCGAGGAGCGCTACGCCGCCGCGTTGCACGCTGCGGTCGACGAGTTGGCGGTGCGGCCGGGATGACGGCCCGTACCGCCGTCGTCACGGGCATCACCGGACAGGACGGCCACTACCTCGCCGCCCTCCTGCGCTCCGAGGGCGTCGTCGTGCACGGCACGACGCGACCCGGCGTGCGGGCGGACGGGACGCTGCCCGACCTGCCGCCGGGCACGGTGTGTCACGAGGTCGACCCGACCGACCCGGTGGCCGTGGCCGCCGTGCTCGACGCCGTCGCACCCGACTACGTCTTCCACCTCGCCGGGATGTCCTCGGTCGCGGCGAGCTGGGACGACCCCGTCCACGCCGCCCGCAGCAACGGGCTGTCGGTGGTCGCCGTCCTGGACGCCGCGCTGAGGCTCCGAGACCGCACCGGCCGCCCGGTCACCGTGGTGAACGCGTCGAGCTGCGAGATCTTCGCCGGCGCCCCCGACGTGCGGCAAGCCGAGGGCACGCCGGTCCGGCCCATCTCGCCCTACGGCGCGTCGAAGGCGTTCGGCCACCACATGGTGCAGGCGTACCGGGCGCGCGGGCTGGCGGCGTCCAACGCGATCCTCTATCACCACGAATCGCCCCGGCGGCCGGAGCGATTCGTCACGCGCAAGATCACCCGTGGCGTCGCACGGATCGCCGCCGGGCGTCAGGACCGCCTGGTGCTCGGCGACCTGAGCGTGCGGCGCGACTGGGGTTGGGCGCCCGACTACGTCGACGCCATGTACGCGATGGCCCTGCGGGAGACCGGCGACGACTACGTGGTCGCCACCGGTGAGGACCATTCGATCGAGGACTTCGTCGCCACCGCGTTCGCGGCGGCCGGCATCGACGACTGGCAGGACCTGGTGGTCGGCGACAGCGCGCTGATCCGTCCCGCCGATCGGCCCGCGATGATCGGCGATGCGACGAAGGCGTGGGAAGTACTCAACTGGAAACCCACGACGTCGTTCCACGACATCGTGGTGAAGATGGTCGATTCGGACACAACACAGGAGCGAGACGCGTGACCCCCGAACCCTTGATCCCCGAACCCTTCGTCGCCGACCCCGAGGACCGTGCCAGGAAGCTGGCCGCCGCCCCCGGGTTGAAGCTGCCGCCGGACCCGGAGTGGGAGGTCGGCCCCGACGGCCGGGTCGTCGACTACAAGATGCAGGGCATGACGTTCCGCCGCAAGGCGCAGAACCGACTGGCCACGATCCTGTTCAACATGATCGTCACCTACATCCCGTCGCACTTCGTGCGGCAGAACTTCCTGCGGTGGTTCGGCAAGTCGACCATCGGCAAGGGCTCGACGCTGATGCGCGGCGTCACGGTGTTCGATCCGGAGTTCCTCACCATCGGCGACAACACCGCGATCGGCTTCCGCTGCTTCCTGGACTCGCGCGCCGGCATCTACATCGGCAACAACGTCACCATCGCCAGCGACACCCACATCCTCGGCGGCGGGCACGACATCAACCACCCCGACTTCCTCCCGATGCCGGTCCCGACGGTCATCGAGGACTACGTGTGGATCGCCAGCCGCGCGATGATCCTGCCCTCGCACATCAAGCGGGGCGCCGTCGTCGCCGCACATGCGGTGGTCACCAAGGACATCCAGGAACTCGAAGTGGTCGGCGGCGTGCCGGCCAAGGTGCTGACCAAGCGCAACCCGGACGCGCTGAAGTACAGCGGTCACTACCGTCCGCTGTTCTTCTGATGAGCGTCGATCTCCACGACTACCGACTGGTCTACATCGGGCCGCGCAACCACGTCACGGCGATCGGGGACTACACCGAGGACCTCATCGCGGCGTACCGGCCGCACTTCGGCGAGGTGAGCGAGGTCCGGGTGTCCGGGCCGGGCGACGAGACCTGGGCCGACGTGCGTCGCGTCCGGGCCCGGGTGCGCGAGCTGGTGGCCTCGGCGCCGGGCGGAAAGGTGCTGGTGCACAGCGAGATCGGCTGCGGCATGCTGTCGCCGTTCTGGTCGATCGCCGGCCTCGAGGGCGTCCCGGTAACACTCACCGTGCACGACCCGCCGCAGGCGCTGTGGTTCATCGCGCGCACCAGTTTCGTGGCGCGGCACAAGCTGCTGATGCACGGATTCCACTACCCGATGCGGCCGTTCTCGCGGTGGCTCGAGGGCCGGGTCAACGGGCGGCGCGACGTCTTCGCGCTGAGCCGGACCGGGCAGGCGTCGATCGACCGGGTGTATCCGCAGAGCCACACGCACTACGTGCCGTACCGGGTCGCGGAGAAGAACGTGATCCCGCCCGCCGAGGACCGTCCCAAGGCGATCGGCTTCTTCGGCCTGGTCTACCGCGGCAAGGGTTTCGAGCAGATCGCCCAGATCCGCAAGGAGCTGCCCGACGACATCGCCATCCGGGTGGCGGGGCGCGGCACCGAGGCGCTGCCGCCGGTGGACGGCGTCGAGCTGGTCGGCGGCGTGGACGGCGCGGCCGAAGATGCCTTCTTCGCCTCGGTGCGCGCCATCGTGATCCCCTACGGCAAGCGGCACTTCTACGCCGACACCTTCCCGGCGTCGTCGGTGGCCGCGCACGCGCTGGCCTACCGCACCCCGATCATCGCCACCAGCTACGGCTCGCTGGCCGAATTCGACACGGAGACGGGCGCTCTGGTGGTGCCGATGGGCGACGACGTGAACGCGCTGCCGCCGGGCTTCGCGACGGAGATCGCCTCGTTCGTCAACGACGACGCGCGCGTGACGGAGTTGGGCAAGAACGCCGACCGCACCCGCGAGGAGCGCTCCACGCCGCGCACCGCCGAGGCGTTCGTCAAGGCCTGGTCGACGATCCTGGACCGTCAGCGGCCGAGTGTCTGACCCCGCGGCGCAGGGCCAGGAGGCGGCCCCGCGCAACATCCTCAAGACGCTCGTCGCCGTGGGCTGGATGTACGGCGGCCGCGGCATCGGCATGCTGTGGACGCTGGCGCTGGTGGGCAAGCTCAGCGTCGGCGACTACGGGCGCTACGGCATGGGGTTCGCGCTGTCCGCGGTCGTGGGACCGCCGCTGGACAATCCGTTCAACGTGCGCGCCATGCGCGAGTCCGACGAGCACTTCCGCGCCGAACGCACCAGCCGCTTCCTGCTCGGGCTGACGCTGATGGCGGTGGGCGCCTGCCTGATCGAGGTGAACTACGTCGCCTGGTTCGGCCTGGTGATCGCCGGCGGCGAGATGGTGTTCAAGTCCTATCAGAGCCAGGCTGCGCGCGACGGGCACCCGCAGGTGACCTGGCGGATGGACACCATCCGGCAGATCTCGAGCGTCGCGCTCGCCGGCAGCTACCTGTTCGGCACCGACGAACCCAACCTGCAGATCGCCAGCCTGCTGTACTGCGCGCCGTACCTGGTGGTGCTGGTGCTCGCAGCCCGGCGGGTGTGGGGCCACCGGCCCGGCGTCCCGGGTCCGCCGCGGCTCATCGCGGCACTGGTCGGCGAAATGCTCGGGATGTGCATCTACCTGCAGGGCGACGTGCTGCTGCTGGGCTTCCTCACCGACGACACCACGGTCGGCTACTACGCGCTGACCGTGACGGTCACCGTCGCGCTGGCCGCCATCGGCCAGTCGTTCGCGATGACCTACAACGAGCCGCTGCGGCGCAGTGGGGGTGACCTGTCCACCGGTCCGTCGCTGCGGCACATCGTGATGCTCGGCGCCGGCACCGGCGGGCTGGTGGTGATCGCGGGCGTCGTCCTGCTGCTGACGCCCGCCCCCACCGAACTCGGGATCGCCATGCTGGTGATGTCGGCGTTCTGCGCCATGCGCACGATGAGTTCGGTGCTCGCCGTGATCCTCTACGCCCAGCGGCGCGACGTGATCCGGTTGAGCGCCAACCTGGGCCTCGTCCCGGTCAAGCTGGGAGCCGTTGCCGCACTTGCCCAATTCGGTGCCGTCGGCGCGGCGGTCGCGACCGTCGCCACCGACGCCATCCTGCTGGTGATCTATCTGGTGGCCATCTATCGAAGGAAGGACCGGGCCGAAGCATGACGACGAAGGTCGCATTCCTGGTGTCCAAGGACCCCGTGACCGAGCACGGTGGTGACGTCGAACTGGCGCGCGTGGTGATGCGCCTGGCCGCGGAGTCGTTCGACATCCGGGCGATCTGCCTGTCCGACGAGCCGCCGGGGGAGTCGGTGGTCGACGTGGTCTCCGGCGGGCTGCGCCTGCAGCGCATCGTGCAGCATCCCGTCGACAAGGTCGGGCTGCTGACCGGATCGCTGCGCAAGCGACGCAGCCTGGTGCACATCCGCTTCGACACCCCCGAGCTGCTCGCGGCGATCGAGGCGAGCGATGACGACGTGTTCTTCTGCGAGCACAACTACATGGGCGAATCCTTCATCCGCAGCAAGCACTTCGGTAGCAAGGGCTTCGTCATCAACACCATCAACACCGAGTCGCAGGTGTGGCTGTCCACGCGCGGCCTGCTGGGCAAGATCGAGGCTCCGCGCCTGCTGCGCGACGAGCTGCGGGTGGCCAAGCTCGCCAACGCCGTCGGCTGCTACGAGATCGAGGAAGCGCAGATGTACCGCGACCACGGCGTCCCCGGCGCGCGGTTCATGGAGGTGACGCTGCCGCCGATCGAGCAGATCGACGTCTCGGCCACGGGCCGACGCCTGGTGTTCCTCGGCGGCCGGGACTGGCCGCCCAATCAGGAGGCATTCCTCGTCGCCCTGCGGCTCTGGCCGCGCATCGCCGAGGGCATCCCGGACGCCGAACTCGTCATCGTCGGTGCCAAGAAGACCGGCTCGACGGACCCGGAGTACCCCGACCGCGTGCGCGACCTCGGCTTCGTCGACGACCTCCCGGCGTTCCTGCGGACGTGCCGCGCCCTGATGGCGCCGATCCGCACCGGTGGCGGGGTCCGGGTGAAGCTGCTCGACGCGGCCAGCCAGGGGCTGCCGGTGATCGGCAGCAAGCCGGCGGTGGGTTCGCTCGACGAGCTGTTCGGGATGTCGACGTTCGACGACGACGACGCCTTCGTCGCGGAGTGCCGTCGCCTGCTGCTCGACCGCGATGCAGCGGTGCAGGTGGGCAACGACCTCTACGAGGTCAACCGCGAGCACTGGGCCCAGAAGCGGCCGCAGAAGGCCGTCGAGGACCTGGTGTACGCCGGCCTGGGCCGCTGACGCGCAGACCCTCAGGTGACGTACGCCGTGGCGCCGACGAACGGCTGCCAGGTGATGTAGCCGTGCTCGAACGTGACCCGCACGCCCCAGCCCTCGCGCACCTCGTCGGTGGTGGCCAGGCCGAGTCGAGGCGTCCACGCCTCGACGATGCCGCCGCCGACGACGTGCGCTCCCGTGGTCGGTGACCACCAGACGCGCATGCCCGACGGCGAATCCATGTCCTGGTAGCCGTTCGCGAAGGCAGCCTTCGGGACGACGCCGTACTGACGGGCCCTCTCGGCCACGGCATTCGGCGATGCGAGGAATCCCGACGGGGTCTCGTACACCGTGCTCGCCGCGCGGGTTTGCGCCCACACCGACGGGGTCGCCCGGTACACCGGGCTGAGGACCTCGCCGTACGCCGGATCGGTCACCTGCGAGAAGCGCTGGTACTCCGGCGTCTCCGGGATGCCGTCCGCCACGGCGTCGGAGATCGTCTGCGCGCTCGGCTTCGGTGACCCGTCGGAGCGGTACACCCCGAAGACGTCCTCGGGGTCGCTGCTGCCGGTGTTCCGGTCGCGCGTCGTGTGGATCATGATGGGCCCGGCGTAGGGCATCTCGCGCCACTTGGTGAGCAGGTCGCCGATGAAGGCGGCCTGGGTCGCCTCGTCCGCGGCCGTCATCGGCTCGCCGTACTCGGTGGCCCAGATCTTCTTGCCCGCATCGCCGTTGGCGAGCATCAGCTGGCGCATCGCGATCACCTGGTTCATCGGCGAGTTCGCGATGGGGAAGCCCTCGGAGAACTTCAACGTGTACTGGTACGGGTGGAAGGACAGGGCGTCGAACGAGCCGTGGGCCCCCGCGGCGTACATCTGCTGCAGGAACGTCACGGGGTTGACCGTCCAGGTGCCCCAGTCGATGACCGAGCCGAGCACGCCGCCGATCACGGTGGCGCGCGCGTCGACGGCCTTGATCCTCGGATAGGCGGCTCTGAGCAGTTCGGTGTACGCGGCCGGGTCCGGGGTGGGTGCGAAGAACTGGGAGCCGTTCGGCTCGTTCCAAATCTCGTAGGCCGAGACCTTGCCTTGGTAGCGCGCGGCGACGCGCTCGCAGAACTCGGCGTACTGCGCGGCCGACGCGGGACGTCCCGTGATCGGCGGGGCGCCCGGGACCACGGCCCAGGCGGGCGTCGCGTTGACGATGCCGAGGATCGCCATGTTGCGCGCCACCGCCGCATCGATCGTGCGGTCGACGTTGGTCCACGTGAACTGGCCCTGGGTCTGTTCCACCCCGGCCCACGGGATCATGAGGCGCACGGTCTTCACGCCGAGGGCGACCATCTGGTCGAACGCCGCGCCCACCTGCGCGTCCGACATGAAGTACGTCTCGGGATCGTGGAAGCCGACCGTGGTCGGCAGCGGCGCGATGCGCGCCGTCCCGACGACCTGCACGACGCGCGGCGCGGCCGGCGTCAGCCAGATGCCCGCGACGGTGAGGAGCGCGACGGCCAGTGCCGTGAGGCTCCGGGTGGCGAACCGTCGACGGGGACGACGATGGGGGCGCCGCACGCGTGCACCTCAGACTTCCTGGCGGTCACCGCCTCGAGGGAGGTCCGTGGGAAATCAACGGAGTTGCAAGGAGTATGACGGTTCGGTGACCGATTCTCCTGGCGGCGCCCCGGTGTGTCCCGATCTTGATTTCAGCCGGATCCGGTCGCGGTCCACGACGACGAGGAACACCAGCAGGATCGAGAACATCAGCGTCACCTGCTGGATCGTCGCGACCATGTGATCGAGCTGCAGCGCCACGAAGCACATCCCGATGAAGATGCCGCCGAACATCGCCTTGCCCCAGGACTCGCTGCGGATGGCGCGGCCGCTCATGATGCAGCCCACCAGCAGGACGGCGAGGAACGCGATGCCGACGATGATGCCGGCGCGGTAGATGGTGATGAGCGGCACGTTGGCGACGAAGTTCAAGGTGAACGCCGTCTGACCGTTCTTGAACTCGGGCCGGCCCCAGCCCAGTCCGAACAGCCAGTGACCGGACATCTGGCCCGGGAAGGCGCGCAACGCGTCCCCGCGGGCGGAGCTGCCGACGTCGTCCGAGCTGAACGAGCTGAAGATGCGCGTCCGGACCGACGGCGTCAGCATGGCGGCGACCGCCACCAGGCCGATCGCACCGACCACCATCCCGCGGTTGCGGGCGCGCATGCCGTGGAAGGCGAGGACGAGGAACACGCCGACGAGCACGCTGAAGATCGCGGCCCGGCTCAGGGTGAGCACGATGGCGGCGGCGAGGATCACCGTGATGCCGATGCGCAGCCATCCCTTGACCAGGACGCAGGCCAGGGCCAGGGCGATCATCAGGCCGAGGCCCGCCATGTTCGGGTCGACCCACAGGCCGCCGAGGCGCATGAAGCTGGTCGCGCCCTCGTCGGTGTAGACGAAGCGGCCGGTGTCCACCAGGCCGTAGCCGAAGGCGCTGAAGGCCTTGATGAACCGGTGGCCCGGGTCGGCGACGACCACCAGGAGGCCGAACGCGGCGTTCGCCGTCGCGAAGTACACGTAGACCCTGCCGAAACGCGCCAATACGTCGGGCGGAAACCTCAGCAAAGCCACGACCGTCAACGTGGCAATGGACCACTTGATGAATTCTGCGAGGTCGGTGATCGTTCGCCCGGTGAAGATCAGTGATAGGCCGGACACGCCGACGAAAACGATGAGCGCCTTTTCCAGCGGATGAAACGGAACCGGGGTGCCGCGGTGCACGACGGCCGCGAGGACGACGCCGGCAGCAAAGGGCAGGTAGAGCGGTACGTGGATGCCCGGGAAGTAGCCGAACGGCAGGAAGCCGAGCGCCGCAGCAAGGCCGTAGGCGAGCCACTGCGGGTGGCGAATGCCCACGTACACGCCGATCGCGGCCGCCGCCAGCCCGCCGAGGGCAAGCATCGCCGTCGTCCCGCCGGTGATGGCTAGAGCTGCAACGATCGGACACGCAACTACGATGGCGGTGCCAGTTATCAGTTCTGAATGCGACTGCATCGCCCATCTCACGTCATCAATAGTCGACGTTGTGTTCGCTGAATGCAACCGTCCGCGGCGACGCGGCAGTGTGCTTTATCGCTCGTCTGCGGCTATGGTGATTGAGTTGCGGCAAACTACGACGAATGGAGATCCCGTGGCGATCGGGGACTATCTGCGAGCCTTTCGGCGGTTCTGGTGGCTCGTCCTCGTTGCGACCCTGATCGGCGCGGGCGCCGGCTACGGCTACACGCTCTTCACCACGCCGGAGTACCAGTCGACGGCCCGTCTGTTCGTCACGACACAGAGCGGCACCTCGGTCGGTGACGCCTACCAGAACAACCTGTTCTCCCAGGAGCGCGTCGTTTCCTACGCCGGTCTGGCCACCAGCGAGCAGGTCGCGGCGCGTGCCGTGGACCAGCTGAAGATGCCGATCAGCCCCGAGGCGTTGCGCGGCAAGATCACCGCGACGCCGCTGCCGAAGACCGTCCTGCTCGACGTCTCGGTCACCGACCCGGACCCGGGCCTGGCGCAGACCTACGCCAACGCGGTCGCCGATCAGCTGGTGCAGCTCGTCAGCGAACTCGAGACCTCCCGTCGCGGCGGTACCCCGGCCGCCGGCGCCATCCTCCTCGACGACGCGAACTACCCGACCGAGACCGCGGGCATGTCTTTGCTGACGACGGTCGGACTGGGCGCGGCCGCCGGTCTGGTGCTCGGCCTGCTGCTGGCCGCGCTGCTGGCGGCACTCGATCCGCGGCTGCGGGCGCGCGAGTCGGTCGACGCGATCGCCCCGGCCAAGACGCTGGGCAACCTGGTGGCCGACAAGCGCAGGCCCGACGTCCCGGTCGCCAACCTCGCCGCGGGCGGCCTCGCCGCCGAGCGGCTGCGCGAGCTGCGCACCAACCTGCAGTTCGCCAGGACTCCCGGCGGTCGACGTCCGCAGGTCATCGCCGTCACCAGCCCGTCGCGCGGCGACGGTCGCTCGACCACCGCCATCGACCTGGCGGCAACCTTCGCCGAGTCCGGCCGCCGCGTGCTGCTCGTCGAGGGCGACCTCGTCAACCCGACCCTGACCACCACGCTCGGACTCACCGACGCCGAGCGCACCCGCGCCGAGCAGCGTGGCCTCGGCACCGTGCTGGCCGGCGACCACGACGTTGCCTCCGCCGTAATCGCCAACCCCGGCGGGGCCGCCTTCGCGCTGCTGCCCGCGGGCCCGTCGCCCGCCTCGCGCCGCCAGCTGTGGGGCGATGAGAGCGCCGGCCACCTCGTCGACGACCTCCGCGCCGGCTGGGACTACGTCGTCGTCGACACCCCGCCGCTCACCACGGTCTCCGACGGCGCCGCGGTCGCGGCCCTCGGTGACGGCGCGCTGGTGCTCGCCCGCATCGGGCATACCAAGACCAAGCCGCTGCGTGCCGCGCTCACGGTCCTCGAGACCGCCGGTGCGGCGCTGCTCGGCACCGTCGTCACGTGCGAGCCGGGACACGAGCGGGAGCTGTCCAAGCAGCCGTCCGGTGACGGCAACCCGGTCGTGGCGCCGCGCGCCGAGGATGCGCGGCCGGCCCGCGGCGGGGCCGCACGCCCGAACGGCAACGGGGGCAACGGCAACGCGGGCAACCCGGGCATCGGCAACGCCGGCACCAACGGCGCCGTGGACGCCCCGACCGAGGCCATCGATCAGACGGGGGCGCACCGGATGTCCGGTGCCAAGCGCGAAGGCCGGTGAGTTCGATGGGTGCCTCGAGACGGACGCCGTGGCGGCTGCTGACCTGCGCCGTGGTCGCCGCCACCCTGGCGGGCGGCTGCACGCCGGCGACGCGCGAGGCGACTCCGCCGCCCCGGGACGAGGTGCCCACGGTCAAGAAGTTCGAGCCGCCGTTCGGCGGAGCGACCCAGCTCGGCCCGCCGGACCTCACCGACGACGGGCCCGGATCGCTGGTGTCGGTCGAGGTCCTGCACGGCAGTGAGGAACTCGAGGACGCCAATGCCACGTATGCGCGGGTGGTCTACCGGTCCACCTCCGGGATCGACGACAGCCCGACCGAGGTCTCCGGCGTGGTGGCGATCCCCCCGGGCACCCCGCCCAAGGGCGGCTGGCCGGTGATCTCCTTCGGCCACGGCACCACCGGCGTGCTGGAGAAGTGCGCACCGAGCCGGTTCCCGACGCTGCCCGGCAACGGGTTCATGATGCAGGCGATGGTGCTCAACGGCTTCGCCGTGACGATGACCGATTACCAGGGCCTCGGCGTGCCCGGTTACACGCACCCGTTCCTGGACGGGAAGACGTTCGGCAACAACATGATCGACGCCGTGCGCGCGGCCCGGCGGGTCGGCGCGGACGTCAGCACGCAGTGGGTGGCGTTCGGCCACTCGCTCGGCGGCATGGCCGCGTGGGCCGCCGCCGACCGCAACACCGCCTACGGCCAGGGTCTGCAGCTGATGGGCACGCTGTCGATGGCACCGGCGGCCGACATGGCGGGCATGGCCGACGCGGCGTGGAACGGCACGCTGACCGCCGACCAGCGCGTGGCCATGGTGTTCGTGCTGCAGTCGCTGTCCTGGTCGCACCCCGATCTCGACCTGAACAAGTACCGCCGCGGCTACACGGCCGAGCACTGGGATCAGCTGCTCGACTGCCTGCCGCCCGACCTCGACGACATCCTGCGGGTCCGGTCGAAGATGCAGAACTCCGACCTGCGGCCCGAGACGCCCGCCGACCGCGACCGGCTGCGTGACCTCCTGGCGCAGATGGCGTTGCCGCAGAACAAATTGGACACGCCGATGATGGTCGTCTACGGCACCCAGGACACGCTGGTGGACCTGCCGTGGTTCGAACAGGCGGTGTCGCGTGCCTGCGCCCAGGGTGACCACATCCAGATCGAGAAGAGCATCGGTCAGGGTCACTCCGACCTCGACAGCACCTACGGCCTGCCGTGGCTGCGGGACCGCCTGACGGGACAGGACATCCCCAACTCCTGCACGGGTCAGGCGTGAGACCGCCGGTCGGTGTGCCCCGCCTGCGCGACTACGCGCGCATGCTCCGCCGCGGCTGGCGGGTGATCCTCGCCGCCACCGTGCTGTCGGCCGGAGCCGGGGTGCTCGCCGCCGGGTTGCTGACCGACCCGGTGTACGCGGCCACCACCCGGGTGTTCGCCATCGTCCCGGGCGACGCCCAGACTCACGCCGCCTACGAGGGCAACCGCGGTTCCAGCGTCCGGATGCAGACCTACGCGCAGTTGGCCACCTCGACCATCGTCACGCAGCGCACCATCGACGAACTCGGGCTCGACGAGACGCCCGCGGAGCTGGCCGAGCACATCACCGCCACGCCGACGCCCGGCGACCTGTCGCGGTTCTCCTATCCGCTGTCGGTGCTGCTCGACGTCCAGGTCACCGGCAGCGACCCTGGCCGCACGGTCGACGTCGCGAATGCCGTGGGCCGCAACCTGATCGCGGCGTCCCAGGAACTGGAGTGGCACGAGGATCAGCCCGGCCCCGAGCTGGTGCCCGTCGACGCGGCGACCTCCGCGCACGACGTCGCCAAGCCCTGGTACACCAACGCCGGCATCGGCGCGGCGTGGGGACTGGCTCTCAGCGTGCTCGCGGTGCTGGCCTTCGGTGCGGCGCGGGACAGCGTCCTCTCCCGCGACCAGATCGCCTACGCCGCCACCGCGGGCGATCCCGACGACGAACCGGAGGCGCTGGCGTGATGAGGGCGAAGGCCGTGGTGGGTCTGCTGGCGGCCGTGACGCTGTGCGCGCCCGTCCTCGGCGCGTGCGCGCCGTCGACCGCGCCCGCGCCGCCGCCCAGCCAGGGCAGCCGGCCGACCGGCGTCCCGGTCGACGGCGACTTCAGCGGCTCGGGCAGCGGCACGCTGCGCAAGGCCGAGACCCTGCCGACCGTCGACCGCCGGGTCCTCAAGGTGACGTCGCTCGCCGCGCGCATCGAGTACCAGTCGACGTCCGGCATCGACGGCAGCGCGCAGACGGTGTCCGGTTCGGTGTTCGTGCCCAAGGGCGATCCGCCTCCCGGTGGGTGGCCCATCGTCGCGATGGGCCACGGGACCACCGGCGTGCAGCACGACTGCGGTCCGTCGCTGTGGCCCAACCTGCTCGGTGCGTCCGAGCCCGTCGCCACCCTGGTGAACGCCGGCTTCATGGTGACCCTGCCGGATTATCAGGGCCTCGGGATGGACGACGTCTACCACCCGTACCTCGACTCGACGACCGTCGGCCACAACATGATCGACTCCGTGCGGGCGGCGCGAAAGCTCGTCCCCACCGCGTCGGACCGCTGGTTGGCCTTCGGCTCCTCGCAGGGCGGCCAAGCCGCCTGGGCGGCCAACGAACTGGCGCCGGCCTACGGCGGCGGGCTGCAACTGATCGGCGCGGTGAGCATCTCGCCCGCGGCGAACGTGGCGGGTCTCGCCGACTCCGCGGCCCAGGGCGTGCTGACCCCGGAGCAGGCGTCGGCACTGCAGTGGGTGCTGGTGTCGCTGAAGAACGAACACCCCGCCCTCGACCTCGACCTGTACCGCCGCGGGATCGTCGCCGAGAAGTGGGACGTGCTGTCGGCGTGCGCCGGCCCGCTGGTCGCCCAGCGGACCGAGATCACCACCCAGGTCACTCCGGACGACCTGCGTCCGGCCGACGAGCAGGCCACCAATCAGCTGCGGGACTACCTGGCGGCGATGAGCCTGCCGAAGGCGCAGACCGCCGCGCCGATGCTGGTGCTGTTCGGCGAACTGGACAAGGTGGTGTCGCCGCCGTGGACCGGGGACGCGGTGCGGCGCGGCTGCGAGATGGGCGACGTCATCGAGGCCTACCTGGTGCCCGGACGGGGACACGACGACATCGACGGTGCCGCCGCGCTCGGCTGGATCAACCAGCGCTTCGCCGGCGTCGAGGCCAAGAACTCCTGCACCGTGGCCGAGGGGCCGGTCCTTCCGCTGCCGAACAAGCAGTGGTACGAGCAGTGACGGCCCGCACCGACGGGTGCGGTGACCGGTGACGCGCCGGACCATCCTGCTCATCACCGTTCCGATCGTCGTCATCGTGGTCGCCGCCGTGACCGTGCTGCTGGTCGTGGACCGGCGTCGTGACGAGGCTGCCCAGGCCCCGCCCGGCCCGCCACCGATCGCCTCGGCCCGCATCGCCGACGCCGGGCCGGGATCGCTGGTGAGTGCCGTCCAGATGCCGGCCTTCGACCGGACCAACTACGGCCGGTCGATGACTGCGGCGCGCGTGCTCTACCGGTCCACTTCCGGTGACGACGGTGCCGCGACCGTGGTGTCGGGCACCGTCTTCGTCCCGAAGGTCCCCCCGCCGCCGGGCGGCTGGCCGGTGGTGTCCTTCGGTCACGGCACGCTGGGCTGGCAGGAGGACTGCGGCCCGTCGCTGTCGGTGACGCTGCTCGGGCAGGTCGACGCGGTGCAGGGCTTCGTCAACCGTGGCTACGCCGTCGCCATGGCGGACTATCAAGGTCTCGGTGCGCCGGGCATCCACCCCTACAGCGACGCGAAGACCGCCGGGCTCAACATGATCGACGCGGTGCGCGCCCTGCGCAACACGTTCGACGGGATATCCGACCGCTGGGCTGCGATGGGCGGATCCCAGGGCGGGGGAGCGGCCTGGGCCGCCGACGAGCAGGCCGCCGTCTACGCCCCCGAGCTGAATCTGGTGGGCGCCGTAGGGCTCTCGCCGGCCGCGGACGTGTCCGGATTGGTGGACAAGGCGGTGGCGGGCACCCTCACCACCGATCAGGGACCCGTCCTGCAGGGCATCCTGTTCTCCCTCGCCCGGCTGCATCCCGACCTGAACCTCGACGACTACCGGCACGGTGCGGCGGTGAAGTACTGGGACGTGCTCTCGTCGTGCGGCGGGGCCGACGTCCACGACCGCACGACGGCGATGAACGCGCTCGGGCCGGACGACTTCGCGCCGAGTTCGCCTGCGGCGGCCGACGTCCTGCGGGACTACCTGACCGCCTGGGCGCTGCCCCAGCGGCCGCTGTCGGCGCCGCTGTACGTCGAGTTCGGCGCCCGGGACACCTTCATCGACCCGGCGTGGACGATCGCGGCGATCCAGCGGGCCTGCGCGCTGGGCGGCACGGTGACGTGGCGGGAGGACCCGCTGGCCGGGCACGGCGATGTCGAGTGGACCGCCGGGCTGACGTGGTTGGACCAACGATTCGAGGGGGTGCCCGCAGTCAATGGTTGCGCGTGAGAAGAGGAATCCCGACGGTGACAGCCCGCTGTGGCGGCGCCTGCTGATCGAGGCGAAGTGCACGGTGAAGCGCCGGATCGCGAAACCCGGTGTGCCCGTCGACCCGCCCGCCGAGCCGTACCTGGTGGTGCCGATCCTCGGGCAGTCCAACGCCTTCGGGATGGGACTGCCCCTGGACCCCGAGGGTCTGGACCGTCCGCATCCGCGAGTGCACCAGTGGGCGATGAGCGGTCCGTCCAAGGGCACCGTGGTGCTCGGCGTGGACCCGCTGTTCCACGAGATCCCGGCCCGACGCGTCGGTTTCGGCGTCACCTTCGCCAAGCGCCTGGCCGACGAGACGGGCCGCGCGGTGCTGCTGGTTCCCGGAGCGCGAGGCGACACGTCCTTCACTCCGAAGAACGGCTACACCTGGGACGGCGCCGACACCACGACGCGGACGAACCTGTACCGGCAGGCGGTCGCCGCGATCGACGCCGCCCTCGCCGCCCATCCCGGCAGCGAGGTCGCGGCGATCCTCTGGCACCAGGGCGAAACCGACGTGCCGCTGATGGAGCCCCGGGTCTACCAGGGCAAGCTCGACACCATGATCGCCGACCTGCGGTCGCGCTACGGCGCGCGGACCCCGGTCGTGCTGGGCCAGATGGTGCCCGAGGAGATGGAGCGCAGCGGCAAGCCGTACGCCGGCATCGACGCCGTGCACCAGGACACGCCGAACCGCCTGCCCGACACGGCCTTCGTGCCCGGACCGCGCGACGCCTTCAACAGCGACGCCGACCGGCACTACAGCGCCGCCGGACTGCGGGAACTCGCCGAGCGGATGTGGTCGGCGTACCGCGAGACGTGGCCGGATGCCCTCGCCCGATACCGGGTGGCGGGCGCGGGAAAGGGCGAATAGATGTCGATGCGGACCGTCGTCGCGTGCCTGGCCGCGGTGGCGGCCATCGTCAGCGGCTGCTCGACGAGCACGCCTGCCGAGTCGGCGGACCCGTCGGGTGCGATGCCGCTGCCCGGTGACTTCGGCGGCGACGCCGCCGGCTCGCTGCTCTCCGCGCACACGCTGCCCACCCTGGACCGCCGGCTGAGCGCCGCGTCCTCGGTGGCGGCCCGGATCACGTACCTGTCGACGTCGGGCATCGACGGCTCGGTGCGCGAGGTGTCGGGCACCGTCTTCACCCCCGCAGGGACACCGCCCGACGGCGGCTGGCCGGTCATCGCGTACGGCCACCCGACCACCGGCACGCGCTCGGAGTGCGCGCCGTCGCTCGATCCCATGCTGCTCGGGATGTCGCAGACCGTCACCGGTCTGGTCAAGGCCGGATACGTGGTGACGGTGGCCGACTACCAGGGCCTGGGCACCGACGGCTACCACCCCTACCTCGACGCGACGACCGAGGGCTACAACCTGATCGACTCGGTCCGTGCCGCGCGCAAGCTCACCGCCGGCGCGTCGACCCGGTGGGCGGCCTTCGGCGGTTCCCAAGGCGGCCAGGCGGCGTGGGCCGCCAACGAACTGGCCGGCGGCTACGCGCCGGAACTCCAGCTCGTCGGATCGGCCAGCTACTCCGCGCCGCTGTCCCTGGAGGGCTTCGTGGACGGGGCGGTCGAGGGAACGCTCACCTCGGAGCAACGGCTGGCGCTGTTGCAGGTACTCGGGTCGCTGGCGGCCGCGTCGCCCGACTTCCCGCTCGACGACTACCGCAGCGGCCTCGCGAAGGAGAAGTGGGACGTCTTCGAGGCGTGCAAAGGCCCCCAGGCAGAAGAGCGCGACCGGCTAGCGAATGACCTCACGGCCGATGATGTGCGTCCGGCGAGCCCGGGAGCTGCGGAGACGCTTCGCGCACGTTTGACGGCCATGTCACTTCCCAAGGTTCCAGCAACGGCGCCGCTCCTCATCGTCTATGGTGGGCAGGATCAACTCGTGCCGCCCGTGTGGACCGATCGGGCGCTCGAAGAGGCCTGTCGGAAGGGTGACGTGATTCAGATCGAGTTCCAGCCCGACCGCGGGCACGCCGACGTCGACGGCGGATCGGCGTTCCCGTGGATCAATCAGCGATTTGCTGGTGAACCGGTGCGCAACGACTGCCCCGCCTTCCTCGGGCCGGTGGAGCCCCCGGAGACGGAGCAGGTCCCGCAATGATCGGGGCCGGGCGATGACGGCCGGTACCGCGGCCGGCCCGGTCGCGGTCGCCGCCTCGGGAACGAGCCGCCCCCGAATCATCGGCCTGGATGGTGCGCGCGGCCTGTCGTGCGTCGGCGTCGCGGTCATGCACGTGTGCGCGCACTACTCGCCCGACACGGCCGCGCAGTACAAGACCAACCTGTTCGGCATGGGGCTGATCTTCTTCTACGTGCTGAGCGGCTTCCTGCTGTTCCTGCCCTACGTCCGCAACCTCGTTGCCGACCGGTCGCGCGCCGCCCTGCCGAGCACCCGGAACTTCGCCATCCACCGCCTGGCGCGCGTCATGCCCGGGTACCTGGCGATCTTCCTGCTGGTCAACTACGTCTTCAGCGTCGCCTACCTGGAGAACGCCTCGCTGCAGCCCCCGCGCAGCGACGCCGGCACGGGAACCATCACCGACCCCGGCCAGCTGATCGCGAACCTCGTGCTGGTGCAGTCCTACGTGCCGGGGTACTTCCAGACCGGGCTCAACCCGTCCTGGTCGCTCACGCTCGAGTTCGCCTTCTACACCTCGCTGCCGCTGCTGGGCATGGTGCTCTTCGCCCTGCGGAGGCGCACGACGCTGGCGCCCTACCGGATCGCCCTGATCGCACCGCTGGCCCTGATCGCGCTCGGATTCGCCGGCAAACTGATGGTGCCGCTGCTGATGACGCACTTCGGCATCACCGATCCGCACCAGGCCGACTGGGGCGCCAACTGGGTGGCGGTGTTCCTGCGCAGCTTCGTCGCGAGCGGCGACAACTTCGCCTTCGGCATGCTCGCGGCCGTGCTGGTGGTCGCCATCCAGAAGGGGACGCTGCGCGAGTCGGTGAGCCGCCGGGTCCGTGCCGCGTCGTGGCTCGCGATCCTGCCGGCGTGCGTGCTGTGCGCCGGGCTGCTGGGGCTCGGCGGCGTCTTCGCCCTGTTCGGCGTCAGCGCGGTGGCCCTGCTCGCCGGTCTGGCGATCCTCGTCATCGTCGTCCCCGTCGTGCGCGGCGAGAAGTCGAGGATCGCGAACCTCCTGGAGACGACGCCGTTCCGTTTCGTCGGTAAGGTTTCCTTGTCGGCGTACCTGTGGCACTTCCCGGTGATGCTGCTGCTCGGCCGCTGGGGCCTGCTGGGCGCCGACACCGTGGGCGGCATGGCGTACAACGTCGCGATCGTCCTCGGTGCCACGCTGCTGATCTCCACGGTCACCTACTACGCCGTCGAACAGCCCGTGGTGAACTGGGCCAGGCGATACCGGTACGGGATGGGATGATGCGCAAGACGCTGCGGAGGGTGGCCGTCGCACTCACCTCAGCGCTCGCCATCGTGGCCCTGGCCGCCTCGCTCCCGGTGTCCTTCAACGCCGCGGCCAATCTCATTGCGGTGCTGGCCCGCTCGGGTGGTCAGGTGGTGCCGATCGCCAACGCCGACCTCTCCGGCACCGGTCCCGGGTCGCTGGTGAGTGCGGTGACGATGCCCGGCCTCGCCGCCACGCCCGCCGGCCTCAAGCAGCAGTCCGCGCGCGTGGTGTACCGCTCGACCAACGGCGACGACGGTGCGCCCACCGAGGTGTCGGGTGCCGTCTTCGTCCCGCTGGGCAGCCCGCCCGGCGGGGGGTGGCCGGTCGTCGCGTTCGGTCACGGCACCACCGGCATCGACGAGCCGTGCGCGCCGTCGCTGTCGAACGACCTGATGGGCACCGCGAGCATCGTGGCCGGGCTGACCGGTCAGGGCTTCGCGGTGGTCATGCCCGACTACGAGGGACTCGGTGCCCCGGGCGTGCATCCCTACACCGACGCCCGGACCGCCGGGCGGAACCTGATCGACGCCGTCCGGGCGTTGCAGCACACGTTCGCCAATGTCTCGAATCGCTGGGCGGCGCTGGGGCATTCCCAGGGTGGCGGGGCGGCGTGGGCGGCCGACGAGCAGGCCGGCCAGTACGGCGCCGGCCTCGACCTGGTGGGCACCGTCGCCCTGGCCCCGGCGGCCAGCGTCGCGGGGCTGGTCGACAAGGCCCAGGCCGGCACGCTCACCCAGGATCAACGGCTGGCGCTGACCCTGATCGTCGAGTCGCTGGCGCGGCGCTACCCGGACGTCGATCGCGACGAGTACCGCCGCGGCAAGGTCGCCCGCACCTGGGACGTGCTCACGGCGTGCGCCGGACCGCTGGTGGCGCAGCGCCCGACCGTCTCGGCGAACCTCGCGCCCGACGACGTGAAGCCCTCGAGCCCGGCGGCCGCCGACCGGCTGCGCACGCCGCTGCAGCGCTGGGCGCTGCCACAGCAACCGCTGGCCGCTCCGATGTACGTGGTCTACGGCGACAGCGACACGCTGATCGATCCGGGGTGGACGACCGACGCGATCGCCCGCGCCTGTGCGCTCGGCGGCACCGTGCAGTGGGAGCTGCAGGCCGGCAAGGGCCACGGTGACATCGACTTCAGCCGTGCCCTGGCCTGGATCGTCGAGCGGTTCGCCGGCAAGCCCGCCGCCAACGACTGCCGCTGACCGCCCGTGTCCTGGCGGAGGCGATGGATCACGGCCGTCGAGGCCCTGCTGACGGTGCTCGTGGTGATCGCGGTCGACCTCGCGGTCAGTGGCTACGTCGTCTTCGCGAACGCCAAGGTCGACGCCCTGACGCGCGCGGACGCCATCATCGTGCTCGGCGGCGAGCACGACGGCCGCGAGGACTACGGGCTGGACCTGGCCCGGCAGGGCTGGGCCCCAACGGTCGTGCTCTCCAACCCCTACGACGACTGGGACCCGGTGATGAAGCGCGTGTGCCGGCCGTCGCCCGGCATCGAGGTGCTGTGCGTGCGTCCGGACCCGCTCACCACCCGCGGCGAGGCGTTGCTCATGCGCGACCTCGCGACGCAGCGGAACTGGAGCCGGATCATCGTCGTCAGTTGGCGGTACCACCTGCCCCGAGCACGGTTCGTGTTCACGCAGTGTTTCTCCGACACGCCGGGTTCCTCGGTCATGGTGGCGGTACCGCGGCGCTATCGCTATTCGATATTCCGCTGGGAATTCGTCTACGCATACCAATGGGCTGGACTCGCGAAGGCCGTTGTGCAAGGCGAATGCGATTGACCACGGGTTTCAGCGAATATGTGGCGTCCGCTGGCAAACGGTGTCATAGTGTTACCGAGCGCGGGGGCGGGCTCGAAATCATTTGCCGCCAGCAAACAGGAGGTTAGCAGCAAGTGTCGGTGGCTGAAGAGGTTCACGTACCCGCCCGAACCTCGGTGCGCTCAGTCGGTCAGATGGCCGGCCCGCAGTGGCAGCAACGCTACGTGCGCGGCCTCGTCGTGATCGACGTCCTCGTCGTCGGCGTCGCCCTCGCCTGCGCCCAGATGGTGCGCCTCGGCCGCCCCATCACGGCCGGTGACCCCGCGACCGTCTACTTCCTGATCCTCTCCTGCTTCGTCGGCGCCATCTGGCTGACGTTGCTGGCGGCCTACCGCACGCGCTCCCCGCGAATCGTCGGCGCCGGCGTCGAGGAGTACCGCCGGGTGGTGTCGGCCACGCTCGCCACCA
The DNA here is from genome assembly GCF_008329645.1 of Mycolicibacterium grossiae. Taxonomy (NCBI): domain Bacteria; kingdom Bacillati; phylum Actinomycetota; class Actinomycetes; order Mycobacteriales; family Mycobacteriaceae; genus Mycobacterium; species Mycolicibacterium grossiae. The sequence continues at coordinate 2,742,032 of NZ_CP043474.1, forward strand.
TCGGCGTCGTCGCCGTCGCCCTCATGATCTTCCGGCCGGAGTACGCCCGCGGCTATCTCGCGGTCGCCTTCCCGCTCGGGCTGCTCGGCCTCGTCGTCGGACGCAACCTGTGCCGCGCCTACCTGGCCCGCCAGCGCCGCCGCGGCCGCTGCGTCGTCACGGTGCTCGCCGTGGGCGACGCCCGCGCGGTGCGCAGCCTGGTGCAGTCGCTGACCCGCGGCTGGGGCTACGGCTACCAGGTGATCGGCGTGTGCCTGACCGGCCGCAGCTCGGGCGGCACCATCGAGGTGCCCGAGGTCGGCACGCTGCCCGTCCTGGGTGACGAGGGGAAGGTGCACGACGCCATCCTCAAGACCAACGTCGACACCGTCGCGCTGACCACGACCGACCACCTCGGCCCCGAGGGCGTCCGGGAACTGTCCTGGGATCTGCACAAGCTCGGCGTCGACCTCGTCGTCACCCCCGGCGTGGTGGACGTGGCCGGCCCGCGTCTGACGATGCGCCCGGTCGCCGGCCTGCCGCTCATCCACGTGGAGAAGCCGCAGTACAGCGGCACCAAGAAGGTGCAGAAGCTGGCCTTCGACTACTTCGTCGCCATCAGCGTCCTGATCGGCGCGCTGCCGGTCATGCTGGCCTCGGCCATCGCCATCAAGCTCACCAGCCGCGGCCCGGTGTTCTACAAGTCCGAGCGCATCGGCCTGGACGGCCAGCCGTTCCAGATGATCAAGTTCCGCACGATGGTCGACGGTGCGGACAAGCAGGTCGACACGCTGCTGGCCGTCAACGACAGCGTTGGCGGCGTGCTGTTCAAGGTGAAGAACGACCCGCGGGTGACCCCGGTGGGCCGCGTGCTGCGGAAGTACAGCATCGACGAGCTGCCGCAGTTCTTCAACGTGCTGCGCCGCGACATGAGCGTCGTGGGTCCGCGCCCGCCGCTGCGCCGCGAGGTCGACACCTACAACGACCAGGTGCGCCGCCGCCTGCTGGTGCTCCCCGGCATCACCGGCCTGTGGCAGGTCAGCGGCCGCTCCGACCTGTCCTGGGAGGACTCGGTGCGCCTCGACCTGTCCTACGTGGAGAACTGGTCGATCACCAACGACCTGCTGATCGCGGTCAAGACGATCCGCACCGTCGCCAGCGGCAGCGGCGCGTACTGACAGCAAACGCGTCGCCGCACCCGCGGCAGCGACGTGACCGGCGTCACGAACGGCGGCCGCAAACCCCTTTGGCAGTCTCGCCATCGGGTGATGCCCGAACGTCGCGCCGGTGCTCCTAGGCTGAGCGGCATGTCCGATCCCCGCGCTGCCCTCGACCCCGCCGCCCTCGCCGACGTGGCCGGCCCCGGCGGGCCGTGGCGCCGGATCGACGTCGTCGCCGAGACCGGATCCACGAACGCCGACCTCACCGCGCGCGCCGACGCCGGCGAGGACGTCGACGGCACCGTGCTGGTCGCCGACCACCAGACGGCGGGCCGCGGCCGCAACGGCCGGACCTGGGCGGCCGTGCCGGGCGCGCAGGTGTCGATGTCGGTGGCCGTCGCCACCGCGGGGCTGCCCCCGGCGGCGTGGGGCTGGGTGCCGCTGGTCACCGGGCTCGCCGTGCTGGACGCCGTCGCCGAGACCACCGGGGTGCGCGCCGGGCTGAAGTGGCCGAACGACGTGCTGGCCGGACCGGACGCGCGCAAGCTGGCGGGGATCCTCGCCGAGGTCGCCGGCGGCGGCTCGGTGATCGTGGTCGGCGTGGGCCTCAACGTCTCGCACGACGTCGACGAGCTGCCCGACCCGGCGGCCGTCTCGCTGCGGCTGCTCGGCGCGCCGGAGGCCGACCGGCGCGAGTTGGTGGCCGCACTGCTGCGGCAGCTGGCCCGCCGCATCGACGACCTGCGCCGCCACGGCGGCGCAAACGCCGCGCTGGTCGAGGAGTACGTCGGGCGCAGCCTCACGGTGGGGGCCCGCGTGCGTGCCGTGCTGCCCGGGGACCGCGAGGTGGTGGGCACCGCGCGCGCCATCGACGACCAGGGACGGCTGCCCATCGACACCGACGCCGGGACGGTCGTGGTGTCGGCCGGCGACATCGTGCATCTTCGTCCCGTCTAGTTGTCGTGACCCGGCAGGTTGTTGACGGCGTGCCTGCTTGAAATTGGGAGGACCTCCTGACGGAGTGGATGTGTCTGGCATTCACCCGTAGGAGGTCCTCGTGTCCCACGCTAACGCCCGTACCAACGTGTTCGCTCGTCGCCTGATCGTCGAGCGTGTCGCCGCTGGCTGGCCACCCGCTCACGTCGCTGAACAGCTGGGTATCTCTCGTGCGACGGTCTACAAGTGGCTGCGCCGCTACGACGAAGGCGGCGATGCGGCCCTGTCGGACCGGTCCTCGCGACCGATCAGGACCCCGGCGCGCACCAGCGCCAAAGTGGAGCACGAAGTGCTCGCTGCCCGGCGCCGCCGCAAGCGCGGTGCTGTCGTGCTGGCTGCCGAGCTCGGCCTGAACCCATCGACGGTCGGACGGATCCTGGCCCGCCACCAGGTGCCCCACCTGGCAGCGCTCGACCCGATCACCGGCGAGCCAGTGCGCTCGTCTCGTCGCAGCCCCAACCGCTACGAACACCGCACCCCGGGTTCGCTGGTCCACATCGATGTCAAAAAGCTCGGACGCATCCCCGCCGGCGGCGGATGGCGTCTGCACGGACGTGACGCTGCGGTCTCAGTGGCCAACCGCCACAAGAAGACCCGCATCGGCTACGACTACGTCCACACTGCCATCGACGACTACAGCCGACTGGCCTACACCGAAGTCCTGTCCGACGAAAAGGACCTCACCTGCGCAGGATTCCTGCACCGCGCGATGGCTTGGTTCGCCGCCCACGGCGTACGCGTGCGACGGCTGCTGACCGACAACGCCCTGGTCTACCGGCAGGGCACCAACTGGGGTTGGGTATGCACGGCCTGGCAGCTCAAACGTCGGTTCACCAAGCCCGGCTGCCCCTGGACCAACGGCAAAGCAGAACGCTTCAACCGAACTCTGCTCAACGAATGGGCCTACGCCCGAGCCTGGACATCCAACAGCCTGCGCACACGAGCACTTGACCGATTCCTCCGCCTATACAACACTCGACGCGGCCACTCCGCCCTCGGCGGAAAACCACCCATCAGCCGGCTCGCCGCCTGACAACAACGTCTCAGGTCACGACATCTAGTCGCCGACGGTCGGTATGGTGCCGGCGTGGGATACCCCGACAACGTCCTGGCCGCAGACGAGCGCGTCGTGCTGCACCGGCATCCGCACTGGAAGCGGCTGATCGGGGCGGTCCTGGTCCTGCTGCTCGCGACCGCGCTCGCGGCGTTCGGCGCCGCGGTGGTCGATCAGACGTCGTGGGAGCCGACGGCGAAGAACATCGTGATGATCGTGATCGGCGCAGTGTGGCTGATCGTCGTCGGGTGGCTGGTGCTGTGGCCGTTCCTCGCCTGGCGTACGACGCACTTCGTCATCACCGACCGCCGGGTGATGTTCCGCCACGGCCTGCTCACCCGGCAGGGCATCGACATCCCGCTGGCGCGCATCAACAGCGTCGAGTTCCGCCACGGGCTGTCCGACCGCGTGCTGCGCACCGGCACGCTGGTCATCGAGTCAGCGGCGCAGGATCCGCTGGAGTTCCACGACATCCCGCGGGTCGAGCAGGTACACGCCCTGCTCTATCACGAAGTCTTCGACACCCTCGGTTCCGAGGAATCGCCCAGCTGACGGCCGCGCCGGCGCCGCGTGGGGCGCATCGGCGTCACGGTGCCGTCACCCGGGGGTACCGCCGCGTCGCCGGTGCGGATCTCGTTGCCGTGATGGATTTCGTAGTCGTCCTCGAGCACCTCGGCGATGCCGCCGGCGGTGACCGTCGCCTCGATCGCCTTCTCCGGGTTGCGCGCGAATTCGTCGGGGAACACGAACCGCCGGAACGCCCAGAACCGGAACGCCATCTGCAGCAGGTTGCCGATGATGTAGGCCGAGACGAAGTCGGCGATGTTCTCGACCGTCAGCGACACCTCGGGCACGCGCAGGCCCAGCATGTAGCTCGACACCCACAGCGGAGCCATGCTCAGGACGACGCCCACGCCGCTGACCCCGAAGAACAGCAGGGCCTCGTGGTGCCGTTCGCGCCCGCCGCGGTCACGGAAGCTCCACTCCCGATTCAGGATGTAGGAGGCGATGACCGCGACGATGCCGGCGATGATCTTCGCCGTGACGGGCTTCGGCTCGAGGATCGTGAGCTTGAGCGTGAAGAAGATGGCCGAGTCGATGACGAACGTGGTGGCGCCCACGATCGCGAACTTGATCAGCTCGTGGTGTCGCTCCGCGAGCGGTCGGACGGCGCGTGGCAGCCGTGCGATGGTGGCGTCTGCGAAGGACATGAGTGGCGAGTCTACGGAAACCACGACCGTGACGCGTACCCGTGCAGGTCGCGCTGGGTGCAGCCGACCCGCCGGGGCGTGAAACGATGACCGGGTGAGTGCACCTCCCGTCGTCGCCATGATCGGTGGCGGTCAGCTGGCCCGGATGACCCACCAGGCCGCCATCGCGATGGGCCAGACGCTGCGCGTGCTGGCCACCTCGCCGGACGAATCGGCTGCCCGGGTCACACCCGACGTGGTGCTGGGCGCCCACACCGACCTCGAAGCGCTGCGGTCGGTGGCCCAGGGGGCGACGGTCGTGACGTTCGACCACGAACACGTGCCGACCGAACTGCTCGACGCGCTCGTCGCCGACGGGATCACCGTCGCCCCGCCGCCGCAGGCGCTGGTGCACGCCCAGGACAAGCTCGTCATGCGCCGCCGCCTCGAGGCGCTGGGCGCCCCGGTGCCGCGCTACGCCGAGGTCACCGACGTGGCCGACGTCGAGGCGTTCGCCGCACGGATCGGTGGTCCGGTCGTGGTGAAGACGGTCCGCGGCGGCTACGACGGCCGCGGCGTGACGCTGGCCGACGACCTGGACGCGGCGCGGGCCGCAGTGCGGCGCTACCTCGACGACGGCGCCGCCGTGATGGTGGAGGAGCGGGTCGCGATGCGGCGCGAACTCTCGGCGCTGGTGGCGCGGTCGCCGTTCGGTCAGGGGGCGGCGTGGCCGGTGGTGCACACCGTGCAGCAGGACGGAATCTGCGTCGAGGTGATCGCGCCGGCGCCGAACCTCGATCCGGCACTGGGCGCGGCAGCCGAGCGGCTCGGTCTCGGCCTGGCCGCCGACCTCGGCGTCGTCGGCGTGCTCGCCGTCGAACTCTTCGAGACCGTCGACGGCGGCCTGCTCGTCAACGAGCTGGCGATGCGGCCGCACAACTCCGGGCACTGGTCCATGGACGGCGCGTACACCAGCCAGTTCGAACAGCACCTGCGCGCAGTGCTCGACTACCCCCTGGGCGCGACCGGGCCGCTGGCCCCGGTGACGGTGATGGGCAACGTGATCGGCGCTCCGGAGCCGCCGGAGATGAGCATGGACGAACGCGTGCACCACCTGTTCGCCCGCATGCCCGAGGCCAAGGTGCACCTGTACGGCAAGTCCGAGCGGCCGGGGCGCAAGATCGGTCACGTCAACGTGCTGGGCGCCGCCGGCGGCTCGCTGGACGACGAGGCCTACGTCGCCGACGTCCGCGAACGCGCGACCCGCGCCGCGCACTGGTTGTCTCACGGGGTCTGGACCGACGGATGGGATCCGCATGACTAGTTCTGCGACGGCGCCGCGCGTCGGCGTCATCATGGGCAGCGACAGCGACTGGTCGGTGATGGAGGACGCCGTCACCGCGCTCGTCGAATTCGAGGTGCCCTTCGAGGTGGGTGTGGTCTCCGCCCACCGCACCCCGCAGCGGATGCTCGACTACGCGCGCTCCGCCGCCGGCCGCGGCATCGGCGTCGTCATCGCCGGCGCCGGCGGCGCGGCCCACCTGCCCGGCATGGTGGCCTCCGCGACGCCGCTGCCGGTGATCGGCGTGCCCGTGCCGCTCGCGCGCCTCGACGGGCTGGACTCGCTGCTGTCGATCGTGCAGATGCCCGCGGGCGTGCCCGTCGCGACGGTGTCGATCGGCGGTGCGCGCAACGCCGGCCTGCTGGCGGTGCGCATCCTCGCCGCGGCCGACGAGGCGCTGCGCGCACGGATGGAGCGCTTCCAGGCCGATCTCGAGGAGATGGTGCTGCGCAAGGATGCCGCGTTGCGGGACCGACTGCTCGGCGACTGATCCGGCCAGGGTAAAGTTACCGACGAGTAGCAAGGAGTAGACAATGGCGTTCGGCAACCCGTCCTTCGACGTCTTCAAGCTGTCCGACGAGCACGAGGAACTGCGCACCGTCCTGCGCGACCTGTGCGAGAAGGAGATCAAGCCGCACGCGGCGGACGTCGACGAAAAGGCCCGTTACACCGACGAGGCGCTCGCCGCGCTGAACTCGTCGGGGTTCTCGGCCATCCACATCCCGGAGGAGTACGGCGGCCAGGGCGGCGACTCGATCGCGGCCTGCATCGTCATCGAGGAGGTCGCCCGGGTGTGCGCGTCCTCGTCGCTCATCCCCATCTGCAACAAGCTCGGCACCATGGGCATGCTGCTGCGTGGCTCCGAGGAGCTCAAGAAGCAGGTCCTGCCGTCGATCGGCGGCGGTGAGGCCACCGCGTCGTATGCGCTGAGCGAGCGCGAGGCCGGCAGCGACGCCGCCGCGATGCGGACCCGGGCGCGCAAGGACGGCGACGGCTGGGTGCTCAACGGCAGCAAGTGCTGGATCTCCAACGGCGGGCACTCGCAGTGGTACACGGTGATGGCCGTGACCGATCCCGACAAGGGCGCCAACGGCATCTCGGCGTTCGTGGTGCACGAGGACGACGAGGGCTTCACCGTCGGGCCCAAGGAACGCAAGATGGGCATCAAGGGCTCCCCGACGACCGACCTCTACTTCGAGGACTGCCGCATCCCGGGTGACCGGATCATCGGCGACGAGGGCACCGGCTTCAAGACGGCGCTGGCGACGCTGGATCACACCCGCCCGACCATCGGTGCGCAGGCCGTGGGCATCGCCCAGGGCGCCCTGGAGGCGGCGATCGCCTACACCAAGGAGCGCAAGCAGTTCGGCAAGTCGATCAGTGACTTCCAGAACACGCAATTCATGATCGCCGACATGGCCATGAAGATCGAGGCGGCGCGGCTGATGGTGTACTCGGCGGCCGCGCGCGCCGAACGTGGCGAGGCGGCACTGGGTTTCATCTCGTCGGCGTCGAAGTGCTTCGCCTCCGACGTGGCGATGGAGGTCACCACCAACGCCGTGCAGCTCTTCGGCGGGTACGGCTACACCGTGGACTTCCCGGTCGAGCGCTTCATGCGCGACGCCAAGATCACCCAGATCTACGAGGGCACCAACCAGATTCAGCGCGTCGTCATGTCGCGCGCGCTGCTGAAGTGACGCCCGCCTAGGGCAATTCGGCGGTGATCTTCTCGGCCTGGCGGCGCCGTTCGGCGGCCGCCGGGTCCGGGTTGGTCACCTGCACCAGCGCCGCCCCCGCGGCGAACACCGACAGCAGGTTGCCCACCAGGGCGTCGGGGTCGCCCCACGCCCGGCTGGACAGCACCCGGTCCCCGGGCGTGAAACCGGCACCGGCGCCGGCACTCTCGGCGGCAGCCAGCACCTCGGCCGGGCTGCGACCCGCGAGCGCCGGACCCGGACTGCGCTCGGCGACGATCTGGTCGCCGTGCACGCGCACCGCGGTCGCGTAGTCGGTGACGCCGACCGGCAGATCGGCGACCGGCCTGCCGAATGCGTCGAGGGACAGCACCAGGACCTCTCCCATGTCGACGGCCGTGTCGGCTTCGTCGAGCCGCTCGAGCGTCGCGCAGGCGACGTCGCAGTCACCGGCCCAACCGTCGTGTCCCAGCACGACTTCGGCGCCGACGTACCACGCGCCGAACAGCACGCCGACGGTCTGCCAGTGCGCGGGGAGCAGCACCGCGACGCGGCCACCCGGTCCGACGCCCAGTTCGTCGCGCAGCAGGTTGCCGGTCTTGGCGGCCCAGTTGGCCAGCGTCACCGCCGACAACTCGATGCGCTCGCCGGTGGCGTCGTCGTAGTAGGTGACGGCGGGGGCCGTCGGGCTGGTGCGCAGCCGCGGCTCGAGCAGGGCCCCGCTGACGGTGCTCAGTTCACGCACGCCGGGTCGTCCGAGCCTGCGGTGATGATCGGGGACGTCAGGGGAGCGGTGCCGTCACCGGAGGCGGCCGCCGGGTCGACGGTCTCGCCGGCGCTGCCGGTGTCGGTGGTGAGCCCGATGGTCGAGGGATCCTCGTTGCCCAGACCCGAGCCGGGCCCGGTGTAGTCGCTGCCGAGGACGACGCGGACGGTGCCTGCCGGCACGGTCGCGTCCTCGACGACGGGCAGGCCCAGTTCCTTCGCGACGGCCTGCGCGCCGAGGTCGTCGAGCTTGGCGGCCTGCACGACGCTGCGGTCCACGTGGGCGGCCTCGTTGTTGCCGACCGCGCCCTCGACGTAGCCCTTGCCGGAGAGCACCTGCGACACCGACGCGGCGAGGCCGTTGATGTCGGTGTCGTTGGCGACGTCGACGGTGGTCTTGTCCGGGCTGTAGGCGAGTTGCTCGGTCTTGCCCTGGTCCTGGTCCTGCAGCAGGCCGGCGACCCACTCCTGTACCGCGGTGGGGTCGACGCGCACGACGCTCTGCATGCCGTCGTCGCTCCAGCCGTCCTCGGCCAGCACCGGGATGGTGGCGAACGCGACGTTGCCCGCCGCGAGATTCTGCAACTGCTCGACGAAGTCCATGATGTCCCAGCCGTCGGACAGCACCACCGACCGCTGCACCGCGGCCTGCAGGCGGTTGAGCGTCGCGGGGCTCGACAGCGTCTTGCCCGAGATCACCTGGTGGGCAAGAGAAGCCATCACGGCCTGCTGCCGCGTCACGCGGTCGAGGTCGCCGCGCGGCAGGTCGTGGCGCTGCCGGACGAAGCTGAGCGCCTGTGGGCCGTTGAGCTTCTGCCACCCGGCCGGGAAGTCCGCGCCCGACAGCGGTTCATACACCGGGTCCTTGAGGCAGACGTCGACGCCGCCGAGGGCGTCGGTGATGAGCGAGAAGCCCAGCAGGCCGATCTCGGCGTAGTGGTCGACCGTGACGCCGGTCAGCCCGGCGACGGTCTTGATGAGCGCCTCACGGCCCTTCTCGACGGCCTTGGGCTCGGCGACGGCGGGATCCTCGCCCTCCACCTCGACGAGTTGCTTCATCTCCTCCAGCTTGACCGCGCCGAAGACGCCGTTGATCTTGGTCTTGCCGAAGCCCGGCGCCTCGACGTACGAGTCGCGCGGGATCGAGATGGCCGTCGCGGACTTCCCGTTGTTCGGGATGCGGACCAGGATGATGGTGTCGGTGTTGGTGGCGACGTCGTCACCCGCGCGCAATGTGGCCAGTTCCTCGGCCGAGAGCGGATTGCCGTGCGCGTCGGTGCGGCTGTCCATGCCCACCAGCAGGATGTCGATGGCGCCGTCCTCGCCGCCACCGCCGAGGGAGTCGGCGCTGATGTGGTTGATGCCGGACTCGAAGGACCGGATCTTGCCCCACGCCACGCCGGTGCCGATCACGACCACCACCGCCGCGATGACGGCGATGGTCCTGGCGATATGAGCGGGCATTGGCCCAGGCTACTGGCGCAACGGCCGCGGACGGAGTAACGCGGGTCGGCGTGCCAGACTCGAAGGATGTCCGCTCGACTCGTGATCCTCGGCGGCGCCGGCCTGCTCGGGACGGTTCTCGCTGCTCAGGCCCGCGCGGACGGCCGCGACGTGGCGTCGCTCACCTCGGCGGCCTGCGACGTCACCGACGCCACCGCGCCCGGACGTCACATCCGGGCGGGCGACGTGGTGATCAACTGCGCCGCGTACACCCGGGTGGACGACGCCGAACGCGACCGCGCCCGGGCGCACGCGGTGAACGCGACGGGTGCCGGGAACGTCGCCCGCGCCTGCGCCGCGGCCGGGGCCGATCTGCTGCACGTCTCCACCGACTACGTCTTCGACGGCGACTTCGGCGGCGCCGCACCGCAGCCGTACGAGACCGACGACGCCACCCACCCGCTGTCGGTCTACGGCGCCACCAAGCTCGCCGGCGAACGCGAGGTGCACGCCGCCCTGCCCGACGCGACCGTCGTCCGCACGGCGTGGATCTTCGTCGGCGGCAACGGAACCGACTTCGCCGCCGTGATGCGGCGCAACGCCATCGAGGGCGCCGCCGTCGAGGTGGTGGCCGACCAGATCGGATCACCCACCTACGCCGTCGATCTCGCATCGACCCTGCTGTCGCTGGCCGACCGGCGTCCGGCCGCCCGCGTGCTGCACGCCGCCAACGCCGGCCCTGCGAGCCGGTACGACCAGGCCTGCGCGGTGTACGAACTCGTGGGGGCGGACCCGCGCCTCGTCACGCCGGTCGGCTCCGAGGAGCACCCCCGCCCCGCACCCCGGCCGACGTACTCGGCGCTGGGGGCCCAGCGCTCCGCGGCGGCGGGCGTGGCGCCGCTGCGGCCGTGGCGGGACGCGCTCGCCGCGGCGCTGGCGGTACCTCTCACCGGTCGCTGAGCCGCAGGGACGGCAGGGACCGTCGGGTACCTTTGTCCCATGAAACGGCGGCGGCCCATGAAGCGACGTGCAGGAACGGTGTTCACACGCCTGGCGGCGGGAGTGGCGGCCGTGCTGGTGGCGGCCATGGTGCCGTCGGCGGCGCAGGCGGCCCCGCCGCGCGTGCCGGCGGCGGGCTACGGCTTCGGCGACGGTGCGCAGATGACGTGGCTCGGCGCGGCCGACGTCAACCGCGAACTCGACGCGGTCGGCCAGACCGGTGCGTCGTGGTTCCGCGTGCTCATCCCGTGGACGCAGATCGAGACCGCCAAGGGACAGTACGACTGGGGGCAGACCGACCTCGTGGTGAACGCCGCGACGGCCCGCGGGCTCAAGGTGCTGGGCGTCATCGCCTACTCGCCGGACTGGGCGCGTCCCGCCGGCTCGTACTTCACCACTCCGCCGGACAACGCCGCCGATTACGCGGACTTCTCCAAGGCCGTGGTGCAGCGCTACGCCGGTCGGGTGAGCAATTGGCAGCTGTGGAACGAACCGAACCTGCCGCTGTTCTTCGGCGGGACGCCGCACAACGCGCCGCGCTACACCGACCTGGTGAAGGCCGCCTACCCCGCGATCAAGTCCGTGCAGCCCAACAGCACCGTGGTGCTCGCCGGCTTCAGCCGGCTGCCCGGTGACGAGTCGCCGCCGGCGTTCCTGGAGAAGATGTACGCCGCGGGCGCCAAGGGCAGCTTCGACGCCGCCGCCGCGCACCCGTACGTCTTCCCGACCGGGCTGGCGGCCAACCCGGAGAACGGCTTCTCCGACCTCGCCGCGCTGCACGACGTGATGGCCGCCAACGGCGATGGTGGCAAGCGCATCTGGATCACCGAACTCGGCGCACCGACGAGCGAGGGCGGTGACGGCGTCAGCCAGCAGGAGCAGGCCAAGCAGATCACCGACGTGCTCGCCGCGGTGGCCGCGACGTCCTACAGCGGACCGGCCTTCATCTACAGCATCCGCGACACCGACACCGCCAACCGCGGCGACCGGGAGTCGAACTTCGGTGCGCTGCTGACGTCGGACTATCAACCGAAGTTCGCCGCGAGCGTCCTGGCGCGCTGACCGCCGAGCCGACACACGGTGTCCTGCCGCGAATCTGGACCGTTACCCTCGACGCCGTGCAGCGAGGAATCCGTGCGGGCCGCACGCACGACGCGTGGGTGAGGCCGGCGTGAGCGACGAGCTGGTGGTCGTGACGGTGACGTACTCGCCGGGTGGCCATCTCGACCGCTTCCTGGCCACGCTGTCGCACGCCACCGAGCGACCGGTCCGCGTCGTCATGGCCGACAACGGCTCCACCGACGGCGCCCCGGAGGACGCCGAGCAGCGCTACCCGAACGCCACGCTGCTGCGCACCGGAGCCAACCTCGGTTACGGCGGCGCGGTGAACCGTGCCGTCGAGAAGTATCTGCACGACCCCGCCTACGCCGGGGACCCCGAGTTCTTCGTCGTCGCCAATCCGGACGTGCAGTGGGGGCCGGGCAGCATCGACGCGCTGCTGGAGGCTGCGACGCGGTGGCCGCGGGCCGGCGCACTGGGCCCGCTGATCCACGACCCGGACGGCTCGGTGTACCCGTCGGCGCGTCACCAGCCGAGCCTGGTCCGCGGCGGCATGCACGCCGTCGTCGGCCCGTTCTGGACGTCGAACCCGTGGACCGCGGCCTACCGCCAGGAGCGGATGGAGCCCAGCGAACGCCCCGTCGGCTGGCTGAGCGGATCCTGCCTGTTGCTGCGCAGGTCCGCCTTCGATGCCGTGGAGGGCTTCGACGAACGCTTCTTCATGTACATGGAGGACGTCGACCTGGGTGATCGCCTCGAACGGGCCGGGTGGTCCAACGTCTACGTGCCCTCGGCGGAGATTTTGCACGACAAGGGACACGCCACGGGCCGAGACCCGGCCCGCAACTTGGCTGCCCATCACCGGAGCACCTACACTTTCCTCGCCGATCGGCACCCCCACTGGTGGCAGGCGCCGCTCCGATGGAGCATCAGGTCTGCGCTGGCGGTGCGTGCGCGCTTGGTGGTACGAAGCTCTCGACGCAAGCTCTCGAAAGGACGGCTCTGACTGTGGGAACCCCGGTAGATCCTGCTGAGACCGACGCCGTCATCCTCGTCGGCGGCCAGGGCACGCGCCTGCGGCCGCTGACGCTCTCGGCGCCCAAGCCGATGCTGCCGACGGCGGGCCTGCCGTTCCTCACCCACCTGCTGAGCCGCATCCAGGCCGCGGGAATCCGGCACGTCGTCCTCGGCACGTCCTACAAGGCGGGGGTCTTCGAGGCCGCGTTCGGCGACGGGTCGGACCTCGGACTGGACATCGAGTACGTCTTCGAGGAGGAGGCGCTGGGCACCGGTGGCGGCATCGCCAACGTGGCGCCCAAGCTGCGTTACGGCACCGCGCTGGTGTTCAACGGCGACGTGCTCTCGGGTGCGGACCTCGGCGCGCTGCTGACCAGCCACCACGAACGGAACGCGGACGTCACGCTGCACCTGGTGCGCGTCGGCGACCCGCGCGCGTTCGGTTGCGTGCCAACCGATTCCGAGGGCGGCGTGACGGCGTTCCTGGAGAAGACGCAGGATCCGCCGACCGACCAGATCAACGCCGGCTGCTACGTGTTCAAGCGCGAGGTCATCGACCTCATCCCGACCGGGCGCGAGGTGTCGGTCGAGCGCGAGGTGTTCCCGGCGCTGCTGAGTGACGGCCTGAAGGTGTGCGGCTACGTCGACGCCACGTACTGGCGCGACATGGGCACGCCGGACGACTTCGTGCGCGGTTCGGCCGATCTGGTGCGCGGCATCGCGCCGTCGCCCGCGCTGAAGGGCCACCGTGGCGAGGACCTGGTGCACGAGGGTGCGTCGGTGTCACCGGGCGCGCTGCTCATCGGCGGCACCGTGGTCGGTCGCGGCGCGGAGATCGGCCCCGGCGCCCGTCTCGACGGCGCGGTGATCTTCGACGGCGTCCGCGTCGAGGCCGGCGCCGTGATCGAGCGCTCGATCATCGGGTTCGGCGCCCGCATCGGTCCCCGCGCGCTGATCCGCGACGGCGTGATCGGCGACGGCGCCAACATCGGCGCGCGGTGCGAGCTGCTGCGCGGCGCGCGGGTGTGGCCGGGCGTGTCGATCCCCGACGGCGGCATCCGCTACTCGACGGACGTCTGAGCCGTCCGCTACCGGCGGGCGGCCGCCGCGAGGTGGCGCAGGCCGTAGTCGGCGTCCGGTGGCAGCGCGTCGAGCGGCCACCAACGCAGGTCGAGCGACTCGTCGCTGCGGGCGATCTCGGCGCCCGCCGGTGCGCGCGCGACGAACTGGATGTCCAGATGCCGCGTCGGCGTGCCCAGCGAGCAGGTGAGTCCGTGCACGTGCAGCGCCGCGGGCACCGGCATCACGACGAGTCCCTCGATGCCGGACTCCTCGGTGGCCTCGCGCAGTGCCGCCGACGCGATGTCGGCGTCGGTCTCCTCGCAGTGCCCGCCGAGCTGTACCCACCGGCCGATGCGGGGGTGCAGCGTCAGCAACGCGCGCCGGCCGGTGTGGTCCAACACCAGCGTCGACGCGGTGACGTGGCCGGGAACGCAGGACCGCAGGCAGGCGTCCGGGCGCGCGAGCACGAACGCCAGCAGCGCCTCGCGCAGCGCGTCCTGAGCCGGGTCGGCTGGGCGCCAGCGCTCCAGGGTGTCGAGCACCGAGTCGCGCAGCGTCATCGCCGGATCAGCAGGTCGGCCGTGGCCGCCGGGTCGCGGGGACCGGTGGCTGCGCTGCCCTCCTCCGGGTAGCCGATGGCGATGGCGCCCGACGGTTCCCAGTCCGGCGGCAGGTCGAGTTCGGCGCGTACCAGATCGGCGGCGAAGATCGTCGAACCGATCCAGCAGCTGCCCACGCCGCGCGCTGCGAGCGCCACCAGGAGTCCCTGGACGGCGGCGCCCACGGCGACGGTGAACATGGTGTGTTCGGCTGCCGTGCGGGCGGCGTCGGGGTAGGCGTGCGCACCGTCGGGCACCAGGAAGGGAATGACGACTTCGGGTGCGTCGTACAGGATCTGGCCGCGTGCCACCCGACGCTCGACGGCGTCGGCCGGCCGGCCGTCGCCCAGCAGGTCGGCGCGCCAGGCGTCCTTCATCGCGTCCAGCAGCCGGATGCGCCGGGCACCGTCGGCGAGCCAGACGAAGCGCACCGGACGGGTGTGGTGTGGCGCGGGCGCGGTGAGCGCGTCACCGACCGCGGCCTCCACGAGCGCGGGGTCGACGGGCTCGGCGGAGAAGCGGCGCACCGACCGCCGCATCAGCTGCGCCTGGCGGCGACCCAGCGCGAGCGCCTCCTCGGTGCCGAGCCAGAACAGGTCCTCCTCGCCCGCGCGCACCAGGGAGCGGCCGGTGGACCCGTCGTCGGCGGGGGAGAGGCCACGCACGACGGCCACCGGGATGGCGGTGAGCTTGCCCTTGACGAGGTCGGCCGCCGCGGCCACCTCGTCGGCCACGGCCACCTCGGTGACGAGCAGTTCGTTGCCGTAGCCGTCGTGTTCGCCGTGGTAGCCGTGCAGGACCGCCATGCCCGCGGATCCGATCGCCACGTCGGTCTGACCGTTGCGCCAGGCGCGGCCCATGGTGTCGGTGACGACGACCGCGACGGTGACGCCCAGCAGCTCGTGCAACCGGCTGCGCAGCGCGGCGGCACTGCCGTCCGGATCCACCGGCAGCAGCGCGAGTTCGGCGGCGTCGACGTTGGAACCGTCGACGCCGGCGGCGGCCTGGACGAGGCCGATCGCGTTCTCGGTGATGAGGGTGCGTCCCTTGCGTGCCAGCACGCGTACCGCTTCGCCGTCGATGAGTCTGCGGCGCAACGCGTCCCGTTCCGCGGGATCGGTCGGCGCGGGGACGATGCGGCCCTCGCTCTTGGAGAGCACCTTGCTCGTCACGACGACGACGTCGGCGTCGCGCAGCCACGGGGCGGCGGTCGCGATGGCGGCGGCGACGTCGTCGCCGGGACGGAACTCGGGAAGTCCTCCGACGGGCAGGATCTCGACCGCGCCGGCCGAGCCGTGGTCGGCGCTCACCGCCGGCCCGCGTCGAGGCCGGCGAGTTCCAGTCCGCTACGCACCATCTCGGCGGTGGCGTCCGGATCGGTCATCAGCAGCGGGATCGCGCGGACGTCGACGCCCTCGATCGTGGCCTCGTCGCCCTCGCTGATCAGCCAGCCGTCGAGGATGCCGACACCGCTGCGTGCGCCGTAGTGCGCGCCGACGGCCTCGGAGCTGGTGGGCACGCCGATCACGGTGAGGCACTCGTCGGCCATGCCCCGCAGCGGGCGACCGCCGATGATCGGGGAGTACCCGACGACCGGCGCCGGCGTCGACCGCAGCGCCGCGCGGATGCCGCCGATGCCGAGGATGGCGCCGATGCTGACGACCGGGTTCGACGGCGACAGCAGCACGACGTCCGCTCCGGCGACGGCGTCGGTGACGCCCTCGGCCGCGGTGGCCTTGTCGGCGCCCACGAACGCAAAGCCGTGGGTGGGGATCTGGGCGCGGTAGCGCACCCACCACTCCTGGAAGTGGATGGCCCGCCGCTCGCCGCCGGCCTCGGCAGCGTCCGCGCCGGCGCCATCGGAGTCGGGAACGGTGACCACGACGTGGGTTTCACTGCGGTCGTCGCTGGCGGGCAGCAGCCGGGCGCCGGGTTGCCAGCGCGCACACAGCGCCTCGGTCACCTGCGACAGCGGGTAGCCGGCGCGCAGCATCTGGCTGCGCACCAGGTGGGTCGCGAGGTCGCGGTCGCCGAGGCCGAACCAGTCGGGTTGCACGCCGTAGGCGGCGAGCTCCTCCTTGGCGTGCCACGTCTCGTCGCGGTGGCCCCAGCCGCGTTCGGGGTCGACGCCGCCGCCCAGGGTGTACATGCACGTGTCGAGGTCCGGGCAGATGCGGACGCCGTGCATCCAGGCGTCGTCACCGACGTTGACCACCGCGGTCAGCTCGTGTTCGCCGGGCAGTGTGCCGGGGGCGTCGCCGAAGCGGCCCAGGCCCAGCAACCGCTGTACGCCGAGCAGGAAGCGGGCCCCGCCCACCCCGCCGACCAGAACTGTCACCTTCACGGGGTTCGACACTATGCTCTTCCGACGAAGGCAGCGCGCGCCGTGGTGCCGGTGTGAGCGACACGCCGTCGGCCGACGCGCCGGAGATTGGTCACGGGATGATATGAAATCCCGTTCCAGCGCTTGACCGGTGCAGCTAACCCGTGTCTAATCACATCAGTGTCATTTCGCGGTTGGCCGGCCGGTTCCGGTGTCGCAGACCGAGATTCGATCACTTGTTCGAATGAATAGGGCCGCACGGGCAGGGGTGGGGCCTCAGTGAGCGATCTACGAGACATGTGAGGAGGCGGAAGATGTCCTATGAGCGCGTCGATTTCGACGGACTGGTCGCATACGACGGTCGGATGCTCGGCTCGGTAGGCAGCGCACCGCACACCAACACCGCACCGACCCCCTTCGCGACACCGGGGCGGCCGCAGTTGAGCTTGGTGCCGGAGCACGCCGATTTCGAGGCGGCCAACGACGAGGACGATCAGTGGCAGGAGCGCGCGCTGTGCGCGCAGACCGACCCCGAGGCGTTCTTCCCCGAGAAGGGTGGCTCGACCCGCGAGGCCAAGCGCATCTGCCAGGGCTGCGAGGTGCGCGACGCGTGCCTGGAGTACGCCCTGGCCAACGATGAGCGCTTCGGCATCTGGGGCGGGCTCTCCGAGCGGGAGCGCCGTCGCATCAAGCGCGGCATCATCTGATCCTCTTCCTCGACTCGACGTCGAGGTCTCAGTCGTCGTCCAGGTCCGGATCGATGACCGAGGGCTCCACCCCGAGATAGGTGGCCACCTGGGCCACCAGGATCTCGTGCAGCAGGTCGGCGAGATCGTCGGTGTTCTTGGCCCGGCGCTCGATTGGCTTGCGGAACAACACGATTCGCGCACGGGTCGAATTCCCCCGGACGTCCACGCCCGCAGGTATCAAGCGCGCCAACGCGACCGGCCCGTCCGCCACCACCTCCGGTGGCCACTGCACGCTCTCCGGATCCTTCGGTGCGATCCGCGGAATCTCGTCGACGGCGACGTCCAGGCTCGACACCCGTTCCTGCCACTGTCGTTCGATCGGCTCGTAGGCCTCGAGCACCGCCATGTCGAACCGCTCGGCGCGGCTGCGCCAGCCCGGCACGGTCGCGGGTAGCAGGGGACCACGCATGCCCCTGCCTCGGCGCGAGGCCCACCGACGCTGCGCGGCCATCGGACGATCGTAACGGTTGGGGAACGCGCCCTCGCGGCTGCGCGTGTCCGTCCCCGAGTGTCGGCGCCGCGCGATAGCCTTCCGGGCGTGAACGTTCCCCGTCGCTGCTGCCGGCCAGGGTGCCCGCACTACGCCGTGGCGACGCTGACCTTCGTCTACTCGGACTCGACGGCAGTCGTGGGTCCGCTGGCCACCGTGTCGGAGCCGCACTCCTGGGATCTGTGCGTGCTGCACGCCGGACGGATCACCGCGCCGCGCGGGTGGGAGTTGGTCCGGCACGCCGGGCCGCTGCCCGCCCACCCCGACGACGACGATCTCGTCGCACTCGCCGATGCCGTCCGCGAGGCGCGCGACGGCGGCATGCCGTCCTCCGGTGTCGTGGCGGGGTTCTCCGACCCCGGGCCTGCCGCGCACGGCGGCGCGGTGATGGCGCCGGCCGCGCGCCGGCCCGAGCACGGGCACCGGCCCGAGCACAACGGCCGCCGGCGCGGCCACCTGCGGGTGCTGCCCGATCCGAGCGACTAGCTCCTGCGCGGTTAGCCGGATCGTGTCGTCATCGCTCCGTGAACCGGCACGCGGGACCGCCCGCGCCGCGGTGGGGGAGCCGATAGGCTTGTGTCAGGAGCGCCTCCGCCCGGGGGCGTTCGAGTCGGTGTATCGAGCGAGGAGCCCTATGTCCCGGCCCGCCGCGGCTGTCAACCGGGTGATCAAGGCGTACGACGTGCGAGGTCTCGTCGGCGAGGAGATCGACGAGGACTTCGTCGCCGACGTCGGCGGCGCCTTCGCCAGACTGGTCCGCGACGAAACGGAACCGGGCGCCCGCCAGATCGTCATCGGCTACGACATGCGGTCCAGTTCCCCCAGTCTCGCTGCGGCATTCGCCGACGGCGTGGTGGCACAGGGACTCGACGTGGTGCGCATCGGCCTCGCCTCCACCGACCAGCTGTACTTCGCGTCGGGCTTGCTGGACTGCCCCGGCGCGATGTTCACCGCCAGCCACAACCCGGCGGCCTACAACGGGATCAAGCTGTGTCGGGCCGGCGCGAAACCGGTCGGCAAGGAGACCGGTCTGGCCACCATCAGCGGCGAGGTCATCGACGGCGTGCCCGCCGCGGACGTCGCACCCGGCACCCTCACCGACCGCGACGTGCTCACCGAGTACGGCGAGTTCCTGCGTTCGCTGGTCAGTCTGACCGGCGGCCGCCCGCTGCGGGTGGCCGTGGACGCCGGCAACGGCATGGGCGGCCACACGTCGCCCGCGGTCCTCGGCGGCATCGAGGGCATCACGCTGCTGCCGCTGTACTTCGAACTGGACGGCACCTTCCCGAACCACGAGGCCAACCCACTGGACCCGGCCAACCTGGTGGACCTGCAGCGCCACGTCGTCGACACCGGCGCCGACATCGGTCTGGCCTTCGACGGCGACGCCGACCGCTGCTTCGTCGTCGACGAGCGCGGCGAGCCGGTGTCCCCGTCGGCGGTCACCGCGCTGGTCGCTGCGCGCGAGCTTGGCCGCGAGATCGGCGCGACCGTGATCCACAACCTGATCACGTCGCGGGCGGTGCCGGAGCTGATCACCGAGCGCGGCGGCACGGCGGTCCGCTCGCGCGTCGGCCACTCCTACATCAAGGCGCTGATGGCCGAGACCGGCGCGATCTTCGGCGGCGAGCACTCCGCGCACTACTACTTCCGCGACTTTTGGGGCGCCGACTCCGGCATGCTCGCCGCGCTGCACGTGCTGGCCGCACTCGGCGAAGGGGACCGGCCGCTGTCGGCGATGATGGCCGACTACCAGCGCTACGAGGCGTCGGGCGAGATCAACTTCACCGTGTCGGACGCCGCGGCCTGCGTCGAGGCGGTCCTGAAGTCCTACGACGGCCGCATCCACTCCATCGACCACCTCGACGGCGTCACCGTCGATCTCGGCGACGGCAACTGGTTCAACCTGCGCACCTCCAACACCGAGCCGCTGCTGCGGCTCAACGTCGAGGCGCGCACCGCGGCCGAGGTGGCCGAGATCGTCGACGCCGTCGGTGTCCAGATCAGGACGACGTCGGGAAGCGACGAGCCGGCGCCGTGAGTGCGGACTCCCGCGCGGACGCGACGACCATCGACCTCGACGACACCGACGGTCTGCTCGCCGCCGACCGCGACGGGCTGCTGCGTGCCGCCTCGATGGCCGGCGCGCAGATGCGCGCGACCGCCGCGGCCCTCGACGAGGGCGAACTGGAGTCGTTGCGGTCCGACCACCCGCCGCGCACCGTCGTGTGGGTGTCCGCGGGCGGCACGGCCGACGCCGCCGGACCCATCCTGGTCTCGGCACTCGGCGGCTCGACCGTCGCACCGCTCGTCACCGCTGCCGAGGTGCCGCCGTGGATCGGTGCGCTCGACGTCCTGATCGTGGCGGGGGACGACGCGGGTGAACCCGCCCTGGTGCGCGCCGTGGCCACCGGTATCCGGCGCGGCGCGCGGGTCCTCGTGGTCGGCCCGGACGGCGGGCCGCTGCGCGACGCCGCGGCGGGACGCGCCGTCCTGCTCGCGCCGCGCCTACCCGTGCCCGACGACTTCGCCCTCGCCCGCTACCTCGCCGCCGGACTGGTGGCACTGCACGCCGTCGACCCCGGCATGGGCGTGGACGTGGCCGGCATCGCCGACGAACTCGACGCCGAGGCCCTGCGCAACAGTGCCGGGCGCGACCTGTTCACCAACCCCGCCAAGGTGCTCGCCGACCGGGTGTCGGATGCGACGGTGGTCCTGGCGGGCCACGACGCGGCGACGCTCGCGCTGGCCCGGCACGTCGGCGCCGTGCTGTTGCGCGTCGCGCAGGCGCCTGCCGCCGCGGTGACGCTCGCCGACACGCTCGTCTCCCTGCACCGCGGGCTCGGTCGCGGGGCGTCGGGGGCCGCGCCCTCGATCTTCTACGACCCCGAGATCGACGGGCCGCTGCCGGCGCGGGTGCGCACCGTCGTGCTCGCGACCGACGCCGAGCGCCCGGCGATCCTGGCGCGCACGAGCGGTTACGACGACGTCACGACCATCAGCGCGGGGGACGTGGGCGACGACCTCGCCGCGCCGACGTCGAGTGGACGCGTGGAACAGCAGTTGGCGATGATGGCCGTCCGATGGGAGATGGCGGCCGTCTACCTGAGATTGGTTCGAGGTTAGACGACGTGGACCTGCTACATGGCGCTGTGCGCACCTATGCCTGGGGATCGCGGACGGCGATCGCGGAATTCAGCGGAAGACCCGCTCCCACAGCGCATCCCGAGGCCGAGCTGTGGCTCGGCGCCCATCCGGGGGATCCGGCGAGGCTGGCCTCCGACGGCGACGAGCGGTCGCTGCTCGACGTGATCGCCGCCGATCCCGAGGGGCAGCTCGGCGCCACCGCACGCGGCCGCTTCGGTGACGCGCTGCCGTTCCTGGCCAAGGTGCTCGCCGCCGACGAGCCCCTGTCGCTGCAGGCGCACCCGTCGGCGGCGCAGGCCGTCGAGGGCTTCGCCCGCGAGGATCAGCTCGGCATCGCCGTCAACGCGCCCACCCGCAACTACCGCGACCGCAGCCACAAGCCCGAGCTGATCGTCGCTCTCGGGCCGTTCGAGGCGCTGGCGGGCTTCCGCCCCGCCGCGGGCAGCGTCGCGCTGATGCAGGCCCTCGACGTGCCGGCCCTGACCCCGTACATCGGCCTGCTGTCCGGGCAGGCCGACGCCGACGGTCTGCGTGCGCTGTTCACCACGTGGATCACCGCGCCACAGCCGGACCTGGACGTGCTGGTGCCCGCGGTGCTCGACGGTGCGGTGAACTACGTCCGCTCCGGCGCGACGGAGTTCGCGGCGGAGGCGAAGACGATCCTCGAGCTGGGCGAGCGCTACCCGGGCGACGCCGGCGTGCTGGCGGCCATGCTGCTCAACCGGATCAGCCTGGCGCCGGGGGAGGGCATCTACCTGCCGGCCGGCAACCTGCACGCCTATCTGCACGGCATCGGCTTCGAGGTGATGGCGAACTCGGACAACGTCCTTCGCGGCGGGCTGACCCCCAAGCACGTCGACGTGCCGGAACTACTACGGGTGCTGGACTTCACCCCGACCACCGACGTCGTCATCGCGCCACGCGACGTGGGCGACGGCCTCGAACGCGTCTACGACACGCCCGCACCGGAATTCGCGGTGTCGGCGCTGTCACTGGACGGCGAGCACCTCGGCCACCAGGTGGACGCCCCGGCACGGCACGACGGACCGCAGGTGCTGCTGTGCACCGAGGGCACCGTCACGGTGCACGCCAAGTCCGACGTGCTGACCCTGCGGCGCGGCGCGGCGGCCTGGGTGCCGGCCGACGACGGACCCATCCGCCTGGTCGCCGACGCGCCGGCGCGGCTGTTCCGCGCGACGGTCGGGGTCTAACCCGCCGACACGGGTTGCCGCTCGCGGCGTGCGGCGCGCTTCTCGGCGGTCCACAGCCGCACGTTGTGCGCGATGGTGCGGCCGACCAGTCGCGGCGAGGGCACCATGTAGAGGCTGTCGAGCAGGCTGAACCGACGCAGGAACCATTCGGCGAGAACGGGATCGGTCTCGGCGGCGCCCAGGAACTGGTCGAACAGCGAGCCCACCGGGCCGTACCACCGCGGGGCGTCGCCCGCCGCGTTGTGCAGGGCGTGGTCGCCGATGGCGGTCATCATCCAGACCGGGAACGTCGTCTTGGCGGTCGCCTTGGCGAGGCGGGACGCGAGGTCGGTCGCATCGGCGGGACCGGCGGCGAGGGCGCGGGACAGGTTGCCCGCCTGGATCGCCGTCATCGTCATGCCCTGGCCGTAGGTGGGGTTGAAGCTCACCACCGAGTCGCCGAACGGGATGATCCCGGCGGGGAAGCGGGTGAGCTTGTCGTAGCGGCGCCATCGGCTCTTGGGGTACTTGTGCTGCGCCACCTCACCGACCGGGGTGCCGCGGCGCACGGCCCGGGCGAACCGCTCGGGCAGGATGCGGTCGGCCAAATCGCACATCTCGGCGAAGTCGCGCGGCGGCGGCACCTTGCCGGTGCCGAAGGTGGTCAACCGCCAGTAGCCGTCCTCGTAGAGCAGCATGCCCAGACCGACCGGCTCCTCGCGGGACGCGCCCGCGACGACGACCTTCTCCTGCAGCAGGCCCTCGGGAATGTGCACCTGGTGGGTGGCGTAGGCGATGCCGACGTCCACGGTGTCCTCGCGCGGCGCGTCGAAACCCCACTGCGACAGCCACATCGGCAGTCGGGTGGCGCGACCGGTGGCGTCGACCACCAGGTCGGCGGATGCTCCGCCCGCGACGTCGCCGACGTCGAACAGCACGCCGCGAACGCGCTGCGCCGCGGCGTCCCACCACGGCTCGGCGATGCTGCGCCGCACCAGCTCGACGTTGGGTAGGGCGAGCGTGCGGCGGCGGATCTGCCATTCGAGGTGGGCCCGGCTCGGCACGTAGGCGGTGAACTCGTCCTGCAGGCGGTGCGCCGTGCCCAGCACGTGGCCGGCCGCGCCGAAGTGGATGCAGTCGGGCCGGTTCTCCAGGATGGGCACGCCGGCGGCGACCATGTCGTCGAGCAGCCCCGGGTAGAGCCCGTCGAACTCCTCGGCGCCGCGCGCCATCAGGAGGTGGACGTGGTGGCCCTGCGGAACGCCGGGCCGGTTCGCCGGGCTGTCGGGCAGCTCGTCGCGCTCGTAGATCGTCACCCGGTCGACGTGATCGGCCAGCACCCGGGCCGCGCACAGGCCGGCGAGGCTCCCCCCGATGACCACCGCATGTTTCCCCATGGCCTGCGACGGTACTCGGTAGGGTCCCCGTCACACGACCGAGAGGGATGACGAAAGCATGGCGGACCGCTGGCGGATCAAGTCGGTCGAGCAGTCGATCGCGGACACCGACGAACCGGACACCCGGTTGCGCAAGGACCTCACGTGGCGCGACCTGACCGTCTTCGGGGTGTCGGTGGTGATCGGCGCCGGCATCTTCACCATCACCGCCTCGACGGCCGGCGACCTGACCGGTCCGGCCATCTCGGTGTCCTTCGTCATCGCCGCCGTGACGTGCGGGCTGGCGGCGCTGTGCTACGCCGAGTTCGCCTCGACAGTGCCCGTCGCGGGCAGCGCGTACACCTTCTCCTATGCCACCTTCGGCGAGTTCACGGCGTGGATCATCGGCTGGGACCTCATCCTCGAGTTCGCCGTGGCCGCGGCCGTGGTGGCCAAGGGCTGGTCGTCGTATCTGGGAACGGTGTTCGGCTTCTCCGGTGGCACCGTCGACCTCGGACCGGTCACGCTCGACTGGGGCGCATTGCTCATCATCGCGGTGCTGTGCGCGCTGCTCGCCCGCGGCACCAAGCTGTCGTCGAACGTCAGCGCCGTCATCACGGCGATCAAGGTGACCGTGGTGCTGCTCGTCGTCATCGTCGGTGCGTTCTACGTCAAGGCCGCCAACTACACGCCGTTCGTTCCGCCCGCGGAGACCGGTGAGGCGTCCGGCTCGGGCATCGACCAGTCGGTCTTCTCGCTGCTCACCGGCGCCGAGGGCAGCACCTACGGCGTGTACGGGGTGCTCGCGGGTGCGTCGATCGTGTTCTTCGCCTTCATCGGCTTCGACATCGTCGCCACCACGGCCGAGGAAACCAAGAACCCGCAGCGCGACGTCCCGCGCGGCATCCTCTTCTCGCTCGGGATCGTCACCCTGCTGTACGTCGCGGTGTCGGTGGTGCTGTCGGGCATGGTGTCCTACACCGAACTGAAGTCCGGACCCGACGGGCAGGCCAACCTGGCGTCCGCCTTCGCCGCGAACGGCGTGGACTGGGCCGCGACGATCATCTCGATCGGGGCGCTCGCCGGTCTGACGACCGTCGTCATGGTGCTGCTGTTGGGTCAGATCCGCGTGCTGTTCGCGATGTCGCGCGACGGCCTGCTGCCGCACGGACTGGCCAAGACCAGCTCGCACGGCACGCCGGTGCGCATCACGGTGGTCGTCGGCATCGTGGTGGCCCTCGCCGCGTCGGTCTTCCCGATCGAACGCCTCGAGGAGATGGTGAACGTCGGCACGCTGTTCGCCTTCGTGCTGGTGTCGGCCGGCGTGATCGTGCTGCGCCGCACGCGTCCCGACCTGCAGCGCGGGTTCCGGGCGCCACTCGTTCCGGTGCTCCCCATCCTGTCGATCCTGGCGTGCGTCTGGCTGATGCTGAACCTCACCGGGCTCACCTGGATCCGGTTCGCCATCTGGATGGTGATCGGCCTCGTGATCTACCTGCTCTACGGCCGGCGCAAGTCCCTGCTGGCCCGCCGGGCGGCGGAGGCCTCCGCTCGGTAACGCCCCGGGTCGGTTTTCGCGCCGCCGCGCGCTGGTGGGTCGGTAGTCGTCGAGATCCGATTTTGGCGGGCCGCACTCGCATTTTCTCGCCACGAGCCGGATCTCGCGCGGGTCGACGCAGCCAAGGGTTTTACAAAACATTCGTTCGTGTCTAGACGAACGACAGATGGCCACTTATAGTCAAGTGCATCCAGTGATGGCTCTCACGAGGAGGTGTGCCGTGACGACTCGGCTCCAACCCCAGGACGCGACCCTCGAGTGGCGCGACCGCAAGCGCTACCTGTGGCTGATGGGGCTCATCGCCCCGACGGCGCTGTTCGTCGTGCTGCCGCTGATCCGGCTGCTCAACGACGCCGGCTGGCACGCCGCGGCAGTCGCGCCGCTGTGGATCGGGCCGATCCTGGTGTACCTGCTGCTGCCGACGCTCGATCGGTTCTTCGGCCCGGACGGGCAGAATCCGCCCGACGAGGTGATGGAGCGCCTGGAGAACGACCGCTACTACCGCTACTGCACCTATGCCTACATCCCGTTCCAGTACGCCAGCGTCATCCTCGGCGCCTACCTCTTCACCGCGTCCGACCTCGCCTGGCTGGGCTTCGACGGCGGGGTGAACTGGGTCGGCAAGGTCGGTCTGGCGCTGTCGGTCGGCGTGCTGGGCGGCGTCGGCATCAACACCGCCCACGAACTCGGCCACAAGAAGGACGCGCTGGAGCGGTGGCTGTCCAAGATCACCCTGGCGCAGACCTGGTACGGCCACTTCTACATCGAGCACAACCGCGGCCACCACGTCCGCGTCGCCACCCCGGAGGACCCGGCGTCGGCGCGCTTCGGCGAGACCTTCTGGGAGTTCCTGCCGCGCAGCGTGTGGGGCAGCCTGCGCTCGTCGTGGGAGCTGGAAGCCAAGCGTCTGCAGCGCGCCGGCAAGCCGACGTGGCACTGGTCCAATGACGTGCTCAACGCGTGGGCGATGTCGCTGGTGCTGTGGGGCGCGCTCACCGCGGCGTTCGGCTGGGGCGTGCTCGTCTACATGGCGATCTCGGCGGTCTACGGCTTCACCCTGCTGGAAACGGTCAACTACCTCGAGCACTACGGGCTGCTGCGGCAGAAGACGGCCAGCGGCCGCTACGAACGCTGCACCCCCGAGCACAGCTGGAACTCCGATCACATCGTGACCAACCTGTTCCTCTACCACCTGCAGCGTCACAGCGACCACCACGCCAACCCGACCCGGCGCTATCAGACGCTGCGCAGCATGGACGGCGCCCCGAACCTGCCCAGCGGCTACGCGTCGATGATCGCGCTGACCTACGTCCCGGCGCTGTGGCGGGCGGTGATGGACCACCGCGTGCTCGCCCATTACGGCGGCGACATCACGCGGGTGAACGTGCACCCGCGGGTACGCGACCGCGTGCTCGCCCGCTACGGCGACGCGGCCGACGCGGGCGCACGAGCATGACCGCCTACCGCTGCCCCGGGTGCGACTACGTATACGACGAGGCGCTGGGTGCGCCGCGCGAGGGGTTCGCGGCGGGCACGACGTGGGAGCGCGTGCCCGACGACTGGACCTGTCCGGACTGTGCGGTCCGGGAGAAGATCGACTTCGAGGAGATGGCGCGATGACCGACGAGGCGTACCGGCTGTTCGTCTGCGTGCAGTGCGGGTTCGAGTACGACGAGGCCAAGGGCTGGCCGGAGGACGGGATCGCTCCCGGCACCCGCTGGGACGACATCCCCGATGACTGGAGTTGCCCCGACTGTGGAGCGGCGAAGTCCGACTTCGAGATGGTCGAGGTCGCCCGTCCGTGACGCTGGCCGTAGGGGATAGGGTCGCGCCTGTGAGCGCACCGCGGGACGACGAGCAGCCCAGGACTGCTCGCGTCTCGTACGCGGAGGCGTCCCGGGTGCTGCTGCGCGACTCCATCCTCGACGGCATGCGCGATCTGCTCGGCGAGCGCGACTGGTCGTCCATCACGCTGACCGACGTGGCCAAGGCCGCCGGGATCAGCAGGCAGACGATCTACAACGAGTTCGGTTCGCGGCAGGGCCTCGCCGAGGGGTATGCCCTGCGCCTGGCGGACCGGCTCGTCGACGCCGTGGACAAGGCCATCGACGGCAACGTGGGCAACGTGCATGCCGCGTTCCTCGAGGGATTCCGCGCGTTCTTCGCCGAATCGGCGGCTGACCCGCTGGTCATCTCGCTGCTCACCGGGGTGGCCAAGCCGGACCTCCTGCAGATCATCACCACCGACAGCGCGCCGATCATCACCCGGGCCAGCGAGCGGCTCACCGCGACCTTCATGCACAGCTGGGTGCGCGCGAGCGAGGAGGACGCCGGCGTGCTGGCCCGGGCCATCGTCCGGCTGGCGATGAGTTACGTGTCGATGCCGCCGGAGGCCACCCATGACGTGGCCCGGGACCTGGCGCGGTTGATGGCGCCGTTCGCCGAACGCTACGGCGTCGTGATCGACGAAGGATCGAACTGAACTCGTACCCGCTGCATCTGGACGGGTATGACAACGACAACGCCTCATACCCCGACCCCCGTTCTCGACCCCGCCGCCATGACCGAGTCCCTGCGGCCGGCGATCAGCAGTGCCGCCGCCGAGGCGGACCGGTGCGGCGCCATCCCCGCTGATCTGCGTGACGCGCTGCGGGCGGCCGGGGCGTTCCGTCTCTTCACGCCGCGGGAGTTCGGCGGGTGGGAGGCGCCGCTGCCGGTCGCCCTCGAGGTCTACGAACGGTTCGGCTACCTCGACGCCTCGGTCGGTCTGCTGGTGTGGAATGCGAACTTCGGCTTCGTCGGCGCGCTACTCGATCCGGCAGGAGCGGCCCGGGTGTGGGCCGACGGAAAGGAGCCGGTCTTCGCGAATTCCGGTCTGCCGGGAACCGCGGTACCGGTCGAGGGCGGGTATCGGCTGACGGGAGAGTGGCGGATCGTCAGTGGCATCCGGGGGGCCGACTGGGTGGTGCTGGTCGGGCTGACCCCCGAGGTCCGGCTCTTCGTGGTGCCCGTCGACCAGGTGTCGGTGCGCGACGGCTGGGACGTCACCGGGATGCGCGCCACGGGCAGTCACGACGTCACGGCCGACGGCGTGTTCGTGCCGACGGAACTGGTGGTCGACCTCGGGTCCGCGCCGCACGTCGACCGGCCGCTCTACCGCGGGTTCGTCCCGGCTCTGGTGTTCCCGGGATGCAGCGCGGTGGCGCTCGGCATCGCCCGCCGCGCCATCGACGAAACCGTCGCGCTCGTCGGGTCCAAGCCGGTGATGACCGGCGGGACGTCCGCTGAGACGGCGCGTACCCAACACGTGGTGGCGACGTCCGAGGCGGCCGTGACGGCGGCCTGGCTGCTGCTGCGGCACGCGGCGCGAGACGTCGACGCCGCGGGTGCCGACGTGACGCTGCAGCAGCGCGCCGCGCTACGAGCCGCCATGTCCCACGCGGCCGAGGTGAGCCGGCAGGCGTTGGTGGCGCTGCACGGGATCGCCGGCTCGGCCGTGCTCTACCGCTCCAACCCCGTCGAGCGGGTCTTCCGTGACGGCATGGTCGCCGTACAGCACGCGAACCACTCGGCGGTCTTCATGGAGGCGGCGGGTCGGGTGCGGCTCGGCCTGCAACCCGGGTTGCCCCTGTTCTGACCGCGGGCGGCCGCAACGACTCACGCGGCGGGTTCGACGCGCCCCCTGGGGTGCGGATGGAACATCGACAGCCCGCTCACCCGTCCGCCGTGCAGGGACTGCACCCACAGCACGGCGGGCGGGCAGTGGAACGGGTCGTCGGGCGGGTTGATCAGGTCCGTCTCCCAGATCACCACCTCGCGGCCGGCGACGACGTTGGTCAGGCGCTGTCGGACCCCGTCGTCGAGGTCCTGATCCATGGCGCGCGACAGGTGGTCGAGGCCCACGGTGTGCACGCCGCCGGGCCAGGTCGTTCGCAGGCGCGGGTCCCAGCGCGCCGCGAGCGCCGCGCCGAAGTCGCCGTGCACCGCGGCGTGCAGGATCTCCTCGGCGTGTTGCCGGTGCACGCGCGTCCAGGCGGTCGCGTCGTCGTGCGGGGCATCGGCGGTGTCGAGCAGCGCGTCGTAGAGCTTGCGCCGCGCCTGGTTCAGCCGGCTGCGCACCGTGCCGACGGGCACTCCGCACACGTCGGCGAGCTGCTCGTAGGCGGTGACGCCGGTGAAGTAGCGCAGCATCGTCACCAACCGCAGCGTCGGGGAGAGCCGCTCGATGGCGCTCCACACCCAGTCGGCCAGCGCCTGCTGATCGAGCAGTGCGGCGGGGTCGCCGTCGAGGCTCACCGGCAGCAGCGACGTCAGGTCGGCCAGCGGCAGCGGCGGCGTCCGCCGCACCTGCATCCGGCAGCCGTTGCGCACGATCGCGTGCAGCCACGGCGTCACCGCGCTCGGGTCGCGCAGATCGGTCAGCCGCCGCAGCGCCACCAGGGCGGCGTCCTGGACGGCGTCCTCGGCCTCGGGACGAAAACCCAGGATGCCGACGGCGACGGCGCGCATCGACGCCTCGTGCCGGGCCAGCAGCAGACCCAGTGCGCCGACGTCACCGTGCTGGGCGGCCAGCACCAGCTCGGCGTCCGTCGGTTGCCCGGTCACCATCTCGCTCATCGTCCCGTCCTCCTCGATCCCACCCGTTCTACGTCGACTCCCTTGGAGATTCCTTCGGGGCGGACGGGGTCGCGATGACGGCCGTGCCGATCACCCCCGGGGCCGCGCCGGGTCGCGGGACGCTAGAATCGATCCGACACCTCCCGGCCGTCAGTGCGCTGTGCGCCTGTCCCGCGAGCCCGCAGGCCAGGGGTTTCGCCAGCGCACCCGGCGTGCGCCTCACTGGCACATCACGACTGAAGGGGCTCTACATGACTGCACCTACCCTGACCGCCGACGTCCTCAACGGCATCGACTTCAAGGTCGCCGACCTCTCGCTGGCCGACTACGGCCGCAAGGAGATCCGCCTCGCCGAGCACGAGATGCCCGGCCTGATGGAACTGCGCCGCGAGTACCACGACGTGCAACCGCTCAAGGGTGCGCGCATCTCCGGTTCCCTGCACATGACCGTGCAGACCGCCGTGCTGATCGAGACGCTGACCGCGCTGGGCGCGGAGGTCCGCTGGGCGTCCTGCAACATCTTCTCCACCCAGGACCATGCGGCCGCGGCCATCGTCGTCGGCCCGCACGGCACGCCCGAGGAGCCGCAGGGCATCCCGGTGTTCGCGTGGAAGGGCGAGACGCTCGAGGAGTACTGGTGGGCGGCCGAGCAGATGCTCACCTGGTCCGGTGAGCCCGCCAACATGATCCTCGACGACGGTGGCGACGCGACCATGATGGTGCTGCGCGGCGCGCAGTACGAGAAGGCCGGCGTCGTCCCGCCCGCCGAGGACGACGACTCCGCCGAGTGGAAGATCTTCCTCGGCGTGCTGCGTCAGCGCTTCGAGACCGAGAAGGACAAGTGGACGAAGATCGCCGCGTCGGTCAAGGGCGTCACCGAGGAGACGACGACCGGCGTGCTGCGGCTGTACCAGTTCGCTGCGGCCGGTGAGCTGGCGTTCCCCGCGATCAACGTCAACGACTCGGTCACCAAGAGCAAGTTCGACAACAAGTACGGCACCCGCCACTCACTGGTCGACGGCATCAACCGCGGCACCGACGCCCTGATCGGCGGCAAGAAGGTGCTGATCTGTGGCTACGGCGACGTGGGCAAGGGCTGCGCCGAGTCGCTGGCCGGCCAGGGCGCCCGCGTCCAGGTCACCGAGATCGACCCGATCAACGCGCTGCAGGCCCTGATGGACGGCTACGACGTGGTGACCGTCGAGCAGGCCATCGCCGACGCCGACATCGTCATCACCTCGACCGGCAACAAGGACATCATCACCCTCGACCACATGAAGGCGATGAAGGATCACTCGATCCTGGGCAACATCGGTCACTTCGACAACGAGATCGACATGGCTGCCCTGGAGCGTTCCGGTGCGACGCGGATCAACATCAAGCCGCAGGTCGACGAGTGGACCTTCAAGGAGTCCGGCAAGTCGATCATCGTGCTGTCCGAGGGCCGTCTGCTGAACCTCGGCAACGCGACCGGACACCCCTCGTTCGTGATGAGCAACAGCTTCTCCAACCAGGTGATCGCCCAGATCGAGCTGTGGACCAAGAACGACGAGTACGACAACGAGGTCTACCGGCTGGCCAAGCACCTCGACGAGAAGGTCGCCAAGATCCACGTCGAGGCACTCGGTGGCACGCTCACCAAGCTCAGCAAGGACCAGGCGGAGTACATCGGCGTCGACGTCGAAGGCCCGTACAAGCCGGAGCACTACCGGTACTGATCCCGTCTCGAGCGGCCCCGGCGACCTACCGTCGCCGGGGCCGTTCCTCGTTTGGCCGTCGAAATCCGTACCCTCGGTTGATATTCGGAGCCGCGTTGGTACTCATCGCCTGCGCGGCAGGGTGTTTCGGCGGCGGCGACGACGACGACGCATGTCCCGGAAGCGGCACGTTTGCCGAAACGTCCCCTTGGCGCAACGACTTTCACGGTCAAGAGCGTCGCGTCCGGTGGGAGGGCTTAACAAATCGTCGCCACATTGTTACGGTTTCGCGTCATGGGTCGGGTGCTGGGGTTCGTTCTCGCGGTGATGCTGTTGGGCACGATCGGTGCGATGCCGGCGGTCCATGCGGAACCCGATCCGACGAACGACGTCCGCGACCCCAAGTACAACGAAGACGAGTACATCGCGTTCTACACCCCACCGGATCCGTTGCCGGAAGGCCGACCTGGCGACATCATCCGTAGTGAGCCGTCACGACTCGTGCTCGAACCGTCGGGTCAACTGGGTGCCATCTTCGCCAACGGCACACGAATCATGTACCGCAGCACCAACTCTCGCGGCGAACCGATGGCGGTCACCGGGACCTACTTCGAACCGTGGAACGCCTGGCCGGGCAAGGGCCCGCGGCCGCTCATCGTCTACGGTCCCGGCACGCAGGGGCAGGGGGACCAGTGCGCGCCGTCGCGGCAGTTCAACCAGGGCATCCACTTCTCGCCGTTCCTCGACGTCACCTTCAACTACGAGGAGCTGTTCGTGGCGACGATGGTGGCGCGTGGTTTCGCCATCGTCATGACCGACTACCAGGGCCTCGGCACGCCCGGACTCCACACGTACGTCAATCGGGTGGCGCAGGGCAACGCGATGCTCGACGCGGGACGCGCTGCGCAGCGGCTGCCCGGGACGTCGCTGGATCCGCATGGCTCCGTGGCGTTCTGGGGCTATTCCCAGGGTGGCGGCGCGGCGGCCTCGGCGGCCGAACTCGCGTCGTCCTACGCGCCGGACCTCGACGTCGTCGGAACCTACGCCGGCGCCCCACCGGCGGACCTCAAGGAACTGTTCCCGTACGCCGACGGCAGCGCGCTGGTCGGCGTGGTGGGCTACGCGCTCAACTCGGTGATCACCAGCTATCCCGAGTTCGCCGACGTCATCCGGTCGAAGATGACGCCCCGCGGACTGGACCTGCTGCAGAAGGTCCAGGACCAGTGCATCGGGGAGACCGTCGCCAAGTTCATGTTCCGGCACCTGCAGCCGTACTTCAACGTCGACATCACCACGACGGTCAACGAGGAGCCGTTCGCGTCGCTGTTCGACATGCAGAAGCTCGGCAAGTTCACGCCGAACGCGCCGGCATTGATCCTGAGCAACCGGTTCGACCCGCTGGTGCCGTGGACGGCGGCCAATCAACTCGGCCGCGACTGGTGCTCCCGTGGGGCCGACGTCCAGTTCTTCACCAACGAGCAGCCGCCGTTCCTCAACAAGCTGGTGATCAACCACGCGCTGCCCATGCTGGTCGACGGTGAGCGCGCCATGCAGTGGATCGCCGACCGCTTCAACGGCGCGCCGACGACGCCGAACTGCGGGGAGTTCTGACCCCTCAGCGCCAACCCTCAGCGCCGGGCGCCGGCGAGCACCAGGTCGACGGCGGCCTCGATGACGCCGTCGTCGGGTGCAGTCCCGAACATCAGCGTCGGGCAGGCGACCACGCCGGAGAGCATCGAGATCGTCGCCTCGAGTTCGGCGCCGCTGAACAGCTCGCCGAGCATGCCCCGGATGGGACGTTGGCCGTCGGAGTTGATGCGGTCGCGGATCTGGGCCATCTCCTCGACGGAGGCCCACTGCGCCATCACCGACAGGATCTGGTCCAGCCGGAAGTCGCGCACCGCCTGACGGAAGATGCGCAGCTCGCCGATCAGGTCGGAGCGCAGATCGTCGGTGCGCTCCTGGTGCGGCATCTCGCCGATCGCGTCCAACGCCAGGGCGATCAACTCCACCCGGGACGGCCAGTGCGTGTAGAGGGTCGTCTTCGAGTAGCCGGCGATGTCGGCCACGTGGGCGTGGGTCAGGGCGTCGGCGCCCTCGGTGGTGAGGACCTGCAGGGCCGCCCGGGAGACGTCGGCCCGGGTCCGTGCCACGCGTGCATCCCGCACGGTGTCGCTCCCATCCGACCGCTCGGGAGGGGGCACGGTCTCACCTCCTCCGTTGCGTGCTCCGAATGCAGACAAGGTACCCAATGAACGCGCTGTTCAATTATGGCGAGCGTGTTCAAAACTGGACGTTTGGAGAGATAGTGGACGGGTATTTCAGCGCCCGGGATGCGGGCGACCTCGTCGGACCGCGCCACGTCATCAGATGCGCCGTACGCCGTACGCCAAGGAAGGCTCTCCATGTCCTCGATCCTCTTCGGTTCCATCAGCACCCTCGCCGACACGTCGGAACTCCAGCGCCGTGCCTTCAACGAGGCCTTCAAGACCCACGGACTGGACTGGGAGTGGTCGCGCGACGACTACGTCGCCATGCTCGGTTCCAACGGCGGGGCGCAACGGGTGGCCGACTACGCCGCCGCGCGCGGTGCGGACGTCGACGCCGACGCCGTGCACGCCACCAAGTCCGAGATCTTCCGTTCGCTGCTGGCCGAGAGCGAGGTGGCACCGCGTGACGGCGTGGTGGACACCGTCGAGCGTGCCCAGCGCGACGGTCACCGGCTCGGCCTGGTGACGACGACCAGCAGCGAGAACGTCGACGCACTGCTGAACGCACTCGCCGCGCACGTCGACCGCAACGCGTTCGACGTCGTGGTGGACAGCTCGGTGGTCGACGAGCCCAAGCCGGCGCCTGCGTCCTACCGCTACGCCCTCGATCAGCTGGGCGAGGACGCCTCGGCGGCCGTCGCCATCGAGGACAACGTCGGTGGCGTGCGCGCGGCCGCCGACGCCGGCATCGCCGTCGTCGCCTTCCCCAACCAGAACACCAGCGACGGCGACTTCTCGGAGGCCACCGAGACGGTCGACGCGCTCGACGCCGACCGCCTCGTCGAGCTGACCCGCTCCTGACCCACGCGTCCCGACAACGAGGAGAGACTTCCATGAGCAACATGCAGGCCCGAGTGACGGCGGAGGACAAGGCGTTCCACGTCGAGGGCTACGAGAAGATCGAGTACGACCTGGTCTACGTCGACGGCATCTTCTCGCCCGACCGCCCCGAGCTGGCGGAGTGCTACCAGCCCTACGGACGCGTCCTGATGGTCGTCGACGAGACGGTCTACGACATCTACGGCGAGCGCATCCGCGGCTACTTCGATCAGCACGGCATCGCGCTGACGGTGATCCCCGTGCAAATCCGCGAGACCGCGAAGTCGCTGGAGACCTTCGAGCGCATCGTCGGTGAGTTCGACGCCTACGGTCTGGTGCGCACCGAGCCGGTGCTGGTGGTGGGCGGCGGATTGACCACGGACGTGGCTGGTTTCGCGTGCGCGAGCTACCGCCGCAACACCCCCTACATCCGGATCCCGACCACGCTGATCGGCCTCATCGACGCCAGCGTGTCGATCAAGGTCGCGGTGAACCACGGCAAGCACAAGAACCGTCTCGGCGCCTACCACGCGTCGCAGAAGGTGTTCCTCGACTTCTCCTTCCTCGGCACACTGCCCGAGGATCAGGTCCGCAACGGCATGGCCGAGCTGATCAAGATCTCCGTCGTCGGCAACGCCGAGATCTTCGAGATGCTGGAGTCCCACGGCGCCGACCTGTTGGCCACCCGGTTCGGCCACCTGGACGGCACCGACGAACTCCGCGACGTCGCGCACCGGCTCACCTACCAGGCGATCGCCACCATGCTCGAGCTGGAGGCCCCGAACCTGCACGAGATCGACCTGGACCGCGTGATCGCCTTCGGTCACACCTGGAGTCCCACACTGGAACTCACGCCGCCGGCACCGTTCTTCCACGGCCACGCCATCAACATCGACATGGCCCTGTCGACGACGCTGGCCGAGCAGCGCGGACTGCTGTCGGCCGCCGACCGCGACCGCGTGCTGAACGTGATGAGCGCCCTCGGCCTGGCGCTGGACAGCGATTACCTCACCCCGGAGCTGCTGGCCGGAGCCACCGAGGCGATCCTGCGGACTCGCGACGGACTGCTGCGCGCGGCGGTGCCGGATCCGATCGGTCAGTGCCGGTTCCTCAACGACGTCACCGTCGAGGAGTTGGCCGAGACGCTCAACATGCACAAGAAGTTGTGCCTGGACTTCGCCCGCGGTGGTGATGGCGTCGACATGTTCACCCCGGTGACCCCTGCGCATGCCTGACGCCGGCACCCGGCAGGAGATGCTCCCCGCCCCAGCGCGTCCGGTGACGCCGACGACCATCCTGGCCGCCGAACTCACCGACGTGTGCGCCGAACTCGAGGCGTGGGGCGGGGCGCCGTCGGCGCTACTCGACCGGCTGCGCCGGGCGCGCGACCTGGCCGAGGGTCTCGATCCGTACCTCGATCGGTGCACCAGCGGCGAGTCGCCCGCGCTGGCCCGATTGGCGCAACGGACCCGGGACACCGACTGGGTGCGCCGCTCGTCGGGCAGCCTCGAGCAGGAGATGCTGTCCGGCCACGTCGAAGGGCGGGTGCTGAACTTCCTGGTCCGGATGTCCGGGGCCCGGCGGGTACTCGAAGTGGGCATGTTCACCGGCTACTCGGCGCTCGCGATGGCCGAGGCGCTGCCCGAGGGCGGCACCGTGGTGGCGTGCGAGGTGGACGCCGACGTGGCCGCGTTCGCACGGACGTGCTTCGACGACTCGCCGGTGGGCGACCGGATCACCGTCGAGGTGGGCCCGGCGATGGCGACGCTGCACCGGCTGGCCGAGTCGGTCGCGGCCGAGGGGAGCTTCGACTTCGTGTTCATCGACGCCGACAAGGCCGGCTACCTCGGCTACCTCGATCTGCTGCTGGACAGCGCCCTGCTCAGTCCCGGCGCGGTCATCGCCGTGGACAACACGCTGATGCAGGGCCAGCCCTACACCGGGCTGGGCGTCACGACGAACGGCGCCGCCATCGCGACGTTCAACGAGGCTGTGGCAGCCGACGCCCGCGTGGAGCAGGTGCTGGTCCCGCTGCGCGACGGGTTGACGCTCGTCCGGCGGGTGACGTGAGGGCACGCACGCTGGCCGCACTGGCCGGACTGTGCGTCACCGCCCCGATCAACCTCGCCGTGATCGGGGCGGCACTCGTCGCCGGGTCGGCGCGTCCGCCACGGCCGGACCGACGGTCGCCGTCGCGCACGATCCTCGTCAGCGGCGGGAAGATGACGAAGGCGCTGCAGTTGGCGCGGTCGTTCCACGCCGCAGGGCACCGGGTGATCCTGGTGGAATCGGCGAAGTACCGGCTCACCGGGCACCGGTTCTCCCGCGCGGTGGACCGGTTCTACGTGGTCCCCGAACCGACCGCACCGGGGTACGCCGAGGCTTTGCTGGACGTGGCCCGCCGGGAGCGCGTCGACGTGTACGTGCCGGTGTGCAGTCCGGCGGCGAGCGTGCACGACGCCGCGGCGCGCCGGCTGCTCGACGAGGTCTGCGAGGTGGTGCACGGCGACGCCGACACCGTGCGGCTGGTCGACGACAAGACCGAGTTCTGCCGCACCGCAGCCATTCTCGGGCTGCGCGTTCCGGACAGCCACCGGATCACCGACGTCGCGCAGATCGAGGGATTCGACTTCCCCGAGGGGCGCAGTTACATCCTCAAGCGCGTCGCGTACAACCCGGTGGGGCGCATGGACCTCACCCGCTTGAGTCGCGAGACGCCGGAGCGCAACGTGGCGTTCGCGCGGGGACTCGGGATCAGCGCCGACGATCCCTGGATCTTGCAGGAGTTCGTCGAGGGGCAGGAGTACTGCACGCACGGCACGGTGCGCGACGGACGGCTGCAGGTGTACGGGTGCTGCGAATCGTCGGCGTTCCAGATCAACTACGCCCACGTCGACAAGCCCGAAATTCAGGACTGGGTCACGCGATTCGTCGCGGCGCTGCGCCTGACCGGGCAGTACTCGTTCGACTTCATCGAGGCCGCCGACGGTCACGCCTACGCCATCGAGTGCAATCCGCGGACCCACTCGGCGATCACGATGTTCTACGACCATCCCGACGTGGCGGCGGCCTATCTCGAGGACGGGCACCCGATGATCACGCCGACCGCGACGTCGCGGCCGACTTACTGGCTGTACCACGAACTGTGGCGCCTGCTCACCCAGCCGGACCGGCGGCACCGGCTCGGCGTCATCCTGAACGGCACCGACGCCATCCTGACGCGGTGGGATCCGCTGCCGTTCTTCGCCGTTCACCACCTGCAGATGCCCTCGCTGCTCCTGCGCAACCTGCGTCGCGGCACCGGGTGGACGCGGATGGACTTCAACATCGGCAAGCTCGTCGAGCAGGGCGGAGACTGACATGACGGACCCGACTCTCGTGACCGACACGACGGACGCGCCGCGCACCGTGCTGCACCTCATCGGCTCACCGGTCGACGAATTTCACGCGGAGCTGTCCCGGCTGTACGGCGGCGCCTGTCTGCGGGCGCTGCACGACCCGGACCGCTACCGGGCCGTGGTGGCCTACGTCGCGCCCGACGGGTCGTGGCGCTTCGCCCCCGACGTGACGCCCGAGGCGCTCGCGGCTGCCGAGCCCAGGACGGCCGCCGAAGCGATCGCGCACGTGGCGACGCTGGGCGTCGACGTGATGGTGCCGCAGATGTTCTGCCTGCCGGGCATGACGTCCTACCGGTCGCTGTTCGACGTCCTCGGAATCCCGTTCGTGGGCAACACCGCCGAGGTCATGGCGATCGCCGCGGACAAGGCGAGGACGCGGGCCATCGTCGCGGCCGCCGGGGTGCCGGTACCGCCCGGGCGCGTGGTGTTCGACGACGCCGCGGTCGACGTCGACCTGCCGGTCGTGGTCAAGCCGGTCGGCTCGGACAACTCGGTGGGCGTCACGCTGGTCCGCGATCGGCGCGACTATGCCGACGCGGTGCGCCTGGCGTTGGCGGAGGGCGGCGGCGCCCTCGTCGAGTCCTACGTCGAACTGGGCCGGGAAGTGCGGTGCGGCATCGTCGTTCGGGACGGGGAACTGGTGTGCCTGCCCCTGGAGGAGTATGCCGTGGACGCCGACACCAAGCCGATCCGCGGGCGTGACGACAAGCTGGCCCGCAGCACCGACGACGAGCTGTACCTGGTGGCCAAGGATGCCAGCCGCGCCTGGATCGTGCCCACCGACGACCCGGTGACCGAGCGGGTGTGGGAGGTCGCGCGGCGCTGCCACGAGGCTCTGGGCTGCCGGCACTACAGCCTGTTCGACTTCCGCATCGATCCGGACGGGCAGCCGTGGTTCCTGGAGGCCGGACCGTACTGCTCGTTCGCCGACAGCAGCGTCATCGCCGTGATGGCCAGTGCTGCGGGTCTTTCCGTGCGGCGCCTGTTCGCCGACGCGCTGACCGAACTCGACCGCGAAGGGAGCACCTCGTGCACGTCACCGCTCTGAACCCCGTCGGTGCCCACGTGGAGGGCGTCCGCGTCGACGCCCTGGACGCCGAGACCGTGACCGAGCTGAGCGGTCTGCTCGGCGAACACGGCGTGCTGGTCCTTCCGCGCCAGGACGCCGACGACGAGCGGTTCCTGCGATTCCTCCGCAGTTTCGGCGAGTTGATGTTCACCACCGGCGAGACGCCGGTCGACGGCTACCCCGACCTCAACGTCATCAGCAACGTCGGCCGCACCACGCCGCCGCGCTCGACGTTCCACGTCGACACCAGCTACGTCCGAAAGCCGCCCGCCTACACCGCGTTACGCGCGGTCGACGTGCCCTCCAGCGGTGGCCAGACGTTGTTCTCCAACCAGTACCGGGCCTATGAGACGCTGCCGGAGCAGCTGCGGACCGACTTGGCGGACCGCACGATCGAGCACGTGGTCACCGGGCTGGAGTTGACCGAGGACGACGAGACCTCGGCCGAACATCCCGTGTTCCGTGCGCATCCCCTGAGCGGGCGGACGGCGCTCTTCCTGACGACGCCCGCGCGCTGCGCCTCGGTGAGCGGGATGTTAGCGGACGACGCGGAGGCGACCGTGCGCTTCCTGTTCGAGCATTCGACGCGCGAGGACAACGTCACGCGGCACGCCTGGGCGCCGGGCGACGTGGTGATCTGGGACAACCGGTGCGTCATGCACCAGGCCGATCACTCGGGCGTGGTGGGCCGTCGGGTGATGCACCGCGGGATGGTCGCCGACGGCGGGCTGCCGAGCGTTTCGTCAGGTGGTACCGCGGGTACTGAGGCGACGACTTCGACGGAGGGTAGGCAATGACGGAGATCTCGGCGATCGCGAACGGCACCGAGGGCGTGGTGGACGCGTCGACGCTGATCGCGCGGATCAACCTGATCTCGCACGCCACGGTGCGCACGGCCGTCAGCCGCCTGCAGGACGACCACGGCATCACCGATGCCGACACCGCCTTCCGCGCGCTCTACACCGCCGCCAAGCGCTTCGACGTCAAGCTGCGTCACGTGGCTGCAGCGGTGCTCGCGCACGATGAAGACGCCGACGCGGCCGCCGGTGAAGCCGGGACGGCGCCGGCGCTGCCGTTCTCGACGGGGCGGCGGACCGGCGCGGCGAAGCGCTCCGAGGTGCTCGCCGACCTGGCGTCCGCCGCCGCCGAGCTGACCGCGGCGCCCAAGGTCGCCGTGCACCTGCGTCACCAGCTGCACGGCGGGGTGTGCATCGAGAGCCAGCTCGGACTCGGCGAGGGCTACCGCCGGCACTTCAGCTACGTCGACGACGCGGGCTCGGCAGCGGGCCGGGCGATGAGCAGCTGCGGGCTGGTGCGGCTCGACGACGTGGCGACGTCGCCCATCTACACCTATGCCGACGCTGCGGTGCTGGCCTCCGAAGGCGTGCGCGCCGAGCTGGCCGCGGCGATGTGCGATGAGACCGGACGCGAGTGGGGTGCGGTGTCGGTGCTGTTCGACGTCCGGCACCCGCGCATCGACCCGTTCGCCGTCGAGATGCTGCAGGGCCACGCGGATTCGTGCGCCCAGTGGTTGCGCTGGTACGACCAGGCGGTGACCCCGCGCATCGTCGCGGCCGTGCACGACCACGCGCGCAAGGTCGGTGCTGCCGACGCGTCGCCGGTTCCGGCGGCCGCTCCGGCCTCGGCGTAGGCGAGGCGCACCGCGTCGTCGGGGGATACCGCGTCGTCGGAGGATACGGCGTCATCGGGGGATACTGCGTCGTCGGGGATAGCGAGGCGGCCCGCTACGCTCATCGACGTGCTCATCGCCATCGAGGGCGTCGACGGTGCGGGCAAGCGCACCCTGACCGAGGGACTGCGGGCGGCCTTCGCCGCCGAGGGGCGCTCCGTCGGCCAGCTCGCCTTCCCGCGCTACGGGCAATCGGTCCACGCCGACGTCGCCGCCGAGGCGCTGCACGGCGGCCACGGCGACCTCGCCGAATCCGTCTACGCCATGGCCATGCTTTTCGCGCTCGACCGCCGGGGCGCGCGGGAGGACCTCGCCCGGCTCGGCGGTGACTACGACGTCGTCATCCTCGACCGCTACGTGGCGTCCAACGCCGCCTACAGCGCCGCCCGCCTGCACCAGGGTCCTGACGGCGACGTGGTCGAGTGGGTGCGGACGCTGGAATTCGACCGATTCTCGTTGCCCGTGCCGGACTGGCAGGTGCTCCTGGCCGTGCCGACCGAGCTGGCGGCGCAACGCGCCGTTCGCCGCGCGGCCACCGAGGCCGACCGCGCACGCGACGCCTACGAGCGCGACGACGGGTTGCAGCGTCGCACCAACGCGGCGTATGCCGCACTGGCGGAACGTCATTGGTGCGGTCCCTGGCTGACGGCGGGACCCGACGTCGTCGCCGCCGACCTGGCCGCCACCCTGCTGGCCGGGCCCGCCACCTGAATCGTCGCCGCGAAACGCCCGGTGTGGTAACCGGGTATCGACGCATTTCGGTGACACCATGGTCTCCATGAGGCAAAGGATTCTGGTCGTCGACGACGATCCGTCGCTCGCCGAGATGCTGACCATCGTGCTGCGCGGCGAGGGATTCGACACCGCGGTGATCGGCGACGGCAGCCAGGCGCTGACCGCCGTCCGCGAGCTGCGACCGGATCTGGTGCTGCTCGACCTCATGCTGCCCGGCATGAACGGCATCGACGTCTGCCGCGTGCTGCGGGCGGACTCCGGCGTGCCGATCGTCATGCTGACGGCCAAGACCGACACCGTCGACGTGGTGCTCGGCCTCGAATCGGGCGCCGACGACTACGTGATGAAGCCGTTCAAGCAGAAGGAACTCGTCGCCCGCGTGCGCGCCCGGCTGCGCCGCAACGACGACGGCCCGGCCGAGATGCTCTCGATCGCCGACATCGACATCGACGTGCCCGCACACAAGGTGACCCGCGCGGGGGAGCAGATCTCGCTGACCCCCCTCGAGTTCGACCTGCTGGTGGCGTTGGCGCGCAAACCGCGCCAGGTGTTTACTCGGGATGTGCTCCTCGAGCAGGTCTGGGGCTACCGGCACCCCGCGGATACCCGTCTGGTGAACGTGCACGTCCAACGCCTGCGCGCCAAGGTCGAGAAGGATCCGGAGAACCCGCAGGTGGTGCTCACCGTCCGAGGAGTGGGATACAAGGCCGGACCGCCGTGATCCCACCCGCTCGGCGGTCGCCGTGATCTTCGGCTCGCGCCGCATCCGCGGCGGCTGGGGCCAGGGTCCCGTCCTGCGCGGCACCCGTGCGCTGAGCCGTGCACTCGGACACGCGTGGCGCCGCTCGCTGCAACTGCGCGTCGTCACCCTCACCCTCGGTCTCTCCCTGGCCGTCATCCTGGTGCTCGGCTTCGTCCTCACCAGCCAGATCACCGACCGCATCCTCGACGTCAAGGTCCGCGCCGCGACCGAGGAGATCGACCGTGCGCGCACCACCGTCAGCGGCATCGTCGGCGGTGAGGAGTCCCGCTCGCTCGACAGCAGCCTGCAGCTCGCCCGCAACACGTTGATCGACCGGAAGGCCGACACCGGACCGGGGTTGGCCGGCGCGTTCGACGCGGTCCTCGTGGTGCCCGGCGACGGGCCGCGCGCCGCGACGGCCGCCGGACCGATCGGCCAGGTGCCCGACAGCCTGCGCGAATTCGTCAAGGCCGGGCAGGTGAGCTACCAGTACGCCACGGTGCGCACCGACGGCTTCACCGGGCCGGCGCTCGTCGTCGGCAGCCCCACCTCGTCGTCGGTCACCAACCTCGAGCTGTACCTGATCTTCCCGTTGAACAACGAGGAGTCGACGATCGCGCTGGTGCGCGGCACCATGGCCACCGGCGGCATCGTGCTGCTCGGCCTGCTGGCCGCCATCGCGCTGCTGGTGGCCCGCCAGATCGTGCTGCCGGTGCGGTCGGCGTCGCGGATCGCCGAGCGGTTCGCCGAGGGACACCTCACCGAGCGCATGCCGGTGCGCGGCGAGGACGACATGGCCCGCCTCGCCGTCTCCTTCAACGACATGGCCGAGAGCCTGTCCCGCCAGATCACCCAGCTCGAGGAGTTCGGCAACCTGCAGCGCCGGTTCACCTCCGACGTCAGCCACGAACTGCGCACCCCGCTGACCACCGTGCGCATGGCGGCCGA
This sequence comes from Mycolicibacterium grossiae, assembly GCF_008329645.1. Taxonomy (NCBI): domain Bacteria; kingdom Bacillati; phylum Actinomycetota; class Actinomycetes; order Mycobacteriales; family Mycobacteriaceae; genus Mycobacterium; species Mycolicibacterium grossiae. The sequence continues at coordinate 2,785,209 of NZ_CP043474.1, forward strand.
CCTGATCCACGACCACAGCGACGACCTCGAGCCCGCGCTGCGGCGCTCGACCGAACTGATGGTCAGCGAGCTGGACCGGTTCGAGTCGCTGCTCAGCGACCTGCTCGAGATCTCCCGGCACGACGCCGGCGTCGCCGAGCTGTCCGTCGAGTCGGTGGACCTGCGCGCCACCGTCGAGAGCGCGCTCGAGAACGTCGGACACCTGGCCAAGGACGCCGACGTCGACCTCATCGTCGACCTGCCCGGCGACCAGGTGATCGCCGAGGTCGACCCGCGCCGCGTCGAGCGCATCCTGCGCAACCTCATCGCCAATGCCATCGACCACGCCGAGCACAAGCCGGTGCGCATCCGGATGGCCGCCGACGTCGACACCGTCGCCGTCACCGTGCGCGACTACGGCGTCGGACTGCGCCCCGGCGAGGAGAAGCTGGTGTTCAGCCGGTTCTGGCGCTCCGACCCGTCGCGCGTGCGGCGCTCCGGCGGCACGGGTCTGGGCCTGGCGATCAGCATCGAGGACGCCCGCCTGCACCAGGGCCGACTCGAGGCGTGGGGCGAACCGGGCAAGGGCGCCTGCTTCCGCCTGACGCTGCCGCTGGTGCGCGGCCACAAGGTCACCGCCAGCCCGCTACCGCTCAAGCCCGCCGGGCCCGACCGGCCGCCGCGCCGCCCGGCACGCGAGACGCAGTCGGCGGGGAAGCGGACGTGACGCGCGCGCTGGCCGTCCTCGCGGCACTCGCCCTGGTGTTCACCGGCTGCGCGGGCGTACCGAACTCCTCGGCTCCGCAGGCCATCGGCACCGTGGAACGGCCCGCGCCGCCGAGCCTGCCCACCCCGTCACCCGCGATGGATCCCGACGTCCTGCTGCGCGAGTTCCTCAAGGCCACCGCCGACCCCGCCAACCGTCACCTCGCCGCCCGCCAGTTCCTCACCGAAGCGGCGTCGAGTGCCTGGGACGACGCGGGCAGCGCGCTGCTGATCGACCGCGTCGTCTTCGTCGAAACCCGTGGGCCCGACCGCGTCACCGTCACGATGAAGGCGGACATCCTCGGTTCGCTGTCCGACATGGGCGTGTTCGAGACCGGTGAGGGCGCGCTGCCCGACCCGGGTCCCATCGAGCTGGTGAAGACCCCGGGCGGCTGGCGCATCGACAAGCTGCCCAACGGGGTGTTCCTGGACTGGCAGCAGTTCCAGGCCACCTACAAGCGGCACACCCTCTACTTCGTCGATCCCACCGGCAAGACCGTGGTGCCCGACCCGCGCTACGTCGCGGTGAGCGACCCGGACCTGCTGGCCACCGAACTGGTCACCAAGCTGGTGGCCGGGCCGCGCCCGGAGATGGACAAGACGGTCCGCAACCTGCTCGGCCCGCCGCTGCGCCTGCGGGGCCCGGTGACCCGGGCCGATGGCGGCAAGACCGGCGTGGGCCGGGGCTACGGCGGTGCGCGGGTCGACCTCGAGCGCCTCGACACCACCGACCCGCACAGCCGCCAACTGCTGGCCGCGCAAGTGATTTGGACGCTGTCGCGGTCGGGGATCAACGGCCCCTACGTCCTCGACGCCGATGGCGCCGCCCTCGACGACCGCTTCGCCGAGGGGTGGAACACCACCGACGTCGCCGCCACCGACCCGGGCGCCGATCCCGGTGCCGCCGCGGGCCTGCACGCGCTGCTCGGCGGGTCGATGGTGTCCCTCGACGGGCAGCGCGCCCCGCGGGTGCAGGGCTCCTTCGGCGACATCCGCGACCAGACGTCGGCCACGCTGTCCCGCACCGGCCAGGACGTCGCAACGGTGGTGACGCTGCGCCCCGGTGCCCCCGACGTGGCGTCCTCGCTGTGGGTCGGCCCCATGGGAGGCGACGCCGCCCAGGCGATCGACGGCCGCACGCTGACCCGCCCGAGCTGGGCGCTGGACAACGCGATCTGGGTGGTGGTCGACGGCAGCAACGTCGTGCGCGTCATCCAGGAGCCGGCGTCCGGACAGCCCGCCCGGATCCCGGTCGACGCCGGCGCCGTCGCCACCCGCTTCCCGGGGCCGATCACCGAATTGCAGCTGTCGCGCGACGGCAGCCGCGCCGCGATGGTCATCAACGGTCAGGTCATCCTCGCCGGCGTGGAGCAGACCCAGGGCGGGCAGTTCGCGCTGACCCATCCGCGACGCCTCGGCTTCGGGCTCGGCGACACCGCGGTCAGCCTGGCCTGGCGCACCGGCGACGACATCGTGGTGACCCGTACCGATCCGCAGCACCCGGTGTCCTACGTGAACCTCGACGGCGTGAACTCCGACGGCCCGAGCCGCAACCTGCTGATGCCGGTGGCCACGGTCGCCGCCAACCCGTCGACGGTGTACGTCGCCGATCAGCGCGGCGTGCTGCAGCTCGCGGGGTCGGCGGCCGAGGACGACCTCGCCTGGGCCGAGGTGCGGCCGTTGATGGCCGCCGGCGCAACGCCGGTACTGCCGGGCTGACGGCCTGCCGTCAGGCCGTGCCCATCAGCGCGTGCACGTGCCCGAGCACGTCGGGGTAGCGCTTCATGTGCGCGCCGCCGTTGACGTCGAGGACCTCGCCGGTGATCCAGGACGCCCGCTCCGAACACAGGAACACCACTGCCTCGGCGATGTCCTCCGGCGTGCCGGCCCGCCCCAGCGCGGTGTTCTCCACGTACTCCTCGACCACTCCGGGCACCATCGCGGCGCCCTCCGTCAGCGGGGTGTGCACGAAGCCGGGGGCGACGGCGTTGACCCGGATGCCCCGGGCGGCCAGTTCCAGCGCCGCCACCTGGGTGAGCATCGACAGGCCCGCCTTCGCCGAACAGTAGGCGCTCATCCCGACGGCCGGCTGGCGGCCGTTGAGCGACGAGATCCACAGCAGCGCACCGCCGTTGCGCAGTGTGCGGCCGGCGTACTTGGCCACGATCAGCGAGCCGGTGAGGCACACGTCCACCACCGCGCGGAACTGGTCGACCGGCATGTCGACGATGGGGCTCATGTTGGAGAAGCCCGCGGTGGTGACGACGACGTCGAGCGGACCGGCCGCCTCGAAGAGCGCGGCCACCGAATCCTCGTCGGTGACGTCGACCCCCGCCGCGGTGTGCGGGTCACCGAGTTGCGCGGCGCGCGCGGCGGCGCCGTCGGCGTCGAGGTCGGCCAGCAGGACGCGGCAGCCGTCTGCGGCCAGCGCCCGCGCCGACGCCCAGCCGATGCCCGAGGCGCCGCCGATCACCAGCGCCGTACGCGGATCCGTCACCGTGCCTCCCGCCCGAGTCGATCCGCTCACCCTAGACCGCTCAGCGGCCGGTGTAGGTCGCCTTTCCCGGGCCGACGTCGAGGAAGCTGCGCACCGCGCCGCGCAGGTCCTCGGTGCCGAACAGGGCGCCGGACACCTCGGCGGTCACGGCGTCGGCGTGCGCGACGCCGCCCGACCGCCAGGCCGCGACGATGGTCTTCGTCGCCGCGTGCGCCCGGGTGGGTCCGTCGGCGAGCCGCTCGGTGAGCGCACGGGCCGCGGCGTCCACGTCGTCGTGCACCGCGTTCACCACACCCCACTCGGCGAGCGTCGCCGCGTCGTACAGGTCGCCGGTCATCACCAGCTCGCGTGCCCTCCCGGAGCCGGCGCGCTCGGCGAGCCGCTGCGGCCCGCCCATGGACGGGGTCAGCCCGACGACGGTCTCGACGAGGCCGAACTTCGCGCGCGGCCCCGCGAGGATGAGGTCGCAGGCCAGCGCGATCTCGAACGCGGCGGTGAGGGTCAGCCCGTGCGCGGCGAACACCACCGGGCACGGCAGCGCCTCCAGCGGACCGATGATCCCGTCGAACAGCCGCCGCCAGAGGTCGGCGCCCTCCTGCTCGGTCAGGCCGTCGAAGACGTGCACGTCGACGCCGGCCGAGTTGACCTTGCCTTCGGCGCGCAGCAGCAGCGCCCGCGGCGGCTGAGCCGTCAACTCGCGCAGCCGGGCGGTGAGCGCGTCGAACATCGACTGGTCGAAGAGGTTGAGCGGGCCGTGCGCGAACGTCAGGACGGCGACGTCGGCACCGCCGGCGGTGGTCGAGCGCTCGAGCGAGAGGGGTTCACCGGACACGTCGGTCAGCGTGCCACACGCCGCCCCGGCCACCAGCGGCGCAGCCCGCGCCGCGAACCCGGCTACTCGTCGGTAGCTAAGCTCGACGTGGAGAGCCGCCGCAGGAGGAGTCAGCCATGAAGCGCACGTTGTACGACGACGACCACGACGCGTTCCGCGAGTCGGTCCGCGAGTTCGTCCTCCGGACCATCGAGCCCGCCGAAGAGAAGATGATCGAGCAGCGCTTCGTCGACCGGGACAGCTGGCTCGAGGCGGGCCGCAACGGCTTCCTCGGCCTGGAGGTGCCCGAGGAGTACGGCGGCAGCGAGGCCGGCGACTACCGTTTCAACGCCATCTTCAACGAGGAACTCGCCCGCTCCAGCGCCGCGGTGGCCTCGGCGTTCTCGATCCAGTTCGACATCGTCGCGCCGTACCTGGTGAAGCTGAGCACCGAGGAGCAGCGCAAGGAGTACCTGCCGAGGTTCTGCTCCGGCGAGCTGATCACGGCGATCGCCATGACCGAGCCGTCCGGCGGGTCGGACCTCGCGGCGCTGAAGACCACGGCGGTGCGCGACGGTGACGACTACGTCATCAACGGGTCGAAGACCTTCATCACCAACGGGACGCAGGCCGACCTGATCATCGTGGCCACCCGCACCTCACCGGAGAAGAAGGCCAGGGGCATCACCCTGTTCGCCGTCGAGGCGACCGACGAGGGCTTCTCCCGCGGCCGCAAGCTCGACAAGGTGGGCCAGCCCGAGGCCGACACCGCCGAGCTGTTCTTCGAGGACCTGCGCGTGCCGTCGTCGCGGATGATCGGCGAGCTGGACGGCGGATTCATTCACATGATGCAGCTGCTGCCGCAGGAGCGGATCAGTGGCGCCGTGCAGAACCTGGCCCACGCCCGCCGCAACCTCGACGACACCATCGCCTACTCCCAGGAGCGCAAGGCATTCGGCCAGCAGATCGGGTCGCTGCAGTACAACAAGTTCCTGCTCGCCGAGCTGGTCACCAAGCTCGACGTCGCCCAGGCGTTCATCGACAACTGCGTGGTGGCGCACACCCACGGCGAGCTGTCGGCCATCGACGCCGCGAAGGCGAAGTGGTGGAGTTCGCAGGTGCAGAACGAGGTCCTCGACCACTGCGTGCAGCTGCACGGCGGCTACGGCTACATGAACGAGTACCGCGTGGCCCGGGCCTGGAAGGACGCCCGCGTGACGAAGATCTGGGCCGGCTCGAACGAGATCATGAAGGAACTGATCGGGCGCGACCTCGGCCTCTGACCGGGCCGGGTTGTCGGTCTTCGCGCCTCCCGCGCGGATGTCGGACCCCGCGCCCACACTGCGGGGGTGCTCGCCGACCTCGTCCTCCCGCTGCACTGCGGCGGCTGCGGTGCACCCGGCCTCCGGTGGTGTGCCGACTGCGAGCGCCTGCTGGCCGGTGCGGGCCGTGACCCCGTCCTCGTCACGCCGCGAATCGATCCCGGCGTGCCGGTGTTCTCACTCGGCCGCTACGCCGGGGCGCGGCGGCAGGCGATCGTGGCGGTCAAGGAACACGGTCGCGCCGATCTGATCGCGCCGCTGAGCCGGGCGCTGGCCGGCGGACTGCACCGGCTGCTCGGCTGGGGGCTGCTGCCGGTGCCCGTCACGCTGGTGCCCGCCCCGACACGCGCCTCGTCGGCCCGCCGCCGCGGCGGGGACCCGGTCACCCGCGTCGCCCGCGCGGCGGTGACACCGCCGAATGGCGTCGCCACCGTGGACGGCGTCGCGACCGTGGACGGCGTCCTGCGGCTGCGGGCCTTCACCCGCGACTCGGTGGGCCTGTCGGCGGCCGCGCGGCAACGCAACGTCGCCGGCCGCGTGCGGCTGCGCCGACCCGTGCGCGGCGACGTCCTGCTCATCGACGACGTCGTGACCACCGGGGCGACGGCCTGCGCGTCGGTGAGCGTTCTGCAAACCCACGGCGCCCGGGTGGCGGCAGTGCTCGTCATCGCCCACGCCTGAGGTCTCGTGTAACAGCGGCGTTGGGCGTCGGTGAAGTCGTCGAAACGCGTATGCGAAATGTGTGGCACGAACCGGTGAACTCGGACTACCGTCGGTCTGACCACCCGTGGAATTCCACGGCGGCGTTGTCTCCAACCAGCGCCACATCGCTGACAGCGGTAGGAGGTGAGTCTTCGACATCTGCGCCGGTGGGCGGTGACGTCAAGACCCGTCGGCGCGTTTCCCCGACCAGCCGGCACGCCCTGATGCGTGCGACGCGAAGAGAAACGAGTTGCGAAGTATGTCAAGCCATTCCGTGCAAGCAGCAACCCAGTCCACCATGGTCGTCGACGACGAGCCACCCGTTGCCGGACCCCGCGCCGAAATCGTCGTCAAGGGTCGCAACGTCGAAGTCCCCGACCACTTCCGCGTCTACGTCGCCGAGAAGCTCGCGCGCGCAGAGCGCTTCGACCGCACCATCTACCTCTTCGACGTCGAACTCGACCACGAACGCAACCGGCGGCAACGCAAGAACTGTCAGCACGTGGAGATCACCGCGCGGGGGCGCGGTCCGGTGGTGCGGGGCGAGGCCTGCGCCGACAGCTTCTACGCCGCGTTCGAGGCGGCGGTCGGCAAACTCGAGAACCGGCTGCGCCGCAGCAAGGACCGGCGCAAGATTCACTACGGCGACAAGACGCCGGTCTCGGTGGCCGAGGCCACCAAGGTGATCGACCCGGACGCCTTCCTCCCGCTGTCCTCCGACGGCTCGGTCGACGGCACCACCGTCGACGGCTCCCACGACGGCGCGTCCGCCGACCACGAACCGGGCCACATCGTGCGCACCAAGGAACACCCGGCCGAACCGATGAGCGTCGACGACGCCCTCTACGAGATGGAACTCGTCGGCCACGACTTCTTCCTGTTCCACGACAAGGAGAGCGACCGGCCCTCGGTGGTCTACCGCCGCCACGCCTACGACTACGGGCTGATCCGGCTGTCCTGATCGCTCCAATCGACCGACCGTGACGAGGTCCCCGGCACCGCAGGGTGCCGGGGACCTCCTCGTCGGGGCCCGTGCGCGGTGCAACCGGCCTGGCAGGCGAGTCACCTACGATGGATGACGTTTGACGAAACTCGTGGCCCGGCGACGGTCCATCGAGGTCCACACCTACCCGCAGGGGACGAAGCCGTGCTCACGAAGTTGCTCCGTATCGGCGAAGGCCGCATGGTCAAGCGCCTCAAGAAGGTCGCCGAATACGTCAACACGTTGTCCGATGACGTCGAGAAGCTGTCCGACGCCGAGCTGCGCGCCAAGACCGACGAGTTCAAGAAGCGCATCGCCGACGGTGCCGACATCGACGAGCTGCTGCCCGAGGCGTTCGCCGTGGCGCGGGAAGCCGCGTGGCGCGTGCTGGGCCAGCGGCCGTTCGACGTGCAGGTCATGGGTGGCGCGGCGCTGCACTACGGCAACGTCGCCGAGATGAAGACCGGTGAGGGCAAGACGCTGACCTGCGTGCTCCCCGCCTACCTCAACGCGCTGAGCGGCAAGGGCGTGCACGTCGTCACGGTCAACGACTACCTGGCCAAGCGCGACCGCGAGTCGATGGGCCGCGTGCACCGCTTCCTGGGCCTCGAGGTCGGCGTGATCCTCTCGCAGATGACGCCCGACGAGCGTCGTGCCGCCTACGCCGCGGACATCACCTACGGCACGAACAACGAGTTCGGCTTCGACTACCTGCGCGACAACATGGCGCACGCGACCGCCGACATGGTGCAGCGCGGCCACCACTTCGCCGTCGTCGACGAGGTCGACTCGATCCTCATCGACGAGGCCCGCACCCCGCTGATCATCTCCGGCCCCGCCGATGGCGCCTCGAACTGGTACCTCGAGTTCGCGCGCCTGGCGCCGCTGATGGAGAAGGACACGCACTACGAGGTCGACATCCGCAAGCGCACGATCGGCGTGCACGAGGTGGGCGTCGAGTTCGTCGAGGACCAGCTCGGCATCGACAACCTCTACGAGGCGGCCAACTCGCCGCTGGTCAGCTACCTGAACAACGCCATCAAGGCCAAGGAACTGTTCATCCGCGACAAGGACTACATCGTCCGCAACGGCGAGGTCCTGATCGTCGACGAGTTCACCGGCCGCGTACTGCTGGGCCGCCGCTACAACGAGGGCATGCACCAGGCCATCGAGGCCAAGGAGCACGTCGAGATCAAGGCCGAGAACCAGACGCTCGCCACGATCACGCTGCAGAACTACTTCCGGCTCTACGACAAGCTCTCCGGCATGACCGGCACGGCGCAGACCGAGGCGGCCGAGCTGCACGAGATCTACGGCCTGGGCGTGGTGAGCATCCCCACCAACAAGCCGATGATCCGCACCGACCAGTCCGACCTCATCTACAAGACCGAGGAAGCCAAGTACATCGCCGTCGTCGACGACGTCACCGAGCGCTACGAGAAGGGCCAGCCGGTCCTGATCGGCACCACCAGCGTGGAGCGGTCGGAGTACCTGTCCAAGCAGTTCACCAAGCGCCGCATCCCGCACAACGTGCTGAACGCCAAGTTCCACGAGCAGGAAGCCGGCATCATCGCCGAGGCCGGACGGCGCGGCGCCATCACCGTGGCCACGAACATGGCCGGCCGCGGTACCGACATCGTGCTCGGTGGCAACCCGGACTACCTCGCCGACAAGCGGCTGCGCGACCGTGGCCTGGACCCGGTCGAGACCCCCGAGGACTACGAGGCCGCCTGGGACGACGTCATCGCATCGGTGAAGGCCGACGTCGCCAAGGAGGCCGAGGAGGTCATCGAGGCCGGCGGACTGTACGTGCTCGGCACCGAGCGGCACGAGTCCCGCCGCATCGACAACCAGCTGCGCGGCCGCTCCGGCCGACAGGGTGATCCGGGTGAGTCCCGCTTCTACCTGTCCCTCGGCGACGAACTGATGCGGCGCTTCAACGGCGCGACGCTGGAGTCGCTGCTGACCCGGCTGAACCTGCCGGAGGACGTGCCGATCGAGGCGAAGATGGTGACCCGCGCGATCAAGAGCGCGCAGACGCAGGTCGAGCAGCAGAACTTCGAGATCCGCAAGCAGGTGCTCAAGTACGACGAGGTGATGAACCAGCAGCGCAAGGTGGTCTACGCCGAGCGCCGGCTGATCCTCGAGGGTGAGGACGTGCAGGCGCAGGCACACAAGATGCTCGTCGACGTCGTCACCGCGTACGTCGACGGCGCCACCGCCGAGGGCTACTCGGAGGACTGGGACCTCGAGGCGCTGTGGCAGGCGCTGAAGATGCTCTACCCGGTGGGCATCGACCACCACGACCTCATCGACGGCGACGCCGTCGGCGAGCCGGGGGAGCTGACCCGCGACGAGCTGCTCGGTGCGCTGATCGCCGACGCCGAACGCGCCTACGCCGAGCGGGAGGCGCAGCTGAAGGAGATCGGCGGCGACGAGGCGATGCGTTACCTGGAACGCAGCGTGCTGCTGTCGACGATCGACCGCAAGTGGCGTGAGCACCTCTACGAGATGGACTACCTCAAGGAGGGCATCGGCCTGCGGGCGATGGCGCAGCGCGACCCGCTGGTCGAGTACCAGCGCGAGGGCTACGACATGTTCATGGCGATGCTCGACGGTCTGAAGGAGGAGTCGGTCGGCCTGCTGTTCAACGCGCAGGTGCAGGCCGCTCCGCAGCCCGCCGAGCAGGTGGCCCCGGTCTCGGCGCCGGCATCGCTGGCGCAGTTCGCCGCCGAGGCGGCGGCCCGGGCGCAGGAGCCGGCGCCGCAGGGTGGCGGTGTGGCGACCAAGGAGGCGACCAAGGAGGCCGCGCCGGCGCTGCGGGTGAAGGGCATCGACGAGGAGAAGTCGCGTCCCATGACGTTCGTGGGCCCGTCCGAGGACGGCTCGGCGGAGGTGCAGCGCCAGGGCGGCGGCCGGCACGCCGCGTCGACCGGCGGTACGCGCAAGGAGCGTCGCGAGGCGGCGCGCCGGCAGAACCGGGGTGGCCCGAAGGCGCGCCGCGGCTAGCGGGTAGAGCCGGCCCGTCAGCCCAGCTGGAGCGCGACGAGCTGCCAGCGTCCGTCGACGACCTCGACGCGTCCGGCGACGGCGCGGACCCGACGGCCGCGGGTGTAGGTGGCGAACACCTCGGCCGCGGCCGGTTCGGCCGTCCCGGCGGCGGCCGGTTCGGCCGTCCCGGCCGCGACGGTGCGCAGCCGCACCCGCCGCAGGACCGCGGCACCGGCGGCCGATGGTTGGCGGGCGTGCGCGGCGACGGCGTCGAGCAGTGCGGGGCGCAGCGCGTGCCGCAGTTGCGTCAGCGGCCGGCGCCGGTCGATCACCTCGAGGACGTGGCGCAGGGTGACGTCCGCGAAGGCGACCGCCGCGGGCGGCGCAGGGTGCTCACGCGCGGGCGGCGCAGGGTGCTCACGCGCGGGCGGCGCAGGGTGCTCACGCGCGGGCGGCGCAGGGTGCTCACGCGCGGGTTTCTCCCGAGCAGGCCGGGTGGCCGGGTTGAGCGGTCGGGGACTGTGCCGGTGCAGCGCGTCGGGGCGCGGCATCGGGCAGGCGGGGTCCCCGGGTGAGACGGGCGGCGGCTCGTAGTCGACGACGGGCGAGGCGAGCGGCGGGGTGACGGGTGCAGCGGTCAAGGCGATTCTCCAGCGGTCGGCCGGTGGGGTGCGTCTGCTGGAGAGGAACAGACCCCTCGATCCTCGCACGCGGTCAGGACACTCTCGTGCACCCGTGCTGCGGCACCTCGGCGACGGCGGTTACCGTGGCGTGGTCTAGCAGAACGGCATGGCGAGAGGCGGCACCGCGTGGTGACCAGGTTGTCGTCGTCCGACGCGTCGTTCTACCACTTGGAGAACACGTCGACGCCAATGTACGTCGGCACGCTGTCGATCCTGCGCAAGCCCCGCGCCGGGCTGAGCTACGAGACGCTGCTCGCGACGGTGGAGCGCCGGCTGCCGCAGATTCCGCGTTACCGGCAGAAGGTCCGCGAGGTGACTCTGGGCCTGGCCCGGCCGGTGTGGATCGACGACGGTGACTTCGACATCACCTACCACATCCGGCGTTCGGCGCTGCCCTCGCCGGGCAGCGACGCGCAGCTGCACGACCTGGTCGCGCGGCTCGGGTCGCGGCCGCTGGACAAGTCCCGACCGCTGTGGGAGATGTATCTCGTCGAGGGGTTGGCGAAGAATCGCATCGCCATCTACGTCAAGTCGCACCAGGCGCTGGTGAACGGGATGACGGCGCTGGAGATCGGGCACGTCATCGCCGACCGCAACCAGAAGGGCCCCGAGTTTGGGGAGGACATCTGGATTCCGGCCCGCGAGCCCAGCGACACCCAACTCCTGCTCGGTGCGGTGGGAGAGTGGATCGCCCGGCCGCGTGCGCAGATGACGGCGGCGCGCTCGACGGTCACCGAGATGGTGACCAACACCAGCCAGCTCGTCGAGGCCGCGCGCCGGATGGCGGACGTGGCGCGCACCATGGCCCGCGGGACGGCGCCGAGCAGCCCGCTCAACACGACGGTGTCGCGCAATCGTCGCTTCACCGTCGCCTCGCACGACCTCGACGACTACCGGCGGCTGCGGGCCCGCTACGACTGCGACGTCAACGACGTGGTGCTCGCCGTGGTGGCGGGGACGCTGCGCAACTGGCTGATGTCGCGCGGCGAGCCGGTGACGTCGACCTCCACGGTGCGAGCGATGGCGCCGATGTCGGTGTACCCCGACGGTGAACTCGACGTGGCGGGGCCGGGCCAGGCGATCAGCGAGGTGTCGCCGTTCCTGGTCGACCTGCCGGTCGGCGAACCCAATGCCGTGGTGCGGCTGTCGCAGATCGCGCACGCCACCGAGTCGGTGTCGACGGCCTCGAGCCTGGTGGACGCCCGGACCATCGTCACGCTGTCCGGCTTTGCGCCACCGACGTTGCACGCTATGGGGATTCGTGTGGCGACGAGCTTCTCGGCGCGGGTGTTCAACCTGTTGATCACCAACGTGCCGGGTGCGCAGAAGCAGATGTACGTCGCCGGCACCAAGCTGTTGGAGACCTACGCGGTGCCGCCGCTGCTGCACAACCAGACGCTGGCCATCGGCGTGACGTCGTACAACGGCATGCTGTACTTCGGCATCAACGCCGACCGCGACGCGATGAGCGACGTCGACGTGCTGCCCAGCCTGCTGCGCGAGTCGCTGGACGAACTGTTGGAGTCCGCGCGCTGATCGGCGGACGCGGCGCGGGTGGCTACAGTCTTGGGCGTGCGCGTGTACGTCCCGATGACCTTGGCCATGTTGCAGGGATTGGTCACCGACCAGACGGTGCACGCCCGCAGCGGCACGGCCTTCGCCGTGACGCCGACGCTGCGCGAGAGCTACTCCGACGGGGACGAGGAGGAGCTGGCCGAGGTGGCCCTGCGTGAGGCGGCGCTGGCGTCGCTGCGGCTGCTCGCCACCGAGGCGGCCCCCGGTGGGCAGGAGCGCAGCGACCCGGGAGTCGACACCAAGGCGCTGCCGCTGCGGCGCGCGGTGCTGGTGGCCGACGTCGAACCGGTGACCGTGCGGCCCGACCTCGACGACGCCGTGGTGCGGCTGGCAGGGCCGGTGGCGATGTCCGACGTCGTGGCCGCCTACGTCGACAACGCCGCAGCCGAGCAGGCGGTGGCCGCCGCGGTCGAGGTGATCGACGAGGCCGATCTGGGGGACGAGGACGCCGAGCTGACGGTCGGCGACGCGCAGGACCACGACCTCGCGTGGTATGCGACGCAGGAGCTGCCGTTCCTGCTCGACCTGCTTTGACGCGGGTTACCCGACCGTAGGTTACGGTACCGTAGATTTAGCCCGCCGAAGGTGGGTAGTCATTCTTCGACCACACGTCGGCAGGAGTCCGTCATGGCCAAGAACAACATCAAGGTCTCGGCCAACGTGGCCGATACCGTCCGCCCCACCGTCGTCGGTGCCAAGCACCGCCCGGGGTGGCACGCGCTGCGCACCATCGCCGCACGCATCACGACGCCGCTGCTGCCGGACGACTACCTCGTCCTGGCCAACCCGCTGTGGTCGGCACGCGAGCTGCGCGGCCGCATCCTCGAGGTGCGCCCGGAGACCGTCGACTCGGCGACCATCGTCATCAAGCCGGGCTGGGGCTTCTCCTTCGACTACGAGCCGGGGCAGTACATCGGCATCGGCGTCCTGGTCGACGGCCGGTGGAAGTGGCGGTCCTACTCGCTGACCTCCACGCCGGTCACCTCGGCCGCGGCGGCGAAGGGCGGCCGCACGGCGCGGACCATCACGATCACCGTCAAGGCGATGCCGGAGGGCTTCCTGTCCTCGCATCTGGTCAACGGTCTGGAGCCGGGGACGATCGTGCGGCTGGCCGCGCCGCAGGGCAACTTCGTGCTTCCCGACCCGGCGCCGTCGTCGCTGCTGTTCCTCACGGCCGGATCCGGCGTCACGCCGGTGATGTCGATGCTGCGCACGCTGGTGCGCCGCGGCCAGATCGGAGCGCCCGGACACGTGGTGCACGTGCACTCCGCGCCGACCGAGGACGACGTGATGTTCAGCGGCGAGCTGGCCGAGCTGGCCGACGCGCATCCCGGCTACCGCCTGATCCGCCGGGCCACGCGCCGCGAGGGGCGCCTGGACCTCGCGCGCCTCGACGAGGTGGTTCCCGACTGGCGCGAGCGGCAGACCTGGGCGTGCGGCCCGGAGGCCATGCTCGACGACGCGGTCCGCGTCTGGAAGGACGCGGGGCTGGAGGACCAGCTGCACCTCGAGCGCTTCGCGGTGTCGAAGGCGGCCGTGCACGGCGCCGGCGGTGAGGTGACCTTCGAGCGCAGCGGCAAGACGGTCCGGGTGGACGCGGCGACGTCGCTCATGGACGCTGGTGAGGACGCGGGCATCCGCATGCCGTTCGGCTGCCGGATGGGCATCTGCCAGTCCTGCGTGGTGGGTCTCGTCGACGGCTACGTCCGCGATCTGAGGACGGGCGACGAGCGCGAGCCGGGCAGCCGGATCCAGACCTGCGTGTCGGCGGCATCGGGAAATTGCGTGATCGACGCGTAGCTTTACTGACTAGTAACCTACGGGATCGTAGGTTACGCTAGCGTAGGAACGACACAGCGAGGAAGGAGGACACGACATGGCAATCACCGACGTACCGGAATTCGCTCACCTGACCGAAGCCGACATCGAGAACCTGGCCCACGAGCTGGACACGATCCGTCAGGACATCGAGGACTCCCGCGGGGTGCGCGACGCGCGCTACATCCGCCGCACCATCGCCGCCCAGCGGGCGCTCGAGGTGGCCGGTCGGCTGATGCTGACCGCGAGTTCGCGACGCTCTGCATGGTGGGCCGGCGCAACGACCCTCGGCGTGGCCAAGATCGTCGAGAACATGGAGATCGGCCACAACGTCATGCACGGTCAGTGGGATTGGATGAACGATCCCGAGATCCACTCCTCGTCGTGGGAGTGGGACATGAGTGGCGCGTCCAAGCACTGGCGCTTCACGCACAACTTCATGCATCACAAGTACACGAACATCCTCGGCATGGACGACGACGTGGGCTACGGCCTCATCCGCGTCACGCGCGACACCAAGTGGCAGCCGATGAACCTGTTCAACCTCGGGTTCAACACCATCCTCATGGCGTTGTTCGAGTGGGGCGTCGGCCTGCAGCACCTCGAACTGGGCAAGATCTTCAAGGGCCGCGACGATCGCAACGCCACCCTGAAGCGCGTCCGCGAGTTCGGTGTGAAGGCCGGAGCGCAGGTGGCCAAGGACTACGTGGCCTGGCCGGCCATCACGTCACTCTCGCCGGGTGCGACGTACACGTCGACGATGAAGGCCAACGCCATGGCCAACCTCATCCGCAACGTCTGGGCCAACGCGGTCATCTTCTGCGGCCACTTCCCCGACGGCGCGGAGAAGTTCACCAAGACCGACATGGTCGGCGAGTCCAAGGGGCAGTGGTACCTGCGCCAGATGCTCGGCAGTGCGAACTTCAACGCCGGCCCGGCGCTGCGATTCATGAGCGGCAACCTGTCGCACCAGATCGAGCACCACCTGTTCCCCGATCTCCCCAGCAACCGCTACGAGGAGATCGGCATCCGGGTGCGCCAGGTGTGCGACAAGTACGACCTGCCGTACACGACGGGATCGTTCCTGGTGCAGTACGGCAAGGCGTGGCGCACGATCGCCAAGCTGTCGCTGCCGGACCGCTTCCTGACCGACACCCGCGACGATGCGCCGGAGACGCGCAGCGAGCGGATGTTCGACGACCTCGAGCCCACGCAACGCCGTGGCCTCAAGTCGTCGATCGCCGCGGTGCGTGCCCGACGCCGGGAACGCAAGGCCGTCGCCCTGCGCGCGGCCTGACGACCAACGCAGAAGCGGGGAGATCGTGATCGATCTCCCCGCTTCGGCGTATCCGGGTCAGTCGGGCACGTAGTCGAAGCTGTCCGGGTTGGGTCCGGTACGGCCGTCCTCGCCCTTGTCGAGTTCGGACAGAGCGTCGACGTCGTCGGGGCTCAGCTCGAAGTCGAAGATGTCGAAGTTCTGCTGAATGCGCTCCGGGGTCACCGACTTCGGGAACACGACGTGGCCGAGCTGCACGTGCCACCGCAGCACCACCTGGGCCGGCGTCTTGCCGGTGGCCTTGGCGATCCCGTCGACCACCGAGTCGTCGAGCACCTTGCCCTGCGCGATGGGCGACCACGCCTCGGTCGCGATCCGATGGGCCTCGCCGTACTGGCGCACCTCGTCGTTGGTGAAGTACGGGTGCACCTCGATCTGGTTGACCGCAGGCACGGTGTCGGTCTCCGTGGCCAGCCGCTCGAGGTGGGGCACCTGGAAGTTGGACACCCCGATGCTGCGGGCGCGGCCGTCGGCCTTGAATTCCTCCAGCGTGCGCCACGTCGCGGGGAAGTCGCCGTCGTAGAGGGTCGGCAGCGGCCAGTGAATGAGGAACAGGTCGACGTAGTCGAACCCGAGCGCGGCCAGCGTGCCGTCGAACGCCTTGCGCGCGGCATCCGGCTCGTGGAAGCCGTTGTTCAGCTTGCTGGTGATGAAGACGTCGCCGCGGTCGATGCCGGCGTCGCGGATGCCCTGCCCGACGCCCTTCTCGTTCTGGTACATCTCGGCGGTGTCGATGTGCCGGTAACCGATCTCTAGGGCGGTGCGCACCGCGCCTGCGGTCTCGTCGGGGTCGATCTGATAGACGCCGAACCCGAGCTGCGGGATCGTGGCGCCGTCGTTGAGGGTGATGGAGGGTACGTTGCTCACCGGTGCAGCGTGCCCCGTCGGTGTGCAGCGCAAACGAGGCTGACGCCAGCGTTCACCGGCCGTGCGTCAGTCCGTCCGCAGCACGGCCAGCAGGCGCCGCGCGGCGGCCACCCGGTCGGCGGCCGCGCCGGTCAGCGCGTCCAGCGCACACTCCGGATCGGCGGGCGGACCGAGGTGCCCGCAGCCGCGCGGGCAGTCCTCGATGGCGTCGGCGAGATCGGCGAACGCCAGCAGGACGTCGTCGGGTGCGATGTGCGCCAAGCCGAACGACCGCACGCCCGGGGTGTCCACCACCCAGCCGGACACCGCCAGCGGCAGCGCCACCGACTGCGTCGAGGTGTGCTTGCCCTTGCCGACCCCCGACACCTCCCCGGTGGCCCGGTCCGCCGCGGGGACGACGCGGTTGACCAGCGTGGACTTGCCCACACCGGAGTGGCCGAGCAGCACCGTCACCCTGCCATCGAGCAGTTCGGCGATGCGGTCGACGGTGTCGCCGCGGCCGGCGGTCACCACCTCGAGGTCCAGTCCGGCGAACTGCGCGGCGAACGGTTCGGGCGCCGCCAGATCGGTCTTCGTCAGGCACAGGATGGGGGTCAGCCCGCCGGCGTACGCCGCGATCAACGCGCGCTCCACGAACCCCGTCCGCGGCGGTGGATCGGCCAACGCGACCACGATCAGCAGCTGGTCGGCGTTGGCGACCACGACGCGTTCGGTCGGGTCGGTGTCGTCGGCGGTGCGCCGCAGCACCGTGCGACGGTCCGAACGCCGGACGATGCGGGCCAGGGTGTCGGGTCGACCGGACAGATCGCCGACGATGCCGACGTCGTCGCCGACCACGATGGGCGTGCGGCCGAGTTCGCGGGCGCGCATCGCGGTGACGAGGCGACCCGGATCGCCGCCGAGCGCACAGCCCCACCGCCCACGGTCCACGGTGACGACCATGGCCTCCTGCGCGTCCGCGTGCTCGGGACGGGTCTTGGTGCGCGGCCGCGATCCGCGGCCGGACCGGATCCGGACGTCGGACTCGTCGTACTCGCGGCGGCTCACCGCTTCTCAGGCACCTGGGGCTTTTCAGGCACCTGGGGCTTCTCAGGCGCCTGAGGCGTCTCGGTGACCTGCCCGCCCAGCATGTCCGTCCACATGCGCGGGAAGTCGGGCAGCGTCTTGGCGGTCGTGCCGATGTCGGCGATCTCGACACCGGAGGTCCGCAGCCCGACGATCGCGCCCGCCGTGGCCATCCGGTGGTCAGCGTAGGACTCCCACACGCCGCCGTGCAGCGGGCGGGCGACGATGACCAGTCCGTCCTCGGTCTCCTCGCACTGGCCGCCGAGGCGGTTGATCTCGGTCGTCAGCGCGGCCAGCCGGTCGGTCTCGTGGCCGCGTAGATGCGCGATGCCCCGCAGCCGGGACGTCGCCCCGGGATCGGCGAGCGCCGCGAGGGCAGCGACCGCCGGTGCCAGCTCACCGATCTCGCGCAGGTCGGCGTCCAACCCGGCGTAGCCGTGCGGACCCACGACCTCGAGGTGGGCGTCGCCCCGGCGCACCTCGGCGCCGATCTGGCGCAGCAACGCGACGATGACGTCGGCGGGCTGCACGCTCTCGGCCGGCCAGCCGGCGATGCGGACAGTGCCGCCGGTCGCCACTGCGGCGGCCAGGAACGGCACGGCGTTGGACAGATCGGGTTCGATCACCCAGTCGTGGGGTGCGACGTCCCCGGCCGCCACCCGCCACCGGTTGCCCTGCGCGTCGTCGACCTCCACGCCGGCGGTCCGCAGCATCGACACCGTCATCGCCACGTGCGGCGCGGACGGCACCGCCGTCCCGGTGTGCACGACGGTGAGCCCGTCGTCGAACGTCGCCCCGGACAGCAGCAGCCCCGACACGAACTGCGAGGAGGCCGACGCGTCGATGTCGACGGTCCCGCCCCGCACGGCCCCGGTGCCGTGCACCCCGAACGGCAGCGCGTCACCGCGCACGTCGACGCCCAGCCCGCGCAGGGCGTCGAGCAGCGGGGCGATCGGCCGCGACCGCGCCTGCTCGTCGCCGTCGAAGGTCACCACCTCCTCGGCGAGCGCTGCCACCGGCGGTAGGAACCGCAGCACGGTTCCCGCCAGCCCGCAGTCGACGGTCGCCTCGGCGCGCGGTGCGATCGCGCCCCCGACGGTCAGCTCGGTGCCGTCGCCGTCGACGTCCACCCCGAGCGTCCGCAGCGCGCCGATCATCAGGTCGGTGTCGCGGCTGCGCAGGGCGCCGCTCACCGTCGAGGTGCCCGTCCGGGTCGCCAGCGCCGCGAGGATCAGCGCCCGATTGGTGAGCGACTTGGAGCCGGGGACCGCGACGGTCGCCTGGACGGGGGTCGGTGCAGTCGGGGCCGGCCAGGTACTCACGGAAGACCATCCTGCCTTGTCGCCGCAGCGTGCCACCATGGGATGCATGTGCGGGCGATTCGCGGTGACGACCGATCCGGCGCTGTTGGCCGAGAAGATCAAGGCGATCGACGAGGCGACGTCGCTGGACCGCACGGGCTCCAACTCCACGGTGTCTAACTCGACGGCGTCCGACTCGACGGCCCCCAATTACAACGTCGCGCCGACCACCACCGTCGCGACCGTGGTCAAGCGGCACGACGAACCGGACGACGAGTCCACCCGCCGGGTGCGCCTGATGCGCTGGGGGCTGGTTCCGCCGTGGGCGAAGACCGGCGAGGGAGGTGCCCCGGACACCAAGAAGGGCCCACTGCTGATCAACGCCCGCTCGGACAAGGTGACCTCCTCGCCGGCGTTCCGCACCTCGGCGAAGTCCAAGCGCTGCCTCGTCCCGATGGACGGCTGGTACGAGTGGCGTGGCGAGAAGGGCGCCAAGACGCCGTTCTTCATGTACGCCGGCGACGGCGAACCGCTGTTCATGGCCGGTCTGTGGTCGACGTGGCGGCCGCAGGGCGCGCCGAAGGACGCCCCGCCCCTGCTGAGCTGCACCATCATCACCACCGACGCCGCGGGCCCGCTGGCCGACATCCACGACCGCATGCCGCTGACGATCAGCGCCACCGACTGGGACCGGTGGCTGGATCCGGACGCGCCGATCGACGAGGGCCTGCTGCGCGGGCACGGCGACCTGGATCGCATCGAGGTGCGGGAGGTGTCGCGGCTGGTCAACAGCGTCCGCAACAACGGGCCCGACCTGATCGCGCCCGTCGAGCCGGAAGCCCGGGCCGAGCAGGGCACCCTGCTGTGACCGCGGCGCCGCTGGCGTCGAGCGCGGTGATCGATGCGCTCGGGGCGGACCTGCGCAGCGCGCGCTACACCACCGACGGTGTCGCCGACCTGCTCGACGCCGGCGCAGCCTTCAGCCGGGGTCTGTGGTGGTCGGCGCTGCGCGCCACCGAACGCGCCGCACCGGGAGACGCACGGCTGGCCGTCCTGGTGCGGCTGTTCCTGCTCGGCGCCGAGGAGTCCCGCGCCCGCGTCGCGGAGGCGCTGCCCACTGCCGGGGTGGACGCGCTGCTGGCCGACGGCGTCCTGGAGACGGGGCCCACCGGCGGGCTGCGTGCCGCGCTCGACGTGCGGCCGCACGGCGACGGCGTACGCGACTTCCTGGTGGTCTCCGACCTGGACGCCGCGCTGCGCGCCGGGCCGGTGCGGCGCGACCACGTGCTCGGCATCGGCGGAGCGTCGGTGTCGTTGGCGCACGCGGTGATTCGCGAGCCCGTGCAGCGCGCGCTGGACCTCGGCACCGGGTGCGGCATCCAGGCGCTGCACCTCGACGCGCACTGCGAACGGATCGTCGCCACCGACACCAACGCCCGCGCGCTCGCGCTCGCCGCGGCCACCGCCCGGCTCAACGGCATGGCGTGGGACCTGCGCGCCGGCAGCCTGTTCGACCCGGTCGGCGGGGAGCGCTTCGACCTGATCGTCTCCAACCCGCCGTTCGTCGTGGGCACCGGCGCACTCGACTACGAGTACCGGGACTCCGGCATGGCCGGCGACGCGCTGAGCCGCACGCTCGTCGAGCAGGCCGCCGAGCACCTCACGCCCGGCGGCACCGCACAGCTGATGGCCAACTGGATCGTCCACGCCGGCCAGGACTGGCGGGAGCGGGTCCGTTCCTGGCTGGCCGGTACCGGCCTGCACGCCTGGGTGGTGCAGCGCGAGTTCGCCGACCCCATGGGTTACGTCTCGCTGTGGACCTCCGATGCCGGGGAGCGCCCGGAGGACGCGGCGCGTCGCGGCGGGCAGTGGCTGGACTGGTTCGACGACGAGGGTATCGCCGGAATCGGCATGGGCATGATCACGCTGCGGGCGCCGCGGTCGGGGGAGACCCGGGCGCCCGACCACGTCCTGGAGGAGATCACCGGGGCCGACGAGGCACTCACCGGTCCGGAGGTCGCGGCGTTCCTCGCCCGGCGCGAATACCTGCACGTCACCTCCGACGACCGGCTGCTCGCCGCCCGGCTGTCCACCGCGCCGGTCGTCCTCGAGGAGCAGTCCCTGCCCGGCCCCGACGGGTGGCAGGTGGTGGGCGCGGCGGTGCGCCGCCCGGGCGGCCCGGCCGCCGTGCTCGGCGTCGACGAGGTGTCGCGGGCGCTGCTGGCCGGCTGCCGCGGCGAGGTGCCGCTCGGCATGCTGATCGAGCTGCTGGCCACCCACCACGGCGTCGACGCCGATGCCCTGGCCGGCGCCGCGCTGCCGGTCGTCCGCGAGGCGATCGGCCGGGGGATCCTCTACGAGGCCGACTGATGTCCGGCGACGTGCTGGGCGTTCCGCTGACGGCGCCGCCGCTGGCGCTGCCCGTGACGTTCGACCAAGTCTGGGCCGACCTGGTGTTCCTGCACTGGCCCGTCGAGCCGGACGCGGTACGCCGTTTCTTCCCCGTGGGCACCCGTCCCGACGTCTTCGCCGACGGCATGACCTACGTCGCGCTGGTGCCGTTCGTCATGCGGCACACGCGGATCGGCACCCGCCTGCCTCTCGGCTACCTCGGTGGGTTCGCCGAGACGAACGTCCGGCTGTACTCCGTCGACGACGCGGGCCGGCACGGCGTGCTGTTCCGCTCGTTGGAGACCGAGCGGCTCGCGGTGGTACCCGCGACGCGCGGCGCGTTGGGCATTCCCTACACGTGGGCGCGCATGCGCGTCGAGCGCGACGGCCGGCGGATCACGTACACCAGCAGCAGACGGTGGCCGCGGCGCGGTCTGCGCAGCGCCCTGACCGTCGACGTCGCCGACCGCATCACGCCGACGCCGCTGGAGACCTGGTTGACCGCGCGGTGGGGCGCCCACACCCGCAAGGCCGGCCGCACGTGGTGGTTGCCCAACGAGCACGACACCTGGCCACTGCACGGCGCCCGCGTCGTCGACCTCGACGACGACCTGGTGGCCGTCGCGGGGGTCACGCCCGCCGGCCCGCCCCTGCGGGCGCTGTACTCGCCGGGGGTGCACACCTGCTTCGGACGTCCGACCCGGGTGACCTGACTCGGCTCAGCCGCGTCGCACCGCGGTGACCACCGCGTACGGCGCGGTGAAGCGCACCCCGTCGGCCGAGGCATGCGGCCGCAGCGCCGCGGTGAAGGCCGCGAGGAGGCGGTCGCGCGCGGCGGCGTCCACCCGGGCGAACAGGGCGACGTGCATCGGCGATTCGTCGGTGAGGAACCCGAGCGCCGCGTCGAGCGACGCGAACTCCCACGGGTGCCGCCCGTCGACGATCTCGACGTGTCCGAAGTCGGCGGCGAGGCGGTCGTGCACGACCTCGGGGTCACCCCACTGGTCGGGGGTGAAGTCCGCTGCGGGCGGGGCGCCCAGCACCTCGACGATGGGGTCGTGGAACGGGTTGCGGGCACTGCGCACCCAGGCCGAGAAGCCCAGGGCAGCACCGGGTTTCAACAGCCGGGCGAGTTCGGCGACCTGCCGGGCGGGGTCGACGAAGATGATGCCCATGTTCGACACCGCCGCATCGAAGGCGTCCGACGGCAGGCCGGTGTCCGCGGCGTCGGCGGTGACCCACGTGATGGCACGGTCGGCGGCCTTCGCGCGGGCCTGTTCGAGGAGTTCGGCCGTGAGGTCGACGGCGGTGACGGTGGCGCCGCGGTCGACGGCGGCCAGTGCGGCGCTACCGGTGCCGCAGGCGAGGTCCACCACCGCCGCCCCGTCGAGCGCGCGGCGACGTCCGACGGCGTCGACCACCTGCCCGGCGATGGACGCGATGCGTTGCCCCACCGCCTCGTAGCGCCCGCCCGACCACGGCGTGCTCACTGCTAGCCCTGGTATCCCGGCGGGTTGGGGGTGTCGACCCACAGGTCCACGCCGAGGTCGGAGCCGGGCACGCAGTCGTACACCGACAGGTCGGTGACGCCGGACTCCAGCAGCACGTCCTCGCACAGCAGCGAGTGACCGGTGTAGCTCGTCGGCTTGTTGAGGACGACGTACGCGGCGTCGGCGTACACGTCGGGCTTGCGGGCGCGGGCCATCGCCTCGTCGCCGCCGAGCAGGTTCTGCACGGCGGCCGTGGCGACCAGTGTGCGCGGCCACAGGGTGTTGGAGGCGATGCCGGCCTCGCGCATCTCCTCGGCGATCCCCAGCGCGCACAGCGTCATGCCGAACTTCGCCATCATGTAGGCGGTGGGCTTGAGCCACTCCGACTCCAGCCGCAGCGGCGGGGACAGCGTGAGCACGTGCGGGTTCTCCCGCCCCTTCATGTGCGGCAGGCAGGCCTGGGTGACGGCGTACGTGCCGCGCACCTGGATGCCGTTCATCAGGTCGAACCGCTTGAGCGGCACCTCCTCGACCGAGCCGAGGTTGATGGCCGAGGCGTTGTTGACGCAGATGTCGATGCCGCCGAACCGTGCGACGGCCTGGGCGACCGCCGCCGTCACGGAGTCGCCGTCGCGGATGTCGCCGACGATGGGCAGGGCCTGGCCGCCGGCCTCCTCGATCTCCGCCGCGGCCGTGTAGACGGTGCCTTCGAGCTTGGGGTGCGGCTCGGCGGTCTTCGCGACCAGTGCGATGTTCGCGCCGTCGGCCGCGGCCCGCTTGGCGATGGCCAACCCGATGCCCCGGCTGGCGCCGGAGATGAACATGGTCTTCCCGGAGAGCGACATGGGTTCACCCTAGAACCCGGTGACGCCGATGTCGGCGGTGACCGCGTCGGTGAGGCGGATCAGGTCGGCGGGGGCGAGCGCCACGTCGAGGCCGCGCTTGCCCGCACTGCACAGCACGCGGTCCCAGCGCAGCGCGGACGCGTCGACGACGGTGGGGAGCCTCCTACGCTGACCGAGCGGCGAAATGCCCCCGACGACGTACCCGGTGGACCGCTGCGCGGCGGCGGGGTCGGCCATCTCGGCGCGCGCGGCGCCGAGCGCCGCCGCGGCGGCCTTGAGCGCCAGCCGGGACGGCACGGGCAGGACGGCGACCGCGAGTCCGGTGGGCACCGAGATCACCAGCGTCTTGAGGATCTGCTCGGCCGTGACGCCGGCCGTGTCGGCCAACGCGGCGACCGCCTCGGCCCCGAAGGAATCCGCGCGGGCATCGTGGTGGAAGTGCAGCACCTCGTGCGCCACGCCGGCCGCGACGAGGACGCCGATCGCCGGGGTTGCTGCGCGGGCCACCGGTACACCGTAGGACCCGGGGAACAACCCCCTGGCACCTGCTGTTGTTCGGGGCGGTCGGCGATGAGCGGGCCACCGGTTCCGGCGTCGTCGATGCCGTGTCGGTTCGGCAACTAGGATCTACGGGAAGGGGACCTCGGTGCCAACGGCCCTGATGGAACGTCCGGTGGACGTGTCCGATCCGTGCGGCGCCGCGAGAGAAGGGACGGTGTCCACCGACATGACCGACTCGAGCGTGCCAGACGGATCGGTTCCGGCCGCATCCGAGGAGTCGGACGCCGACCTGACCGCACGGTTCGAGCGGGATGCCATCCCGCTGCTCGACCAGCTGTACGGCGGCGCCCTGCGCATGACCCGCAATCCCGCCGACGCCGAGGACCTCCTGCAGGAGACCATGGTCAAGGCGTACGCCGGGTTCCGCTCCTTCCGCGAGGGCACCAACCTCAAGGCCTGGCTGTACCGCATCCTCACCAACACCTACATCAACAGCTACCGCAAGAAGCAGCGGCAGCCGGCGGAGTACCCGACCGACGAGATCACCGACTGGCAGCTCGCGGCCAACGCCGAGCACTCGTCCACCGGTTTGCGGTCGGCCGAGGTGGAGGCCATGGAGGCGTTGCCGGACACCGAAATCAAGGCGGCGCTCCAAGCGTTGCCCGAGGAGTTCCGCATGGCGGTGTACTACGCCGACGTGGAGGGCTTCCCGTACAAGGAGATCGCAGAGATCATGGACACCCCGATCGGGACCGTGATGTCCCGACTGCACCGCGGTCGCAAGCAACTGCGCGACCTGCTGGCCGACGTCGCGCGTGATCGCGGCTTCATCCGCGGTGCGCAGGTGGGTGCCCCGGAGGAGGTCACGTCATGAGCCAGGAGTTCTCGCGTCCCGAGGGACACGACTTCACGCCGCCCGTCGGCCCGGTCGATCCCGAGCATCCCGAATGTGCCTCGGTCATCGCCGAGGTATGGACGCTGCTCGACGGGGAGTGCACGGCCGAGACCCGCGACAAGCTCAAGCAGCACCTCGAGGAGTGCCCCACGTGCCTGCGGCACTATGGCATCGAGGAGCGCGTCAAGAACCTGGTGGCCACCAAGTGCAGCGGTGAGCGCGCCCCCGACGCCCTGCGTCAGCGGCTGCGCATCGAGATCAGCCGCACCACCATCATCAGGGGCTGACCGCCCCGCCATCATCCTGGGGCTGACCGCCCGAGAACGTCGAAACGCCCGCCTGTCCCTCGGGGACGGGCGGGCGTCGACGTATGCGTCAGCGGGCGATCAGCGCACGGACTTCGAGCCGGCGTTGGGTCGCTTGCCGTGGTTGGCCTTCGAGTGCTTCCGATCGCGCTTCTTGCGGCCCCGCTTGGCCATGGTGGTCCTCCGTTTGCAGTGATACCGATACTCAACGGCCAGTGTCTCACGATGGGCCCGTCGAGTTCCAATGCGTTCGGCCGGGACCGATGTGGTTCGATGGACTCCTACCGCGGCACCTCGATCGGCGAGGTTCGAGGAGTTGAGACGATCGGAGTGGAGATGGCCGAGGACGTGCGCGCCGAGATCGTGGCCAGTGTGCTCGAGGTCGTGGTGCACGAGGGCGACCAGATCGGCGAAGGGGACACCCTCGTCCTCCTGGAATCCATGAAGATGGAGATCCCGGTCCTCGCCGAGGTCGCGGGGACCGTGTCGTCGGTCAACGTCGCGGTCGGCGACGTCATCCAGGCCGGCGACCTCATCGCCGTCATCGACTAGGCGCCCCAGGCCCCGGGAGTTCGTTCGTGTCGACCCTCGGTGACCTGCTCGCCGAGCACACCATGCTGCCCGGCAGCGCGGTCGACCACCTGCACGCCGTCGTGGGGGAGTGGCAGCTGCTCGCCGATCTCTCGTTCGGCGACTACCTGATGTGGGTGCAGCGCGACGACGACGACCTGGTGTGCGTGGCCCAGGTCCGCCCGAACACGTCGCCGACCGTGCTGCTCGCCGACGCCGTCGGCACCCGCAACCCGGCCGCCGCGATGCCGGTCGTCGTCGCGGCCTTCCAGTCCGGCCACATCGGCCGGGAGAGCGACACCGCCGCGGTCGGCGGCGCGGACACCAGCTGGCTCAACGTGGAGGCGGTGCCCGTACGGCACGGCAGCCACGTGGTCGCGGTCCTCACCCATCAGACGGCGCTGTCGGACCGCAAGGCCAGCCCCCTGGAACGGGCCTATCTGGACTGCGCCCGCAATCTGCTGCACATGCTGAGCGAAGGCACGTTCCCCAACGTCGGCGACGTCGCGATGTCGCGGTCCAGCCCGCGGGTCGGTGACGGGTTCATCCGCCTCGACGGCGAGGGCGTGGTGGCGTTCGCCAGCCCCAACGCCATCTCGGCCTACCACCGCATGGGGCTGGCCGCCGAACTGGAGGGGCACGACCTGGTGAGCGTCACCCGGCCGTTGATCTCCGATCCGTTCGAGGCCCAGGAACTCGCCACCCACGTGCGGGACTCGCTCGCCGGCGGATCGAGCATGCGGATGGAGGTCGACGCCGGCGGCGCGGCGGTCCTGCTGCGCACGCTGCCGCTGGTGGTGCACGGCGCCGCCGCCGGCGCCGCGGTCCTGATCCGCGACGTCACCGAGGTGAAGCGGCGCGACCGGGCGCTGCTCAGCAAGGACGCCACCATCCGGGAGATCCACCACCGGGTGAAGAACAACCTGCAGACGGTCGCGGCGCTGCTGCGGTTGCAGGCGCGCCGTACCACCAATCCGGAGGGCCGGGAGGCGCTGATCGAGTCGGTGCGGCGGGTGTCGTCCATCGCGCTGGTCCACGACGCGCTGTCGATGTCGGTCGACGAGGAGGTCAACCTCGACGAGGTGGTCGACCGGATCGTGCCGATCATGAACGACGTCGCCTCAGTGGACACCCCGATCCGCATCGTGCGCGACGGCGATCTCGGCGTGCTGGACGCCGATCGCGCCACGGCACTGGTCATGGTGATCACCGAACTGGTGCAGAACGCCATCGAGCACGCCTACGACGCCACGTCCCCGCAGGGGTGCGTGACGATCCGCGCCGAGCGTTCCGCACGGTGGTTGGACGTGGTGATCCACGACGACGGTCGGGGCCTCCCGCCGGGCTTCAGCCTGGAGAAGTCCGACCGGCTGGGCCTGCAGATCGTACGCACCCTGGTGTCCGCCGAACTCGACGGCTCACTGGGCATGCACGACGGGCCGTCGGGCGGGACGCAGGTGGTGTTGCGCGTGCCGATCGGCCGGCGTGCGCGCAGCCCGCAATGATCGCTGAGCCCCGGCCCGACGAGACGGGCCCGAAACGACGGCCCCGATACGACAGCCCAAAACGACGTACGGCCCCGGATCGCTCCGGGGCCGTACGTCGTATCGGAAGGATCTAGACGCCGGTGCGCGCCTTCGTCCGGGCGTTGCGCCGCTTGAGCGCGCGACGCTCGTCCTCGCTCATGCCGCCCCACACACCCGCGTCCTGGCCGGACTCCAATGCCCAGGTCAGGCACTCGGTGGTCACCGGGCAGCGGTTGCAGACGAGCTTCGCGTCAGCGATCTGGGCGATCGCCGGACCGCTGTTCCCCACGGGGAAGAACAGTTCCGGGTCCTCGTCACGACAGACCGCCTTGTGCCGCCAATCCATTGGATTCTCTCCTCATTCAGTCTCGTGCGTCGTGCGCAGCAAAGCGCCCGATCTTTTCCTTCGGCTGTTGAACGCGTGCACACGAATGTTTCTGCGCTGTTGCATCCGATGCTTTCACAGGCTGAACGGATGTCAATAGAAGCGCGTTAACACGTGGGCAATGTCACTTGGCTCTTTGGTGGCACCGCGTTAACGGGCCCCTCATTCGTTTGTACTAGACTCAATCCACTTGCGCCCTGAATCCGGACATCTGCAAGGAAAGTCACAGTTCACGCGAGGTGCGGCGGTGGTGCCACCACGTTCAGGGCGCTCGGCACGGACGTGAACGTCATCGAATCGCGCAGCCCGACGTAATCCCCGTCGATCTGGCACGCGACCGGTGCGTCGGCCGTCACGGTCGCCCAGGCGAGGTCGTCCTCGCGGACCAGGTGCTTGGCCTCGATGCGCGGTGTCTTCGCCATCATGCGACGGACCAGCCGCAGATTGGCCAGCACGTTCATGCTGGTGGTGGCGAATACTCCGAGACCGGTGTCGAAGGTCGTCGTCGGATTCGTCCACACCGGGCGGGAATTCGCATAAGTCCACGGGCTCGCGTTCGACACGAAGGCGAAGTGCACGCCCGGCACGGGCTCGCGCCCGGGCAGGCGCAGTGTCAGCGTCGGCTCTCGGCGCGCGCTGGCCAGCACCTCACGCACGGCGACGCGGATGTAGCGGCCCGCGGTCACCGTGCGGCCGCGCTCGCGCTGCGCCTCGACCGCGGCGACGACGTCGCCGTCCACGCCCATCCCCGCGGTGAACACACCCCACCGCTCGCCGCAGTCCATGAGCCCGATCCGCCGCCACGCCGCCCCACTGCGCCGGGCGCCGAGCAGGTCGATCAGCTGATTGGTGGCGTCGACCGGGTCGGCGCTGATGCCGAGTGCCCGCGCGAACACGTTGGCCGAGCCGCCGGGAACGACGCCGACCGCGGGCGCGTGGGGGTCGGGAGTGGCGCGCTGCGGCCCGCACTCGCCCAGGATTCCGTTGACCACCTCGTTGACCGTGCCGTCGCCGCCGTGCACGATCACCACGTCGAAGCGGTCCCGCGCGGCGTCCCTGGCGATCTCGATGGCGTGGCCGCGGTGGTCGGTGTGCGCCACGGTCAGCGTCACCCGACTCTCCAGCGCGTGGGCCAGCAGGTCCCGGCCGGCTGCGGTGGTGGATGTCGCATTCGGGTTCACGATCAGCACGGCGCGCACGGAATCCCAGCCTAACCGTGCCGTGTCGGGCACCCTCTACGCTGGCCGTCGTGACTGGCCAGGTGATGTTCCGGTGATGGTGCCCGCCCCGGCGACGGTGCGGCAGGCCGCGATCGTGGTCGCGCTCGAAGGCGTGGCGGCGGTGGTGATGACGGTGCTGGAGGCCGTCGGGCACTTCCGCGGTACGGGTTCCATCGCCGGGTTCAGCTCGCTGGGTACTGCGGCGTGGTTCGCGATCATGGGATCGGCGGTGCTCGCCGCGGCGTGGGCGCTGTGGACCGGACGCCGGTGGGGTCGGGGCATCGCGGTGTTCACCCAGTTGCTGTTGTTGCCGGTGGCCTACTACATGTCGATCGGCTCGGGACAGTGGGCGCTGGGCATCCCGGTGGCGGTGTGCGCGGTGGCGGTGCTCGCGCTGCTGTTCAGCCCGTCGGCGCTGCAGTGGCTGGGCGCGGTCGACGCCGGCCGCCCGGGTGACGACGAAAAAGCCTGACGCCGTTCAGGACTCGGCGAGTGCGGTGAGTTCCGGTCCGGATACCCGGTAGGTGATCCACTCGCTCTGCTGACGGCCGCCCACCGCGTCGTAGAGGGCGATCGCGTTGACGTTCCAGTCCAGCACCGCCCACTCGAGCCGGGTGTACCCGGCGGCGGTGCAGGTGCGCGCGAGGGTGGCCAGCAGCCGTCGCGCCAGACCGAGCCGTCGAAACTCGGGCCGCACGAACAGGTCTTCGAGGTACACCCCTGCCACGCCGTCCCACGTCGAGAACGAGCGATACCACACCGCGCAGCCCGCCGCCCGGCCGTCGACCTCGGCGAGCAGGGCCGAGGCGACCGGATCCGGACCGAACAGCGCCGTCCGCAACTGGGCCTCGGTGACGGTGCACTTCTCGGTCGCGTCCTCGAACGCGGCCAATTCGCGGATCATCGCGACCAGCTCGGCCTCGTCACCGGGCTGCGCGGTGCGGATGTCGACTGTGCTCACTGCGGTACTCCCAACGCGGTCATGATGGTCGCGAACTTGATCCCGGTCTCGGCCACCTCGTCGTCGGGGTCGGATTCCGCGACGATGCCGCCGCCGGCGCGGGCCTCGGCGACCCTGCGGTCGGCCGAGAGTTCGGCGCACCGGATGGCCACCACCCACCGGCCGTCGCCGCGGGCGTCGCACCAGCCGACGGCTCCGGCGTAGAACCCGCGGTCGCCCTCGAGTTCGTTGATGAGGTCGGTGGCGGGGCCGGCCGGAACGCCGCCGACGGCAGGGGTGGGGTGCAGTGCGATCGCGAGATCCAGTGCCGTGACCGAGGTGTCGCGCAGCCGTCCGGTGATCGGTGTGCTCAGGTGCCACACCGCGGACGTGCTGCTCAGCTCGGGTCGCGCGGCGATGGTGACGTCGCGGCACAGCGGCGCCAGCGCGGTGCGCATCTGGTCGACCACCAGCTGGTGTTCGTGCCGGTTCTTCGCCGACGCCGCCAGCGCCCGGCCGTGCGCCGCGTCGGTGTCGGGATCTGTCGACCGCGGCGCCGAACCGGCGAACGGCCGGCAGGTCACGACGTCCCCGGTGCGCGCGACGAGCAGCTCGGGGCTCGCGCCGATCAGCGCCGCTCCCGGCCTGCCGGCAGGGGTGAGATCGGCGAAGTACGCGCTGGCGCTGTGGTCGCGGGCAAGCAGGTGCAGCACGTCGACGGCATCGAGCGGGGCGTCGGCGACCAGACGCAGCGCGCGGGCGAGTACGACCTTGTGCAGGCCGGTGCGGGGATCGTTGAGCCGGCGCAGCGCCTCGGCGATCCGCGCGCGGTGCACCTCCGGTGCCGGGAATGCCCCGTCGACGCGGACACGGGGCAGCGGCCGCCCGGACGCTGCCGGGGGACCGTCGGCGAAGCGCAGGTGCTCGGGGCGGAACAGCGCGGCGGGACGGGTGAGGTCGAAGGGCAGCGCCCCCACCACCATCGGTGCCTCACCGGCGGCGAGCGCGGCACGCGCGTCCGCCAGCGCCGGGTAGCCGGCGGCGATCCCCTCGGCGATCAGCGTGCCGGCGGGGCCACCGAGGACGAAGGAGGGTTCGCCCATCAGGCGGGCAGACACGGGTTGGGATGTCCGGTCAGCCCCAGCGCACTGATCTGCCGGACGCCGTGCTCCCACCCGCACACCGCGAGCGACGCAGCCACCATGGAGACCCGGATGCCCTGCGGCACGGGCAGTTCCACCCAGCGGGTGAGCAGGGCGCGGGAGAAGTGGCCGTGCCCGACGAAAACCACGTCGCGCTCGGCCATGTGCGACAGCGCCAGGGCGACCGCGCGGTCGGCGCGCACGGTGACGTCGGCGATGCTCTCGCCGTTCGGGCAGCCGTGCGTCCACACCATCCAGTCCGGCACGGTCTGGCGGATCTGCGGGGTGGTCAGACCCTCGTAGTCGCCGTAGGCCCACTCGGCCAGGACCGGGTTGACCTCGTCGACGTCGAGCCCGGCCAGTTCGGCGGTGACCAGCGCGCGGTGGCGTGGGCTGCTGATCACCAGCGGGTCGGTGAGTCGAAGGTCGGCGATCGCCTCGGCCGCCAGCCTGGCCTGCTCGCGACCGACGTCGGTGAGGTCGAGATCGGTCGTGCTGGTGTGCCGGCCCGCCCGGGACCACTCGGTCTCACCGTGCCGCAGCAGCAGCAGGCGGTGCCGTTCGACAGTCACCTCGTGATTGTGCCGTACGCCCATTACCCGAGCGCGCGTGCTTGGATGGTTGGCGTGACGCGGGTACTTGCGGTCGCCAATCAAAAGGGCGGCGTGGCCAAGACGACGACGGTGGCGTCGCTGGGCGCGGCCATGGCGGAGAAGGGGCAGCGGGTGCTGCTCGTCGACCTCGACCCGCAGGGATCGCTCACGTTCTCCCTCGGCCAGGACCCGGACAAGCTCGCGGTGTCCGTGCACGAGGTGCTGCTCGGCGAGGTCGAACCGAGCGCGGCGCTGGTCACCACGCCGGAGGGCATGACGCTGCTGCCCGCTAACATCGACCTGGCCGGCGCCGAGGCGATGCTGCTCATGCGGGCCGGACGCGAGTACGCGCTCAAGCGGGCGCTGGCGAAGATCGCCTCGGACTTCGACGTCGTGGTGATCGACTGCCCGCCGTCGCTGGGCGTCCTGACCCTCAACGGCCTGACCGCCGCCGCCGAGGTCATCGTGCCCCTGCAGTGCGAGACGCTCGCGCACCGCGGCGTCGGGCAGTTCCTGCGGACCGTGAACGACGTGCAGCAGATCACCAACGCCGACCTGGTGCTGCTCGGGGCGTTGCCGACGCTCTACGACTCGCGGACCACGCACAGCCGGGACGTCATCTTCGACGTCGCCGACCGCTACGAGCTGCCCGTGCTCGCACCGCCCATCCCGCGTACCGTGCGTTTCGCCGAGGCCAGCGCGTCGGGATCGTCGGTGCTCAGCGGACGAAAGAACAAGGGCGCCCTGGCCTACCGGGAACTCGCCGAGGCGCTGCTCAAGCACTGGAAGTCCGGCAAGGACCTGCCGACCTTCACTCCGGAGATCTAGCTCAGCCGCTCCTGCCTATGGGCGGCTCAGCCGCCGAGCGCCACCAGGGCGTCGCCCCGCTGCTCCAGCACGACCGACCCCGCCACGGCGGGGACCACCGGGTCCGGCCCCGCCTGCCGCGTCAGCGCGATGTGCCGCTCCCCGGCGCCGGTCTTCGGGTCGAATACGTCGTATCCCTCGGTGACCGGCACCAGCAGGCGGCCGGCCATTTCGACGCCGGGGCCGACGGGTGCCTGCCCGTTGACGGGATTGACGGTGAAGCGGTAGCGCAGTCCGTCGACGGCGAACACCAGCAGGGAGTCGCCCGTCCACCAGGTGACGAGGTCGCCGGCGCGCGTCACCGCGGCCTCCTCCGACGCCGGTGCGGGCAGCAGGGTGCTGGCGACGGTGGCCCCGGTGTCGTCGATGACGTTGACCGTGGGTTTCGGCGACGGCAGGTAGACGGCGGTCATCGTGTCGGACACCGCGATCACCCGGGCGTCGGAATCGGCGGGCACGCCGGGCAGCTCGACGAACTTCGTCTCCGGTTGATCCTCCTCGTCGGCGGGCTTCAGCAGCGTCAGCCGCAGGTCGCGCGCCCCCGGGCAGGCCTCGAGCACCGCGACCAGCGCCGTGCTCGACGCAGCCGAGGTGAAGCGGCACAGCGGCTTCGCCGGCACGTCGGGCTTGATCGGCGCATCCAGAGCGCCGTAGCTGATCATGCGCACCATGTCCGAGCGCCACAGCTCCAGCCGGTTCTCGCCGGCCGAGAGCACGGAGGTGCCGTCCGAGGAGAGGGTGACGCGGTCGTCGGCGTACGCGGTGCGCGTGGCGTCGCGGCGCCCGGTCTTGCCGTCGACGGTCGTGACCTGACCGCAACCCCGCGCGTCCGGGTACACCGCGACGGCGTCGGAGTACACCGACGTGACGCCGCACAGGTCCACGTCGCGGGCGTAGCTCCACAGCACGTTCCCGGTGGCGGGATCGCGTCCCTCCATCCGGTCACCCGCGCCGGTGACGACGCTGCCGCCGGCCAGCACCGGCCGGGAGGTGGCCGGGCTGGCCGCCGTCCACAGCTGGCGCAGGCCGTCGGGTACGGCGCGGGCATCCTTCACGGACGGCACGGGTGCCGCGGCGGGACGGCTGTCGGTGGCGCGCGCATCACTGGTCCACCAGATGCTCCCGGCGGCGATCGCGACGATCACCACGAGGGCCAGCGCCACCAGGACGTCGCCCCTGGTGCGGCGTTCGGGTCGAACCACGAGGTCGGCGGCGGGTGTCAGCCGGACGTCGGAGCGGCCGCGTTGCTGCGGCGACGACGGCGGCGCCGACCGCTCGACCGGCTGCCGGAACCGGCCTCGCCGGACTCGGCGGCGGGTGCGTCGGTCGGCGCGTCGGCCTGGTCGACGTGCCCGCTGGCGGCCTGGCCGCCGCGGGTCCGCCTGCGGT